>NZMY01000050.1 GCA_002694745.1 Croceicoccus sp. | reverse complement strand
CGCCGGCGGCGAAAGCTTCGTCACCCTCCCGCTTTCACGGCAACAGATGGCCGACGTGCTCGGCCTGACCATCGAAACGGTCAGCCGCCAGCTATCGCGCCTGCGCAGCGCAGGCCTGATCGACACCCCCTCCCGCCGGGAGATCGTTTTGCGGGACAGACGAGAGCTCGAAGAACTGGCGGGCTGATGACGGCCCGAAAACCAGCGATGCGTTGCGGGATGTAGCGAATGGCGGTGGTGGACAGGGCTGGATTCGAACCAGCGTACGCTTGCGCGGGCAGATTTACAGTCTGCTGCCTTTAACCACTCGGCCACCTGTCCACACCGGTGCAAGAAGAGCCTATAAGGCCCCTGGCGAAATGCTCCGGAAAACGGAGCCAATCGGCCGAGAGGCGCCCCTTTGGCGAAGCTGCGCTTGCCTGTCAATGGGGGTGCTGGCAACAGCGCGTGGAATACGCAGATTCATGGCCGCATGGGCCGAAACAGATAAGAGGTATCAGTGGCCAAGGGCGAGAAGAAAGCATTGCGCGGACGCGCGGGGCGCATGCAGGGCGGACGCGGCAGCGGGCGCGCGACCAAGGGCGCGGTGCGCCTGTGGGGGCGCCATGCCGTCATCGCGGCGATGGAGAACCCCCATCGCAGCATCAACCGCATCTGGGCCACGCACGAGATGATGGACGAATTGCGCGCCGAGGGGATCGAGCCGGCCCCCGACGTGCGGGTCGAATTCGCGCAAAACACCGATCTTGCCCGGCTGGTCGCGCGCGATGCGCCGCATCAGAACATCGTCATTGAATGCGACCCCCTGCCCGAACTGTTTTTGAAGGACGTGCTGGAAGGCGATCCCTCCGCGCCCGTCGTGATGCTGGACCAGGTGACCGATCCGCATAATGTGGGTGCGATCATGCGATCCGCCGCGGCCTTTGGCGCCGCCTGCATCGTCACGCAGGACCGTCACGCCCCGCCCGAATCGGGCGTGCTGGCAAAATCGGCGTCGGGCGCGCTGGAAACCCTGCCATGGGTTCGCGTGGTCAATCTGGCACGCGCTTTGGACGAGCTTGCCGAGGCGGGATACTGGCGCATCGGGCTCGACGGCGATGGCGAAGTCACCCTGGCGGAGGCTTTGCCGACCGGTCCGGTCGCGCTGGTGCTGGGGGCTGAGGGTGATGGGCTGCGGCATAATATCGGACAGCACTGCGACCAGATCGCGCGCCTGCCGATCAGCTCGACGGTCGAGAGCCTGAATGTGTCGAACGCCGCCGCCATTTCGCTTTACGCCTGCGCAACGCGTTCGATGTAGATAAGGATGCAGGGGGTCACGGTGCGAAGGGGGGCGGATATGAAAATTTCGATTCTGTCGCGGGCGGTCCGGGGGCTGGCCGCGGTTGCCAGCGTGGCGGCGCTTGGGGGCTGTTTCCTGACGCCGGGCAAGTTCGATTCCGAACTCGTGCTGACCAAGGGCGGTGCATTCGCCTTCAGCTATGAGGGCGAGATTACGACCATGGGCCTCAACCAGCTGGCCAATATGGATCAGTCCGCTTCTTTCGAGGCCGAATGCACCGACGACGATCTGGAACCGCGCGAATGCACTGCCGCAGAGGTCGATGAGCAGCGCGCCGACTGGCAGGCCGAACAGGAACAGGAAGCGCGTCAGAAGGAGCAGTTCATCAAGATGTTCGGCGGCATCGACCCGGCCGATCCCGAGATCGCGAAGAAGCTGGTCGAGACGTTGCGCAAGATGCGCGGCTGGGAGGCGGTGTCCTATCGCGGCGACGGCATCTATGACGTGCGTTTCAAGGCCGAGGGCGTGCTGACGCACAGCTTCCTGTTTCCGGTGGTCGAGGATCTGCCCGCGCCCTCTTATTTCGTGACCGTGACGCCGCGCGTCGATGGCCGCGTGCGCGTGCAGGCGCCCGGCTTTGGCGGCGAGCAGGCGGGCATGGGCCAGGGCATGTCGATGATGATGGCGATGGGCGCGATGCAGGACGACCAGTCCGCTTCGGCCGAGATGGTCCTGCCCGAAGGCACCTTCACCATCCGCACCGATGGCGAGATTTTGGCGAACAACACGGACGACGGGCCCGTAGACGAGAGCGGGATGAAAGTGCTGGTCTGGACCGTCGATCCATCCAGCAAGACCGCCCCCATGGCGCTGATCGGGCTATAGAGAGGACGCATCGGGGCCTTGCCAGGGCGCCGGTAACAAGAACCGCGCGGATGTCGCCACCCGCGCGGTTCCTATGCCGTGTCCGCCAACCTTTCAGCCGGCGGCGAAACAGGCAGTGATCAGTTCACCGAATCCTTCAGGCCCTTGCCGGCCTTGAACTTCGGCTGGGTCGATGCCTTGATGGTCATCGGCTCGCCAGTGCGGGGATTGCGGCCCGTCGATGCCTTGCGCTTGGCAACCGAGAAAGTGCCGAAACCGACCAGGCGAACCTCGTCTCCCTTCGCCAGCGAAGCGGTGATCGCGTCGAAAACGCCTTCCACGGCCTTCGTGGCATCGCTGCGCGTCAGTCCGCTGGTTTCGGCGACTTCGCTGATCAGCTCGTTCTTGTTCATTTAGGAAAACCCCCTTCAGTCAGGTTTGTCGTTATCGATAAAACGATCCCCTCCGCCATCGGCCGGAATCGAAAGCGCGGATGCCGGGAACTGAGCATTTTTTGTCCGACTGTCAAAGGCAAAACATGCTCCGAACCGGCTTGAATCCGCGATTTTTTGAATGAATCCGGCATCAGATACGATGAGTTGAGCAGCTGCAGCACGGCATTCGCCCAAATGCTGCACTGCACCTAAATTGCAGCACGATTTCTTGCCGGGGATTGGGCGCGGATCGAAAGCGGGGCGAGCGCGATTCGCGCCCGCCCCGCTTGGCCGTTTATTGGTGGGACACCTGCGAAACGCTTCGGCCCTCCGTGGATATTAGTGCGCGGTTGGAGACAACCCGCCAGCGGCCAGTCCGGTGGGCTGGCTGGCGAGATCTTCTTCCTCGCTCCACTCGATCGGCTCAACCGGTTCGGCCAGCGCGCGGGCCAGAACCTCGTCGACGTGCTCGACAGGAATGATTTCCAGACGCTCGACGATATTGGCGGGAATCTCGACCAGATCCTTCTTGTTTTCCTCGGGAATCAGCACGGTGGTGATGCCCCCGCGCAGAGCCGCCAGAAGCTTTTCCTTGAGCCCGCCGATCGCCAGCACGCGGCCGCGCAGGGTAACCTCGCCCGTCATCGCGACATTGGCGCGCACCGGAATGCCCGTCAGCGTCGAGACGATGGAGGTGACCATGCCCACGCCCGCGCTGGGCCCGTCCTTGGGCACCGCGCCTTCGGGCAAATGGATATGGATGTCCTTGTGCCGGAAGATCGACGGCTTGATCCCGTAATGCGGGGCGCGCGCCTTCACGAAGGAGAATGCGGCCTGCACGCTCTCGTTCATGACCTCGCCCAGCTTGCCGGTGGTCTTGACCGCGCCCTTGCCGGGAACGGTCACGCTTTCGATGGTCAGCAGTTCGCCGCCAACCTCGGTCCAGGCAAGGCCAGTGACCGCGCCGATCTGGTTCTCCTCGTCCGAAACGCCGTGGCGGAACTTGCGCACGCCCGCGAAGTCGCCAAGGTTTTCAGGCGTGATCACCACGCTCTCGACTTCACCCTCAAGGATCTTGCGCAGGCTCTTGCGGGCCAGGCGCGCGATCTCGCGCTCAAGCGTACGAACGCCGGCCTCGCGCGTGTAATAGCGGATCAGGTCGCGCAGCGCCGGTTCGGTGAGTTCGAACTCGCCCTTCTTCAGACCGTGCAGTTCGACCTGCTTGTCGAGCAGGTGACGTTCGGCGATCTCGACCTTCTCGTCCTCGGTATAACCCTCAAGCCGGATGATCTCCATGCGGTCGAGCAGCGGCTGAGGCAGGTTCAGTGAGTTTGCCGTGCAGACGAACATCACGTCCGACAGATCATAGTCGATCTCGAGGTAATGGTCCTGGAACTTGGCGTTCTGCTCGGGGTCCAGCACTTCCAGCAGGGCGCTGGCCGGGTCGCCGCGGAAATCCTGACCCAGCTTGTCGATCTCGTCCAGCAGGAACAGCGGGTTCGACGCGCCGGCCTTTTTCAGATTGGTCACGATCTTGCCCGGCAACGAGCCGATATAGGTCCGGCGGTGTCCGCGGATCTCCGCCTCGTCACGCACGCCGCCCAGCGACTGGCGCACGAATTCGCGGCCCGTCGCCTTGGCGATCGAGCGGCCCAGCGAGGTCTTGCCCACGCCCGGAGGTCCGACGAGGCACAGGATCGGCCCCTTCAGTTTGTTGGTACGGGCCTGGACCGCCAGATATTCGATGATCCGGTCCTTGACCTTGTCCAGCGCATAGTGATCGGCATCGAGCACTTCCTGCGCCTTGGCGATGTCCTTCTTGACGCGGCTCTTCTTGCCCCACGGCAGGCCGAGCAGCACGTCGAGATAGTTGCGGATGACCGTCGCCTCCGCGCTCATCGGTTGCATCGAGCGCAGCTTCTTCAGCTCGGAATTGGCCTTGGAGCGCGCCTCTTTCGACAGCTTGGCCTTTTCGATCTTCTCGGCCAGTTCGGCGAGTTCGTCGCCGTCCTCGCCCTCACCGCCCAGTTCGGACTGGATCGCCTTGAGCTGTTCGTTGAGGTAATATTCGCGCTGCGTCTTTTCCATCTGCCGCTTTACGCGGCCGCGGATGCGGCGCTCCACCTGCAATACGCCCAGTTCGCCTTCCATGAAGGACAGCGACATTTCCAGACGCTTTACCGGATCGCGCTCGGTCAGCATGGCCTGCTTGTCCGACACCTTGGCGGCGATATTCGCGGCCACCGCATCGGCAAGTCGCGAGGCGTCGTCGATCTCGCCCAGCTGCTCGCCCGCGTCGGCCGACAGCTTCTTGTTCAGCTTGGCATAGTCGTTGAACTGTTCCAGCACCTGCCGCATCAGGGCCGACACCTCGGTCCCGCTGGCGGTAATCTCGTCCATCAGCTTCACGTCGGCGACCAGCATGTCGTTCTGCAATGCCATCGACTCGACCGAGGCACGCTCTTGCCCCTCGACCAGAACGCGGACCGTTCCGTCGGGCAGCTTCAGCAATTGCAGGACGCTGGCGATCACGCCGATGTCGTAAAGGTCGTCAGCCTCCGGATCGTCGCAGCCGGGGTCGAGCTGGGCGACCAGCATGATGTCCTTGTCGCCCGCCATCGCGGCTTCCAGTGCGGCGACCGATTTCTCGCGCCCGACGAAGAGCGGCACGACCATGCCGGGGAACACCACGATGTCGCGCAGGGGAAGAAGCGGGTAGCTGTTCATCTGTCACTTTCCGATTGACCGGCGCACGCAGGCTTTCACAGCCCCATGCGCCGAGTGGCGACATTGCGATCTGGCATTGCAGCCCGATGCCGCCTTTATACGCCTGCCCGCCGATGAGAGGAGCCTGTCTGCTCCGTTTTCGACCCTTTTCTGCCAGATTCGCCATTTGTCGGCGATCTGGCGAAGGGGCGGCGGGCTGTTCCGGCTGAATATGGTGCATCTGCAGCAAGGGACAAGCGCCCCGCCGCACTAATCCGAATTGGATGAGGTGAAACGGTGCCTTCAGATGCCCAGTTTCGACAGGTCGAAGCCCGGCGGAAGGCCTGCGCCTTGCTGGACCTTCTGCATCTCCTCGTTCGCGCGCTGGTCGGCGCGGGTGCGCGCATCGTTGAACGCGGCGGCGATCAGGTCCTCCAGCATCTGCTTTTCGGCAGGCACGATCAGGCTGTCGTCGATGGCGACGCCCAGGATGCGGCCCTTGGCGGTGCAGCGGATCTTGACCAGCCCGCCGCCCGAAACGCCTTCGACCTCGATCGCGTCGAGCGTGGCCTGCGCCTCGTTCATCTGCTTCTGGATGTTCTGCGCGGCCTGCTGGGCGGCCTGGAACATTTCTTCCATCGATTTCATCGTCTTGATCCTTATGCCTGTCGATAACGGCGGCCTTCCGCGGCCGCTGCATCATCATCAATACGCCCGTGTTCGAGCAGTTTCGCATCGGGGAACGCCGCCAAAGCCGCCTTCACCAGCGAGGAATCCTGTATGCTGCGCGTCTCCGCTTCGGCCCGTGCCCTGGCGGCTTCGCCCAGCGAGGGTGCTGCGTCCTCATCGGCGCCCGCCTGCTCGACAAGCCACTTTTCGCCAGTGGCCCTGGCCAGCCCGTCGCGCAGATCGGGCGCAGCATCGCCCTTGAACTCAGGCGAGAGATGGTAGCGCAGGCGGCCGTTCGCAAGTTCCACCACGCGCACATAATCGCGCATGATCTGGCCGACACGCAAAGCGCCCGCATTCTCGACGCTCTCGACCAGCGTTTCCCAATCGGGCCCTGCCTTGGCGGCCAACCCTGCTTCGGCGGCCAGCCCTGCTTCGGCGGACGCTCCTTGCGCCCCGCCCTGCCCTTCGGTCTTTGCAGCGGCGACGGGTCGCGACGATATGTCGTCCAGCCTGCGCATCAGTTCGCCCGGATCGGGCATTTCGGCGGCATGCATCACGCGCAGCAGCGCCATCTGCGCCGAGGCCAGCGGATCGGGCGCGGTGCGGACTTCGTCATGGCCCTTCAGCAGCAATTGCCACAAGCGGTGCAATTGCGCAGGCCGCAGCTGTTCGGCCCAAGCCCCGATGGCCTCGCGCTCCTCGGCGGTGGGTGCGTCGGGTTCGGCGCCCCGGCCGCCCTTTCTGCCCAGTTGGTACAGGGTGATGCGGTGGACCAGATCCATCTGCGCGCGCATCAGCGCCAGCGGTTCGACACCCAGCGAATATTGGTTGTCGATGACCGTCAGCATCTCTACCGCGTCGCCTGAGAGAATGGCCGTCAGCAGACGCCGCTGCACCCCCTTGTCGGCAAGGCCCAGCATGTCGCGCACCTGTTCGGCGGTAACGAAGGTGCCCTCCCCGTCGGTCGCCATGTCGGCATGCGCGATTGCCTGGTCGAGGATGGACAACCCGTCGCGCACCGATCCTTCTGCCGCGCCCGCGACCATCGACAGCGCCTCGTCCTCGGCCTCGACGCTTTCTTCCCGGCAAACCCACGCGAAATGGTCTTTGAGCATCGGCGAAGTGATGCGGCGCAGGTCGAAACGCTGGCAGCGCGAGAGCACCGTGACCGGCAGCTTGTCGACCTCGGTCGTGGCGAACAGGAATTTCACATGGGCGGGCGGCTCCTCCAGCGTCTTGAGCAATGCGTTGAAAGCATTGCGCGAGAGCATGTGAACCTCGTCGATGATATAGATCTTGTAGCGCGCGGAGACCGCGGCATAGCGCACCGCCTCGATGATCTCGCGCACGTCGTCGACGCCGGTGTGGCTGGCGGCGTCCATCTCGATCACGTCAATATGGCGGCCCTCGGCAATGGCGCGACACGGTTCGCATACGCCGCACGGGTCGATCGTCGGCCCGCCCTGCCCGTCGGGGCCGATGCAGTTCAGCGCCTTGGCGATCAGCCGAGCGGTCGAGGTCTTGCCCACCCCGCGCACGCCGGTCATCAGGAACGCGTGCGCCAGCCGGTCGCGCTTGATCGCATTGGCCAGCGTCTGGACCATCGCGTCCTGCCCGATCAGCTGATCGAAGGTCTGCGGCCTGTATTTGCGCGCAAGCACGCGATAGGGCTGGGCCGGTTCGGCCTTCGCCTCGACCGGCGTAGCGTCAGGAGGGGCGGCAGGAGGGGCGGCAGGAGCAGCGGAAGGCGCCTGTTCCTCTGCCGGTGCGGAACCAAACAGTGCGTTCTGCCCTGCCGCCTCAAGCTCGGCCGCGTTGGGCCGCGTTGCGTCTTCGCCGTCCGGATCACCGCCGGTCGCCGCGCCAAAGATGTCGGGTGAATCGCCCATGCCCGCAATCTAGGACCGCTTGCCGCGATTGTCGAAGGCGTTGCCGCATTTGCCTGTGGGATCATCGATATGCCTGCCCGAAAGCCGCGTTCAGCCCTCATCCCGTTTGGGAAAGCCGCAAATCCGCGCTAGATCCGGCGGATGGTGCCGATATCCGCCGACAGGATCGAAGACCTGCCCGCCTTGCGCGGCCTGTTCGACTTTCCCGTCGCTGCGTGCGGATGCGCGATTCCGCTGACCGGCGCGCGGCACCACCCGGCAGAGGCTGTGCTGGTCGCCGGCGCTGCGGAACGAAGGCGAGACGAATTCCTCGCTGGCCGGGCCTGCGCGCGAAGCTGCCTCGATGCACTGGGCTATGGCGACGCGCCCGTGCTGCGCGGGGAACGGGGCATGCCGATCTGGCCGCAAGGCGCGATCGGAAGCATCTCGCACAGCGGCACGATCGCCATGGCGGTCGTCGCGGCTAACGTTACGGCGCGATCAATCGGCATCGACGTCGAACAGCGACGGGCCGTAACGGACGAGTTGCAGGACCTGCTGTTCAGGACCGAGGAGCGCGAGCGACTGGCACTGCTGCCGCAGGACGAGCGCCGCGCCGCCGCGACCCTGATGTTTTCGGCCAAGGAAGCGTTCTACAAGGCGCAGTTTCCCATCGGCAGGGCCTTCGTCGATTACCGCGAGGTCGCGGTAGAAACGTCGGAAAGCGGTTTCGCTGTCACGACCTGTATCGACATCGAGGGTCTGGGCCGGTCAGGCACAAGGTTCGACGGCCGCTGGTTCGCGGCAGACGGCCATGTGGTGACCGCCATCGCACTCTAGTTCGGGCGCACGGCAGGCACGCAGACTTTCGGAAATGTGATCCGCCAGCCTGCCCAACTGCGGCTCCTTCAACATGGCGTGGTGGCCGCAGTCGAAGCGATAGACCTTGAGCTCGCTACACAGGTCGATCCAGCCGCCCGTTTCGGTGGGATCGACGAAGGTGGCCCAGAAATTCTCGGCCATGGTGCCGCTGGCGCGGGTCCAGTGGATCGCGGTCTTCACGGAGCTGGCCGCATAATTTTTCTGCACTTTTTCGGCGCGCTCTTCCGCCAGACGCAGTTTGAATTCCAGCTCGGTTTCGCCGCGCCGCCGTCTTGGCAGACGGCCAAACATGCGTCTTGCGCGGAAACGCAGATGGCCGGGTATCTCGTGCAGCGGCAGGCCGACGATCTCGTCGAAGTGCCCCTTCCAACGCGCCAGCTGGCTGGTCAGATAGATCGTGCCCGGCGCATAGGAATCGACCACCCACAATGTGTCGACCTTTTGCCCCTGGCTTTCCAGAAGTGCTGTGACCTCGACTGCCAGATTGCCGCCGGACGAAAAGCCGATCAGCGAATAGGGACCGTCCGGCTGCACCTCGCGCATCGCACGGGCCACCGCCTGCGTATAATCCTGCATCGTCGGCCAGCGTGCGGGCCCCGCGTCCATCTCGTGCAATTCGAATGCATAGACCGCGCGGTCCCCCTCCAGCTTGCGCGCCAGATTCTCGAACTGCAGCGCGACGCCGCCCGCGCCGGGTATGCAGAACAGCGGTCGCTGGGACACACTGCCATGCAGGCGGATCAGCCCCTCGGGAAGATCGGTTCCGGCTGTGTTTTCCAGTCCGTCCGAGATGCGGCGGATCGTCCGTCCCTCGACCACCGTCCGGATCGGGATACGCAGTCCCATCTGCCTTTCAAGCCGGACCAGCATCTGCAACGCCAACAGCGAATGACCGCCGAGCGCGAAGAAATCCTCGTCTATGCCGATTTCCGATGCGCCCAGCATGTCCTGCCAGATCGCCGCCATCGCCCGTTCGACATCGTCGCGCGGCGGCGTAGCGCTGCGCTGGCGCTCGGCAGGTCCGGGCTCGGGCAAGGCCTTGCGGTCGATTTTTCCGCTGGAGGTCAGCGGCATCTCCGCCAGTTCGACGAAAATAGCCGGCACCATATAGGACGGCAGCGAGCGCCCCAGTTCCGCGGACAGGTGTGCCGGATCGATTGGCTGGTCCGACGCGATATAATAGGCGATCAGCTGCGCGCCCTGCACGGGATCCTCGCGCGCCAGGACGACGCCTTGCGTGATGCCTTCGATCTCTTCCAGCCGCGCCTCGATCTCGCCCAGTTCGATGCGCTGGCCGCGGATCTTCACCTGGAAATCGCTGCGCCCCAGATATTCGATGGTGCCGTCCGGCAGATATCGCCCGACGTCGCCCGTCCGGTAGATGCGAGCCGCGGGATCGCCCGAAAACGGATCCGCAACAAACCGCTCCGCAGTGAGTTCGCCCTGGCCGAGATAGCCGCGACCGACCTGCCCCCCGCCGATGAACACATGGCCCGGCGCGCCTTGCAGAACGGGCCGCAGGCGATCGTCGAGAATATGGATGCGTGTGTTCGCGACCGGCCTGCCGATGGGAACGATGGTGCCCTGCGCGTCCCGGCGGCAAGTCCAGTGGGTGACGTCGACACCCGCTTCGGTCGGGCCATACAGATTATGCAAATCCGCCTCTGCGAAGCGATCGAAGAAGGCGGTCTGAAGATCGTGGGTCAGCGCCTCTCCGCTGCAGATGACGCGGCGGATCGACGGGCAATCGGCGGCGGCCGGTTCCTCGAGAAACACGCGCAGCATCGACGGGACGAAATGCAGCGTGGTGATGGCGCGCGACCGGATCAGTTCGGCCAAATAGCCGCTGTCACGGTGGCCATCGGGCCGCGCGATCACCAGCCTTGCGCCGACCATCAGCGGCCAGAAGAATTCCCAGACCGACACGTCGAAACTGAACGGCGTTTTCTGAAGCACCCGGTCGTCTGCCGTCAGGCCGTATTGCGCCTGCATCCAGTTCAGCCGGTTCACGATGCCGCGATGTTCGTTCATTGCCGCCTTGGGCCGCCCGGTGGAGCCCGATGTGAAGATTACATAGGCAAGGTCGCCCGGCTCGCCCTCGTCTAAAAGCGGGGCGCCGTTCGCGATTTCCGTTTCCGCCGCGAGGTCGAGATCGAGGATCTTGCCTTCGAAGCCCGCGATACGGTCGCGCAGATGCGGCTGGCACAAAACCACTTTCGGTGCGGCATCCGCCAGCATGTCGGCAAGGCGCGCCGCAGGCAGCGACGGGTCCAGCGGCACATAGGCACCGCCTGCCTTCAGCGCGGCATAAAGCGCGACGACCATCTCGAAGCTGCGTTCGGCGCATACGCCGACAAGCGCGTCCCGTCTCACACCCGCCTGGCGCATGGCGCGCGCCAGCGCATTGGCGCGGCGGTCGAGTTCGCCATAGGACATCTCGCGCCCCTCTAACTCCAGCGCGACCGCCTGGGGTGTGCGGGCCGCCTGCCCCTCGAAGGCGGCGTGGAGGCGCTGGGGCGTGCCGAATTCGGTGGCGGTGTCGTTGAAATCGTGCAGCAATCGCCGCTCGGCAGCGGCGGAGAGAATGCGGACGTCCTCCGTCCTCGCATCGGGCTCGAACTCAAGCTTTGCGGCGATATCTTCCAGCGCGGCCGCCACGGCGTCGCACAATATGGCGGGATCCACCGGATGACGCGACTGCGCCTCCACCATGAAGCCGTCGCCAAGATCATCGACCGACAGTTCGAGCGCGTAATTCGTCCTTTCGGTGAAGGACAGAAGCTCAAGCCCCATCGCCTCGATCGCCGGACCCATCGCGTGGACCCTGGTACTCTCGCGCCCGCCGCGGATCTGCACATGGCGGAAATTGATCAGCGCATTGAACAGCGGAACACCCGGCGCGAGCCTGCTGCAGGCCTGCGCCATGGCCAGCGACGCATGTTCGTGGCGCAGCAATCCGGCCAGCAGCTCATGCGTGTCGGTCAGCGCTTCGGCCACGCTGCGGCCCGCAAAGCGCAGGCGCAGCGGAAGCGTATTGATCATCGGGCCAAGGATGCGATCCGCATGATCGCCCGCCTGCATCCGCCCGAACAGGACGGTACCGAAAACGACATCGCCGCGTCCGCAGCTTTGTCCGACCACCAGCCCCCAGGCGAGGTGGAACAGGCTGGCGACGCCTACGCCGCGCGATCTGGCAATAATGCGCAGCCGTTCCGATAGGCCGTCGTCCAGCCGCAGCCGCGCATCCTTTATCGGTTCATCCTGCGCCGTTTCGGTCAGGCCGAAAGCGGCAGTCGGTTCATCCAGATCGCCCAGCAATTCGCCGAACCATTCGCGCGATTCCGGTGCCTCCGCCTTGTCAGCGGTACGCGCGACGAATGCGCGAAACGGCAGCGGTTCGGGAAGATCCGCGCCCCCGTCCGCCATCAGCGCCGCGATCTCGCCGCTCATCAGCTCGTCGGTCGTGTGGTCCTCTATCAGATGGTGATGCGAACGCAGGATCAGCCAGCGCTCGTTCGCCGGATCCTGCGCGATATAGAGCCGTATGGCCGGAGCGCGATCGACCGCCAGCCGGTGATGACGCATATCGAAACGGTCGAGCAATTGCCCGGCGACATCGCCCTCGGCAGGCTCGAACTGCATCTCCTCGACCGACACGCGCGCTTCGCGGCACACGACTTGCACCGGATGACGCAGGCCCTCGGCCAGAAAGGCGCTGCGCAGGATGTCGTGACGGTTCACCACGGACTGCACCGCCGCGGCATAGCGCATCGCCTGTTCGCGCGAGCGGGCGGCCATCAGTGTCGTGACCAGATAGGGATCGCCGCTGGCCGAAACGCGGTGGTGATAGAAGATGCCTTCCTGCAGCGGGGTGAGCGGATAAATGTCCTGAATATTCGCGGCCCCGCCCGGAACCGTGCGTTCGATCAGCGCAATCTCATCCTCGTCCAGCGTGACCAGATCCAGCATATCGGGCCGGATCGCGTCGCAATCGGGCGGAATATTGCTGAGGGCGATGGCTTCAGTCGATCCGTGCTGCTCTGCCAGATCGGCGATGGCCGCGATGGTGGGCGTCAGGAACATGTCGCCGGCGGAGACGTGCAGACCATGCGCCCGAAGCCGTTGCAGCACGTCGATGATCAACAGCGAATGGCCGCCCAGTTCGAAGAAATCGTCATGCGCGCCCATTTGTTCGACGCCCAGCACGTCCGACCAGATGCGCGCGATCAGTTCCTGCCGCTCACCCCTGGGCGCGACATAGGCCGCGCTGGCGCGTGCCTGCCCCGGTTCGGGAAGCCGCGCGCGGTCGAGCTTGCCGTTTTCCGTCAGCGGCAGATCGTCGATCAGAACAAAATGAGCGGGCAGCATGTAATCGGGCAATACGGCCCTCAGCCGCGCCCGCAGGCGGGCGGCTAGTCCCTCGTGCGCGGTCTGGTCGGTCACCAGATAGGCGACGATCTGCTGTTCCCCCGAACGGTCGGGCCGCGCGATGACGGCGGCGTTCCGAATCGCCTCGTCGCGGGTGATCTGCGCTTCGATCTCGCCCAGCTCGATGCGAAAGCCGCGGATCTTCACCTGATGGTCGGCGCGGCCGAGATATTCGATCTCCCCTTCCCGGTTGCGCAAGGCAAGGTCACCGGTGCGATACAGCCGTGCATTGCGGTCCGAAGAAAACGGATCGGCAAGGAAGCGCTGCGCCGTCAGTTCGGGGCGGTTGAGATAGCCCGACGCGACCCCTGCGCCGCCGACATAGATCTCGCCGCTGACACCGGTGGGGACGGGACGCATGTTCTCGTCCAGAATGTGAAGCGTGAGGTCGGGTATCGGCTCTCCGATGATGCTGCCGCGTCCTGCATCGAGGTCGTTCACCGTGACCGGGCGATAGGTGACATGCACCGTCGTCTCGGTAATGCCGTACATGTTGATTAGGCGGGGCGATCGGTCTCCATAGCGGGCGAACCACGGGCGCAGCGACTGAAACTCCAGCGCCTCGCCGCCGAATATCACATGGCGCAGCGCATAATCGGCGGGCGCAGCGGCGCGGTCCGCCTGGATGAAGCGGCGAAAGGCGGACGGGGTCTGGTTGAGCACCGTTACCCCTTCGGCAAGGACAAGGCTGCGAAACGCCTCGGTCGATCGGCCCACTTCCACGGGGACCACCACGACGCATCCGCCGTAAAGCAGCGCGCCCCAGATTTCCCACACCGAGAAATCGAAGGAATAGGAATGAAACAGCGTCCAGACGTCGTCGCTGCCGAAACCGAACCAGTGCTGCGTCGAATCGAACAGGCGCAATACGTTGGCATGGCTGACGGCCACACCCTTGGGCTTGCCGGTCGAACCCGAAGTATAGATCACATAGGCCAGATCACCGCCGCCCGTTTCCGCGAGCGGAGATGACGCGCTTTCGCCGCCGCAATCGCCGATATCGACAAGAACGGCCCCGGTATCGACCAGATTGCCCGCCAGCGCGCCCCTTGTAACGATGATCCCCACATTGGCGTCATCCGCCATGAAGGCGAGACGGTCGGCGGGATAGACGGGATCCATCGGCAGATAGGCGCCGCCCGCCTTGATGATGCCCAATATGCCAACGAGAATATCGAGATCGCGGCCGACATGCAGGCCGACAAGCGCGCCCCCCGACACGCCCATGCGCCTGAGCCGATTGGCTAGCTGGCTCGAAAGCCGGTCCAGCGCGGCATAGGACAGTTCTTGCTCGCCGCAGCGGGCAGCCACCTTGGCGCCCTGTGCGCGCGCGACATCCCGAAACCTTGCGGACAGGCTGTCGGCGCTCTCGGGTCCGGTATCGGCATCAGGCACGGCTTCGCCGCGATCCTCTGTCACGAGATATGCAATATGATCCGGCCCCATGCGGCCTTGCCCCCTCCATCGCCCGCCGCGCATAATGCCCCCCGGCGCGCGAAAAAGGCCAAAGCCGCCCGATCACCCGAGCGTCGCCCCGAATATTAGCGGAGCATCCTGCAAAAGAAAATCTGAAGTCAAAGTCGTGCCATTTCTGAACCGAACAACAACAACGGGCACTTTGCTGTTAAGGGCGACGGTCGCATCTTCGGCAGGCCCGGCCCGACCGGTGCCTTCCCCTGCCCGGCATGGTTGGCGCGTCGCCGGCGTGGCCAGCGGCAACAGATGTCGTTATGGATAGCCGGACGGAAACAATAAATTACATTCGGGACATCAAGGGCCGCTTTCAGTCGGCCGCCTGTCTCCATATGTACCGCGACTGCGAACAGTTTGATCGATCAAGGGGCTAGAGTGGCGGGACAAAGACTGGGATTGCGCGATGCGGCATTGTGGATGTCGGAAGTCATCGGGCCCGATTACGGCTATGTTCGGATCGGCATCGTCTATACCGTCGCGATAACCCTGCTGTCGCTGGCCACGCCGATTTCGGTCCAGGTGCTGATCAACAGCGTCGCGCGGACCTCGCTTCCGGCTCCGCTGTGGACGCTGTCGGGCATATTGCTGCTGCTGCTGCTGATCGTGGCGGCGCTCAGTGCGCTGCGCCTGTATGTCATGGCGATGTTCGAACGGCGGCTGTTCGCGCGCATCGTCGCTGGCATCACGGTCAAGGCCGTGCACGCGCAGAACCCCTATTTCTCAGACGCGAACAGCGAACATCTGTTCAACCGCTTCTTCGACATGCCGGTGCTGCAAAAATCGGTGCCCAGCCTGGTGATCGGCGCGTTCACCATCATCCTTCAGGCCGTGGTGGGGCTTGCCGTCACCAGCTTCTATCACCCGTTCTTCCTGGCCTTCAACGTGCTGCTGGTGTTCGTCGTGATGCTGATCTGGATCATGTGGCGGCGCGGCGCGGTGACGGGCGCGGTGGGGCTGTCGGATGCAAAGCACAAGGCGGCGCACTGGCTGGAAAGCGTCGGCGGATCGAACGGGTTCTACAAGTCCAGCCGCCACATGGGCTTTGCGATGGACCGCACCGAACGCGTCACCGCCGCCTATATCGAGGCGCACAAGCAATATTTCCGCTACAGCTTCTCGCAGGCGGTGGCCTATTTCCTGGTTTATGCGCTGGCGAGCGCGGGCCTGCTGGCGCTGGGCGGCAATCTGATCATCCAGGGCCAGCTGTCGATCGGACAGCTGGTGGCGGCCGAGCTGATCCTTTCGGGCGTGTTCTACGGCATCTCGCAGCTCGGATGGTACCTCGACACGTTCTACGAGATGATCGCCAGCTCGGAAGAGCTGACCCTCCTGTTCTCGATCCCGCAGGAAAGCGGACAGGTCACCGGAGAGGCGCCGTCCGACGGGTCGGTCTATATGCGCGAAGTGGTAAAGGGCGACGCGCATATCTCGTTCTCGCTGAAAGGCGGCGAACAGGTGGTGGCGGTTGTCGAACCCGGCATGGAACGCCTGCTGGCGTCCCTGCTCAAACGGCATGCCCTGCCCGACCGTGGGCAATTGCTGATCGGCAAGGGCGATCTTGGCACGTTCGACATGTATCTGCTGCGCACCGCGGTCACCGTGCTCAATCGCCCCACCATCGTCGAGGTCAAGATCCGCGAATATCTGGCGCTGGAAGTCGGCGACGGCGGAAACCGCGCGATGATGGCCGCGCTCGATACCGTGGGACTGGGACGTCGGATCGCGACGCTGCCCGACGGGCTGGACACGGTATTGTCGTCGTCGGGCGCGCCGCTGACCATTGCCGAGGTCATGCAGCTGAAACTGGCGGGCGCCCTTCTGGGCAAGCCGCGCGTGCTGTTGCTGTCCGAATTGTTCGACATGATGCCGGTCCACCGCCTTCAGCTCGCGCTCGACGAGTTGCGCGCATCGGACACCACCGTGCTGCTCTCGACCAAGCGGCCCGAAGCGATCGCGCGCGACGGCTGGCTCTATCTGGGCAGCCAGCACCAGCAGAGGTTCGACAGCCATGACGAGCTGATGCGCTTCCTTGCCGAGCAGGAGCATCACGATGCCTGATCGGCCGGAAAACCTTAAGCATTTCAGAACCCTCGCCTCGCTCCGGCCGCCGCGCTTCGCGGTGGTGATGGCGTGGATGATCGGCATCGGCTTCGTGCTGACGATAGGCTTGCTGTTCGTGCCCTGGGTGCAGACCGCGCAGGGCATGGGCAAGGTCGTCTCGCTCGATCCGGACGACAGGGCGCGTCAGGTGTCGTCGCTGATCGACGGACGTGTCGAACAGTTCTTCGTCAGCGATGGCGACAGGGTGGCGGCCGGCGATCCGATCGCGCGCGTGGTCGACGTCGACCCCAACCTGCTCTCCCGCCTCAATTCCGAACGCCGCCAGCTCGAGGCGGAGATCGCGGCCATGCGGCAGGCGCGGCAGGTCGCCACGATCGACGTGGAACGTACGCGGCAACTGCTTGCCGAAGGGCTCGCTTCGCGGCGCGAATACGAGCAGGCACAGATCCGCATCGCCGAAGCCGATGCCACGATTGCCGAGGCGCGCGCGGGCATCAACCGGATCGAGACCGAGATCAACCGCCGCTCGGCCCAGGTGGTGACCGCCCCGCGCGAGGGCCGCATACAGCAGGTTAATGGCGAAGCCGGCGGACAGCTGATCACGGCGGGCACCGTGCTAGCCGTGATCGCGCCCGAACAGGTGGAGCGCGCGGTCGAGATATTCGTCGATGCGCGCGACGTGCCGATCATCGAACGCGGCAGCCCCGTGCGGCTGGAGTTCGAGGGGTTTCCCGCCGTCCAGTTCAGCGGATGGCCGAACCTTGTCTACGGCGTCTATGACGGGCGTGTCCGCACCATCGATCCGGTGGCCGCCCCCAACGGCCAGTTCCGCGTCATCGTCGAGCCCCTTCCCGATGCCGAACGTCCATGGCCCGGCGATCGTTACGTCAGGCAGGGCAGCAATGTCGTGGGCTGGATCCGCGGCAATACCGTCACCGTGGGCTTCGAGATCTGGCGCCAGCTGAACGACTTCCCGCTGCAATATGACCGCACTGACGAAGCCGCATCGAGTCCGGGCGGAAACTGGGGGTCCTCGTTGTGAGGCGAAGCAGGGTCTGGATCATCATTGCGGGAGCCGCCCTCACCGCGCCCGCGACCGTTCTGGCGCAGGCCACCGACGGTCCGGCCATGGTGGTTGCAGAGGATCCGCAAACAGGCCCGCTGCTGCTGAGCGACGTGCTGCGCCGCTCTGCCCGGACGGCCCCCCAGATTATCGAGGCGCTGGCAAGGATCCGGCAGGCGCAGGGCGCGGCTCTGCGCTCCGAAGGCGCGTTCGACACCGTCTTCGATGTCGAAGGGCGCAGCCGGGTGACCGGCTATTACGACGGCACCATCGTCGAAGGGACCGCCAACCAGCCGCTGGGCACCAACGGCGGCTATGCCTATGGCGGCTATCGCGTCAGCCGGGGCGATTTTCCGATCTATGAGGATGAGGCCTTTACCAATCGGCTGGGCGAATTGCAGATCGGCGCGCTGTTCTCGCTGCTGCGCGACCGGCTGATTGACGAACGGCGCGCGCAGCGTTCGATCGCGGCACGCGGCATCGATGTCGCCCGGTTCGAGGCGGAGGCCGCCGCCATCGGCGTGCAGAGCCGCACCATCGCGGCCTATCAGGACTGGGTGGCCACGGGGCTTCGGCTGCAGGCCTATCGCGAGTTGCTGGAACTGGCGCAGGACCGCACCGGCGCCATCGACCGGCAGGTACAGCTTGGCGCGCAGCCACGCATCCTGCAGACCGAGAATGAGCAGAACCTCGTCCGCAGACGCGCCCGCGTGATCGAGGCGGAGCAGGCGTTCGAGGCTGCGGCAGTGCGCCTGTCCCTGTTCTATCGCGATCCTTCGGGCAATCCCGTCATTGTCGGGGCCGATCGCCTGCCATCCGATGCGCAGGCGCTGGCGCTGCTGTCGGTCGATCCCGACTTCACTCTCTCGCAGCGCCCCGAATTGCAGAGCCTGCTGGCGCGCGTCGACCAGTCGGTCCTGTCGCTCGCCCTTGCGGAAAACGCCATGCGGCCGCGCCTCGACCTTGTCGGCAAGCTGGCCAAGGACATCGGTGATGAAGGGCTGGGCGGTTTCAGCCGGACGCCATTCGAAACCATTGTCGGCTTTCAGTTTTCGGTCCCGCTGCAGAACCGGGCCGCCAAGGGCCGCGTTGTCGAGGCGGAGGCGAAGTTGGACGAACTGGCCATCCAGCAGGAATTCCTGCGCGACCGGATCGAGACCGAGGTCGAGACGATGCGCATCGCGCTGAACGGCGCGGAGCGGCTGGTCGAAACGTCGCGCCGCGAATTCGAACTGGCCCGCGAACTGGCGCAGGCCGAGCGGCGGCGGTTCCAGCTGGGGTCAAGCAATTTCTTCCTCGTCAACCAGCGCGAGGAGACCGCGACCGATGCACAGGTCCAGCTGATCAACGCGCAGGCACGCATTGCCGCCGCCCAGGCAGACCTTGCGGCCGCGACGGTCGACCTCGACGCGCTGGGTCTGGAGTAGGTGCTTGGGGACCGGAGTAGCGGACGGCGGAATGAAAGCCGTTCAAAAGCATGCCAGGATACGCTCGGAAACTTTCAAATCGCCTTGCCAGTGACTAGCTTCGTTTCATGAACGCGTCAGACCTCATCGCTTCGAGCACCGTGGCAGCGGTCGTCAGCAATCCGCGGCTGCCCGACAATCCCATCGTCGAATGCAATGCCGCCTTCACGGCGCTGACGGGATATGAACGCGAAGAGATCATCGGTTACAACTGCCGGTTCCTGACTGGGCCCGAAACCGAACCTTGGCTGACCGAGGAATTGCGTCAGGGCGTGCGGCAGCGGCGGCCCACCATGGTCGAGATTTTGAACTACAAGAAGGACGGGACCCCCTTCCGCAACGCCGTCATGGTCGCGCCAATTTTCGACGACAAGGGCCAGCTGGAATATTTCCTCGGCTCGCAGATGGAAATCGTCGGCGCGGCCGAAACCGTGGGCGAGGACCGGCAGAAGCAGGCCCGCCAGCAGATCGAAAAGCTGACCCCGCGCCAGAAGCAGATCCTGATCGAGATGGCGCGCGGCAAGCTGAACAAGCAGATCGCCTATGACCTCGACCTCAGCGAGCGGACGATCAAGATGCACCGCGCGGCCCTGCTGAAGACGCTGGGCATAAGAACCACGGCAGAGGCGATCAGGACCGTCATCGAAGCGGGATATTAAAACTGGACAGCCCGCACAAATAACGTCTCGATCACGGCAAGTACTTCCTTGGACCACAAGGTTGCACCTTCGGACAGGTTGTTGAAGCGGTAGGCGAGGCGCATCTTTCCTATCGTGGCACGCAACCTGTTTGAGAGGAGGATGCAATGTTGCCGATCGATGAAGAACCTCACTACGCATCAGAAGACGTCAGAGGCGGAAGCGAAGAACGTGTGGTGCGCTACGTGCTTGGTATAAGCCTTGGGCTCGCGATTACTTTTCTTTCTGCAACCTGGATGACCGGCGCGATTACGATGCCGTGATTTCAGGAGCGACGGGGCCTGCAGAGTTCTTCCCACCCGCCTGCAGGTCCCGTCCAACTTGATAGATCAAGTCCAAGCTAACCGATTATCAATCTACCGTTCGAGGCAATCCGGCTCGACCGGTTCGGCAAGATCCCCTCGACCACCGGATTGCAAACACGCCCGACTTCAAGCCCCCCAACGAAGAGGACGATATGAAACTTCCCATCTCGCTTGCAGCAGCCGTCCTGCTTACTGCCGCCATGCCCGCCCACGCCGACCATCATGGCGGCTCGACCATTGTCGAGGCAGCCGTGGCGTCACCCGATCACGAAACGCTGGTCGCCGCCGTGAAGGCCGCAAACCTTGCCGACACGCTTGCCGGTGATGGACCGTTCACCGTTTTCGCGCCGACCGATGCCGCTTTCGCCAAGCTGCCCGACGGGACCGTGTCGACCCTGCTCAAGCCCGAGAATGCCGACATGCTGCGTTCGGTGCTGACCTATCACGTGGTGCCGGGCAATGTCTCCGCCACGCAGCTGATCGGCATGATCGAGAGCAATGGCGGCACCGCCGAACTGACCACCGTGCAGGGCGGAACTCTGACGGCCAGCATGTCGGGCGGCAATGTGATCCTGACCGACGCAAAGGGCGGCACGGCGACTGTCGTGCAAGCCGATGTGAAGGCGTCGAACGGCGTGATACACGCAACCGACGCCGTATCACTGCCGGCCTGACACTCGTTCCCATCGCGAAAATATCCGCACGGTCCGGAAGCCGCGCGGATATGATGGGAGCGCGCGCCGCAAGTCCAGGGCTCTTACCTCCCCCTTGGGCTTGCGGCCTTCGGCATCCGGCGCGTCAATCGCGCGGCGCGGTGCTACTCCCTGTCGACAGCAGCCGGTAACCCCACGCAGGCAATTCCACCGTGGTCCCTGCTTTCAACTCGATGGCCGAACCGTCCGCAAAATCGACATAGCGCCCTGCGGCCAGCCCGTCGGCCAGTTGCGCGCTGACGGGCTTTTCAGACAGGTTGAACAGCCCGACCACCTTGTTGCCGTCCTGCTGGCGGACCCATGCGAACAATTGCTGCGGCTTGTCGTTCACGACCTGCTGCATCCGCGCCCCCCATTGCCCGTTGCCCAGAGCCGGATTGGCCTTGCGAAACGCGATCAGCCGCGACGCCAGATCGCCCAATGTGCATCCCTCGCCCTGCGACCAGTCGATCGGGTCCTTTTCGAAGAATTCCAGCCGCTTGGCGTTGCAAGCCTCCTGCCCGTTATACAGCATCGGCAGCCCTTCACCGGCGAAGGACAACGCCATGAACGCGGGCAGCGCTTCGCCGAAATTCTCGTATTGCGTGCCTTCCCAAGAATTGCTGTCGTGATTGGCGATATAGGTAAGGCGCATGGCCTCGCGCGGCCAGCTGCTCTCGTTCTCGGCATAATAGCTGAACAATGCGGTCGCATCGGCCTTGCCCTGCGCGATCTCCTTTATCGTCTCGTGCCATTCCCACGCATAGACCGCGTCGAACGCCTGTCGCGTCATTTCCGGCGTCTTCCATTCGGCCAGCATGAACACCGGACGGATGGCGTCGAGCCGCTGGCGCTCGGCCTCCCAGAAATCGAGCGGGACATAGCCCGCCACATCGGCGCGATAGCCGTCAATGTCGAATTCGCGGACCCAGTATTCCATCGCCTCGCCGACATGCTTGCGAACGCCGGGCTTCGACCAGTCGAGATCGATGACGTCGGACCAGTCCCACCACGGGGTCGGGCGGAAATCGCCCTTCCAGTCCTTTTCGTACCAGTCGGGGTGCTGCTCCGCGAGCGCATTGTCCCACGCGGTGTGGTTGGCGACGAGGTCGAGAATGACGTGAAAGCCCTGCGCATGCGCCGCATCGACGAAGCTTTTCAGATCTTCCTTGGTGCCGAATTCGGGATTGACCTCGTAATAATCCTGCACCGAATAGGGCGAACCCAGCGTGCCCTTGCGGTTCTTCTCGCCAATGGGATGGATCGGCATCAGCCACAATATGTCGACGCCCAGTTCTTTCAGCCGCGGCAATTCACGCTCGGCGGCGCGGAAGGTCCCCTCGGGCGTGAACTGGCGCGTGTTTATCTGATAGAGCACGGCGTCCTTCGACCATTCGGGATGCTGAATCGTGCTGTAGGGCTGCGGCGTCCACGGATCGGCCGGTTCCTGCGCCATGGCGCAAGGCGACAGGAGCGCGGCTCCCAGGGTCAGCGAAAGGATGGAAAGGCGCTTCATGTGCAATCACTCCTGCGGAATGGCAGCCGACACGCGCGTCATGGCGAGCGCGGCGATGATCCAGGCGGCGGCGGCGAACAGCATCGTCCAGATCGGTTCACCCGGGAAAAGCCACAGCATGATCGACCCCATGACGGTGGCGACCAGCAATTGCGGCACGACGATAAAGATGTTGAACAGCCCCATGTAGATGCCCAGCTTCGACTGCGGCAGGTTCGAGGCGAGGATGGCATAGGGCATGGCGAGGATGCTGGCCCAGGCGATGCCGATGCCGATTTCGGCCGCGATCAGCGCATTGGCATCGCGCAGCACGAAAAAGCCCAGAAAGCCCAGCGCGCCCAGCGTCAGGCAAATCGAATGGGTTCGCACCGGCCCGAACCGGCGGCTCATAACCGGCAGCAGCGCAAGCGCGGCCACGGCGGCGACACCGTTATAGACGGTGAACAGCACATTCACCCAGTTCGCGCCTTCGTTATAGGCGGTGCTGGCCGTGTCGGTCGATCCGAACACATATTGGGTGACCACCGGCGTGGTGTTGATCCACATGATGAAAAGCGCCGACCAGCTGAAGAACTGCACCAGCGCCAGCCGCTTCATGACGGGCGGCATGCCCGAGAAATCGCCGACGATGCTGGACAGCATGTTGGGCGGCCGCCCTGCCCGCGCCATGCGGATCGCGATCAGCGTCAGCACGCCGTATAGCGCCATCAGTCCGCCTAGCAGCAGCACTTCCTTTTCCAGCGCAAGCACATCGACCAGCACCACGACCGCCGCGCCCAGCGCGATCCACACCATGCCGGCCAGCGTGGGCTTGTCCGCCAATGCGCGCATCATCGCCGCCTCGTCCACCGGGGTTTGGTGGCTGGCAAAGGCGGCCTGTTCCTCGGGGCTGAACTCGCGCGTCGTCACCACCGTCCAGACGACCGCGACCAGCAAGGCCACCGCGCCCGTCCAGAAGCTGAAGCGCACCGTGTCGGGCAGCGCGCCGGGCGCGGCCACGTTGGATACGCCCAGATGCTCGAGCAGAAACGGGAAGATCGACCCCATCACTGCGCCCGCGCCGATAAAGGCGGTCTGCACGGCATAGCCCGCCGCGTGCTGGTCGGTACGCAGCATGTCGCCGACAAAGGCGCGGAAAGGCTCCATCGAGATATTGAGGCTGGCGTCCAGCACCCATAGCATTGCGGCGGCGAACACCAGCGGCGCGGCAATGGTGGGCGCGAAAGGCATCAGGAACAGCGCAAAAGCCGAAAGCAGGGCGCCGGTCAGGAAATAGGGGCGCCGGCGGCCAAGCCGCGTCCATGTGCGGTCCGACAGATGGCCGATGATGGGCTGCACGATCAGGCCGGTCAGCGGCGCGGCCACCCAAAGCGCCGGCAGGTCGTCCATGCTGGCGCCCAAGGTCTGGAAGACCCGGCTCATATTCGCATTCTGAAGCGCAAAGCCGATCTGGATGCCGAAAAAGCCGAAGCTGATGTTCCACAGCCCCCAGAATCCCTGCAGCGGTTTTTCCGTCCGGCTCATATCGGCGCTTGTCCTTTCCCTCCGCGCCCGGATCGTGCTCGCCGCGCGTCAATCGTGAATGGCTGCACGGATCGCGGCAGGGCCACAAGCTGAATACGAATACATTCGCGGCTGGTGCGTGGGCGAACGGGCCCCTTATCCCGCGACCGTGCTGCCCCTGACGATCAGGCGGGTCGGCAATCGCGCCTCGGGCAGGGGCCTGCCTTCTATCTGAGCCACCAGCGTATCGATCAGCCGCACGCCCGCGCCCGCGATGTCCTGCTGGACGGTGGTCAGCGGCGGGGTGGTCAGGCTGGCGCCGGGGATATTGTCGAAGCCGACGACCGCCACATCTTCGGGGATCGCAAGGCCCGCCGCGGTCAGCGCGCGCATCGCACCGATGGCGATCAGGTCACTGGCGGCAAAAACGGCGTCGAATGGCTCGCCCGATGCGATCAGGCGGTTGGCGGCCTGGAATCCCGCCTTCTCGTTCGTCAGCGCGTCGAACTGCAAGGCCGGGTCGGGCTGAATGCCCGCGTCCCGCAATGCATTGCACAGTCCCTCGTAACGGTCCGCAAACTCGGGGTAATGGCTGTCCGCATGGCCCAGAAAGGCGATCCGGCGGCGGCCGAGCGACAGCAGATGTTCGCTCGCCAGCCGCCCTGCACCCAGATTGTCCGAGCCGATCGTCGCCCCGCTCGTTTCCGAACGCACCGAACCCCATCGCGCGAAATTGGCCCCCTGCTCGACCAGCTGCGCCAGCCGGGCCTGATAGATCTCCCAGTCGCCATAGCCCAGCAGGATCAGCCCGTCGGCGCGGTTCGCGTCCTGGTAACGCAGGTGCCAGTCGTCCTCCATCCGCTGGAACGAGATCAGCAGGTCCAGCCCCCGGTTCGCGCAGGCGCGGGTGATCGAACCCAGCATGGCAAGGAAGAAGGGATTGATCTTGCTGTCGTCGGCAGTCTGATCCTCGAAGAACAGCAGCGCGATGGTGTTCGACCGCTGCGAACGCAGCGATGACGCGTTCTTGTCGACCGTGTAATTGAGGTCGCGCGCGATCTCCTCGATGCGCGCACGGGTCTCGGCACTGACGGACCGGTCGCCGCGAAGCGCCCTGCTGACGGTAGGCTGCGACACGCCCGCGGCATAGGCGATGTCGAAACTGGTCGGCCTCCCCGTCGGCCTGCGCCCCATCGTTCCTCTCTCCTTCTTGGCGGCGAGTCCGATCCCGCCGCATCGCCAAATCTAGCCCAACTCGGCCGTGCCGAAAAGCGGCGAGAAACCCATTGCAATTCAGCAGTTTATGCAATCTCGCAACAGCAGCGTATACGTATGCCATCTATCGGGCGCTGCAAAATCACCTGTATTCAGAACCTCAAGGGCCCCGCCAGAGGCCCGAAATTGCAAGCCGGTTAAGGTCCTCCGAAGGACCCCGCAACACCGGACTATGGGGACTGAGGATGAGCAAGCGAAACACCCTGCGCCACGGCGCAAGCATCACGGCATTTACCATTGCGATGGCCATGATGGCCGCACCCGGAATCGTATCGGCGCAGGAAGCGACCATCGAACCCGGCGATCAGGACGTGGACGAGGACACCGGCGCAGCCGCCGGCGAGATCGTCGTCTCCGGCTACCGCGAGGCGCTCGAAACCTCGATCAATCTCAAGCGCGAAAGCCCGGTCATTGCCGAGGCGTTCTCGTCGGAAGACATCGGCAAGCTGCCGGACGTGTCCATCGCCGAAACGCTGGGCCGACTGCCCGGCCTCGCGGTGCAGCGCATCAACGGACGCGCACAGTCGCTGTCGGTCCGCGGCCTTGGTCCCGATTATTCGACCTCGCTGCTGAACGGGCGCGAGCTGGTGTCCTCTGGCGATAACCGCGCCGTGGAATACGACCAGTATCCGGCCGAGCTGATCAATCAGGGCATCGTCTACAAGACCCCCTATGCGGGCCTGATCGGCCAGGGCCTTGCGGGCACGGTCGACCTGCGCACGATCCGCCCGCTTGCCGCTGGCGAGCGCATCATCTCGCTTGGCGGACGGCTCGAATTCAACGAGGACGGCTCGCTCAACCCCGATCTCGACGGCTGGGGCTATCGCGCGACCGGAACCTATGTCGACCAGTTCGCAGGCGACACGCTGGGCGTCGCGCTGGGCCTTGCCCTGCAGTCGAGCCCTAGTCAGGTCGAGCGTTTCAACGCCTGGGGCTATCCCGAGATCTCGGAAGGCGACGTCACCGGCGGCGTCGCGCCCGCGGGCAGCGAGGGCACTATGGTGCTGGGCGGCATGAAGCCCTACGCCAAGTCCGTCGACCTCGACCGCCTTGGCGCGTTCGGCACCATCGAGTGGGAGCCGACCGCCGACATCAACACCTCTCTCGACCTGTTCTACGCCGACTACCGCGAACGCATTCCGATGCGCGGCATCGAGTTCCCGCTCTATCCGGGCTGGGGCGCGACCGACACGATTACCAATGTGGGCAATGCCGGCGGCTTCGCCGACGAGGTGACCTATGACGGCGTGCAGCCCGTGGTCCGCAACGATTACGACCGTAAGGATACCGAAACCTTCGCGGCCGGCTGGAACACCAAGTACGAGAATGACGATGTCCTGCTGAACCTCGACATCTCCTACTCGATGGCGGATCGCCGCCTGCAGCAGATCGAAAGCTATTCCGGTTTTGGCTATGGCGCCAACCCCGCCGATCCGTCCGACACGATCAGCTATGTGCTGTCCGACGGCAAGTTCCCCTATCGCTTTACCAATGTCGCCGATTATTCGGACACGAACACCATCGTGCTGACCGATCCGCGCGGCTGGGGCGGCGGGCGCAATATCGTGCAGGGCGGTTTCATCAACGACACCACCACCAAGGACGAGCTGTGGACCGGCCGGTTCGAGGTCGTGGGCAAGGTTCAGAGCCCCTTCATCAAGCAGCTGGTCCTGGGCGCGGCCTATTCCGACCGCACCAAGAAGCGCGACATCACGCAGAACTTCCTGAGCTTTGCCGGCGGCACCTCGACCGATCCGAACGATCCGGGCGCGATCCGCGAGACGCCGATCCCCGAAGATGCACTGCTGGATCCGATCGACAGCCTCGGCTTCCTCGGCTTCGGTCCGCAGGTCGCTTATGATCCGTTCGCGCTGATCGACAACGGCACCTATCTGCTGACCAGCGTCGAAGGGTCGGACCTGCCCTATCCCGGCGACTGGAAGGTCAGCGAGAAAGTGTGGACCGGCTATGTCCGCGCCGACCTCGACGCGATGCTGGGCAGCATTCCGATGACCGGCAATATCGGCGGCCAGCTGGTCTTCACCGACCAGAGCTCGAGCGGGTTCAACTCGCCCGGCGGCATCGGCGCGGTGCAGGTCCCCGTCACCGACGGAGACACCTATGCCGACTTCCTGCCCAGCGCCTCGCTGAACTTCGAGGTCGGTCTGGACACGACGGTTCGCCTTGCCGCGGCCCGCACGCTGGCCCGTCCGCGCATGGACCAGCTGAACGCCTCGACCAACGCGTCCATCGCAACCTCGCCACAGCCGCCCCTCGGCTCGATCTTCTCGGCCAGCGGCGGCAACCCGCAGCTTCGCCCCTATATGGCGGACAGCGTCGACCTGTCGTTCGAGCATTATTTCGCGGGCGGAAAGGGGTACATCGCGATCGCCGGCTATTACAAATGGCTCGACGACTTCGTGAACCCCAATGCGGTCAGCGCGATCCGCGATTTCAGCTATCTGGTGCCGACGCTGACGCCGGAACAGCAGGCAATCGTCGAGAACACGACCACGCTTGGCTTCGTCAGCGGTCCCGACAACACCGCCGACGGCAGCATCCGCGGCATCGAGGCCAGTGCCGCGATCCCGTTCGAGATCTTCACCACCGCGCTTGAGGGCTTCGGCTTCCAGACCAGCGTCGCCTACACCGACAGCAAGCTGGACGTGACCGACACGATCTCGGGCAGTTCGTTCGAATCCGACGTGCCCGGCCTGTCGAAATGGGTCGTGAACTCGACCGCCTTCTTCGAGAAGTCGGGCTTCGAGGCGCGCCTGTCGCATCGCTACCGGTCGAGCTATCTGGCGGAATTCATCGGCATCTCGGCCACGCGCCAGTTCCGCCAGACCTATGCGGAATCGATCTTCGACGGCCAGATCGGCTATCGTTTCGAGGACGGGTCGCTGGAAGGCCTGTCGCTGACCCTGCAGGCGCTCAACCTGACCGACGAACCCTTCATCAGTTACCAGAGCGAGGACAAGGCGCAGGTCATCGACTACGAACGCTATGGCCGCACCTATCTGGTGGGTGCATCCTACCGCTTCTGATCAGCGGTTTCTCCATTCCGGCCGGGTCTGCTCTCCCTCAGGGCCCGGCCGGAACCGAGCTGCTAGGCTGACCTAACGGAGCGAGCAGGGCCATGGACGATACACAGCAACCTACGATCCTGATCGCGGGCGGCGGAACCGCCGGCTGGATGGCGGCGGCCGCCCTCTCCCGCTTTGCCGCCGGACACCGGATCGTGCTGGTCGAAAGCGATGCAATCGGCACCGTGGGCGTTGGCGAGGCGACGATCCCGCAGATCCACCTGTTCAACAGCGCGATCGGCTTGGACGAGGCGGAATTCCTGCGCGAAACGCGCGGCAGCTTCAAGCTGGGGATCGAATTCGACGGCTGGCTGCGTGACGGGCACAGCTATATGCATGCGTTCGGCCAGATCGGACGCGGTATCGGTCTGCTGCCGTTCCAGCATTACTGGCTGCGTGCCCGGCAACTGGGTTTCGCAAAGCCGCTGCAACGCTATTCGCTGAACGAGCTGGCCGCGCGCACCATGCGGATGCAGCGCGGGCGGACCTCCGCCGGGGCGGAAATGCCATATGCCTATCACTTCGACGCCGGTCTCTATGCCGCGCTGCTGCGCCGCCATGCCGAAGCGCGGGGCGTGGAGCGGCACGAAGGCACCATGGCATCGGTCGACCGCGACGGGGGAAGCGGCGACATCGCCTCGATCACGCTGGACGATGGGCGGGTGCTGGCGGCGGACTTCTTCATCGACTGCACAGGATTTCGCGGACTGCTGATCGAAGGGGCGCTTGAGACCGGCTTCGACGACTGGTCGAATTACCTGCCTTGCGACCGCGCGATGGCCGTGCCTTGCGAGGGCGGCGGGGATTTCACGCCCTACACCAAATCCATCGCGCGCAAGGCGGGGTGGCAGTGGCGCATTCCATTGCAGCACCGGATCGGCAACGGGCTGGTCTATTCCTCTGCCCATCTACCGGATGACGAGGCTGCGGAAATGCTGCTGGCCAATCTCGACGGCGCGACGCAGGCCGATCCCCGTCCGATCCGCTTTACGACGGGCAAGCGGCGCAAGCACTGGAACCGCAACTGCCTCGCGCTCGGCCTTGCCGCCGGTTTCATGGAGCCGCTGGAATCGACCAGCATCCATCTGATCCAGAGCGCGATCAGCCGCTTCCTCGCCCTGCTGCCCGACGGCCGGCCCAGCGAGGCCGCGATAAGCCATTTCAACGCGCAGGCCGATTTCGAATGGACTCGCATCCGCGACTTCCTGATCCTGCACTACACCGCGAACGAACGGCACGGCGAGCCGTTCTGGGACGCGGTCCGCACCATGCCGCTACCCTCCACGCTGACCGACAAGATCGCGCTGTGGCGCGACACCGGCTTCATCCACCGCGAGCACGAAGAACTGTTCACCGAAGTTGCGTGGTTCCAGGTCTTCGCCGGCCAAGGCGTCGAGGCGCAGGGCCATAACCCCATCGCCGACACGCTGGACGAAGCGCAATTGCGCGACCTGATGCAGGGAACCGAGGCTGCGCTTGTCGAACAGGTGCGCGCCATGCCGCGACACATCGACTTCCTGCAGGACTTCATCAACGGCCGCGCCAAGGAACCCGCATGACACGCATATTCCCCGTGCTCGCCGCCATATCCGGCCTCGCCCTGTCGGCCTGCGCCTCGGTGCAGGCACAGCCGGCTTCCGAGGCGTTCCGCGAGCGCGCGCCTTCGGAGGAAGTGGTCTATTTCGTGCTGCCCGACCGGTTCGAGAATGGCGATCCTGCCAACGATCGCGGCGGCCTTACCGGCGACCGGCTGGCCACGGGATATGATCCCGCAGCCAAGGGCTATTTCCACGGCGGCGACCTGAAAGGCCTGACCGAAAGGCTCGATTACCTGCAGGGCATGGGGATCACCGCGATCTGGTTCGCGCCGATCTTCCAGAACAAGGTCGTGCAAGGACCGGTGGGCGACGAAAGCGCGGGCTATCACGGTTACTGGGTGACCGATTTCACGCGGCCCGACAGCCATTTCGGCACGCGCGAGGAATTCCGTGCCTTCGTCGACGCGGCCCATGCGCGCGGGATGAAGGTCTATATGGACATCATCACCAACCACACCGCCGATGTCATCCGCTACCGCGAAGGCGAAGCGAACGACTATCTCTATCGCAGCCGCGCCGATTTTCCCTATTCGACGAAAGGCGGCCCCAACGGCGAAGCGATCAACCCCGGATTCATGGGCGACACCGACAGCAGCGAGGCCAATTTCGCCAGGCTGACCGACCCGTCCTTCGCCTACACCCCCTATGTCCCGGCGGGCGAGGAGGAGGTGAAGGTCCCGGCGTGGCTCAACGATCCGGTCTATTATCACAATCGCGGCAATTCGACATTTACCGGCGAGGACAGCCGCTTCGGCGATTTCGTGGGTCTGGACGATCTGTTCACCGAACATCCGCGCGTGCGGCAGGGCATGATCGACATCTATGGATCGTGGATCGACGACTTCGGCATCGACGGGTTCCGCATCGACACCGCGCGCCATGTCGATCCCGGATTCTGGCAGGCATTCGTCCCCGCCATGCAGGCCCGTGCCCGCGCCCGCGGTATTCCCAATTTCCACATGTTCGGCGAAGTCTACAAGGACGTGCCCGCCAACGGCTATATCGCGCAATATACCCGCCGCGACGGCCTGCCCGCCGTGCTCGATTTCGCCTTCCAGTCCTCGATGCGCGAGGCATTGGGACGCGGCAAGGGCACAGTCATCCTCAACGAACTGTTCGACGGCGACGTGCTCTACGAAGGCGGAGACGAAGCGGCGCTGAACCTGCCGACCTTCCTTGGCAATCACGACATGGGCCGCTTTTCGACCCTGCTGCGCGAGGATATGCCGCAGATCGGGCAGGACGAACTGCTCGCCCGCGTGATGCTGGGCCATGCGATGATGCTGACGCTGCGCGGATCGCCGGTCATCTATTACGGCGACGAGCAAGGCTTCGTCGGCGACGGCAACGACCAGCTTGCGCGCGAGGATATGTTTGCCAGCCGGACCGCCGTCTATAACGACAACGCGCTGATCGGCACCGATGCGACCACGGCAGAGGCCAATTTCGACCCTGACCATCCGCTCTACCGCCTGATCGCGCAATTCTCCGCTATCCGCAGCGCGCACCCTGCCCTGTCGCGCGGCCGCCAGATGGTGCGCGCTTACGAACAGGAGCCGGGGCTGTTCGCTGTCTCGCGCTTCGATCCGGAAACGGGGCGCGAATATGTGCTGGCGTTCAACACGTCGGACGCGCCCATCACCCGCAATGTCGTGATCGATTCGCGAGTGCAGACGCTGGAAACGCTGGCGGGCAGCTGCCCCGCCGCGGCCAGCGCACCCGGATCGGCCCGCTTTTCCCTTCCACCATTCGGCTGGGCGATCTGCCGCGCCGACAAGGTTTCGCAATGACAGACAATTTTCCGTGGTGGCGCGGCGCCGCCATCTACCAGATCTATCCGCGCAGCTTCATGGATGCGAACGGCGATGGCATCGGCGACCTGCCGGGCATCACCCAGCGCCTGCCGCACGTCGCTTCTCTAGGCGTGGACGCGATCTGGATATCGCCCTTCTTCACTTCGCCGATGAAGGATTTCGGCTATGACGTGGTGGATTACCGCGATGTCGATCCGATTTTCGGCACGCTCGCCGATTTCGACGCGCTGGTCGCCCGCGCGCATCAGCTGAACCTCAAGGTCCTGATCGACCAGGTCTATTCGCACAGTTCGGACGAGCACCCGTGGTTCGTCGAAAGCCGTTCGAGCCGCGACAATCCAAAGGCGGACTGGTATGTCTGGGCCGATCCCAAGGCCGACGGATCGCCCCCTTCCAACTGGCAATCCGTGTTCGGCGGCCCGGCATGGACTTGGGATGCGCGGCGCGGGCAATATTACCTGCACAATTTCCTCTCCAGCCAGCCGCAGCTGAACGGCCACAATCCCGATGTTCAGGACGCGCTGCTGGCCGTCGCGCAATTCTGGCTGGATCGCGGGGTCGACGGGTTCCGCATCGACGCGCTCAATTTCGCGATGCACGATCCCGCTTTCCGCGACAATCCGCCCGCGCCCTGCAACGGCAAGCCGCGCACGCGCCCGTTCGATTACCAATTGCGGGTCCACAACCAGTCGCATCCCGAGATCCCGGCCTTCATCCGCCGCATTCGCGCCCTCACCGATCGATACGACGCGACCTTCACCGTGGCCGAAGTGGGCGGCGAAGGCGTCGAAGAGGAAATGCGCGCCTTCACCGCCGGGAACGCGCATCTCAATTCCACCTATGGCTTCGACTTCCTTTATGCCGATGCGCTGACGCCCGAACTGGTGTGCAAGGCGATCACGCAGTGGCCCGATGCGCCCGATGGCAACTGGCCCAGTTTCGCTTTCGAGAACCATGACGCGCCGCGAGCGATCTCGCGCTGGGCCCCGCCCGAGCACAAGGCGGAATTCGCGCGAATGAAGATGGCGCTGCTGGCGGCGATGCGCGGCAATATCATCCTCTATAACGGCGAGGAACTGGGGCTGGAGCAGGTCGATATCCCGTACCACCAGTTGCAGGACCCCGAGGCGATTGCCAACTGGCCCCTGACCCTGTCGCGCGACGGTGCGCGCACGCCGATGCCGTGGACGGCGCAGGGCGGCTTTGGCTCGGACACGCCCTGGCTGCCATTTGGAGACGCCAATCTCGCCCGCTCGGTCGAGGCGCAGGAGGAAGACGCGAATTCGCTGCTGCACCACACCCGCGCCATGATCGCGCTGCGCGTTGCGCATCCGGCGCTGCATCACGGGGCGGTCGCGGATTGCCGTGCGGATGGACCTTTGCTGACCTTCATTCGCGAAACCAGCGAAGAGCGGATCTCCTGCGCCTTCAACCTCTCCGCGGAAACCATAACGGCGCCCGAATTGCCCGCGAGCGCGCAAACCCTGCTGGCGCTGAACGGTGCCGATGCAGATGAACTTCCCCCCTTTGCTGTCCGGATTGCCAAGCTATGACCATTCGCCTTTTCGCCGCGGCCCTGCTGGCCGCCACCGCCCTTCCTGCCTCGGCCCTGGCGGGCACGGTCGCCTCGCCCGACGGACGCATCAGCGTGACGGTTGACGCGGACGAGGAAGGCAAGCCGTTCTACGAGGTGATGCGCGACGGAAAGGTTCTGATCGCGCGGTCGCAACTGGGTTTCAACTTCACCGACGAGGACCCGCTACGCCGCAACCTCGCCATTACCGGCGAAACGACCGACAGCGCCGACACGCGCTGGGAACAGCCGTGGGGCGAGCGGCAATTCGTCACCGACCGGCACAACGAACTGGCCGTGACCTTCGCGGAGAAGGACGACACCCCGCGCGGCTTTACCCTGCGCATGCGCGTGTTCGATGACGGCATCGGTTTCCGCTATGAATTCGCGGACCGGGCCGACCATCCGGTGACGAACATCGCCGAGGAACTGACCGAGTTCACCATCGCGCCGGAAGGCACGGCGTGGTGGATCCCGGCGGGCGACTGGAACCGTTACGAATATCTCTATTCGAATACGCCGATCGAGGGCGTGTCGATGGCGCATACGCCGATAACCATGCGGCTTGAGGACGGAACCCATCTGTCGTTCCACGAAGCGGCGCTGGTCGATTATTCGGGCATGTGGCTGCAGCGCCTGCAGGACCGCCGCTTCCGCGCGCATCTGGCGCCGTCCTCGCGCGGGGCGAAGGTGGTGCGCACCGGCGCGTTCCATACGCCGTGGCGCAGCATCCGCATCGCCGACGACGCGGCGGGACTGGTCGAGAACGATCTCGAGCTGAACCTCAACGAACCCAACAAGCTTGGCGATGTATCCTGGTTCGAGCCTGCGAAATATATCGGCATCTGGTGGGGCATGATCTCGAACCGCTGGACATGGGCGCAGGGCGACCGTCACGGCGCGACGACCGAGCGGACCAAGGACTATATCGATTTCGCCGCGAAGAACGGCTTTCGCGGCGTGCTGGTCGAAGGCTGGGATTACGGCTGGGACGGCATCTGGTTCGGTAATGGCCGCGACTTCAGCTTTACCAAGGCCTATCCCGATTTCGATCTGGAAGGCCTTGCCGCCTATGCAAAGGAAAAGGGCGTCCACCTGATCGGCCACCACGAAACCGGCGGCAATATCGCGAATTACGAGGCGCAACTCGCCGACGCGATGGCGCTGTACGGCAGGCTGGGCGTCGATGTCGTCAAGACCGGCTATGTCGCGGACGCGGGCGGCATCATCTCGTGCAATGCCGATATTGCGCTCCCCTGCGAGGGGCAGGTCATGGAATGGCACGACGGCCAGCGGCAGGTGCAGCATCATCTGCGCGTGGTGGAAGAAGCCGCGAAGAACCGCGTCGCGGTCAATCCGCACGAGCCGGTGAAGGATACGGGCCTTCGCCGCACCTATCCCAACTGGGTCGCCCGCGAAGGTGCGCGCGGCATGGAGTATAACGCGTGGGGTCCGTTCAACAACGGACCGGACCACGAACCGACGCTGGTCTATACGCGCATGCTGGCCGGGCCGATGGATTTCACGCCCGGCGTGCTAAGCCTGAAAGGCGACAAGGACGTCCCCCTCGCCTCGACGCTGGCAAAGCAGCTGGGGCTGTATCTGGCGATCTATTCGCCCATCCAGATGGCGGCCGATTTCATCGAGAGCCTGGCCGAGCATCCGCGCGAACTGGAATTCATCAGGGCCGTCCCCGCCGACTGGGCCGAGAGCCACCTGATCGCGGGCGAAGTGGGCGATTACGCCATCTTCGCGCGCAAGGACCGCAACAGTGAAGACTGGTACGTCGGCGGCGTCAACGACGCGACCGCGCGCGAGGTCGCGCTCGACTTCGATTTCCTGACGCCCGGCAAAATGTACAAGGCCACCATCTGGAAGGACGGCGAAGGCGCGACCTATGAAACCGAAGCGCGCCACCGCATCGCCTATGACAACCGCACGGTGAAGGCGGGCGACAGCATGTCGATCTGGCTGGCCCCCGGCGGCGGCGCGGCGATCAGATTGCAGCCGTTGGACTAGCCGCCTGCCGGGCGGGCACAGACCCGCGTGTACATCGCGCGGTGATCCGACCCGTTGTCCGGCAGTACGGCGAACGACCCCACCTCAAGATCGCCCTTCACCATCAGCTGGTCCAGCGGCCAGCCCGCGAACAGATAGCGCGACGGGAAAGTGGCATATGTGCCGCGACCGATCCGCGGATCGCGCCAATCGCCGGTCTCGCGAAAGCGAGTCGTCGTGCGCGACCACGGAACGTCGTTGAAATCCCCCATCACCAGCGCATCGGGCAAACGGTCTGGGGTCTGAACGCCGGCATTGACGATGTTTTCATCGCGCTGCTCGGTGTTCCAGCCGGGGAGCGGCGGTTTCGGGTGCAGGCCGATGAACTCGATCGGCGGTGCGCCGGCCGGTTCCAGCGTCGCATAAAGCGTGGGCGTATCGCGATAGGTATTCTCGACGATATTGGCCTTGGCGACCGGCAGGCGCGTCGCGAACACCAGACCGAAGGCATGCGGCTGAGGATGACGCCGGACAAAGCCATAGGGCGACAGCACCGGTTCGAGCTGGTCGATCCATTCCTTATCGGTTTCCATCAGGAACAGCACGTCGGGATCATATTCGCGGATCTGCCGCGCGATGGCCGCGTAGCCCTTGTTCTTCACCTTCACATTCACCGCCATCGCGGTGAAACATTGCCCGTCCTGCGCCGCATCGGAGCCGCTGGCCAGCCTGACCTGCGCTTCCGCGAAGCCGGAATAGGGCCAGATGCGCCAGACATTGATTGCGATGACCAGCGCCAGCACGCCGACCGTGGGCCAGCGCGTCGGTGCCTTCACCACGACCGCAACGATAAGCAATATCGCCGCGATCCAGCTCATCGGTTCGCGCACCATGTCGATGGTCCTGACGTACCAGGCGTCGCTGGGCAAAAGCGATACGAGCACCGCGATCAGCAGCAATATCGCAACGAAAAGACAGAAAATGCCGAGTTTTTTCATAATGTCCCCCTGTTCATCCAATCATCAGGGGGCGCAAACCGTTCCGAGAAATTGTGTCGGGGTGCCGCTTCGCCCTATTCGATCGGGTAGAGCCAGACGGCGCGCTGCCGGAAATCGGTGACGATGCGGAACTGCCGAAGCAGCCCTACGCCGACATTGGCCGGGACCTGCGCATTATCCGCGACATGCGCCCGGACGTTACGGAAACTTCGTCCCGCGATGGTAAGTTCGGGCACATAGACCACCGTGCGCCCGGCCGCCCCGCCGATGCCGCCTGCGGGTTCTACACCGACGGGCCTAAGATTCAGACGCTCGGCCAGTTCGCGGGACAGCAATAGCCCGGTTCCATTGCCGAGATCGAAGTCGGCATCGGCGGCGACACCGCCGAAGGTCACCGGGATCGTTTCGATGCCATGGGAAGCCGACAATGGCAGCATGACGCCCGCCATCGGCTCGTCACCGGACAGCCACTCGATCCGCCTTCCCTCGATATCGATGGCGAGGCGCCCCGCATCGAACAAATCGCGGCCCACGATGACGGGCACGGGCGCCTTCACGACGCGCGCCTCTATGTCCGACAGATCCATGACCGCTGCTGCGGGGAGCACGACCTGTCGTCCCAGCGCGGTCAGATTGACACCCTCGACGATTTGCGCCTTCACCGTGCCCGCCCCGGTGCCGCGCGCGGTCACTTCCTCGCCCTCCGCAAGCTGCGCCTCACGCGCGAAGCGTGTATCGAGCACCGTCATTTCCGCACCGCTGTCGAGCAGCGCCTCGGCCTTGCGGCCGTTCACTTCGGCATGGATGAAAAGGCGGTCGCCCCGCACGATCAGCTCATCGGCCTGAACCGTAAGGGGAATGGACACCGCAAGAGGGAAGGACAGGGCGGCGGCTATCAGGATGTTTCTCATTCAGCGCCCCTTGTCGATCAAACCGGCGGGCGCTGCAATTGATCGACGGGCGACATAGAACCGTCGGCAAACATCAGATCGGGAAACGAAAAAGGGCGGCATCCGTGCAGATGCCGCCCCTTTCCTCAGGACCCAATCGATCAATAGCGATCGGCGTTCATGACCTTGGTCCACGCATCGACGAAATCCTCGACGAACATGCGCTCCGCATCTGCCGAGGCATAGGCTTCGGCCACCGCGCGCAGTTCCGAATTCGATCCGAAGATCAGGTCCACCGGGGTCGCGGTCCATTTCGCCGCGCCGGTGGCGCGGTCCTTGCCGGCGTAGAGGCCCGCATTCGCGGTCTTTTCCCACACCGTGTCCATGGTGAGCAGGTTGGTGAAAAAGGCATTGTCCAGCACACCGGGCGTCTCGGTCAGCACGCCATTCGCGCTGTTCCCGGTATTTGCGCCCAGAACGCGCATGCCGCCGACCAGAGCGGTCATTTCGGGCACGGTCAGGCCCAGCATGTCCGCCTTGTCCACCATCGCCTCTGCCGGGGGAAGATCGGCATCGGGCGCATAATAATTGCGGAACGCGTCGGCCTTGGGTTCAAGATAGGCGAAGGATGCCACGTCGGTCTGTTCCTGCGTCGCATCGACGCGGCCGGGCGTGAAGGGCACGGTTACATCGTGGCCGGCCTGCCCTGCCGCATATTCCACCGCCGCCGAACCGCCCAGCACGATCAGGTCGGCCATCGACATGCGAATGCCCCGGCCCGCCAGATCGGACTGCACAGCCGAAAGCGCGTCCATCACCTTCGCGATCTCGGCCGGATCGTTGACCGCCCAGTTCTGCTGCGGATCGAGCCGCACCCGGGCACCGTTCGCGCCGCCGCGCATGTCGGTATCGCGATAGGTGGAGGCCGATGCCCATGCCGCGCGCACCAGTTCGGGAACGGAAAGGCCCGATCCCAGCAGCGCCGCCTTCGCGGTGTCGATCTGCGCTGCGCTCGGGGCAGGCAGGCTCGCTTCGGGCAGCGGGTCCTGCCAGGCATAGGTCGCCTTGGGCGCATCGGGACCCAGATAGCGGGCCTGCGGACCAAGATCGCGGTGCGTCAGCTTGAACCAGGCGCGCGCGAAGGCATCCTCGAACTGCTTGGGATCGTCCTGCCAGCGTTCGAGGACCGCGCGGAAACCGGGATCTTCCTTGAGCGCGATGTCGGTGGTGAACATGATCGGCGCATGGAACTTGCCCTCGACATGCGCGTCGGGGACCATGCTGTGCGTCGCCGGATCGGTCGGAATCCACTGCTTCGCACCGGCGGGGCTCTCGGTCAGCTCCCAGTCGAAGTTCAGCAGATTGTCGATATATTGCGTGGTGAACTGCGTCGGCGCGGCAGTCCATGCGCCTTCCAGGCCCGAGGTGATCGTGTCCTCGGAATGACCCTTGCCGCATTTGTTGGCCCAGCCCAAACCTTGCTGCTCCACACCCGCTGCGGTCGGTTCCGCGGCGAGGCACTGGTCCGGCTTGTGCGCGCCATGCGCCTTGCCGAACGTGTGGCCGCCCGCGATCAGCGCCAGCGTCTCCTCGTCATCCATCGCCATATTGCCGAAAGCGGTCCGGATCGCCGCGGCCGCCGAAACCGGATCGTGATTGCCGCCCGGACCTTCGGGATTGACATAGATAAGGCCCATCTGCGTGGCGGCCAGATCGCGCTTCAGCGATCCATCGGGGTTGGTCCGCTCATGCCCCAGCATCTCGGTCTCTGGGCCCCAATACACCATGTCGGGCTGCCAGGCGTCGACGCGTCCGCCCGCGAAACCGACGGTCTGGAACCCCATGTCCTCAAGCGCGACATTGCCGGTCAGCACCATCAGATCGCCCCATGACAGCGCGCGGCCGTATTTCTGCTTGATCGGCCAGACGAGACGGCGCGCCTTGTCGAGGCTGACATTGTCGGGCCAGCTGTTCAGCGGATCGAAGCGCTGTTCGCCGCCGTCGCTGCCGCCGCGCCCGTCGCCGACGCGATAGGTGCCGGCGCTGTGCCATGCCATGCGGATGAAGAACGGGCCGTAATGCCCGTAATCGGCGGGCCACCACGGCTGAGAGGTGGTCAGCGTCTTGCGGATGTCTTCCTTGACGGCCGCAAGGTCGAGCTTGCCGAACTCTTCGGCGTAATCGTAATCGGGACCGTATGGATTGGCCTTGGTCGCCTCATGCTGACGCAGCGCGCTGAGGTCGAGGCGCATCGGCCACCAGTCCTCGTTGGTCATTCCGCCGGGCCTTGTCGGGACGGGGCCCGCCTGCTCGGTCACGGTTTCGTTTTCGACCTGCGCATATGCGGGCAATGAAAGACCCAGAGCACTGGCAAGCAGCACGGTTCGAACGGCAATCTTCACAGCAATGTCTCCCCTGGTTCGATGCGTCGCAGCGCAACGACCATAGTGCTAGACGAAAGACAGTTGATCGTGAAAGCGAAAGAAATTGACGCCTGTCATCGAACCATTCGATTGACCATCCGGCGCATCCGATAATCGGGAAGACGCCCCCGATCGATCCTATGGCTGGACCGATCGGGCGGCAGAATGCCTGTGTGCAGCGAAGCGGCGCCTATTGCGCGGTTTTCGCCGCCTCCTCGCTGATCACGTAGAGATAGTCGACATAGGCCATCGTTGCCTCGTCCAGACCGTTGACCTTGGGATCGCTGCTGTCGATCAGGAACCATTCGTTCGGCGCATGCGCACCGCCGCCACGGCTCAGCCCGAACTGCGATGCGGGAAGGTTGAGCGGCGGCCCGTTGAAGATCACGCCCGGCCAGCTACCCGCATTGCGCGGCCTGATCGAATAGGGAATGCCGTCCTTTTCGAACAGCGCCTTCTGCGCGCGGATCAGCACGCTGTCCTCGTCGGTTTCATTGGGACCATATCCGCCCGAAACGGTGACCTGCACATCGTCGAAACCGCGCTTGGCCAGATGCGCCTTCAGCTTGCTGACCGCTTCGTCCTTGGTCATTGCGGGGACCAGCCGGAATTCCAGCTTGGCCTCTGCGCGGCCGGGCAGCACGGTCTTGCCGCCGGTTCCGGTATAGCCCGCGACAAGGCCCTGAATATTGACGGTCGGCTGCGAATAGAACCTTTCAAGGCTGGTGACATAAGGCTCGTCGTCGATCCAGCGGCCGACGCCCAGCAGGTCCTTCTCCGCCTGCTCGGGGTTCATCTTGGCTCCTTCGGCGATCAGCTGCTTCTGCCGTTCGGTCAAGGGGCGCACATTCTCGAACCATCCGTCGATCGCGGGCGTATGGCCGTCATCGGCGACCAGCGTGTCCAGCGCCTTGACCAGCCGCCATGCTGGGTTTTCGATCCGGGCGTGGTTCGATGAATGGATGTCCGTTTTGGGATATTTGTCGGATGTTTCCCCGCCGACGACCAGCTGGAATTCCACCGCGCCCTTGGCGCCCAGCGTGATATTCGCGCTGCCGTCCTCGCTCTGCGCGGCGGAAGGGATGAAGACGCCGATACTGCGCGAAAGCGCCTCACGCACTTCGGGAACGGCCACGACCTGATCGAAATGAGTGGAGGCGACCTCCTCCTCGCCCTCCGCCACAAGGACGAGATTGACGGGCAGTTTCTTGCCGCTGGCCTGGATCGCCTTTATCGCGGCGAGGAAGGCCATTTCCGGCCCCTTCTGGTTGACCGCGCCGCGTCCGACCATCGTCAGCCCCTCGCCTTCCCGCTCGACAAGTTTTCCTTCGAGGGGCGGGTTGTCCCATTCGGCGGGATCGAACTGCTTGACGTCATACATGAAATAGAGGCCGAGCGTCGTGTCGGCGCCTGCGTCCAACGTCGCGAACACTGCCGGGACGCCGTCGGTGGGGATGATCTTCGCCTGCTGGAAACCTGCGTCCAGCGCCAGCTGTTTCATATATTCGGCGCCCTGCGGCGTATTGCGCTTTTCCGCCGCGATGGTCGGGAGGGCAATCCAGTTCCTCAGAGCCTCGATCGTGTTGTCGTGCTGCGCCTCGACCACGCCGGCGATCTTCTCGCGATCGGGCGTTTCCGCGTTGGCTGGCATGGCGGCGGACACGAGAAGCGCGGCTGCCACGAAACGAGAAATGCGACCTGTCATAAAATTCGTCCCCCCATTGTCGGTTGTTACAAGGCTAACAGGCGGTCCGCGTGACGCAACGGGTTTCGAACATGCAAAAGCACGGTTCGACGGATGTCATGACGAGGTCGCTCTTGGGCAGAAGATGACTTAGGGATAACCAATCGGCAAGATTGGCGATCCAGCTCGCTACAGGGGCGCGTCCAGCGCCTCGCGCAAGGTCGAAAGGCATCTGGGATCGATTGCCCTGCCCGCCTCCTTTTCCATGATCGCAAAAGCCTCATCCACGGAGAGAGCCGAGCGGTAGGGGCGGTCCGCCGTAAGGGCGTCGAAAAAATCGCAGACAGTGATGATCCGCGCTTCCAGCGCAAGCTGGCTTTCGTCGAGACCTAGGGGATAGCCTTTCCCGTCGAGACGCTCATGATGCGAGGCGGCGATGTGCGCCATGTCCCGCATGGGCGCGATCCGGCCCAATATCTCGGCCGTGCGCAGGGCGTGACTGCGCATTGCGTTCCATTCGTCGTCCTCAAGCTTGCCCGGCTTTTCGAGTATCTGGCTGCTGACGCCCAGCTTGCCCACGTCGTGCAGCATGGCTGCCCTGCGCAACGAGCGCAATTGCGCTTCGTCCAGCCCAAGCGCCTCGCCGACCAGCATGGCGTATTCGCCGACCCGCTGGCTGTGACCCGATGTGAACGGGCTTTTCGCGTCGATCACCCGCCCAAAGGCGGCGGTGATGTCGTCAAGGAATTTTTCATCGACGGGAATGCCCATTTCTTCGGGCAGCAGCGTGACCACATGCATAGCGAGGTCGGGATCCGCAAGCATGCTCCAGAAACGCTCGTCCTTGCTCAATGCAGAGAAAGCCTCGCACATTCGGGGATCCAGCCAGCTTCCGGACAATCGTTCGACTTCGGCCTGTGCAGCCTGCGGTCCTGCATTGGTGAAGAAAACATCCGCAACCTGTGACAGCAGCGCGATGCGGGATGCGAGCGGGATGTCGCCGGCCTTGAGGCCGGCTGGCCGACCGCCGCCGTCCCAATGCTCGTCCAGCGAATAGATCGCCTGCGCGACCTCCTCGGGGAAACGCAGCAACCGCGCAATCTCGGCACCGCGAGTGCAGCGCGCCTCGATCATGTCATCGACGATTTGCGGTCCGTTCCGCAGGATGTTCACGATCGCGGTGCCGCGCCGCAACAGCGATTCCCCGCGCCCGGTCTTGGCAAAGACAAATCGCAGCGCAGGGCCGATGCCGTCGCCGATCAGCTTGAAATCATGTTTGAAGCTGCGATCGTCGGTCAGATAGACCTCTGCCACGCGGGCCGCGTTGCTGCTACACCCCAGATCCTTCAGCATGGCCGCGTAATAGATATTGCGCAGGTCATCCCGGCTTGCACCGAGCCGCTCGCCAAGCTGCATGGCGATCCAGCAAGCCCTAAGGCTGTGCCCTTCCGGTTGCCCCTCGGTAAGATCGAGCGCGAATGAAAACGCGCCCATCAGTTCCGGAAGCGAGCTTTGCACCTCGCTGCCATCGAGTTTAGCCAGATCCTGAATGTCAGCCATGGCAAGCGCGTCCCGAGTTGAAATCGGCTCGGAGCGTAGACGTCACAGGTAAACCGGCGCTTAAGGTCGGTTTCCTTCAGCTTGACGCGGATCTGTGAGGCTTCGCTGGGCGCGAAGGCATCAAAGATTTTTCAGCGCCGTGTCCAAATCGGCAATAATGTCGTCGATGTGCTCGATCCCCACGGAGATCCGCACGACATCGGGGCCTGCGCCCGCTGCGATCAGCTCTTCGCCTTCCAACTGGCTGTGCGTGGTCGAGGCCGGGTGGATGATCAGGGAGCGCGTATCGCCGATATTGGCCAGATGGCTGAACAGCTTGACGCTGGAAACCAGCTTCACGCCCGCCTCGAAACCGCCCTTGACGCCGAAGGTGAAAACCGCGCCGCCCCGGCCACCAAGATATTTGTCGGCCAGCGGCTTGTACGGATTGCCATCAAGCCCGGCATAGGAGACCCATTCGATCTTCTCGTGCTGCTCCAGCCATTTCGCGACGGCCAGCGCATTGTCGCAATGCCGCTCCATGCGCAGCGCCAGCGTCTCCATCCCCGTAAGCGCAAGCCATGCGTTCTGCGGCGCCATCGCGGGGCCGAGGTCGCGCAGCCCCAGCACCCGGCAGGCGATGATGAACGCGATCGGCCCGATCGGCTCAAGCGCATCGGCCAGCACCGCGCCGTGATAGGATCCGTTCGGCTGGGTCAGGCTGGCGAACTTGTCCCCGTGCGCCTTCCAGTCGAACTTACCGGAATCAACGATAAGGCCGCCCACGGCATTGCCATGCCCGTTGAGGAACTTGGTGGTCGAGTGCGTGACGATATCCGCGCCATGCTCGAAAGGACGGCACAGCATGGGCGTTGCCATCGTGTTGTCGACGATCAGGGGAACGCCGCCTTTATGGGCGATGTCGGCGATGGCCGCGATATCGGTGACCACGCCGCCGGGATTGGCAAGGCTTTCGACAAAGACGCAGCGCGTGTCGGCGTCGATTGCCGCGCGAATATTCTCAGGATCGTCGGCGTCGACGAAGCGGGTTTCCCAGCCGAACTTGCGGAACGCCTCACCCATCTGGTTGAGCGAGCCCCCGTACAGCTTGCGCGCGGCGACGATATTGCAGCCCGGTGCCATCAGCGTGAAGAACGCGATAAGCTGCGCCGCATGGCCGCTTGCCACGCCAAGCGCGCCGACCCCGCCTTCGAGCGCCGCGATCTTCTTTTCCAGAACGTCGTTGGTCGGGTTCATGATCCGCGAATAGATATTGCCGAACTGCTTGAGGGCGAACAGATCCGCGGCATGTTCGGTGCTGTCGAACACATAGCTGGCCGTCTGGTAGATGGGCGTGATCCGTGCGTTAGTCGCCGGATCGGGTTCGCATCCGGCGTGCACCGTCATCGTTTCCAGATTATGCTCGGTCATCAGAAATCCCGTCCCTTATGTCTTGAAGTCCGACAGCGATTAACACGCCATATCGACGACTTCCATCTCGCGCGCGATCCGGCGCTTGCGTATCGCGCGCGGCCGCGCCAATCGGCCTCTATGCGCATCGCCCTGTTCGAACCCGAAATTGCCGGAAACGTCGGCGCCGTCCTCAGGCTCGGCGCCTGTTTCGGGGCGACGATACATCTGATCGAGCCGATGGGATTCGAATGGGACGACCGGCGCGTCAGGCGGACCGCCATGGATTACATCGATCACGTCGATATCGTGCGCCATTCCGGATTCAATGCCTTTATCGCGGAAGCGCGCCCGGAAAGGCTGGTGCTGTTCACGACGAAAGCCAGTCAATCGGCCTATGAGTTCCAGTTTCAAACCGGCGACACACTGCTTTTCGGAAAGGAAAGCGCAGGCGTTCCGCAGCATGTTGCAGAGGCCTGCCAGGAACGGGTCAGAATACCGATGCGAGCAGAAGTTCGTTCGATGAACCTTGCGACCTCTGCGGCGCTCGCCCTTGGAGAGGCGCTTCGCCAGACCGGCGGGTTGCCCGCTTAGGTTTATTACCCTGAACGAAAAGATTTTCCGTCATGACACGGGTCCGCTAGGCAAAAAGCAACCTGTGCGAAACGGTAGCGGAGGGGGACACGAACCCCCGACACGCAGTTCAGGCGAAGGCCGAGATCCGGTCGATCACCCAGAACATGCTGATCGTCCCGATGGCATAAGGCGCCAGCTTGCGCGTAGCCATCGGCCAATCGGACTGCAGCGCCAGCAGGCGCATGACAATCAGCACCGCGCCCACGAATGCCAGCTGCCCCAATTCCACCCCGATGTTGAAGCTGGCAAGTGCGAGCGGAATGGCACTTTGTGGCAGACCGAGTTCCGACAATGCACCCGCGAAGCCAAAGCCATGCAGCAGCCCGAAGATAAGTGCGACCAGCCAGGGTTTGCGACTGGTCAACGTCTCCTTGCCGTCCAATGTGCGCAAAATCTCGACCGCGAGGAAAACGATGCTGAGCGCGATAGTCGCCTCCACCGGCGGTCCCGGCACATCGACATAGCCCAGCACCGCAAGGCTGAGCGTGACGCTGTGTGCGACGGTGAAGGCCGTGATCATCTTTACGATCCGCACGGCGCCGCGCGTGATGATGACGAGCGCCAGCACGAAAAGCAGATGATCGAAGCCTAGCAATATATGCTCGACCCCCAGCACGATATAGCTGCGCGCCACCGTCCAGAACGACGGTTCGGTCTCGATCGTAACCGCCGCATTGGTCGGCTGCAGGAGATAGCTGTGGCGACGACCGTCCAGCAGATCGATCTCTGCCAAAGCATCAACGGTGGAGCGCTCCAACCCGTTGATCCGCAGTTCTGTGCCGCCCAGTGATCGGGTGCCGGCAAGGCGATAATGGAATACGACGAAACCATCGACCAGCGCCCCGTCTTCGGTTTCTTCCAACTCGAACGAGGAATCGAAACGTGGCGTGATGTCCAGCACAGTGTCGTCGGTGCGCGGCACCTTCCAGAGAACGTCATAACGGTCCGGCGCGATTTCTCGCACTTGCAGGAAGGCAGTGCGGATTTCATGTGCCTCTGCGCCTGCAACGCGGAACGTAAACATCATCAGCGCCAGCACTAGGGCGCGCCACAGCATCGTTGGCATATGCTGTCTATTGGCCTGCATCGTCATCGGCCAGCCATCGCCGTGCGAAGCTCTTCGGGAACGTCCTTGGCGGTGACGCGAACTTTGTAGTTTGCGAGCAGGCTCTGGAAGGTCGCATCCTCGGCATTCAATTGCGCCTGATATTCATATTCCCGCTGCACCAAGGACTTCACGGCAGCGAAATCCGGCATATGGGCAGCGTCGCGCTTGTCGATGCGGATAAGATGGAGCCCGTATCCGGACTCGACCGGCCCCGCCTATTCGCCAAGTGGCAAGGCAGCCAATTGGACTGGAAAGCCATCGCCAAAGGCATTGGCCAGATCGATAGAGGTCGTCTCCGGCCAGACATTCGGCACTCCCAACCGGGCCTCGCTGGTCGCAGGGACAGAGCCACCGCCGCGCAAGGAAGCCAGTGTTGCAGCAGCCTGCCGGCGCTCGGTCGGAAGAAACAACACCTGCTGGAACGCATAGGATTGGGGCACTCGGAAAAGCTCTGGATGATCACGCAGGAAAGCGCGCAAATCATCGTCGGTGGCCGGCTTCATCAGCCTGCCAAGATCGCCCGCCACCGCTTCCATCTTCTGCGCAAGCCGGCGCTTGATGATCTCGTCATTCTTGTCGAGATTCAGGCGCAGCCCTTCGCGATAGAACACTTCCTTGCGGACATGGCGGTCGATGATCGCCTGCACGTCCTGCGGGGACGGTTCGCGTTTCCACTGCGCCTCCCACAAGGTCTTCAAATGATCGAACTCCCGCTGGTCGATCACGATTTCGTCCATCGGCGGCTGTGGCGGGTGAAGCCAATACCAGCCGCCAAAGATCAGGGTGCCCAGCGCGATGAAATGAACCAACGGCTCCCGAGCCAGTCTGAGCATCATGAGGATCAGCTCGGTTCGTGCCAGATCGGCGAGCCCCACGCGCGCTCGACAATCTGGCGCTTGACGTCGGGAGCAAACTTCACGCCCTTGCGCAGCTCGTCGTAAAGCGGCCAGCGCGCGGTCGGCAGTTGCAACACGCGGATGTAGTAATAGGCCTGCCGGTTCGGATCGTAGTCGGGATCGGTCCACAGGCCCATCAACTCGGCACTACCCTTGGTGGTATTGAACCTGCCGGTCTTCACGTCGATGGGCGCATTGATCGGCTGTACCGTCCCGTCGGAGCGCAGGCGATTGCCCGATGCCACGGCATTATAGACCTTGTCCTTGATATCGCCGTTTTCATACCAGCCCTTCACGATCTGGATGCGATCGAGATTGGGGCCGATCGGGTCCTTCACCGCCCAGACCAGCAATTGCGGGGCGCCGCTGCCGGTATAGTTGCCACCCATCGGAACGCCCTTGGCTTAGCCGTCCCGGACCATAGCCGCATAGGAGGGATAGCTCGACGCAAACCCCTGCCCGGCGAAAGCCCGCACCTTCATTCGTGGCCCGCTGGTTGCGAAGGTTTCCTTGGCGGCCATGCTATCCCAGATCGCACCGCGGGTATTGGACGTCGCCCACACGCCCGTAATGGCACCGGGGTTGAGATCGGACACCTTCATTTCACCTTCAAGGATGGCAGTTGCCCGGATCTCTGCCGTCTGATCGGCAAGGCCGTGACTACCCACGTCCCAGTTGTCCTCGGCCACATTGCTGGGCGCGCCATTATGGCTGTCGGTGCCGCCGACAAAGCCGTATTTAAACGGGTTTACGCCAAGATCGGACCGATATTTCAGACCGCGACCAAGCCCCCAGCGCACGAAATTTCGCTTCATGAAGGTGCGGTCGTTATAGTCCTGCAGGGACCGCGCATTTTCAAAATCGGCAAACTCCTCATTCGGCCAGAAATCGGGCACCACTTCGGAATTGCCCTTGATCTGCATCATCTCGATCAGTGGCTCCATGCTGGCGCGCGTAGCCGCATATTCGCGCGTGATCGGCTTGCCGCTCAACGTGGTCTCGGTGAAGAGCAGCCCTTTGCTCTCGTTCGAATTGTGGGGCATCGCGAACACTTTGACGCCTTTGTCGCGCTGAGCCTTCATCCATGCCCAAAGCTCTTCAGGGTCGGCCCCCTCGTTTGACGAGAAAGGCACGTTGGGAACGTTGGTGTCGCGGAACAGAATGTTGCGATGCAGGTTCAAGCCGCCCGGCGCCGAAGTCCATTCATACGCGTGGATGGTCGTGAACTTGCCGGGGATATAGTGCTTCTCGGTCGCCTCGAAGTTCCTTCGCCAGGTCGTCTCGATCGCGCTGGTGCCCTGAAAGAACGAGGGACGCGGATCGCCCCCGCCCGCCAGCGGTTCCAGCACATATTTGGCGTAAAGCCCCAGAGCCGTCTCGAGGTCCTTCGCCTCACGGAATGACTTGGCGACCGGGTCGTCATAACCGGGCGCACCGGGATTCATCAGGCTATATGCCTCTCCCATGAATTCGGAGTGGTCGGTGACCGCCACGAAGTCGAGCGGGCGCTTGATCCTGTGCATCGATCCATTGACCATGATCTCTTCACCCTTGGCGAAGCGATAAGCGTCGTCGGGCGTCAGCCGGTTGCCGGCGACGAACGCATCCATCGAGACCCCTGTGTGAACATGGGTCTCACCAAAGAATGCATCTTTCAGCGGGTTCTGGCTGACACCGCTCTCGTCAGCCATCACGGCGGCAGTCTGGGCGCTGGCCGTTTCGCTTTCATAGGAACAGCCAGCCTGGGCCAGTGCAAGCACCGCAATGCTCGCGGAACAAAGGATCTTCATCGTCCTGTCTCCCCGCTCAGCAAATGCAACCCCTTGCGGCCGGGACGGGCGTTTCAGCCAGCGGGCCGTAAGAAGCCAAATGATAGGGGCGATGCAAGGCTAGGCCATCGGGAATTAGCCTAAGGACGAAATGGACCGGCCTCCCACGGGAATCGGAAGCCCAACCTTCAGCAAGATTTTCGAGAAGAATGGTAGCGGAGGAGGGACTCGAACCCCCGACACGCGGATTATGATTCCGCTGCTCTAACCACCTGAGCTACTCCGCCCCCGAAGGGTGCCGCGACGGTCTGGCCAGTGGCCCGCACCTGCGGCAGGCGCGCCTCTTAGGGGTAGTGCGGGCGGCGGTCAATACGGCAGTTGAAGGGAATTCGACATCGCATTCACATCGCTTGTCATCGGCGCTGCGCCGGTCTGCCGCGCAGCGGCCAGCGGCCCGCCTCTTCCCATGGCCCGCCGCGATAATAATGGGCCTCCAGCGCCGGAATCGTGAATTCGCGCGGGGTGAAACCGGACGACAATTGCGCTTGCAGCCTACGGGCCTCGTCGGGGCTGACCTTGTTCTGCACCGTCACGTGCAGGCGCGGACGATGATTGTCCTGCGGCGTCAGGCACCCGGCAAATCGGTCGGCGATCCGGTCTCTCAGCGCCATCAGGGCATCGCTTTCGATACCGAGAGCCGTGCCCCTCCCCAGGCTGACGATCCGGTTCATGCGGGCGGGAGGTGGCGGAAATTCCCTTGCGAGGTCGGCCATCAGGCCGCGCAGTTCGGGTTCGACCGATGGAGGCAGCGCGTGAAACAGGGTCAGATGCGCTGACAGATAATTGCGCTCGGGCGGAAAGTACTCGGTCCTGAGGCCGTTTGCATAAGAGAATATCTCTGGCGGCAGGGCGGCGGTCACGATGATGGGGCTGGTCATGCCGCCTGTATGGCAGCAACACGCCGCCAGAACGAGGGCGGACGACACCTGGAGGGGGGGAGTGGTGTCGTCCGCCCCGTCCACACGGCCCGGAAGAACCGCGTCGCCAAAGCGTGCAGGCGTCGGGCTATTGATCGTCCACATCACTGCGGCGAGCATGTCCGAGAGCCATGACGCCCAAACGAGGAAGCGCTGCCCCCGTTCCGCATCTGCGAAGCGGCCTGTCGCTAATCCGGCACGTTCCATGCCCGGATGCCAGCCAAATGCGGCAATTCCGTCTCTCCGCTCTGCGCAAAGCCTCAACGAAAGGCCACGCTGCGGCGCAACCACAGCTCCGCTGGCAAATTATGAGGATTGCGCGCAGTCTTATCCGCGGCCCTGACGGCATGCGCGCTGCGGCAGCCGCTTTGCGCGGAGCGGGTATCCTACTCGATCTCGCCCCGCTTTCGGCGCAGCGCGCGCCATGCGGCCACATTGTCATTATGGCCGTCCAGCGTATCGCTGAATGCGTGACCGCCGGATCCGTCGGCGACCATGTAGACGGCGTCGGTATCGGCGGGATGCAGCACGGCCAGGATCGATTCCCGTCCGGGGTTGGTGATCGGCCCCACCGGCAGACCAGCCATGGAATAGGTGTTATACCCGTTCACCGCGTCGATCTCGCTGCGCCTGATCCGGCGGCCCAGAGGCTTGCCTTTGGTGATGGGGTAGATGATCGTCGGATCGGCCTGCAACCGCATCCCCTTGCGCAGGCGGTTGGTATAGAGGCCAGCCACCATCCGCCGTTCCTGCGGGACTCCTGTCTCCTTCTCGACGATCGAGGCAAGCGTCACGGCCTGCTGCGGCGTCGTAACGGGCAGGTCCTTGTCGCGTTTCGGCCATTCGGATGCGACAAATTCGCCCATCGCCTCTTGCATCCGCGCCAGCACGTCCGCTCTCGCCTCGCCTCTCTCGAAGTCATAGCTATCGGGCAGGACCGATCCTTCGGCAGGGACCGCAACCTCGCCTGTCAGCAAAGGTTCGGCCATCAGCCGTTCGTGCACCATGATCGAGGGCAGCCCCTCGGGCACGGTGACAAAGCGCCGAATGACCTCGCCGTGCTGCAGGATGTCGAGGATGGTCGCGGGACTGGCGCCGGCGGGAATCGCGAACTCCCCCGCCTTCACCGGATCGCCGCTGGCCAGCAGTTTCGCGCGCAGCAGGAAGCCGTCGGAGGAGCCGATAAGGCCCTCTTCCGCCAGCTTGTCCGCCGTCGATGTCAGCGTGGCGCCGGACGGGACGACAAAGCTGGTCGCCTTGTCCGGCCCTGCGCCGCCGTACCATCCGGCCATGAACCAGCCGGCAGCGCCCAGCGCCGCCAGCACGAGAATGGCGACAAGGACGCTGCAGCCGCGTTTCATGACGGACTAGTCCACCGCCTTCATGATCAGCGAGGCATTGGTGCCGCCAAAGCCGAACGAATTGTTCAGCACCGCGCGCACTTCGCGCTTCTTGGCCTTGTGGGGCACAAGATCGACGCCCTTGCAGCTCTCGCTCGGGTTATCGAGATTGAGCGTCGGCGGCACGATCTGGTCGCGCATCGCCAGGATGCAGAAGATCGATTCGACCGCGCCCGCGCCGCCCAGCAGATGGCCGATGGCGGATTTGGTCGAGGACATCGACACGCCGTCCATCGCATCGCCGAACAGACGGCGCACCGCGCCCAGTTCCAGCTCGTCGCCCAGCGGCGTGCTGGTGCCGTGCGCGTTGACATAGTCGATGTCGGCAGGCGTCATGCCGGCCTTCTTCAGTGCCATCTCCATCGAACGATAGGCGCCCGACCCTTCGGGATGCGGCGCGGTCACGTGATAGGCGTCGCCCGACAGGCCATAGCCGACGACCTCGGCATAGATCTTCGCGCCGCGTGCCTTGGCATGCTCATACTCTTCCAGCACGACGACGCCCGCGCCCTCGCCCATCACGAAGCCGTCGCGGGCCTCGTCATAGGGGCGGCTGGCCTTGGTCGGCTCGTCGTTGAAACCGGTAGAAAGAGCGCGGGCCTGTGCAAATCCGGCAATCCCGATCGGGCATACGGTGCCTTCCGCTCCGCCCGCCAGCATGATGTCGGCATCGCCGTCCTTGATCATGCGCGCGGCATCGCCGATCGAATGCGCGCCGGTGGAGCAGGCGGTCACGACCGCATGGTTCGGCCCCATCAGCCCGTATTTGATCGAAACCTGACCACTGATCAGGTTGATCAGCCGCCCGTGGACGAAATGCGGCGAAACGCGGCTCGGGCCCTTTTCGGCCAGCACCAGCGATTCCTTCTCGATCCCCGGCAGACCGCCGATGCCCGAACCGATCGAGCAGCCCGCGCGGTAGCGCATTTCCTCGGGCATATCCGCAAGGCCCGCGTCCTCGATCGCCTGTCCCGCGGCGTCGATGCCATAGACGATGAACGGATCGACCTGCCGCTGGACCTTGTGGTCGACGCGCTTGTCAGGGTCAAAGCCATATTCATGGTCGGCGGGCTTCACCTCGCAGGCGATGCGGCATTTCTGGTCGCTCGCATCGAATCGCGTGATGGGCCCGGCGCCCGACTTGCCGGCGATCAGGTTCGCCCACACGGTTTCGACATCCGCACCAAGCGGGGTGACAAGTCCAAGTCCGGTGACAACGACACGGCGCATGGGTGATCCTTTCCTTTCGGCCAATCCGCCCGCGGGCGGACATCCTGCCCTCTGCCCGGCCGCCTGATTCCGCGCTCCGCCCCGAAACGCAGCAGGCCCAGCCACTTGGGGCCGAGCCTGCCGTTTGCCCGCTACGCCCCCTAAAGGACGCGCAGGCGATCAGAGCAGAACCGGCAGGGGCCGGCCCCTTGCAGGCTTAGCCCTTGTGCTCTTCGATATATTTCACCGCGTCGCCGACGGTGGTGATCTTTTCGGCGGCATCGTCGGGGATTTCGACCCCGAACTCTTCCTCGAACGCCATCACCAGCTCGACGATGTCGAGGCTGTCCGCGCCCAGGTCGTCGATAAAGCTCGCGTCCATGGTCACCTTGTCGGCTTCAACGCCCAGGTGCTCGACGACGATCTTCTTTACGCGTTCCTCGGTGTCGCTCATGAATAAACCTCTCGGTACTAAAACTGTCCTGCCCCGAGCGTAACGTGACAGGATCGGATAAAATCTCAGGCGTGGCCCTAGTCGGACTGTGCGCCGCTGGCAAGAGCGGGTGACAGGCGCTTAACAATTACCGCCATGCCCGCCCGATTGCCAGCGTTCAGGACACGCCGCCTCAATCGCCGATCTGGTCGACGCGCGCCTTGTCGGCCGGGGTGGCCTTGGGCGGCTCGACCGTGCGGATCGACAGCTCGCGCAGCTGTTTCGGGCTGACCACGCTCGGCGCGCCCATCATCAGGTCCTGCGCGCGCTGGTTCATCGGGAAGGCGATGACCTCGCGGATGTTCGGCTCTTCCGCCAGCAGCATGACGATGCGGTCGATGCCCGGCGCCGAACCGCCATGCGGCGGCGCGCCATATTTGAACGCATTGATCATGCCCGAGAAATTCGCCTCGACCTCTTCCTTCGAATAGCCCGCGATCTCGAACGCCTTGAACATGATGTCGGGACGATGATTCCGGATCGCACCCGACGACAGCTCGTATCCGTTGCACACGATGTCGTACTGCCACGCCAGGATGTCGAGCGGGTCCTGCGTTTCCAGCGCTTCCATCTCGCCCTGCGGCATCGAGAACGGGTTGTGGCTGAAATCGATCTTCTTGAGGTCCTCGTCATATTCGAACATCGGGAAGTCGACGATCCAGCAGAACTTGAAGCAGCCCTCCTCGATCAGGCCCAGTTCCTCGGCCGTGCGGGTGCGAGCGGCGCCTGCCAGCTTGGCCGCGTCCTTTTCCTTGCCAGCCGCGAAGAACAGCCCGTCGTCGGGGCCAAGGCCCAACTCGTTATACAGCTCTTCCATGCGCTCGGGCCCGTGATTCTTGGCAATCGGTCCGCCGAAGTCGCCGCCCTTCCGGGTGACATAGCCGAGCCCCGCGAAGCCTTCCTGGCGTGCCCAGTTGTTCATGTCGTCGAAGAACTTGCGGCTCTTGTCGGCGGTGTTCGGCGCGGGGATCACGCGCACCTTGCCGCCGCTGCCGACGATCTTCTCGAACAGGCCGAAGCCGGACTGTTCGAAATGGCTCGTCACGTCCGAGATGATCAGCGGGTTGCGCAGGTCCGGCTTGTCGCTGCCATATTTCAGCAGCGCATCGGCATAGGGGATGCGCGGGAAGGTGCCCGCCGGGGTCACCGTCTTGCCGCCCGAGAACTCCTCGAACACACCGGCCAGCACGGGCTCCAGCGTCTGGAACACGTCTTCCTGCGTGACATAGCTCATCTCGAAATCGAGCTGGTAGAATTCAGGGCTGCGATCGGCACGCAGATCCTCGTCCCGGAAACAGGGCGCGATCTGGAAATAGCGGTCGAAACCGGCGACCATCAGCAGCTGCTTGAACATCTGCGGCGCCTGCGGCAGTGCATAAAAGCGCCCCGGATGCATGCGCGCGGGCACCAGATAGTCGCGCGCGCCCTCGGGGCTGGACGCACCCAGGATCGGGGTCTGGAACTCGGTGAAACCGGCATCCGTCATCCGGCGGCGGATCGAGGAGATCACCTTCGAACGCAGCACGATGTTGGAATGCACCTTGTCGCGCCGCAGGTCGAGGAAACGGTTCTTCAGCCGGATCTCCTCGGGGTATTCCTGCTCGCCCGCAACGGGCATGGGCAGTTCCTCGGCGCGGCTCTGTACCGTGATGCCGCGGGCATAGATCTCGATCTCACCGGTCGGCAGGTTCGCGTTGACCGTGCTGGCCGACCGCGCCTTGACCTCGCCGTCGATGGTGACCACCGATTCCACGCGCAGCCCGTCCAGCACCTGCAGCGCGGGGCTATCCTCGTCCGCGACGATCTGGGTGATGCCGTAATGGTCGCGCAGGTCGACGAACAGCACGCCGCCATGGTCGCGCTTGCGATGGATCCAGCCCGACAGGCGGACGGTCTCGCCGACATTGGCGGCAGTCAGGGCGCCGCAGGTATGGGTGCGATAGGCATGCATGGCAAAAATTCGCTTCTCGTCTGGTCTGGATGATGCGGTGTCCGCTGTCGGCCACCTTTATCGATTGCTGCGCCGCGCACTAGGTCAAACCGTCCCTCATTTCCAGTGCGCCGATGCACCGGTCCGCATTTCGGTAGGCAGAGCGTTTCCGGCCGAAGATCACGGCACCAATCATGCGGCCGATCCTACCGCCGATGGTTACCCGATCTTAACGCTGTCCTGCGAGGATCGATCGTTCGGACCGGCAGACCGAAAGGCGCGCCGACACCGGGCAAGAGGCGGATTTGGTGGCTGGCGCGGATATTCAGCCGCTTCTTCCGCCTCTTGATCGTGTTTCCATCGCGGACGGCTGAACGGGCCTGAGCAGCGCCACGCCGCCATCCGCGTTAATCATGCTGGCCAAGCCATTCTTAACCAAAGGCCGGTTATCAACTGATGGTGAACCCCCGATCCGCGGGCCAGGAGAGCATGTTCATGTCCGTAACCGACATTTTCGCCAGCGAGATCTTCGAGTCCGAGGAAGAGCTCGAACAGTTTCTCGGCAATGTCGAATCGCTGATGCGCCGGGGACAGCCCGATGTCGCCGCGACGCTGATCGAAGCGCAGCTGATGGAACTGAACGACGGCCGGCACGATATCGCCAAGCTGGCGCAGGCGACGCCCGTCAGCGCCGTGCGGCTGATCGGTTGGGAGGTTCTGGACCAGACATTCCGCAAGATCGACCGGCCGGAACAACCTGTGACCGCCATGTCGGTCGACATCAGCGCGCCGGTGACCCTGCCCGCGCCCGATCCGGAACGCGGCAATTTCCGCGAACCCGATCTCGAAACGCTCTATTTCACCGACAGCGCCTTTGCCTTTGCCCGCGCCGGGCGCGAGGAGATCAATCACGGCTATGGCCGCAAGGCAGGCGTATGGCGCAGCGCGTTCGAGGAAGCGGGCGCCGAGGTGCAGGTCCGCGGGCTTGGCGGCATCTATGGCGAAGTGCTGGCCTATCAGCGCAGGCGCGAGCTGGGCGATCTGCCCCTGCCCGCCGACAATGACGCGCTGGTGATGGGCCATGCCTTCGTCGCGGTGCGCCTGCATCAGGCGATGCGAGCAGTGATCGAAGGGCGCGGCCTGCCGCGACCCGTCACCGTGCTGGTCGGCAGCAACGAGAGCTATCCCTTCTTCGACGCGCCGGTCTACACCCGCGCGGAATATTACGATCTGATCGAGGACGGCGAGGAAGGCGAGGTCGAGGAATCGAAATTCGCCAGCCTGTCGCTCGCCCCGCGCCCCGCCGATTACGATCCGGGCAGCATCTTTCAGGACGACACACAGGTCAGCGGCACCAGCCTGCGCCGCCGCATCCGCGATGCCGCGCCGGTCGAGGAGCCTGCGAACGATACGGCGTCGACCCCCACCAGCCTCGTCTCCAGCCTGTTCGAACGCCTGCGCCGCCGCCCGGCCTGACGTGATCGGGGCGCTCCGGGCCGCAAAAACGGCTGTGACGGGCAAAAAGAGGGGGATGCGCCCCCCACGCATGATTGCAAGCGGCGTTCATGCGGCGTAACCCGCCCGAAGCCATGAAAATTCACGAACTGATCACCACGACCGACGCGCTGGCCGACATCTGCGAGCGGATGTCCACGGCCGATTTCGTCGCCGTCGACACCGAATTCATGCGGGAGTCGACCTATTGGCCGCTGCTCTGCCTCGTCCAGATCTCCGACGGCAAGGAAGCCGCCGCGATCGATCCGCTGGCCGAGGGCATCGATCTCAAGCCCCTGCTTGACCTGCTGACCGAGAACGAGGAGGTTCTGAAGGTCTTTCACGCGGGCGGCCAGGACGTCGAGATCATCTATAATCTGACCGCCAAGACGCCGCATCCGATCTTCGATACGCAGATCGCGATGATGGCGATCAGCCAGTCCGAACAGATCGGCTATTCGAACCTCGTCGACAGCTGGCTCAATATCCAGATCGACAAGGGCGCGCGCTTTACCGACTGGAGCCGACGCCCGCTGACCGAGCGTCAGATCGAATATGCCATCGGCGACGTCACCTATCTCTCGCGCATTTTCCCCAAGATGCTGAAGAAGCTGGTGAAGACCGGCCGCGGCGAATGGCTGAACCGCGAGATGGAACGGCTGGCCGACCCCTCGAATTATGCCAGCGATCCCGAAACCTTGTGGCACCGCATCCGCTCGCCGGGCCGCAATGCGCAGGTTCTGGGCCGGCTGAAGGCGCTGGCCGCCTGGCGCGAGACCGAGGCGCAGGACAAGAACATCCCGCGCGGCCGGATCATCCGCGACGAGACCCTGGCCGATCTCGCCAGCCATCCGCCGAAGAAGCAGGGCGATCTTGCCAAGGTGCGCGGCCTGTCGGGCGGGTGGAAGGACAATGACATCGGCAAACGCCTGATGAAGGTGCTGGACGAGGCGGAACCGCTTCCCAAGGACGAGATGCCCGAACGCAAGAAGGGCGTGCCGCTGGGCAAGGAAGGCGCACTGGTCGCCGATCTGCTCAAGCTGCTGCTCAAGATTCGCAGCCGCGAGATCGATGTCGCCTCGCGTCTCATCGCGCGCGCCGACGATCTTGAGGCCTTGGCCGCGGGCGTGCGCAAGAACCTACCGATGCTGGAAGGCTGGCGCTATCAGGAATTCGGGCGCGACGCGCTGGATCTGGTCGAAGGCAAGCTGGCCTTCGCGGTCGAGAACGGACATCTGAAAATGACCCACATCGACGATGTCCCCCTGGCCGCCGAAACCGCTGCGACGGAATAGGGTGCCTTGAAGAACACCTATCTGCCGACGCTCAAGCAGCTGCAATATCTGCTGGCGCTGCACGAAAAGCGCCATTTCGGGCGCGCGGCGGAAAGCTGCTACGTCTCGCAGTCCACCCTGTCCGCCGGCATTCGCGAGCTGGAATCGCTGCTGGGCGTCACGCTGGTCGAACGCACCCGCCGCGTGGTGCGCTTTACGCCATTGGGCGAGCGCGTGGTGGACAAGGCGCATGTCTTGCTGCGCGAGGCGGAGGAGCTGGCCGAACTCGTCCAGTCGGCGGGCAAGCCGCTGTCGGGCGAACTGCGCATGAGCGTGATCCCCACCATCGCGCCCTTCCTGCTCCCCAAGATCCTGCCGCGCCTGCGCAAGGAGCGCCCCAGCCTCAAGCTCTTCCTGCGCGAGGAGCCGAGCGCCGACGCCATCGAGTCGCTGCAGCACGGGCGCGCCGATTGCGTGCTGCTGGCCCTGCCCTTCGCGACCGGCGAGGTCGACAGCGAAATCCTGTTCAACGACCGCCTGTTCGTCGCCTTTCCCAAGGACGATCCGCGCGATCCGCCCGAACTCGTGCCGCCCTCGATGATAGACGAGGCGCGCCTGCTGCTGCTGGAAGACGGGCACTGCCTCAAGGAACATGCGCTGGCGGCCTGCAACCGGCCCGAATTGCGGGCATCGGCCACGATGATCGGCACCTCTCTCCATACGCTGGTGCAGATGGTGGACAACGGGCTGGGCCTTACCATGCTGCCCGAAATGGCGCTGGAATCGGGGATATTGGACGGCACGAATGTCGTGGCCCGACAGCTGAAATCCAAGAACGCGGCGCGCCAGATCGCGCTGGTCTGGCGGCGCGGCTCGCCCCGCGCGGACGAGTTCAGGCTGCTCGCCAAGGAACTGCGCGAGGGCTAGGCCGTGCAGGACCCGGCAGGACAGGAATTGGCACTTGCCATCGGACCGCAGCATGTCGATGGTGCGGCGGACTTGATCCGCGGCGTGGCAGTTCGCACGCCTTTAATCGAATCTCCGTTCCTGAACGAGCGCACCGGACGGCGCGTCCTGCTGAAGTTCGAGGGCGCGCAGATCGGAGGCGCGTTCAAGTTTCGCGGCGCCTATAACCGGCTTGCTCGTATCCCTCAGCAGGACCGCGCGAAAGGCGTGGTCGCATGGTCGTCGGGCAATCACGCGCAGGGTGTGGCGGCGGCGGCGCGCATTCTGGGCATTCCCGCCACCCTCGTGATGCCCGCCGATGCGCCGTCGGTTAAAACGGCCAACACAAGCGCGCTTGGGGCAGATATCGTCGCCTATGACCGCCGGACCCAGTCGCGCGAGACCATCGCCACCGCCCTCGCCGAGGAGCGCGGCGCGGTGCTGGTGCCGTCCTATGACGATCCCTTCATCATCGCGGGTCAGGGCACGGTCGGGCTGGAAATACTCAAGCAGGCCGACGAGGCAAGCGCGTCCATCGGCCAGGTGCTGGTCTGCTGCGGCGGTGGCGGGCTGGTGGCCGGCATTGCCACCGCCATGCGGCCCTGTCTGCCGGATGCGGCGATCTATTCGGTCGAACCCGCGGCCTTTGACGATACGGCCCGATCGCTGACGTCAGGAACACGCGAGCCCGTCGCGGCGGATGCCGTGTCGATATGCGACGCCCTGCTGGCCCCGACGCCCGGCGCCCTGACCTTCCCGATCAACAAGGCTCTCCTGAGCGGCGGGCTGGCGGTCACGGACGACGAGGTTCGCCGCGCCATGCGTTATGCGTTCGAGGTGCTGAAGCTGGTGGTCGAACCGGGCGGCGCCGTCGCGCTCGCCGCGCTGCTGGCAGGCAAGGCGCCCGCTGCGGATGGCGCGACCGTGGTGGTCATATCGGGATCGAACGTCGACGGCGGCTTGTTCGCCGAAATAGTCGGCGGCGATTAATCCGCCGCGAAGTCGGACGAAATCACGATCCGCGCCGCGTCCCATTCGGGCACCGCTTCGGGCCGCATCGGCACCATGAAGCGCTTGGGCTTCTCGCCCTCCGCCGCTGGCCGCTCGATCTCGATCACGTCGCCCGCACCGTAATTGTCGATGGCGATCACCGTGCCCAGCGCCTCGCCCGTATCGGATACGGCGGACAGACCCAGCAGATCGGCGTGGTAATATTCGCCCTCTTCCAGCGGAGGCAGTTCCTCGCGGGCCACGGTCAGCACCATGCCGCGCAGCGCCTCGGCCGCATTGCGATTGTCGACGCCGGCCAGCTTCAGGATCGCCCCGCCCTTGCCGTCGTCCCGCAATTTCTTGGGGCTGACCTCGCGCGATTCGCCGCCCCCAATACCGGAAGGTACCTCGCGCAAAAGCGTGAAGGCGCGGAATCTCCTCAGCGACTCCACGCCTTCGCCGAACAGTTTCAGCCGGACCTCGCCATTCACGCCATGCGCGCCGGCAATGGCGGCAAGCACGATACGCTGGGCAATCGCCATCAGTCCGGCCTTTACCGATCTTACTCTTCGGTCGCAGTCTCTTCAGCCGCGGCTTCTTCAGCAGGCGCCTCTTCGGCAGCCGCTTCTTCAGCCGGCGCTTCTGCGGGCTTCTTGGCTTCTTCCTCGGCAGCCTTGCGGGCTTCCTCGGCTTCAGCGGCCTTCGAAGCCTTTTCCTCGGCGCGTTCCTTGGCCTTTTCGCCCGGCTCCGCCTTCTTGGGGTTGTTGCGAGCCGCACGCTCCTGGATACCCGCGGCGTCGAGGAAGCGAGCAACGCGGTCGGTCGGCTGCGCGCCGACGCCCAGCCAATAACGGATGCGGTCCTCGATCAGCTTGACGCGATCTTCCGAATCCTTGGGCAGGACGGGATTGTAGACGCCGACCTGTTCCAGATACTTGCCATCGCGCGCGCTGCGCGTGTCGGAGACGACGATGCGGTAATAGGGACGCTTCTTCGCGCCGCCGCGCGCCAGACGAATTGCAACTGCCATATCAAACTACCTTTCGAACAATATTCAAATCACTGAAATTACGGTTAAATCATTTTTTCTTGAGCAGATCCTGCAGCTCGGGCGGAATATCTCCGCCGCCCGGAAGGCCCGGCATGCCGCCCATTCCGCCGCCGCCGCCAAGCCCCGGCATGGCCGCGCCCAGACCGCCCTTGCCGAACAGCTGGCCCAGACCCTTCAGCCCGCCCATCTTCTTGATCTGCTTCATGGCCTTCGCCATTTCCTGATGCATTTTCAGAAGCTTGTTCACGTCCTGCACCTGCGTGCCGGACCCTGCCGCGATGCGTTTCTTGCGACGCGCGTTCAAAAGCTGCGGCTTCTCGCGCTCTTTCGGAGTCATCGACGAGATGATCGCGTCCATGTGGAGCAGGACCTTGTCGTCCATGCCCGACTGCGCCATCGCCGCCTTGGCCTTCTTCATGCCCGGCAGCATGCCTGCGATCGCGCCGATGCCGCCCATCTTGGTCATCTGCTGCAGCTGCATGCGAAGGTCGTTCATGTCGAACTCCCCCTTCGCCATGCGCTTGGCGAGGCGTTCGGCGTCTTCTTCCTTGACGGCGGTCGCGGCCTTTTCGACCATCGACACGATGTCGCCCATGCCCAAAATGCGATTGGCCACGCGCGAGGGATGGAACGCCTCGATCGCGTCGAGCTTTTCGCCCGTGCCCGCGAACTTGATCGGCTTGCCGGTGACGGCACGCATCGACAGCGCCGCACCGCCGCGTGCATCGCCGTCCATGCGGGTCAGCACCACGCCGGTCAGCGGCACTTCGCCGGTGAAGCTCTGCGCGACATTGACCGCGTCCTGGCCCGTCAGCGAGTCGACGACCAGCAGCACTTCCCTGGGGGTCGAGACGCTGGCCACGGCCTTCATCTCGGCCATCAGCGCTTCGTCGACATGCAGGCGGCCCGCGGTGTCGAGCATCAGCACGTCGAAGCTTTGCAGCTTGGCCGAGGAAATCGCGCGGTTCGCGATATCGACCGGCTGCTGCCCCCCCACGATCGGGAGCGTCGCCACGCCCGCCTGCTCGCCCAGAATGGCCAGCTGTTCCTGCGCCGCCGGGCGATTGACGTCGAGCGAGGCCATCATGACCTTCTTGCCCTCGGTCTCCTTCAGCCGCTTGGCGATCTTGGCGGTGCTGGTCGTCTTGCCCGAGCCCTGCAGGCCGACCATCATGATCACGACCGGCGGCTTGGCGTCGAGATCCAGCTTGGCCGCCTGCGCGCTGCCGCCTTCCGCGGGATCGCCGCCCAGCATTTCGACCAGCGCGTCATTGACGATCTTGACGACCTGCTGCCCCGGCGTGACCGATCGGAGCACTTCCTGCCCGATCGCGCGTTCGGTGACGGTGTCGATGAAGCGGCGCACCACCGGAAGCGCGACATCGGCCTCCAGCAATGCGATCCGCACTTCGCGCATGGCGGTGCGGACATCGTCTTCCTTCAGCGCGCCGCGGCCCCGCAGCGAATCGAAAACATTGCCGAGCCGGTCGGACAGTGCGTCAAACATGGTCACCTCCGGCTGTCATGCCGCTTCTCCAGTTACGCCTGCCGCGAAAATCGCCGCGTGGCCGTTCAGATCCGGCGCAAAACGCCGAAAACGCCGGTGGGCGAAACCTCGCCGACCAGCGTGTATGTCAATGCGTGCGGTGCCGCCTGGAACCGCCCTTGTGCATGATCCGGTCAGAGCCTGCCCATGGCCCGCCCTTTCCGTCTGCGGCGCCTCATACAGACAGGCCCTCACGATGGCAAGCCTTCCCGCGGTCCGGGCGCGGCGCGGCGGCACGAACGCGGCTTAACCTCTTTTTAGGGTCTTGCGGCTAGCAATTCCGTTCCGGCGCCGGAAACGCGCCAAAGGGCCGTGGAGCAAATTTGCGATGAACAATCGCGCCGAAAATCCCCAGACAGAGGGCGTCATTCGCCTGACCGACCGGTATCCCCGGGGGGAGCGCGATCTCGTGCTGTTGGGGGTCATCATCGCCGCCGCCATCATGCTGGTTGGGCACGCGGGTGCGGTGATGCCGCAGGTGATCGGTTTTATCACGGGCGACAGCGAAGGCCCGGCGCAATGGGCCGCCAGTGCGCTGCTGCTAAACATCGCGCTCATCATCTTCGGCTGGCGGCGTTACCGCGAACTGATCAGCGAGGTCGAAAAGAGCCGCATCGCAGAAGAAGAAGCGCGCGAACTGGCGCTGACCGATCCGCTGACTGGCTCGCTCAACCGCCGATCCATTCTGCCGCTGACCGAGGAGATGGTGATCGACGCCGAGAAGGCCGACAACGCGGTCGCCTTCGTGATGATCGATCTCGACAATTTCAAGCAGATCAACGATCTCAACGGCCACCGCGCAGGCGATTCCATGCTGATCGAGATCGCGCGCCGCATTCGCGCCCAGATGCCGCCGGGCGCCCGCCTCGCACGGCTTGGCGGTGACGAATTCGCATGCGTGGTTCCCTATAGCCGCTCCTCGCCCGATCTGATCGACCAGCTGGCGACCAGCATCATCGACATTGCCCAGAAACCCATCGCCATCAACGGCGGCGAGCTGGCCGTCGGTCTTTCGATCGGCCTCGCGACCAGCGTGGAACTGGACCATCCCGGATCGAACGCGGCGGGCGAATTGCTGCACATGGCCGATGTCGCCATGTATCACGCGAAAAAACTGGGCCGGAACCGGTATGACTGGTTCACGCCCGAGATGGAGCGCGAGCTGAAGCTGCGCAGCGAGCTGGAAAGCGGTATCCGGCGCGGCATTTCGCGCGGCGAGTTCGTGCCATTCTACGAACAGCAGGTCGATGTCGAAACGGGCGAGCTGACCGGTTTCGAAATGCTGGCCCGCTGGCAGTCGCCGACGCTCGGCCTTGTCACGCCCGATTTCTTCATCCCGGTCGCCGAGGAGATCGGCTGCATCGCGGAATTGTCCGAATCGGTCATCGCGCAGGCGCTGAAGGACGCGGCCGAATGGGATCCTTCGCTGACCCTCTCGGTCAATATCTCGCCGATCCAGATGCGCGATCCGTGGTTCGCGCAGAAATTGCTCAAATTGCTGGCCGAGGCGAAATTCCCGCCCGAACGGCTTGAGATCGAAGTCACCGAAAGCTGCCTGCACGAGAATATCGGACTGGTTCGCTCGCTGGTCACCAGCCTCAAGAACCAGGGCGTATCGGTCAGCCTCGACGATTTCGGCACCGGCTATGCATCGATCGCGCAATTGCGCGCGCTGCCCTTCGACCGGATCAAGATCGACCGCAGCTTCATCGCCGAACTGGGCCGCGGGGGCGACAATTCCGCGCTCGTCGGCGCGATCAGTTCGATCGGCGCGGGCATGCGTCTGCCGGTAACGGCGGAAGGGATCGAGAGCGAGCATGTGCGCGACCGCCTCCGCACGCTGGGCCAGTTCAAGGGACAGGGCTATTTCTATGGCCGCCCCGAACCCGCCGAAAAGGTTCGCGCCCGTTTGAAGAGCGAAGCGCGGCTGGCCGAGGATGTCCGCAGTGAACCGAGGCTTGCCCCGACGCCGCGCGGCGACGACGGACGGAAAGTGGCGGGCGCCTGAGGCTGCTTGCCCTTCCCGCCCCTGAACACGCGCCCTGAATGCCCACGGGACTGGACGTAGCGCCGCCCGCTGCATAGATGCGGCACATCATGCGCATCCCCTTCACCAAGATGCATGGGCTCGGCAATGATTTCGTCGTGCTCGATGCCCGCGTTCAGGCCCTGCCGCCGATTAATGGCGAGGTCGCGGCGGCGCTCGCCGATCGCCATACCGGCATCGGCTGCGACCAACTCGTGCTGATCGAGCCTTCGGACACGGCGGACCTCAAGATGCGCATCTTCAACCGGGACGGCGGCGAGGTCGAGGCTTGCGGCAATGCGACCCGCGCGGTCGGCCTGCTCGCTGGCGATGCGGTCACGATCGAGACGCTGGGCGGCACGATCTCGGCCCGGCCCGATCCCGCGGGTATCGCGGTCGACATGGGCGTGCCGCGCTTTGACTGGGACGCGATCCCGCTGGCCTATGCGATGGACACGCTGTCGATGCCGGTGGGCTGGGACATGCTCGAAAATCCGATAGCGGTGAATGTCGGCAATCCGCACGCGATCTTCTTCGTCGAGGATCTGGATGCCGTCCCCCTCGGCGAAATCGGCCCGGTGATCGAGAAGGATCCCATCTTCCCGCAGGCGGTGAACGTGAATGCCGCGCAGATCCTGTCGCGCAGCGCGATCCGGCTGCGCGTGTGGGAACGCGGCGCGGGACTGACGCGGGCCTGCGGAACCGGAGCCTGCGCCACCGCCGTTGGGGCGATGCGCCGCGGGCTGGTGGAGCGCGAAGTCACGGTCTCGCTGCCTGGCGGCGATTTGCTGATCGCATGGGGCGAAGACACGGCGGACGCGAAGGGCCGGATCACCATGACCGGGCCCGCGACCGTTTCCTATACCGGATCGTTCGACTGGGGGGCCTACGCTTGAGCGTCCCCGGTCATCAAGAGGCAGAGGTCGTGACGCTCGGCTGCCGCCTCAACATGGCGGAAAGCGAGCGCATCGGCGCCATGCTGACCGCCAGCGCCAGCCCGACCGTGGTGGTGAACAGCTGCGCCGTCACGCAGGAGGCCGTCCGCCAGACCCGCCGCGCAATCCGCCGCCTGCGCCGCCGCCATCCCGATGCGCGCCTGCTGGTCACCGGATGCGCCGCCGATATTGAGGGCGAACGCCTGTCCGCCATGCCCGAAGTGGACGGGCTGGTCCCCAATGCCGCCAAGCTGGAGCCCGCCGCCTGGCTGTCCGGCCGCTCTCTGCCCGCCGCCGAAGATGCGCCCGCACCGCGTGTCCGCACACGCGCCTTCGTGCCGGTGCAGAACGGCTGCGACCACAGCTGCACCTTTTGCGTCATCCCGCAGGGCCGCGGCGCCAGCCGCTCGCTTGCCGTGGACGAGGTGGTGCGGATAATTGCCGACCATCTTGAACAGGGCGCGCCCGAAATCGTCTTGACCGGTGTCGACGTGACCAGCTGGGGCCACGACCTGCCCGGATCGCCCGCGCTGGGCGTTCTAGTGCGCGCCATCCTCGACGCCTGCCCGTCGCTCGAACGCCTGCGCCTGTCGTCCATCGACGGGGCGGAGATCGATCCGCTGATCGAGGACATGGCCGGCAGCGAGTCGCGCTTCATGCCGCACCTGCACCTATCGCTGCAGTCGGGCGACGACATGATCCTCAAGCGCATGAAGCGCCGCCACAGCCGCGCCGATGCGATCAACCTTGTCGAGCGTCTGAAGGCCCGCCGCCCCGAAATCGCGGTGGGCGCGGATCTCATCGCCGGATTTCCCACCGAAACGGAAGACATGCACGCCAATAATCTGTCCATCGTCAGCGCCTGCGATATCGTCCATGGCCATGTCTTTCCCTTCAGCCCGCGCCCCGGCACACCCGCCGCGCGCATGCCGCAGGTCGATCCGGTGCTGGTAAAGGCCCGCGCCGCCGAATTGCGCGAAGCGGTCGCGCGGCAGCGCAGCCGGTGGCTGGACGGACTGATCGGTTCGACCCAGACGGTGCTGGCCGAACGCGACGGCACCGGCCACGCCGCCAATTTCGCACCCGTTCGCCTGCCGGAAGGCATGAAGCAGGGCGAAACCCGCCGTCTTCGCATCGCCGCCCGCGACGAAGGCCTGCTGGTCGGAGAAGCCGCATGAGCGAGAGTTGGCAGGACCGCGTCTTCGGCGGCTTTCGCAAGACCTCGGACCGTCTGGCGGGCAATCTCGCCGGTATCGGCGGGCAGACCCGCCTGACCGATGCGCAGCTGGACGAGCTGGAGGATGCGCTCATCCTCTCCGATCTCGGCCCGCGCGCGGCGATGCGGATACGCGAAAAGCTTGCCGACCGCCGCTTCGACCGCGGCGCCGACGAGCAGGCGATCCGGCAGGCGGTGGCCGACGAGATCGCGGAGATCCTGCGCCCGGTGGCCAAACCTCTGGACGTGACCGCCTTCCCCCGCCCGCATGTCGTGCTGGTGATCGGCGTCAACGGCAGCGGCAAGACAACCACCATCGCCAAGCTGGCGCATCTGTTCCAGGAAGAGGATTACAGCGTGATCCTGGCCGCGGGCGACACGTTCCGCGCCGCCGCGATCGGTCAGCTGAAGGTCTGGGCGGACCGGGTGGGCGTTCCCATCGTCACCGGCCCCGAAGGCGGCGATCCGGCCAGCGTGGTGTTCGATGCGGTCAAGGCCGCGACCGAAAAGGGCAGCGACGCGCTGATCGTCGACACCGCGGGCCGCCTGCAGAACAAGCGCGAGCTGATGGACGAGCTTGCCAAGATCCGCAAAGTGCTCGGCCGCCTCAACCCCGAGGCGCCGCATGACGTGGTGCTGGTGCTCGACGCCACCAACGGGCAGAACGCGCTGTCGCAGATCGACGTGTTCCGCGAAGTGGCGGGCGTGACCGGCCTTGTCATGACCAAGCTGGACGGCACCGCGCGCGGCGGCGTACTAGTCGCCGCGGCCGAGCAATACGGCCTGCCGATCCACGCCATCGGCGTCGGCGAAGGGATCGACGATCTGCGGCCCTTCGACCCCGACCTCGTCGCCCGCGTGATTGCCGGAGTAGCCTGATGGACCACGAAAACACCGCCGCGCCGAAGAAGAAATCCGGCTGGCTGAACCTCGCCATCGATTACGGGCCGCTGCTGATTTTCTTTCTGGTCTATCGCTATTTCGCGCCCGAGGATGCCAGCAATTCGGTGGCCGAGGTGCTGGCCGTGGTAAAGGGCACCGGCGCGTTCATCGTGGCGGCGCTGGTGGCGCTGGGCATGTCGAAATGGAAGCTGGGGCACATCACCCCCATGCTGATGCTGTCGACCGCGCTGATCGTGTTCTTCGGCGGTCTGACGATCTTTTTTCAGGACCCCGTGTTCGTCCAGGTCAAGCCAACGATCATCTACGCGCTGTTCGCGGTCGCCCTGCTGGTCGGCTGGCGCATGGGCAAGCCGCTGCTCAAATATCTGCTGGGCGCCGCGTTCGAGGGGTTGTCCGATCGCGGCTGGATGGCCCTATCGCGCAACTGGGGGTTCTATTTCGTCNCGCTCGCCATCCTGAACGAGGTGCTGCGCGCGGCCCTGCCGTTCGAGGACTGGCTGGCGGCCAAGTTCTGGCTGTTCATGCCACTGTCCTTCCTATTCACCTTCATGCAGCTTCCGATGATGATGCGCGAGGGACTGGGCAAGGAAGAGGAAACCGAGGTCGAGACGACCCAGCCGCCCGTCTGATACGCGGAATGATACGCAGAAGGCGGACCACGCGGATCCGCCCCTGCCTTTACGCCAGCCTGTCAGGCGGCAGCGTGTTCGGATGCCAGCTGCGTCTGCAGCACGGCGATCCGCTTGCGCTCGTCAGACCAGCTGCGATTGGGCTGGCTGCTGACCTTGTCGATCAGCTGGCGCAGTTCGTTTTCGCGGTCCTTCGTTGTGACTTCCTTCATCGCGACTCTCCTCTCTCATGATGCTCTTTTCGTTGGAACGGCATCATAACAGAAAATACGGCGAAACGGGGACGGTTCCGGGCGCCGGCGCGTGCCGCAAGCGTGGCCGCAGGATCAGATTTCGACCTGGCTTCCCAACTCGACCACGCGATTGGTGGGCAGGCGGAAGAATTCCATCGCATTGGCCGCATTGCGCAGCATCCAGGAGAAGATCTTCTCGCGCCAGATCATCATGCCCGGATTCTCTGATGGCAGCAAAGTCTGGCGCGACAGGAAGAAGCTGGTCTTCATCATGTCGAACATGCCGCCGCAATTGTCGATATCGGCCAGCGCGCGCGGCACGTCGGTCTCTTCCATGAAGCCGTAATTCAGCACCAGGCGATAGAATCCGTGGCCAAGGTCGTGGATCTCGTGCCTCTTCGACAGGTCGACATAGGGATATTCGACGATCCTGACGGTCAGCACCACCACACGTTCATGCAGCACCTTGTTGTGCTTGATATTGTGCAGCAGCGCAGACGGCACGCCCGCCGTGCTGGATGCCATAAAGATCGCCGTTCCCGGCACCCGCGTTGCGGAATTGGTCGCCGACTTGGCAAAGATCTCGATAGGAAGCGCGACCTCGGCCATGCGTTCGCGCATCAGCTTGCGCCCCTTGGCCCATGTGGTGAGGAGCGTGAAGGCCGCCGCGCCGATCAGCAGCGGGAACCAGCCGCCATCGGGCACCTTTGTCGCGTTCGCCGCGAAATAGGCGCCGTCGACGATGAAGAACAGCACCACGACCGGCACCGCCATCCACCATTTCCACCGCCACACCGCCAGCAGCAGCGCNGCCATCAGGCAGGTGTCGATCAGCATCGCGCCCGTCACCGCAATGCCATAGGCGCTGGCAAGATTGGACGAGTTCTGGAACGTCAGCACCAGCAGGATCACCGCCACCATCAGCGCCCAGTTGATTGCGGGGATATAGATCTGCCCCGCCTCGGTCTCGCTGGTGTGAAGGATCGACAGGCGCGGGATGAAGCCGAGCTGGATCGCCTGATGCGTCACCGAAAACGCGCCCGAGATAACCGCTTGGCTGGCGATGAAGGTTGCCAGCATGGCCAGGATCACCAGCGGAAAGCGCATGATGTCGGGTGCCATCATGAAGAACGGATTGCGGATTGCCTCGGCCGCGTCGGGCCCGGACAGGCTGGTCACCATTGCCGCCTGACCGAAATAGTTGAGCAGCAGCGCGGGCATGACAAAGCCGAACCAGCTGATGCGCAGCGGCCCGCGCCCGAAATGGCCCATGTCGGCATAGAGCGCCTCTGCCCCCGTCACCGCCAGCACGACCGAACCGAGCGCCAGGAACGCCAGCGTCTTGTCGACCATGAAGAACTGCACGGCATACCAGGGATTGAGCGCCACCAGCACGCCGGGGTTCTGCACGATGTGGGTGACGCCCAGCACCGCCAGCACGATGAAATAGGTGATCATGATCGGCGCGAACAGCGCGCCCACCTTGGCCGTGCCGCGCTTCTGGATAAGGAACAGGCCGACCAGCATGACCAGAGCGATAGGGATGACCCATTGTTCGAACCGCGCCTCGACCACGGTCAGCCCCTCGACCGCGGAAAGCACCGAGATCGCGGGGGTTATCATCGAATCGCCATAGAAAAGCGATGTCGCCATCACCCCCAGCAGCACCGTCAGCCAGCCAAAGCGCGAGCCGCTGATGTGCCGCGAAATCAGCGCGACCAGCGCAAGGCTTCCGCCCTGCCCCTTGTTGTCGGCGCGCATCAGGATCGTGACATACTGGATCGAGACGACCAGCGTCATCGACCAGAAGATCAGGCTGACGACGCCAAGGATGTGCAGATTGTCCAGCGCAAGCGGATGCGGCCCCACGAATGTTTCGCGAAACGCATAGAGCGGGCTGGTGCCGATATCGCCGAAGACGATGCCCACCGCGCCTGCCGCAAGCTTGAGCTTTGCGCTGGTGCGGTCCTTGCCTTCGAGCGTGTGACCACCCGCGTGCGATGCAAATTCGCTGCTCAAGCCAGAAAAAACTCCGCTACGCGCTTGTCCGCAGACGCGGGCATGTCCGCAGACGCGGGCATGAAGGCCCCCGCCGGCAGGCTGCGGCGATTAGCAGCGAGCATGGCACACCGCAAGCGGCCGTCCGGGGCATACTTCCAATGCCCCGCCCATGTCGGCGACAGGCGGATCATTGCGGCTGCACCGCCATGCCCTGTCCGCCCGCCTGCTGCTGGCGCTGCGCCTCGATCAGCATGTCCAGTCGCTGGACCTGCGCGCCGATAACCGCACGCCACGGTTCGTCGGCCTCGGTGTTGCCGGGCGCAAGCGGGCGGTCGAGCAGGCCCTGCCATTTCTCGCGCGCTTCGGCGAAACGGCCCGACTGTGCCAGCGCCAGCCCTGCGAAGAACGGTGGCCCCGGATGGCCCGGCGCCAATGTCGCCGCCTTGTCATAGGCATAGAGCGCGGCGGGCGTCGCGACCCCCTCGGCATGACCGACCAGCGCGTTGCCCAGCGCCAGCCATGCGTCGGGATCGTCGGGATGCGCGCGGATCGCACCGCGCAGGATCGCCGCGGCGGACGCGAACCGGCCGTTGCGCGCCATCGCATCGGCAGTGATCAGATAGCGGCGTCCGGGCGCGAATTCGGCCTGCATAGATTGACGCGTCTCGACCAGCGCGGCGGCGTTGTTGTCGCTATCAGCGCGCGGCGGCGTGGGCGAACCGGCAAGCCCGGGGCTTCCCTGCGCGGCATAGCCCGCCAGCGCCAGCAGCAGGACCGCCCCCGTCAGCTCCCATGCCGGACGCGGCAGTCTGAGCACGATGACCAGCGCCGCGAACACGGCGAGCGCGACGGCTATGACAATCACCCAGCTCATGGGTTGCCCTCCCTGCGGCGGAACCGGCCGCGCAGCAGGATTGCCGCCAGCAGCAAAAGGAGAACGGGCGCGACATAGATCGGCCACGTCAGCCCGGTCACCTCGGGCTTATAGCTGATATAATCGCCGTAACGTTCGACCAGCCAGCGCCGGATGGCTTCCGGATCCTCGCCCGCGGCGATGCGCTGGCGCACTTCGCTGCGCATGTCGCCGGCCATGGGGGCATCGGAATCGGCGATCGACTGGCTCTGACAGGTGAGGCAGCGGATCGTCTCCATCAAATCCTGCGCCGCGGCCTCCTGCGCGGGATCGTCGAGCTGCCGGTAAGCATAGGGCGCAGGCGGCAGCGCGTCCTGCGCCAGCCCGTGCGGCGTGAAAATCGCCAGCAGCAGGATCGCGGCAATCGCGCAAAGGGCCAGTGCCCGCCTCACGATGCCCGCTCCGCTTCGCGCAGCCTGGCCAGGATCATCGGCACGTCGCGGTCCATGATCGGGCCGATATGCTGGTATCGGATGATGCCGTCCGCATCGATCACGAAGGTCTCCGGCACGCCCGAAGAGCCGATGGCCATCTGCAAAGCGCTGACATCGTCGCGCGAAATGGCGCGATAGGGATTGCCATGGCGTTCCAGAAAGGCGGCGATGTCGGTGTCCTTGTCGCGGATGGCGACGCCGTCGATCGGNACGCCCCGCTCTGCCAGATCGCCCAGCACCGGTGCTTCGACAATGCAGGGGACGCACCAGCTGGCCCAGACGTTCAGCAGTCGCGGGCCTTGCGCGCCACCTGTCCCTGCACCTGCACCGGCGCCCGTGCCCAGCGGCACCGCGGGCAGTTCGGCGGTGGCGGCGGGCAGGTCGAGATCGGGCAGCGGCTTGCCGATCATGCGGCTTTCCACCTCGGTCGACCCCGGATTGGCAAGCCCCCAGGCGACCAGCGCGCCCAGCAGGACAAAGATCGCCAGCGGCAGCCAGATCGCCCACGCGGCACCGCGCCGTTCCTGCTGACCGCTCATGCGCTCGTATTCCTCAATGGATTGACCTCGCGGCGCTGCGCGATGCGGCGCATGCTGGACTGTCGCCGCCAGCCGCTGGCGACGCGGCCGACCAGCGCCAGCGCGCCGCCGAAGGCCACCAGCAGACCGCCCAGCCAGATCAGCGGCACGANCGGCTTCCACCACAGGCGCAATTGCCAGCGGCCATCGTCGGCCTGACCGCCCAGCACGGCATAAAGCTGCCCGTTCCAGCGCGTCGCCAGCGCGCTCTCGCTGGTCGTTTGCACCGGCGAGGTGAAGCTGCGCGACTGCGGCTCAAGCGACAGCGGATCGCCGCCGCGATAGCTGGCCTGCAGATCCGCCTGCAGCGCGGTCCAGTTGGGACCCGCCACCGGATCGATCGCCGCCAACCGGATCTGCCACGGGCCGACATCCGTCTGCTCGCCGATGCGGGCCGCCACCAGCCGCTCGACCGAAAAGGCGCTTTCGCTCGCCATCCCGGCCACCGCGACGGCAAGCCCCAGATGCGCGACCACCATGCCCCATATCGGCAACGGTGTGCGAAGCAGGTTCCGGCCCAGCAGCGGCAACACGCTCGCAATCGCCAGTCCAGCCGCCAGCCCCAGCCCCAGCAGCGGCAAGATCCCGATCCCCGGCGCCAGCACCAGCGCCGCGACCAGCACGGCCACCACGGCCAGCGCGGGCAAGATCATCGGCCTGACCGCGCGCCCCGCGCTATCGCCCCTCCAGCGCAGCAAAGGCCCGACCGCCATCACGACCATCATCGGCAGCGCGAAGATCGCGCCCACCGGATTGAAATAGGGCGGCCCGATCGACACGCGCGTCCCGAACGCCTCGGTCACCAGGGGATAGAGCGTGCCGAGCAGCACGATCGCGAGGATCGCGGTCAGCATCACATTGTTGAAGACCAGCGCCGCCTCGCGGCTGACGAGCGAGAATTGCTTGCCCTCCTGGATCGAGGCGGCGCGCAGGCCGAACAACGTCAGCGCCCCGCCGATATACAGCGCAAGCAGGACGAGGATGAATGATCCGCGCTCCGGGTCGACCGCAAAGGCATGCACGCTGGTCAGAATGCCCGACCGGACGAGGAACGTGCCAACCATGCTCATCGAAAAGGCGACGACGCCCAGCATGATCGTCCATGTCCTCAGCGCATCGCGCGCCGCCAGCACGCTGGCCGAATGNAGCAGCGCGGTCGCCGCCAGCCACGGCATCAGCGANGCGTTCTCGACCGGNTCCCAGAACCACCAGCCGCCCCAGCCAAGCTCGTAATAGGCCCAGTAGGAGCCTGCGGTGATCCCCACCGTCAGGAATATCCACGCACCCAGCACCCATGGCCGCATTGCGCGGGCAAAGGCGGGGCCGACCTCACCCGTGACCAGCGCGCCCACCGCGAAGGAAAAGGCGACCGACAGGCCGACATAGCCGAAATAAAGCGTCGGCGGATGGAACGCGAGACCGATATCCTGCAGCAGCGGATTGAGCCCCGCGCCCGCCAGCGGCACCGGATCCAGACGCTCGAACGGGTTCGAACTGAACAGCAGAAATGCATAGAAGCCCAGCGACACGAAGGCCTGCGCGGACAGGGTCGCGACAATGGTGTTTTCGGGCAGGCGGCGTTCGAACAGCGCCACCAGCGCGCCCGCCAGCCCCATCACCGTCGCCCACAGCAGCATCGACCCTTCGTGATTGCCCCATGTACCGGCCAGCTTGAAGACGAAGGGCTTGTCCGAATGCGAATTGGACGCGACCAGCAGCACCGACAGATCCGTCCGCACGAACAGCAGCATCAGCGCGCCGAACGACAGCGCCGCCAGCACGCCCTGCATCACCGCGGCGGGACGCACCGTGGCGGCAGGCTGCTCGCGCATCTGCCCGTCGCCGCCGCCCAGCGCCCACAGACCCGACGCGAATTGCAACAGGGCCAGCGCCGCCGCCAGCCACAAAAGCACAAGACCCAGTTCCGCTATCATGAATTATCGGCGATCATTCGGCCTCGGCCACCACCTGCTTGGCCTGCATATCGGACATGTCCTGCAATTCGCGGGGCATGTAATTCTCGTCATGCTTGGCGAGAAGATTGGTGGCGCTGAACGTGCCGTCCCGCGTCATGCTGCCTTCGGCCACGACACCCGATCCCTCGACGAACAGGTCGGGCACGATGCCGGTAAAGCGGACCGGCACGGTCGCAGCCCCGTCGCCGACCAGAAAACGGATACTGACCCCGTCGGCTTCGCGCTGCAGCGATCCTTCCTGCACCATGCCGCCCAGCCGGATCGCGCGCCCGGCCTCTGGCGGGTTGCTGGCGATGTCGGAAGGGACATAGAAATAGCTTGCCTGATTGCGCAGCGCCCATGCCGCCAGCAGCCCCGCGCCGATCAGCACCACCAGCGCGATGGCGAGCAGCACCAGACGCTGATGCTTGGGCTTCAACGCCTGCGATCCCGTCGTCGAACCGGCGGCGTTCATTTGCGCCCCCTGATCGCATCGCGGCGCTTTTCCGCACGGCGCATCGACAGCCAGCTCCATCCGGCCATGGCCAGCGTGCCCGCTATGCCGATGGCGTAGCAGGCGATCACGAAAGGCCAGTGGTCAAGATTTTCGGTCAATGGGATGGTCACTTCGAATCCGTTGGCCAAGCCTTACAGCCTGTCGGACGACACGGAAAGAATATCCGCACCCTGATCGGCCCTGAACTCGGCCCCGATTTCCGCACTGACCGCCTTGCGCCGCAGCCGCGCCTCGGCCTGGATGTCGGCCAGCAGCGCCCGCATGCGCGCCAGCACTACCCCGCCGAACAGCAGCGAAAAGCCCAGGGTCGCCGCCAGCAGCGGCCACAGAAAGGCCGGGTCGATCGCGCTTTGCCCCATGGTGATGCTGGGCGGCTGGTGCAACGAATTCCACCACACGACAGACCGGTTGATGATTGGCACGTTAACCGCGCCCAGCAGGCCGAAGATCGCGGTCACGCGGCTTCCGCCCGTTCCCGCCGCCATGTCCTTCTGCGCCGCGCCCGCCAGCGCGATATAGGCGAAATAGAGCAGCAGCAGGACAAGCATCGACGTCAGCCGCCCGTCCCACACCCACCATGTGCCCCATGTCGGGCGGCCCCAGATCGACCCCGTGACAAGGCAGATCGCCGTGAACACCGCGCCCGGCACCGCGGCGGCCCGCGCCGCGATGGAGGCCAGCGGATGCCGCCAGACGAGTTCGACCAGCGAGGCGATGGCGATGGTCGTCCATCCCCCCATGCCAAGCCATGCGGCGGGCACGTGGATATACATGATGCGTACCGTATCGCCCATCAGCCGGTCGGCAGGCGCCAGCAGCAGCCCATAGGCCAGTGCCGCGCCCGCGATCAGCAGGCCGGACACCAGCAAAAGCGGCGTCAGCCAGCGGGCGATACGCAGAAAACGGGCGGGATTGGCGAAACCGTGCATGTCAGATTTGTGCTAAACTCGGGCCGGAACGACCGGTCAAGTCTCATGCCGGTTCGCCCGCGCGGACACAAGGGCCCAGCACCGGCTGGCCGCCGTTCAACGCCCAATCGCGCGCCGCGCCATGGCATCGGCCACGATATTGACCGACCGCCCGCTCGACTCCGCTTCCTGCCAGATCGATTCCAGCCGGTCGGGAATGCCCGCGATCTTCTGGTCGATGGTGTCGGTGCTGACCGCCACGCCCTCGCGGCGCGCAAGATATTCATAGGTGACCGCGATAATACCGCCGCCATTCAGCACGTAATCGGGTGCATAGAGAATGCCGCGCTGGGCTAGTTCGCGGCCATGTTCGGCAGTGGCGAGCTGGTTGTTCGCCCCGCCGGCCACCACGGCGCAATCGAGCGCGGCGATGCTGGTGCTGTCGAGGATGCCGCCCAGCGCATTGGGGCTGAACACGTCGCAGGGCACGGACATGATGCTGTCCGCAGGCACGGCCGTGCCGCCAAGTTCCGCTGCCAGCGCCTCGGCGCGGGCGGTGTTGACGTCGGCAAGCGTCAGCTTCGCCCCGTCCTTCGCCAGCAATTGCGCCAGCCGTCCGCCCACGCTGCCCGTGCCCTGGATCGCGACATGCACGCCGTTCAGCGAACGGCCAAGCTTGTGCCGCACTGCCGCCGCAAGGCCCAGATAGATGCCATGCGCCGTATAGGGCCCGGGATCGCCGCCCGCGCCATCGTCGTCGGCAGGCAGGCCCGTGACGTAATCGGTGCGTTTCGACACGGCGACCATGTCCGCTTCGGAAATGCCGACGTCTTCCGCCGTCACGTAACGTCCGCCCAGCGCCTCGACCGCATCGCCGAACGCGGCGAGCATTTCGGGCGTCTTGGTGCCGTCCTTCGGCGCCAGGATAACGGCCTTGCCGCCGCCCATCGGCAGATCGGCCATCGCATTCTTGTAGCTCATGCCCTGCGACAGGCGCAGCGCATCGGTCAGCGCATCGTCGGGATTGGCGTAATGCCAGANCCGCGTGCCGCCCGCCGAAGGGCCGCGATGGGTCGAATGAATGGCGATGATTGCGGCCAGCCCGCTTGCACGGTCATGGACGAGGGTGAGCTTTTCATGCTCGTCGAATGCGGGATTGCTCCACATTGCGGGGGCCGCCTTTTGCCTGGAAGCAGGCGGCAGAATGGCCGGATTTCCGACACCGCCCGCTAGTGAAAATGGGGCGACCGATGGGGTTCGAACCCACGACCTCCGGTACCACAAACCGGCGCTCTAACCAACTGAGCTACGATCGCCATGAAGCGCAAATCCGGCCCGATTTTCGCCCGGCCGGGGCGCCCTGTTTTCACTGCCGGCTGCATGCGTCAAGCGCTTGCGAACGGCGGAGGCGGCCTGTTGCACAAAGCGTCGCCCGTGAAAAGCAAAATCAGCGTTTCGCCCGCAGATGGCGCAATATTATAAGGACGCGCAATTTGCGAATTTCGCCGCTGACGCAAATTTGCCGCGACTCACGCGTTTTCAGACGGCAGGCCCCCAATATCGCGCCACCACCCGGCCGATATCGTCGCTGGTGTCGATCAGCGCGGTCTCCTCCAGCAATACCGAATCGACGCGCACCGCGATGCGGGCCGAAAACAGATCGGAGCGCACCGACATCTGCGACAGGGCGGCCGGACCGAACACCGAATCGTCGCCGCGCGCCATCTGGCCCACCGCGCCCGATACCGAACTCCAGCCCGCAGGCGGGCGCGAGGCGATGAAGGCGCGCGCACGGTCGATGCTGAGGCTGCCCGCCGTCATCGCCGCGATCAACCGCGCCTGATCGGGCCGCAGCGTATTGAGATTGACCCTTGCGTCCTCGCCCGTCGGCAGCGCACAGACCCATGGCAGCAGGCGGCGATAGATCGGCTCGGTCATGCCGCGCACCGCGCGCAGCTCGCTCAGTTCCGCCATCGCGCGCCCGGGGGTGCGATAGGGCACCGGCAGCGACAGGTAATAATCGTCCTCCGCGCCGTTGGGCTGCGGCGACTGGTCGGCGTCCACCCAGTCCCCGACCGAATCGGCGATCACCGCCGCCTCGTTCACCGGGATCGCCAGCCCTTCCATCAGCCGCAGGAACTGGCCCTGCGCGCGGCGGTCGAAACGCCGCCCCTCGCCATTGGCGCCCGCACCCAGCGAATTGACGTTGAAGCAATTCTGCGCATCCAGCACCGTGACCGAGACGCTGCCCCGCGCCAGCGGCATCGCCTGTTCCCGGCCCAGCAGGCCGATGCGGTCGACCGTCTTGTCCTCGTCCGCGGCGACCAGTTGCGTCAGGCGCGCGGCGGTCATCTGCTCTGCGCTGGCTGCGTAAAGCTGCGCCTGCGCCATCGCCTGACTGTTCGAGGCAAGCCTTGTGGCAAGGTTCAGCCGGTCGAGCATCAAGGTCGCGATGATCGTCATCAGCGCCACCAGCACCAGCACCGACAGCAGCGCCGCGCCGCGCCCCCGCTGCGCAAACCAGCTGCCGGGCGCGCGGCTCACTCTCCCTCCTCCGCTGCGGGGCCGGATCCGACCAGCGTCACCACGCGAAGCACCGTCCCGTCGGGCTGCGGCAGGGTCAGCTCGACCGCGGCGGGCAATTCGGCGGGGTTCTGCGGTCGCCACGTGCCGACCCAGTTGCCGCCCGCCATGCGGAAACGCAGCCCCGGCTGTCCGTTCAGCTCAGCCATGACGCTGGGTTCGCCCCGCGCCGCGCCATCGATATGCGACAGGCCGATCCGCACCAGCCGGTTGCCTTCCATGCGCCAGATCACGCGCTGCAGTGAAGCCCGCGCCTGACCCGAGGGGTTGTCCCAGCCGCCCCGCGTGATGGCGATCAGATCGCCGTTCTCCCCCGCCAGCAGGGCCGGTTCGGGCTCTCCACCCGCATCGCGCGCGGGTCTGGGCGAGGCCTGCGCCATGTCCGCTGTCCACACGGCGATCAGGCGGCGTTCGGCGGCGATTTCGCCGGTCGCGTCCCGGCTCGCGATCTCGGCGTCGACCGAAAAGCGCAGCAGGCCCAGCGCGCCCGCCGCGATGATCGAGAAGATGATGAGCGCCACCAGCATCTCGACCAGCGTAAAGCCATTGCGTGCATATCGGCGGGTCATCGCGGCGCGGACCTCAGCAATTCGAAGCTGACCCCGCCCGAGGGCTGGCCCAGTTCGCGCACCGACATCGCGATCCGGATGGTGCCGGGAAATGCCTCGGGCGCATCGACGCGGCGCACCCATGCGAAACGCCGCCCCGCATTCTCGACCGTGCCGCTTTCATCGCCCAGCGCAGGCGGGATCGGATCGCTCAGCCATTCGGCGGCCAGATTGCGCGCCGTCACCTCGACCACCAGCCGCCGGTCGAGATCCGCGGTGCGCGAAATCGACGCGCCTTCCATGCGCAGCAAGGCCAGCGCCGCCAGCGCAAAGATCGCCAGCGCGACCAGCATCTCGATCAGGGTAAAACCGTTGCGCGCCCTCATTGGCCCGCTTCCGTGCGAATATCGCCGTTGCGGGCGATGGTGACGGTCGCCCGGTGATTGGCGCGCGTCAGCACGATCCGCGCGTCCTCACTCGCAAGGCCAAGGCTGTCGAACACGATGCGCCGGTTGCCGCCTGCCTGCGGATCGTCGGTTATCGCACCGGTCTGGCTCACGGCGGTTTCGTCGGGCCAGTCGCCGCCTTGCAGGCTCTGCGCCGTCGGGGGCTGCCAGCCGCCCTCGCCTCGCGTCTCGAAGTAATAACCCGCCTGCCCGACCACCACCGACACGAGCCGCGAGGTCACGATCGCTTCGTCGCGGGCGGCGCCGGTGCGGGCGGCGAAACGTTCGGCACTGCGGCGCAAATCGCTGCCGCTGTCGGGCAGCGACAGCACCGCCACCGATGCCAGCAGCGCCATCACGAACAGCGCGACCAGCAATTCGATCAGGCTGAATCCATTGGCCCGCGCCGTGCGCGCCGCACCCGAAGCGGAATTGCCGGATTGCCGGATAGCCTGCCTGCCCATCGCGGCAGAGCCTATGCGCGCACGCGCGGGCATGGGCAAGATCATATCGGCAGCGCCCGCAAACGCCTTTGCCCTTTGCAGCGCCTTTGCCCTTTGCAGCAAACGCCGGCGGCATTATGGGCAAGGCCATGGCCAGCGAAGCAATCGACCAGGCAGCCAGCGTCACCGAACGCCTCCGCGCCACGCCGCATATCCAGCGCGTCCCCTCGCCCAAGCTGGAGCTGTTCACCCTGCGCGATTTCCTGCCCGAGGACGACCGGCTGGCGCTGATGGCGTTGATCGATGCCAATCGCCAGCCGTCCACGATCACCGACAGCAACGGCGACGATTACTTCCGCACCAGCGAGACCTGCCATTTCGACGAAACCGTGCCGGTCGTCGCGAGGCTGGAGGACCGGCTGCACGCATTGTCGGGGATCGACCCGGTGTTCGGCGAACCGCTGCAGGGCCAGCGTTACGAGGTGGGGCAGGAGTTCAAGGCGCACACCGATTATTTCGAGCCCAACGGCAAGGACTATGACGCCAATTGCGCGCGCGGCGGCAATCGGACGTGGACCTTCATGATCTATCTTAACTCGCCCGAGGCCGGCGGCGCCACCCGCTTCAAGGTGGCGAACAAGATGTTCCAGCCCGAAGCGGGCCGATTGCTGGGATGGAACAATCGCCGCGCCGACGGTTCGCCCAATGCCGCGACTCTGCACCACGCGATGAAAGTGCGCAAAGGGCTGAAATATGTGATCACCAAGTGGTACCGCGAACTGCCCTACCGGCAATGAAGAGAGCGCGCCGCTTTGCACCTTTTCGGGACGACAAAATCAACGATCATGCACGTTTAGGTAATATCCTCTAGGTATTCTCCCAAGGTTTTCTTCGCACCCTTCGGCCACGATATCGGCATGAGGGCAAGTCGAAGGGACTTGGCCGATCAATAAGGCCATTGGGGGAAGCGATGGAAGGCTTCGTCAAGGACATCGAGAGCGCGGAAGAGGTCGATCTGGCCCCGTCCGGCGACACTGCTCCGGAAATCACGGCGCCAGACACCATCGCGCCGGACAAGGCGCGTCGGGACCTGACCGGCCCGCATGATGACGATCAGACGCTAAAGACATTTCGCGGCATGGCCTTTGGCGTGCCCGTCGCGCTTGGCCTGTGGGCGGCGATCATCGGCGTGTCGGCCTATCTGATCGCCTGACCGGCGCGCAGGATCACCCGGATCTCACGTTCCGGTCTTCACATCCCGTAAAACGCAAAAGGCGGCCCGCAAAGGCCGCCTTTCGTTTTTGGTGCGGTGCGCGGGCTGGCCCGCGCACCGATCGCCCGCTCTCGATTACTTCTTGAGCGTAAGGCCACCGAACTTCTTGTTGAAGCGAGCCACGCGGCCACCTTCCTGAAGCTGCTTCGTGCCGCCGGTCCATGCCGGGTGCGACGTCGGATCGATTTCCAGCGTCAGCGTGTCACCTTCCGAGCCCCAGGTCGAACGGGTCTCGAACACGGTGCCGTCGGTCATCTGCACCTTGATCATGTGGTAATCGGGATGGGTATCGGCCTTCATGGCAGTATTCTCCGCGTGCTGCATCCGGTTCCGACCGGACACTCGGTGTTTCAGGAAAGGCGCGCGCATAGCGGGGCGCGGCGATTCTGGCAAGGACTAGCGTGTCCGCGCCGTGGCTGGATCTTGCTTACTTCTCGATCATGGCGGTGAATTCGACGTCGCAGGTCACCTCGCCCTCGATCGACGCCTCGCCCTTGAACTTGCAGATGCGCGCGCGCCGCTGCAGGAATTCCACTTTCAGGTCCAGCAAATGCCCCGGCTCGACCATCTTGCGGAACTTCGCATTGTCGATCGCAAGGAAATAGACCAGCTTGCCCGTTCCGGCGAGGCCCAGCGCCTCGACCGCGAGAAGACCCGCGGCCTGCGCCAGAGCCTCGATCTGAAGCACGCCCGGCATGATCGGGCGGCCCGGGAAATGGCCCTGAAAGAAATCCTCGTTGAACGAGACCGCCTTCACCGCGTGAATGCCCTTGTCGGGATCCAGCGACACCACCCGGTCCACCAGCAGCATCGGATAGCGATGCGGCAGCAGTTCGAGGATGCGCGGGATCGACATTTCGGCCGTCACGGAAGGGGTCTCGCTCATCGTGGCTCTCAGCGGCTGGTGGCGGGCTGCGCGGCAGGCTGGGCGGCGGGCTGCTGGGCCTGCTGCTGTGCGGCGGCTTCACGCTGCGCGCGCGGCATCCAGCCCTGCGGCGGAACCAGCTGGGCATTGGGGATCAGGCGGTTCAGCTCGTTCACCACGTCCTGGTTGAGGTTATAGGCCTGGTCGGCCGAGATCACGCCATTGGGCGACAGCACCAGCGTGATCTTGCGGCGCGCCTTGGCGGCGTCCATCGCGGCGGTCAGCTGGTCCGAAATCTGCTCGACCACATAGGCGCGCGAGAGCGCGACCGGCTGCAGCAGGCGATTGATCTCGGCCTGGCCGGACTGTTCGATCTGCTGGATCTGCGCGGCCTGCTGCTGCAGCGCCTGACGGTTGGGGCTGGCGGCCTGCGAATCGGCTTCCAGCTTGGTGTAGAGCGGTTCGAGCTGGGCGGCGATGGCGGCGCGGCGCGCTTCTGCCTGATCGATCTGCGCCTTGTAGGTGGTCTGGCGCTGCGTCTCGGCGTTCTGGAACGCGCTGGAGGCGGCCACGATCGCGTCGGGGTTGGCGATGCCGATACCGGGAACGATCTGCGCAGCGGCGGGTGCCGACAGCGCGATCATCGAAACCGGCGCAATGCCGAGGGCGAGTGCGGCGAACGCCGCCTTGGGGGCATGGAATTTCATCAGAATTGCGTTCCTACGTTGAAATTGAAGGTCTTGGGATCATCGCCTTCGACCTTGACGAGGGTCTTGGAGAAATCGATCCGCAGCGGACCGAACGGCGAGTTCCAGTTGACGCCGATACCCACCGCGACGCGCGGCTTGGGGCTGTCGCCGACATATTCCTCGACAAAGATCAGCTGGTTGGGCGTGCCGTCGGGCGCGACCGGATTGGTCACGAATGACGTGCCGGTAACATTGCCATCGTCGTCACGCGAATCGATCTGCTGATAGATGTCGTTCACCTGCGGATCGGTCAGGCCCCAAACCGCGCCGACATCGGCGAAGATCGAGGGGCGCAGGCCCATTTCGCGCGCGCCGGAGCCGAGCGGAATTTCCAGTTCTGCGCGGCCGAGGTAATAGGCACGGCCGCCCAGCGCGTCGTCGGTCCAGTTCTGGCGATCCTCGCTGACCACGCCGTCGATGACCCGCTTGCGCAAAACGCGCGGGCCGATGCCGCGAATGTCGAAACCGCGCATCTGCGGCTGGCCGAGGAAGAAGCGGTCGGTCAGCCGGACGTCGTCCGTGAAGGGATCGTCATTGCTCTCAAGCGCGTGGATATACCCGCCCTCGCCCTGCAGCGAGAAGATGAAGCTGGACCCGAAATCCCAGTATTTCGCGGCGTTCAGACGGCCGCGCAGATATTTCACATTACCGCCAAGCCCCGCGAAATCGACATTGCCGACGACGCGCTGGCCGCGGCTGGGACGGACCCGGTTGTTGAGATTGTCCCACACCAGCGAGGCACCGAGGATCGAACTGGTCCGCTTGCCCAGCGCATCGCAGAGATAGCGGCCCGCGACCAGCGGATTACATTCCTGCACCCCGTCGCCGTCGATGTCGCTGAAGTACTGGTCACCCAGCGTCACGTCCTCGAAGTTCAGCGTATAGCGGGCAATGACCGTCATATATTCGCTGAGCGGCGTACCGGCACGCAGCGAGAAACCGGTCGTCGAGTTCTCGTAGGTGTTGTTCCGGTCGTTGTTGAAATAGTTGAAGCTGTTGAAATCGCGGCGATAGATATCCGCCCCGAACGAGATGTTGCGGTCGAACACATAGGGTTCGGTAAAGCTGATCTGCGCCGCCTTGGAATAGCGCGAATAGTTCAGCGACAGGCCCACGGTCTGGCCGCGCCCGCGGAAATTCCGCTCGCGGATCGAACCCTGCAGGATGAAGCTTTCAAGGCTGGAGAAACCGGCCGACAGCTGCAGCTCGCCGGTCGGGTTTTCCTCGACATTGGCGATCAGGTTGATGCGGTCTTCGGCGCTGCCCGGCTCCTGCGCGATCTCGAAGTTTTCCTGGAAGAAACCCAGCGAGTTGATGCGGTTGGTCGAACGGCGCACCTGCAGCGAATTGAACGCATCGCCCTCGGCCAGGCGGAATTCGCGGCGGATCACCTTGTCCTGCGTCAGCGTGTTGCCGTTGATCTCGATCTTCTCGACATAGGTGCGCGGCGCCTGGTTGATTACGAACTCGACGCTCATCGTGCGGTTTTCGGGATCACGGTCGTAGCGCGGATCCACCGTGGCGAACGCATAGCCATAGGCGCCGATGGTCTCTGACAGACCCTCGATCGTGTCCTCGACCTGCTGCGCGTTGTACCACTCGCCCTCTTTCATCGAGAGCTGGCGCGTCAGCAGTTCGGAATTGAAGTCGCGCAGCTGGCTGTCGACCGACACGTCGCCGTATTTGTAGCGCTCGCCCTCTTCCACCACATAGGTGATGATGAAGTCTTCCTTGTCGGGCGTAAGCTCGGCCACGGCGGACACGACGCGGAAATCGACATAGCCGTTCGTCAGGTAGAACTGGCGCAGCTTCTGCTGGTCGAACGCCAGCTTGTCGGGGTCATAGCTGGTGTTGCCGGTCAGGAAGGACAGGAAACCGGTCTGCTTGGTCAGCATCTCGCCGCGCAGCTCGCCGTCCGAGAATTCCTCGTTCCCGATGATGTTGATCTGGCGGACCTTGGACTTGGGGCCCTCGCTGATCTCGAACACGATGTCGACGCGGTTCTGGTCCAGCTGGACCGCCTTGGGCTCGACCACCGCGGCGAAACGGCCCTGCCGCTTGTACAGCTCGATGATGCGGTTGACGTCGGCGCGGACCTTGGAGCGGGTATAGATCTGGCGCGGGGCCAGCTTGATCTCGGGCAGGATCTTGTCGTTCTTGAGCCGCTTGTTGCCCTCGAGAATGATGCGGTTGATGATCGGGTTCTCGACCACCTCGATCAGGACCTGGCCGTCGTTCTCGGATATGCGGACGTCGCCGAACAGTTCGGTGGCGTACAGATCCTTCAGCGCCTGGTCGGCCGCGGCCTGCGTATAGGCCTGGCCCGGACGCAGCTGGATATAGGACATGATCGTCTGCGGCTCGAGCCGCTGCGCACCCGATACCGAGATCGTGCGGATGACATTGCCCTCGGCGGCCGCCGGCACGGCCTGGCTGCCCGGCGCGAGCGAAGGCGCGGCCTGCGTGGCGGGGGCCTGCGTGGCAGGGGCCTGCTGTTCATCGGGGGCCGTCTGCTGATCGGGCGCCGGCTGCGCATTGTCCTGCGCAAAGGCCGGCACGCTGAGCGCCGTCGTCGCCAGCAATGCGCCGAGCATGCCTGCCCCGCCCCATCCGGATACGGGTTTGTTCATGCCTGCCGCTGATCCCATCGGCGATCCATCCCGTCTATTCATGCGTTATACTCGATCCTGACATGTCGCGGCGCGAAAGCCGCTGCGGGTCCTGTCCCTTCCCCGCATGGAAATACCGCCCCGCTCGCGAATTTCGCGGTCGGGAAGAAAGCCCGTGAACCCGCGGAAATACGATTGCGGGCCATCTGCCCGATGAAGCGCCCACGATCAAGACAAAGCCCATGCTTATCCGCGACAGGCGCGCGGTGGGCGACACCGACACGCGCGCCGGCAGGCGGCCAATTCAGCTGAAGATATTGAGAGAGCTGATGTCGAGGATCGTGACAAAGACCATCAAGGTCAGCACGAGCGCCATTCCGGTGCGGAAAGCCCATTCCTGGCCCTTTGCGGATATCGGTTTCCGGCGGACTGCCTCCGCCGCGTAAAAGGCGAGGTGCCCGCCGTCGAGCGCAGGAATTGGCAGGAGGTTAATGAATGCCAAGTTAATTGAGATCATGGCGATGAAAGAGATGAAGGCATACCAGCCCGAGATCAGCTGTTCGCCCGAATATTTCGCGATCTTGATCGGTCCGCCAAGCTCGCTGACCGGGCGGCGGCCGGTGATGATCTGCCACAGCCCCACCGTCGTCAGATGCAGCAATTGCCCGGTCGTCTTGGTCCCTTCCCACACCGCCTCTACAGGGCCGACGGGCACCGCGCGGCCTTCGGTGGCCAGCACGCCGATGCGGCCCAGCCGGAATTCATTGCCGAAACGGTCGCGCTCGACATGGGTGGCGATGTCGAAGCTGATCTCCTGCTCCGCGCCGTCGCGCAGCACGGTCAATGTCAGCGGCTCACCCGGATAGGGCATGACGCGGTCGCGCACATCGTCGAACGTGTCGATGGGGCTGCCATCGACGCGCACGATGCGGTCGCCTTCCTCCATACCGGCGGCCAGAGCGGGCGAATTCTCGACGAAACCGCCAACCACCGGATCGGCGACGAGCTTTCCGAAGGCCATGGTAAAACCGGCGATGATCAGGATCGCGACCAGCAGGTTCGTCACCGGACCCGCCGCGACAATCAGCGCGCGGGCACCCAGCGATTTCGACTGGAAGGTGCGATTGCGCTCTTCCTCCGGCAGTTCCAGCCATTCCTCCGACGGCTGGCTCGCCGGGNTCATGTCGCCCGCGAATTGCACATAACCGCCCAGCGGCAGCATCGACAGCTTCCACCTTGTGCCGCGCTTGTCGGTGAAACCGGCGACTTCCTTGCCGAAACCGACCGAAAACGCCTCTGCCTTCACGCCGAACAAGCGGCCGACGAGATAATGCCCAAGCTCGTGCACCACGACGAGCGGAGCAAGCACCAGCAAAAACCCGAGAATGGCAGTCAGAATGGAGGGATTGTCGAACATCGAAAGCCTTTGTTAGCCGCCCCTGTTAACCCGCCGCGCGCCGCGCTCCAAGCGAGAATCGCCCGCCGGGGCAGGGCCTTGCGCGTCAGGCCGCCTGCAGCAGCGCCCGCGCCCTTGTCCGCGTCTCGCTATCGACTAGCAGAACCTCGTCCAGCGTGGCGGGCGGCGGCGGAAGCGTCCCTTGCTGGAGCATGTCCTCCGCCATTGCCGCAATCCGGGTGAACCCGATCTGACCGGCGAGGAAAGCGGCCACCGCGATCTCGTTCGCGGCATTCAGCACCGCGGGCGCCGCGCCGCCATGCGAAGCGGCCTCGCGCGCCAGCCTTGTCGCGGGAAAGCGCGTCTCGTCCGGCGCGCGGAATTCCAGCGTGCCGATGGCCGCCAGGTCGAGCGGATCGCACGGCGTATCCATGCGCGCGGGCCACGCCAGCGCGCTTGCGATGGGCACGCGCATGTCCGAAGGGCCAAGCTGCGCCAGCGTCGATCCGTCGCGATATTCGACCATGGAATGCACGATGGACTGCGGGTGGACGATGATGCGCAGCCGGTCCAGCCCGACGGGAAACAGGTGATGCGCCTCGATGAACTCCAGCCCCTTGTTCATCATGGTGGCGGAATCGACGCTGATCTTCGCGCCCATGGACCAGTTGGGATGCTTGACCGCCTGCGCGGGCGTCGCGGCATTCAGCTCGGCCATGGTGGCGTTGCGGAATGGGCCGCCGCTGGCCGTCAGCGTGATCCAGCGCACGTCGGACATGCGCCCGCCCTGTAGGCACTGGAAGATCGCATTATGCTCGCTGTCCACGGGCAGCAGGGTCGCGCCGTGGCGCTGCACTGCCGCCGTCATCACCTCGCCCGCCGAGACCAAGGCTTCCTTGTTGGCGAGCGCGATGGTGCCGCCCTGTTCGATCGCGGCCATGGTCGGGGCAAGGCCGGCACAGCCGACGATGGCGGCAACGAAGACGTCGACGGGTCGCGAAGCCGCCTCGATCAGCGCGCGCTCGCCGCCTGCCGCTTCCACGCCGCTGCCCGCCAGCGCATCGCGCAATTCGGGCAGACAGCTTTCGTCCGCGACAATGGCGATCTCGGCACCGAATTCGCGCGCCAGCGCGGCCAGTTCGCCTGCGCTGCAATTGGCGGACAGCGCCACCACGCGCCAGCCGGCCGGATCGCGCCGCACCAGATCCAGCGTCGAGGTTCCGACGGACCCGGTCGCTCCCATGATCGAAATCGTGCGCATTACAGGAAATACATGAAGACCAGACCGACCAGAATGGCAACAGGCATCAGCCCGTCGATCCGGTCGAACACGCCGCCATGTCCGGGTATCAGGTTCGACGAATCCTTCATCGCCGCCTTGCGCTTCATCCAGCTTTCGAAAAAATCGCCCATTTGCGCGGCGATCGCCATCCCTGCGCCCATCGGCAGGAATAGCAGGCCCATCGGCGCGAACATAAGCTGCGGCACGCTGAGGTTGGTTTCACCATCGGCCCGGATCAGCACGGCCATGATGATCCACAGGAACAGCCCCGCGCCCAGCATGCCGCCCGCAAGGCCCGCCCATGTCTTCGACGGGCTGATCCGCGGCGCGATCTTGGGCCCGCCGAATGTGCGGCCCGCGAAATAGGCGCAGCTGTCGGTGAAGATGACGACCCCGATGATCACCGGCAGCGCGTCGAGCGGCAATTCCATCATCAGCCAGGCGGCAAGCCCGATATAGAGCACTCCGCCCGCCATCCAGATCGCCTTGGCAAAACCGGAGATGGAACGCGCGCGCACCATGCGCTGCCATTCCCAGAAACAGGCGATGCCGACCGCGCTGATCAAGGCGCGCACCGCCCATGTTCCGGCCCAGAATGCCAGCGCCGCCACGCCCAGCATCACAGCGGCCGAGGCAAGGCGCAGCGGCAGGTCCGACGTGCGCACCGCCAGCGGCACGCGCATCGCGCGCATCACCCGGTCGCGCTTGCGTTCGGGCATGGGGGCATTGGCGGGATCAACGTCCGCCATAACGCCTTTCGCGGCCCGCGAAACTCGCGACCGCTTCCTGGAAATGTTCGGGCGTGAAATCGGGCCAGAGCACTTCGGTGAAGTAAAGCTCGGCATAGGCGGCCTGCCACAGCAGGAAATTCGACAGGCGAATTTCGCCGCTCGTGCGGATCAGCAGGTCGAGCGGCGGCAGGTCGGCGGTGTCGAGATGCGCCGAAATGCTGTCCACGGTGACCTCGCCCGCCTGCGCCGCCGCCGCCGCCGCCCGCGCGATCTCCTGCTGCGCGCCATAGTTCAGCGCCACGGTCAGCACGGTGCCGGTGTTATGCGCGGTGCGCGACAGCGCGTCGTCGATCAACGCGACCGCTTCCGGTTCGAACGCCGAATGATCGCCGATGATGCGCAGCTTCACCCCGTTCTCGATCATCTCGCCCAGATCGGAGCGGATGAAGTGCTTCATCAGCGTGGTGAGGTCGGCGATCTCTTCCTCGGTCCGCTTCCAGTTCTCGGAACTGAAGGCATAGAGCGTCAGCGCCTCGACCCCCGTGCCGCGCAGCGAGCGCACCAGTCTGCGCACCGCCTCAACGCCCTTGCGGTGACCCATGGCGCGGGGGAGCATGCGCTTCTTGGCCCAGCGCCCGTTGCCATCCATGATGATGGCGACATGGCGCGGCCCGGCGCCATGCGCACCGCCGCCCGCGATGGATACCGAAGGCGCAGGCACGTTCACTGGCTCAGGATTTCCTTTTCCTTCGCCTCGGCCGCCTTGTCGGTTTCGGCGACATATTTGTCGGTCAGCTTCTGGACCTCGTCCTCGAAACGCTTGCGCTCGTCTTCCGAGATTTCCTTCTTCTTCTCGTCTTCCTTCAGCGCTTCCATGCCGTCGCGGCGCACGTTGCGGATCGCGATCTTGGCCGCCTCGGCATATTTGCCGGCCAGCTTGGCCAGTTCCTTGCGGCGCTCCTCGGTCAGGTCGGGGATCGGCAGGCGCAGCGTCTGGCCGTCGATGCTGGGGTTCAGGCCCAGACCCGCATGGGCGATGCCCTTTTCCACCGCGGTCACGTTGGACTTGTCCCACACCTGCACCGCCAGCATGCGCGGTTCGGGCGCGGACACGGTCGCAACCTGGTTCAGCGGCATCATCGATCCATAGACCTCGACCACCACGGGATCGAGCAGCGAGGTATTCGCGCGGCCCGTGCGCAGGCCCGCCAGATCGCCCTTCAGCGATTCCACGGCCCCTGCCATGCGGCGTTCCAGATCGGCCTTGTCGAATTTGGCCATATTCGGTTCCTCTCGGTTCGAAACAAGCGGGGCAGCTCCACCCCGTAAACAATCAGTCGGAATTGCCCACCACAGTCTGCGTCCCCTCGCCCGCCAGCACGCGGGCCAGATTGCCCCGCTCGCGGATGGAGAACACGACGATGGGAATGTCATTGTCGCGGCACAGCGCAACCGCGCTGGCGTCCATGACCTTCAGATTATCGGCCAGCACCTTGTCGTAACCCACGGTTTCGTAACGCACCGCCGACGGATCCTTCTTTGGATCGGCGTTATAGACGCCATCGACGCTGGTGCCCTTGAACAAGGCGTCGCAGCGCATCTCCGCCGCGCGCAGGGCCGCGCCGCTGTCGGTGGTGAAATAGGGCGCGCCGACTCCGGCGGCAAAGATCACGATCCGGCCCTTTTCCATGTGGCGCTCGGCGCGGCGCCGGATCACCGGTTCGCACACCTGGTCCATCTGCACGGCGGATTGCACGCGGGTTTCGACGCCGATCTGTTCCAGCGCGCTCTGCATCGCCAGCGCGTTCATCACGGTCGCCAGCATGCCCATGTAATCGGCCTGCGCGCGGTCCATCCCCTTGGCCGCGCCCGCCATGCCGCGAAAGATGTTTCCGCCGCCGATGACAAGGCAGATTTCAAGGCCCGTTTCCTTCGCCGCCTTCACCTCCTGCGCCAGCTTGGCGACATAATCGGTATCGATGCCAAAGGGCTGATCGCCCATCAGCACTTCGCCCGAAAGCTTCAGGAGGATGCGTTTGAATTGCGGAAGGGGCATGAAGGACAAGTCTCTGCGCGGACGGTGAAGGAGTGAAGAGGCCTTAAAACCGCCGCGCGCGAAAGCCAAGGGCGCTGTTGGAGAGTATCGCCCGCAATTTTGCCGTAGAAAGGACTCGACCTTATGCGGCTCGCCCCGATGGTGCCACGCTTGCTGGCGCGCCCTTCCGCGCGTCCGCCCAGATCTTGGCTGAAAAGCGAACCTGCCTCGCGGAGACAGATATCAGAACCCAAGCCTCTGCGCCCCGACGATCCTGCCGAGGCGACAGTGGTCTTGGCAACTTGCTCTCGTCGGTGTTCAGGCCGCCTCTTCTAGCGGTCCGCCGACCGAACAGACGGTGTCGACTCCCAGAACATGCGCCACGCGGCCCATCGCCATCCATGCCGCGGTGCAATGGGTCAGCTCGACGATCTCCGCATCGGTAAGGTGCTGCTTCAGCTCGCTCCAGAACGCGTCGTCATTGCCAAGCTCGTCGGGATCGGTGCCCATGCGCTGCGAAAAGCGCACGGCGATGCGTTCCTTGGGCGACAGGACCGACAGATCGCCGTTCAGCACTGCCTGATACATCGCCTCGTCGGGCTTCTCGGGCTGGTCCACGACGCCCTTGTCCAGACCCAGCGATGCCAGATCGCGCTGCGCCCGCCAGTTCTTGCACACGATACAGCCGTTGATGACCGCGGTGGCGATCCGGCACGCCTCAAACAGGCGAAGCGGTAGGGTCGAAAAGCGATAGGGCGCGACGGCGAACATATTGCCCGCCTTGATCAGATCGGGCGAATATTGCTGCGCCAGATCGGGGATCGCAGCTTCTGGCTGGGGGTCGAGTGCAACACGCATGACAGGGCTCTCCTTGGTGAGCCGGTCGCATGCGCAGGACCGCGTGGGGCACCGGGCAGCGCCGGCCGTTCTTAGCGCGCCAGAGGGTACGCACCCCGACGAAAGAGTCAATCATGCATGTTTTTTACTTGGGCCAGCCCGGTACGAAAACAGGCCCGACACGAAAACGGGCCGGAAGGATATCCCTCCGGCCCGTAATCAATTGGCCCGGACAATTCCGGGCATCGGCACTGGCTGAACGATCAGCCGCCGACGGCAGCGGCGACTTCGGCTGCGAAGTCGCTGTCTTCCTTCTCGATGCCTTCGCCCAGCTGGAAGCGGACATAGTCCTTGAGCACAATCTTGGCGCCTGCATCCTTGCCGGCCTGATCGACGACCTGCTGGACCGGCGTCTTGTTGTCCATGACGAAGATCTGCGACAGCAGAGCGTTCTCCTTGGCGTATTTCGCCACGGCGCCTTCGACCATCTTTTCCTGCACGTTCTCGGGCTTGCCGCTTTCGGCCGCCTTGTCGCGGGCGATCGCGCGTTCACGCTCGATCACTTCGGCGTCGAGGCCTTCGGCGGTCAGCGCCTGCGGGAACGCCGCGGCGATGTGCATGGCCAGCTGACGGCCCAGCTCTTCCAGCTTCTCGGTCGGGGCCGAGCTTTCCAGCGCGACCAGAACGCCGATCTTGCCGAGGTTCGGCGCGGCGGCATTGTGCATATAGGGCACGACCACGCCTTCGCTGACCGCGACCGACTTGATGCGGCGGATCTGCTGGTTCTCTCCGATGGTGGCGACATTGTCGGTCAGCTTTTCGCCGACGGTGCTGCCGCCGGGATAGGAAGCGGCCTTCAGCGCCTCGACATCGTCGCCGTCGACGTTCAGGGCAACCTGCGTCGCGGTGCGGACGAAATCCTGGAACTGCTCGTTCTTGGCGACGAAATCGGTTTCCGAGTTCACCTCGACCGCAACGCCCTTGGTGCCTTCGACGGCGACGCCGACCAGGCCCTCGGCCGCGGTGCGGCTGGACTTCTTGGCGGCGGCGGCAAGGCCCTTGGCACGCAGGAAGTCGACGGCGGCTTCCATGTCGCCGTTCGTTTCTTCCAGCGCCTTCTTGCAGTCCATCATGCCTGCGCCGCTCTTCTCGCGCAGGGCCTTCACGTCAGCGGCGGTGTAAGCCATCGCTCATGTCCTTTTTCAGATGTGATGCCCGGCAGGCGCGCCATGCGCAGACAGGCCGGGCAGAAATTTTCCGTAAAGGCCGCTTCTCAAGCAGCCTTCGGTGACGCGGGCATGACGGCAAGGCCATGCGCCGCGTCAAAACCGGATCAGCCGGCGACTTCTTCCGCAACCGGCTCTTCCATGGCGCCGATGTCGACGCCGGAGTCGGCCACGCCCTGCTGGCCGCCGCGGCGTGCCGCCTCGGCAATGGCGTCACAGTACAGGCGCACGGCGCGGGCCGCGTCATCGTTGCCCGGAATCGGGAACGCGATGCCCGAGGGATCGACATTGGTGTCGAGCACGGCAACGACGGGGATGCCAAGCACGTTGGCTTCCTTGATGGCCAGTTCCTCGACATTGGCGTCGATCACGAACATCACGTCGGGAATGCCGCCCATGTCGCGGATGCCGCCCAGCGAAAGCTCGAGCTTGTCCCGCTTGCGGGTCATGTCGAGGATTTCCTTCTTGGTCAGGCCCGATACGTCGCCCGAAAGCTGTTCCTCGATGGTCTTCAGCTTCTTGATCGACTTCGACACGGTCTGCCAGTTGGTCAGCATGCCGCCCAGCCAGCGATGGTTCACGAAATACTGGCCCGAAGCGAGCGCGGCTTCGCGGATCGGGTCCTGCGCCTGCCTCTTGGTGCCGACGAACAGCACCTTGCCGCCCGCCTGCGCGGTGGCCGACACGAAGTCGAGCGCGCGCTGGAACAGCGGCACGGTCTGCGACAGGTCGATGATGTGAACACCGTTGCGGGCGCCGAAGATATACGGCTTCATCCGCGGGTTCCAGCGGTGGGTCTGGTGGCCGAAGTGTGCGCCGGCCTCGATCAATTGCTGCATGGTGACGCCAGTGGACGCCATAATCGTTTCCTTTCCGGTTTGACCTCTGGAAGGCGGATGACCCAGGGCGATGAACGCCCCGCGGCACCGGTTGATGTGTGCCTTCCATGTGGATTTGCCCGCGTTACCGCATCGGGAATCGATGCCGGAATTCACGCGAACGACGCGCCCTTAGCGGCAAGAGGCGGCCTTGGGAAGCCCCCTGTCGAATCCCGCCATACGGGGAGCATGTCCGAAATCGCTTGACGGGTGAGAACAAATGAGGAACAAAGGTGTCACTCAAAGTCAATTACGTATCTACACCTGTTCAATCGAATGTCCGTTCGCATCCGTTCTATCAGAATGATGTACGGAACAAAAGGGGATCGTATATCATGACCGACATTGCCGCACTGGCACCCGTCATCTCTTTCGCCGCCCTCGCCCTCGGCTGTGTCGTCGCGATCCGGCTGATGCTGCGCGATATGGCGACCACCTATCGCGATCTTGGCGGCGATCATTCCGGGCAGGCCTTGCCCGTTCGCGTTCATCGGCAATCGGCACGCGGGGCAAATATCGTCGCCCTGCCCCTGTCCCGGCCGCTGCCAGCAGGCGATGTCAGCCGATCGCCGAACGTTCGGCTGCCCGCCGCCGCCTGACCTTGCGATAGCGCCACCAGCCAATGGGCAGCAGCGCGATATAGACGACGCACACGGCGACCAGCGACAGCCACGGCTCAAGCAGCAAGGCCGCGCCCAGCAGGCCGACGAGGGCGATGATCTCGATCCGGATCGACCGGCCCGGCTTGATCGAGGTCCAGCTCAGCGTGGCAAGGTTCGAGATCATCAAGAAGGCGATAAGGACGACCCACACGGCCACCAGCACCGGCTCACGGAAAATGGGCTCGTCGGTCGCCATCCATAGATAGAGCGGCAGGAACGCCAGCCCCCCGCCCACGGGCGCGGGCACGCCGGTCAGGAAACCGGCGGACTTGTGCGGCTGCTCCTCCTCGTCGATCTGGGCGTTGAAACGCGCCAGGCGCAGCATGCAGCACATCGCCAGCGCCAGCGAGGCGAACCAGCCGATCCGCGGCAGGTCCTGCAGCGACCAAAGAAACAGGATCAATGCGGGCGCAACGCCGAACGACAGCGAATCGGCCAGGCTGTCCAGCTCTGCGCCGAACCGGCTCTGCGCCTTGAGCAAACGCGCGATGCGGCCATCGATACCGTCCAGCGCGCCCGCCGTCAGCACGGCGAGGATCGACAATTGCCAGTTGCCGTCGATCGCCAGCCGAATGCCGGTCAGGCCAAGGCACAGCGCAGCCGCGGTGATCGCGTTGGGCGTCACCGCGCGCATGGAAAGCCCCCTCGACCGCCGCGCCGGCACGGGCCGTTCGCCATGCGTAATGCGCGGACCTATGTCGCCCGACATGGAATCCCGTTCGTTCGACATATCGAATTTGTCCTTATCGCCCTTGGTCGAAGCGTCTTCCCCGGTCAAAGCGCGATGCCTTCGATCAACCTGCTCTGGCCGATCCGGGCAATCACCGTTTCGCCGGCAATGGTTGTCTGGCCCAGCACCACGCTCGGCTCGGTATTGGCGGGAAGATAGATATCCACCCGGCTGCCGAACCGGATCAGCCCGACGCGCTGTCCCGCGGCCAGCATGTCGCCCGGCTTGACGAAAGGCACGATGCGCCGCGCGACAAGACCGGCAATCTGGGTAAAGCCGACCAGCACGCCATCGTCTCGCTCCATCAGCAGGTGCTGCCGTTCGTTATCCTCGCTCGCCTTGTCGAGATCGGCGTTCACGAACTTGCCGGGAATATAGACGAGGCGCCGAAGCGTGCCCGAAATCGGCGCGCGATTGATGTGCACATCGAACACGCTCATGAAAATCGAGACGCGAAGCAGCTCCTCCGTCCCAAGGCCCGCCGAACCCGACCCGTCGTCGAGTTGCAGTTCGGGCGGCGGCGGAACCCGGCGGATCAGCGTGACGAGACCGTCCGCGGGCGCGATGATCGCATCGGGATCCTGCGGCACCACGCGCTTTGGATCGCGAAAGAACGCGAACACGCCGATGGTCAGCAGCACCAGCGGCCAGCCGACAATCTCCCAGTCCACCACCAACAGGAAGAACAGCGCGACGACGCCTGCGATCAATCCGTATTTGCGGCCCTCGGGATGGATCGGCGGCCAGCTCCAGCCAGCCTCGCCGCGTCCTTCGTTGTCGAGAATTTCACCTGCCATTCAGACCATCTAGGGCTTGCCGCGCGCACCGGCAAGCGTGACGCTTGACCAACCCCCGGTTGCAGAGGCGGGATCCGGCCCGCCGGTCAGGCCGCTTTCGCCCTTGCGCGCACGACCGGATTGACCACCCAGAAACCGCTGCCTTCGCTGTCCCTCTCGATCGTGCAGACAAGTCTGGCGCCGTCCCACAACTCGGCGCGCCGCCCCCCGCTTTCGTTGCTGAGGACCGACAGAGCCGAACTTGCGTCCACGCCGTCGAAGTCGATGAATTTTGCGATCCCGATCCCGTCATCGGTCAGCTTCAGACGATAGGTCTGCATGAACCCGATCCCTTTCCGCCACGACAGCGACTGAATCGGACCCCAATCACGACTCGACCGGCTGTATGGATGGCAGGCACGTTCTAGCGGTTCTGCGCCGCCCCCGCTGCAACAATTGGCATAGGCCGGCAATTTGCGAAGCAACGCCCGCTTCAGGCGTCGAACACCACCGTGCGATGGCCGTTCATGAACACGCGGTCCTCGAGATGCGCCTTCACCGCACGGGCCAGCACGCGCCGCTCCACGTCCCGGCCGCGCGCGACAAGGTCCTCGGCCGTGTCCTTGTGGGTGATCGCCTGCACGTCCTGCGCGATGATGGGCCCCTCGTCGAGGTCGGCGGTGACGTAATGGCTGGTCGCCCCGATCATCTTCACCCCGCGCCGATGGGCTTGGTGATAGGGTTTCGCGCCCTTGAAACCCGGCAGGAACGAGTGATGGATATTGATGCATCGTCCCGACAGGAACGCCGCCATCTCGTCAGACAGGATCTGCATATAACGCGCCAGCACCACCAGCTCGGCCCCCGTCTCGGTAATCAGCGACCTGACCTGCGCCTCCTGATCCGCCTTGGTGCCGCGGGTGACGGGCAGGTGATGGAAGGGGATGTCCCCGATGATGCAGCCGGACAGCACTCCCCGGGGATGGTTCGACACGATGGCGACGATATCCATCGCAAGCTCCCCGCTGCGCTGACGGTTGAGGAGGTCGGCAAGGCAATGATCGAACCGGCTGACCATGACCACGATGCGCGGCCGATAGCCCGGGACGCGCAGCCGCCAGTCCATGCCATGTTCTTTCGCCAGCGGAGCGAACAGGTCGCGATAGGTCTCGGGCGCGGTCGGGCCGGGATCGAAGGCGACGCGCATGAAGAACCGCGCGGTCGACGCATCGTTATATTGCTCGGCATCGGTGATGTTTCCGCCATGTCCGGCCAGAAAGCTCGCAATGGCGGCAACCAGGCCCGGCCTGTCGTCGCAAGCAAGGCTGAGCACGCAATTCCTGTTCAAGATCCCACTCCTTTGGCTCAGGAGCCGCCGCATGAAAGGCGCGGCCGCGTTAGTCCAGCATTTCCGCGACCGCGCGGGCAATCGCCATGGACGCGGTCAGGCCGGGACTCTCGATTCCGAACAGATTGACCAGCCCCGCACAGCCGTGCTCGGCGGGGCCCGAGAGGACGAAATCGCCCGCCGCCTCGCCGGGGCCGGTGATCTTGGGCCGAACGCCTGCGTAACCCGGCTGCAGCCGCGCGGGATCGAGCGCCGGCCAGATGCGCCTTGCGGCCTCTGCAAACCTGGCATGACGCGCCGGATCGACGGTGTAGTCGACCGTATCGATCCACTCGACATCGGGCCCGAAACGCGCCTGCCCCGCCAGATCCAGCGTGAGATGCGTGCCCAGACCGCCGGGTTCGGGGACCGGATAGATCAGATGACGAAACGGCACCTTGCCCGAATAGGTGAAATAGACGCCTCGCGCGTAAAAAGCAGGAGGGACGAAGGCATCGTCCAGCCCCTCGATCGCCATGGCCAGACGTTGCGCGGCAAGGCCTGCCGAATTGACCAGCACCGGCGCCTCGACCACCGGACCGGCGCTATCGTCCAGCCACACCTGCCACTGTCCGCCAGCACGCGTAATGCGCGCAACCTTGCTGCCCATCACCAGCATGGCGCCATGCGCTTCCGCTTCGCCCAGCAGCGCCAGCATCAGCGCATGGCTGTCGACGATTCCGGTGGACGGCGAAAACAGCGCCTCGGCGCATGTCAGTTTGGGCTCGAGCGTCCGCGCATCCTTCGCGTCCAGCCGCACCAGATCGTGCACGCCCGCCAGTGCCGCGCGCGTCTGGATCGCGTTCAGCTCGCCCGCTTGGGCATGGTCATGCGCAAAGATGATCTTGCCGCTGCGCCGATGCGGCACGCCCCGCGCCGCGCAGAATTGATACAGCAGGTCGCGCCCCTCGACGCAGAGCCGCGCCTTCAGCGAGCCGAGCGGGTAATAGATGCCTGCATGGATGACTTCGGAATTGCGGCTGCTGGTCCACGATCCGAAATGCGCCTCGCCGTCCAGCACCAGCGGCGCGCGCCCCGCCAGCGCCAGTTCGCGCGCGACGGCAAGGCCGACCACGCCCGCCCCCACGACTATCGCATCGACCTGTTCGACCAAATTCTGCGCCCTGCCCCGCTTAGTTCCAGCCGCAGCGATAGACCGGGCCCCGCCACAATGTCACGGCTGCATAAGGGCTATCCGGCAGCGGATTGCGTTCAATAGGACAGCGTTATCGCTCGGCACTGGCACCGCGGTCGGCGCGGCGTTAAGGCGGAGGCCTATCCCGTCTTCAGGTGCCTATTGCTCAAACTGCTTCTCAAGATCGACCGCTACAGCCTTGCCATTCTGGCGAGCGTCGTGGTGGCCAGCCTGCTGCCCGCATCCGGCATCTTCGCGCTCTGGCTGGGCTGGATCGTCAAGGCGGCAATCGCGCTGCTGTTCTTCCTCCACGGGGCGAAGCTCTCGCGGGCCGCCATCCTCGCGGGGCTGACCAACTGGAAACTGCATGTCACCGTGCTGCTGGCGACGTTCCTGCTGTTTCCGGTCCTCGGCCTCGGCATCTCGGCCCTGTCGGCGCTGTTCCTTCCGGGGCTGGTTGCGACTGGCTTCCTGTTCCTGACGCTGCTGCCTTCGACCGTGCAATCATCGATCGCCTTCACCTCGATCGCGCGCGGCAATGTCCCCGCCGCCGTCTGCGCGGCCTCATTCTCGAATTTCGCGGGGATTTTCGTGACCCCGGCGCTGACCGCCCTGCTGCTAGGCGGAGCCAGCGGGACCGGCGACACGCTCGCGTCGATAGAGGCCATCGTGATGCAATTGCTGTTGCCGTTCCTTGCCGGTCACCTGTCGCGCCCCCTCACCGCGCGCTTTATCGAGCGGCACAAGGCGGTGGTGTCCTATGTCGACCGGGGATCGATCCTGCTGGTCGTCTATGCGGCCTTCAGCGCAGCCGTGGTCGAGGGGCTATGGAAAACGATAGAGGGCTGGCAACTGGCCGCGATCATAGGTCTGTGCGGCGCGATGCTGGCCGTCGTGCTGGGCATTGTCGCATGGACTGCGCACAGGATGGGGTTCGACCGGCCCGACCGCGCGGCGATCATTTTCTGCGGGTCGAAGAAAAGCCTGGCGTCGGGCGTACCGATGGCGGGCGTGCTGTTTCCCGCCGCCATGGTCGGCCCGCTCATCCTGCCGCTGATGATTTTTCACCAATTGCAACTGTTGGCCTGCGCCGCGATCGCACAGCGCATGTCGGCAAAAGTCGATCCGGAAACGCAGCCGCGCGAACCCGCGCCAACCGCAACGTGAAGCCCGATCAGCGGGCGCTGACGGTCTCTGCCGAGCCGTGCAGGCGCGTATCGCCGCCGCTGCCCGCCGTCTTTTCAGCCATTCCTGTAGGCCGCGTATCGCGCGAGGCGAGCCGGGTGTTCGATGGGGCCAGCCGGTATTCGACGGTATAGCCGAAATGATCGGACAAGGCCCCGCCCGGCGTCTTGCTGCCGAACGGGATGCGGGCCGAGATGGCCGACAAGGTTCTGCCGCCGCCGGGCAGGATATATTGCATGTCGCGCGCCCGCTCCACCACCCAGCGCGCATCGTCCGAGCGGGAGATTTCGGTGTCCGTGGCCTGCACGAAATTGCGGAACGGTTCGTCCGGCGCGGTTCCGCCGTTGAGGTGTTCCAGCGCGGGCGGAAGGATCGCAAGCCTTTCCTCGGTGTCGCCCAGGTTGAAGTCCCCGGCCAGCACCAGCGGGATCGAGGCATCGCGTTCGCTGCCAAGGAATTCGCACAGGAAATCCACCTGTTCGCGATAGGCGCGGGCGCTTTCCCTGGTGGGGGCCATGGAGGCGCCCCTGCTGTTGAGATGGGTCGTCGCCACCTGCACCCGGCCCTTGCCCGGCATCTCAAGCGTGACGAGAACCACGCCCTTGGCGGCAAAGCAATCGAGCCCCGCGCAGGCGCTTTCCGGAAAGGCCGCGGCCTTGATGTCGACGATCGGATAATCGCTCAGCACCAGCAGCCCGCTGTCGAGCTGCGGCCCGCGGTTGAGCCGGCGAAGCGGAAAGCGCCGCGAGCTCGGCTCGGACGCGCGGGGAATGCCCGCGCCGGTCGCCTGATAGCGATAGCCGGCCTTGTCGCCGATGGCCTTGGCGCGCGAGACGAATGCCTCTTGCAGGACCACCACGGCAGGCTGCACCCCGCCCTCGCGCATGTCGGCCAGATGCGCCGCGATATTCGCCAGCGCCTCGGGACGGCCCCGCGCGATGGGCCACGGCAGGCCCTTCACATTATAGGTCATGACCGAAAGGTCGGGCGATTCAAGCTGTGGAAGCGCCACTTCCAGCGCGGCGAGCGGCGCTGTCGTCTGAGCAGCGGCGGACCCTGCCATAAGCAGTGCCCCCGTCATGCAGAGTGCGATTCCCGATTTACGACCCGTCCTGTTCATCAGTCCCCCGTCAAAGCCAGGCGCCAGAGCCAGGCGTGAAAGCCAAGGTTCGATTCAGTTCCCATACATCATTTCGCACGAGAATGCTGCAACTTCATGTCATTTTCTGGCGGTCGAACACTTAAAGGACCGTGGATAGCGGCCTGCTGCGGCGCAAATCAGTCGGCGGACAGATCGGGCAGCCGGCTGGCGAGCACCGTGCGCGAATCGCGGTCGATCGACCAGATCAGACCCTTGTCCGCCGGATCGATGTCGATAGCTTGCCCGTGCGAGGCGATTCCGACCGTCGCCACATGCCGCAGCAGCCCACCTGCCTGCGGCAAGGCCATGACATAAAGCTCGGGCCGGTCGTGGCCGGAAAGATAAAGCAGCCCGTCCTCGCTCCAGCTTGCGCCCGATACGCTGCTGGGGGAAAGCCGTTCGAGCACCGTGTCGGGCAGGCCCCACATGCGAACCATGCGGAACTGCTCGTCCATCTGCGCGACGAAACTGTCGCGGTGGCTCCGCCCCTCTGGCGTGCCGCGGTCGTCGTAATTGGCGAAGGTCGCCCACCACTCGCCGTCATGCCGGTCGAGCGTCGTCAGCGACCCCGGCATCGCGCCCAGCGCCACCGATCGCACATGCTTCAGCGACGCCAGATCATAGATCTCTACCGTCGAAAGCTGCGGCACTGCCGGATAGTTGGACGAGGCACAGACGAGTTCGCTTTCCACCACGGTGCAGCTGTTGAGATGCGGAAACAGCTTGGGATCGCCGTTCCACTCGCCGGTCTGCGTGCCATCGGCCAGCGAGATGCGGGTGATGACATTATTATCGACCGCGTAGATCGATTGCCCGTCGGACGCCACGCCCTGCCGCGCATGCTCCGCCTTGATCACGCGTTCGGTCACGGCCTCCTGCGCGCCCGCCGCCACTGGCGCGGCCAATGCAGCGGCCATGGCCGACACCGCGATCCTAAAGCTGCGAACTCCAATCATGCGACCTCCCTCGATTACCCGAGTCACGTCTGGTCCAGTTGCGGACCCTGCGAGGCCGCAGCCAGATGCAGTGCGATATGCGCGTTCGACAAGGCGGCCAGATTGTCGAGCAGCGATTCCCGGCTGGAAATCAGCTGCCTCTGCGCATCCAGCACGTCGAACAGCGAGGCAAGCCCTTCGCGGTAAAGCGCATTCGATTGCTCCAGCGCGGCCTCGCTCTGCTCGATGGCCTCGGACAAGGCGATCGCCCGCTGGCGAAACGCCCCGATGGCGACCAGCGCATTCTCGGTCTCGCCCAATGCATCCAGGAACGTCAGGCGATATTCGGCATAGCGCGCATCCAGCTCGGCTTCAGCGGCCTCCACCTCGGCATGCCGCCGCCCTCCGTCGAAGATCGGCAGGTCGAGCGCGGCCCCGACGCTGGCAAGGAATTCGCCGAACAGATCGTCGATCCCCCCGCCGCCCAGCACGATGGACGCAGGCACGGTGAGCGACGGGCGCAGATCGGCCTGCTCTATGCCCACCGCCGCGGCAGCCTCTTGCAGACGCGCCTCGGCCGCGAGAATGTCGGTGCGGCGGCGCAGAAGATCGGCGGGCTGGCCCAGCGCGGGCCCCTCGGCATAGGAGGGGATCGAGCCGATCCCGCTCTCGCCCTCCGGCAAGAAAGTGCCCGGCGCCTCGGCCAGCAGCAACGCCAGCGCATGGGCCGCCTCGGCCCGGTCGATCTCCAGCAAGCCGCGCCGCGCCTGCGTCTGCGCAAGGTCGGCAGCCGCGCGCCGCACGTCGAGATTGGCGGCCAGCCCCGCCTCGTACCGCAGGGTCACGACATCCAGCGTCTGTTCCTGCAGCGCGGTCGATTCCTGCAGCAGTTCCAGCTGCGCGCCGGTGCGGCGATATTCGACATATTGGCTGGCGATGGCCGCGGCGACGATCCGGCGGGTGTCGGCGCGAATATAATCCGCCTGGGCATAGCGGGCGGCGGCGGCGCGTATCTCGGCGCTCAATCTACCGCTGAGATCGGGATCGAACAGGACGAACAGACCCGCGCTGGCAAAGCTGCCGTCGTCCCCCTCCCCCGCCGTCACACCGACATCGGCCGCACCATCCACGCGGGGCAGAAGGTCGGATCGTTCGGCCCGCAGCAGCGCCTCTGCTGCGCGGACCCGGTCGCGCGCCGCGGTGATGTCGAGATTGGCGGCAAGCCCGCGCTCTACCAGCGCATCCAGCACGGGGTCGCCGAAACCCTCCCACCAGTCGTCGGCCAGCCCCGCCTCGGGCAGCGCCGCGCTATAGGCCGGCGGCGCATCGACCGCGGTCTGCGGCTCGATCTCGGGAACGGTCGCGCAGGCCGCAAGCGTGCTGGCGGCCAGCATCACAGGCAGGAAACGGCGAATCGGTCGGGACGTCATGCGGGCGCCATCGTCATGTCTTCGTCGATCTGGTCTATTTCCTCGTTGAGACGCGCGAGGTCGACCGAACGCGGCTTTCCGAAGCGGGCGATGCCCAGATAGATCACCGGCGTCAGGAACAGGGTGAAGACCCCCGCGATGCCCAGCCCGCCGAAGATCACCCAGCCGATCGACTGGCGCGCCTCTGCCCCCGCTCCGCCCGCAAGGATCAGGGGCACCGCGCCGATGACGGTCGAGATCAGCGTCATAGCAATCGGGCGCAGGCGGATGGCGGCCGCTTCCTCGATCGCCTCGCGCAGGTCGCGGCCCTCGTGGCGCAGCTGATCCGCGAATTCGACCACGAGGATGCCGTTCTTCGCCATCAGCCCGATCAGCATCACCAGCCCGATCTGCGAATAGATGTTGAGCGACACGCCCGACAGGAACAGCGCAAGGATCGCGGCGGCCAGCGCGAAGGGCACGGTCAGCAGCACCACCAGCGCGCTCGTCAGGCTCTCGAACTGGGCGACGAGGACGAGGAACACGATCACCAGCGCGAACAGATAGGTGACCAGCACGTCGCTCGACGTCTCGTTCAGGCTTTCGGCATCGCCCTGCAGCAGCATGTCGATGTCCTCTGCCACCGTCTCGTCGGCAAGGCGTTCCATTTCGGTGATCGCATCGCGCAGCGACACGCCCTGCGCGATATCGGCATCCACCTCGATCGCGCGGCGCTGTTCGGTGCGATCGAGCTGCGCGGCGACGCCCTGCTCCACCACCTCGGTAACCAGCGAGAGCGGCACCATGCCGCCATCCTGCGTGCGGACATACAGGTTCGACAGGTCGGTCGGATTGGTGATCGACACCGCGCGCGACGTCAGGAAGATCGGCACCGCCTGATCGCCCACGTTGAGGTCGGCGATCTCCTCGCCCCCCACCATCGCGCTCAACGTCTGCGACAGATCGTCGAGATCGATGCCAAGGTCCGACGCGCGCTGCCGATCGATCCGCAGCGACAATTGCGGCTGGGTCGGCTGGTACGAGATGTCGGGGTTGGACAATATGTCCGACCGCGTGTCGATGGCTTCGGACAGGGCCAGCGCGGACCGGTAGATATTGTCGTACTCGCCGCCCGTCAGCGCGACCTCCAGCCCCTCGCCCCCGCCGCCAAAGCTGAGCGTGCCGCGTCCGCGCGCATTGGTCCGCGATCCGGGGATTTCCTGCAGCGGCGGGTTCAGCTCCTCGACGATCTCGCTCTGGCTGCGGTCGCGTTCGCCCCACGGCGCCAGCTCTGCCGTCACGCGCACGCGGTTCGGGTCCCACTGGCCCACGACCGAGAAGGTGCTCTCGATCTCTCCGCTGTCGAGATAGGGCTGCAGGATGCGCTCGATCTCGTCCAGTTCGCGGTCCATGAAGGCAAGCCCCACGCCGTCCGGGCCGGTGGCGTCCACCTCGATCACGCCGCGATCCTCGTCCGGCACAAGTTCGTTGTCGATCTGGGTGTAGAGCAGGCCGGTCAGCCCCGCGACCAGCACCGCGGCGAGCACGACCAGCTTCCCCCGGTCGAGGCACCAGTTGAGCATTTTCATATAGCGGTCGCGCGCGTGCCCGCCCCAACGCGTCAGCCGGTCGTTTTCCGCCGCGCCATTGGTCAGGTCGATCCGCGCCGCCAGCGCGGGCACCAGCGACAGCGCGATGAAGGACGAGATCAGCACCGCGACCGACAGCACGAAACCGAATTCGCGGAACAGCCGCCCCGTTTCGGACGGCAGGAAGCTGATCGGCACGAACACCGACACCAGCACCGCCGTCGTGGCGACCACGGCAAAGAACACCTGCCGCGTGCCCACCACCGCCGCCGCGCGCCGCCCCAGCCCCTTGTTCTGCAGCCTCTGCGTGTTTTCCAGCACCACGATGGCGTCGTCGACGATCAGCCCGGTGGCAAGCACCAGCGCCAGCAGCGTCAGCAGGTTGATCGAGAAACCCATGATCCAGATGCCCGCGATCACCCCGACCAAGGCAATCGGTATGGTGGTGCTGGGAATGATCGTTGGCCGCCACGCGCGAAAGAAGATCAGCATCGTGCCGATCACCACCATCACCGTGAAGCCCAGCGTGATCAGCACTTCCTCGACCGAGATGCGGATGAATTCGGCGTCGTCGGAAATGACCTCCACCCGCACATTGTCAAAACGCTGGTTGACCCTCTCAACCGCGCTGCGGATGGCGTCGGAAATCTCGATCGTGTTGGAACTGGCCTGCCTGACCACGCCCATGCCGATCACCGACCTGCCGTCCAGCCGCACGAAATTATTCGCATCGGCGGGCGCGAAATCGACATCGGCGACATCGCCCAGCCGCGTATTGCCGCTGATGATCAGGTCGCGCATCAGCTGCGGATCGGTGGCGCTGGCCTCGGCGCGCACCACCAGTTCCTGCGCATTCGAACGGAACGACCCGACCGGCACGTCATAGGGCGCGCGGCGCAGCGCATCGGCGACATCGGTGATCGTCAGGCCGAATCGGTTGAGCCGCGCCGGATCGATCGACACGCGCATCTGCAGCGCGCGCTCGCCGAACAGATCGATACTGGCGACGCCCTCGGCGGTCAGCAATTCGGGGACGATGTCGTTCTCGACCACGCGAGTCAGCTCCGCCTCGCCCAGCGTGTCGCTTTGCACCACCAGCCGCATGATCGGCCACGCGTCGGCGTCGGCCTTGGTGATATTGACCTGCTCGACCCGGTCGGGAAGGTCGCGGGTGACGCGGCTCACCGCCTCGCGCACGTCGGATGCCGCCGTGTCGAGGTCGACGCCGGGATTGAACTCGGCCCGGACGCGCGTGTTGTTCTCCTCGCTGGAAGAGCGGATCTGCCGCACCCCGGTCACTCGGGCCACCGCGTCCTCAAGGATGCTGGTGACTTCCGCGTCCATGGTCTCGGGCGATCCGCCGGGCAGCACCGCCGACACCGACACCACGGGCCGGTCCACATTGGGCAGTTCGCGCACTTCCACGCCAAAGATTGCCGCCAGCCCCGCCAGCAGGATCAGCAGGTTGAGCACACCCACCAGCAGCGGCCGCTTGACCGCCAGCATGGGAAGATCGGACCTATCCTTCATCGCCGCTTCCGCCAGCGCCTTCTTCCGCAGGCTGCAGCCGCGCCTTGCCCGGGGGCGGCGCCTTGGGAACGACCAGCCTGATCGCCTGTCCGTCGCGCACCTTCTGCACGCCCTCGACGATCACGCGGTCGCCGCGCGACAGGGCGCCGTCGACGAACACCTGCCCCTCGCGCCGCGCGGTGATGGTAACGGGCACCTGCTTCGCCTTGCCCTCGCGCACCACGAACAGATGCGATCCCTCGCCGCCCCAGACGATGGCTTCCTCGGGCACGGCAGGGCGCGGATCGCCGCGGCGGTCGACGGTGACGCGAAAGCTCATACCCGGTCGCAGCCGGTCGTCGCGATTGGGAACAGAGGCGCGCACAATGAAATCGCGGCTGTCCTGCGACACCCGGCTGTCGGTCGCGACGATCCGCGCCTCGATCGTGCGGTCGTCCTGCGCAAAGGGCGCGATGGTCACCGTCTCGCCGGGACGCAGTGCGCTGAACACGGTTTCGGGAGCGTTGAAATCGACGAACAGGGTGCTGCGCTTGTCGATCTGCGCGATGGGCGTCGAATCGTTCACGCGGTCGCCGGGGTCGATCTCGGTCAGGCCGATATGGCCCGAAAACGGCGCCCTGATCGTCCGGTCGGCCAGTTCGGTGCGTGCCTGCTGCAATTCGACCTGGGCCGAGGCGAGCGCGGTTTCCCCTGCCTCGATCTGGCTTTCGGAAATGGCGCCCGTATCCTCGATCCGGCGATAGCGGCCCAGCAGCTGGTCCGCCTCGCGCAATTGCACCTGCGCCGCCTCGACAGCCAGCCGTTCGCGCCGCGAATCGAGTTCGACCAAAGGCTGGCCCTTGCGCACGTAATCCCCCGCGGTGAACAGCACCCGCGTGACGCGGCCCGAAGTCTCAGGATAAAGCTCGGCGCTGGTGGACGCCCTTGCGGTGCCGATCATCTCGGTCGCGACCTGCAGCGGGCGGAACTGCAGCGGCTCTGCCACGACGGGCACCGGATCGGGCGTGCGATCCTCCTGCTGATCGGAACATCCGCCCGTGACCACAAGGACGATCAGCCACAGAAGCGAAAAAGTACGACAAATCATCGGGCCTGCATAACCGGGCCTGACCGATAGCAAAAGCGCCGTTTCGGCTAATATTCATATGCTTGGGCAGCGACATCGGCAAAACAGCTGTCAAGCTGTCCGATCAGGCATGTCCCGGCGCCGCCGCATGGACCGGCACGGCACGCGCCATCGGCTGCCATTTCCAGTAGGTCAGCGTCCGCCACAGCCATTCCAGCGGGCCAAACCGGAAATGGTGCAGCCACGCCAGGCTCCAGATCATCTGCACCGCGGCGATGGTCGCCACGATCAGATAGAGCTGGGACCGGTCGAACCGCCCATAAAGACCAAAACCGAAGCCATAGAACAGCGTGATGCAGATCAGGGTCTGCGTCATGTAATTGGTCAGCGCCATCTGCCCCGCCGCCGCGAAACCGCGCTGTAGCATGGCGAACAGCCCCAGCCTCACCACGCAGAGCACCAGCCCCAGATGGCCCAGCACCATCGCCAGCCGGCTGAACTGATAGGTCCGCCCCGCCGCCGCCGACGCGACCGGGCCATAGTCGCCCGCCTGCAGCAGGCCCAGTTCGTAAAGCCCGAGCGGTATGCCCACGGCATAGCCCGCCGCCGCCATCCCCGCATAAAAGCCAGTGCTGCGCCGCGCGGTGAGCACATCCCATTTCAGCAGCGCCATGCCGATCAGCATGAAGGGCACCATGTCGAAGGCCAGCCAGAAGGGCGCGCGCACCCACTGGAATTCGAAACTGAACGGCAATTGCTGCAGGACGGAACTGACATAGGATCCGCTATGCCATTCGGTGAACATCGCATCGGTCTCGGCGGTCGGCACATATTCGGACAGCGTCTCGTTCCATGCGTCGAGGGTCTCGCGCTGCCCCTCGTTTAGCGTGCCCCCTTGGGCAAGCACGGCCTGCGCCTGCGCGGCATTACCGGCATCCTCCAGCGTCCCGCGATAGCCAAGCTCCATCTTCACCGCCGCCACCGCCAGCAGCGCGATGCCGATGGCCAGTTGCCAGCGCGCCGGAACCTTGCGCACGACGAACAGCGCAAAGCCGCAGATCGCATAGGCGAACAGGATCTCGCCCGGCCACAGCAGCAGCGTCCAGTGGATCAGCCCGAACAGGCCAAGCCAAGCCATGCGCCGGAAATAGATGTCGGCAGCGGCCATGCCCACGCCCGCCCGCTCCATCCTGACGGTCATCAGCACGATCCCGGCTCCGAACAGCATGGAAAAGATGCCGCGCATCGTCCCTTCGAAACCGACATTCATGATCTCGAACAGCAGCAGGTTGACCCCGGTGCTGCCGCCGGCGGCGAACGGATTGCCATAGGCCTGCCAGACAAGGCCGAATGCCGAGATGTTCATCAGCAATATGCCGAAAACCGCGATCCCGCGCAGAACGTCGAGCGAGCCTATGCGGTCGGCCCCGGAAACGGGTGAGGCGGATAACGGAGAGTCAGGAACGGGCGCAGCGGGGGCAGCCGCAAGAGCGGGCCCTGTTATCGAAGGACTCGTCATCGAAGGACTCCCGGTCCCCGAGGCAGCACATCGGCCGCGACCCACGCCTGTCAGCACCGCCCCCGGATTCCGGCGCTGTCCGGGCGCAGGCTATCCCCGATCACGCAGCTTGGCAAATCACCGCGCGAACGGGAGAGTCCGCCGGTCAGACCGAGCGGTAGAATGCGATCTCCATTTCGCCGTCCACGCACTCCAGGATCGGCGGCACCAGCCGGTCGTGGAAGTCGATCGACATATGCGTATCGAACGCCGCATCGTCCTTGAACGTCGCGACCACCTGGAACAGGTCCGGATCGTCCTCCGACTGGAACAGTTCGTACACGACCACACCCGGCTCGTGTTCGAAGGCCAGCGACTTCATCTCGCCCTGCAAGGCGATCAGCTCCTCGCGGCGACCGGGCTTGGCGCGCAATTGCGCGATAAAGCTCTTCCCGCTCATCGCGCCGCCTCAAGGTCCAGCAGCATCTCGCGCTCGTAACTGCCGTCCATGCATTCGATCATCTCGGCGATCAGCGGCTTGTTCTGCTCATATTCCATGTGCGCCTTGTCGGCATCGGCGTCGACGAAGGATTCCAGCACCGCGAACATCTGCGGCTGCTCCAGCCGGAAGAACTGGAAATGCAGCACGCCGGGCTCTTCCGGCGCCTGCTGCTCCATCTTGCGGGCGGCGGCGATGAAACGATCCTCGGCCCCCTCCTTGATGCGAAAGCGCGACAGGAAACTATAGGCCATGGAATCTCTCTCCGTCTGTCGGCGGTGAACCGCCTGTTTCGATATAAAAAACATACATGATTGCTTTTGGAAAGGGCGTTTCGCTTGTTCGGGCGCATCAAAAGCAGCCCCGGCAACACCCCGAACGCTATTTGACGACAGCTGCCACAAGGGGCTTGCAATAAATACAAACATGCATGAATGTCTGTTTCTGCCCGATGAGGGTGTCGTTGCCATCCCCGCCAGAGGGATGGAAATGGGGAGAGAGGAACAATGAAATACATGCTCGGCGTGCAATGCGCCCTGTCCGCCCTTGCCATCGCGTCATTGCCGTCCGCTTTGCGCAGGACATGGCGGATCCCGCGCCCGATCAGGAAGAGCCTGCCGGTCCCGCCACCGTCGTCAATCCTCCGGACGATACCGCTGACGGCGGACGCACCGGTCTTAACGAAATCGTCGTCACCGCCACCCGCCGCAGCTCGGACCTGCAGACGACGCCGATCGCGGTGTCCGCCGTCGACAGCGCGCTGATCCAGCAATCCTCGCCGCGCGACATCGGCGACCTTGCGGCCTTCGTGCCGAACTTTTCGGCGGCGACCATCGCCAATTTCAACGCGGCCTCGTTCGCCATGCGCGGCGTGGGCCAGACCTCGATCATCGTCTATTTCGAACCGCCGGTCGCGGTGCTGGTCGACGATTTCGTGGTGCCCTCGGTCCAGACGCAGCTGCTCGACACGTTCGACATCGAACAGGTCGAGGTTCTGCGCGGCCCGCAAGGCACATTGTTCGGCAAGAACACCACCGGCGGCGTGGTCACCGTCAGGACCAAGCGCCCGATCATGAACTACATCGGGGTCGAGGGCCGCGCCGAATTCGGCGAGTTCGGCACGACCCGCCTGCAGGGCGCGGTCAATGTCCCGCTCGGCTCCATCGCGGCCCTGCGCCTTGTCATGGGGTCCGAAACGTCGGACGGCTATTACCGCAACGACCATTGCTATGGCCCGGTCACGGCCTTCGTCCCCAGCAAGTTCAATGGACAGCAGGGCTGCCTGAACGGCGAAAAGCTGGGCGGAAAGGACGTCTGGCAGGCCCGCGCCAAGCTGCTGGTCGAGCCGACCGACAATATCTCGGCCCTGTTCCAGTACGAATGGCTGCGCGACCGGTCCGACGTCGTCCCCTCGGTCAACGTCAACTATCTGTACGAGGGCGATACCCCGCTGCTGACCGACCTGCTCGGCCTGACCGATCCCAATGCGGAGAACATCGATCCGCTCGACCGCGCGGCCTATACGGGCCGGACGCTCCCCAGCGTCAATCTGGAAGCTGGCCAGCGCATCTCGGTCGACGGGTACTACGGCAATATCGACTGGGATATCGGTTCGGGCGTCATCACCTCGGTGACCGGCTACCGCTCGCAGCGTTCGCAGATCCCCAACTCCTACGCCGGTGCGACCGCGGTTGCGCCCGATGGCGAACGGCTGTCCTTCTTCGACGCATCGCGCGACGACGACCGCAAGACGTTTCAGCAGGAACTGCGCTATGCGAGCGACTTCGACGGGCCGTTCAACTTCATCGCGGGCGGGTTCTATCAGCGCGACAAGATCGACTTCTGCGTGTCGCAGATCCTAGGCTTCCTCGACCTGACCGGCGGCCCGCTGCCGTTCGGCGACTGGAACTCCACGCCCTATGTGCTGTGCAACGCGCAAAAGGCGACGTCCAAGGCGCTGTTCACCGAAGGCACGTTCGAAATCACGCCCGAACTCTCGCTGACGGTCGGCGGCCGGTACAGCTGGGACGACAAGACATGGCGCGGACGCCAGCAGGCCTTCGCGGCCGAGCTGGAAGGCGGCTTCGACCTGTCGATCCCGCTCGACACAGCGCTGGATGCCAGCGTCTATGACTATCCCGCCAATGTCATCACGGTGGAGGACAGCTGGGAAGAACCGACCTATCGCGCCAGCCTTGGCTGGCAGGCGACGCCCGACCTGTTCGTCTATGGCACCTATTCGCATGGCTACAAGGGCGGCGGGTTCAATGACCAGATCGGCGGCTTCGCAGCCTTCGGCACCGACCTCGACGCCTTCCGCGAAGCCGCGCAGGCGACCGATCCGGAACTGGCCGACAGCTTCGAGGCGGGCATCAAGTCCGAATTCCTCAACAACCGCCTGCGCTTCAACCTGACCGGCTTCTACGTGAAGTACGACGATCTGCAAAAGCAGCTGAACGTGCCGATCGAGGTGAACGGCCAGCCCAACCAGGTCACACTGTTCGTCAATGCCGCCAGCGCCGAAGTAAAGGGTCTTGAACTTGAAGCCTCAGCCAATCCCTTCGCAGGCTTCACCCTGCGCGGCGTGCTTGGCTATCAGGACGGCAAGTACAAGGAATATGACGCGCCCAACGCCGGCTATGACCTGTCGACCGCCCCGCTGGACCGCGCGCCCGAATGGCAGTGGACCATCGACGGCAATTACGAACTGCCGCTGGGTGCCGACCATTCGCTGACGCTGAACGGCAATGTCGCCTATACCGATCGCAACCTGAACACGCAGGCGATCGACGATCCGCTGGGCAACACCTTTCTCGATGCGCGCACGCTGGTGAACGCATCGATCACCTTGGGCGAGATCGACGACAGGTACTACATCCGCGCCATCGGCCGGAACCTGACCGACGAGCGCTACCGCGTCGGTATCCAGAACGTGGCCGGGCTGTGGGTCAACGCCCAGTACGGCGCGCCGCGCTACTTCGGCCTCGAAGTGGGTGCCAAGTTCGGACAGGATTTGTTCCGCTAAGTCCGCTTGATCGGAGAGGCAGCCGCACCCTGCGCGGCTGCCTCTTCCCGTATTTACGCCAAGAGATTCACTCCGATGCCCTCCACCCCCCTTCCCCTCCGCGCCCTCCTGCTCGCCGCGCTGGCCGTACCGCTGACCGCTTGCGGAGGGGCTTCCGGAGACACCGACGACAGCGCCTACAGCCGGTCAAACGCGATCCTGACCGATGCCAGCGACGGCGCGGACTGGCCCGCGTTCGGCCGCACCTATGGCGAACAACATTTCAGCCCGCTGGACCAGATCGACACCGGGAACATCGGCTCGCTGGGGCTCGCATGGTCGCTCGACCTGCCGCCGGGCAATCCGGCGACGGGGCCGGTGGCGGTCGATGGGGTGATCTATTTCGCCTCGGGCTACAGCGTCGCCAACGCGGTCGATGCCAAGGCCGGAAAGCTGCTGTGGACCTATGACCCCAAGGCGCCCGAAGCCGCGGGCGACAAGCTGCGGCAGGGCTGGGGGAGCCGCGGCATCGCGTGGTGGAACGGCAAGGTCTATATCGGCACGCAGGACGGCCGCCTGATCGCCATCGACGCGAAAACCGGCCAGCCCGTCTGGTCGAAACGCACCTTTGCCGAAGACGAACCGCGCTTCATCTCAGGCCCGCCGCGCGTGTTCGACGGCAAGGTCATCATCGGCCACGGCGGCGCCGACAGCGGCCCGATCCGCGGCTATGTCACCACCTATGACGCCGAGACGGGCGAGCAGCTGTGGCGCTTTCACACCGTCCCCGGCAACCCCGCCGACGGGTTCGAGAGCAAGGCCATGGAGATGGCCGCCGAGACATGGTCGGGCGAATGGTGGAAATACGGCGGCGGCGGCAATGTCTGGAACGCCATGACCTATGACGCCGAACAGGACCTTGTCCTGCTGGGCACCGGCAATGGCGCGCCGTGGAACCGCAAGATCCGTAGCGAGGGCAAGGGCGACAATCTGTTCCTGTGCTCAATCGTGGCGCTGGATGCCAAGACCGGCGAATATCGCTGGCACTACCAGATCAATCCGGGCGAAAGCTGGGACTTCAACGCCAGCATGGACATGGAGCTGGCCGAGCTGACCATCGACGGCAAGCCGCGCAAGGTGGTGATGACCGCGCCCAAGAACGGCTTCTACTACGTCATCGACCGCACCAACGGCAAACTCATCAGCGCCGAGCCTTTCGTCACCGTCACATGGGCCAAGGGCATCGACAAGGAAACCGGCCGCCCGATCGAGATCGACAATGTCCGCTACGAGGACGGCCCCGTCACCTTTCAGCCCACCCCCGTCGGCGCGCATAGCTGGCTGCCGATGGCCTACAGCCCGCAAAGCGGCCTCGCCTATATCCCCACGCTCGATCTGGAGGTCACCTATGACGACGCGGGCGTGACGAAGGACAATTTCGAATGGGCCGGGCGCATGGGGCTGACCAGCGGGGTCGGCTATGCGGTGTCGATACCCGAGGGCGCGACGAACACCGGCTACCTCACCGCCTATGACCCGGTCGCGCAAAAGGTCGCATGGCGCATCCCCATGGATGTGCCGTTCAGCGGCGGCGCGATGGCGACCGCAGGCGGGCTGGTGTTCCAGGGCCGGGTAAACGACGATTTCACCGCCTATGATGCGAAAAGCGGCAAGGTGCTGTGGACCTTCGACGCCAAGGCCCCCGTCATCGCCCCGCCCATCACCTATACCGTCGACGGCGAGCAATATGTCACCGTGATCGCAGGCATGGGCACCAGCCCCGGCCTGTTCGGACCGATGACCGCGCAGTTCGGCATCGACTACCGCACGCAGGCGCGCCGGGTGCTGACCTTCAGACTGGGCGCGAACGGCACGCTGCCTGCCAAGGTGCCGTACAAGGCAGTGGCGTTCAACGATCCGGATTACGCGCCGAACGCCGCGCTGTCGGCACGCGGCTCGGAAATCTTCGCCTCCCGCTGCGGGGTGTGCCATGGCGGCGGCGCGATCGCGGGCGGCACCGCGCCCGATCTGCGCACATCGGGCATCGTCGCATCCGCCGATGCGTTCCACAGCGTCGTCGGCGAAGGCGCGCTGATCCCGATGGGCATGCCCAAATTCGGCGAGTTGTCGGACAGCGACCTCAAGGCGCTGCGCCAGTATATCCGCGACCAGGCCGCCGTGCTGCGGACGGGCGGCAAGGCATCGACCAGCGTGGGCGCGAACTGACCGGTTCGCGCCCCGCCGATCCCCTGCTTACATGCTGGCGCGCCCTACATCTCTGCCGTGCGGGTCTTTCCGTCCCAGTCGCGCGCCGCCTGCTTGATCTTCTCCAGCGTTTCCAGCATCGCCGGGCGCGCGTCGATCATCTCGATGATCGTGCCCGGCTTCGCGTCGGCAGGCTCAAGATAGGCAAAGCGCGAGAACGGCAGCTCGCCTTCCAGCACCACCTTCATCCCGGCCTTTTGCGCGGCGGCCAGTTCTTCCTCCAGCCGGTCGGTAAAGGTGCCCAGGTGATGGACGCCGCTCTTCCCCGATTCCAGGAAATCGCGATAGGTCGACGGGGCGGAACCCGGTTCGATCAGCTCGATCATCGTGTCGCCGCTGTATGCCACGGCCACCGCCTTGAAGACCGGCGCATCGACCGCAAGATCCGTTCCGTTCGCCCGCAGCCATTCGAACGGCAGCGGCACGGGAAAGTGAAAGAACGGCCCCACGCCCATGACCTGCGTCCAATAATCGATGTGCTTTTCTATCTCGTCCACGACATAGGCGATCTGGAACACATTCCCGAAATTGCGGCTCATGGCGCGCTCTCCTTTCCCGTTTGCATTTTATCGTAAGCGTTCGCTCGTCTTGAACGAATCCACTTGCAAACATTCATGCATGTCTTTTTTATAGGAGTCGATCCGCCGTTTCGCCTTCCGGTGAAAGCGCCTTGGCGAAACGCGAACTGGCCATCGCGCCGGTGCGCCGAGCGGACAGAGCAAGCAAGATGCCGGCACCGACCGGCGCGGAGGATGCCATGAAACTCGAAACCGAAATGTGGGACATTCACGTCGGAACGCCCCACCCGTTCAACAACCGGTCGCCGAAAATCGACAACGGCACCGACCGCCCCGATCACGACCGCGATTTCGCGCGCGAGGAATGGGACAAGGTCTTCGCGAAAAGCTGGCTGATCGCATGCCCGGTCGCCGATGTCGCCGAACCCGGCGATCTGTTTCGCTTCGATATCGGGGACGAAAGCTTCATCATCGTGCGCGACGACGACGATGTGATCCGCGCGCATTACAACGTCTGCCCGCACCGCGGCAGTCGCCTCGTGCTTGCCGATTTCAGCACGCTGTCGGGCTTTACCTGCCCGTTCCACAGCTGGAAATTCGACCTCGACGGCAAGAATAGCGAGGTGACGGACGAAAACACGTTCCAGCCCGAAGTGCTGTGCCATGACCGCGACCTGACCTCGGTCCGGTGCGAAACGGCGGCGGGGCTGGTGTTCATCTCGATGAACCCCGACGTCATGCCGCTCGACGAATATCTCGGACCGCTGAAGGCGCAGCTCGAGCTTTACCAGATCGACGACATGTATGTCGTGCAGCACCGCCAGTCGGAATGGGGCGCGAACTGGAAGGGCGGCGTCGACGCCTTTGCCGAGACCTATCACCTCCATGCCGTTCACCCGCAGACCCAGTGCCTGATGGACGACCGCACCCAGATCGACCTCTATCCCAATGGCATGAGCCGCCAGTTCGTCCCCTTCGCGCAGCCCAGCCGGCGCTATGACGATCAGGAAACGGTCAATGACGGGATCAAGATGATGCTGTCCGACGCGGGCATCGACCCCGAGGATTTCGACGGCAGCGCGCAGGAAACCCGCCGCGCGGTCCAGCTGGCCAAGCGCAAGCGGTCGGACGATCTCGGCCTGAACTATGAACGCTTCAGCGATACGCAATTGTCGGATTCGACCGTCTATTCGGTGTTCCCCAACGCCCAGATCGGCTGCCACCCAGAGGCGGTGTCCTGCACCGGTTCCTGCCCAATGCTCAGGATCCGAACCGCTTCACCTATGACACGCTGATCCTCTATCGCCATGTCGATGCGCCGGGTTACACCGCGCCCGCATGGATGGGGCTGGCCCAGACCGACCTGTCGGGCAAGACGCGCCCCGAAATCGTGCGCACCGGCATCGGCGAGCCTCCGGGCCTTGGCGAGGTGCTGGACCAGGATTCCGAATTACTGCCCATCGTTCAGGCGGGCGCGCGCTCGCGCGGCTTCCGCGGGCCGCTGTGGAGCGAGCAGGAAGCCCGGCTGCGCCACTTCCACAAGGAAATCGACCGCTACATGGACGGCGAGAAATAGCGGCGGCGAGAATTAGCGTAAAAAGAGGGGAGCCACTCCGGATGGAATGGCTCCCCCAGATTCTGCCGGCAGGCAAAACTCAGAACGGTCGGATCGTCACGCCATTGTCGACCACCATCTCGGCCCCGGTGACGAAACGCGATTCGTCGGACGCCAGATAGAGCACCATCATCGCGATATCGCGCGGATGCCCCGGCGATCCGGGCGGCAGGATCCCCTCGGCGGGAATATCCTTGGCCTCGCGCCCTTCGGCGGTCTGCACCATCGGCGTCTCGATCGCGCCGGGATGGACCGAATTGCAACGGATCGCATAGCCCTTTTCCTGGCACATCACCGCGACCGACTTGGTCAGCGCCCGCACCGCGCCCTTGGCGGCGGAATAGGCGAAGAAGATCGGATAGCCCAGCAGCGCGCCGGTCGAGGACATGTTGACGATGGAACCGCCCTCGCCCTTGTTCATCAGCGGGATCGCGTGCTTGCAGCCCAGAAACACCCCGTCGCTCATCACCGAATTGACCCAGCGATATTTCTCGAGCGAGGTATCCTCGACATCGGCGTTCAGTACGACACCGGCATTATTGACCAATATGTCGAGGCGGCCGTGCGTGTCCTCGATGGATTTCATCACCGAGATCCAGTCATCCTCCGACGCGACATCGTGGCGCAGCGCCATGGCCCGGTCGCCGATCGTGTCGGCAAGCGCCTGCGCGGCCTTTTCGTTGACGTCGGACACCACCACAAGCGCGCCTTCAGCCGCCAGGACGCGGCAGGCCTCCGCCCCCAGCCCCGATCCGCCGCCGGTTACCAGCGCCACCTTGCCTTCTACGCGTCCCATGCCTCTCTCCTTCAATATCCGATGCGGTCTGATCGCCGCGATTGCGGTATGGATTCGTCAGCCCCCTAATCGGGCCGGAATTTCGCTTTGCGCCCTTCGGCAAATGCAGCCACGCCTTCGCCGCCATCGGACGATCCCAGCGTCGCATCGCCGAACCGCCTGCCGAAACGCAGAGCCATGTCTTCGGGCATTGCGCGGCTTGCGTCGTACAGCGCCAAAGCGTGTCCGACCGCGTCCCAACTGTGGCTCAGCATGGTCTCAACCGTGCCAATCGCGCGCTCCAGCAGCGCGTCCGAGGGGAAAATCTGCGTCACCAGACCCAGCTGGTGCATCCGCTCGGCGGAAAGCGGTTCACCCGTCAGGATCATCGCCAGCCCGGTCGCGCGCGGCAACTGGCGCGCAAGCCGCTGGATCCCGCCCGCATAGGCGAACAGCCCCCGCTTCACTTCGCTCAGGCCGAAAATCGCATGCGGAGCGGCAAACACCATGTCGCAGGCCAGCACGATCTCGAACCCGCCAGCCACCGCCGCGCCGTTCACCACCGCTATCAGGGGCTTGCTGCGCTGCCGCTCGGTAATGCCGCCGAACCCGCGGCCGGGGATCAGGCCCTGCCCGACGCCCGCCTGCGCCGCTTCCTTCATGTCCATGCCCGAACAGAACGCCCTGTCGCCCGCGCCGCAGAGCAGAACCGCGCCAATGGCCTCATCGGCTTCGGCACGGGTGATTGCCTCGTCCAAAGCGGCGGAGGTCGCGGCGTCCAGCGCATTGGCGCGCGAAGGGCGGTCGATCGTCAGGATGCAGATGGCTCCGCGACGCTCCTCGACCAGGCCTGCCATGGTATCAGGCCGCCCCGCCCTCGTCGAAATAGTCGGGCATGCCGCCGGGCCAGACGACCCCCCATTGCGCCTGTCCGCCATCGATGATGATCAGATCGCCGTTTATGAAATCGGCGGCAGGGGATGCCAGATACATCACCTGCTCGGCCACGTCCCACGCATTGCCACGCTTTTTCATGGGGTTGGCCTTGTGGAAACGCTGCAGCGCTTCCTCGGGATAGACGGCGAAACCCTCGGTCTCGATCACGCCGGGGCCAATGCAATTGACGCGTATGCCGTGCGGTGCCCATTCGGTCGCGACGGTCTTGGACAGATAGATCACCCCCGCACGCGCCGCGCAGGTGTGCGCCGCCTGCGGCATGCCGCGTTCGACATTGGCGACGATATTGATGACATGGCCCTTGCGCCCGTCCTTGCGCCAGCGCTGCGCGGCCTCCTGCATCATCCACCACGTGCCGTTGAGATTGGTGTCGATCACCGCGTTCCAGCCCTTGCGGCTGAAATCGATGGCATCCTGCGGGAACTGGCCGCCCGCATTATTGACCAGCGTGTCGATCCCGCCGAACCGGTCGGATGCATCGGCGATCATCGCCTCCACCGCATCGGGGTCGCGGATGTTGGTCGGGTAGAAATGGATCTCGCGACCGACTTTTTCCGCAATGGCATCGCGCGTGCGTTCCAGCTTTTCCTCGGTCCGGCCGCAGATGATCACCGTTGCGCCCAGCCTTGCGGCGAGGAACGCCATCGCCTTGCCCATGCCGCTGCCGCCACCGGAAATCAGTATGACGTGATCGGCCAGCAGATCGCTGCGAAAGACGGTTGGCAAACTGGCGAGATCGTCCTCGTGCAGCCCGCGCTTGGGCCGAGTGGGATCGTTGGGATCGGGCCGGATTATCCGAGGTTCGTTCATGGGATCCCTTCTCAACCTGCATCCACCCCGAACGCTCGAAAAGAAGGCGCCGGTTCGGTTATCGTGTCAAACCTCGATGCTGGATGGCAAGGTAAAAAACAAGCAGGAATGTATTTTTCTTGGCTAGATCGTCGCCAGCGATCCTAGAATCGCCGTCGCCTGGCTCGACAGCGTGCCGCCATTGGCATGGGCCAGCGCGATATCGACATCGGCCAGCGGATTGGCGGCCTCGCCCCGGATCTGCCGAACGCCTTCGATCAGGGTAAACAGGCCGTACATGCCCGGATGCCCGAAGGAGAGGCCGCCCCCATTGGTGTTGACCGCCAGCCGTCCGCCGGGCGCAATGGCCCCGTCCGCGACAAAGGCGCCGCCCTCGCCCTTGGGACAAAAGCCCAGATCCTCGAGGAACAGGATCGTGTTGATCGTGAACGCATCGTATAATTGCACGACATCGACATCGGCGAGCCCGATCCCCGCGCAGCGATAGGCGCGCGGGCCGGATTCAGCCGCGGCCGTCGTGGTCAAATCCCCGCTTTGCGACACCGAATTGTACCAGGTGGCCGCCGCCGCGCCCAGAACCGGCACGGGCGCCGCACGAAGGTCGCGCGCCCGCTCGGTCGAGGTCACGACGATGGCGGCCCCGCCATCGGTGACGAGGCAGCAATCAAATTTCCCCAACGGGCTGCTGATCGTACGCGCGTTCAGACAATCCTCGATGGTCAGCGGATCGCGCACGAACGCCTCGGGATTGCCGGCCGCCCATTTGCGTGCCGCGACCGCGACCTCGGCCAAATGCGTGCGCGTAGTGCCATATTCGTGCATGTGACGCGCCGCCGCTAGCGCATAGCCCGATACGGGAAACAGCCCGTCGGACATGGCGTCCCATTCGTTCCAGCCTGCCGGAGTGGACAGCCGACCGCCACCGGTGCGCTGGTTCGATCCATAGGCGATCAGCGCCGTCTCGAACGATCCGGCGGCGATGCCGTGGCAGGCGGTGATCAGATGGCTGATGAACGACGATCCGCCCGTGCGGTTATTGTCGGTAAAGCGCGGATAAATCCCGAGATATTCCGCAAAGCTGAGCCCCGCGAACAGATCGCCCGGCAAGCAGCCGAACACCGCGTCGACATCGCCAACCGACAGCCCTGCATCGTCGAGCGCGCCCATTGCGGACCGCATCGCGATTTCCATGGCACTGTGGCCCGGCGCTTCGCCGACGCCCCATGTCGCGGCGCCTGCAATCGAACATTGCGCGCGGGGGAAGGCGCCCGCGGTCAACGCGCCGCCCTCGTTGCGTCGAACTGCACACGGGGCGCATCACCCGTCCGGTCGACAAAAACATCGACCCGCATGCCGATCGCCACGCTTTCGGCATCGATGCCGACGACATTGCCCATCATCCGGCCGCCGCCGTCGAAATCCACCAGCGCCACCGCCGTCGCACGACCTGCTCGCGAGGGGATCACTGTGACCGAATAGACCGTCGCCGGCGACGGCGCTTCGACCCATTCCCAATCACCATCGCCCGTGCCGGGTTCGGTAATGCGCGGCGGAAAGAACACTGTCCCGCTGGCACGGGAACGCTGGAACACAAGGCGTCCTTCGGACAGCGCCTCGCGCCACTGCTGTTCCGGCCCGGTCATCGGACACCTCCGCTGCGCGCAGCCTGCGCGGTTCGATCTTCCTCGCCGCCACTGCCAACCAGCCGTTCGATGGCGGCCGCGTCGAAGCCCGCTTCCTCAAGGATCTCCCGTCCGTCCGCGCCTAGGGCAGGCCCCGGATCGCCGATCGATCCCGGCGTGCCCGAAAAGTGCACCGGGATGCCCGGCATGCGCAGCGACCCCGCATCGGTCTCGCGGTCCTGCCAGAATCCCACGGCCTCGAGATGCTCGTCATGCAGAAGGTCCTGCAGGCTGGCAATCGCGGTCGCGGGGATCTGCGCCTCGCGCAGCAGCGCGACCCATTCGTCGGTGCCGCGGGTACGCATGGTTTCGGCAACATGGTCGAGCACGCGGGTGATATTATGCGTCCGGCTTTCCATGGTGGCGAAGATCGGGTCCTTCGACCATTCGGGATTGCCGATGGCGTCGAAGAAATTTCGCCAGTGCCGGTCGTTGTAGATCATCACCCCGATATAGCCGTCAGCCGTCTCGTACGGACGGCGCGAGGCGGAAACCGCTCGCGCATATTCGGGCGGCCCCAGCGGTGGGCGAAACACCGATCCGCACAGATGCTCGACCGAGCAGAACGAGACCATTGTCTCGAACATGGGGATCTCGATCTCCTGCCCCTCGCCCGTCTTCTCGCGCGAATAGAGCGCGGCGATGACGGCATAGGTGCCCGTCAGCCCGCTGACCTTGTCGGCCACCACATTGGCCAGATAGGTCGGCTGACCGCCCGAGAGCCGTGCCTGCAGGTCGACCACGCCCGATGCGGCCTGCACGATGTCGTCATAGGCAGGGTGGTCGCGATAGGGTCCGTTCCGGCCATAGCCGTACATGCTGGCATAGATGATGCGCGGATTGACGGCGCGCACATCGTCATAGGTCAGGCCCAGCCGCTCGATCGCGCGGGCACGCATCGAATGGACGAATACGTCGGCATCCCGGCACAATGTCAGCAGAGCTTCGCGCGCTTCGGCCTGTTTCAGGTTCAGCACGATGCTGCGCTTGCCGCGATTGACGTTCAGGAACATCCCGCCGCGCCCCGGCTCCCGCCCCGGCGGCAGCGCGCGGGTCGTGTCGCCCTGCTCGCTTTCCACCTTGATGACGTCGGCGCCCAGATCGGCGAAGATCTGCGTCGCATAGGGGCCCATCAGCACGCTGGTCAGATCGATGACCTTAACCCCCGCCAAGGGACCTTGCCCCCGGCCGCTCATGTCCGCAGCCTGGTGCCGGCTTCATGCAGATGTGCCAACTCGCGTCCTCTCCTGTGTCTGCCGGCGGGGACCGGGCAGGCCGATTGACCTTGCCGCATGGGTCCGCGCCGCGGCGGCGTTTGGCCGCGCTATCCGCCTTTCGGCTTCATCGTCCGGATCTGGTCTTCCAGCATCGTCAGCATCGGCTCGATCATCGCCTCGTCCAGCGATCCGGTCAGCTTCGACGAGGCCATCCCCTCGATCACGACCTGTGACAGGGTCATGGCGCGGTCGAAACTCTTGGGATCGGCGCGCCATTCGGGAAACATCTCGACCGCTTCCTGGTGGAACCGCTCGCGAAATTCGACCTGCAACGGATGCAGGATCTTGGCGAGGTCGGGATCGGTCCGCGCTGCCAGCGCCAGTTCGTGAAACGCGATGAAGCCGGGTTTCTGCACCTGCCGCCAATAGGCCTGCACCAGATGTGTCGGATCGTGCCCGCTGTCCGACGCGCGGCGAAATGCGCGCAGCCGCTTTTCATGCAGCTCGATGATCGTGGTCTTGATCAGCGCGGTGCCGTTCTCGAAATGATGCAGCATCGCGCCGCGCGACAGGCCCGCCTCTTCCGCGATGCGAGGCGTCGTGGTCTTGTTGTAACCATATTTGACGATGCAGCGAATGACGGCGTCGACCAGCCTTGCCCGCGTTTGCGCGCTTTTCAGCGATTGCTGCGTCTGCGTTGCATCGGCGCGCGCGGTTCCCGCCATTCGGTTCATAGTCGTGGCCATCGCTGAAAGAAAACAATCATGCTTGTTTATTGTCAATAGGCAAATCGTGGTACGCCGCCCTATGCATGTTTGCGTCTGCACTGCCAACGAAATAAACAAACATACATGCATGTTTTTCCTTGCGTGGCCACGCCTCGCATTCTAACCCTTGGGCAACAAGCGGATTGAATTGAGGAGAGAACCCTTGGACCTTGGATTGCAAGGCAAGAAGGCCATCGTCGTCGGCGGCGCACGCGGAATCGGCTTTGAAGTCGCGCAGATCCTTGCCCGCGAAGGTTGCGACATCGCGCTGACGGCCCGTTCCGAAGACAGCGTCAAGGACGCGGTTGCCGAGCTTGGCAAATATGGCACCCGCATCGTCGGCAAGCCGGTCAACGTGAAATCCGCCGACGAATACAAAGCATGGCTGGAATGGGCGATCGAGGAGCTGGACGGCGTCGACATCCTCATCCCGATCTCCTCGGCCGGCGGCGGCATGGGTTCGGAAAAATACTGGCACAATAATTTCGAGGTCGACGTGCTCGGCCCCGTCCGCGCGGTGGAGGTCGTGATGCCGCACATGGAGGAGCAGGGCTCGGGCTCCATCGTCCTCATCTCCACCACATCCGCAGGCGAGGCGATGGGCGGTCCGCAGGCCTATAACGCGATGAAGGCCTCGCTCATCACTTGGGGCAAGCAGTTGGCGCTGCACCATGGCCGCAATGGCGTGCGCGTCAATGTCGTGTCCCCCGGCCCCATCGAGTTCGAGGGCGGCAACTGGGACATGATCAAGGGCACGATGGAAAAATTCTACAATTCACAGCTGCGCCAGCATCCGGCGGGCCGCCTGGGCAAGCCCGAGGAAGTTGCGCGCTGCATCGTGTTCCTGGCCAGCCCTGCTGCCGAATGGTGCAACGGGTCGAACCTTGTCGTCGACGGCGCCTATACCAACCGCACGCAATTCTAAGGAAAGGTGCGGGAAGTGGACGTCAAGCGAGAACAGAAGATAGAACGGGTCGATCCGGCTGAATGGCCGGACGGCACCCCTGCCGAAAAGGCCGAGGATCCCGATCTCGGCTATGACATCATTCCAGCCGCTCGCTACACCAGCGAGGATTTCATGAAGCTGGAGTGGGAGCATGTCTGGACCAAGGTCTGGCTGCTGGGCGGCCGGTCCTGCGACATTCCCGAACCCGGCGATTACATCTGCACCGAGATCGGCAAGGAATCCGTCCTCATCGTGCGGCAGGCCGACGGATCGGTGCGCGCCTTTCCCAATGTCTGCCTGCACCGCGGCAATCGCCTTCGGCCCGAGGGGCTGGGCAATGCCGAGCATTTCCAGTGCATGTATCACCACTGGACCTATGACTGGTCGGGCAAGATCACGCGCATTCCTGACATGGACACGTTTCCGCAGGGCTGTCCCAAGGGCGCCGCACTGCCGCCGCTGCCTTGCGAGGAATGGGGCAGCTTCGTGTGGTTCTCGCTCAACCGCGATGTCGAGCCGCTCAGCGACTTCCTCGGCATGATCCCGCAGCACCTCGACCCCTATCACATGGAGCGCATGGCATGGGTGCGCGACGTCACGGTGGAGTGGGACTGCAACTGGAAGGCCAGCGTCGACGCCTTCAGCGAGGTCTATCACGTTCAGGGCATCCATCCGCAGCTGCAATGGTATCTCGACGACACCAGCGCGCAGATCGACGTCTATGACAAGCACAGCCGCTATCTGGTGCCATTCGCCGCCATATCGGCGCGGGTCGCGATGCCCAGCGCCATCCCGCCCGCCATCGACGGCATCATGCGCGCCGCCGGCATGGACCCAGCCGAATATGAAGGCCGCGTCGGCGACATCCGCCGCGACGTTCAGCGCTTCAAGCGGGAGCACGGGCCCGAGCAGGGCAAGGATTATTCCGACCTCAACGACGACCAGCTGACCGACGATTATCACTACACGATTTTTCCGAACGTCTCGCTCAACGTCCATGCCGACGACGTGATGATGTTCCGCCAGCGGCCCCATGCGACCGACCCCAACAAGATGCTCTACGACATCTGGGTGCTGGAACTTATGCCCGATGGCGAAGAATGGCCCGAACGCCCGAAGCACCGCCGCTTCGCGCATGGCGACAAGTCGATCGGGCAGGTGCTGGACCAGGATGCCTTCAACCTGCCGACCGTGCAGAAGGGGATGCATTCCGACTCCTTCCCCGGCCTGTGGATCGGGGATCAGGAGCTGCGGATCCGGCACTTCCACAAGGTGCTCGACGATTACATCTACGGACCGGGCGGCAAAAAGCCCGGCGACATCTGACAAGAGGGACAGGAACTTGGATTTCAGGCTGACCGAGGAGCAGCAGGAGCTGCAGCAGGCCGCGCGCACTTTCGCGCGGGCCGAACTGCCCGCCATCGCCGCGCAGCTGGAACGCGACAACGCGCCGCCGTCGCGCGAGCTGATCAAGCGTTACGCCGACATGGGCTTCCTTGGCATCAACGTCAGCGGCGATCTGGGCGGCCTCGGACTCGGCAATATCGAGGCGCTGGTGGTGCTGGAGGAATTCGCCAAGATTTCCTCCGCCGTCGCCTTCCCGATCTTCGAATCCTCGGTAGGCCCGGTGCGCGCGATCGAGCATTTCGGGTCCGACGCGCTTAAGCAGCGGATCGTGCCCAAGGTGTGCAGCGGCGAGATGATCGTTGCCGTCTCGATGTCCGAACCCGACGCAGGCAGCGCGCTCACCGACCTCAAGACCAAGGGCGTGGCGAAGGGCGACAGGCTGGTAATCAACGGCACCAAGCGCTGGTGCTCGGGCGGTGGGCACGCCGATGCCTATGTCGTCTATTGCCGCCTGTCCGACGATCCGGGCGCCAAGGGCATCGGCGCGGTGCTGGTCGAAAAGGACGCGCCCGGCCTGTCGTTCGGCCCGAATGAAGAGCTGATGGGCTTTCGCGGCATCCCCTCCTCCGACCTCAATTTCGACGATTGCGAGGTTCCGGCGGACAATATCATCGTACCCGCGGGCGGCTTCAAGAAGCTGATGGAAGCTTTCGACCTCGAACGCTGCGGCAATGCGACGATGGCGCTGGGGCAGGCATCCGGCGCGCTGGAAGACGTATCAGCCTATGTGCAGGAACGCGTCCAGTTCGGCAAACCCATTGCCGAGTTCCAGGCGGTGCAGCTGAAACTGGCCGAGATGTACATGAAGACCGAAGCCGCCCGCCTGCTGATCTGGCGCGCAGCCTCGAACGCGGAGGACGGCTTGCCCTCGATCCTCGAATCCTCCTCCGGCAAATGCTTTTCCAACGCCATCGCGCGCGAGGTGTGCGGCGATGCGATGCAGCTGATGGGTGCGTACGGTTATTCCAAGGATTTCCCGATGGAGCGCCGCCTGCGCGACAGCTGGGGCTGGGGCATCGCGGGCGGTGCGATCGACATCCAGAAGGTGAACATCGCCAGCGCCATGCTGGGCCGCCGCTTCGACCAGCGGCGTTGACAGGGATGTCGGGTGCAAACTCTAGCGCGAGTGGCCAGATCTAAAGTTCGGACCGGCCTTCCTCGCGACGTTCCTCTTCGGCTTCCCGGCTGCGCAATTCTTCGGCTCGCTTGCCTTCGGGGGTATCCATGGGGTGCCGGTTCGATCTTTTCCGCATGAAATAGATCAGCGCTACACCTGCCAGCACCAACACGCCGATGAGTGTAAAAAGGCTCAACGAGCTTAATAATCCGCCTTCTGGCATCGTACTCTCCAGTAAATCTTAGTTCTTTGACTTACCTTCCCAACTGATGCCTTCGGGTCCTGTTCCATCCAAATAGCGGCGGTCGGCAGTGCTACCGCCGTTCGCGGTGACGGCCGTTACGCGTATAGACAAGATTGATACTGGTGAATGTCACCGCCTCGGTCCCGTCTTCCAGCACAACGGCATAGCGGGTCAGCGCCGTCCCGCGATTTTCGCGCGTCTTTGAAGGGATCAGGTCCACTATGCGCGAGGTGACGTGAATGACGTCCCCTGCCCTGATCGCGCGGTTGAGGCGCAATTCGTTCCAGCCGATGCCGCAGACGTAATCGATATCGCTGTTGATCTCATGATCCAGCTGCCGCCACATGGCCAGCACATGGATGCCGCTGGCGACCACCTCGCCGAAGACCGAATCCTTCGCCGCCTCTGGGTCGGAGTGGAACCATTGCGGGTCGTACTGCCGCGCGAACTCGACGATCTCGTCGCGGGTGACCGTGCGGCTGCGCGACTGGCGGAAATCGCCGACTTCCAGATCCTCGAAACAGATCGTGGGGCGATTGGGGTCGGTGCCGGTCATAGCTTTCCTGTACGCGCCTTGTCGTGCAGCCGGATCAGGCCCGATTGCGCCGTGCTGGCGACGATCTGTCCATCGCGGGTGAACAGGTTCCCGGTCCCCAGCGCCACCGAATGCGCGGCCGAGGGGCTTGTCAGCGAATAGAGCATCCAGTCGTCGAGCGAGGCGGCGCGGTGGAACCACACCGAATGGTCGAGCGAGGCCGTCTGCAGATGATCCGACGCGAACCCGATGCCCAACGGGGCAAGCCCGACATGCAGCAGGTGCAGGTCGGTGAGATAGGCGGTCAGCGAAAAATGATCGATCGCCAGCCCCTGCCACGATTCCTTCAGCCGGACCCAGAATTGCTGCTCGCCCGCTTCGGGCGGACGGGTGTTTACGCGAAATGTCTGCACCGGGCGCCAGTCGAAGATATGGTCGCGCAGCCAGAACGGCTCGTGCCGCTTTGCCAGTTCGGTCGAGGCGTGGAGCACCTCTTCCATCGGCGTCAAGGTCTCGGGCTCGGGCACACGCGGCATGGCGGCCCCATGCGAAGGCGCATCCGGTTCCTCGATATGAAACATAGCGTTCATCGCAAGGATGATCGCATCGCCCTGCCGCGCCACGATCCGCCGCGCGGAAAAGCTACGCCCGTCGGAATCGCGTTCGATGTCGAAACTGATTGGGACCGCGATATCGCCCGGCGTCTGGAACATGGCATGGCAATTTGCCGGCCGCTTGCCGTCTTCGACCGTGCGCTGCGCGGCCATAAGCGCCTGCGCCATGACCTGCCCGCCATACAGCCGGATCAGCGCGCTTGGCAGGGGCTGCGAGACGAAGCGGCTGTCACCCTGCTGCTCCAGCATAAACAGCCCTTCGCGCTCCAGCCTGCGCGGCGGGCCGGTGTAGGACCGCCGTTCGGCGGCCTGCCGCGCCGGGATATCGCCCTTCATCAGCCGCCCGTGACCTGATCCTTCAGCACCTGCTGCACGCGCGCCCTCTCGGGCACCTGGTTCAGGCCGATGCGCCGGTCCAGCTCTTCGTGCCAGTGATAGATGCGGCGTTCCTGATAGTTCAGCGGCATGCCGCGAAAGCCCCTGCTTTCCAGCGATTCCTGAATCTGCGGCGCATATTGCAGATCCTCGTACAGGATGCGGGTCCAGTTATCGATCCGCGTCTTCCACAAGGGGTGCGGATCGTCAGGGTCGTGGTCGGGGGCCAGCCAGCTCGACACGACTTCGCATTTGCGCGGCCCGCGCGGGATGAATTGCAGCACGGGGATGCCGCTGTCCGACGGCGGCATCACCAGGTTCGGAAAGATGTGATAGCTGACATTGTTCTCGGCCGGGACCGGGGTGATCGTCTCGATCTTGGGCATGCCCAGCGTGCCGGGATCGGTCCAGTCGGGCCTGCGATTGGGCGTCATCATTCGGCTGTGGCCATTGGGCCAGAGCGTCACGATCATGCCGCGATGATCGAGGAACCGGTTCACCGTGTCCTGATGGATCGACGAGATGTGATACACTTCGAGAAAGGCGTCGAGCAGCACCTTGACGTTGCAGTCGACATCATACCGCTTGCTGTCGACCAGCGACAGATTGTCGAGGTCGTATTGCTCCAGCTCCTTCGCCATCGGGCCGATATGGTCCTTCAGCGGCTGGGCGTCGGGATCTTCGTTCAGGAAGATCAGCGTGCCCAGCATCTCGCAGCGCACGCCGACGAGCGAGCGGCACGACATGTCGAGATCGACGAAATCGCGCTTGTCGCGCACCGCCACCAGCTTCCCGTCGAGCGTATAGCTCCACCCGTGATAGCCGCAGACAAAGCCGCGCGACTGGCCCGATTTCTCGGTCACCAGCGGGGCGCCGCGATGCTGGCAGGTGTTGTAGAACGCCTTGACCTCGCCATCCATGGTGCGCGTGACGACGATCGGCGATCCGGTGTCATGCGTCAGGAACCAGCTGCCGTTTTCGGGCACCTGATCGGCGTGTCCGACATAGCGCCACGACCGCTTCCACATGCGCTCTTCCTCAAGGTCGAGGAATGCGGGATCGGTATAGCGGCATCCGGGAACATCGGGCAGCGCCGGGAAATCGTCGGGCGGCGTTTTGCGCGACCGTTCGAATTCCATCACTTCCTGCACCTGCGCGATCGTGTCGCGGTTGAGTTCCATGGCCTTTGCGCTCCTTCCTCTTGCCCGATCATCGCAACGACCGGATGAAAAAACAAGCAGGAATGTTTTTTATATCACGCCGAACGCTGTTCGCGCGCCGCCTTTGCGGCTGCAACGATCTCGGCCGTGGTCGGGTTTCGGCGCAGGCGCAGCCCGCCGCTGACATGCAATGTCTCGCCCGTCATGAAACATTCGTCGGATGCCAGCCAGACGATACCCGCCGCGACGTCCTCGCTCGTCCCCACGCGCCCCAGCGGATAGGCCTTTGCAAAGCAGTCGACGACCGCCTTGTTGCGCGCCGCACGCTCGGTCATCGGGGTGGCGGTGAATCCCGGCGCGATCGAATTGGCGCGGATGCCGCGGTGCCCGAATTCGTTGGCAACGCAGCGCAGCACGTGATCCGCCCCTGCCTTGGTGCCCATATAGGCGGCGTGATCCTCCAGCATGATCGTGGCCGTCGCGCTGGTCACCTGAATCAGCGATCCGCCGTCGTTCATCGCGCGCAGCATCGCCTGGTAGAACTGGAACGCGCCGGTGAATTGCAGCGCCACCATGCGGTCGATCTCTTCGCGCGTGGTGTCGAGGAAACCCTTGATCAGGCCCCATCCGGTTGCGTTGACGGCAATGTCCACGCCGCCCAGTTCGCGCGCGCGATCGCCCAGCGCGGCCAGATCGCTTTCACTGGTGATGTCGCAGACCGCCGCATGACCGCCGATGTCGTTGGCAAGCGTTTCCAGCGTATCACGGTGCCGCCCGGTCACAAGGCAGGTCGCCCCTTCCGACGACAGCCGCCGCGCGATGGTCTGCGCCATGTTGCCTTCACCCGCCGCGCCCATGACGACCGCCAGCCGCCCGGCGAACTGCCCTTCCGAATGCGCCATTTCTCTCTCCACAATATTAGTGCCGTGCGACCCGGCGAACCGGATCCGACGCCTTGTTTTGCACCGTCACCATGGCACGAATCAAAACAAACATGAAAGTTTGTTTTTTATTTTGCATTCTCGTACCCCGGCCTTATCATTCTGGCATGCGCGCAACAGATGCGGACGGAACCGCTCGGCGCCGACGGAGGATGGATGACTATGGCGCAAGGGCAGCCGAACTATACCATGAGCAAGATGCTGCGCGCATCGGCCGAGGCATATGGACCCAGCGATGCCGTGGTCTTTCCCGACGACCGGCGCAGCTATGACGAACTCTATCGCGCAGCGCGCGCATGGGCGAAGGGGTTCGTCGCCGCCGGCGTCAAGCCGGGCGAGCATGTCGGCATATTGCTGCCCACACGCATCGATTTCTTCGAAATTCTTTTCGGCATCATGATGGCGGGCGGCGTCGCCGTGCCGGTCAATGCGCGCTATCAGTCGGGCGAATTGCGCTATCTGGTGGCCGATGCCGACCTCGTGATGCTGGTGACGACGGGCCGCGTGGCCGAAAATGTCGATTTCGCCGAAAGGCTGCAGGCGGCCTTCCCCGATCTGGCAGAGGGGCAGGATTCCGGCAGTCTAGCTCTCGCCGATGCGCCCGATCTTCGTCAGGTCATCTGCCTCGATCCGCCATGCCAATCCGGCCTCACCTCGCCCGACACGATCCTTGCCGCCGGACGCGCGATTTCGGACGAGGAAATCGACCGACGCATCGACGCCATAAAGGACGAAGATGTCGCGATGATCCTCTACACCTCGGGCACCACCGCCAATCCGAAGGGCGCGCTCATCAGCCACCGCGGACAGGTCGCCAACAGCCGCAACCTCGGCACGCGTTATGAGGTGACGAGCGAGGACAAGGTGTGGTCTCCGCTGCCGATCTATCACATCGCCGGAATTCTTCCGATGACGATGATCCTCGACCGGGGCGGCGCCTATATGACGGTCCCGCATTTCGATGCGGGCGTCGCGCTCGACATGCTGGACCGCGAAAAGGGCACCATCGCCTATCCCAGCTTTGTCACCATCATGCAGGACCTGATCACGCATGAAAAATTCGAGCAGACCGACCTGTCCAGCCTGCGGGTGATGAATTCGAACTTCGCGGTTCAGCCGGCGTGGATCAAGGAGGCCGTCGCCAAGGCGATGCCCGATACCATCCAGGTCGGTACCTATGGCCTGACCGAAGGCGCGGGCACGGTATCGACCAGCCGCCTCGACGACAGCTATGAAATCCGCACGGGACGATGCGGCAAACCGCTGCAGGAATGGGAGATCCGCATCGTCGATCCCGAAACGGGCCAGGATTGCGGCGCGGGCCAGAAGGGCGAGATCGTCCTGCGCGGCCCGAACATGCTCAAAGGCTATTACAAGGCGCCCGACAAGACGGCAGAGGCGATCCGTGACGGCTGGTTCTACACCGGCGACATCGGCAGCGTGGACGCGGACGGCAATGTGATGTTCCACGGCCGCACCAAGGACATGCTGAAGGTCGGCGGCGAAAACGTGGCCGCCGCCGAGATCGAGAGCCATCTGCAGACCCATCCCGCCGTCAAGCTCGCGCAGGTCGTCGGCATTCCCGACCCGCGCTATAGCGAAGTGCCGGTCGCCTTCATCGAGCTTGCTGCCGGAAAGAATTGCGAGGAGGACGAGTTGATCGACCATTGCCGCGGATTTCTTGCCGGGTTCAAGGTGCCGCGCAGCGTGCATTTCGTGCGCGAATGGCCGATGTCGACGTCCAAGATCCAGAAGTTCAAACTGCGCGAGGAACTGCTGGCGCAGCGTGACCAGACGGCGGCGGGCTGATGGCCCCAGTTCGTCCCCCAGCGCCCCTTCCCATCCGGCAGATCGCGTTCTTCGTGCCCGATGCTCACGCCGCCGCATTGTCGCATCATACCATGCACGGATCGGGGCCCTATCTTCTCGCGGAAAACATCCCGCTGGCCGAGGCCATATATCGCGGCAAGCCCGGCACGCTCGACCACAGTTCGGCCTATGGCCAGTGGGGCGATGTGATGGTGGAGTTCGTCCAGCAGAACAATCCGGGCCCTTCGGCTTTTCACGACATCTATCCCGAAGGTTCGGGCCGTTTCGGCCCCCATCACGCCGCCATATTCGTCGACGATGCCGACAAGGCGGCGCAGGAATGGTCGGATGCGGGCTATCCTAGCGTCTTTCGCGGCACCATGGAGGACGGCTTCGCGTTCCACTTCGTCGATACGGTGCCGCTGACCGGCATGATGACCGAACTCTATGCCGGAACCGACAAGCTGCGCGGCTTCTACGACCATATCGCCGCGATTGCGGGTGATTTCGACCGCCACCTCGTCGTCCGCAAGATCGGCCTTTAACGCCGCGCTTCCCTTGGGGAAAACGATTGCCTTGCAGGGCATCCACGGCGCGGACGGGGCGGGTTCCTCAATAGACCTGCTGTATCACTCGGGCAGCCCGAAGGCCTCTCCGTCTGAGCGAAAAGTGCAGTGAAACAAGGATGATGAGTGGCGGAGAGGGTGGGATTCGAACCCACGGTACGGTTGCCCGTACACCGCATTTCGAGTGCGGCGCATTCGACCTCTCTGCCACCTCTCCGCGAGGACTGCAGGCCGGGAAATATCCCTGCCGGTCGTTTAGGAAGCCGGGCGGTTAGCCGATGATTCGGCGCTTGCCAAGGGGGCAAATGCAGCGTTTCGGGGTTAACCACCTCGTTACGCTTGTGACTTGACCGTACGCGGCCTATATTGTGCCCATGCCCGGAAGTTCTCGCAACATCCCGCACGAGGGCGCGCCAGAGCGCGATACACGCTCCTCGTTCTTTTCACCACAGGCGGGAGGCACGGTTTCTGCACCGAAAATCGCCGAAGCTCGCTTTGGGATCGGTGACGTCGTGCGCCACAGGTTGCATGATTTCCGGGGTGTCGTCTTCGACGTCGACCCGGTCTTCGCCAATAGCGAGGAATGGTACGAATCCATTCCGAATGCGATGCGCCCGAACCGCGAACAGCCATTCTATCATCTCTTCGCAGAGAATGAGGAATCGAGCTACATCGCCTATGTCAGCCAGCAGAACCTGGTCGAGGACAGCCTTGGTGGTCCTGTCGAACATCCGTCCATCGACATGGTGTTCGGAGACTATGACCTGGACGACGGACGCTATACACTGCACCGCAGCCTGAGGCATTGAGGTTGGTCGCGCGATAAAGCGGGATCGGTCCCCTCACCTCCTCAATCAGCTTCTGAGTTTCCAGCCCGAGCGCAGGACCATGTAAGTCACGACGAACATGGCAATGTTCAGCACGCCCAGCCCAAGGCCTGCCCACAGCACGGCATGTCCGCTATTGCCGATATCGCTTTCCACCAGAAAGCCGTAGCGGAAGCCCGAGATCACGTAGAAGAACGGATTGAACCGGCTGATCGTCTGGAAAACTGGCGACAGATTGTCGATCACGTAGAAAGTGCCCGACAAAAGCGCGAGCGGAGCGACGATGAAATTGGTGACCGCCGCATTGTGATCGAACTTTTCCGCCCAGATCGACGTGAGCACGCCCATCAGCGACAGCAGGATCACACCCATCAGGCCGAACCAGATGATGGCAACCGGATGCGCAAGGCTAAGCTCCGCACCCGGATAGAGCCATACGGCGATGCCCACCGCAAGGCCAACTAGGATCCCGCGCGTTACCGCTGCGCCGACAATCCCCACCAGCAGTTCCAGGTTGGACAGCGGCGGCATCAGATAATCGATGATGGTGCCCTGTATCTTTCCGCCCAGTAGCGAGAAGCTGGCATTGGCAAAGGCATTCTGCATCATGCCCATCACGATCAGGCCCGGCGCGACGAAGGTGGTGAAGTTGACGCCCAGCACCTCGCGCCCTCCGCGGCCAAGCGCCACCGAGAATATCACCAGATACAACAGTGTCGTGATCGCGGGAGCCCAGATCGTCTGCGTCTGGACCTTGAAGAAACGGCGGACTTCCTTAATATAGAGGGTCCACAGCCCCAGCCGGTTCACCCGGCCGATGACTGGCTGGCCAAACTGGTGAAAAGCGGGGTTGGCGGCGGTTTCGGGTGCGGGGTCGTTCATTAATTGCTCGCGTAACGGCGGGCTATCGATATGGCAAGCGCAGGCGGCGGAACAAGATCGGCGCCGAAACGGACGGAACGATACCGCCCGTGCGCAGATAACGGATTTTTTGGAGAACGCATGAGCTGGACCGACGAACGGATCGAGAAGCTTACCAAGATGTGGGAAAGCGGCTCGACCGCCAGCCAGATCGCCGAGGAACTCGGCGGGGTTAGCCGTAACGCGGTGATCGGCAAGGCGCATCGCCTTGGCCTGAAGGCGCGCCCGTCCCCGGTAAAGGAAAAGGCTGCCGCCAAGGCAAAGCCAAAGCCGGCGCCCAAGAAGGCGGAAACCCCGGCGCCCAAGCCGGCGGAGGCGGCGCGTCCGGCGCCGACGCCTGCCCCCGCGCCGCGCCCGGCCCCTGCGGCGGCTCCGGCCGATCAGCGTCCGGCAGCCCCCAGCGGCAACCAGCCGCGGATCGTGTCGGTCGGCCCTGGCGGCTTCCTGCGGCAGGGCCCCGGCGATCAGCAGTCGCCTATTCCGCCCGCTCCGCCGCGCCGCCTGGTGCCCGCAAAGCCCAGCCCCGAGATCGAAGGCAAGACTAGCCTGCTCGACCTAAACGACCGGATTTGCCGCTGGCCCATGGGCCATCCGGGCGAACCGGACTTCCATTTCTGCGGGCAGAGCGTGAACCCCGGCTTTCCCTATTGCGTCGAGCATTGCGGGCGGGCCTATCAGGCACAGCTTCCGCGCGGTGCCCGCCGTCCTCCTCCGCCCCTGCCGTTCGGCGGTCCGCGCGTGCGTTAAGCAGCGCAGCCGTCAGCTAAGAGAATTGAAAAGGCCCGCCGGAACGTACCGGCGGGCCTTTTTCTTTCCGCAATCTAGTAGGCTAGCGACATTGCCTCGGCAGGCAGCTTATCAGGATGGCCTGCAGAACCAGATCACGTGCTTGGGACCCTTGCCCTTGCCGTTCGCGTCATAGCGCGCGCTGACCTCCACCGCATCGACATGGAATCGGGCGCGCTCAAGCTGCTTGGTAAAGCGTTGATCCGGCGCGGCGGACCAGATCGCCAGTACGCCTTCGGGAGTCAAAGCGCGGCGAGCGGCGGCCAGACCGGCGTTTGAATAGAGCCGGTCGTTTTCGGCCCGCACCAGACCGTCCGGGCCATTGTCGACGTCGAGAAGGATCGCATCGTATCGTCCGGGCCGCTCGGCGATGACATCGGCGACATCCCCCATCCGCAGAGTAAAGCGCGGATCGTCAAACGTATCTCCGGTGAATTCCGCCATCGGACCTTTTGCCCATTCGATGATCTCGGGCACCAGTTCCACCACCGTGATCCGCGTCTTGGGAGGCGCCGTCTTCAGCGCCGCGCGCAGGGTAAAGCCCATGCCATAGCCGCCGATCAGCAGATGCGGCGCACGCGCATTGGCAAGCCGTTCGAGGCTCATCACCGCCAGCGCTTCCTCGGATCCGCGCATGCGCGTGCTCATCAGCTCGTTGCGGTCGAGCACGATCATGAAATCGCGGCCATGGGAATAGAGCCGCAGTTCCTCGCCCCCCGGCACCTGCGCGGTGCCCAGTAATTCGCGCGCCAGCATCTCAAATCCTCCTCTTCACGAAAAAGGCCGCCGGATCGCTCCGGCGGCCCCTTTTGTCATACGATCCGCTGAAAGATCAGTCGTCCTTCAGGAACGCGGGCATGTGGTCGGGGTTGCCCCCTTCCTTGCCTTCACCACTGCCGCCGTCACGGTCGCCGCGCGGACCGCGCGGTCCACGGTCACGACCGCCACCGCCGCGTCCACCGCGATCGCCGCCGCCACGGGGACCACGACGGTCACCGCCGCGATCACCGCGAGGCTCGCGCGGTTCACGGGCAGGACGCGTGTCCTCCAGCTCTTCGCCGGTTTCCTGGTCGACGACGCGCATCGACAGGCGGACCTTGCCGCGGTTGTCGATCTCAAGCACCTTGACCTTCACTTCCTGGCCTTCCGACACGACGTCGGTCGGCTTTTCCACGCGCTCGTTCTTCATTTCGGAGACGTGGACGAGGCCGTCCTTGCCGCCCATGAAGTTCACGAAGGCGCCGAAGTCGACGATGTTCACGACCTTGCCGTTGTAGATCTTGCCGACTTCCGCCTCTTCGACGATGCCTTCGATCCACTTGCGGGCCGCTTCGATCTGCGCGACATCGCTGGACGAGATCTTGATGATGCCCTCGTCGTCGATGTCGACCTTCGCGCCGGTTTCGGCGACGATCTCGCGGATCACCTTGCCGCCGGTGCCGATGACGTCGCGGATCTTCGACTTGTCGATCTGCATCGTCTCGATACGCGGAGCATGCGCCGACAGTTCGGTACGGGCCGAACCCAACGCCTTGGTCATCTCGCCAAGGATATGCGCGCGGCCGGCCTTCGCCTGCTCAAGCGCCTTCGACATGATTTCCTGCGTGATGCCGGCGATCTTGATGTCCATCTGGAGCGAGGTGATGCCCGCTTCCGTACCGGCCACCTTGAAGTCCATGTCGCCGAGGTGATCCTCGTCGCCGAGGATGTCCGACAGCACGGCGAACTCGTCGCCTTCCAGGATCAGGCCCATCGCGATGCCCGACACCGGACGCTCGATCGGAACGCCTGCGTCCATCATCGACAGACAGCCGCCGCAGACCGTCGCCATCGAGGACGAGCCATTCGACTCGGTGATGTCCGACAGGATGCGGATGGTGTAGGGGAAATCTTCCTTCGACGGCAGCACGGGGTGCAGCGCACGCCATGCCAGCTTGCCGTGGCCGATCTCACGCCGACCGGGAGCGCCGAACCGGCCAACCTCGCCGACCGAATAGGGCGGAAAGTTGTAGTGCAGCATGAAGTTCGAATAGGTCAGGCCTTCCAGCCCGTCGATCATCTGCTCCGATTCCTTGGTGCCCAGCGTGGTGGTGCAGATCGCCTGCGTCTCACCGCGCGTGAACAGCGCCGAACCGTGCGTCCGCGGAAGGAAGCCGGCGATCGCCTCGATCGGGCGAACCTGATCGAGCTTGCGTCCGTCGATGCGCTGCCCGTCCTTGAGGATGGCGGTACGCACGATGTCGGCTTCCAGCTTCTTGACCAGCTTGCCCGCAGTCATCTGCGTCTGGCCGTCGGCCTCGGCGAAATGCGCCTTGGCCTTCGCACGCGCGTCGTTCAGCGCATCCGAACGGGCCGACTTGTCGGTCAGCCTGTAGGCAGCGGCAATATCCTCGCCGACGAGGCCGCGCAGCTCTTCCTTCATGGCGGACTTGTCGTCGGCCACGTTCAGCTCCCAGGGCTCCTTGGCAGCCTGCTCGGCCAGATCGATGATGGCACCGATGACCTTGCGGCATGCGTCATGCGCGAACATGACGGCGCCCAGCATCTCTTCCTCGGTCAGCTCCTTGGCTTCCGATTCCACCATCATCACAGCTTCCTGCGTGGCGGCGACGACGAGATCCAGACGGCCCTCTTCAAGAGCGGCGTCCTGCTTGGGGTTGAGGGTGTATTCGCCATCGACGAAGCCGACGCGGCAGCCGCCGATCGGGCCCATGAAGGGCACGCCCGAGATGGTCAGCGCGGCGGACGCGGCGATCATCGCGACCATGTCGGCCTCGGTCTCGCCGTCATACGACAGGACCTGGCAGATGACGTTGATTTCGTTGTAGAAACCTTCGGGGAACAGCGGGCGGATCGGACGGTCGATCAGGCGGCTGGTCAGGGTTTCCTTCTCGGTCGCGCCGCGTTCGCGCTTGAAGAAGCCGCCGGGAATGCGGCCGGCCGAGGAGAATTTTTCCTGGTAGTGAACGGTCAGGGGGAAGAAGTCCTGCCCTTCCTTCACGCTCTTGGCGGCGGTCACGGCGCAAAGCACCACGGTTTCGCCATAGGTGGCCAGCACGGCGCCATCAGCCTGACGGGCAATGCGGCCGGTTTCGAGGGTGAGGGTCTTTCCGCCCCACTCAATCGATACGGTTTTGGTGTCGAACATGTATTTTCCTTATGAACCCGCGGTGCCGTATTGCAGCGCGGGGCCTACTGCCGGGGATACCGTCCCGGTCCGGTGCGGGGCTTTTCGTCGTGCCCCATGGCCACCCTGCCGAATTGCGGGGTCAGCCCTTGAATCGGAGCCGATATGACAGGCTCCAAATGCGACAAGGGCGGCCCGTCGGGACCGCCCTTGGAAACTCTTACTTACGCAGGCCGAGCTTCTGGATCAGCGCGTTGTAACGCTCTACATCCGTCCTTTTCAGGTAGGCGAGAAGCGAACGGCGCTTGTTGACCATCACCAGCAGACCACGCCGCGAGTGATTGTCCTTGTGGTGATCCTTGAAGTGCTCGGTCAGGTTGCGAATACGCTCGGTCAGGATCGCGACCTGCACTTCGGGACTGCCGGTGTCAGTGGTCTGACGGGCGTTGTCCTTGATGATTTCCTGCTTTTTCTCGGCGGTAACCGACATAGTTTCACTCCGCGACATCGATTACGGATTAAAGCCCCGAAGGACCCTGGCCACGCCGTCCGAAATCTCCATCAGGGCTATCGGCTTGCCGCCGCATTTCGCCCAGACAGTTCCATCAGGAATGGTCAGCCCGGACAATTGCCGGCCCTGTCGGACCGCTTCTGCCTGATCCGGGTGGAGATCGAGGGCCGGGATGTCGTCCAGCCCTGCCTCCAGCGGCAGAAGTATTTCAGCAAGGCGCGCGCCCTGACCGATTTCGTCCAATTTGTCCAGCGAAATCGCGGAATCCTGGCCGAACGGGCCAGCGCGCGTACGCCTTAGATAGGAAACATGTCCGCAAGTTCCAAGGGCATGTGCGATATCGCGGGCAAGGCTGCGGATATAGGTGCCCTTGGACACGGTGGCTTCCAGCGTGACGCTGTCCATCATTTCCAGCGGCGCGCCCGGATCGTAGGGGTCGGGCCGCCCGCTGGTCGTCGCGAAGACCGAGTCGACTTCGGCGCCCTGCCCCTGTCCGCCAACGGGGCCGAGCGTGTGGATGGTCACGCGGCGGGGCTTCATCTCCACCTCCTCGCCAGCGCGGGCGAGGTCGTAGGCTCGGCGGCCGTCGATCTTCAGCGCGGAGTATTTCGGCGGCACCTGATCGATCTCTCCGGTAAAGGCATCGCAGATCGCCAGCAGTGCCGCCGCCGGTGGACGACGGTCGCTCGTGGACACCACCGCACCTTCCGCATCCAGCGTATCGGTTTCCGTGCCGAACTGGATCGTGAATTCATAGGTCTTGGTCGCATCCAGCATGCGGCCCGCCAGCTTCGTCGCCTCGCCGATCGCGATGGGCAATACGCCTGTCGCCAGCGGGTCCAGCGTGCCGCCATGGCCGACCTTTGCCTTGGCATAGCCTGCCTGCCGCAGATTGCGCTTTACCGCGCCGACCGCCTGCGTCGATCCCATCTCCAGCGGCTTGTCGAGGATGATCCAGCCGCTAGGCGGCGCGGGCTTGGCCTCCGTCACGACGCGATCGCTTCGGCAAGCCCGATGAATAGGCCGCGCAGCCAGTCGACCGGCGGCCAGACGACATTCTCGATCACCCCCAGATCGGGAAAGAACCAGCTGAGCGCGATCACGCCCACCAACAGCAGCATCCCCGCCGGCCGCAGCTTTTCATACGCGCGCGCCCAGCGCGGCGGCAAAAGCCCTTCGACAATATGCGATCCGTCGAAGGGCGGAATCGGCAACAGGTTGAAGAAGGCAAGGAAGATGTTGATCAGGATGAAATAGTCGATGCCCGTGATGGTCCACTGCATCGACACCGACACGCTGGCAGGATCGAGGTTGCGCGCCAGCAGGCCGAGTGCGACCGCGGCAATGCCCGCCATGACGAAATTGCTGGCAGGCCCCGCCGCCGCCACCGCCATCATGCCAAAGCGCGGGTTGTTCAGCCGCCATTTGTTGACCGGCACCGGCTTTGCCCAGCCGAACACCGGCCCGCCGATCAGCGCCATCGCGCCCGGCAGCGCCACCGTGCCCACCGGATCGACATGACGAATGGGATTGAGCGAAAGACGCCGTGCTTCCTTTGCGGTGGGATCGCCAAGCATCAGTGCGGACCAGCCATGCGACACCTCGTGAAAGACGATGGCCACGATCAGGCAGGGAATCAGGATGACGGCGAGAATTATGGTGTCTGACATGGCGGGTCAGATAGGACGCCTGCCGCCCGATTGCACCCGATAGTATCGGCGCTCGGGGATCAGCCGCGGTTCGCTTCGACGAAATGGCGGCGGCACAGCGCGACATAGCGCTCGTTGCCGCCGATCTCGGTCTGCTCGCCCTCGCTGGTGGCATTGCCGCTGGCATCGACGCGCAGGTTCATCGTCGCCTTACGCCCGCAATGGCATACCGCCTTCAACTCTATCAAGGCATCGGCAATGCCCAGCAGCGCCGCCGAACCTTCGAACAATTCGCCCCGGAAGTCAGTGCGTAAGCCATAGCACAGCACGGGAATGCCCGCCTCGTCCGCCAGCCGTGCACATTGCCAGACCTGCGCCTTGGTCAGGAACTGCGCCTCGTCGATCAGCACGCAGGCTATCGGGCTGACCGCATGATGCGGCGCAACCGCTTCCCACAGGTCGGTCGCGGGATCATAGAGATGCGCGTCCGCGTGAAGTCCGATGCGCGAATGGATCGGCTTGTCCCCACCCTCGTCCTCACCGCGATGATCGAGCGCGGCGGTCCACAACATCGTGGCCATGCCCCGTTCGCGATAATTAAAATCCGCCTGCAGAAGCGTGGTCGATTTCCCCGCGTTCATGCTGGCATAATAGAAATAGAGCTTGGCCATCGACGCACTATGCCGATCGCGGCGCTTCAGGCCAGAGCGTTTCCGCAAGGGTCGCGGTCATCTTACCGCTCCTCCTGCCAACGACGGACGCAGCAATTCGCAAGACCGTCGATAGCCGCCTAGTCCTCGTCCCCCTCGACATCGCGGCGAACGCGCGGGTCGTCGAGCAGGCGGTCGATGCGGCCAGCCTCGTCGAAGGTCTCGTCCGCGCGGAATTGCAGTTTGGGCGCGAACTTGAGGCCCAGCCGCTCCGCAACCTCGCGCTGAAAGAACGCCGTGTTGACCTGCAAGGCCTTGACCACCTTGGCTTCCTGCGCGCCCAGCAGGGGTTTCACATAGACCTTGGCCTGCCGCAAATCGGGCGACATGCGCACCTCCGTCACGCTCACGGCATGGGCGGAAATGGTGTCGTCATGCACTTCGCCGCGCGACAGCAGCTCCGAAAGGATATGCCGCACCCGCTCGCCCACTTTCAGGACGCGAACCGATTGCTGTTCGGGGTTGGAATTGCGCACCATCGTCAGTCCATCTTGTCCAATATGCGTTTCAGCGAAGCCATGTTCCTCGCGGTGCCGCGCCGGTCGAGCTTGCGCTGGATGAAGGGCCCGGTCAGCCTGCTGTTACCAACGCTCTCGACATAATCGATATAAAGGCAGCGGCCGCCCAGCGCGATCCTTTCCGGCCCGCGCCCTTCATAGGCAGCCATCAGCACGTTGAATTGCGCCGGATCGGCCTCCCCATCCAGAAACAGCGTATGGACAAGCTTGTCCTCGCCGTCTCCGTGAAAGGGATTGTCCTCGATGGCGGCGCGCACCTCGTCCTTGCTGCGCACAGCCGCAAAAGTCTCGAAACCGAAGCGATCCTTGACGATGAAGGCCAGCATTTCCGACAGGCCGTCGGAAGGCCGCTCGTCGAAGGAGAACAGCACATTGCCGCTGGCGACGACGGTCTCGACGTCTTCCAGATCCTCACGTTCCAGCGCGTCGCGCAGATCGGTCATTTTGAGCCGGTTGCCGCCGACATTCATGCTGGCGAAGAAAGCGGCATAGCGGGGCATCAGATACGCTCCATCAAGAACATGAAAGGCGCGAGGAACGCCGCTCCAGACACGATCCATGCGCAGCCCAGCGCTTTGCCGAGGCACCCAAGGGTAGCCTCGGCATTATCACTGCGCCGGTCGATCGTCTCCTGATCGGGATCGCCCGCGCCCACCTGTTACAGAACGCGCTCGCGCTCCTCGACTTCAAAGACTTCCAGCTGGTCGCCCGGCTTGATGTCGTTCGTGTCGGACAGCACCACGCCGCATTCCAGACCTGCGCGGACTTCGTCCACGTCGTCCTTGAAGCGCCGCAGCGATTCGATCGAGGTGGCCGAAACGATGACATCGTTGCGGGTAAGACGCGCGAACAGACCCTTGCGGATGACGCCTTCCTCGACCAGCAGGCCCGCGGCCTTGTCCTTCTTGCCGGCAGGGAACACCTGCTTGACCTGCGCGCGGCCCACGACGTTCTCGATCCGCTCGGGACCCAGTTCGCCCGCCATGCGCTTCGCGATTTCCTCGGTCAGGTGATAGATGACGTCGTAATACATCATCTCCACCTTGTCCTTTTCCATCTGCTGGCGCGCCTTGGCATTGGGACGCACGTTGAAGCCGATGATCGGAGCGCCCGATGCCGCCGCGAGCGTCACGTCGCTCTCGGTAATGGCGCCGACGCCCGAATGCAGGACGCGAACCTTGATGAGGTCGTTGGACAGCCGGGTAAGCGCGGTCGAGATCGCCTCGACCGAACCCTGCACGTCCGCCTTGATGACCACCGGGAACTCGACCATCTCGCTCTTGAGCGCCGAGAACATGTTCTCGAAGTTCGAGACCGGCATCGCGGTGCGCTTCTCGTTAGCCTTTTCGGTACGATAGCCGGCAACCTCACGGGCGCGCTGCTCGTTCTCGACCACGTTCAGGACGTCGCCCGCATTGGGCACACCGCCAAGGCCCAGCACCTCGACCGGAGTCGACGGACCCGCTTCCTTGACCTGACGCCCCTTGTCGTCATGCATCGCGCGAACACGGCCGCTTTCGGTGCCGACCACGAACACATCGCCGCGGCGCAGCGTACCGCGCGTAACGAGGACGGTGGCCAGCGGCCCCTTGCCCTTGTCGAGCTGCGCCTCGATCACGGTCGCCTCGGCGTCGCGGTCGGGGTTGGCCTTCAGTTCGAGCAGTTCGGACTGCAGATTGATCGCATCGAGCAGCTTGTCGAGCCCGACCTTGTTCTTGGCCGAAACCTCGACGTCCATCACGTCGCCGCTCATGGCCTCGACGATGATCTCATGCTCCAGCAGGCGCTCGCGGATCTTCTGCGGGTTCGCCTCGTCCTTGTCGATCTTGTTGATCGCCACGATCATCGGCACGCCGGCCGCCTTGGTGTGGTTGATCGCCTCGATCGTCTGCGGCATCAGCCCGTCGTCGGCCGCCACCACCAGGATGACGATATCGGTGACATTGGCACCACGCGCGCGCATCTCGGTAAAGGCCTCGTGGCCCGGCGTATCGAGGAAGGTGATGAGGTCACCCGCCTTGGTCTTGATCTGATACGCGCCGATATGCTGCGTGATGCCGCCCGCCTCGCCGCGGGTCACATCGGTGCCGCGCAGCGCATCGAGCAGGCTGGTCTTGCCGTGGTCGACATGCCCCATGATCGTCACGACCGGAGGACGCCCTTTCAGGCTTTCCTCGGGATCCACGTCGACCGTGGTGTCGATGTCGACATCGCTTTCCGACACGCGCTCGATGTTATGGCCGAACTGTTCGACCAGCAGTTCCGCCGTATCCTGGTCGATGGTCTGGTTGACGGTCACCATCATGCCCAGATTGAACAGTTCCTTGACCAGATCCGCGCCCTTTTCGGCCATGCGATTGGCAAGTTCCTGCACGGTAATGGCCTCGGGCACGACGACATCGCGCACCTGCTTCTCACGCGGCTGCTGCTGGCCGCGATATTGCGAGCGGCGTTCTTTCTCTCGCGCACGCTTGAGCGCGGCAAGGCTGCGGGCCCGTGCGCCTTCGTCGTCGTTCAAGGCCTTGTTGACGGTCAGCTTGCCGCCGCGGCGACGGTCTGCCCCCTTGGCATCGACACTGCGCGCATCGCCGCGCGTATCGCGCGCGCCGCCCTTCTTGTCGGCGGCAGGCTTCTTCTCGACCTTCTTGGGTTCGGGACGCTTGACCGGCGTGAACTTGCGTGGCGCCGGGACGGCTTCGCCCTCTTCCTCGCCATCTGCGGCCGGGCCATCTGCGGTCGGCGCGGCATCTTCCTGTTCGGAAGGCTTCTCCGCTTCCACCTCGGGAGCGGGCTTTTCCTGCGTCTCCTTGACTTCGGCCTCGGCTTCCTTCTGTGCCTCGGCCTCTGCCTTGCGGTTTTCCTCGGCGCGCTGGCGCTCTTCCTCCAGCTCCTTTGCCTTGGCCTCTTCCTCGCGGCGGCGGGCTTCCTCCGCCATCTTCAGGCGTTCTTCCTCGGCCTCGCGCTGCAGGCGGGCGACACGCTCCTGCGGCGTCTCATCGCTGGGCGACGGACGGCGCGGTGCGGGCTTCGGCGCGGCAGGCTTGGGTGCGGCGGGCGGAGCAGCGGCGGGAGTCGGCGCGGCTTCGGGAGCCGCGGCAGGCGCAGTCTCACCCGGCTTCAGGATCTTGCGCTTGCGCTTTACTTCCACGGCGACCTTGTTGGTGCGGCCATGGCTGAAAGTCTGCTTGACCTCGCCCGCGTCCACCGCACGCTTCAGGCCAAGCGGCTTGCGGGTCCGGGTGCTGTTGTCGTTATCGCTCATACTGGTCAAAAAACCCTATCAAAATCATCTTCGTCACGCCGCGAACGGCGTCGTCATCTGCTGCGGCCTGCCCCTGCAGGTGCGCCGAACGCGCCCGCCTCTACGGTTCGCTGGCCCGCTGTGCGGCAGGCCCTCCACTTTCCAACCCGGCATTCCCGGGGCCACCGGCGGTCGCGGCATCGCGGCCAAGGTAATGGTTGAGCCTTGCAAGCAAGGTCGAAACACGTCCGGCGGCGGCACGATCGGTCAACGCCAGATGGACGGTATTGTCGCGGCCCAATGCCACAGACAGGCCCGCCCGGTCCAGAGGCAAGCGTTCGCCCGCCATGCCGGAGCCTTCCTCGTCCTCACCCACGCGCCATGCCTGGTCGAGCCGCCGCGAACCGTCGCCGCCGGCGTCGGACGCATGCCCCAGCCACCAGACCTTGCCCGCCCGCGCTGCCTCGGCAATGCGGTCGGACCCGGCAAGCAAATTGCCGGATCGGTACTCGATGCCCAGACGATCGGTCAGCGCACGCAACAACGCCTGCTCTGCCAGTTCGGGTAGATCGGCCGGAATGGCTGGCGGCGGCCCCTTGAAACCGCGTGCCAGGGCTCCCTTCAGATGGCCCTTCGCGATCGCTTCTTCAAGCTCGCCGCGCGTGACGCCGACCCATGCGCCGCGACCCGGCGCCTTGGCGTGGGCATCGGGCAGCACGACCAAGCGGCCATCCGGCCCCGCCCCCATCGCAAGACGCAGCAGGCTCTCGCGCGGAGCGATGCGGCCCGTGATCACGCATTTGCGCATGGGCCCATCGCCCCGCGCGCCAGAGCGGCGGGTGACGGTGCCCTCGTCGAACTCGGGCACCTTTTCATCGATGTCGGACGCTACGGTCTCATTGCTTGGAGTCCGCATCGGCGGCCTCCTGCATGTTTTCGTCCTCGGCAGTCGCCTCGGCCACGGCTTCGTCGGTCACGGCCTCGGCTTCGGAGGAAATCGTCTCGTCCGCGGGCTGGCCCTCGGTCACGTCTTCCTCGTCCTCGAACCAGTGCGCGCGGGCGGCCATGATGATCTCGTTGCCCTGCTCTTCGGTCAGGCCATAGGCGCCGAGTACGCCGCCCTTGTCTTCCGGGCGGCGGTCGCGCTTGAGCGGCGGACCGCTGGCAGCCCCACCGCGGCGGCGCGGACCCTCGCGGCGCTTGGCGATAAGCTCATCGGTCGCAAGGTCGGCCAGATCGTCCAGCGTCAGAATGCCAGCGTTACCGAGCACGACGAGCATTTCCTCGTTAAGATGCGGGATCTCGGCCAGCGCATCCTCGACGCCCATTTCGCGGCGAGCGGTGCGGAAGGTTTCCTCGCGGCGCTCCAGCGCCTCGATCGCACGCGACTGGAGCTCTTCGGCGAGATCTTCGTCAAAGCCTTCGATACCCGCCAGCTCTTCGCGGTCGACATAGGCGACTTCTTCCAGCTCGGTGAAGCCTTCGGCCACCAGCAACTGCGAAAGCGTCTCGTCGACGTCCAGCTCTTCCTCGAACATCTTCGAGCGTTCGGCGAATTCCTTCGACCGCTTCTCGCTCGATTCCTGCTCGGTCATGATGTCGATCTGGCTCTCGGTCAGCTGCGAGGCGAGGCGCACGTTCTGGCCGCGGCGACCAATGGCCAGCGACAGCTGATCGTCGGGAACGACGACTTCGATGCGGCTTTCCTCCTCGTCGATGACGACGCGGCTGACGGTCGCGGGCTGAAGCGCATTCACGATGAAGGTCGCGGTGTCCTCGCTCCAGGGAATGATGTCGATCTTCTCACCCTGCAGTTCCTGCACGACGGCCTGCACGCGGCTGCCCTTCATGCCGACGCAGGCGCCGACGGGGTCGATGCTGCTGTCGTGGCTGATCACGCCGATCTTGGCGCGGCTGCCCGGATCGCGGGCGGCGGCCTTGATCTGGATGATGCCGTCGTAGATCTCGGGCACTTCCTGCGCGAACAGCTTCTTCATGAATTCGGGATGCGCGCGCGACAGGAAGATCTGCGGGCCGCGGTTCGACCGCTCCACCTTCATGATCAGCGCGCGGATGCGTTCGCCGGTGCGGGCAACCTCGCGCGGGATCTGCTGGTCGCGGCGAATGATGCCCTCGGCGCGGCCGAGGTTCACGATCACGTGGCCGAACTCGACCGACTTGATCACGCCGGTGATGACTTCGCCCGCGCGGTCCTTGAATTCCTCGTACTGGCGCTCACGCTCGGCATCGCGGACCTTCTGGAAAATCACCTGCTTGGCCGACTGCGCATCGATGCGGCCCAGGTCGACGGGGGGCAGCGGATCCACGATGAAGTCGCCGACCTGCGCGCCGTCCTGCAGCTTCTGCGCCTGCTCGACAGACACCTGCTTGAAGTAGTCTTCGACTTCCTCGACCACCTCGACCACTCGCCACAGGCGAAGATCGCCGGTCTGCGGGTCAAGCTTGGCGCGGATGTCGTTCTCGGCGCCGTAACGGTTGCGGGCGCTCTTCTGGATCGCTTCTTCCATCGCTTCGATCACGATGGACTTGTCGATCATCTTCTCGCTGGCCACCGCATTGGCAATCGCCAGAAGCTCTGCGCGGTTCGCCGAAATCGCATTCGCCATGTTAATCGTCTTCCCTGCTCAATCCCGGCTAAGGCCCTTTGGTCGCCCGCCGCATAATAGTTTGCTGCCGAAAGCGCCAGAACTAGTCGGCGTCCTCTTCCGACATATCCTCGACTTCCTCAACTTCGTCGGCGCCGGTCGTATCCAGCGGCACGGTCGACTTGATCAGCCGATCGGTCAGCATCAGCTTGGCCGAATGAATGTCCGCCAGCGGCATGGTCACCGATCCCAGCTTCTTGTCCTCGACCGTCACCATGCCGTCGTCAAACGCGGTCAGGTCGCCCTGAAACGTGCGCTTGTTACCCGCGGGCGCCTCTGCGTCCTTGGACAATGTGATGCGCGCCTCGTGACCGACCCAGTTCGCGAAATCCTTTGCGCGGGTCAGCGGGCGGTCGATGCCCGGGGAAGACACTTCCAGCCGGTATGCGCCCTGAATCAGCTCGTCGCCCGCTTCCTCGCGCGCGTCGATCGCATCGGAAATGCGGCGCGAGATCGCCATGCACTGATCGATGACGAGCTGGCCCGTCTCGGGATTCTCGGCCATCACCTGCAGCGTGCGTTCGTCATCCGATCCGAACAGCTTCACGCGCACGAGTTCGAAGCCGGAAGCGGTGACTTCCTGTTCGATCAGATCGGTGAGGCGCGCGATGTCGGTCATGCAATTCCTTCGTTCGATGCCCGTGCCGCGAATACGGAAAGACGCGCCGGAACCCTGCGGTACCGTCCCGGCCTTGTGCGCGACAATGTCGGGATGAGTCGTCAGATAGGAGCGAAAACCGGAAAAAGCAAGGTGGAAGCGGCAGCGCTCAGGCCGCCTTCCCGCCCTCGGCGCTTTCGCCGCTCTCGTTCAGCCCGTGCTTGCGGATGCAGTGGCGCAGCTGATCATAGCTGAGGCCCAGCGCCTCGGCCGCACGCCGCTGGTTCCACCGGTGCCGATCCAGCGCGGATTCGACGATGGCCCGTTCATGGCCGTCAACCGCCGCGCGCAAATCGGTGATCGCGGCATAGTCGAAGGCAGGCTTCAATTCGACCGGCGGCAAAGCCTCGACCCGCCCCCCGCTCTCACGCCGAGGCGCGGATCGCGGTGCCCATGGCGAGGCGAAAGGGTCGAACACCACCGTGCCTACAGGCTTGCTCCAGTCGTCCCAGCGATAGACCGCGCGTTCGACGACATTGCGCAATTCGCGGACGTTGCCGGGCCAGGGATACTCTTCAAGCTGGTCGATCACGCTGTCGGAAAATCCCGGCCAGTCGTCCCAAAGCAGTTCTGCCGCCATGCGCCGGCCGAAGAAGTCGGCGATGACGATGATGTCTCCCTCGCGGGCGCGCAGGGGCGGAAGGGTGATCACCTCGAAACTCAAGCGGTCGAGCAGGTCGGCGCGAAAATCGCCTCGCTCGGCAAGCGCGGGAAGATCCTCGTTCGTGGCGGCGACGATGCGAACATCGACCTGCGTCGGGCGCGATGCACCGATCCGGGTGACCTCGCCATATTCGACCGCGCGCAGCAGCCGTTCCTGCGCGGCCATCGACAGGGTGCCCAGTTCGTCGAGAAACAAGGTTCCGCCATCGGCTTCCTCGAACCGGCCGGTTCGCGCTTTCGATGCGCCGGTGAAGGCCCCCGCCTCATGCCCGAACAATTCCGCCTCGATCAACGTTTCGGGCAAGGCGGCGCAATTCATGACGACCAGCGGCTCACCCCAGCGGTCCGACAGGTGATGAAGTCGTTCGGCGATCAGCTCTTTGCCGGTTCCACGCTCACCGATTACAAGGACCGGACGCGACAGCGCAGCGGCGCGACTGGCGCGTTCGACCGCGTCGAGAATGGCCTTGGACTGGCCGACGAACTGCTTACCCCGATCCATTGACCATAAATTAGCGCAATCCCCCAACTCTTGGCAAATATTTCGCGAGCCTGTTCGAGGAAATTTCCATAAGCCTCTGTTAGTAAAACGTTTTCTAGCGTTGGCACGCTCCCTGCATAGTATCTGGCATAGTTCGAAGATGTGGGGACATCATGTTTAGTTTTCGCCAATCCGGCCCGATCGGCCCAGTAGCCACCAGCATTCTCGCCGCGATCGCCATGCTTTCGCTTAGCGCCTATGCTGTTCGCGACATGGCCTGCTCGCTTCCGCCGGTCTGCGACGTCAAGCTTGTATCGCCGGCCAAGGCCCCCGTGGCCCTGAGCTATGTTCTGGCTTGAAGGCAGATATCCCCGAAGAGGACGATATGAACGACAGGAAAGACCTTTCTCCCGAAACGGACAAACAGGCCGCCGCCGACAATGACGGCCGCAAGCTGGCCGATACGCCCTGGACCGATGACGAGGCCGCCAAGAAGCGCGACGAAAACTCGCGCTTCGAGCGCGAAGTCGCCCGCCTGATGACCGACCGCGAGCGCCGGGAAAAAGGTGAAACGCGCCGCCAGCGCGAGTATGATGACGAAGAGCCGATCCGCTTTCGCGGCGGCAGCAGCTTGAGGCAGAACGGAGCCCAATTGATGGGAATATTTTCACGCACCCGTGACATCATTGCCGCCAACTTCTCGGACATGATCGAGAAGGCCGACGATCCCGAAAAGATGATCCGCATGATCATCGTCGAGATGGAGGAAACGCTGGTCGAGGTTCGTGCAGGCGCCGCCCGCACCATCGCCGACCAGAAGGAAATGCAGCGTCACGCGGTGAAGCTGGAGCGGCTGCAGGCCGACTGGGCCGACAAGGCGCAGCTGGCGCTGTCCAAGGGCCGTGAGGACCTGGCCCGCGCCGCCCTGATGGAAAAGCGCAAGGCGACCGACCTGGCCAAGCAACTGTCCGAGGAAATGGACGTGCTCGAACAGAGCCTGCGCGCCAACGAGGAAGACATCGCCAAGCTGCAGCAGCGCCTGCGCGAGGCTCGCAGCCGGCAGTCGATGATCGCGGCCCGCCTGGAAAGCGCGGAAAACCGTGTTCGCCTGCGCAAGCTGATGACGACCGAGCGCGTCGACGAGGCGCTGGCCCGGTTCGAGATGCTGGAGCGCCGCGTCGATTACGCCGAAGGCCACGCCGATGCGCTGGGCATGGCGATGAAGGGCGAGCCGTCGCTTGCCGAACAGATCGAGGGACTGTCCGCCGTCGACAAGGTCGACGAGGAACTGGAGGCGCTCAAGCGCTCCATGGGCGGACAGGCCGATGACGAGAAGAAGGAGGACTGACCCGTGGAAGGTGTGCTTGCAATTATCTGTATCTTCGTCGTCCTTCCGGGCCTTGTCTTCCACTATGTCACCAAGTGGAAAACCGCCCCCACCCTGACCGAGGGTGACGAGGCGATGCTGGAGGAGCTCTACAAGCTCGCTCGCCGCCTCGACGAACGGATGGACACGGTCGAACGGCTCGTCTCCGCCGACCATGAGGAATTCTCCAAGCCGCGCCTGATCGCCGATCAGGAGGCCGACAATGTCAAGCTGGCCGAGCTGGAACGCATGATCAAGGAAAGGAACGCATAATGAGCACGACCGAACGCACCCGATTTTACCGCGACAAGGTGAACGGCAAGTTCCTGGGCGTCAGTGCGGGTCTGGCCGATTATACCGGGATCGACGCGATCTGGATCCGGCTTGGCTTCCTGATTGCCACGATCACCATGGGCTGGCCGATCCTGATCTATATCGCGATGGGCATGATGGCGCCGAACAAGCCGGAACATCTCTACACCGACCGCAAGGAACAGCAGTTCTGGCAGGGCGTCCGCCAATCGCCTGCGCGCACCGCCCGCGAGGTGAAGGCTCGGTTTCGCGACATCGACCGCCGCCTTGCCCATGTCGAGGAATATTACGTCAGCGGCAATCGCCAGCTTTCCGAAGAGATCGAGAAGCTGCGCTGAGGTTTCGCAACGAACGAAAGGTTTGAACCATGGTCGACGAACTTGCCCTTCTGATACCGCTTGCGCCCTTCATCATGATCTGCCTGATCGTGTGGACCAAGCACCAGTCCAAGATGGCCGAGCTGAAGATGAACGCCACCGCGGAAAAGGCGGCGCAATATGCGCAGCATACCGCCCAGCTGGAAGAGCGGGTTCGCGTGCTTGAGCGCATCGTCACCGACAAGGGCACCGATATCGCCCGGCAGATCGAGGCTCTGCGCGAGGAAGAGAGCGATGCGCGCCTCAATGCTCCCGTCAATCCGCGTCACGAGGTTTGAGAATGGAAGACCTGCTTACTCCTGCCGTCCTTGGTATCGGCGTCGTCTCTTTCGCGATTGCCTGGGTCGTGAACACCGCCATCCGCGTGCGGCATGGCTATCCGCTGGAAAACAGCTGGGGCAAGTCCGTCTATCCCAAGAAGGATACCGAAACGATCGAGCGCCTGAAGCTCGCCAGCCAGGAGAACGCGCAGCTTCGCGCCGAACTGGGTTCGGTCAAGGACCGCCTCGCCAATGTGGAGCGGATCGTGACCGACAGCGGCTATCACCTGACGCATGAGATCGAGGCCCTGAGGGCGTCGGAAACGCGTTCTCCGGATAGGGAAGGACAGTTCAAATGAGCCTCTGGTCCGCCATCGTCGTCATCGTACTGATCATCGCGGTCACCCAGATGATGCGGGCACGCCATAATGCCAGCGCCGGTTTCGCCACCGACAAGGACGGCCAGCCGATCGCGCGGCAAGGCAGCGGCGAGGAAGAGCAGCTTCGCGCCGAGATTGCCGAGCTGAAGGAACGGGTCCGCGTGCTGGAACGCATCGCCACCGACGAGCGCCAGAAGCTGGGCCTTGCCGAAGAAATCGAACTGCTGCGAGATCGCTGAGGAGGCCTGAGATGAGCTTCGAGATCAGTTCACTGGCTTTGATGGCCCTGACCGGCCTGACCATTATCACCGCCGCGCTGCTGTATGGCTGGCAGGGCTGGCTGACGCTGAAGATGCGGCAGGCGGAGATGGCGCACGATGGCGGCGGTCTCTCGACCTTTCGCGATCAGGGTGACGCCCCGGCTGCCGCGCGGATCGAGCTGGCCGACCTGAAGGAACGCGTCCGCAAGCTGGAAGCGATCGCCAGCGGCGTCGATCTTTAAGGCACCTGCCGGTAAGGCACTTGCGGCCAAGACACTTGCGGACGCCGGGCGGCGCGGCTAGTTCCGCCCGCATGCGATCCATCGATGACATTGCCGAGGAATACGAGTTCCTGGAAGGCGACGAACGTTACCGCCTGCTGATCGAGCTGGGCCGCGAGCTGGAACCCATGCCTGCCGCGCTCAAGACCGAGGCGACGCAGGTGAAGGGCTGTTCCGCCGCGGTCTGGGTCTATCCGACGCGCACCGATGGCGATGCGCTGCATTTCATGGCCGACAGCAATGCCGCGATCACCAAGGGCATCGTGGCGCTGGTCATCGCGGCGGTGCAGGACCGCCCGGCGGCCGAAGTCGCGGAAACCGATATCGAAGAGGCGCTGGCGCCCTTCGACCTGCGCAATCAGCTGTCGTCCAACCGGACGCAGGGCGTGCCCAACATGATCGCGCTGATCCGCGAAACCGCCGCAAGGATCGCGGCGGGGGGCTGACAAGCGCCTGCCGCCTGCGCATTTCGAAAAGTGACAAAGGTGACACGTCCTACAGGGCGTGTCACCTGCCTCTGGCCACGCGATCGTGCGGCTTTGAACGCCAAAGGTGACACCTTGGGGGTGCGGGAAAACTCACGGTCTGAAAGAGCGGGCGGGGCCGAAATCGGCCAGCGGACGAATTATCGTCATGGCGCGGCGTAGGACAATAAATTCGCGCCCGAAGGACCTGCCCCGCCGCCATGCGCGGCGCGCCATCCGCCGATATTTCCCGCAGCGGATAACTCCAAAGAATTCGGCCTAACCCGAAGAACGCTGGCGCTTTTTTGCGGGCGCATTCAACCTGTGCGGATAAATTTCGCGTGGAGCGGAGCTTGACGGCAATTCATTACGATGCGCGGGTGGTCGACGATGTTCGCCGCGCGCAGATCTATGCGGGCGACATCCATGTGATATCGCCGCGCCCTGCCATGCAGGCGCTGACCGAATGGGCGCGCGAACTGCTGGTTCGCGGGTTTGGCGACGACGATCTCGAAATGCTGCAGCACCGCGTTCCGGTTGAACGCTTTGTCGAGCTGTTCGCACCGATCAAGCCGCGCTTCATCCATCATCCGCAGACCTGGGAGCTGATCTGCGCGGTGGTCGAGGACATGGGGCTGGACCCGCGCGCGACCTATCTTGACGTGCCGCGGCTGCGCGGGGTGACCAGCCATGGTTATCTGAGTTCGGGCGTCGGCTATGCCTTTCCGATGCACCGCGACACTTGGTGGGCCGCGCCGATGCAGCAGGTGAACTGGTGGCTGCCGATCTTCCCGATCGAGAGTGGCAACACCATGGCGTTCCACCCGGCATGGTGGGACCGCCCGGTCGAGAACAGCTCGGGCGAGTTCGATTATTACGAATACAACCGCACGGCGCGCGGCGCGGCGGCGAAGCAGGTGAAGCGGGACACGCGCCCCCAGCCGCGCATCACGCAGGATCCGCCGCCTTTGGACACGCCATCGGTCCGGCTGGTCGCGCCGGTGGGCGGGGCGATCCTGTTTTCGGGTCAGCAGCTGCATTCGACCGTGCCCAACGAAACCGGGCGCACGCGCTTCAGCATCGATTTCCGCACCATCGACATTGGCGATGTTAAGTCCGGCCGGGGCGCGCCCAATATGGATTCGGCCCCGGCTGGCACCTCGCTGCGCGATTTCCGGCGGGTGAGCGACAGGGCGCGCATGCCCGAAAAGCTTGCGCTGGCGGTCGATCCGCGCCGGATCGCGTTCAGGAAGGCGGTGTTCCAGCCGCCTGCCTCTCTGCTGGCCGAGCTGGCGGCAGAAACCGCGGCGAGGACGGTCGCGGCCTGACCCGATAGCGCCCCCTGCGTTTTCGCCAACCGGCTTGCGTGGGCGGCCCTGCCCGCGCATGAAATGGCCTATGCACAAACACGCCGCACTGGTCGCCGCCCTTTTTCTCACGCCTGCCCTTTCCGTTCCGGCCCTTCCCGCCCCGGCCCTTCCCGCTAGCGCCCAGCCCGCAGCCACGCAGGGCGAGGCCAGCGCCGATGCCCGGTTGCAGGCGCTGTACGCGGCTGACCATGCGTGGATCATCGCCGACCGGCAGCGGATCGAGAAAGCGGACGGGCGCAGCGAGCCCGGACCGCGCCTGCCATCGGTGACGCCCGAGGCCGAGGCGCGGCGCGCGGCGCATGCGCGGGACATGCTGGCGCGGCTGGATGCGATTCCGGCCGGGCAGCTGTCGGACGGCGAAAAGATCAATGCCGCCGTGTTCCGCGCTCTGCTGGAGGAGCGGATCGGCGATGCGGACTATCGCGTTCACGAGATGCCGTTCAATTCGGACAGCAACTTCTGGACCTATCTCGACGCGCGTTCGCCCTATGCCAGCATCGAGGAATACGAGAACTATATCGCCCGCATGCGCGACGTGCCGCGCTATTTCGCCGAGCATGTCTCCAATGCGCGCAGCGGGCTGGAGCGCGGCTTCAGCGTGCCGCGCGTCTCGCTGGAAGGGCGCGAAGCCTCTATCGAGCCATACACGAGGGCCGAGGGCAATCCGTTCCTGACCGTGTTTGGCCAGATGCCCGCCAGCATCCCTGTCGCCGAGCAGGCGCGTCTGCGCTCCGAAGCGGAAGCGGCGGTCGCGGACAGCATCGTGCCTGCCTATGCAGAGCTGCTGTCGTTCATGCGCGAGGACTATCTGCAGAATACGCGCACCTCGCTGGCGGCGACCGAGATGCCTGATGGTGCAGCGTTCTATGCGCAGCAGATCCGCAAATACACCACGTTGGACCTGACCGCGCAGCAGATCCATGAGATCGGCCTGTCCGAAGTCGCACGGATCGAGGGCGAGATGCGCGCGATCATGGCAGAGGTCGGCTTTTCCGGCAGCATCGCTGAATTCAACGAGACGCTGCGCAATGAGCCGCAGTTCATCGCGCGCACGCCCGATGAGCTGATGGGCGTGTCGGCCTATGTGGCGAAGCGGGTCGACGGGCGGATCGGCGATTATTTCGGCTTTCTGCCGCGCCATCGCTTCGCGATCTGGCCGGTCGCGCCTGCGCTGGCGCCGTATTACACGGCGGGGCGCGGCGGGCTGGATGCGTGCCAGATGAACACGCATGATCTGCCCTCGCGCCCGCTTTACAATATTCCCGCGCTGACGCTGCACGAATGCAGTCCGGGCCACAGTTTTCAGGCGGGTGTCGCGCTGGAGCAGCCCGAAATGCCCGCGTTCCGGCGCGAGACCTATTTCAGCGGATTCGGCGAAGGATGGGGCCTCTACACCGAATATCTGGGCGAGGAGATGGGGATCTATCGCACGCCTTATGAGCGGTTCGGGCGGCTGAGTTACGAGATGTGGCGCGCGGCGCGGCTAGTGATCGACACCGGCATCCACGCCTATGGCTGGGACCGCGAGCGGGCCATCGATTACCTTGCCTCGCGCACCGCGCTGTCGCGGCACGAAGTGGGGACCGAGGTGGACCGCTATATCAGCTGGCCGGGGCAGGCGCTGGCATACAAGCTGGGCGAGCTGACCATGCGCCGCGTGCGCGCCAAGGCGGAGGACGCGCTGGGAGCGGGGTTCGACATTCGCAAGTTCCACGATGTCGTGCTGTCGCTCGGCTCGGTGCCGCTTCCGGTGCTGGAGCAGCGGATCGATGCGTTCATCGCCGATGGCGGTCAGGGACTGCCGGGCGTGACCTATGATTGAGCTTCTGGCGTTGGGTTCAAGCAGCGGATAGGCTGCGCCCTTGCTGTGAGTAGTGCACAATGATCCTGCTGGCCGCCGTTCTAATCCAATCCGCGCCGGTGACATCCGACCAGCTTTCCGGCGGATCGGTGGAGCGCGATGACGGATCGGTGGTGATCGATGTCCTTGCGCGGCCCGTTTGCACATCGGACAGCGGCGAGATCGTGGTCTGCGCCGATCGGCCCGAAACCGAGGAAGCGATAACGCCCGAGCCCGAACCGGGCGGCCTTCCCAAGGCTCGTCTGGCCATCGGCAAGGATGCGGCCCTGGCCGTAACGGCGGAATCGGTCGACATGAACGGCGCGATCAGCCAGCGTGCCATGATGACCGTGATCGTGCGATATTGATCGCGGCGCTTAGTTCACCGCCGCTCTCGGCAGGCTGAGCTTCACCAGCAGGCCGCCGAGATCCTCGCTTTCGTCGAGTTCGACCGAACCGCCATAGATTTCCACCACGTCGCGCACGATGGCGAGGCCGAGGCCGGTGCCGGGCTTGTTGGTGTCCAGCCGCGCGCCGCGGGCGAACAGCTTGTCGCGGTCGGCGGGTTCGATGCCCGCGCCGTCATCCTCGATCCAGATCTGGCATTGCGGGGCGTCGGGCACCGCGTCCAGCGTGACGAAGACGCTGCCGCCGCCGTATTTCGCGGCATTCTCGATCAGATTGCCAAGGATCTCGTCGAGGTCCTGCCGCTCCATCGCGACCATCGCCTGCCGCTGGCCCGCCTTCGCGCCGTCGAGGTCGAAGCGCACCGCCGGATAAAGGCGCGACACCGCGCGTTCGACCGATTCGGCGGATTCGTGGACGTCGGCGCGCGACAGGCCGACCGCGCGGCGCCCCAATGCGCGCGCGCGGGCGAGGTGGTGGTCGACCTGTCGGCGCATGGCGGCGACCTCTCGCTCGACCAGTTCGGGCAGATTGTCCGCATGGGCAGACGCGGCATTGTTGAGCACGGTCAGCGGGGTCTTGAGCGCATGCGCAAGATTGCCTGCGTGGGCGCGCGCTTCCTCGGCCTGTTTTTCCGAGTGGGCGAGGAGCGCGTTCAGCTCCTCCACCATCGGCTGCACTTCCAGCGGCAGCGGCTGCGTCACGCGGGTGTCGCCGGTCACGCGGATGCGCTGGATCGCCAGCCGCACGCCGCGCAGGGGCGACAGGCCCAGCCAGATCTGCAACGCCGCCATGGCGATCAGCCCCAGCGCCAGCGCCATGAAGGAATAGCCAAGGATCTGCCGGATGCGGCCGATCTGGACGTCAAGTTCCTCGCGGCTGGCGGCGACGACGAACCACCACTGCGTGTCGCTGCCCGGCAGATATATCGGACGCTGCATCATGCGCATCGGTTCGCCGTCGAATTGCGCGCTGTCATAGACCAGCGGCTCGACATGCTCCGCCTCGCGCAGCGAAAGCGTGCGGTCCCACAGCGAGCGCGAGGGGAAATCCTCGTGCCCGTTGCCCGTGATCTGCCAGTACAGGCCGCTATTGGGTTCGAGGAAGCGCTGGTCGCCCAGCGGGCGCGAGAAGAACACCTCGCCATCCGGCCCGATCTCGGCCGAGGCGACCATGGCGGTCAGCATGTAGTCGAGCTGTTCGTCGAAATTGCGCGTGATCAGTCCGGTCAGCGCGCGGTCGAGCGCCACGCCGCCCGCCAGCAGCAGGAACGCCGTCCACGCGATCGCGATCAGCAGCATGCGCCGCGACAGCGAGCCGGTGTGGCCCGCACCCAGCTTTACGCCCTTCAGCTTGAGCCGCGCGAGGGCGGGCGGGCGGAACGGGGGAGCGGGCAGCGCAGGCGGCACGTTATTCGCCGGCGCCCTGTCATTCCGGGTGCCGGAGCCTGGTGCCGCTTCGAAAAGCTCCGCCACCGCCCGCGTCAGCTGCGGGGCGCTTCGGCGGGATCGTCGAGGCTATAGCCCAGGCCGCGGATGGTGGTGATGACGTCGGCGCCCAGCTTTTTCCGGATGCGCGTGACGAAGACCTCGATCGTGTTGGAATCGCGGTCGAAATCCTGATCGTAGATATGTTCGATCAGCTCGGTTCGGCTGACGACCTTGCCCTTGTGGTGCATCAAATAGGACAGCAGCTTGTATTCCTGCGCGGTCAGCTTCACCGGCTCGCCGTCGAGCGTGACGCGGCCCGAACGCGTGTCCAGCCGCACCGGGCCTGCCGTCAGCTCGCTGCTGGCATTGCCGGTCGAACGGCGGATGAGCGCGCGCAGGCGGGCGATCAGCTCCTCGGTCTGGAACGGCTTGGCCAGATAGTCGTCCGCGCCCGCGTCGAGGCCAGCAACCTTGTCGGACCAGCTGTCGCGCGCGGTCAGCACCAGCACGGGGAAATTGCGGCCTTCCTTGCGCCACATGCCCAGCACGGTCAGCCCGTCGATCTCGGGCAGGCCAAGGTCGAGCACGACCGCATCGTAATCCTCTGTCGATCCCAGGAAATGACCGTCCTCGCCATCGGTGGACAGGTCCACGGCATAGCCATTGGCCTCCAGCGTGTTCTTCAGCTGGCTGCCCAGCGTGGGTTCATCCTCGACGATCAGGATTCGCATGCACTCTCCGACGATTGCGGCCCAGACAGGGGCTGGCCCGACATGGCTAAGACATCATTTCTGCTGAAAAGATGGGGTCGGCGCAGGAATCGGTCAAGACGCGTGCCCTTCACAGAGCCAAGTACTGGCGGGGCAATGTGGGGCGAGAGAGCCTTAGCGACGGCGGCCGACCACGCGCCCGGTGCGCGCATCCACGTCCACGAAGACGACGCGGCCCCCGTTCTCCATGAACTTGAGCCGGTAGATCATCGCCGCGCTGTCGAATTCGGGGCCGAGATAGCGCGAATCGCCCATGTGCGGGACCACGCTGCGTTCGATCTGGCGCAGCGGGAGCACATTGCCCGCGCGCAGTTCGCGGCGCGCCTCGCTCTGCCCGTCGCGTTCCTTTCCCGACGCCTGCTGGGCGGCCAGCGGAGCGGAAAGACCGCAAAGGGCCAGCGCGGCAAGCGCGTAGCGGAAGGCAGGAGGCAAGGTCATGATGCAAGACTGCCTAAGCCTGCCGCATTGAACAAGGCGTGAATGTTGCGTTACGGCATAAGAAAGCGGGTCCCGTGGCCGTAACGCAACATATTCATTTATCGAACAAGTTCGAATGTCGTCGACAATGTCACCTGCGTGGCGACCTGTCCCGGACGGGTCGGGGTCTTGGGCGAAGGCGAAGACGCCTGGATCATCACCGCGCGTTCCTGCACGGGCATCGCCATGTCCATCGATTCCGTGACGGCCAGCAGTTTCACATCGCGAAAGCCCGCCATGCGCGCATAGTCGCGCGCCTGCGCCATCGACTGGTCGAACGCCGCCTTGCGGGCCTGCGCCTTGGCGTTGCTGTCATCGACGATGCCCCAGTTCGGACCGGTGAGATTCGTCGCCCCCGCCTGCACCAGCGCGTCCAGCGTACCGCCCACTGCGTCGACGTCGCGCAGTTCGATGGTGACATTGTTCGACGCCTCGTACCCGGTGAAGCGCGGCTGGTTGCCGTCGCGGTAGTCATATTGCGGGTTCAGGCGAATGCCGCTGGTCTGCACATAGTCGCGCTCGATGCCCAGCGCGTCCAGCCGCGCCAGCACCTTGTCCATCTGCGCCGCGTTCTGCTGCATCGCGGCCTGCGCGGTGGGCGCCTGCGTGGTGACCCCCGCGCCGACGGTCGCCTTGTCGGGATCGCCCATGACCTGCTGCATCACGCTCAGTTCGACGACGGGGCCGGTGGCCTGGATGTCCACTTCGGCGGCATGGGCCGGCAGGGCGGCAATGCCCATCGCGGCAATGGCCGGAGCAGCGGCGAGGTTCGTGATGGCACGGCGAAAAGGAAGCAAGACGGTTCTCCTGTTGTTATGCTGCTATAAAGACGGAGCCATGCTGGCTGTTCCTTGAACGTGTCTTCGCGGGCCAGTTCATCCATTGCCTTCATCCATCGCGTTCATCCATCGCGCGCTTGCAGGGCGCGCGCGGGCGGACTAGGCGGCGGCGATGGCACAACCCCCCGTACTCTCGCTTGAAGGCATCGGCCTGCAGCAGGGCGGCCTGACCGTGAACGACGGCTGGCTGTTCCGCGACCTTGACCTGCATATCGGCCCGCGCGACCGCATGGCGCTGATCGGGCGCAACGGGGCGGGCAAGACCACGCTGATGAAGCTGATCTCGGGCGAGGTCGAGATGGACCGCGGCAAGCGCGTGATCGTGCCCGGCACCCGCGTCGTGACGCTGGAGCAGGAGCCCGATTTCTCGGGCTGCGCGACATTGATGGATTATGCGCTGGGCGGCGACGATGCGCCCCAGCGCTTCGAGGTGGAGGCCATCGCCGACCAGATCGGCATCGACATGACGCGCGATCCGAAAGCGGCCAGCGGGGGCGAGAAGCGCCGCGCCGCCATCGCCCGCGCGCTGGCGAGCGAGCCCGATGTGCTCCTGCTGGACGAGCCGACCAACCACCTCGACCTGTCGGCCATCGACTGGCTGGAGGACTGGCTGAACCGCTATACCGGCGCGTTCGTCACCATCAGCCACGACCGGACCTTCCTGACCCGGCTGACCCGCACGACATTGTGGCTGGATCGCGGGGCTTTGCGGCGCAAGGAAGTCGGCTTTGGCGGTTACGAGGCGTGGGAAGACCAGGTCTATGCCGAGGAAGCCCGCGCGGCCGAAAGGCTGGATGCAAGGCTGAAGCTGGAGGCGCACTGGCTGCAGCGCGGGGTGACCGCGCGGCGCAAGCGCAACCAGGGCCGGCTTGAGAAATTGTGGGAAATGCGCGCGGCGCGTGCGGCGATGATCAACCCGCAGGGCACGGCCAAGATGCAGCTGGCCGCCGATGACAGCAAGACCAAGAGCGTCATCACCGCCGAGCATATCACCAAGGCTTACGGAGACCGCACGGTCATCAAGGACTTTTCGTTGCGCATCCAGCGCGGCGACCGGATCGGCATCGTCGGCGGCAATGGTGCGGGCAAGACCACGCTGCTGAAGATGCTGACGGGCGAGCTAGAGCCCGATAGCGGCGAGGTCATTCTGGCCAAGAACCTGTCGGGCGTGATGATTGACCAGCAGCGCAGCCTGCTATCGGACGAGAAATCGGTGCGCGACGTGCTGGCCGAGGGCGGCGACTGGATCGACGTGCGCGGTGTGCGCAAGCATATCCAGGGTTACCTCAAGGAATTCCTGTTCGATCCGGGGCTGGTCGAGGCGAAGATCGGCACTTTGTCGGGCGGCGAACGGTCGCGCCTGCTGCTGGCCCGCGAATTCGCGCGCACGTCGAACCTGCTGGTGCTGGACGAGCCGACCAACGACCTCGACCTGGAAACGCTGGACCTGTTGCAGGAAGTGATCGCGGATTACGACGGCACGGTGCTGATCGTCAGCCACGACCGCGACTTCCTCGACCGCACGGTGACGGTGACTTTGGGCCTCGACGGCAGCGGGACGGTCGACATCATCGCGGGCGGCTATGCCGACTGGGAGAGGAAGCGCAAGGACCGCACGCAGAACAGCGGGCCGAAGAAGGCCGCGCCGCCGCCCCCTCCCCCGCCGCAGAAGAAGGTCAAGCTGTCGTACAAGGATCAGCGCGATTACGACTTGCTGCCGGGCCGGATCGAGGCGCTGGAAGGCGAGATCGCGGTGAACGAGGAGGCGCTGGCCGATCCCGACCTCTACAGCGCCGATCCCAAGAAGTTCGCCGCGCTGACCGCGAAGCTGGAGAAGCTGCGCGCCGAGAAGGACGCGGCGGAGGAACGCTGGCTGGAACTGGCTGAAGAAGTGGAGGCGCTGGAGGGATAGGGCGGCAGGACCTCCGGTGCGTTTCACCCGTTGAGGGCGAAACGCAAAGGAGATTTCATGCTACGTCCGATCCTGATGGGCCTTGTCGCCGGACAACGATCCATGACGCCGCTGGCCGCCCTGGCCGGGGCCGCGCGCAATGGCAATCTGCCCTATGACAATGGCCCGGCGCGGCTGATGAGCCATCCGCTGATCGCGGCGGGCGGCGTCGCATTGGCGGCTCTGGAAATGGCGGGCGACAAGATGAAGGACGCGCCCGACCGGACCGTGTTTCTTGGCCTGTTGGCGCGCACGATCACGTCCGGTTTCGCAGGGGCAGCGCTTTCGCCGCCGAAGCGACAAATGGCGGGTGCGGCGCTGGGAATCGGCACGGCGCTGGCCGCGTCTTTCGTCGGGCTTGCCATGCGCAAGCGGGCGATGCGCAAATATGGGCAGACATCGACCGGGTTTGCCGAGGAAGCCATCGTGTTTCCGGCGGCGAATCTGATCGCGCATGCGCGCTAATCGGGCACGGGCGCTGATCGGGCGCTCGCTGATCGGACGGAAGGGCTGGCTTCGCCCCAGCCCCTCCCCGCTTCTCATCAGGCCTTTTGTGTCATCAGGCCTTTTGCGCCGCGATCCAGCGGTCGACGCGCGCTTCCAGCACGTTCAGCGGCATGTTGCCTTCCTTCACGATCTCGTGGAACTGGCGGATGTCGAAACGGTCGCCCAGTTCGGCCTCTGCCTTGGCGCGCAGTTCGACCCATTTGTTCTGGCCGATCTTGTAGCTGCAGGCCTGTCCCGGCCAGATGCAATAGCGGCGCGTCTCCGCCTCTGACCGTGTGCGGGTGAAGCCGACCGTGTCGACGAAATATTGCGTGCCCTGCTCGACGCTCCATTTCTTGTGGTGCAGCCCGGTGTCGACCATCAGACGCGCGGCGCGAAACAGCCAGCTTTGCAGCGCACCGGCCTTTTCCATGCCCTCATAGCCGTTCAGTTCGGACGCCAGCTGCTCGGCATAGAGCGCCCAGCCCTCGCCATAGGACGAGATGTAATAGTTTTTCAGCAGCATCGGCGTGTCGCCCGCCTGCTGGACAAGGCTGCCATGCAGATGATGGCCGGGCACCGCCTCGTGATAGGTGAGCGCGGGGAGCGTGTATTTCGGCCAGTCCTCGGTGTGCTTGAGGTTGATGTAATAGATGCCGGGGCGCGAGCCATCGAGCGTCGGGCTCTCGTAATAGCCCAGCGGCGCGCCGTCCTGGATCTCGGCAGGCACGGCGCGGATCTCGATCGGCTGGGTCGGCAGCGTGGCAAAGGCCTGTGGCAGTTTAGCCTGCATCGCGTCATTGCTGGCGTTGAGGTCCGCGAGCATCGCGGCGCGGCCTTCGGGCGTGTTCGGGTAAAGCTGCTCGGGCCGCGAATTGAACTGGGTCAGACGCTCGCCCACCGTACCGGTGGTGAGGCCGACCTCGGCCAGCATCGTTTCCAGTTCGGCGCTGAGTTCGGCGACCTGCCGCAGGCCGATCTGGTGGATCTCTTCCGCGGTCAGGTCGGTCGTGGTCGAATTGGCGAGTTCGAGGCGGTAGAGCTCCTCCGAATTCGGCACGCGCCATACGCCGTCGCCTTCTGCGGCGGTGGGCTTCAGCTCTTCCAGCATGGCGGCCTGACGCAGCAGCGCGGGGTTCACCGTCTCGGTCATGATCGCGGCGGCGCGAGCAGCCCAGTCACCCGCGATGCCGGCGGCCTCGGCGCGTTCGGCCAGCGAGGTGACGAGGCGCGATTGGGCCACCGGGGTTTCGGCCATCGCCCTGATCTGCGCGATCGCGATGTCGAGCGACCATGCGGGCGCCAGATAGCCCTTGGCCGCCTGCTCGCGCTGCAACGCGGTTTCGTCGTCCAGCCCCTGACCGAACTGGACCATGCGCTGCAGATAGGCGACCGCGTCGTCCTCGCTTTCGACCGGGTGCTTTGTATCCATGAAGCTGGGGATCGAGCTGTAGGCCCCGCCCATGTGGCTGAGCACATAGGGGCTGTAGACGCTGCCCATGCCGAAGGGGGCGCCCCACAGGCGCTTTTCCAGCATGTCGGTGACGACCGCGTGGTGCACCTTTTGCGGTTCGTCCAGCCCCTCGGTCGGGATCGCCCGGATCGCATTCAGCATCTGCGTGGCATGCGCTTCTTCGGCCTCTATCCCGGCGCGGCCGAAATCGCCCAGATGGTGGCGGGCCCACGCATTCTTGCCCGTATCGATGCCCAGTGCGGTCATCTGCGCAGGGCTGAGCCGCATGTCGCCCCAGAACACGCGGTCCATCACCGCGTTCAGCTGCGCGCCGGCCGCGCTTTGCGCGCGGGCGGCGACGGGCAGCGAACAGGCAAGGGCGATGGTGCCCGTTCCGGCAAGGAACTGGCGGCGGTGCAAGGCAACTGGCTTCATGAAAGGGGGACTCGCTTGACGTGGACGGTTTCAACTGAAACCGAGGCTTGCACGGCCCATCCCAAAGATCAAGCGGCCCCGCGGCGCGGCTTCACCCGATGCGGTAGAACCCCGCCACCCGGTCGAGCGCCAGCCCCAGCACCAGCTTGCCGCTGCGCGCGGGCCAGCCCATCGCCTTTTCCGCGATGCCGACCGCCTCGCCCGCGCAGACCACGCGCCAGAGGATGTCGGCCAGCCCCGGCCCCGCCGCCTTCACCGCCTTGTCGAAGCGCGACTTGGCTGCGATCTGGCGTTCGGAGGGATCGAGCCCGCGGTCCGGATTGGTGCCGCCGATCCGGACCGGATCCCAGCGCATGGTGATCGACGGCGCGATCTGCGCGCGTTCCCAATCGGCGCGCAGCCTTTCGCCCGCCTCGTACTGCGGTTCGGTCAGATGGCCATGCGCGTAAAGCCAGCCGAGCGGCGATTCCTTGAGGTTTACCGTAACCGCGCGCGCGCGTTTCGATGCGCCGCCGCGATAATCCTTCGAGATGCGGCGCGGCCCCTCGCTGGTGAGTTCGCGGGTAACGTATTCGCCCGGTCCCTGGTGTCCGTTATCATGCTGCCCGGTATCCTGCTGTTCGGTCATGAAGTGTCCCCTTGGATTGCTGTGCAGGGGATGTGCGGACCGCTTGCCTTGTAGGAAAATAAAACCGAATAGGTTCCTGCATTTTCCCGAAAGGAACCACGCCGTGATTAACCGCATTCGCACGATCCGCAAGGAAAAGGGCATGACTTTGGCAGATCTGGCCGCCGCCTGCAGCCCGCCCACGACGCCGCAGACGGTGGGGCGGCTGGAGACGGGGATGCGCACGCTGTCGATCGACTGGCTGAACCGGATCGCCGGGGCGCTGGGCGTCGCGCCCGAACTGCTGCTGGCAAGCGAGCAGCGCGATGCCGCGATGGTGGTGGCGCGGCTGACGTCGGAGGGGGCGGAACCCCTGCCCTCCCCGCGTGAGGCACTGGAGCCGCTGGCCATGCTGGGCGACGGTACGGTCCAAGTGCTCGATGTCGAAAGCGCGGTCGGCGAATATCGGGTGGGCGACCGGCTGTGGCTGCGCGACCTGCCGGCGGAGGAGCGTGCGCGCGCGATCAACCGCGACGTGCTGGTCCCCCGCAGCGGCGGGCGATTCGCGTTCGGGCGACTGATCGATTTTTCCGCCGACACGGTGGCGCTGCTCCCGCCCGGTGCGGGGCAGCGCCAGATCGTGGTGCGCGAACCGGCGTGGATCGCCCTTGCCGCGCTGCTGGTGCGCGCGCTCTAAGGCTTCCTTTGGGCTAGGCGGTGAGCTGCCGGCCGGCGCCTTCCGCCTCGGCCTGCGGCTTGCGCAGGGCCAGCAGCGCCATATAGGGCGCGCACAGGAAGCGCAGGCCCAGAAAGCCGTAGATCATCGCCACCAGCAGCGCGAAGCCCACGCCGAGCGTGCCCGCCGATGCCGCCATGAAGCCCGCGATCGCGAGCGTTACGACGGCCAGCACCATTTCGGGGATCGTGCAGGCCAGCGCCGACACGATGCCGCCGCTGGCGCCGAACTTGGGCGTGCGGCGCCATGCATGCGGCTTGTTCGACAGGCCCGCGACACCCGATACCAGCACGATATAGGTGAGCGACGCGCGCGCGATTTCGCCCCGGATCATGTCGATCACGCGGTGACAGCCGGTGATCTGATAGCGGTGCCAGTTGCGCACCAGACCGGTGCCGAGGCCCAGCGCGATCATCGGCCAGGCGATCGGAGCCAGCGTGACCGGCTCCATCGCACCCGCCAGCACGGCGATGGCGATGCCGGTCACGCCGATCAGGCCCAGCACGATACCCGCCAGCGTCTGCAGCGGCGCGGAGCAGCGCAGCACTTCCAGCAGTTTGGTCCAGCCAGGCATGGGCCGCGCATAGGGTTCGGGCAGGAACAGCTTCCAGTGACGGCGCAGCTGCTGCACCGGGCCCGCCGTCCAGCGGAATCGCTGCTTCTTGTAATCCTCGAACGTGTCGGGGATCAGGCCGCGGCCGAATGTCTCGCCCAGATACATGCCGCGATAGCCGGCGGCGCGCAGGCGGACCGACACCTCGGAATCCTCGGTCAGGCACCATTCGGCCCAGCCGCCCACGCGGCGCAGCGCATCGGCGCGCAGCAGGCACATGGTGCCGATCGTGAACGCGCCGCCATATTCCGACACGCCGCACATATCGACCTTGTTGTTGGGCATGTATTCCCAGTGGCAGCCGGTCAGATAGGCGCTGTCCTCGTAATCGCGATAGTCGTGCGGGGTCTGCAGATAGCCGACCGACTTGTCGCGGAAGAAGGGCACGAGGCGCGAGAGGAAATCGGGTTCGGCCAGATAGTCGGCGTCGATCACCGACACGATCTCGGCCGACGGGTCCATGCGCCCGTCGAGCACCCAGTTGAGTGCGCCCGCCTTCGCGCCGGGGAGCGGGTCGACGTGGAAGAAGCGGAACACCTCGCGGCCGAGGCGCTTGTTCAGCGCGGCGGCGTGGCTTTCCAGCGGGCGCCACAGCGCCTCGTCCTTGGTGTTGTTGTCGATGACGATGACTTCGAAATTCGTGTATTCCTGCGCGGCGAGGCGGTTCATCGTCTCCTTCACCACATGCGGCGGTTCGGCATAGCACGGCAGGTGCACCGACACGCGCGGCTCGTAAACCTTTGTGCTGGCGTAGGCGCGGGCGACCGAGCGCCAGTGACGCTCAGGACGCTCGCCCGGCTGGGGCGCGCGATTGGGCAGGCGCCAGTGGCTGTGCGTCAGCGATGCCTCGCGCGCGATGCGCTCGATCCAGCCGAGATAGCCCAGCGCCAGCGCAGCGGTGATCGCGAGATAGAGCGCCGCCTCGTTCCACAGCGGCAGCGGCGCTTCGTTCACCAGCAGGCACAGCCACCACCAGCTGACGGCAATCGCCAGCGCCTCGACGCTGAGCCATGCCATGCCCGGCAGGCTGAGCCGCCAGCCCATCGTCTGGCGCAAGGACAGCGCCAGCATGAACGCACCAAGCGGGATCAGCAGCGTGTAGAACTGCCCGGTCGCCGCACCCGCGACCAGATAGGCCAGCGCGGTCAGCAGCGACAATTCGGCGATATTGCGCGGCAGATAGCCGCCGATGCGCAGGCCGCCTTTCAGCGTGATCCACCCGCCGAGCTGAACAGGCACGGCATGCTCTTCCCGCCGCCAGGCGGACCAGATCGCGATCAGGAAGGTCAGCAGGCCGAGGAACAGCATCCAGGGGTCGAAATCGGCACGAACGGGAATCGGCAAGGCAAGAACTCACGTTGTGGACAGGATCCGCGACGCGCGACGATTGTCGTCGACGATCGCGTTTACACGCACAGCGGCCGTTCGTTCCCGGCCCCTTGCCCGCCGTTTTCACACGGCAGGCCAACAGCCCCGAAAAACGCATGTCTCAACGTCAGGGCCGCGCGACAGGCCCATCCTAATGGTTAATAATCTTGCGCAGGCAAGTTATTTCGCGGTGAGGCGCCCCAATTCCGCCATAATCGGTGGAGCGGGCGCCCTTGCGGCTGGTGGTTCGCTGCGGGTGGCCGGGCCGCGGAGCGATCCCCGCGCCCCGGCCTGCCCGCACGAGGCGGCGGCCTAGACCTGCCCGCGCGCCAGTCGCTCCTGCCGGTCCGCCTCGTTCTCGCGCGGAACGAAGCTGTCGGATTTCACCCGCAGCCAGATCAGGATCGGCGCCGCCATGTAGATCGAGCTGTAGGTACCCACGAAGATGCCGAACGCGATGGCGGCGGCGAAACCGAAGGTCATCGCAGGGCCCACGAACATCAGCACCATCAGCACCGTCAAGGTGGTCAGCGAGGTCATCACCGTGCGCGCCAGCGTCTCGTTCACCGAAAGGTCGAGCAGTTCGGCCATCGGCATCTTGCGGTATTTCTTCAGATTTTCGCGCACGCGGTCATAGACGATGATCGTGTCGTTCAGCGAATAGCCGATGATGGCAAGGATCGCGGCGACGATGTTGAGGTCGAATTCCAGCCCCGTGATCGCGAACAGCCCCAGCGTGAGCGACACGTCATGCAGCAGCGCGAACATCGCGCCGACGCCGAACTGCCATTCGAAGCGGATCCAGATATAGATCGAGATCATGACCATCGCACCAAGCAGCGCCATCATGCCGGTTTCGAACAATTCGCCCGACACCTTGCCCGACACCGAATCGACGCCGTCGATGCGTACGCCGGGATGGTTCTGCTCCATGTTGCCGGTGATCGCGCTGGTCATGCGGTCGGCCAGGTCCTTGGCCGCGGTCGCGCCTTCCTCGGTTTCGGGAAGACGCATGCGGATCGACACCTCGTTCGGCTGCCCGAAACGCTGGATGACGGGCTCGCCATAGCCGAGCGAGCCGATTTCGCGCCGCAGTTCCGCGACGGGGGCCTCGGCCTCTTGCGTGAAAGTCGCGCGGATCATCTGCCCGCCGACGAAATCGACGCCGAGGTTGAGGCCCTGCGTCGCGACCAGCGCCCAGCTTGCGATCATCAGCAGGACCGAAACGACGTAGAACGGCACGCGCCACTTCAGGAAGTGAATGTTGGTCGTGTCGGGAACGAGCTTCAGGAGTTTCATATTGGCTCCTCCCTCAGATATGCAGGTCGGCGGGGCGCTTGCGGCGCAGATAGCCTGCCACCCACATGCGCGTCATCGTGACCGCGGTGAAGACCGAGGTGACGATACCGATGATGAGAACGATGGCAAAGCCGCGGATCGGGCCGGAGCCGAACAGGAACAGCAGCACGCCCGCGATCACATTGGTGATATTGGCGTCGAAGATCGCGCGCTGCGCCTCTCGGTAGCCGACCTCGACCGCCTGCACCACGCGGCGGCCGCGTCGGCGTTCCTCGCGGATGCGTTCGTTGATCAGCACGTTGGCGTCGACCGCGGTACCGATGGTCAGCACGAAACCGGCGATGCCCGGCAGGGTCAGCGTGGATCCCAGCAGCGCCATGATGCCCAGGATCAGCAGCACGTTCAGCACCAGCGCGCCATTGGCGTAGAGGCCGAAGCGGCCATAGGTGACGATCATGAAGACCAGCACCGCGGTGCCGCCGATGATCAGCGCCAGCACGCCGCGCTCGATCGAATCGGCGCCGAGGTCGGGGCCGACGGTGCGCTCCTCGACCACCGCCAGATCGACGGGCAGCGCGCCCGAACGCAGCGAGATCGCGAGATTATTGGCGCTGTCGACATCGAACCCGCCCGAGATCATCGCCTGACCGCCCAGGATCGGCTCGTTGATGTTGGGGGCCGACAGCACCTCGCCGTCGAGAATGATCGCGAAGGGGCGGTTGACGTTCTGCGTCGTCAGCTGCGCAAAGCGGCGGCCGCCTTCCTGGTTGAAGGGGATGTTGACCACGGCGGCGCCGTTCTGGTCATAGCCCTGCTGCGCATTGGTCAGCTGGTCGCCCTGGATGCCGCCCAGACGGCGCACCGCGATGGCGCCCTGCTGCGCGGCGTCGGGCGCGAAGGGCAGGATCTGGCTGCCGGGAGGAGCGATGCCTTGCGCCACGTCCTGCGGCAGGGCGGCGGTGTCGACAAGCTTGAATTCCAGCTTGGCGGTCTGGCCCAGCAGTTCTTTCAGCGCTTCGGGATCCTGCAGGCCGGGGACCTGCACCACGATGCGGTTGTCGCCCTGCCGGATGATGGTCGGCTCGCGCGTGCCAAGTTCGTCGATGCGGCGGCGGACCACGTCGGTCGCGGTGTCCATCGCGTTCTCGACCGCCTGCGTCAGACCGGCCTCGGTCGGGGTCAGCACCATGCGCTGCCCGTCGAGGACCGTCAGTTCCCAGTCCTGCTGACCCGTGAGGCCCACGCCCTCGATCATGGGGAGCAGTTCCTCGCGCGCGGCGTCGACGTCGCTGGCGTCTTCCAGCATGAAGGACAGGCGGCCATTCTCGCGGCTGATGTCGCCGATGTCGATGCCCGCCCCGCTCATCGCGTTGCGGACTTCTTCCTCCATCGAGGTGAGACGCAGGCCGCGCACATCGTCCGTCTCTGCCTCGAGCAAGATGTGGCTGCCGCCGGCAAGGTCGAGGCCAAGGTTGATTTCGGGATCGGGCAGGCTGGAGGGCCATGCGCCGCCCGACAGCATCACCAGCGACGGAACGGCCAGCAGCGCGCCCAGCAGGGTGATGCCCCAAAGCCAGACGCGCTTCCACGCGGGAAAGTCGAGCATCCTGGGTGCCTCAGTCGTTCGCCGGAGTGGCGCTGCCCGCGGGGATCACGTCGCCGATGGTGCTGCGCACGGCCTTGACCCGGACGCCCTGCGCCAGTTCGAGGTCGACGTAATCGTCGTCGAGCTTCACCACCTTGCCGATCAGGCCGCCCGCGGTCACGACGCGGTCGCCCTTTTTAAGGCCCGCGACCTTGGCCTGATGTTCTTTCATCCGCTTGCGCTGGGGGCCGAGGATCAAGAACCAGAAGATCAGCGCCATGCCGCCCAGCAGGACGAAATTGGTCCACACGGGCGGTCCGGCGTTGGCGGGTGCGGCGGCAAGAAACAGAAGTGTGCTGGTCATGAAAAACGTGCCGATGCTTTCGCAAATAGGGAATCGCGCGCAGAGCCCTGTGGCACCACGCGCTGACGATGGCGGGGCGGTTAGCAGCATTGCGCACAGGTGGCAAACCCGCGCTGCGCGGCCCGCCCGCGCCGGGGAAAGCGCAAACAGTCGCATCAATGGTCGATACTGGCCTTGCGCTGCCGGAAATGCCCGACTATAGGGCCGCTCTCCGGTCGGGACGTAGCGCAGCCTGGTAGCGCATCACACTGGGGGTGTGGGGGTCGGAGGTTCGAATCCTCTCGTCCCGACCAAATTCTTCCGCAGCGATTGCGCCCTTTTCAGGCCAGACAATCGCCGGACACACCAACCCCCAAATTATCGACATTTTTGTCAGTAAGCGCGACCGTCCTGGCGGCTGAAGCGGCCTGCACCTTCAGGCATCTTTACTTGTTCGGTCGAACGAATTAACGAGTCGCCGCCATGAAGGACGTACTTCTCGACACCGCCATCGCCCATTTCGGTCGCGAGGGCTTCGCAGGTGCCGCCACGCGCGCCATCGCGAAGGAGGCGGATACGGCGATGTCCTCGATCACCTATCATTTCGGCGGCAAGGAAGGGCTCTACCTTGCCTGCGCCGACCATATCGCGACCTGCCTGACCGAGCGTTTCGAAACCGCGGTCGCCATGATCGAATCGCAGCCGCCCGCCAGCGGCGAAGACGCCGTCGATGCCCTGTGCCGCCTGCTTCGGACCTTTGCGCAGCTCATGTTCGATCCGCAGTCCGAGAACTGGTCCTATTTCATCGTGCGCGAGCAGCATTCGCCGACCGAGGCGTTCGAGCGGCTGTGGATCGGCGGGATGCGCGGCCTGCTCGATCTGGCGGTCGGGCTGATCCGCCAGGCGCGGCCCGATTTCGGGGAGGACGAGGCACGGGCCTGCGCCATCGGGCTGTGGGGACAGGCGCTGACCTTGCGCACCGCGCGCGCGACGGTGAGCCGCCTGATGCAGGTTCCCCAGCTCGATCCCGCGACCGCCGAAACCTTGATCGCACGCTTTGTCGCCAATACGCGCTGCGTCCTTTCCTCCCAGCCGGAGCAAGCCTGACATGAACCGCCGTATCATTGCCGGCATCGCCCTTGCGGCGCTGGTCATTGCCGCCATCGCCACATCGGGTTTTGGCCTGCTGAAGGGCGATGACGGCCCCCTCACCCTCTATGGCAATGTCGACATCCGCGAGGTCGAGATGGCGTTCCAGGCCTCGGGCCGCGTCAGCGAGGTGCCGGTGGAAGAGGGCGAGCGGGTGAAGCAGGGCGAATTGCTGGCCGTGCTGGACCCCAGCCAGGCGCAGGACCGGCTGGCGCAGGCCGATGCGCAGCTGGCGCAGGCGCGCGCGCAGCTGGCGAAATTGCAGGCGGGCAGCAGGCCGCAGGAAATCCGGCAGGCCAATGCGCAGCAGGCGGCGGCCCGTGCGGCGCTCAGCGATGCGCGCGCCGATTACGAACGCCGCCAGCCACTGGTCGAATCGGGCGCGATCAGCCGCGCTGTCTGGGAGCAGACCGTCACCGCGCTACGCACCGCCGAGGCGCGCTATGCCGAAGCCAGCCAGGGCGCATCGCTGGCGCAGGAAGGCGCGCGCGCCGAGGATATCGCCGCCGCCCGCGCACAGCTTGAGGCCGCCCGCGCCGCGCGTGCCGCGATCGACACCGACCTCGACTACACGCGGCTGGAAGCGCCGCTTGCGGGCACGGTGGTCACCCGCTCGGTCGAGCCGGGCAGCCTTGTCTCGCCCGGAGTCACCGCCTTCACCATCGCCATCGACCGGCCGCTGCGGGTGCGCGCCTATGTCGCGCAGACCGATATGGCGCGGATCAATCCGGGCATGAAGGTCGAGGTCACCGCCGACGGCAATCCGAAGACCTATCAGGGCACCATCGGCTATATCTCGCCGCGCGCCGAGTTCACGCCAAAGTCGGTGGAGACCGAGGATCTGCGCACCGACCTCGTCTACCGGCTGCGCATCGTGGTCGACAATCCGGACGAGGCGCTGCGGCAGGGACAGCCCGTCACCGTGACCATCCCCGCGGCCCGTCCGGCAGCGGAGGACTGATCGTGCCGGGCGATACGCCCTCCCCCGGTTCCGGCGCGGTCGCCTGCGTCCGGGATCTGGTGAAGAACTTCAAGGGCGCGGAAAAGCCTGCGCTGGACGGCGTGTCGCTGGAGATACCGACGGGCCGCGTTACGGGACTGGTCGGTCCGGACGGCGCGGGCAAGACGACGCTGATCCGCATCCTCGCCGGGCTGATGGCACCTGACAAGGGTTCCGTGTCGGTGCTGGGCGGCGCGCCGGGCAAGGATATGGAGCATGTCGGTTACATGCCGCAGCGTTTCGGCCTGTACGAGGATCTGACCGTCCAGCAGAACCTCGACCTCTATGCCGACATGCGCGCCCTGCCCGCCGACGAGCGAGAGGCGACGTTCAGCCGGTTGCTGGAGTTTACCGACCTTGCCCGGTTTCGCGACCGGCTCGCGGGCGCGCTGTCCGGGGGCATGAAGCAGAAGCTGGGCCTTGCCTGCGCGCTGGTCAAAACGCCGCGCCTGCTGCTGCTGGACGAGCCGGGCGTGGGCGTCGACCCGATCTCGCGCCGCGAATTATGGGCGATGGTGCAGGAATTGATCACCGACGGCTTGGGCGTGCTGTGGTCAACCGCCTATCTCGACGAGGCGGAGAAATGCGATAGCGTCTATCTGCTGAGCGAAGGCGAATTGCTGTTCAGCGGCGATCCGGCCGAACTGACCTGCTCGGTCGAGGACCGTGTCGTGCGGCTGACCGGGTTCGAAAAGCGGCGCCGCAAGGTGCTGACGCAGATGCTCGACCGCGAAGGGGTGATCGACGGGACGATACAGGGCCGCTCGGTCCGCCTGCTGCTGAAGACGCCGGACGAGCTGAAGGGCGAGAGCGGGTTCGAAATCGCCCCCGCGCAGCCCCGTTTCGAGGACGGCTTTATCGAGCGGCTGGGCGGCGGGCCCAAGGGCACCAGCGCGCTGGCCGAAGCTTATCGGAATATCGAGGCGGGCGACGGTCCCGCGATCGAGGCGAAGGGGCTGACGCGCCGCTTCGGCGATTTCACCGCCGCGCATGATGTCAGCTTTTCGGTGCCCTATGGCTCGATCTTCGGGCTGCTGGGGCCGAACGGGGCGGGCAAGTCGACCACGTTCAAGATGCTGTGCGGCCTCTTGACCCCGACCGAGGGATCGGGCGCGGTGGCGGGGCATGATCTGCGCTCGTCCGGCGGCAGGGCGCGCGCGGCGCTGGGGTATATGGCGCAGAAATTCTCGCTCTATGGCGAATTGTCGGTGGCGCAGAACCTGAACTTTTTCGCGGGCGCCTATGGGCTGGAGGGGCGCGATGCGCGCCATGCGGTCGAGCGGGTGACCGAGATCTTCGAACTGGGCGACCGGCTGAAGGCGACCGCGGGCACGCTGCCGCTGGGCTTCAAGCAGCGGCTGGCGCTGGCCGCCGCCGTATTGCACGAACCGCCGGTGCTGTTCCTGGACGAGCCGACGAGCGGGGTCGATCCCGTCACGCGGCGCGAATTCTGGATGCATATCAACGGCCTTGTCGAAAAGGGCGTGGCCGTGCTGGTCACCACCCATTTCATGGAAGAGGCCGAATATTGCGACGCGATCACGCTGATCTACCGGTCCGAACAGATCGCCAGCGGCACGCCCGACGAGCTGAAAAGCCAGGCCGCCGACATGGCCGATCTCGACGATCCGACGATGGAAGACACCTTCATCGCCATGATCGAGGCGAGCGATGCGCAGCGGCCGCAGGAAGACGGGCGCGCCGAAAGTGAAGCGGCATGAGCGCGCTGATCGACAATAGGCGTCTGTCGGCCATGGTCGCCAAGGAAGTGGCGCAGATCCGGCGCGATCCGTCGACCTTCCTGATCGCCTTCATCCTGCCGCTGCTGCTGCTGTTCCTGTTCGGCTATGCGCTCAATCTCGATTCCACCAACACGCGCATCGGCATCGCGCTTGAGGATTCGAGCGCGCCGGCGCTGTCGCTGGCGGGCGCCTATCAGAACAATCCCAATTTCGAAGCCGTCACCGCGCGCAGCGTCCAGCCGCTGAAGGACATGATGGTGCGCGGCGAGATCCGCGGCATCGTCGTCATCCCGCAGGATTTCGGCAGCGGCTATGCGCGCGGCAATCCGCCGCCGGTGCAGATCATCGCCGACGGGTCGATGCCCAATACCGCCAATTTTACGCGGTCCTATTCCGAAGGGCTGCTGAACACATGGATGGCGAACGAGGCCGCCGCGCGCGGGGCCGATCCCGCGCCACCGATCGATCTGTCTCTGCGCTATTGGTACAATCCCTCGCTCACCAGCCGCAATTTCCTGGTGCCGGGCGCGATCGCCATCGTCATGACGATGATCGGCACGCTGCTGACCAGCCTTGTCATCGCGCGCGAATGGGAACGCGGCACGATGGAGGCGATGATGGCGACGCCGATGCACATGGCCGAATTCCTGATCAGCAAGATCGTGCCCTATTTCGTGCTCGCGCTGGCATCCACCGCGCTGTGCACATTGCTGGCCGTGACAATGTTCGGCGTGCCGCTGCGCGGATCGATCTTCGCGCTGATGGCGATCTCGACCGCCTATCTGATGCCCGCGCTTGGGCAAGGCCTGTTCATATCGGCGGCGACCAAGAACCAGTTCGTCGCCAGCCAGGTCGCGCTGCTGTCGGGATTCCTGCCCACCTTTCTGCTGTCGGGCTTCATGTTCGAGATTTCGTCCATGCCGACGATCATCCAGGCGATCACCTATATCGTGCCCGCGCGCTATTTCGTGCCCTCGCTGCAGACGGTGTTCCTGGCGGGCGACATCTGGGCGATGCTGCTGCCCAATATAGGGATCATGCTGCTGTTCGGAGCGGGCTTCTTCGCGCTTTGCATTCGCGTGACCAAGCGGAGCCTGGACTGATGAGCGGCGCGCTGAAGGCGATGATCGTCAAGGAATTCTGGGAGCTGCTGCGCGATCCCAAGGCGCGCATCACGCTGGTGCTGCCGCCGCTGATCCAGCTGCTGATCTTCAGCTTTGCGGTTACCTTGCAGGTGGAAAATGTCGCGATCGGCGTGCTCGACCGGTCGAGCGGAACCGCCAGCACCGAACTGATCCAGCGCATCGCGGGCGCGGAAACCTTCGACGAGGTCAGGCGCCTCGGCTCGGCGGAAGAGCTGCGCCGCGCCATCGACCGGCAGGAAGTGCTGGCGGCGCTGGTGATCGAACAGGATTTCGACAGCCGGATCGCGCGCGACGAAACCGCGACCGTGGGCGTGGTGCTCGACGGCAGGCGGTCGAACGCGGCGCAGATCGTCGGCGGCTATCTGACGCGGATCGCGGCCGACACGGGGCTGGAACTGCGCCCCGCATCGACCCCGCCGCCGCAGAACGCGATCGCGATCAACTGGTTCAATCCCAACCTCGAATATATCTGGTTCAACATGCCCAGCCTGCTGGTGGTGATCGTCTCGGTCTCGTGCCTGTCGGTCACCGCGCAGACCGTGGCGCGAGAGCGCGAGATGGGCACGTTCGACCAGCTGATGGTCAGCCCGCTGACCGTGCCGCAGATCCTGATCGGCAAGATGGTGCCGCCCTTCTTCGTCGGCCTGTTCAACGGATCGGTCTATCTGGTCGTCGCGCCGCTGGTATTCGGCGTGCCGTTCACCGGATCGATCCCGTGGTTCTATGTCGGGCTGACGATCTATCTCGTCTCGCTGGTCGGGCTGGGCATGTTCGTGTCGGCGCTGTCGACCACGCAGCAGCAGGCGTTCCTTGGGTCGTTCGTCGCGACCATTCCGGTCATCCTGCTGTCGGGCTTTGCCAGCCCGCTTGAGAACATGCCCGACTGGCTGCGGGCGATCACCTACATCAACCCCGCGCGCTATTTCATGGAGATATCGATAGGCCAGTTCCTCAAGGCCATGCCTGCCGCCGACATGCTGCCGCTGCTGTGGCCGCTGGTCGTGATCGGCTTCGTGACCATTGCGGTGTCCGGCTGGCTGTTCCGCGCGCGCATGGAGTGAATGCGAATGTTCCGCCCCCTTATCCCGCTTCTGCCCCTTGTCCCGCTTTTGCTTGTCGGCGCCGGTCTGGCCGGTTGCACCGTCGGCCCCGACTATGAACCGCCTGTCGCCGAGGTGTCGGACGCGTGGATCGAACCGGCGAACAGCGCCGCGATCCAGCCCGCCTGGTGGGATCGTTTCGACGATCCGCAGCTCAGCGCGCTGATCACCCGCGCCATGGCCGAGGCGCCCACGCTGGCCGAGGCACGCGCGCGGCTGGCCGAGGCGCGCGCCAATCGCGACGCGGTGCTGGGCGGCCGCCTGCCGCAGCTGTCCGCCAGCGGCGCGGCGACCGAGAACCGGATCAGCGAGAACGGTTTCCTGCCGGTGGGCAATTTTCCCGGCTTCGATCCCGAATACAGCCTTTTCGATCTGGGCTTCGACGCCAGCTGGGAAATCGACCTGTGGGGCCGCCGCACGCGCGAGGCGCAGGCCGCCGATGCACAGGCGCAGGCGGCAGAGGCCGGATATCAGGATGCGCTCGTCCAGCTGACGGCCGAGATCGCGCGCGGCTACATGGATTTGCGCGCGGCGCAGCAATATAGCGCGCTGGCGGCTGGGCGCGAGGAAGCGTCCGCCGATCTCGCCGCGCTGACGAACCAGCTCTACACCGCGGGCGAGGCGAACCGGATCGAGGCCGAAGCCGCGAGTGCAGAAGCCGCCAATGCCGCCGATGCCGCCGCGCAGGCCCGCGCGTCCGAGGCGGGCGCGGCCTATCGCCTTGCCGCGCTGATGGGCGTTCCGCCCGAACAGGTGTTTCCGGAATTGCGCGATGCCGCCCCCATTCCGGACGCGCCCGAAGAGATCCTCGTCGGCCTGCGGTCCGACCTGCTGCGCCGCCGCCCGGACGTGCGCAGGGCCGAACGCGAACTGGCCGCCGCCACCGCGCAGATCGGCGTCGCGACCGCCGATTTGTTCCCGCGCTTTTCGCTGATGGGCGGGCTGGGTACGCAGGCGCAGGACGCGGGAGATCTGTTCGATCCGGCATCCACCCGCTTTTCCATCGGGCCGAGTTTCAGCTGGCCGATCTTTTCGGGCGGCCAGATCCGCGCCCGCATCCGCGCCGCCGATGCCGGGGCGGACGCCGCCGCCGCCGCCTATCAGCAGGCCGTGGCCGAGGCGCTGGCCGACAGCGAGGGCGCGATCAACCGCTATCTGGAGGCCAAACGCCGCGAGGATGCCGCGGGCAAGGCGGCCGCAGCGCAGGCGCGGGCCTTCGAACTGGCGCGCCAGCGGTTCGAGCGCGGCGAGGACGACCGCCTGACACTCGACCGGGCGCGGCTGGAACTGCTGGCGCGCGAGCAGGCGCTGGCTTCTGCGCGGACCGAGGCGGCCAATGCGGCAGTCGCGGTGTACAAGGCGCTGGGCGGGGCGTGGCAGGCGCAAACCCCTGCCGACAACGGCTGACGCACCCGCCGGGAACCTGCCCGCCCTCACCGCGCTTGATATGATGCGGGCCGTCTGTATCTAGGCGGCCTTGTGACATCCGGAATGCATGATCCGGACGACTGCCGAATCCCCCCACACGCCGGAGCCTTCCTTGCTCAGACATTTCACCGGATCGATCATCTTCACAATCGTCGCGCTCGCGCTGGGCGCTTTCGTGGGCTGGGAATATTCCGGCACGGTCGAGGGCATGCTGGGCACGCTGTGGATCTGCTCGGTGCTGGCGGTGCTGGAGGTTTCGCTGTCGTTCGACAATGCGGCGGTCAATGCCACCGTGCTGAAGGACATGGACCCGATCTGGCAGCGCCGGTTCCTGACATGGGGCATCGCCATCGCCGTGTTCGGCATGCGCATCGTGTTCCCCATCGTGATCGTGGCCATCGCGGCATCGCTGGGGCCGTGGGGCGCGCTGATGCTGGCGATCAACGAGCCGGATACCTATGCGCGGATCATGAACGATGCACATACCGGGCTGATGGGCTTTGGCGGCGCGTTCCTGGGCATGGTCGGCCTCAAATATTTCTTCGACGCCGACAAGGAAATCCACTGGATCCGCGTGATCGAGGGGCCGCTGGCGAAGTTCGGGCGGCTGCAGGCGTTCGAGATCGGGGTGATGATCCTGGCGATCTGGGGCACCTCGACCCTGCTGGAGGGTGAGGAGCGGCTGACTTTCCTGACCGCGGGCCTGTTCGGATTGCTGACCTTCATCGCGGTGGAGATGATCGGCGACGTGCTGGGCGCGCCGGAAGAGACGACCGGTGTCGCCGCGAAATCCGGCCTTGCCTCGTTCCTCTACCTTGAAGTGCTAGACGCCAGTTTCTCGTTTGACGGGGTGATCGGGGCGTTCGCGCTGTCGACCAATCTGTTCGTGATCGCCATCGGCCTTGGCATCGGGGCAATGTTCGTGCGCTCGATGACGATCTACCTCGTCCATCAGGGCACGATGAGCGAATATCGCTTTCTGGAGCACGGCGCGTTCTATGCGATCCTCGTGCTGGCGGCGATCATGTTCCTGAACGTCGAATATCACATCCCCGAGGTCGTTACCGGGCTGATCGGTGCGGTGCTGATCGGCCTTGCGTTCTTCAGCTCGCTGCGCTGGAACCGGGCGGAACTGCGGCGGGATCAGGCGGGGATACAGGCATAGCGCCCTCGCCCCGTCCCACATCGGCAGGCACCCGCAGCAGCCGCGAATAGAACCAGCCGATCGCGATGAGGCTGAAGCCGAGGGCAAGGAAGCTGGCGATCCGGGCCAGCCCCTCCAGACCCGCCGTGTCGTATATGAACACCTTGCAGACCGCGACCAGCATCAGCACCAACGAACCGATCCGCCAGCTGCGCGTGCCGCTTTGCGCGCCCCACAGCAGGAAGCCGCCCGCCAGCACGATGCCCAGCAGGGATCGCAGCAGATCCTCCGTCTGACCGACGGGCGGGTCCAGCAGGATCGTGCCCGCGAAGGCCTGACGCAGCTCGGACAGGGCGAACAGGCTGATGATCAGCATAAGCACGGCGTCGCTCGCCACGCGGAAGGGGCGCTGCATCGCCGGGGGCAGAGGCAAGGCCTGCCGCAGCAGCAGGACCGCCGCCGCCGCGATGGCATAGGCCATGATCAGCAGGTTGGCGACCGGCGTCGGGCCAACCGCCTGTTCGCTCCACAGCGGATTGTGGACTAGGCCGGTGTAGAAGGCGAAATGCGCCAGCGCGGCCCCGGCCAATGCTGCCGCCACCGCCGAGCCCACCGCCGATCCCCCTAGACGCGGCGACCAGCGCGCAGGCAAACGTAGTGCGGCGAATGCGGCCAGCAGGAGCAGCGCTTCCCATGCGCAGCGTTCGGCAAGGCCCAGTGCGGCGAACTCGGTCAGGTCACGGATTGCGAAGACCTGCTTGAACAGCACATGCGCCGCGGCGATGACTGGCAGGGCGGCCAGCACGCGCGCCGCCAGCGCCCGCCTGCCGTCTTCGCGGAACGCCAGCACCAGCGCGGCGAGCGCGCCCGGCACCAGCTGAAGCGCGGCATCCTGCGCAGAGGGCAATTCGCCCACCAGCAGCGGCGATCCCGACATAGTTTCCAGCGCCGCCCCCAGCCACCAGCCCAGCGGCCAGAGCGCCCAGACCAAGGCCACCGCAAGAGCCGCACGCCCGGCCCAGCGCCGGTCGGGCAGCCCGAACGCAAGCGCCACCGCAGCAAGCGCCGCGATCCACGCAAGCGGCTCCCACGGCAGGAAGCGGGTGATCGCGGCATAGGCGGTCCAGACCGCCGACGCCTCGAGCACGGCGCTGCGCCAGCGGGCATGCGGCCCCGTTTTCCATGCGCCCATCGCGGGAAGGACGGCCAGCACGATGCCGGCCAGACCCAGCAGCCATGCCTGCGATCCTTCCAGACTGTCGAAATGCCACAGCGCGGCCAGCATGATCGCCAGCGGTATCACCGCCAGCGCGGCGACATCGGCGCCCCGCGCCCGGCCCAGCCACACCTGCACCAGCGGCACAACCGCGAACACCAGCGCCAGCCCCGCGGCCACCGCGGCGAACAGCGACGGATCGGGATCGTACCAGAAACCCAGCATCCACGCGCCCACGCCGCCCGCGACGGCCGAGGCATCGCGCAGCGCCGACGTTCGCCAGCCCAGCCCCGCGAAGGCCGCGCCCAGCAGCAGGTAGAGGCCCCAAGACAGCGGCTCATAGCCGCTGCTTTCCAGCAGGGCCGCCATCTGCAGCGAGGCGAAGCCGCCTGCCGCCAGCCGCAGCCAGCGGCTTTCGCGCAGATCGGGCAGCACCAGCGCGGGCAGCAAGGCGCCCAGCACGACAAGGAAGAACCCGGTCGCCACCACGTCGCCCGGCGCGCTGGGCTGCGCGATCAGCATGACGAGGCCCCAGCCCAGCCCGCCGACGATACCCGCCAGCCCCAGCCAGCCGCCATGCGCCCAGCCCCCACCTTCGGAAAAGGCACCCTGCTTGCGCCCGGCATGGCCCAGTCCGCTCGCGACCAGCGCGAGATAGAACGCCAGCAGCGGCAGGTTCGATTCCTCCGCCCCGGCCAGAGCAGGCGCAGCGAAACCGCCGACAAGGCCCAGCACCGCGCTGGGCAGGCCGAAGCGGAACGACAGGCCGATGGCCGCCGCGGTCACCAGCGCGAGGCCGACGAAGGCCGTGCCTGTGCCGATCAACCCGTAGAACGTGCCCGCGAGAAATACGGTGGCGTAAAGCACCGCCAGCCCCGCACCCGACAGAGCCTGCGGCACGCGGGGGTCAGCGACGCGGTCCTTGAAGCGATGCGCGGCCTCTGCGCCCGCGATCAGGCCCAGCCCGAACACCAGTCCCATGGCGACGCGCACCGCCGGGCTGAGCAGGCCGACGTCGATGGCATAACGCACGAGGAAAAACCCCGCGACCGCCAGGGTGATGCCGCCCGCCCAGATGGGCAGCTGGCGGCCAAACAGTTCCTCGAAATCGAAGGCGAAGCGGCTGCGGGCCGGAGCGATTGGAGGTGCAGTTTCGGCAATCGATGAGGGCGCGGGTTCCGGCACGGTTTCGCGCGGCGGCTGGGTGCTGCGGGCGAATCTGGGGACGAGACTTGCCGCCGGTCGCGGCGCAGGGGCCGGCTGCGGTTCCGGTTCGGTCACGGGCGCGCGGGGCGAGACGCCTGCGCTCCTCAGGTCCCGCAGCTCTTCCTCCAGCCGGTCGACCCGCTTCCACAGCAGGACCAGTGCAACGGCACCGGCGACGAGAAGCATGAATTCCATGATCGTGATCCCCCTGCACCGGTCCGCCCGACCGGCTGACCGACGCCCCGCCGCAATTGCCCAGAGCGAGCATGACGCTACATCGTCGCCATGCGCAATAGCAGCCAAATGAACAGCGTTCAATAAATAAATTGGACAGTGTTCATTTAAGGCTTTAGCAGGGGTTCATGGGACGGCGATCGGATCACACGCGCGAGGAATTGCAGGAGCTTCTGGTCTCGCTGGGCCATGTCTTGCTGGCGCAGACCGGCCTTGCCCGTTTCTCCGGGCGTGAAGTGGCCAAGCAGGCGGGCTATTCGGTCGGCACGATCTATAATGTGTTCGGATCGCTCGACCATCTGATCGTGGCGATCAATTCGCGCAGTTTCGAGATCTGGGCGCAGCAATTGCGGACGCGGCTGGACACGGGCGGCGCGGACCGGATCGGCAGCCTTGTCGCGGCCTATTTCGACTTCGCGCAGGAAAACCCGCATCTCTGGTCCGCGATCTATGAGCATCACTTGCCCGCGGATTTCGCCCTGCCGCCACAGGACGAAGAACGCCGCGCCGCGCTGACCGGCATCGTCGAGCGCGAAATCCGCGCCGCCCTGCCCGATGGCAGCACCACCGACATCGCGCTGCTAACCAGATCGCTGATCGCGGTGGTGCATGGGCATTGCAGCCTTGCCGTCACCGGCAGCTTTGCGCTGATGGGCGTGGACGATCCGCTGGGATGCGCGCTGGCAAGGGTGCGCGAAATCCTCTCCGCGCACGGCTATCGCACCAGTCAGTAACCCATCAGCGAGAGCACTTCCTTGCGGCTGCGCTCGTCGTCGCGGAACGTGCCCATCATGCGGCTGGTCACCATGCCGACGCCGGGGGTGCGGACGCCGCGCGCGGTCATGCAGGCGTGGCTCGCTTCTATCACCACGGCGACGCCATGCGGCTTCAGATGGTTCCAGATGCATTCGGCGACTTCCGCCGTCAGCCGTTCCTGGATCTGCAGCCGCCGCGCGAAACCGTGCAGCACGCGCGCCAGCTTGGAAATGCCCACGACATGGTCGCGCGGCAGATAGGCGATCGCCGCCTTGCCGATGATCGGCGCCATGTGATGCTCGCAATGCGACTGGAACGGGATGTCCTTCAGCAGCACGACCTCGTCATAGCCGCCCACTTCCTCGAAAACTCGCGACAGATGGATCGCCGGATCCTCGCCGTAGCCCTGGCAATATTCCTTCCACGCGCGCGCCACGCGCTTGGGCGTGTCGAGCAGGCCTTCGCGGCTGGGATCGTCGCCGGTCCAGCGGAGCAGCGTGCGGATCGCCTCCTGAACCTCTTCGGGGACCGGCGGCTTGCCGAGGGGATTGTCTTCGTCGGGGCCGACAAGGCTGCTCATGCGGTTCTCTTTCCTGATAGCTCGGCCGACAGATAGGCATGTGACGACCCATCCGTCACCCCCTTGCCCCCATCAACCGCCGGGGTGATAGAAATCATAGATCTGCCGCGCGACATTTTCCGAAACGCCGGGCACGCGCAACAAGTCCTTTAGGGCAGCGGCGCGCACCTTGCCCGCCGTGCCGAAATGCAGCAGCAGGGCCCGCTTGCGCGCGGGACCGATGCCGGGGATCTCGTCCAGCGGGCTGGCCTGGATCGAACGGCTGCGCTTCGCCCGGTGCGCGCCGATGGCGAAGCGGTGCACCTCGTCGCGCAGGCGCTGCAGGTGGAACAGCACGGGCGAATTGGTCGGCAGCGTCTTTTCGCGCCCGTCGGGGAAATGGAACACCTCGCGGCCTTCGCGCCCGTGATGCGGGCCCTTGGCGACGCCGACGACAGGCACGTCCTCGATCCCCAGCTCCTCCAGCGTGTCCATCACCGACGACATCTGCCCCTTGCCGCCATCGAGCAGCACGAGATCGGGCCAGGCCGCATCGCCCTTCCCCGATGTCTCGCGGTCGGGATCGTCCTTCAAGGCGCGGGCGAAGCGGCGGTTCAGCACCTCGCGCATCATTGCGAAATCGTCGTTGGTCTGGGCCTGCTTGATGTTGAACTTGCGGTACTGGTTCTTCAGCAACCCCTCGGGCCCCGCGACGATCATCGCGCCGACCGCATTGGCGCCCTGGATGTGCGAGTTGTCGTACACTTCCACCCGCTGAGGAATGTCTGCCAATTCCAGGAACTCGGCCATTTCGCGCCAGATCTTTGCCTGTGTGCCGCTTTCGGCGAGGCGGCGGTCGAGCGCTTCGGCGGCGTTGCGGCTGGCCTGTTCGATCAGGCGGCGGCGGTCGCCGCGCTGGGGGACGCTGATCTCGACCTTGCGCTCGGCGATGGCGGTGAAGGCCTCTTCCAGCAATTCGCAATCGGGCAGTTCGCGGTCGAGCAATATGGTGCGCGCGGGCGGCACTTCCTCGTAGAACTGGGCGAGGAAGGCGCTGAACACCTCTTCCTGTTCCAGCCCCTCGGTATGGCGGGGAAAGAACGCGCGGTGGCCCCAGTTCTGCCCACCGCGAATGAAGAAGGCCTGCACGCCGATCTGGCCGCCCTTTTCCGCCATGGCGAACACGTCGGCATCGCCCACGCCCTGTGCATTGATCGCCTGCGACCCCTGGATGAAGGTCGCGGCGCGGAGGCGATCGCGCAGCATGGCGGCGGTTTCGAAATCCAGCTTCTCGGCCGCCTCGGCCATCTGGCTTTCGATTTCCTGCTGCACCGCGCTGGACTTGCCGGCGAGGAAGTCCTTGGCCTGCCGTACCAGCTCGCCATAGCCGTCCTTGTCGATGCGGCCCACGCAGGGCGCGCTGCAGCGCTTGATCTGGTAGAGCAGGCAGGGCCGGTCGCGGCGGCTGAAGAAGCTGTCGGTGCAGCTTCGCAGCAAAAACAGTTTCTGCAGCGCGTTGATCGTGGTGTTGACCGATCCGGCGCTGGCAAAGGGGCCATAGTAATTGCCCTTGGCCCGCCGCGCGCCGCGATGCTTCATGATGCGCGGAAAGTCGTTGTCGGCGCGCAGCAGGATGAAGGGGAAGCTCTTGTCGTCGCGCAGCAGCACATTGTACGGCGGGCGAAACCGCTTGATCAGCTGCGCTTCCAGCAGCAGCGCCTCGGCCTCGCTGTTCGTCGTCACGATGGTCATTTCGCGCGTCTGCGCGACCATGCGTTTCAGCCGCATCGGCAGGCGGTCGACCTGCAGATAATTGGCGACGCGGTTCTTCAGCGCACGCGCCTTGCCGACATAGAGCACATCGCCCCGCGCATCGACCATGCGATAGACGCCGGGACGCGGGGGCAGGGTTCGCTGAACCTCGCGGATCGCGGCCAGCCCCGCCTGCAGGTCGGGCTGGCTGCCGCGCACCGTATAGGCCGCCTTGTCCTCGTTAAAGCGATCGGCGCCCTTGGGATGGGGCGGGGTTCCGGCAGGCGTACGGCTCATCGCAGGGTCAGATAGGGATTGGACGCGCGGTTGGAAAGCGCGGGGATGCGCACCACGCCCCGATTATTCGCCGATTTGAGGAAGTGGTGCCCGGGGGCGGAGTCGAACCACCGACACGACGATTTTCAGTCGTCTGCTCTACCACTGAGCTACCCAGGCATCGCCGAAATGGCGGACCCGAAACCGGCGGATTGAATCGCGCTTGGCGTCGGGAGCGCCGCCTATGGCCAAAGCCGCGCTTGCTGTCAAACCTCAAAATGCGGGTTTTTTCACGCGCGTGCCGTCCGGTCAGAAATCCTCGTCCGCGCGGCCGTCCTGCCGGTCGGTCGGAATCTCGGCAGGCTCGCCCGGAATGGCGTAGCCGTCCTGCAGCCACTGGACCAGATCGCGGTCCTTGCAGCGGGTCGAACAGAACGGCGCATGGTCGGCAGAGCGCGGCTTTCCGCAGATCGGACAGCTTTTCACGGCGCGTTTCGGAGTCGTCTTCATAGCGGCACCGCCTGCGACATGCCGGCCTGTGGCGCAAGGGCGGGATCGGTCTGAATGCGGATTTCGCGCCCTGTGCGGCGGGCGAGTTCGGCGATCCAATCGGGCTTCAAATGGGCCTGCAGCGCGGGATGCACGGTCAGCAGGATCGCGCCCGGATCCGCGATATGTTCTGCCTGCCGCAGCAGCAGGCGCGCAGCGGCGGCAAGCCGGTGGAGGGTCACGCGGTGCAGGATCGAAGGACCCTGCACCCGCGCGACGATCTGCAAGAAGCCAAAGCCGTTCATCGCGGTGCGTTCATGGGGAAAACCGTCCAGCGCCTGTTCCAGCGCCGAGTCCACCGCGCGGCGATCGGCCTTGTCCTGCAGCGTCGGAAAATCGATGCCGATCGATCCGCCGATTTCGAAGCGGCGAAGGATGGCGGCTATCGCGGGCACCGCCGCCAGCGCCAGCGCGCGCGGTGGTAGCGTGCCGTCGATGTCGATCAGCGTCATCGCGGGTGTGGGGGAGAGGTGCAGTGCGCCGCCATCGAAGGTGACCTGCCGCTCGAAGGCTTCGGCGATCAGTTCGGACCAGCCGGTCACGGGAAAGCGGGGAACGATGCGGACTTCATGCCCCTCGCCCTTCAGCCGCTCTTCTAGCGTGGGTGCGGGGCGCAGGCGTTCGTCGGTCGGGCGGCCCTGCGCGCGTTTGGAGCGGGTGCCTTCATCGATGCGCGCGCGGTGGATGAGGATGCGGATCGGCGCGCCTTCGCTGGCGCTTTTCGGCAGGCGGTCGACCAGCACTTCCTCGCCGCCGTCCAGTCGCACTGTGCCGCGCGCCGAACCCGATGCGCGCGAAGTCAGCACGCCCTCGACCACTGCGCCTGCGGCGAGTTCGCCCGGCCAGGCGAGTTTCGCAGCGATAATGGCATCGTCCTCGACCAGCGCGGCGCGGGTTTCGCCGATGCCGCGTTCGATCAGCCACGTGCCGGGCGTTTCAGCCAATGGGAAACCCCGCCGCCTTCAACAGCGCGCGCGTTTCGAACAGGGGCAGACCCACGACGCCCGAATGGCTGCCCTGGATCCACGCGATCAGTGCCTCGGCATGGCCCTGGATGGCATAGCCGCCCGCCTTGCCGTGCCATTCGCCGCCCGCGATATAGGCGTCGATTTCCTGTGCCGACAGAACCTTGAAGCGCACGATCGTCTCGCTCATCCGCTCACGCACTGAACCGTCGGGGGCCGCGAGCGTGATGGCGGAGAAGACGCGGTGCCGCCTGCCCGACAGCAGCGTCAGGCACTCGCGCGCGGTCGCTTCGTCCTCTGCCTTGGGCAGGATGCGCCGACCGGCGGCGACCACCGTATCGCCCGCCAGCACGAAGCCGTCATCCGCGGCAACAGCAAGCGCCTTTTCGCGCGCCATGCGCTGCACATAGGGACGCGGCAGTTCGCCCTTGCGCGGCGTCTCGTCGATGTCGGCGGGCGCGATGCGCGCGGGTTCGATGTCCAGACGCGCCAATAGTTCGCGCCTGCGCGGGCTGGCAGACGCGAGGATCAGCTTTGGTTCGGGATTCTGGGCCGTCATGCCGGCGCCAGCGATCAGCTGGGCCCGGGGCCGCCGCGACCGGGCATGAAGCGATAGGTGATCCGGCCCTTGGTCAGGTCATAGGGCGTCAGCTCGACCAGGACTTCATCGCCCACCAGCACGCGAATCCGGTTCTTGCGCATCTTGCCGGCGGTGTGGCCCAGGATCTCGTGATCGTTTTCCAGGCGCACGCGGAACATCGCATTGGGGAGAAGCTCCACAACCGTGCCACGCATTTCGAGAAGTTCTTCTTTCGCCATGCCCGGGCGCCAGGCGCCCATCCTTTCAATCGAATTGTCAGAAAAAAAACCTGCGGCCCCATAGCCGTGCCGAGCGGATATGGAAAGCCCGCAGTTATATTTCAACGTCGCCGCGGGTTGCGTGAGGCGGTTCGCCCAACGCCATTTGCGGCAATGAAATGACAAAAGACGCTTTTTCCCTTTCGCGACGCGGATCGAAAGCGCGCGCACCGCATTGCGACATAATGATACATCGGGCGACTTGGCCCGCACCCGCGATGCCGTGCAATCCCATCATATGAAAATCAGCTATCCCATCCCCGGCGCTAGCGTGCCCCGTGCCAGCATGCTCGCCCTTGCCGCGATGCTGGCCGGTCCCGCCTCCGCAGCCGAACTGAACACGGACAGCGTTGGGACATCGGAAAGCCAGCCTGCAGAGGATATCGAGGTCGATGACGACGCGTCGGACGACATCATTGTCACCGCCCCGCAGGTCGATCGCCGCCGGGTCGACATACCCCAGACCCCCGTCGCCGTGCTGGACGAGGACGAGATCCTGAGCATCGGAGCAAGCTCGCTGGTCGAACTGCTGGAGGAGCTGGCGCCGCAGACCGGGTCGGGGCGCGGCCGCGGTTCGGGCGGGCGGCCCGCGATCCTCGTCAACGGGCAGCGCGTGTCCGGCTTTCGCGAACTCCGCAACTATCCGCCCGAAGCCTTGGCCAACGTCGAGATCCTGCCCGAGGAGGCCGCCATCCGCTTCGGCTTTCGCCCCGACCAGCGCGTGATCAACTTTATCCTGAAGGAACGCTATGCGTCCAAGGGGATCGAGCTGGAATATGGCGTGCCGGGGGACGGCGGCTATCACACCAGCGAGATCGAGGCGTCGCTGCTGTCGATCAGCGGGCCCAACCGCTTCAATCTGGCGTTCGAGGGCGAGAACAGCTCGATGCTGACCGAAGGCGAGCGCGGCGTTTCGTCCTATGGCTTCGACCCGGTGTTCGGCGACGTCAACCCGGCCGACCTCCAGTCGCTGGTCGCCGACACCCGCGATCTCTCGCTCAATGGCGCATGGACGCGCGGGCTTGGCGAGGATGGCGGCGACGGTTCGCTGACGGTCAACGGCACCGTCACGCGCAGCGATTCGCTGTCCTTGCGCGGACCGGATACGGCATTGTTGAGCGATGCCAGCGGCGCAGCGGCACAGCGGGTGCTGGTTTCCGAGGCCCTGGGCCGCGGCGCGCGGTTGCGTGACAGCCGCTCGGCCGGGTTCGAGGTGGGCACGACGTTCAACAAGCGGATCGCCGACTGGGACCTGACCGTCACGGGCCGCTGGACGCATGACGATACGGTGTCGCGCAGCACGGCGGCGACCGATGTTTCGGCGCTGCAATCGGCGGTGTTGGCCGGACAGATCGGCATCGACGCGCCGGTGGACGATCTGCTGGCCTTCGTCCCTGACCAGCGGTCGAACGCCAGCTACTCGAACACCGAGGATGCTACATCGCTTGCGACGCTGACGGGCCGTCCCCTGTGGCTGCCTGCCGGACAATTGGCGGTGACGGTGCAGGCGGGGTTCGACTGGTCGAATATCGACAGCCGCAGCACGGATAATCCGGGTTTTGCGACCGATCTGACTCGCGGCGATGCCAATGGCGGTTTCACCTTGGGCATTCCGCTAACCAGCCGCAGGGACGACGTGCTGGCGGCGATCGGCGATATCACGCTGGACCTGTCGGGCGGAGTCAACGATCTGTCGGACTTCGGCACGCTGTACAACTGGAGCGCGGGGCTGAACTGGTCGCCGTTCGAGAACCTCAACCTGCAGCTGAGCCACATCTACACCGAACGCGCGCCAAGCCTGAGCCAGCTGGGCGCGCCGCAGCTGGTGACCAGCGGAGCCACCATCTTCGACATCGCGACCGGCCAGACCGCCGTGGTGGACATCATCACCGGCGGCAATCCCGACCTTGTCGCCGAGAAGCAGCGCGACTGGAAGATCGGGCTCAATTACGACCTGCCCTTCTTTCGCCGGTCGAACGTGATCGTCGAATATTACGACGAAAGCTCGACCGATGTGTCGAGCGGTTTTCCCGCGCTGACCCCGACCATCGAGGCGGCCTTCCCCGGACGCGTGGTGCGGGATGCCGAGGGCAATCTGGTCAGCATCGACCAGCGGCCCGTGACCTATGCGCATCAGGACGGCAGGCGGCTGCGTTATGGTTTCGACATTTCGGACCGGATCGCGGGCAATGATGACGGCCAGCGCGGCGAAGAACGCGGCGGCGGCGGTCCTCCCGGTTTTGGCGGCGGACGCGGCGGCGGTCACTGGGGCCTTGCCGCCTATCACACGGTGCGTTTCGAACAATCGGTGCAGATCGCCGATGGCACGCCGGTGCTCGACCTGCTGGAAGGCGAATCGCTGACCGCCACCCCCGTCGCGCGGCACGAGGTGGAGCTGTCGGGACGCGTGTTCTATGGCGGTTTCGGTGCGCGCCTCTCGGGCAATTATCTCGGCGGGGCGAGCATCGACGGCGGATCGGACGGCGGCACCTCGCTGGATTTCGCGCCGATCGCGACCGTCGACCTGCGGCTGTTCGCCGATCTGGAACAGCAGCAGAGGCTGGTCGAGGCTGTGCCGTTCTTCAAGGGCAGCCGCCTGTCGCTGTCGATCGACAATATCTTCGACGCACAGCAGCGCGTGACCGATGCGAATGGCGATGTGCCGGTCAACTACCTGCCCGACTTCATCGACCCCGCAGGCCGCTTCTTCGAGGTGGAGTTCCGCAAGCGGTTCTAGCGCGGCGGCGCACGGTTTCACGCGCGCTTTGCTTTTGCGCCGTGCTTCCATTATAGGCCGGACCGTAACGCCCCGGCCGTGTCCGCGCCCCGCCAAGACGGGACCGGTCAGACCGGGGCTTGGTGTTTTCCGCCCCCGCCTTCCACCCGGCGGATCACGGGCGCAGCTTGAAAGCGAAGTCACGATGTCGCGTCGCCGCCAGATCTACGAAGGCAAGGCCAAGATCCTTTACGAAGGCCCCGAACCGGGCACGCTGATCCAGTATTTCAAGGATGACGCGACCGCGTTCAACGCCCAGAAAAAGGGCACGATCAACGGCAAGGGCGTGATCAACAACCGCATCAGCGAGTTCGTGTTCACCCGCCTGTCGCATATCGGCATCCCGACCCATTTCATCCGCCGCCTGAACATGCGCGAGCAGCTGGTCCGCCAGGTCGACATCATCCCGATCGAGGTGGTGGTGCGCAATGTCGCGGCGGGCTCGATCTCGAAGCGGCTGGGCCTTGAAGAGGGCGAGCCGCTGCCGCACACGCTGCTGGAATATTACTTCAAGGACGATGCGCTGGGCGATCCGCTGATCGCGGAAGAGCATATCGCCTGCTTCGGCTGGGCCTCGAACGAGGAGATGCAGGACATCTCTTCCATGGCGATCCGCATCAACGACTTCATGTGCGGCATGTTCGCCGCGGTCGGCATCCGGCTGGTCGATTTCAAGCTGGAGTTCGGACGTCTGTGGGACGGCGATTACAGCCGCGTGATCCTGGCGGACGAGATCAGCCCCGACGGCTGCCGACTGTGGGACATGACCACGGGCGAGAAGCTGGACAAGGACCGCTTTCGCCGCGACCTCGGCGGCGAGGAAGACGCCTATCAGGAAGTCGCCCGCAGGCTGGGCGTACTGCAGGACGACGGGCCGAGTGAGGTGTTCGATATCAACCATCATCGCAAGCTGCGGGGAAAGAAATAAGGGCCGCAGCGTAACAATTTGATGGGACGAGGATTGCAGAAAAAGATCGCCGGAACCGGCGGCAGGATGGTGGGTCGCCGGGCAGGCCGGATTGGCTGATCGCATTCGCATGCCGGTTTGGCGGGCGCGTGCGCTTTCGGGCGTGCTGGCGCTGGGCCTGCTGGGCGGGTGTGCCGTGCCGCTCGCGCCTGTCGCCCCTCCCGCCGGGCAGCCCGCCGCCCCTCCGGCCCCCGCGCCGGACAGCGTCAACCGCAGCGGATATCCCAAGCCCGAAACCGCGCTGGCCCAGACCGATCTTGAGCCTGATACCGCGATCCGCTGGGGCCGGCTTCCCAACGGGCTGTTCTGGGCGGTCCGGCCCAACGGCACGCCGCAGGGCACCGCGGAAATCCGTCTCGCCTTCGATGCGGGATCGCTGGACGAGGCCGACGACGAGCGCGGTTTTGCCCATTACGTCGAACACATGGCGTTCAACGGATCGACCCGCGTCGCCGAAGGGGAAATGATCCCGCTGCTGGAACGTGCCGGTCTGGCGTTCGGCGCGGACACCAATGCATCGACCGGGTTCGAGCACACGATCTACCAGCTGCGCCTTCCGCGCACCGACCCGGAGCTGCTCGACACATCGCTGATGCTGATGCGCGAGGTGGCGAGCGAGCTGAACTTCGACCCGCAAGCCGTCGAGCGCGAGCGCGGCGTGCTGCTGGCCGAACGGCGCGACCGGGCCAATTACCAGTTGGAGGACGCGCTCGACCGGTACCGCTTCGAAACGCCCGATGCGCGCTATGTCGATCGCTGGGCGGGCGGCACGGTGGAGACGCTGACCGCTGCCGACGCCGCGGAACTGCGCGACTTCTGGGCGTCGCATTACCGTCCCGGCAATGCCGCGGTCATCGTGGTGGGCGACCTCGACCCCGATGCGGTTGAGGCCGCGATTGCCGAGTATTTCGGCAATTGGCAGCCCGCCGCCCCGCCGCCCGAACCGCGCGATTACGGCGCGGTCGATTTTGCCCGTCCGGCGAGCGAATCCATCCATCTGCATCCTGCGCTGTCCGAACGCTTCACCGCCTTCGCACTCGCCCCTGCCGAGAACGCGCCCGATACGGCGGAGGAACGCCGCGCGACGATCCTGCGCCAGATCGGCTATGACGCGATCAACCGGCGGCTGACCCGGCTGGCGCGGCAAGCGAATGCGCCGTTCAAATCGGCGGGTTTCGGCACCGGCAATGTGTTTCGCGACGCGCGGATCACGCGGCTGATCGTCGACAGTGTGGATGGCCGCTGGAACGACGGGCTGAAGGCCGCGGCCGCCGAATATCGCAGCGCCATCGAACGCGGCTTTTCCGAGGCCGAGATCGCAGAGCAGCTGGCCGAACTCGACGAACGCTATGAAGCCGCCGCGGTCAGCGAGCCGACGCGCACCAATGATTTCATGGTCGACCGCATCCTGCGCTGGGTGGGCGAAGGGCGCGTGCCCACCACCGGTCCCGAGGCTGCGGAACGCTATTTCGCGATGCGGGACGAGATCACGCCCGATGCCGTGCTGGCCGCGATGCGCGAAGAGGCCGTCCCGCTGGACGACACGGCGCATATCCGCTTTCGCGGCCGCACCGCGCCCGAGGGCGCAGAGCAAGGTCTGCGCGAGGCATGGACCGACGCGATGCAGGCCCCGCTGGCCGAGGAAGTCGCGGTCGAGCGCGTGCCTTTTGCCTACACCGATTTCGGCACGCCGGGCAGAGTCGTGTCCGACACGCGCGAACCTTTGTTCGATGTGCGCACGGTGCGTTTTGCCAACAATGTCCGGCTGAACGTCAAGCAGACCGATTTGGCGCGCAACCAGGTTCTCGTGCGCATGACGATCCCGGGCGGCAAGCTGCTGGAGACTCGCGAGGCGCCCAATGCGGTCGAACTGGCCTCGCGCATTCCCGCCAGCGGCCTTGGGGAACATGACGCCGATACGCTGGAATCGATCCTTGCCGGTCGCCGCGTCGGTTTCGACTTCGGCGCGGGCAGCGATGCGTTCCTCTCGACGGGCAGCACGCGGGCCGAGGATCTGGAACTGCAATTGCAGCTGATGGCCGCGCTGATCACCGATCCCGGCTGGCGGACGGAGCCGATGACGCGCTTCCGCAACGCGCTGCCCGATTATTTCGCGCGGCTGCGCGCGACGCCCGGCTCGGCGCTGGCCAGCGGGCGCGGCGGGGTGATCAGCGACGGCGACCCTCGCTTTACCCAGCAGGAGATCGGCGATTATCGCGCGCTGGATTTCGAAAGGCTGCAGCCCGTCATCGACCCCAGCCTTGAAAGCGGGCCGATCGAGATTGCCATCGTCGGCGACGTGGACGAGGACCGCGCCGTGGAACTGGTCGGGCGCACGCTGGGCGCGCTGCCCATGCGCGAGACGGAGTTTACCCCCAATCCTCAGGCGCTGGAACGCGGTTTTACCGACCGGCGTGGCCCCGTGGTGCTGCGGCATGAGGGCGAGCCGACGCAGGCGCTGATCGAGATGATCTGGCCCACCACCGACGACAGCGACGCCGTGCAGGAAATCCGCATGGAACTGCTGGAGCGCGTGGCCCGCATCGCCGTCACCGACGAATTGCGCGAACGTCTGGGGCAGGCCTATTCGCCGCAGGTTAGCAATTCGATGAGCAAGATCTGGCCGGGCTGGGGCACGTTCTCGATCCGCGCGCAGGTCGAACTGGCGCAGCTTCCCGCCGCGCGCGCCGCGCTGGCCGCCACGGTCGAATCGCTGCGCAGCGAACCGATCCCCGACGATCTGGTGGAGCGTGCCCGCGCGCCGCTGATCTCTGCCTATGAGAACCTGCTGAAATCCAATGCGGGCTGGCTTGCCATCGCCGACCGCGCGCAGAGCGAGGGAGACCGGCTGGAGCGAATCGCCAATGCCAGGGACCGCGCCGCCGCCGTGACCGCCGCCCAATTGCAGGAGGAAGCGCGCGAGTGGCTCGCCCCCGGACAGGCGGTGGAGTTCCTCGTCGTGCCCGAAGACGCGCCGTCTCCCGCTCCATAGGCCGATTCCATAGACACTTGAGCCCGCAGCATGCTTGCGCCCGCGCGCATCTCGTCATAGGGGCTGCGACAGGCTGAACCCCGTAATTTTGCAAGAAGGTCACCGTTCATGAAGGTGCAGGTCCATGTTTCGCTGAAACCCGGAGTGCTCGATCCGCAGGGCCGCGCGATCCATCACGCGCTGGAAGGTCTGGGTTTCGACGGCGTCGCCGACGTGCGCGTCGGACGCGAGATCGCGCTGGAAGTCGCCGACGACACCAGCGACGAGGCGCTGGACGAGATGTGCCGCAAGCTGCTGGCGAACACGGTGATCGAGAATTACCGCGTCGAGAAGCTTTCCTGAAGTAAATCGGGCTGACCAAGGAACCCTGACCGATGGCTTTTACCGCTGGCGTCATCACCTTCCCCGGTTCGAACTGCGACCGCGACATGGCCGTCGCGATCGAGCAGGTTTCGGGCAAGGCACCGCTGCGCATCTGGCACGGCGATGCCGAATTGCCGGACAACATCGACTTCGTCGCGGTGCCGGGCGGGTTTTCCTATGGCGATTACCTGCGTTCGGGCGCGATGGCGGCGAACAGCCCGATCATGCGCTCGGTCATCGCGGCGGCGGAGCGCGGCGTTCCCGTGCTGGGCGTGTGCAACGGGTTCCAGGTGCTGACCGAGGCGCGGCTGCTGCCCGGCGCGCTGATGCGCAATGCGGGCATCCGCTTCGTCTGCCGCACCGTGCCGCTGGTGGTCGAAAACGCCTCCAGCCTGTTCACGCAGGGCTATGACAAGGGGCAGACGATCCACATTCCGGTCGCCCATCACGACGGCAATTATTTCGCGGACGAGGACGTGCTGGCCCGCCTTGAAGGCGAAGGACGCATCGCGTTCCGCTATGGCGAGGCGGTCAACGGATCGTCCTGCCAGATCGCGGGCGTGCTGAATGAAAAGGGCAATGTGCTGGGCATGATGCCCCACCCCGAACGCGCGATCGAGCCCGAGCAGGGCAGCGCCGACGGCCGCGCCCTGTTCCAGTCGGTGTTCGAGGCGCTGGCGGTCGCCTGAACGGCCCCCGACAGTTTCTTCCCTGATGCGGCGGGCGTGCTTTCACATTGGCCTGCCCCCGGCTTGGCGATCCGTGCGATCTGCGCCATATTGGCGGCAAGCATCAGCAAATAGGGAGAACGCCATGCACAGGATCGCCGGCCTTGCCGCCATCGCCGCTTTCGCACTTGCCGGATGCGAACCGGCCGAAGAACCCGTCGCGCCCGCAGCAGAGGAAGAAAGCCTCTCGCCCGCCGAAACCGCGATGATGGCGCCCGACGGCCTGCCTTTTTACGGCGTGTTCGAACTGACCTCCGCCGATGGCGAGACGAGGATCATGCGCAACGTCAAGGAAGACGGCACGCTGGTCGACGTGGTGTCCGAGGGCGATCCCGTCCCCGGCACCTGGACGACCGACGCCGAGGGCAATTTCTGCGTCACCATGCAGGGCGAGGCGGACGCCACCTGCTATATGAACGCGATGACCGATGGCACCTGGACCGCGACAAGCACCGCCGATCCCGCGCAAATCTGGACGGTCGAACGCGTGATGGGATCGGAAGTGCTGCCGACCGAGGCTGCCGGCTGATCGCGAACGCCAGCCCGATGCGACTGGCCGCCGCCCTCGCGCTGTTCCTGACCTTTGCCGCCGCCGGCTGCAATCAGGAGCCGCGCGAGGACGCGGCGCAGGCGCCTGCTGAACCGCCAGCGTATCCCGCCGCCGACGGAGGCCCCGCCACCGGACGGTTCGAGATCAGCTCTGGCGATGGCGGCGCGGTGATGGTGCAGGAGGTGCGGCCCGATGGCACCTATCGCAACTTGCGCGATGGCCGGATCGTCGAAACCGGCACATGGACCATGCCCGAACCCGGCCTGTTCTGCACCGCCAGCGAAAGCGGCACATCCTGCGACGAGGAAAGCATCGCGCCCGACGGCACGTGGATCTCGGTCAATGTCGAGGATGCGGCGGTGCGCTGGATCGTGCGGCGGCTGGAGGAAACCTCCGAACCACCGGCGGCGTGAGGGTTCTTACCAGACGGGGCCGACGCTGGCCCCCGCCACGGCCTTGTCCAGCATGTCGAGCGCGCTGTCGATGTCGCTGGCGACCAGCAATTGGGCGCGGCGTTCCCTGCTCATGAACCCTTCGGCCTGTATGCGGTCGCAAAACCGGATGAAGTCCTGCCAATAGCCATTGGTGTCGAGCAGGCAGAACGGCTTGGCGTGATAGCCGAGCGCGTTCCACGTCCACGCCTCCATCAGTTCGTCCAGCGTGCCGATCCCGCCCGGCAGGCACAGGAAGGCATCGGCCAGCTGCGTCATCTTGGCCTTGCGCTGGTGCATGTCGGCGACCTGGTGCAGTTCTGTCAGCCCAGTGTGCGCCACCTCGAAACTGTGCAGCGCGTCGGGGATCACGCCATAGGCCTTGCCGCCCGATTCCAGCACGGTATCGGCGATGATGCCCATCAGCCCCAGCCGTCCGCCGCCATAGACGAGGTCGATGCCCCGCTCGGCCAGCGTGCGGCCCAGATCGCGCGTGGCGGCGGCATAGTCGGGGTTCTGGCCCATGCCCGACCCGCAATAGACGGCAAGGGAAGAAAGTGCGCCCATGTTCAGATCTCCATTCGCTTGAGCGGGCGGGCGCCGACGTGGCCCAGTACCGCGGCGGCATTGCGGGCGCCGACGTCGAGGCTGTCGGATATGTCGCGCCCGGCGATCAGCGCGGCGAGGAAACCGGCCGCGAACTGGTCGCCCGCGCCGGTGGTGTCGACGATGGCTTCGGGCCTTGCGGCAGGGCGCTCGATTTTCTCACCCCGCCACATCGCCGTCGCGCCCGCCGCGCCGCGCGTGATCACGGGCAGCTTTACCAGATCGGACAGGAAGCGCATCGAGGCATCGAAATCGTCGACGCCCGACATCAGCCTTGCCTCGTACTCATTGGCGAACAGCACGTCGACGCCGCCGTCCTGGACCAGTTTCAGGATCGTGTCGCGCCGGCCCGGCAGGGCGATGCTGTCGGACAGGGTGAAGGCGATGCGGCGCCCCTCGGCGCGGGCGATCTCGATCGCGCGCAGCATGGCGCGGCGGGGCGTTTCGGGCCCCCACAGATAGCCTTCTAGGAAGAGCGTGTCGCAGCCTCGGATCGCATCTTCGTCCAGCGCATCGGGCGTCAGCCGGTGGCTGGCCGCGGGCGAGGTCTGCATCGTGCGCTCACCATCCGGAGTGACGAGGATGAAGCAGCGGCCCGTCGGCGCGTCGCCGATCGGCGGCGTGTCGAACGCGATGTCGAGATCGGCCATGTGCCGCTTGAACAGACGGCCCAACCGGTCGTCGCCGGTCTGCCCGATGAAGCGGCAGCGTATGCCCAGCGCCGCCGCGCCCGCAAGGCTGTTCGCCGCCGATCCGCCGGGCACTTCCTCGACCGCGCCGCTGGCGTCCATGGCCGCGGCCAGCCCTTGCGCCTCTTCGTCCGCGAGCAGGCGCATCGTGCCTTTCAGCACGCCGCATTCGACCAGGAAATCCTCGTCCCGGCGCGCCAGCACGTCGACGATCGCATCGCCCAGCGCGACGATCTGGGCCGGTTCGCCATTATCGTGGGCGCCGGTCATGAAAGATTGTCTCGCATAATCATGGGTGTGCCTGCGCCGTTAGCGGTAAGCGGCGCGGCGGGTCAATCGCCTTGCGACGGCGCGATTGGCAGTGATCGGAAAAAGCGATCACAAAATCCGGCAGAAAGCAGGAAACCCGATTTGTACACGGGCGTTTGAGCCCCATATCCTATGTTAATTACGGACCAGGAGGACACATCCATGGGTGACAATGCAAAGAAGGCGCTGATCGACGGTTTGAACGGGCTGCTGGCAGACCATCTCGCGCTCTACATGAAGACCAAGAATTTTCACTGGCACGTGAAGGGCCCGCAGTTCCGCGAGCTTCACCTGCTGTTCGACGAACAGGCGGCCGAGATCTTCGGCAATGTCGACATCATCGCCGAGCGCGTGCGCAAGATCGAGGGCACCACCCTCACCTCGATCGCGTCGATCATGGAGAAGACCAAGGTCGAGGATCAGCACTCCGCCGATCTGGAGGCCATGGACATGGTCAGCCAGCTGCGCGACGATAATGCGCAGATGGTCAAGACGCTGAAGGAATTGAAGGAACTGGCCGAAGAGGCGGGCGACAATGCCACCGACGGCCTGATCGACGACTGGACCGACCAGGCCGAGGAGCGCACCTGGTTCCTCGCCTCCACTCTCGGCTGATCTGAATTCCCCGAACGAGGGCGACCGTCACAGCGTTCCGCTGGCGGTCAGCCCCACGCCGTTGCGCCGTTGCTGGAAACCCATATCCAGCAGCGGTGCGGCCATGTCCGGCGGCAGGCCGACCAGCGACATGGTCGCCGTCCATTGCCCGTCGGGAGCGACCCGGAAATCGACCCGCTCCGATCCCGAAGGCCCGGTCATCGGCACGATCAGCGAACCGTCCTCGCAGCGCGCTTCGCCCGAGAGCACCGTTTCGGCATCCATCATCGCGCCCATCGCGGGCACCACCAGCCCCAACGTCCCCGATGCGGACACGCAGCTTCCGCCCGCCATCTGAGCGGAAAAATCATTCATGGTAAGCGTACGGACCGGCAGCGGCGCCATCGTCCCGCCCAGTGCCAGCTCCCCGCTCGCGCCCGTAATCGCAAATCCGCCGCCGTTGCCGCGAATCCGCGCGGTAAAGGGACGCGCGCCGGGATAGTCGGGCCTTTCCAGCGCGAATTGCGCCCGCCCGATCAGCAGGGGAAGCGGCATCAGATCGACTTCCATCAGGCCCAGCGGCAACTGGCCCAACTGCATCTCGCCCACCAGACCGTCCCAGGCCACACCCTCGACCGCCTGCGCCTTCAGCGTTCGGCCCGGCGGATCGGCCCAGCCCAGCACCAACCGCAGCGGCAGCATGACCAGCAGCGCAAGCAGCACGCCGAGCCCCAGCACGACCACCGACAGGCGGGTCAGCCGCTTGTCGCGAATGAAGATCCAGCGTCCGATCATGGCGCGATCCTGCGCAGCGAGGCATTGAGCGCCACCGAACCGTCGGCGGCGGGCGTGATCGTCACCTGTTCGGCCACGATCCCCTCTGCCGACAGCGCGTCGAGCAGCGCCAGCGCGGCCCCCGGCGCGGCGGTCGCGACGCTGATCTGCGCGCCGTCATTGCCGCGCGCCGTATTGGCCTGCAGCACCAGCCCCTGGACATCGGCGGCGGCGGCCACCGCCTGCGACACGGGGCCGCTGCCCGTCGGTGCGGCGTCGGGCGCGCGGTTCAGCGCATCCAGCCTTGCCAGCACGCGCGAGGAGGCGAACACCGCCTCGCGGTGCCGCGCATGGGCATCGTCATGCGCCGCGCCCAGCGGCAAAACGATGCCGTAGATCGCGATCACCAGCAGCGCGAGCACGCCTGCGATGCCCACCAGCCAGCGCTCGCGCCCCGACAATCCGGCGAACCAGTCGCGCAAGGGTTGCAGCATCGCGGTCATGGCGCGCGCACCGTGATGTCGACGACGGTCGCGCCGGTCGCGTCCTCGGCGGTTTCGGGCGGCACGGTCACTTCCCAGCCATCGGCCTGCAGCGCGATCAGCATGCTGTTGATATCCTCCACGCGCGGTGCGGCGGCGCGAATGGCCAAGGTGCCGTCGCCCTGCCAGCTGAGCGTGCGCAATTGCACATTGGGCAGCGGCTGCATCGCAGCGAACACCGCCGGGGTCACCGCGTCAAAGCTGGCGCCCCCTGCCCCGCGGCGCAGCAATTCGCCGTTTACCTGCGCCTCTGCGCTGGCAAGGTCGGTCACGGCAGGAAAACGCTGCTGCGCGGCGGCCAGCGCCTTGTCCTCAAGCGCGTTGCTGTCGAGTTCGAGCCGCACGATCTCCACCACCAAAATCAGAAAGCCGAGCAGGGCCAGCACGGCCGCCATGCGCGCCAGTTGCGCCCAGTCGGGCAGGCGGAAGAACGACACGCGCGGGCGGGCGTATGCCCCCTGCCGCAGGTCCAGCGGCGGATTGCGCCACAAGGCCGCCAGCCGGTCGGCCAGAAGGTCGGCGCCGATGTCCAGTCGGGTCGCACCGGCGGCCAGCGCGTCGACCATCTCCGCCTCACCCGCAAAGGCCGCGTCCTGCGTTCGGGCCAGCAATTGTCCGCCGATCTCGCCCTGCGCGACATCGCCGTTCGAAGGCGCAGGCAGCACCAGCGCGGCCGGCACCAGCGCGTCGGGGTTCAGCCCCGCAGCGGCCAGTTCGGCCAGCCACAAATCCATATGCCCCTGCGTGACGCGGCAGGTCAGCACATGATCGCCCTCTGCCGCCGCCGCGACATGGGCGGGTTCGGCGGAAGACATGCCCGCAGGCGAAAGCCGGGCAGCCGCCACTGCCTGCGCGGCAGGCATGTCGCCGCGCGGCGCGATCCGCACCGGCGCATCGAGCGCAGGGACCAGCGCCGCGACGCGCATGTTGTCGGTATCGCCCCAAGGCGCGTCATCGCCGGGTATGTGGCGATGCTCGCTCTCCAGCCCGGTATCGGACACGCGCCACCAGCGCCACGGATCGCGCGGATTCTCGCCCAGCAGGACGATCAGCCCGTCAGGACCAACACCCTCATCCATGTCGGGATCGGGCAGGCTGGATCGGAAACGCGCCATAGGGATCGTCAGCCGACGATATCCGCATTCTCGCCTTCGCCGCCGGGCTGGCCGTCGGCCCCTAGAGAATAGACGTCGAAGGCTTTGCCGTTCGCGCCGGGCACGCGGTACTGGTACGGACGGCCCCACGGATCGGTCGGCAATTCCTTGATATACCCTCCCGAGCGGTAGTTCTGCGGCATCATCAGATCGGCGGGCGGCGTCACCAGCGAATTCAGCCCATCCGACGCACCCGGATAGGTCGCGGTGTCGAGCCGGTACATTTCCAGCGCCTGGTTCAGCGTGGCGATATCGGCCTCGGCCTTGACCACCATCGCCTTGTCCTGGCTGGGCAGCACGTTGATGATGACGACGCTGGCCAGCAGGCCGATGATGAACAGCACCACCATCAGCTCGACGAGGGAGAAGCCGTTGCGCTTCCGGTTCGGGCGGCGACTCTTGGCGCCATTTTCGCGGATGTCTTCGGGGGTCTGGGTCATGATCTCAAAGTCCGGTCAGTTCCTGCAATTGCAGGATGGGTAGCAGGATGGCGAGGATGATCGTGGCGACCACCGCGCCCATCAGGATGATGATGGCAGGTTCCAGCAGCGCCATGGCGGCGGCGGTGAAGCTGGCGAATTCGCGTTCGAGATACTCACCCGCGCGTTCGAGCATGGGGCCAAGCTGGCCGGCCGCCTCTCCGCTGGCGGCGAGATAGACGAGCAGCGGCGGAAAGGTCCCTGCCTCGCGCATGGCGGTCGACAGCGAGGTGCCCGCGCGCACCTTCTCGGTAATGGTCTCAAGCGCGCGGCGCTGCACCGCGTTATGCACCGTGCGGCTGGCAAGGCGCAGCCCGTCGACCAGCGGCAGGCGAGCGGCGATCATGGTGGACAGCGTGCGGGCGAGCGCGGCGGCATGCATGTCGCGGATCAGCCGCCCGACGAAGGGCGTCTTCAGCAGCAGCGTATCGAAGCGCAGCTTGAACGGCGGGCTCTTCATCGCGCGCAGGAATCCCAGAATGCACAGCGCGATGACCAGCAGCAGCACCCACCACCAGGCCGACAGGAATTCCGACAGGGCGATCACGATCCGCGTCAGCAGCGGCAACTGGCGCGAGGCATTGTCGAACTGTTCGACAACGCGCGGCACGACGGACACCATCAGCCCGGTGACCACCGCCACCGCGACCAGCGACAGAATGATCGGATAGGCGAGCGCGGCGATGATCTTGCCGCGGATCTCGGCCTGCGATTCAAGGCTGTCGGCCAGGCGTTCGGCGATGCTGGGCAGGCTGCCAGAATTCTCGCCCGCCGCGATCATCGCGCGGAAGACCGGCGGAAAGCTCGCCTCCTCGCGCCGCAGCGCCTCGGCCAGCGGCTGGCCTTCGACGATGCCCGCGTGGACATTGGTCAGGATCGCGCGCGCCTTGTCCTTTTCGGTCTGGCGGCTGATCGTGCGCAGCGCTTCCTCAAGCGGGCTGACCATCATCAGCGAGGACAGCTGACGCGTGAACAGCGACAATTGCTTGGTGGTCAGCTTGCGGCCCAGCAGCGGCAGGGTGAAACCGCCCGCCTTGGCGGGAGCCGTACCGACCAGCTTCTCGTCCACGCGCAGCACGTGCCAGCGGCGCTTCGCCAGCTGTTCGCGCGCGGCGCTGGTGCTGGCGGCATCGACTGCCCCGCGCCTTTCGCGTCCCTGCGGATCGACCGCGAGATAGGCGTATTTCGCCATTACGGCTGCTCGTCCTCGCGCCGGGCGACGCGCGCGGCCTCGGTCGCGGAGGTCACGCCTGCCAGCACCATGCGCCTTGCCGCGCGCGCAAGGCGCTGGCCGCGGCGTTGGCCGTCCGCGGTCTTGCCGAAGGCGTAATCGGCTATGCGCTCCTCGTCCGCGTTCTCATGGACCATGCGGCGGATGGTGTCGTCGATGCGTACCGCCTCGTACACGCCGATGCGGCCGGTATAGCCGGTTTCGCCGCATTGCTTGCAACCGACCGGTTCGAAAACCGTCCTGCCCGGCTTGATGCCGAGGATCGTGCCCAGCGCCGGGTCGATCTCCGCCTCGCGCTTGCAATGCGGGCACAGGCGGCGGACCAGACGCTGCGCGATCACGCCGCGAAGGGTGCTGGCCAGCAGGAATGGTTCGACCCCCATGTCGCGCATGCGCGTGATCGCGCCAATGCTGTCGTTGGTGTGCACGGTGGACAGCACGAGATGCCCGGTCAGCGAGGCCTGCACCGCGATGTCGGCGGTTTCCTTGTCGCGGATTTCGCCGACCATCACCACGTCGGGATCCTGCCGCAGGATCGCGCGCAGCCCTGCCGCGAAGTCCAGCCCGACCTTGGCATTGACCTGCGTTTGCCCCACGCCGTCCACAGCGTATTCCACAGGGTCTTCCACAGTCAGTATGTTGCGCTGCCCGTCGTTCAGGCTGCGCAGACCGGCATAGAGCGTCGTGGTCTTGCCCGAACCGGTCGGGCCGGTGACCAGCACGATGCCGTTCGGTTCCTTCAGCGCGCGTTCCAGCACCTCGCGCGCCTTGTCGTCGAGGCCGAGGTCGGTGAGCGTCAGCCCCGCATTATCCTTGTCGAGCAGGCGCATCACCACGCGCTCGCCCGCGCGGTTCGGCAGGGTCGATACGCGCACGTCGACCAGCTTGCCGCCCAGCGACAGGCCGATGCGCCCGTCCTGCGGCACGCGGCGCTCGGCAATGTCGAGCCGGGCCATGACCTTGATGCGGCTGACCAGCACGGGCGCGACATGCGGCGGCATGCGGAGCTTCTCGATCAGCACGCCGTCCTCGCGGAAGCGGACGACCAGCGCCTGTTCGTAGGGCTCGATATGAATATCCGACGCGCCCTCGCGCAGGCCCTGCGCGATCAGCCCGTTGATAAGGCGAATGGCGGGCGCGTCGTCTGCGCTGTCGAGCAGATCCTCGGCGCTGGGCAAGCCCATCATATCGGTGTCGGACGCAGCCTCGAACCCCATCTGGTCCGCCGCCAGCGATCCCGCGTCGCCATAGGTTTCAGCCAGCAGCGCCTCGAACCGCTGAGGCTCCACCTTCTCCACCCGCAGCGGACGCCCGAAACGGCGGCGCAGGTCGAGCAGCACCAGCGGATCGGCGGATTGGCGCATAGCCAGATGCTCGCCCGCCTCGTCCTCCACCAGCAGCACGCCATTGTCGCGTGCCTCGGCATAGGTCAGGCCGGTCGCCACGCGGTCCGACACCACGGACTCCGCGGGCACGAATTCTCCCTTGGCGAACGACACATCGTCCGTCAGCGGAACATCGGCGTGAGGATCGGTGGCCATGGCGCTGTTCTACTGCTGCGCGGTCGCCGGGGAAACTGTCGAGGCCGGAACCGGCGTGGTCGCGATCGGCGCGGGGGTGATCACCGTGTCGCTGGGCGTGACCGGCATCGTCGGCGGCACCGCGCCCATGTAATCGATGACCAGCTCGTCGATCGCCGGTTCGCGGTCGGGATCGAAATTGACCTGCGCGCTGCGCACCGCGCCATAGCGGCGCGCGGTGACGGCCTGACGATCCGCCGCGGTCCGCAGGATCGTGGGGCGGATGAAGACCATCAGGTTTGTCTTCACATGGCTCTTGCCGCGCGACTTGAAAAGCTCGCCGATGATCGGGATATCGCCCAGCAGCGGCACTTTTTGAATCGTGCGCCGCTCATTATCGTCGAGCAGGCCGCCCAGCACCAGGATCTCGCCATTGCCGACCGTGACGGTGGTGGCGATCTCGCGCTTGTTGATGATCAGCTCGTTGAAATCGTCCGACACCGGCCCCGCGATCGAGGACACTTCCTGCCGCAGGTTCAGCTTGATCTCGTCGCCCGCGTTGATCTGCGGGGTGACGTCCAGTTCGATGCCGACGTTCTGGCGCTGGATCGTGCGGAACGCATTGTCGAAATTGTCGCCCAGCGCCTCGCCGGTGGAAACGGGAATTTCCTGCCCGAACAGGATCGAGGCGGGGACGTTGTCGTTCGTGGTAATATGCGGGGTGGACAGGATGTTGGAATCCGAATCCTCCTGCACCGCATTGATCAGCACGCCCAGATAATTGTCGCCTCCGAACTTGGTGGCATAGCCGCCCAGCCCGCCGCGCGTGCCCAGCGCGGCCTGCACTGCATTGGTCCGCAGAAGGTCGGACACGGCGCTATTGGTGCTGGTGGTGACGACATCGCCATTGATGACGGTGGTCGTCTCGTCGATCTCGTCCGCCAGCAGCCCGCCCGCCAGATCGATGATATTGGGCGCGACATTGGTGAAATTGGTGATCGCGAAGGGCACATCCTCGCCCCCGATCAGGAATTGCAGGCCCAGTTCGCGCGCGACCGAGTCCGAAATCTCGACGATGATCGCCTCGACCAGCACCTGATCCTGCCGCACGTCCAGCTGACGCACCAGCTCGGCCAGCTGACGCTGGGTGTTGACGGGAGCCGAAATGACGATGGCGTTCGCGCCGGGATAGCGGGTGATGACCGCCGTGCCGCGGCCGCCCGACAATTCGATCACGCCGCCGCCCAGATTGCCGTCGCCTGCCGCCGCATTATTGATGCTGCCCATGGGCGCACCCTGCGCGCCGTCGGCGCCGAGGCTGGCGAGGCCGCTGGTGCGCTGCACCGTGTCCATCGATTGCGGCGTATAGCTGCCCGATCCGCCGATCAGCTTTTCCAGCATCGCGACCATCGCGCTGGCATCGGCATAATCGAGCCAGATCACCTTGATCTCGCTGCCCGCCGCGGCGCGGTTGTCCAGTTCGCGCGCCATGGCCGCCAGACGGCTGAGCGTCGCCTGATCGCCGCGCAGCAGCAGCGAGTTGGAGCTGTCGACCGCGACCACGCTGGCGAGCGAACTGGCACCGCCCTGCCCTTGTGGGATCAGCTCTGTCAGGGCGGTCGCGATCTCGCGCGCGCCGGCGTGGTTCAGCGCGATCATCTCGGTCGCGCTGTTATCGGTGTCGATCTGCTGAAGCAGCGCGCGGATGCGGCGCAGATTGTCGGCGTAATCGACGATCACCAGCGAATTGCCCGCGCGGTTCGCGGTGATCGACCCTTCCGGGCTGACCAGCGGCTTCAGCGTGTTGACCGCCTGCTCGGCCTCCACAGCGCCGAGGCGCACCACGTCGGTCACCATCTGGTTGCCCGGCGCGCCCTGGCTGCCCACGCGGCTGGGTTGCGAGGCGGCATTGGCGGCGGGCTGGATGCGGAACGCGCCGTCGGCGGTCGGCACCGCGACCAGCCCGTTGGCGCGCAGGGTCGACAGGAACACCTCGAAATATTCGCTGCGGGTCAGCGGGCGGTCGGACACCACCGAGATCTTCTGGTTCACCCGCCCGTCGACGATGAAGGTCCGCCCCGTCACCTGCGCCGCATCCGCGACAAAGGTGCGCACATCGGCATCGCGCATGTTCAGCACATATTGCGCATGCGCGGGCGTCACGCTGGCGCAGATCGCGATGGTGGATGTCAGAGCGGCGGCAAGCGCCTGATTGAAAACACGCATTAGGGTGCCACCGTTATATTGACCGGAACCTCGCGGCCGTCGCGGCGGACGGTGAGGGAAACCTGTGAGCCGGGCGTGAACGCACCGGAAAGCTGTGCCGCCTGCGAGGGCGAGATGATGCGCTGGCCGCCCATCGCGACCACGACATCGCCGTCGCGCAGGCCTGCGGCGCGAAACACGCTGCCGTCGCCTGCCGCTGCGACATTGAGGCCCGCGAAACTGCCGCCCTGTTGCGAGGGGCTGAAGGATACGCCGGTGCGCAATTCGGTCGCCGTGATCCGGTTGGTGCCCGAAGGTGTCGGCGGGGCCGCCTGTTCGGGCCGGACGGCGGGCTGGATCGACGGCGCGGGCTGCGACTGGTCGAGATAGAGCAATTCGCGCGATCCGCCCCGGCTGAGCACGACATGGTCGAACTCAAGCGCGCTGAGCGTGACGCCGGGGGACACTTCCTCGCCGATGCGGTAGATCTGCTGCTCGCCGTCGTTGTCGGCGATGATCGCCATGCCCGCCCCCGTCGCCGCATTATAGCGGATGCCATAGACCGTCAGCGGCAGGTCGGTGATCGTCTCGACCGGCCCCGCCTCGGCCATGGCGACCGGCGCGTTGCGGTTGAAAGGATCGAAACCGGTCATCAAAGCGCTGCGGGCGCCGGCCGACATGGTGCGGACGCTGGCGGGCCGCCATTCGCCCAGCGGCGACACCGGCGTCGCGATCATCCAGAACAGGCGCGCGGCGGCGATGACGATGCCGGCAGCCAGCAGCCACCACAATACGTCATGCAACGTCCACCCCCGCAGGCGAGGACCGCTCTGGCCTAGGCGACCGAATCGCAAGCTGTTCATCCCACCCGTCAAATCCAAGGCGTCCAGACCTATTGGCAACGCGGCTTTTTCACAAGCGCCGCGCACCTCGCATATACGGCTGTTTCAGGGCGGATCGTCCCTGGCCCCCGGCCGGACTCAGATAGCCGCCGTCACGACCGATGACGCCAATGTCTCGGTTTTTTGACAAATTCGTGTCAAATGCGGGATTATCGTTCGAATGCCATGGCGATTTGAAATGCGATGGAACCGTTCCTGCCTCGCCAAATGCGTGTGGCCGGTCTATGGCCCGCTGCCATGTCCAGCGCGAACGCCACGATGACCGGTCCCCGGACCGCCCCCGAAGCTGCGGCAGAACCGGACGCCGCGGTCCAGGCGGGTGGCCTGCGCATCGCGCTGTTCAGCGGCAATTACAACTATGTGCGCGACGGGGCGAACCAGGCGCTGAACCGGCTGGTCGGCTATCTGCTGCGGCAGGGCTGCGACGTGCGCATCTATGCGCCCGAAGTCGCCGACCCCGCGTTCGAACCGACCGGCACACTGGTCGGCGTGCCCGCCCTGCCGATACCGGGACGCAGCGAATATCGCTTTCCGCTGGCGCTGTCGCGGCGGGTGCGCAAGGACCTCGGCCGGTTTGCACCGCATATCGTCCATGTCGCCAGCCCCGACGTGGTGGCGCATGGCGCGGTCAGATGGGCGCGCGCGCGCGGCATCCCCGTGCTGGCATCGGTGCATACGCGGTTCGAGACCTATCCGCGCTATTACAACCTTGGCTTCATCGAACCCGCGCTCGTGTTCGGGCTGCGCCGTTTCTACAACCGCTGCGATGCGCTGGTCGCGCCGTCGGAATCGATGGTCGAACTGCTGCGGCAGCAGGGGATGAACGACGATGTCTCGCTGTGGACGCGCGGTGTCGACAGGACGATCTTCTCACCGCAGGCGCGCGACATGGCATGGCGCCGCTCGCTGGGGATCGCGGACGAAGAGCCGGTGATCGGCTTTCTCGGCAGGCTGGTCATGGAAAAGGGGCTGGACGTCTTCACGGACGCCTGCGCCGAGCTTGACCGGCGGGGCGTAGCGCACCGGGTGCTGGTAATCGGCGAAGGGCCCGCGCGCGAGTGGTTCGCCGAACATCTGCGCGGCGGCGTCTTCGTGGGACACCAGACGGGGGCCGATCTGGGCCGCGCGGTCGCCTCGATGGATATGCTGTTCAACCCTTCGGTGACCGAGACATTCGGCAATGTCACGCTGGAGGCGATGGCCTGCGCATTGCCGGTTGTGGCCGCCATCGCGACCGGCAGCGAGAGCCTGGTGCGCGGCGGGGTGTCGGGACAGTTGGTGGAACCGGGCGATATCGACGGGTTTGCCGACGCGCTGGAAACCTATTGCAACGACCCGGCGCTTGCCAGACTGCACGGGCAGGCGGGTGAGGAACGCGCGAGCGATTTCGGCTGGGACCGGATCAATTCGGCGGTGCTGAACACCTATCGCAGGCTGCTGGCCGAAAAGCGCTGAAGGCCCGTCAGGCGATATAGCCGCGCGCCAGTGCACGGCGCGCATACCACAGCAGCGCCAGCAGAACGATCCAGACCACGACCATCACGCCCCAATAACCCGGCCCGCCAAGGCTGGCGGGCATGGGCCGTGTGGCGGTGAAGATCGTCGTCACCGTCAGCCCCAGCAGCGAAACGAGGAACGACGCCACCGCCCAGCGCGAACGCGCCAGCAACAGCACCGAGCCAAGTGTCGAGCCCCAGACGCCCAGCGCCCAGAACGCGGTATGCCAGGCCGGAAAGCTGCTTAGATAGGCGCGCTCCTCGGCGCTGAACTGACCCATCACCGCCTCGGCATCCAGCTGGGTCATGGTGTAGTCGAAGGCGCCATAGGCATTCCACAGCAGGCTCAGCCCCGCGATCACCCAAAAGCTCACCGGAACCCTGATTGCCCTGCTGGCCATAACGAACTTCCTCCCAGACGCCCCGTGCCGCAAGCTATACCGCAGATGAACGGATTGCCAAGGGCGTGGGGGTTCGGGATGCCACGGTCAGGCGGCTAGAGCCTCTCGATCCGGCTTGCCGCCTCGTCGAGGATGGCGGCGATTTCCAACGCCTTGTCGTCGGTAAAGCCGTTCGCTTCAGCCCGGTTGCGCGTTGCCGTCAAAAGATTGGCGACGGCGCGGCGGATCGGCGGGCTTTCGCGCGGCTGGCCCCTGTCCATGGCGGCCAGCCGTTCCATGATGCTCTCCACCTTGTCGGCTTCTTTCGCCAGCTCGTCCCTGCCCGCCTGCGTCAGGGTGAAAGGTTTCTTCGCGCCCGTTTCGTGGCCCGAGGCTTCAGCTATCAGACCCTCGTCCGCGAGCATCGAAAGCGTCGGATAGACCGCGCCGGGGCTGGGCGCATAGCGGCCGCCGGTCAGTTCCTCGATCGCCTTGATCAGCTCGTATCCGTGACGTTCCTGCGTGCCGATCAGGGCCAGCAGGACCAGCCGCAATTGCCCCTGCCCGAACATCCGCCGAGCGCGCCCGCGCCCGCGCCCATCGCCCGCCATCGCGTCGATGCCCGGTCCGCGGCCCATCCGGCTGCCCCGCCCGCGTGGAACCGGATCGCCGAAGTCCTCTCCGAAACCCTTGCCCCATGGGCCGAGGCCGAACGGACCATCGCCGCCGCGGCCTGCATATTTTCGATTCGATCTCATGACATGCGCCTTACTTATGATATGGCTAAGATATATCTTAATGTCAGTTCCGCAAGCAGCGGATGAAATATCGGCGACGCACCCTTATGTTCGCCGGGATGGAAGATCTTTTTGCCGACGACGATGCGGTGCAGCCCTCCCCCGATGCCGCGGCCGACGATGCACCGCTGGCCGACCGCCTGCGGCCTGCCGATCTGAGCGAGGTCATCGGGCAGGAGCATCTGACCGGCGCCGAGGGTGCGATCGGCCGCATGGTGGCGGCGGGCCGGCTGACCAGCATGATCCTGTGGGGCCCGCCCGGCACCGGCAAGACCAGCATCGCGCGCCTGCTGGCCGATAGCGTGGGGATGCGTTTTGCCGCGGTCAGCGCGGTATTTTCGGGCGTGGCCGATTTGAAAAAGGCCTTTGCCGAGGCCGAGGCGATGCAGAAGGCAGGCCGCAAGACGCTACTGTTCGTGGACGAGATCCACCGCTTCAATCGCGCGCAGCAGGACGGCTTCCTGCCCTTTGTCGAGCGGGGCACGGTCACTTTGGTGGGTGCGACGACCGAGAATCCCAGCTTCGCGCTCAACGCCGCGCTGCTCAGCCGTGCGCAGGTGCTGATCCTCCACCGGCTGGATGCCGAGGCGCTGACGAAACTGCTCGACCGGGCCGAGGCGCTGATGGACCGCCCGCTGCCACTCGACGCGGATGCGCGCGCGGCACTGGTGGCCAGCGCCGACGGCGACGGGCGCTTCCTGCTGAACCAGGCCGAGACGCTTTATGCGGCGAATATCGACAAGCCGCTCGATCCCGCCGCCTTGGGCCAGTTCCTGCAAAGACGCGTCGCGGTCTATGACAAGGACCGCGACGGGCATTACAATCTGATCAGCGCGCTGCACAAATCCCTGCGCGGATCGGACCCGCAGGCCTCGCTCTATTATCTCGCGCGCATGCTGACGGCGGGCGAAGAGCCTTTGTATTTGCTGCGTCGGCTGGTGCGTTTCGCCAGCGAGGATATTGGGCTCGCCGATCCGCAGGCGCTGGTCCAGTGTCTTGCCGCCAAGGATGCCTATGATTTTCTGGGCAGCCCGGAAGGCGAACTCGCCATCGTGCAGGCCTGCCTCTATTGCGCGACCGCGCCCAAGTCGAACGCGGCCTACAAGGCGCAGAAGGCGGCGTTCAGGAACGCGCGCGAGACGGGGAGCCTGATGCCGCCCGCGAACATCTTGAACGCCCCGACCAAGCTGATGAAGGATGTCGGTTACGGCAAGGACTATGCCTATGATCACGATGCCGAGGGCGGCTTTTCGGGCGCGAACTATTGGCCCGAGGGGATGGAGCCGCAGGACTATTACCGGCCCGTGCCGCGCGGGTTCGAACGGCAGGTGATCGAGCGTATGGAGTGGTGGGCGAAGAAGCGCGCCGAACGACAGGGATAGTGCCGCGCTTTCGCCATTTCCTCGCCATCGACTGGTCGGGCGCTGTCACGCAGCGGCCCGGCGGTATCGCCTTGGCGCTGGCCCATGCCGATGGCGGCGCGCCGGTGCTGGTCGATCCGGGCCGCGGCTTCTCGCGCGAGGAGGTGCTGGCCATCCTGCAGGACGACTTGCCCGACGATACGCTGGTCGGCCTCGACCTCGGCATATCGCTGCCCTTTGCCGATTGCGGGGCGTTCTTCCCCGGCTGGCCCGACAGCCCGCCCGATGCGCGTTCGCTGTGGGCGATGATCGACCGGATCTGCGCGGGCGATCCCCATCTTTCCGCCAGCAGCTTTGTCGATCACCCCGAACTCAGCGCCTTTTACCGCCGCCATAATGGCCGCGAGGGCGCACACTTCCATGCGCCCGATGCTGCCCACCGTCGCGGGCGTTTCCGCGTGACCGAGGAGCGGCAGGCCGTGCTTGGCTGCACGCCCTATTCCAACTTCAACCTCGTCGGCGCGGCGCAGGTGGGCAAGTCCAGCCTGACCGGCATGCGCGTGCTGCACAGGCTTGGCGGGCGGATCCCGGTCTGGCCGGTCGACCCGGTACCAGCGTCGGGCAGCGTCATTGTCGAGATCTATACCGCCATCCCCGCGATTGCCGCCGGACGCCGCGCGGGCACGTCTAAGATCCGCAGCCATGAAGAGCTGGCGGTCGCCCTTCAGGCGCTGGGCAGCCCTGCCCCGGATGCCAGCGGCCCCATCGACGACCACAGCGCCGACGCGCTGCTGTCTGCCGCATGGCTACGCCTTGCCGCCGGGGATGAGAGCCTGTGGAACCCGCCGGGCCTGGACGAGGTCGCGCAAACCGAGGGCTGGACCTTCGGCGCGCCTTGACGCAAAGAGCGCTCCGGCGAATCTCACTTCGCCATGAAGGGCCGGCTTAGCTCAGTTGGTAGAGCACCTGATTTGTAATCAGGGGGCCACGGGTTCGAATCCTGTAGCCGGCACCATCTCCCGCAATCCGCGCGTGACGATTCGGGGGCAAAAGCCTTCGCGCCCTTGACCTTGCGGCGCCGTGCCCGCAGCGATGTGTGCAACTGCGAAATCGCACCGGGACGACCATTTCCGCATGACCATCATCGAAGCCATTTTCGTCGGCCTTCTGCAGGGCCTGACGGAGTTCCTGCCCATATCGTCCAGCGCGCATCTGCGGCTGGCGGGCCCGTTTCTGACCTCTGGCGATCCGGGCGCGGCGTTTACCGCCGTCATCCAGATCGGGACCGAGGCGGCGGTGCTGCTCTATTTCCGCAAGGATATCTGGCGCATCGCCGATGCGTGGATCCGGCAGCTTTTGCCTGCGGCCGAGAACCGCAATCCGGCCGATGTACGCATGGGCTGGCTGATCATCATCGGCACGCTGCCGATCGCGATTCTCGGCGTGCTGTTCAAGGATGCGATCGAGACCTATCTGCGCAACATGTACATCACCGCCAGCATGCTGATCGGCTTCGGCCTGCTGCTGGGGCTGGCCGACCGGCTGGGCAAGCGGACCCGCCCGCTGGAGCAGCTGACGTGGAAGCATGGCCTGCTGTTCGGTTTCGCGCAGGCGATGGCGCTGATCCCCGGCGTATCGCGGTCGGGCGGCACGATCACGGCGGGCCTTGCGATGGGCTACACGCGCGAGGCGGCTGCGCGCTATTCGTTCCTGCTGGCGATTCCGGCCGTGCTCGCCTCGGGCTTTTATCAGCTCTACAACTACTGGGGCGACTTCACGAGCAATATGGCCGTTCCGACCGCCGTCGCGACGCTGGTGGCGTTCGTGTCGGGCTATGCGGTGATCATGGGTTTCCTGAAACTGGTCAGCACGCGCAGCTATATGGTGTTCGTGGTCTATCGCGTGCTGCTGGGCGGAACCTTGCTGGCGTTGCTGTTCACCGGGGTCATCGACCCGCTCTGACGTCTGCTACAGCCCCCAGCTGAGGCCGACCCAGACGGTTCGCGGCACGCCAAGGTCGATGGACCCACCCGAATTACGGGTGACGATCGTCTCGTCCAGCAGGTTCTCGCCGCGCAGCACCAGCGACAAGCGACCCGCCAGTCGGGCCCTCGCAACAGCGTCCAGCGTCGTGGCGGCGGGCAGGACGTCGGTTTCGCTGTCGTCCTCATATTGCTTGCCGACATGGCGAAGCGTCGCGGCCAGATAGGTGCCGGGTCCGCCCTGCCATGACAGTGTCGCGCTGCCGGTCAGCCGCGGCGTCTGCGCCGGGCGGAAACCGTCCAGACCGGGCGCGGTGTTTCCGCCATCGACCGTTGCATCGGTATAGGCCACCGATGCCGCCAATCCGAACTGCCCCAGCTCTATGGAACCGTCGGCCTCCACCCCCTGCGCGTCGATGGCAGGCAGGTTGCGGCGCTGGCGCAGGTTCTCGGCAATGGTGACATTGGCGATGGCCCCCTCGATCCGGTTGTCGAAGGCGGTGACGGACAGGCGAACGCCCTCGGTCGGGGTCAGGTCCAGTCCGGCCTCGAAACCGCGAATCTCCTCGTTCTCCAGCGCGGCATTCGCCTCGGTCACCACCGGGAAGACGACGAAGGGGCGATAAAGCTCGTTCAGCGTGGGCAGGCGAATGCCGCTATAGGCCGCGCCGCGCAGGGCAAGCGCATCGCTGACGCGCAGCAGCGCGCCGCCGCGCCAGGTGACGGTCCAGTCGCTACGGTCGGCATAGCTTTCATCGATGGTCAGCTGTCCCGACGGTTCGGCGGAGCGATAGAAACCGTCCGCGATCGATGTCCGGTCCGCGCGCAATCCGCCCGTCAGCACCAGCCGGTCCAGCGTCCAGTCGTCCTCGACAAAGAAGCCAAGGTCGCTGTTGGTGCCGCCTGCCCTGCGCCGCGCGGTGATCGCTCCGGAAAAGGCGCTGATCGCGTTTTCCATCATCGTGCCCGACGCGCGCCGGTAATCCGCGCCGATCCGCAGCTGATGCCCGGCCATCTCGGGCGGGCGCAGTTCCAGCTTGCCGCCAAGCCCGGTCGAGGGGGTGTTGTACTGGTCCAGCACCGGCGTGAACCGGGAAGAGCTGATCACCACATTGCTGAAGTTGCGCGCCTGCACATAGGCCAGCGCATCGACCGACCATTCGCCGCGCCTGACCAGACGCAGCGATGCGTCCTGCCCCTCGCTCGCGCTGTCGGCACCGTCGAACCGCAGGGTGCGATCGTCGCGAAACACCAGCATGCGCGCCTGAACCTCGGTCTGCGCATCGACCGGCGCGACGCCGCGCAGGCCGACAGACCAGTTGTCATAGGCCGCTCTTGCGCTGGCATCGGCCCGCTGGTCCTTCGGCGTGGTCCAGAACCCCTTGCCCCGGTCCCACTGACCCGACACCACGGCAAAGCCCGATCCTAGCTGCGGCGCGATCGTCGCGGCCAGTTCGGTCTCGCCCCGGTCATCGACCAGCGCGCGCCCCGAAACCGGCCCCAGCGTCGTGGCATCGGCGCTTTCCAGTTCGATCGTGCCGGTCAGCGCGCCCGCGCCGAACGGGCCGGAACCGCCGCCGCGCGTGACCGTGATGCCTGCCAGCCGTTCGGGCGCGATCGCGTTGAAGGGGATATAGCCGAAGAACGGATCGGCCATCGGCACCCCGTCCAGCAGCACCAGCGCGCGGCTGGTCGCATTGCCGCCCAGCGAGCGCAAAGTCGCCCCCTGCGCACTGGGGTTCGAGGACCGGCTGTCCGACCGGCGGAACTGCTGGAAACCCGCAACGCCCAGCAGCACATCCTCGATCCGGCCCGACGGCGCGGCGAGGATCTGCTCGCGCTCGATCTCACGCGTGGCATAGGCGGGGGTACCGGCGGGTTGTTCCAGCCCCTCGCCCGTCACGACAATGGTGGATGGCGACCGGCGCGGGCCGTCCTGATCGCTCTCGTCTGCCGCGCTGCGGTCCTGCGCCGATGCCGCGCCGTGCAGCGCGCATATCGCGCACAGCGCCGCCGACGAAAGCAGGCGGCGCGAAATCGAATTATTGCCGGTAAATGCCATAGGCGCTGCGTGGTAGCGGTTTCGCCGCGAAACGAAACCCTTGGCGTGCGCTAGAACTCGCCGGCGATGCCTGCGCGCACCGCCGTATTGCTCCCCCCGCCATAGCTGGCCCCTGCGGTCAGCGCGAACGGCGTGTCGCCATCGATCCGGTGCATCAGCCCTGCCGACACGCCGACCTCGCCGCGGAACATGGCGACATTGCTGGCATAGCTGGTGCGGCCCGGCCCGCTGGGGAAATGCGGATCGGCCATGGCGGCGGTGGCGGCAATGCCGCGCCGCATCTCCCTGCGGCCCTGCGCGGCGATGTCGAACAGCTGGTCGACCTGTCCCTCCAGCTGCGCGAATTGCTCATGCGAGACGGCCGCCACGGCCTGCAGCGACATGCCCAGCGAAGCGAGTTGCTGCGCGCTCGCCAGCGCGCTGCCGCGTCCCAGCGTGCCGTTCGCGTCCACGGTCACCGCATAGAGCTGGCCGTCTTGCGCCGCAGTTGAGGCACCGATATCGCCGATGCGCACCGACGAATTCGCGCCCCCCAGCGCGAGCTGGTTGCTGGCCGTGGTCTTCGCGCCGTAACCGATGGCCGTAGCATAGGTGTGGCCCGCCACCGCCTCGCCCCCGATTGCGGTGGCTGCGGTCGCGCTGGCGGCGGCAAGCACGCCGATCGCCGTCGTCCGCCCGCCCGATGCCGTCGCGCGATAGCCGACCGAACTGGCATAGCTGCTGGTGCTGGCCGAACGCACGCCCACGGCCATCGCGCCCGTTCCGGAAGCGACCGACAATGCGCCGACCGCGCCCGACTGGCTGCCGCTTGCCTGCGCGTTGAAGCCGGTCGCGCTGGAATAGCCGCCCGTCGCGCCGGCGCGATAGCCGGTGGCGGTCGAACCGTCGCCTTGCGCACGTGCGTCGCGCCCGATGGCAGAGGCGTAATTCGCACTGGCTGCGCTGCCGGACCCGAGCGCCAGCGCCGAATCGCCACTGGCCGACGAGCCGCTGCCCACCGACGCCGCGCCGACACCCACTGCCGAGGAAGCGAGACCGAGCGCCATCGCGCCCGCCCCGCCGCTGGCGCTGCTGTCCTTGCCGATGGCGATGCCCTGCGCGGCGGACGCCGACGATTGCACGCCCAGTGCGATCGCGTCTTCTCCGCCTGCCGCCGCAATGGTCCCGCTGCTGTTCACCGCCAGATAGGGATTGGCGCTGCCACCGTCCCCGACCGGTTCGATGCCCGCAATGGCGGTGGCGATGGCGCTGTTCATCTGGCCGAGGTTCACCGCGTCGCTTTCCTGCGATCCGGCGGCGACGTTCACGATCTGGCGCTGCAGCCCCGCATGGCCCACCGATACGCTGTTGGTGCGGTCCGCCGAAGACCCGCTGCCAAGCGCGACCGATCCGGCTGCCTGCGCCTGCGCGTTTCCGCCAAGCGCAACCGATTCGCTGCCCGCCGCACCGGCATCCGCCAAGCTGCTGTTCACCGCGAGATGCGGCATCTCGGCAGGCGCGGGGGCGGGTTCGATTCCGGCGACCGCGCTGGCGATGGCGGTGTTCATCTGCCCGACCGTCGCGGCATCGCTGGCACCGGTTCCGTCGGCAAGGTTCACCATCCGGCGCTTGATCGTCTCGCTACCGACCGAGACCGTGCCCGCGACATCGGCCAGCGAATTCGCGCCCAGCGCAACCGCATTTTCCGCCTTGGCGACCGATCCTGCGCCGAGGGCCGTTGCATTGGTGGCGCTCGCCGATGTTTTCTGCGTCGAGCCATAGGCGCCATAGCTGCCCAGCGCCGTCGATCCGACCCCGCCTGCCGTCGCCGCCTGCCCAACCGCCACGCCCCGGTTCGCGGCCGATGCGCCATGGCCGGCCGCGACCGATCCGGATCCGGCCACGCTGGAAACGCCCAGCGCCGCGCCGGTTTCGTCCGACGCGAAGGACACGCGCCCCAATGCGACGCCGCCGCGTGCGTCCGAATCCTTGCCCATCGCCACGCCGCCATTTTCGGCATAGGCGCTGTAACCCACCGCCACGCCCGCATAGCCGGTGGAACTGATCGCGCCGGTCTGGACCGTCGCATAGGCTCCGATGGCGACTGCCTGCTGGCTGCTACCCTCGGCCTGGTTGCCCAGCGCGATCGCGTCGCGCTGATAGGCGGCGGCAAGATACCCCGCCGCCATCGAATAGGCGCCCGACGCGCTGGACGACACGCCGACCGAGACCGCCCCGCTGGCTGCGGCATTCGTATAGGGTCCGCAGGCCAGCCGGTCGGGCTGGTTCGCCGATTCCGCCCCGCCGTCCGTGTCGGTGGAGGCGGTCGCGACCCCGTCATTATTCGTGTCGAGCAGGCAATCGCGGGCCAGCGCGGGCGCGGCGTTCATCGCCGCCAGCATTACTGCGGCACCCGCGGCAAGGCGGGCACGGTCGTTCCGGTCAGTTTTCATCGCAACCCCTGCGTCCCGTGGGGGCTGGCGGTCGTAACCGTCGACCACGATCCGTCACCGGACCGGCAGGCGCGCCCCCATCATACCGCCTGTTGGGCGATAGCAGGTCAAAATATGGTTAAAGTCAAATAGCTGGCGTGCGTCTGGCTGCTTCGATCCACAGCCGCGAAGAGCCCCGGTCTTCAGCCCCGCCCGCGATAGGACGACACGCCCTGTTCGGGCACCCATAGTCCCTCGGGCACGGTGCCGCTTTGCCAGAACACGTCGATCGGGATGCCGCCGCGCGGATACCAGTATCCTCCGATGCGTAGCCAGCGCGGTGCCATTTCCTCGAAAAGGCGCTGGCCGATGCCGACGGTCACATCCTCGTGAAAGCCGCAATGGTTGCGGAACGAGCCGAGAAACAGCTTGAGCGATTTCGATTCGACGATCATCTCGCCCGGCGCATAATCGATCACCAGATGCGCGAAATCGGGCTGTCCGGTCACCGGGCACAGCGAGGTAAACTCCGGCGCGGCGAAACGGACCATGTAGAGCGACCCGGCCCGCGGGTTCGGGACATAGTCGAGCACCGCCTCCTCGGGCGAAGCGGGAAGCGCGCTGTTCTGCCCCAGATACTTCGGCGCGGTCGGGGTCGATTGTGCGTTGTCGTCGGCCATGGCGGCGCTTTGGCACTTTGCCGCCCCTCACTCAAGTTCGCACTCACGAGAGCGCTCTTGGCGGGACGGCCTGCCATCGGCTAGCAATGCGGCATGACACATTTGCTCGTTTCGACCGACTGGCTTGCAGCCAAGCTAGGATCGCCCGATCTGGTGGTGCTGGACGCCAGCTATCACCTCGCTCCCACCGGCCGCGACGCGAAGGCCGAATTCGCGGCGGGGCACATCGCGGGGGCGCGTTTCCTCGACCTTGCGGCGCTCAGCGATCCGGCGGCCGAGTTCGACAACACGGTTCCGACCGCGCAGCAATTTCAGGACAGGGTGCGCGAACTGGGCGTGTCGGACGCCAGCCATGTCGTGCTCTACGACGACAGCCCGCTGAAAAGCGCGGCGCGGGCCTGGTTCCTGTTCACATTGTTCGGCGCGAAGAATGTCTCCGTCCTCGACGGCGGGCTGGCGAAATGGAAGGCCGAGGGGCGGCCCGAAACGCGCGAGGATGACCCCGCCGCACCGGGCGATTTCACCGCGAACCCCGATCCATCGCTGCTCCGCGACAAGCAGGCGGTGCTCGATTCGCTGAAAGGCAGCGCGCAAGTCGTCGATGCGCGCGGGGCGGGACGTTTTACCGCCGACGAGCCGGAGCCGCGTCCCGGCATGGCGTCGGGCCACATCCCCGGCGCGCGCAACCTGCCCATCGGCATGCTGTACGGGGCGGGCGGCACGATGAAGGCCCCATCGGAAATCGAGGCGGAATTCGTGGCCGCCGGTGTCGATCTGGAACGCCCGGTCATCACCAGCTGCGGATCGGGCGTCACCGCCGCCGTCCTCAGCCTCGCGCTGGCGCGGCTCGGCAAGCGGGACGTGGCGCTCTACGACGGCAGCTGGTCCGAATGGGGCAGCGATCCCGATACACCCAAGGAACAGGGCCCGGCCGGAGCGCCTCGGCTTGGCTGATCGGGACGCAGCGAAGCATCGCATCGGCACCCGCCTTGTCGAGGCTGGACGGCGCAGGCAATGGACCAAAGTGCCCGACCTGCCCGGCGGAGTCGTCAATCCGCCGATCTGGCGGGCCAGCACACATCTTTACGAAAGTTGCGCCGCACTTAAGGAAGCGGCAGCCGGTTCGAACGAGGATGGCCGTTTCTTCTACGGCCGCCGCGGCGCGCCGACGCAATGGGCTTTGGCCGATGCGCTGACGGGTCTTGAGGAAGGCGCGTTCGGCACCATGCTCTACCCATCGGGCGTGGCGGCGATCACGGGCAGCTATCTCGCCGTGCTCAAGCCGGGCGACCGCTTGCTGATCAGCGACAATGCCTATGATCCGTCGCGCAGCATCGGCACCGGCCTGATGAAGACATTCGGGGTGCAGCCCGAATTCTTCGATCCGCTGGACATCGAAGGCTTTCGCAGCCTGTGCGCAACAGGCGGCAGGATCGGCGCGGTGCTGCTGGAGGCACCGGGCAGCCTGACGTTCGAGGTCTGCGACGTGCCTGCCCTTGCCGCCATCGCGAAGGATGCGGGGGCCTGGGTGCTGATCGACAACACATGGGCGGGACCCACCGGCTTTTCCGGATTGTCGCATGGCTGCGACGGGGTGATCACCGCGCTGACCAAGCATGTCGGCGGGCACTCCGACCTGATGATGGGCGCGGTATCCGCGACCGAAAGGCTCTATCGCAGGCTTCGCCGCACCGCGCAGCAATTGGGACAGGTGGTGTCGCCCGACGATGCGGCGCTGGCGCTGCGCGGGCTGCGCACGCTCGATCTTCGGCTGCGGCGAGAAACCGAGAGCGCGCTGGCGGTCGCCCGCTGGCTGAGCGAACGCGCCGAAGTCGCCGCCGTGCTGTGCCCCATGCTGGAAGGCGCGCCGGGCCATGCCCTTTGGAAGCGCGACTTCACGGGGGGCTGCGGCCTGTTCGCCTTTGTCCTCAAAGGCCGCGACGCGGCGGCGCGGGCGCGGCTGGTCGATGCGCTGCGACTGTTCGGCATCGGCTATAGCTGGGGCGGGTTCGAAAGCCTTGCCCTGCCGGTAGACCCGGCCACGTGTCGTTCGGTGACGAGCTGGCCGCCTGCCGCGCGCGAAGGCGGCGACGGGCCGCCATTGGACGAAGGCGACCGTTTTGCGATACGCCTGTCCATCGGGCTCGAAGATCCGGCGGATTTGATCGCCGATCTTGAGCAGGGATTTGCGGCAATGGAGGCTGGTGAATGACGATCGGATGGAGCGCGATATTGTCGGCCGCAGGGACGGGCGGCCCCGAAAGCGCTTCTGCCGATCTGGCCGCGGCGACCGAGACCGCGGCCGAGGCGGCGGACGCCAGCGCGCCAGCGGCCGGCCCCGCCACCGATGCCGCGGCCCTGCCCGAAACCACGCGCCCCCTTGCGGAGGGGCCGATCGAAGGCGCGGACCAGATCAAGGAAGCGTTGCAGGAGCATTCGATGACGCTGGGCGGCGTGATCGACAAGCTCGACAGCTGGGGCGTGACCATCGGCGACACGCGCTTCTCGGTCTGGACAGCGCTGCTGGTGGTGATGGTCCTTATCGGCATTTTCGTGATCGGCCGGCTGGGCGTCAGGATGGCGCAAAAGGCGCTGGACAAGTTCACCAACCTGTCCGCCACGCAGAACCTGCTGGCCGACAAGGTGATCACGCTGGTCGTCTGGGCCATCGTCATCTTGATCGGAATCGACATACTCGGCATCGACCTGACGGCGCTGGCGGTGTTTTCGGGCGCGTTCGGCCTTGCCATCGGTTTCGGCCTGCAGAAAACCTTCGGCAACCTGATCGCGGGAATCATCCTATTGATGGACCGCTCGATCAAACCCGGCGACGTCATCGCGGTGTCCGATACCGCCGGGAACGAGACATTCGGCCAGATCCGCCGCATCGGCATTCGCGCCGTGTCCATCGTCACCCGCGACGAAAAGGAATATCTGATCCCGAACGAAAACCTGATGATCAACCAAGTCGAGAACTGGTCCTATTCCAGCCGCGACGTGCGCATGCAGGTGAATGTCGGCGTATCCTACAACTGCGACATCAAGCTGGCGGAGAGACTGATGCTGGAAGCGGCGGCGGCGTCGGACCGGGTGCTGAAATCGCCCGCGCCGACGGTGTGGCTTTCGGGCTATGGCGACAGTTCGGTGGATTTCACGATCCATTGCTGGATCCGCGATCCGGAAAACGGGCTGGGCAATATCCGGTCGGAAGTGCTCAAGAAGCTGTGGGACCTGTTTCAGGAAAGCGAGATCGAAATCCCCTTCCCGCAGCGCGACATCAACTTGCGGCGCAACGACCAGTTCGACCAGCTTGTCGCAGCGATCGGGCAGCGGCTGGACAGATCGGGAGAAAATCCGTCGTAAACCTCTGACAACAAGGCCAAAACTTCGGCTAAAGCTGACCTACCCCCCCTTTTAGGCATTCTGGCTGGCACTTGCCCGTTGCAGGGACCATCTGGACGCCATGGTCAATCCCATCGCTTCTTCCGCCGCCCATATCGGGACGGCCCGCATCGGCACGGTAAGCCTTGTGGGCGCGGGGCCGGGCGATCCCGATTTGCTGACGCTGCGTGCCGCCCGGTTGATCGCCGACGCATCCGTCGTGGTTCATGACGGGTTGGTTGGTGCGGACATTCTGGCGATGGCACCCAGCGATGCGCGGTTGATTTCCGTTGCGAAATCCCGCGCGCGGCACACGATGAAGCAGGAAGACATCTGCGCCCTGCTGGTGCGCGAGGCGCTGGCCGGCAACGATGTCGTGCGGCTGAAGGGCGGCGATCCGCTGATCTTCGGGCGCGGTGGCGAAGAGGCCGAGGCCTGCCGCGCTGCGGGCGTTCCGGTGCAGATCGTCCCCGGCATCTCCGCCGCGCAGGCCGCCGCCTCGCTGGCCGAGATTCCGCTGACCCACCGCGACCATGCCAGCATCGTCAGCTTTGTCGCGGGCCAGTGCAAGGGGTTGTCAGAGCAGGACTGGTCGGGCCTTGCGGGCGTGGGTCGCACGCTGGTGATCTATATGGGGGTCGCCACCGCGGCCCAGATTTCGGAAAAGCTGATGGAAGACGGGCTTGCCCCCGACGCCGCCGTCGCCGTGGTGGAGCGTGCCTCGCTTCCCGGCATGCGCGTGCTGCGCGGGGTATTGGCGGGCCTGCCCGATATCGTGGCCGACAACGGCGTGCGCAGCCCCGCGCTGATCGTGATCGGCGAAGTCACGCGCGAGCCCGACGCGGCGCTGGCGCATATTGCGATGGAAGCACAACAATGAAGATCCTGACAGGCAATGACCTCAAGACCGGAGAGGTCATCTGGTGGACCGGCACCGACTGGTCGCTCCACGTGAACGACGCGGTCGACGTGGGCGACCGGGCTGACGAGATCGCCGCGCGCGAGGAAGCCGAACGCCGCGTCAACGTGCCCTATGCGGTCGATGCCGAAACCGACGATCAGGGCATTCGCCCCTCGCACATCAAGGAGCGCATTCGCGCGCTGGGCCCCACCGTGCGGCCCGACCTGACTCTGAAACCCGCCGACCCCACCGCCGGCAACTGGGTGATCTGATATGTACAAGTACGACCAATACGACCAGCGACAAGTCGACACCCGCGTCGAGGAATTCCGCGACCAGACCCGCCGCCGCCTGTCGGGCGAGCTGCCCGAAGAGAAGTTCCGGCCGCTGCGGCTGATGAACGGCCTCTATCTGCAGCTGCACGCCTATATGCTGCGCGTCGCGGTGCCCTATGGCACGCTGTCGGGCGCGCAGATGCATGCTCTGGCCGACATCGCCGAGAAATACGACCGCGGCTATGGCCATTTCACCACACGACAGAACATCCAGTACAACTGGATCAAGCTGGAAGACGCGCCCGAGATCCTGGCCGATCTTGCCAAGGTCGAGATGCATGCCATCCAGACCAGCGGCAATTGCATCCGCAACATCAGCTCCGACCATTTCGCGGGCGCCGCGGCGGACGAGCTGATCGATCCGCGCCCCTATGCCGAGCTCATGCGCCAGTGGTCGAGCTTCCATCCGGAGTTCAGCTATCTGCCGCGCAAGTTCAAGATCTGCGTGATCGCCAGCGACACCGACCGTGCGGCGATGCGCTTGCACGATATCGGCATCCAGATCGTGCGGAATGACGCGGGCGAATTGGGCGCCGCGTTCTACGTCGGCGGCGGCATGGGGCGTACGCCGATGATCGCGCCCTGCATCAACGACTTCGTGCCGCTCGATCGGCTGATCACCTATGCCGAGGCATGCCTGCGCGTTTACAACCGCTATGGTCGGCGCGACAACAAATACAAGGCGCGGATCAAGATCCTGGTCCACGAGCTGGGCGCGGAGGAATATACCCGCCAGGTCGAGGAAGAATACGCGCACATGCTGGAACAGGGCGTCGAACCGCCCTTCGCCGAGCTTGAGCGCATCAAGACCTATTTCGCGGATCCGCCGTTCGAGAGCGGTCTTTCGTCCGACGTGGATCGCAGCGATTCCGATTTCGCGCTGTGGGTTGACCGCAATACGCATCAGCACAAGGCCGACGGCTATGTCAGCGCGGTGATTTCGCTGAAGCCCGTGGGCGGCATCCCCGGCGATGCGTCGGTGGAACAGATGCACTTGATGGCCGATCTCGCCAGCGAGTTCAGCTTAGACGAATGCCGCGTGATGCACACGCAGAACATCGTTCTGCCGCATGTGAAGATCGCCGATCTGCCCGCGCTGTTCGCACGGCTGGACGCGGCGGGGCTGTCTACGCCCAACCTCGACCAGATCGACGACATCATCGCCTGCCCGGGCCTCGACTATTGCAGCCTTGCCAATGCGCGTTCGATCCCGGTCGCGCAGAAGATTTCCGAGCGTTTCGCCGCCAGCGGCAAGGGCAACGAGCTGGGCCAGCTGAAGCTGAAGATCTCGGGCTGCATCAATGCCTGCGGGCATCACCATGCGGGCCATATCGGCATTCTGGGCGTCGACCGCAAAGGGACCGAGAACTACCAGTTGCTGCTGGGCGGTTCGGAAGCGGAAGATACGTCGCTGGCCAAGATCACCGGCCCCGGTTTCGACGAGGACGGCATCGTTGCGGCGGTCGAGACCGTGACCGACGTCTATCTCGCTCAGCGCAGCGATGGCGAGCGGTTCCTCGATACCTATCGCCGGATCGGCATGGCTCCTTTCAAGGAGGCTCTTTATGACTGACGCAAGTTTTACCGGCCTCGTCCGCCTGCGCGACGACGCATCCAGCGATGCGCCCGCCGTGACCGTCGATTCCTTCGCCGAGCAGTCCAACGCCGGCGCGGTCCGCATCGAGCCGGGCGACGACACGCGCGAACTGCTGCCCCATCTGGGGCATGTGACGCGGGTCGAGATCAACTTTCCCAGCTTCACCGATGGCCGCGGCTATTCGGCGGCGCAGATCCTGCGCGAGGCGGGCTATACCGGCGAAATCCGCGCCGTGGGCGATGTCGCTGTCGACCAGCTGGCCTATATGCGCCGCTGCGGGTTCGACGCGTTCCAACCCGACAAGCCGATGAACGAGGCTGACGTCGAGGCGGCTTTCGCGCGCTGGGACCATGTCTATCAGAAGACGACCGATGCCCGCGTTCCGATCTGGGGCCTGCGGCACGGGCTGAACGACAATGCCGGCGCCGATGGCTGAAGCTGCACGCGCCATTGACCGCATCGACACCGGGCCTCGTTTCACCCATGCGGACGCCGCTGCCCTGAATGCCCGCTTTGCCAATGCCAGCGCAGAGGATGTGCTGCGCGCCGTGCTGATCGACGGCGTGGCGGGCCGGGTCGCGCTCGTCTCCAGCTTTGGCGCGGAGAGCGCGGTGCTGCTGCATCTCGCCTCGCGCGTCGATCCCGGAGCGCCGGTGCTGTTCCTAGAAACGGGCAAGCACTTCCCCGAAACGCTGGAATATCGCGATACGCTGATCGGCACGCTGGGGCTGACCGGCGTGGTGAACCTGCGCCCCGATCCCGCGGATTTGACCGCCAAGGACGAAAGCGGGCTGCGCTGGTCCTATGATCCCGACGGCTGCTGCGAGATTCGCAAGGTGCTTCCGCTGGCGAAAGCGCTGGCCGAATTCGACGCGTCGGTTACCGGGCGCAAGGCGTTCCAGTCGGCCACGCGCGCCGACCTGCCGATCTTCGAGATCGACGAGAGCGATACGGCTGGCCGGTTGAAGGTCAATCCGCTGATCGGCTGGTCGCTGGACGATCTGCAGGCCTATCTGGACGAGCACGATCTGCCGCGCCATGCGCTGGTCGAACAGGGCTATCCGTCGATCGGCTGCATGCCCTGCACCAGCAAGGTAGCCGAGGGCGAGGACCCGCGTTCGGGCCGCTGGCGCGGCTGGGACAAGACCGAATGCGGCATCCATTCGGTACCGGGCGCAAGCGACGGCGGCGACTTCCCGCCCGAGTACGAACCGGTCTTCTGAACTAGAGCCAGCCCTCCGCGCGGTACCATTCGGCCGTCTGGCGCAGGCCTTCGGGCGCGGCGATGCGGGGCTGCCACAGGGCCGCGGGCGGGGCCATTTCGGGGCGCGCCGTCCAGTCGGGATGGCACATATAGCTTGCGCGATCGGGCGTAAGCTTTGCGCCCGACCCGCGAAACGCGCGGTCGGCCTTTGCGGCAAGGCGCAGCACGGCGGCAGGCACATGCAGCGGCAGAACACTGCGCCCGGTGGCACTGCCGATCATCCGGGCCAGTTCCGCATGGCTCCAGCCGCGCGCGCCGCGTGCGCTTTGGTGGCCGTCGTCGGCTTCGAATATCGCGCCATCCTCGGCGCCACCCTCGGCCAGCGCCAGCAGCAGGCGCGCCAGGTCGGCGACATGGATCATCGATGCCCTCCCCCGCGGCGGAAGCGGCAGCACGCCCCATTTCGCCGCGCGGAACAATTCGAACATCTCGGTATCGCGGGGGCCGTAGATCGCGGGCGGGCGCACCATCACGCAGCCTTGCGCCTTGGTGGCCTCGGCCTCGGCCATGGCCTTGGACCAGCCATAATCCGACAGTCCCGGTTCGCGGGCCGCCAGTGAAGATACGTGGACAAAGCGGGGAACCTGCGTCTTACGCGCCGCGCCAACCATGGCGCGCGTTCCGGTGATATTGCCCGCCTCGAAACCGGCGCGGTCGGCGGCATTCACCACGCCTGCGACGTGAACTACCGCGTCGCAGCCCTGCGCCAGCCGCTCCATCGCCGCATCATCGGCCAGATCGCCGCGCACCCACTCCACCCCTTCGCGGGCAGGCTGATCGCGGCGTGTCAGCGCCTTGACCCGGTGGCCGCGTTCCAGCGCCAGATCCATCAGCGTGGACCCGACGAAGCCGGTCGCGCCGGTCAGGCCGAGTTTCATGGCAGCGGCATCACCGGTCCGCCGTCAGCGCAGCATCACGAGCTGGTCGCGGTGCACCACGGCGGAGCGCGGCGTATAGCCGAGCACCTCTTCCTGCTCGTCGGTGTGCAGCCCGACCAGCGCCACGCATTCGGGCGCGTCATATTCGGCAAGGCCCTTGGCGAGCCATTCTCCGTCCGGCCCCTCGATCCGCACGGGATCGCCGCGAACGAACCGTCCTTCGACACGGCTGATGCCCTTGGCGAGCAGGCTGTTGCCATCACGCAGCGCGGCGACCGCGCCTTCGTCGATGACCAGCGTGCCCTTCATCCGCAGGCGTCCGCCGATCCACGCCTTGCGTGCCGTGTCGTGCCGGCGGGCCAGGAACAGCGTGCCGATCCCCTCGTCGCCGTGCAGGCCGATCGCGCGGGCGATGGGCTGGTCGTATTTGCCATTGGCGATGACCAGCGCGATCCCGGCGCGTTCGGCGATTTCGACCGCATTGACCTTGGTGCGCATCCCGCCCGATCCGATGCCCGAATCCGAATCGCCGGTGGCCATGGCGCGCACTTCGTCGTCGACGCCCCACACCATCGGAATGCGTGATGCGCCGGGTTCTGACGGATGCTTGTCATACAGCCCGTCGATATCGGACAGCAGGATCACCGCATTCGCCTTGGCCGCCTGCGCGACACGTGCGGCCAGACGGTCGTTGTCGCCAAAGCGGATTTCATGGGTGGCGACCGTATCGTTCTCGTTCACCACGGGGACCGCGCCGGTTTCAAGCAAGCGGTTCAGCGTCGCCGACGCGTTGAGATAGCGGCGGCGGCCTTCCAGATCCTCTAGCGTGATCAGCACCTGCGCGGCGGTCAGTTCGTGATTGCCAAGCAGTTCGGCCCACAGGCTGGACAAGGCGATCTGGCCGACCGCGGCGCTGGCCTGCGCATCGGCGAGGCTGCCGCGCCCGCCCTTCTCAAGCCCGAGTATGCGCGATCCCAGCGCGATCGCGCCCGAGGAAACGATTATCACGTCCTGCCCGCGATCCTTGGCCTGCGCAATTTCACTGGCGAGACCGGTCAGCCATTTGCGGCGCGGCTTGCCATCACTGCCGACCAGCAGCGCCGAACCGACCTTGACCACAAGCCGTCCGCAAGCCTCCGGCGATTGGAGGTCGGTAAGATGGGCGATCATGGCGTCGGGTTTCTGCATGACGAAGCAGTTAGGAACTCATGCGCCGCATGGAAACCCCTGTTTTGCGCTCAGATAGCGTCAATCGGCGGTCAGAGCGGCGACCAGCCGCCTTCGCCGCCGTCTTCGGCGTCGGGTTCCTCCTCGCGCTCGACACCCTTTGTCTCGGTACTGGTGGCGGCGGGGAGATAGGCCAGGATGGCATCGAGCAATTCGCCGACCCCCTGTCCCGTCGCGCCCGATACGGCGAACACTTTTTCAGCGCCGGCCTCCAGCAGTTCCTGAGCGAAGCCCTCGGCCAGCTCGGCATCGGCGAGGTCCAGCTTGTTGAGCGCGACGAGGCGGGGCTTGTCCTCGAGCCCGGCGCCATAGGCTTCCAGTTCCTCCTCGATGACGCGCAGCGCCTCGGCGGGGTCCTGCCCCGGACCGCTGCCCGAAATGTCGATCAGGTGAATCAGCACGCGGCAGCGTTCGATATGGCCCAGAAAGCGGTCGCCGATGCCCGCCCCTTCGGCGGCACCCTCGATCAGGCCGGGGATGTCGGCCAGCACGAATTCGCGACCCTTGTGCCGCACGACGCCCAGTTTCGGGACCAGCGTGGTGAACGCATAATCGCCGACCTTGGCCTGCGTGTTGGACACCTGGTTGATGAAGGTCGACTTGCCCGCATTGGGCAGGCCCACCAGCCCGACATCGGCCAGCAGCTTGAGCCGCAACCACACCCACATTTCCTGCGACGGTTCGCCCGGCTGATGCTGGCGCGGCGCACGATTGGTGCTGGTCTTGTAACTGGCATTGCCGCGCCCGCCCAGCCCGCCTTCCAGCAGGGTGATGCGCTGCCCGACCTCGGTGAAATCGGCCAGCACGTCTTCCTTGTCCTCGGACAGGATCTGGGTGCCGACGGGCACCTCGATCACCAGCGGCTGGGCCGAGGCGCCGGTGCGGTCCTTGCCCATGCCGTGGCCGCCGCGCGGCGCCTTGAAATGCTGTGAGTAGCGAAAATCGATCAGCGTGTTGAGGCCTGCCACCGCCTCGAACACGATATCGCCGCCGCGGCCGCCATTGCCGCCGTCGGGGCCGCCATATTCGACGTATTTCTCACGGCGAAAGCTGACCGCACCCGGCCCGCCCGCGCCCGAGCGCACATAGATCTTGGCCTGGTCGAGAAAATGCATGGCTTGGTCAATCCGGTGGCGGCAGCGACTGGGCCAATGCCCGCACAGGGGCAGATGCCAGCAACGGGCCTGAAAACAGCGTAACGCCTCGCTATCCGATTTGGCGCCGGGCTTGCAACTCGGCGCTGACGGGCAGCGCCGTGACCGGCGGCCCGTTCGGTGCAGAAAAGGCGGGTGGGTGAATGGTGGAGCCGAGCGGGATCGAACCGCTGACCTCGTCATTGCGAACGACGCGCTCTCCCAACTGAGCTACGGCCCCGTTCCATTCGCTGTCACACCGGCCAGCAGCCGATGTGCAAGAGCGCGCCTGTTAGCGAAAGGCGCGCTCTTATCCAAGTCAAAAATTCGCAGCGCCCGGCGCGGTCCATCAGCCTTCGTTATTGGCGCCGGTATCCGACGCCGATGCCGACGGCATCGCGGCAGGATCGGGCAGATCCGCGGGCGCATTGGGATCGACCGGCGCAGGCACCATCCAGCGGTGGCGATAAGGTTCGCCATAGGTGGCCAGATATTCGGCGTCCCATGCGGCGGCCTCGGCGCGATAGGCCTCGTACTCGTCGAAATAGCCGAGGAACACGAGTTCGAGCTTGGGCAATTCGACCTGCGCGACCTCGTCCAGCTTGCCCTTGGGCGCTTCGGCCAGCGCAAGGCTGGTTTCGCGCGCAGCGGCGCAGAAGCGCGGCAATGCGGGCGGCAGAGAGAAGTAATTATAGACCTGCGTCATGTACTGGTCGCGGGCGCGCTTATAGGTGCTGCCGCCGAACTTGTCCTTGAACTGCGCATCGACCTTCTGGTTGGTCGACGACAATTCGCGCGAATGCGCCTTGAGGAAATCGCCATAGCGTTCGGCGATCTGCGCATCCTCTGGCCCGTCGCAGTTGAGCGCCGCGACATTATAGGCGGAGCGCAGGTTCCAGGTCGCCTGTTCGGTCGTCAGCCCGGTATTGACCGTCTGCCGGATGCCAAGCTCGTTCTTTTGCGGGATCGACAGATTGTCCTGCGCATAGCCGGGCGCGATCGGACGCGCGCGAAATGCCTCTTGCACGGGCGGCGGCGGAGGCGGCGGAGGGGGTGGCGGCGGCGGACCGCACGACGCAAGGGTTGCGGCCGCGGCCACGGTCGTGATGCGAAGGATGGGCTTGCTTACCGACACGGTTATTTCCTGTTTTTCTGGCGACGCCTGCAAGAGCGTTCCTCGGCTTGTAGCACGGCGCAGCTTGCGCTCGGGTGAAGCATCAACATGCGCGCGCCGGAAAAATGCTGCACCCGGAACTGGCGGTTCGTCCACAAGGAAAACGCCCGGCCGGACGATAAGTCCGACCGGGCGTTGGATTTTTTCGGCCTGGCGAGGGAACCCCCGCCCGGCAAATGATCACTCGCGCTGGCCCATGAAGGCGAGCAGGAACTGGAACATGTTGATGAAGTCGAGGTAGAGCGACAATGCGCCCAGCACCACGGCCTTGCCCATGAACTCGGTTCCGGCGAGCTGGTAGTACTGCATCTTCAGACGCTGCGTATCGTAAGCCGTCAGGCCCGCGAAGATCAGCACGCCCAGGAAGCTGACAGCCCACATCAGCGCGGTCGACTGCACGAAGATGTTGATGACCGAAGCGATGATCAGGCCGATCACGCCCATGATCAGGAAGCTGCCCATGCCGGACAGGTCCTTCTTCGTAGTATAGCCGAACAGCGACAGGCCGGCGAAAGCACCCGCGGTCGCAAAGAAGGTAGCCGCGATCGATCCGCCCGTATAGACGAGGAAGATCGTCGACAGGCTCATCCCCATCAGAATCGCGAAGCCCCAGAACAGCATCTGCAGCGTTCCGGTAGAGAAACGGTTCGCGCCAAAGCTCATCGCGAAGACGATGGCGAGCGGCGACAGCATCACCAGCCACATCAGCGGCGAACCGACCATCGCGACCGTCATGCCCGAGCTTGCCATCAGCAGGGCGACGACGCCCGACAGCAGCACGGCCGATGCCATGTAGTTGTAGATCGAGAGCATGTATTTGCGCAGGCCGGCATCATATCCGGTGCGCGGCACGCTTGCGCCGAGGCCCGTGGACGCGCCAAAGCCGGCGCGCGTCTGCTGACGCGTGGGCTGGGGGTCGTTCCAGTTTGCCATAGCTTTGTTCTTCTCCTCAGTCGCTCCTCCAAAACGGGAAGCGCTCCTGAGCAATATCGGCCTGCTTCGCCATGTTTTCAAGGAAAACCGCCGGCCAGCAATCTTCTGTAACAAATGCGGCGCCTGAAAAGCCGAATAGGGCGCATGCCGCCAGCGCCTAGGCTTCTCCGGCGGCGTCCACCAATGCGTTCGCCAACGCGTCCGCCGCGTCGCGGTCGCCCCACAGGACGAACTGGAAGGCCGGATAGAACCGGTCGCACTCCTCGACCGCCTGCTCCACCGCCATCTGCGCCTGGCTGAGCGATAAAAGCCCATCGTCGCCCAGCATCAGACCGTGCCGGTACAGCAGCACGGAACCGGATGACCACAGGTCGAAATGGCCCAGCCAAAGCTGCTCGTTCACCAGGCTCATCAGTTCGAACATCTGGACCCGCTTGTCGTCGGGAACGCGCACTTCGGGAAGGCACAGCAATTGCAGGACGTGATCCTCGCGCCGCCAGATCGCGCGCAGCTGATACTTGGCCCATGCGCCCTGTATCTCGCCGCCGATCTCGTCCTCGCCCGTCACTTCGTAGGGCCAGCCCCGCGCTTCGAACAGTGAGACCAGCATGTCGACCGGTGCCGCATCTTCGTGACGGTTCTCGGTCTGGCTTTCACTCATCATGCAGCGGTTCTCTCTCCGTCGCGCGGACCCCCAGTGACCCGCCATTGCGCTCAGGTGGACCAGCCGTGGCCGCCTTTACAATGGGTTAACTTATCGCCTCGGTGCATAACGCGATACTGTTGTTCACCGCATGTGGATAAGGACATGTCACAAGGGTTTCATACCGTTGCAACATGGCATCGGTTACTCACTCGTCCTCTTCGGGCTGGTCGTCGCTGCCAAAGGCGCGGCCACTGGGCACCAGTCGGTCGGCTCCGGCCATCGCACTGAAATCCGAAGGAAATATGCCAAGATGTGCGGCGGCGACCTGCTGTTCGGGACGCAGCCTTGCGACCGATCGCATATAGGGCGCCAGATTGTCGGCAAGCTGGCGCGGCAGCACGGCATAGAGCAACCCCACCGCCTCTCCCGCGCGGCCCGACACGGCAAGAACGAAGGCGCGGATCCGCCATGCCGCGGGGTCGTTGGCCTGCAGCATTGGTTGCAGCATGCGTTCGGCCCCTGCCCGGTCGCCCGCCACCGCCAGGCTGAACGCGTGACGCCGGGTGGTTTCGGGATCGGCGGACACGCGATTGGCGATGGCATAGTAATATTGCGCACTGGTCTGGTCGCCCAAGAGGTCGTGGGCAAGACCGCGATCGGCGGCGAAGTCGGCAGGCCGCCCGCCCAGTCGCTCCGCCTCGGCAAACAGGGGCAGCGCCAGCCTGGGCATGCCGAGCCGAACCATCACCGAGCCCCGCAAAGCGCGCAGCGCCGGGTCGCCCGGACGGACGGTTTCGGCGCGGTTGAGGAAGCCGAGCGCGACATCGTACTCGCCCAGCCGCATCGCCGCGCCAGCCCCTTCGCGCATCGCTGCGACATCATTGGCATCGCGCGCGATCCGCAGGGTCGCATCGTCGAGCAGGCGCTGGTCCGAGGCAGCATCCTCGACCCGGATCGTGCGAGGCTGGGCGTGCGCAGTGGCGACACCGGAAGGGCCGAACCCAACCAATACGAGAAGGGCGGCGAGCAAGCCCGCCGCCCTCATCAAGCGCCTCAACCCTGTCGGGCCGGTATCAGCGCCGGTTGTTGTTGCGACCGAGGAAACGCGGGATGTTGAGATCCGACGCATCATCGTCCTCGCGGTCGTCCGCGGGCGCTTCGTCGCGGTTGCGCGACAGGCTGGCCATGCGCTCGAACAGCGTGCTGCCGCCGACCGACACCGCCGCCTGACCGGACGCCGGACGCCAGCCGCGCGACGCTTCGGTCCGTGCAGACGCGTCCATCGGGCCGGAATCGCGCGATGTGTCGCGTGCGGGTTGAGTATTGGCAGGCCGGGTATTGGCAGGCTCGGCGCGCGCGGCGGGTTCTGCCTGCGGCGTTTCCTCTTCGAAGCCGTCGCCCAGCAGCAGCTCTTCTTCCTGATCGTCCTCGGCCATTTCAAGGCCCAGATCCAGCGGCTCTCCCTTGACCTCAGAGGCGAAGCCGCCCTGATCGCCGACGTTCAGCCGCGAGGTATCCTCGGCGGGATCGGCCAGCTTCATCGCAGGTTCCGCCGCGGGAGCGGGCGCGCTGCTTGCAGCAGGCGTGGCGGGCGCAGCGCCAGGGCGCATCGGCGCACGGCCCGAACCCAGCGAGAACGGACGCGACTGCGCGGCGGGCTGCTCGGCATCCTGATCGATGCCGGTCGCGACCACCGACACGCGGATCTTGCCTTCGAGGTCGGGATTGAACGCCGAACCCCAGATGATGTTGGCGTCGGGATCGACAAGGTCGCGGATATGGTTCGCGGCCTCGTCCACTTCCATCAGGCGCATGTCCTCGCCGCCGATGATCGAGATGATGACCCCCTTGGCGCCGGTCATCGACACGCCGTCGAGCAGCGGGTTGGCGATCGCCTTCTCCGCCGCCTCGAGCGCACGGTTCTCGCCGTCCGCCTCGCCGGTGCCCATCATCGCCTTGCCCATCTCGCCCATCACCGAACGCACGTCGGCAAAGTCGAGGTTGATGAGGCCCGGCATGACCATCAGGTCGGTGATCGAGCGGACGCCCTGCTGCAGCACCTCGTCGGCAAGCTGGAACGCTTCCTTGAAGGTGGTGTCGGGACGCGCGACCAGGAACAGGTTCTGGTTGGGAATGACGATCAGCGTATCGACGTGCTTCTGCAGCTCCTCGATACCCGCATCCGCCGAACGCATCCGGCGCGAACCTTCGAACATGAAGGGCTTGGTCACCACGCCCACGGTCAGCACGCCCTTGTCGCGCGCCGCCTTGGCGATCACGGGCGCAGCGCCCGTGCCGGTGCCGCCGCCCATGCCGGCCGCGATGAAGCACATGTGCACGCCGTCGAGCATGCGGTCGATCTCGTGCAGCGTTTCCTCTGCCGCCGCCCGGCCGACCTCGGGACGCGAACCCGCGCCCAGACCTTGCGTGATTTCGGGGCCAAGCTGGATCCGGTCTTCGCACACCGCGGTGTTCAGCGCCTGCGCGTCGGTGTTGGCGACGATGAAGTCGACACCTTCGATCTGCGCCTGGATCATGTTGGCGATGGCGTTGCCGCCTGCGCCGCCCACGCCGATGACGGTAATGCGCGGACGCAGTTCCTCGACCGCAGGCGGACCGATATTGATGCTCATTAAGGTCTCCGCAAACTCGCTGTGGGCGTCTTGCGACCCATCGCCGGACCCATTGTTCCCGACCTGCCGCGATGTGCCGTTACAGCCCAATTACTTGTATCTGATAGTGGCATAAATCGAATCGCCACCGCAAAGGCTTTCGGCAGATTTCCACATCGCTGTTAGACGAGAATGGAACGGCGAATAATCCTAGCCGAAAGGGGTATACCCCCTCGCCCCTCTATCGCACGGTGCCGACGGTCAGGAATGCGAGCGCCATGAGCATGCCCGCAAGGCGGTTCGAGCGAAAACGGGCCAGCGCGTTCGCCCCGTCCGCCGTGTCGAGGCTGACCACCTGCCAGCCCAGGTGAAACGAGGCCGGAAGCAGCGCGAGCAAGGCCACCCAGTCGGGCCGGATCAGCCAGATCGCCCCTGCCCAGCCCGCCAGCGCCAGCGCATAGAGCAGCGCGACACCCGGCACGATCCGCCCCTTCAGCGCCAGCGCGCTCGACCGTACGCCGACCAGCGCGTCGTCCTCCATGTCCTGCACGGCATAGATCGTGTCATATCCGATGACCCAGAATATGCATCCGGCGTAAAGCGCGGCCAGAGTCGGCAGCGAAGCGCCTCCCGCCTCGACCCAGCCGGACGCTTGGATGAAGCCAACGGGCGCGCCCCAGCTGAACACCAGCCCCAGCCATGCCTGCGGCCACCATGTGATCCGCTTCATCAGCGGATAGAGCGCGACCGGCAGCAGGCTGGCGATGGCGACAAGCTGCGCCTGCCAGCGCAATTGCAGCAGCACGACCAGCCCGATCAGGCACAGCGCAAGCAGCCATGCCCATGCCTTTTTCAGCGATACCTGCCCGCTGGCCAGCGGACGGCTGGCGGTGCGCGCCACCTGCCGGTCGAGATCGCGGTCGAGGATGTCGTTATAGACGCAGCCCGCTCCGCGCATCGCGACCGCGCCCAGCAGCAGCCACAGCGCCATGTCCCACCGCGCCGCGCCACCCGCCGCCCACAGCCCCGCGACGCAGGGCCAGAACAGCAGCCACCAGCCGATCGGCCGGTCGAAGCGCGCCAGCAGAGCATAGGGCCGCCACGCCGCGGGCATCAGAGCGACCAGCCCGCGATGTTCGCTGTCGGGCGTGGCCGAATGGGGGACGGTTTCATTCATCGCGCCATGCTTTAAAGGGGGCATGCATCGCGCGGCAAGGGAGCATGGCAGGACGATGGACGAAATCGGTGATGTCGGCGAATTTAACCGCCGGGGATGGAACAGCAAGTCGGCAGGCGGCGACCGGTGGTCGATCCCGGTGGACGCCGCGACGATTGCAGCGGCAAGGCGCGGCGAATGGAGCGTCATACTGACGCCTTCATTCCCCGTGCCCCGCGACTGGTTTGGCGATATCGCGGGGATCGATCTGCTGGGGCTGGCATCCGGCGGCGGGCAGCAGTGCCCGGTCTTTGCCGCCGCGGGCGCGAATGTCACCAGCTTCGACGCGAGCGACGAGCAGCTGGCCCGCGACCGCGAGGTGGCGGAACGCGAAGGGCTGACGATCCGCACCGTTCAGGGTTTCATGCACGATCTGTCGGTGTTCGCGGGCGACAGCTTCGACATGATCTTCCATTCGTGCTCGAACAGTTTCGCGCCCGACATCCTGCCCGTCTGGCGCGAATGCGCGCGCGTGCTGCGCCCCGGCGGCGTGCTGATGGTAGGTTTCACCAATCCCGTCCGATTCATGTTCGACGAACCCAGCGTCGAACGCGGCGAACCGGTCGCGCGCAATCGCATTCCCTACAGCGACCTCGACCTGCCCGAGGCCGAGCGCGCCGCCTTGCTGGCGGACGATCCGGTCATCTGTTTTGGCCATACGCTGACCGACCAGATCGGCGGACAGCTTGCGGCGGGCTTCATGCTGACCGACATGTTCGAGGATGATTTCGAGGAGCGCGACGCGGTAGGCCAGCTGATGGATTGCTATATCGCGACGCGCGCGATCCTGCGGGCCTGACCGCGATGGCTGCCACCCCCGCTTGGCCTCCGAAAAGTGCGCCGCGCCTGTTCGTCGGGGCTATTCTGTCGGCGGGCCTGCTGCACGAGATCGACGGGCAGCAAGCGCATTATCTGTCGCGCGTCATGCGGGTGAAGCCCGGCGACGGCGTGATATTGTGCGACGACCGCACCGGCGAATGGGCCGCGCGCGTCACCGAGGCGGACAAGCGTAATGTGACGGTGGAGCTGGTCGAACAGCTTCGCCCGCGTGAAAGCGTGCCGCCGCTGACCCTGTGCGCCGCGCTTCTTAAAAAGCCGCGCTTCGATCTCGTGCTGGAAAAGGCGACCGAACTGGGGGTCGCACGCATCCAGCCCGTCATCACGCGGCGCTGCGTCGCCGACGCGCTCAACATGGACCGCGCGCGCCAGATCGTCACCGAAGCGGCCGAGCAATGCGCGCGGACCGCCCTGCCCGCCATCGCCGAACCGGTGACTTTGAACGCCATGCTGGACGGCTGGGACGACACCGCGCTGTTCTTCGCCGACGAGTCGCGCGACGCACCGCCCGCCGCGGCGGCCTTTTCGGCGACGCCGCCCCCGGCTGCGCTGCTGATCGGGCCCGAAGGCGGCTTTGACGATGCCGAGCGCGAGGCGATCCGCGCGCATCCCAGCGCCCGCCCGATTGCGCTCGGCCCGCGGATCCTGCGCGGCGAAACGGCGGCGATTGCGGCGATGGCGCTGTGGATGGGGATCGCGGGCGACTGGCGATGAGCGCGGCGCAAGAAAAAATCACGCTTTCCCATTGGCGCGAACCCGCCTAACGCCCCGCGCCATGAGCACGCGCAAGGAATCAGGGGCCGCAGAGCCCGTCATCGAGCACCGCGACCAGCTTCTGATCCCGATGCAGAAGGGCGAGAAGCCGCGCGAACAATGGCGCATCGGCACCGAGCACGAGAAATTTGTCTTCCGCGCCGAGGACCGCCGCGCGCCGAGCTATGACGAGCCCGGCGGCATCCGCGACATATTGCTCGCGCTGGAAAAATTCGGCTGGGAACCGGTGGTCGAGGGCGGCAACATCATCGCCATGTCGGGCGAGGATGGCACGGTCAGCCTTGAACCGGCGGGCCAGCTGGAACTGTCGGGCGCGCCGCTGGTCAGCCTGCACCAGACCTGCGCCGAAACGGGCCGGCACCTGACGCAGGTGAAGGAAGTGGGCGAAGAGCTGGGCGTCGGCTTCCTTGGCCTGGGCATGTGGCCCGACAAGGCGCGTGCGGACCTGCCGCTCATGCCCAAGGGCCGCTACAAGATCATGCTGGAGCACATGCCGCGCGTCGGCACGATGGGCCTCGACATGATGCTGCGCACATGCACGATCCAGGTGAACCTCGACTATTCGTCCGAAGCCGACATGGTGAAGAAGTTCCGCGTCGGCCTCGCGCTGCAGCCGCTGGCGACCGCGCTGTTTGCCAACTCGCCCTTTACCGAGGGCAAGCCCAACGGCTTCCTGTCATACCGCAGCCATATCTGGTCGGACACCGACCCGGCGCGCACCGGCATGCTGCCTTTCGTGTTCGAGGACGGCTTCGGCTATGAGCGCTGGGCCGACTACCTGCTCGACGTGCCGATGTATTTCGTGTTCCGCGACGGGAAATATATCGATGCCGCGGGGCAGAGCTTTCGCGATTTCCTCAACGGCGAACTGCCCGCGCTGCCGGGCGAAAAGCCGACGATGGCGGACTGGACCGATCACATGTCCACCGCCTTTCCCGAGGTTCGCCTGAAAAGCTTCCTCGAAATGCGCGGCGCCGATGGCGGTCCGTGGAGCCGCATCTGCGCGCTGCCCGCGTTCTGGGTCGGCCTGCTTTACGATCAGACCGCGCTGGATGCGGCCTGGGACCTCGTCAAGGACTGGACGATGGAGGAGCGCGAGGCGCTGCGAAACGCGGTGCCGCGGCTGGCGCTGGATGCGCCCATCCCCGGCGGCGGCGTGCTGGGCGACCTGGCGCCCGAAGTGCTGAAGATTGCGCGGGCGGGCCTTGCGGCGCGCGGGCAGCTCAATTCGGCGGGCGATAACGAGACCGGCTTCCTCGCCCCGCTGGACGAGATCGCCAAGCGGCGCAAGGTGCCTGCGCAGGACCTGCTCGACCGCTATCACGGCGAGTGGAACGGGTCGGTCGCGCCGATCTACAAATACAGCCTTTGATCCGGGCGGCGGAGGGACCGATCAGCGAAACGCGCTGATCGTCCCGCCATTGTCCAGCACATAGAGCGTCTCGTTCGCGGCGATCGGGTTGAGCGATACGCCGTCGTCCAGCTCGGCCACATTCGCCTGTGCGCCATCGGCGGCATCGACCGACACCAGCGCGCCGCGCGTGCTGGCGACATAGAGCTTGCCCCCGGCGAGAACCGGGCCGGACCAGAAGATCTCGCCCTTCTTGTCCTTCTCGTCCTTCCAGCGCGGCAGCTGGCTGATCCAGCGCACCTTGCCGGTCGCGCGCGCGATTGCCAGCAGGCGCGCATCGTCGGTCAGCACGAAGATCCAGTCGCCTGCCACCGCGGGCGTCGAGATACCGGCCAGCGACAGGTCCCAGATGCGGCGGCCCGACAGCAGCTCATACGCGGCCATGCGGCCACCCTGGCCCAGCGCATAGACGCGCCCGCCGTCGATGATCGGGTCGGCGTCCACGTCGGTCAGCGATCCTACCGAGGTGGAGATATTGGTGCGCGACAAGGCATCGCCCCACAGTTCGGTTCCGTTTTCATAGCGATAGGCGATCAGCTCGCCGCTGGAATAGCCCGCGATCACCGTGCCCGCGCCCGCCGCAGGAGCCGCCACGCCGAACACGCCCGACAGCCCGCTGGAGCCTGCGCGGTTCCACTCGATCTCGCCGGTTTCGGCATCGAGCGCGAAGATCTGGTTGTCCTGCGTCATCACGAATACATTGCCGAACGCCAGCGTCGGCGCGCCGCGCAGCGGGCCCGAGGGCTGGGCTTTCCAGATCTCGCTGCCGTCCGAGGCATCGAGCGCATCGACTTCGCCGACGCCGGTGGTCACGTAGACGCGCCCGTTTTCATAGCTGACGCCGCCGCCGAAGACCGAGCTGGACCCGTCGCCGCTGACCCGCAGCGATTTTTCCCACACCGGCGCACCGGTGGCAGCGTCGAAGGCCCAGACCTTGCCGTCGGTGTCGAACACGAACAGCTTGCCGTCGCCGATGACGGGCGTGGCGGCCAGCCGGCGCTGCTGGCTGGCGCCCGCGATGCTGCGGGTCCAGACGCGCGTGGGATTGGCGGACAGGGCGAGATGCCCATAGCTCTTGGATGCCGAACCGCCCGCCTGCGCCCATGACTGGTTGGCAGTCGGTGCGGGAAGGACGACGGGTACGCTTTCCAGCGAGGGATCGACGGTCGCGGTGTTCTCGATCCGGGAAAGGATCGGCTCGCGCTTGCCGAGCGTCGGGGTGGTTTCCGGACCATCACCCTTGAACATGCCGCATGCGCCCAGTCCTGCGGCCAGGGCCGCGACCAGCGCGATCCGTGCCGCGCCGGTGACGGCACGCTTGCCAAACGGGTATGTCATTCGATTGCTCTCCATAATTCTGTCAGTCGGCCAGCCTTCAGGGCTGCGCGGCGCCGCCCGAGGCGATCCGGTCGACGATGTCCTGCGCATCGTCGACCGCATCGGTGCCGAACAGGCCCGCCAGCTGGCGGGCGCGTGCGCGAAGTGTTTCGGGCTGGTCCTCGTCGCGGGCGATTTCCGCGAACAGCGGGCCTGCCAGTTCGGGCTTGCCCTGCTCGACATAGGCGAGGCCGACCATTTCGCCGGCGCTGCCGAACCACGGATTGCCCGGCACGGCGAGCGGCTTGAGGCGATCGATGACCTGCTGCGGCTCCATGTCGTCGAAACGAACCGAAACGGCGCGGATCGCGGCGAGGTCGCGGAACGGCTGCGGGTTCGATGCGTCGTTTGCGACCGCCTCGAACATCTTCACCGCCTCGTCCTCGTCGCCCTTTTCAAGCGCGGCGGCGGCGGCCAGGAATTGCGCCGGTGCACGGTAGGCCGCGGGCGTTCCCTCTGTCGTCAGCCCGGCGGCCTTTTCCGCCGCGGCCTCCAGATTGCCCGCCTCAAGCTGGTCGATCGCAAGCGTCAGATCGACGGCGTCGGCCTCGGCCTCGGTGGTGGTCTTGTGGTGCCACCACGACCATGCGCCCAGCGCGGCAAGCGCCAGCACGACAAGGACGATGATCAGCTTGCCCCACTTGCGGAAAAAGCCCGAGACCGTGTCCTGCCGCACCGCCTCGTCCACCTCGCGGCGAAACACATCCTCCTGCGCGCGCTGGCGCAAGGCGGCCTTGTCGGCGGGATCGGCAGGGCGGATAGGGCTTAACGCCACGATAGAAGGCCTTTCGAAATTCGTTATCGCTCCGGCATCTTCGCCGGAATGGCGGGGTCTTAAGGGTCCGTCAGGGGGTTTTCAACGCCAAAGCGGCTTGCGCCTGAACGGGCGCTGAAACCGTCCACAGCGGCGTATCGGCAGCAAGCGCGGTCAGGTCACGGATGGATCCGGTCCTCGCCCGTCAATTCGGCGATCAGCGCGCGGTGATCGGCAGCGTCGCGATGCTTCGCGGCGAAATCGGCCATGGCCTTCGACAGCCCCTTGCGCTTCACCTCGTCCCTCGCGAGCGTGACCATCGCCTCGGCAATGGCCGCGGACTGGCCGCTGCCGTTTCCGAACAGATAATCCGCCTGCTCGCGCGGCAGGACGGGCGCGATCTCGCTGCCTGCCGCGATCATCGAAACGCCTGCCGGGGCCGCAAGGAACGGCATGCGCGGCATGTCGTCTCCCTTCGCGGGCGGGCGCGGCGACAGCAGCATGTCGAACAGCCCCGCCCTGTCCTCGGGCCCGGCCAGCCGCTGGCTGGTCAGCAGCCGATCCGCCACCTCCATCTCGGCACAGAGCGAGCCTAGGCGCACCGTTTCGTCCTTGCTGCCGAATGCGACCAGCCGCCATTCGTCGCCCAGATCGCGCAGGCGGCGCAGGATCGGGTCTGCATCGGGCAGCAGATCGCCTGCACGCACGCCTATCCATGCCTCGTCCCGGCGCTTGACCAGTCCGGGAATCGCATCGGCGCGCGGCGGTTTCGGCGTGCTGCCATAGACCGGCAGCGCGATCCGCAAGGTGCGGCCGCCGACACCCCAGTTCGCGGCGATTTCGTTCGCGGCCGTCGATGTCGGCGCGACCACCGCCTGCGTGCGGGCAAAGCCCAGCCGGTGCCTGAAACGCTTGATCGCGCCGCCCGAAAATCCCTGCAGCGCATGGTGGTAGTGGATCAGCGGCGGCAGCTTCAGCGCCTCGGCGAAAAGGCTGTGCGCCATTGCGGCGGGAAAGCCCGACTCGCCGTGCGTAAGGATCAGGCCGTAACCGCGCATGGCGCGCGCCATGCGGTTCAGCCTGCCCAGCCCCGCTCCCTTGTCCAGCGCCGGAAAGTCGGGGCGATAGAGCTGCAGGCGCGACGCGATGTCGTCGCTGGCGGCCGGGGCGTGATGTTCGATGAACTGGTATTTCCCGCCCGAAAGCGCGCGAATCAGATCGCCGCTCCACGGTGCCGCAACCGGGTCCAGCCCAAGGTGAAGGATCCGCAGCTTGCGGAAAACGGTGATCTTCTTGGCCATATGCTCAAATCATCGGCTGCGCGCGAGCAGGCGGCTGATCGCCTCTCGCACCGGGGGTTCGTCCAGCGTGGGCGTATGGCCGGTATCGGGCACGGTGACCAGTTCGACCGCAGGGATACGCCCGACCATTTCGCGCGCGGTCGCACCCGACAGGATGGTCGAGGTTTCGCCATGCACGACCAGCACCGGCCGTCCCGCCAGAGCCTCGAACGCGGGCCACAGATCGTCCGCGCCGACGATATTGCTGCCATTGACGGCATCGCCGTCGTTGAAAGCATCCGCGATGCGCATGTCGTAATCGAAGCGGATATTGCCGCTGCCGCCCAGTTCCATCACCTGCTTGGCAAAGGCGATCCATCGTTCGATCCCCCAGTCCGGATGGACCGCGCCGTGCAGGTCCTGCAGGGCCCGCGCGGCGTGCATCCATGTGGGGAAGCTGCGCCCCTGCCCGACATATTCGCGAATATGGTCCAGACCCTCGCTTTCGATCACCGGCCCTATATCGTTGAGCAAGGCGCCGGCGATGCGATCGGGCGCGTTGAGCGCTGACAGCATGGTGACGATCCCGCCCAGCGAGGTGCCGAAGAACACGGCGCGTTCGATCCCGGTCTGCGCGAAGAACGCGTCGAGGTCGGCCACATATTGCATGGGGTTATAGCTGGCGGGATCGCGCGCATATTCGCTCTCCCCCCGTCCGCGAAGTTCGATGCAGATCACGCGGCGACTGGGCGACAGGTCCTGTGCGACCACCTCGAAATCGCGGGCGTTGCGGGTTAGGCCGGGGATGCACAGCACGGGCAAGTCATCGCCGCCTGTGCCGCCCCCGACCTGGGCCCCATCGCGGGCCGGATAATCGCGAAAATGCAGCTTCAGCCCGTCTTCGCTTTCCCACCAGCCGTCATGCCACAAGGCCGGCTCGGCTGGCCCGCCGGATCGTTCGTCCACGTGTATTGTCGCCCTTCGTCATCATCGCCGCGAGAGATGCCCGGGCTTGCACCCGGCGCGGCGGCACCCCACTATCGCGGTATGAGCGGCATTCCGCAACCGTCCCCCTATCGCCCCGATCCGGTCATCCAGGGTATCGCAGGCTGGATCGCCGATCCGGTNCGCCCCGCCGATTTTCCGCAGGCCATCACGCGTTTCCGTAACCAGCGCTGGGCAGAGGCCGTCGGGCTGGGCGATCTGGATGCGGACGGCTGGACCCGCCATTTCGCGCGCTTCGAACCGCTGGCGGACAACCTCCCCCAGCCGCTCGCGCTGCGCTATCACGGGCACCAGTTCCGCACCTATAATCCCGAGATCGGTGACGGGCGCGGTTTCCTGTACGCGCAGCTATACGGCGGCGACGGGCGTTTGCTCGACCTGGGTACCAAGGGATCGGGCCAGACGCCGTGGTCGCGGTTCGGCGACGGGCGGCTGACGCTGAAAGGCGCGGTGCGCGAAGTGCTGGCGACCGAGCAGCTGGAAGCGCTGGGCGTATATACCAGCAAGACATTCTCGGTTGTCGAGACAGGCGAACCTCTCGACCGCAATGACGAGCCTTCGCCCACCCGCTCCGCCGTGCTGGTGCGGCTGAGCCACGGGCATATCCGCATCGGCAGTTTCCAGCGCCTTGCCGCGCTGGAAGAGTACGATCACCTTGCCGAGCTGACCGATTACGCATTGCAGCATTACCCCGGCCCGCCCCCGCCCGCCGATGCGCCCGACAGGGACCTGCCGCCGGTTCGCCTGCTGCATCTGGTGGTCGAGCGGCTGGCGGATATGGCGGCCAGCTATGCCTGCGCGGGTTTCGTGCACGGCGTGCTCAACACCGACAACATGAACGTGTCGGGTGAAAGCTTCGACTACGGCCCGTGGCGGTTCCTGCCGCGCTGGGATCCGGCTTTCACCGCAGCCTATTTCGACCATTCCGGGCTCTACGCATTCGGCAGGCAGGCCGAGGCGATCCACTGGAACTGCGCGCAGCTTGCCATCGCGCTGCGCCCGATCTGCGATGCCCCGCCCCTCGTCGCCGCGCTGGAGCGGTTTCCCGACCTCTACACTACGGCGATTCGCCGCCGCTTTGCCTGGCGGCTGGGGGTAGAGGCTGACTGGGCCGCATCGCATCCCGGCGAGGCGGGCACGCTTGTCGAACTGGCCGAAAAGGCGATGCGCGAGAGCCAGATGCAGCCCGACGCCTTCCTGTTCGCCGCGCGCCGCAACTCGCTGGAGGGCGGCGATACGACGCAGGAATTCATGGCCCGGCTGAACGATGCCGAGCGGGTGACGGACGACCATCCTTACTGGCGGGACGATNCGCCGCGATCCATGCTGATCGANGAGATGGAAGCGATCTGGGCCGATATCGACCGNGACGACGACTGGTCGGCCTTCCACGCCTGCNTAGAGGCGCAGCGCCGCATGGGCGAAGCGCATGGGAAAGCGCCGACACCCGCCGGACAGCCGGACTGACGCAGCGACCGGGCCGGGCTATTCCACGTTCTGTTGCTGTTGCTGAGGATCGGCGATCACCCGCGGCTCGACGCTGACGCCGAACAGGCGCCATTTCCCGTTTTGCCACTGGAACGCCATGTCGAACACCACGGCGCGCGGGCGCAGCGGGAAATAGCCCTGCACCTGAAACACATCCTCGCGCAGCAACTGGGGCGGCGCGGTATAGCTGGGCGCGGTCAGCANCGTGGTGGTCAGGTCGATCCGGCTGGCGCGTAGCCCTGCGAAGATCTGCGCCAGCTTTGCCGGATCGTTGGCGATCTGAAAGCCTGTTGCCGAACTGTCCCGCAGCACCGTGTAGTTGCCGCTGCCATTGGCGTTGTCGATCGTGACCATGGTCGACCAGATCAGCTTGGCCAGATCCATCTCGCCGGGAACGGGGGCAGCCGAGGGCGGCGGAATATTGGTTGGCTGCTGGGCCTGAGGTTGTGCAGGAGCGGCCTGCTGCTGCGCCAGCGCCGGTCCCTGCGCCGCAACGAGAAGGCATGCCGGCAGCGCGGCGATGCGGGCAATCAGGCCAAAGGGCGAAAGCATGTCATGAAGCGTCATGTCACCGGTTCTAGCGGTCGCGGCGCGCTTGGCAATGGGGACGCGGCGGGACGCTTGGCAACCGACATTGCTGCACCATATGAATGCGGTAGCCCTTGATCATCACGCCGCAGTCGACCGACTGGTCAGCGCGCCATCAATGGGTTAGAGCCTTCGCCGGACATTCCCCGGCACGCATTCGACGGAGCCAACTTGACCACCGAACTGACATCGATCGAACCCGCCAGCGGCGACATCTTCTGGCATGGCGAACCCGGCGACACGAACATCATTCTCGAACAGTCGCGCGCAGCATTTTCATCCTGGGCCGCCGAACCCCTCGCCCGCCGGATCGAATTGCTGCAGCGTTTCGCCAATCAGGTCCGTGCCGATTCGGACGGGCTTGCTCGCCTCATCGCGCGCGAAACCGGCAAGCCGCTGTGGGAGGCCGAGACCGAGGTGCAGGCCGTCATCGGCAAGGTGGACATCTCGCTCGCCGCGCAGGCGGAGCGCGCGGGCAATCGCACCAGCGAAGGCGCGATGGGAGCGAAAAGCGCGCTGCGGCACAAGCCGCATGGCGTGATGGCGGTGCTGGGCCCGTATAATTTCCCGGCGCATCTCCCCAACGGCCATATCGTCCCGGCCTTGCTGGCGGGCAATACGGTGGTGTTCAAGCCGTCGGAAAAGCCCCCCGCCGTGGGCGAACGTCTGGTCAGCTATTTCCATGCGGCGGGCTTTCCCGAAAATGTCGTCCAGTTGCTGCTGGGCGGGCCTGAGGAAGGCCGCGCGCTGACCGCCGATCCGCGCATCGACGGCGTGCTGTTCACCGGTTCGTCGCAGACCGGCGTGGCCATCCGCAAGGCTCTGGCGGAGCGGCCGGGCGTCATCACTGCGCTGGAGATGGGCGGCAATAATCCGCTGATCGTGTGGGATACGCCGCTGCTGCAGGATGCGGCGGCGACCATCGTGCAATCGGCCTTTACCACGGCGGGACAGCGCTGCACCGCCGCGCGCCGCCTGATCGTGCGCGATACCATGTATGACGGGGTGATGGAGGCGCTGACAAAGCTGGTCGACCGCATCATCGTGGGCGGTCCGTTCGACCAGCCCGCCCCGTTCATGGGACCGGTGATCGACAATGCCGCCGCCGATGTCGTGCTGCGCGGCTTTGGCGGCATCGTGTCGCGCGGGGGACAGGTCATCCGCCCCCTGGAGCGCGTGACCGAGGGTCTGCCGTTCCTGACGCCCGGCATCGTCGACGTAACCGAGATGGAGGGCCGCCGCGACGAAGAGTTGTTTGGCCCGCTGCTACAGGTCATCCGCGTGTCGAACTTCAAGGCCGCGCTGACCGAGGCGAACAACACCAGCTATGGCCTGTCCGCGTCGCTACTGGGCGGTACGCCCGAGCTCTATGGGCGGTTCTGGCGCGAGATCCGCGCGGGCATCGTCAACTGGAACCGGCCCACTAACGGCGCTTCGTCCAATGCACCGTTTGGCGGAGTCGGCCTGTCGGGCAATCACCGGCCCGGCGCCTATTACGCCGTCGATTACTGCAACTATCCCGTCGCCTCGGCCGAGCTTGATCAGCCGCGCGCGATGATCGGGGTCGGCCTGAGCACCTGAACGCGAAAAGGGCCGCGCCCCGGATCGAACCGGGACGCGGCCCTTTGCTGCGACAGCGAATGCCGGCGCGCCGATCAGCGGCAGCGCGCGTCGCTCTTGTCGATGGCCCGGCCCAGCAGCGCACCGCCGGCAGCGCCAAGGATCGCACCCATGGTCTTGTCCTTCAGCAGCTCGTGCCCTGCAAGACCGCCCACCGCTCCGCCGATCAAGAGGCCGGTCGTGCCGTTTTCCTTCTTGCAGTAGTAACGCCCGTCATTGCCCCGCCACACGCGGCTGTCATGGCGCAGGCGCTCATCGCGGTCGTAACGGTCATAACGATCGTAACGGTCATAACGATCGTATCGGTCATAGCGATCGCGCTTCTTGTAGCGGCGGTCATGGTCCGCGTTCATCTCGGCGACAGTGACGATCTGCGACGTCTGTGCAGCAGGCGCAGTCGGAAAGGCCGCGGCCTGCGCGACAGGTGCCGACAGCGCCATGGCCGGAACGGTTGCTGCCAATGCGATCGTGCTGAACTTCGGGAACCGCGCCATAGTCTTTCTCCTTGAAAACCTTTGAGCCTCAGCGTGACGACCGGGGCTTGTTGAGTTCATAATTAGGGTCCTGAAAATGAACGAAACCCGAATGGCTCGATTATTTTCAGAATAGCGCACGCCTTTCTGAACGCCCTGTCGCGCGTATCCAACCACCGGTCTTTTCATGATCGCTGAACCGCTCTAGGCGCGCGCGAGCATGACCGATGAAAACGCCCCGTCGCAGCCGACGACCCCTTCGCCAAGGGGCCTGCCTTACGCACTGGGCGCCTATACGCTGTGGGGCTTCCTGCCGCTCTATCTCGTCCTGCTGAATGCGATCGATCCGTTCGCCGTGGTGGGATGGCGAACCTTGTGGACCATCCCCGTCTGCCTGATCGCGCTTTCCCTCGCGGGACGAATGGGTGATTTGAAGGCCGCGCTGACCAACCGTCGGGTCATGCTGACGCTGGTCGTCAGCAGCGTCTTCATCAGCGTCAACTGGGTGGTCTATATCGTGGCGGTCCAGCGAGGCGCGTTCTTTGCCGCCAGCCTGGGCTATTACATCAATCCGCTGGTCAACGTGCTGCTTGGCACGATCTTCCTGAAGGAAAAGCTCGGCCGCCTGCAATGGCTGGCGGTCGCGGTCGCGGCGATCGGCGTCGCCATCCTTGCGGCAAAAGCGGTCGACACGCTGTATATCAGCCTTACGCTGGCGCTCAGCTTTGCGTCCTATGGATTACTGCGCAAACGCGTCGCAGTGGGATCGCTGCCCGGCCTTACGGTCGAGGTTCTGATCCTCGCGGTTCCGGCGATCATTGCCATAGCGCTCGCTCCCGAGGCGCGAAACGGAGTGAGCGGAGAGATCGGCACGAACGCCCTGCTGTTCGGAGCAGGCCTGTGGACGGCCTTCCCGCTCTTGCTGTTCGCCACCGCTGCGCGGCGGATGGCCTATTCGACGCTGGGCTTCGTGCAGTTCCTTGCGCCGACGCTGGTCTTCATCCTTGGCCTGACGGTTCTGAAAGAGCCGCTGGACCCGGTCAAGCTGGTCTGTTTCCTGATCATCTGGACCGCGATCGCGATCTTCTGCCTCGACCTGCTGCTGCGCACCCGCGCAAAGCGCAGGCCTCCGCCGCCCGCGTGATCCTCGGCCAAGGCGCGCGCCCAGCTTGCGCGCGCTCCGCCGATGCCTAAATGCACACAAGGCTGCGCGGGTCGCGGCAGGACGCCTGCCGGTTTGGCAGGACCGTTCGCCCGTCTGACGCGTATCATTCCTACGACAAGCATTCGGAAGCGACCCCCGCGGAAAAGGAGAGCAGGCGATATGAACGAAACGACATCTTCCCGCCACGACGTGACCCGGCTGGCCAGACGCGCGATCATCCGCCTTTCGGGCGACGGCGAGGACGTGGGCGAATTCCTGCAGGGCCTGGTGACCAGCGACGTAACCGCACCGCTTCCCGTCTGGACCGGCCTGCTGTCGCCGCAGGGCAAGGTGCTGTTCGACTTCTTCGTCTGGCCCAGCGGCAACGACATGCTGATCGAATGCGAGGCCGAGCACGCCGACGAACTGGTCAAGAAGCTGTCGATGTACCGCCTGCGCCGCAAGATCACCATCGAGCGCGACCCGGCGGTCGAGGTGCACTGGATCGCGCATCGCGGCGACGGCGCCGCGGACGATCCGCGCCTGGCCGCGCTGGGGCAGCGATGGCTCCTGCCCGCATCGGGCAATGCAGAAGGGCCAAGCGCGGACGATGCCTATCTCGCGCATCGCCTGTCCCTTGGCGTGACCGAGGGGCGGGATGAACTGGGCTATGACCAGACTCTATGGCTGGAATGCAACGCGGCGGAACTGCACGGCGTCAATTTCCGCAAGGGCTGCTATGTCGGCCAGGAGAACACCGCGCGCATGAACTGGCGGCAGAAGATCAATCGCCGCCTTGTCGTGGTGCCGCTCGACCGGTCGGACGAATCGCGCCGCAGGATCGCCTATCCCGAACTGGACGTTGCGGTCGATCATGTGCGGGTGGCCGATGCCGATCCCGATCTGTGGCCGGGCTGGCTGGCACTGGAGCCGCAGGCAAAGGAATAGAGGTCGCGCTGCTGCGCAGCTTCAGACGTTCTCGCCGCGTGGCAGCATGGCTATCAGTTGCCGCGTGGCAAGATCGCGCGCCGCTTCACGCGGAAGGTCGAGCGAGCAGGCCAGCGAATCGCCGATGACCGCATCGCCCAGCGCCTGCAGCACCAGCACCATCGTCACTTCGCGTATCCGCGCCCAGTCTTCGCCATCGGGCCCCAGATCTTCCACCAATGCATGGATCGTGTCGAAGATCGGATCCAGCGTATCGCGGTGGCCCGAAACCATCGTCCAGCTTGCCAGCGCGCCCGCCCCCTCGCGGCCGAAGGCGTCGAAAATCAGGTCGACCAGTTCGCGCGCGCTGCCCTGCCCCGCCCGCCGCTTCGTCACGGCAAGCGCGATGGACTGGCAGACCGATGCCGCCAGGAAACCCGCCAGCGCCTTTTGCAGTCCGGCTGCGCTGCCGAAATGATGGAGCAGGTTGGAATGGGTCCGCCCAACCCGTTCGGCCACGGCCTTCAGGGTCAGCGATTGAGGTCCGGATTCGATCAGCAACTCACGCGCCGCTTCCAGCGCGGCGCGTTGGCTGTCTTCCTGACTTAATCGTTTTCTAGTTGCCACCGGTTTTCTGATGTTCAGCTTGCGACCCGGCCAACCCGATACATAAGAATCGCTGCAACAACAAACAAGTATCGCGCATTTTCGTGCGCGTTTTACACAAGTCCTGTTGCAGTCTTACGCAGCCTGCAACTCTGGCAAGCGGATCGCGGGAGGTCCCGACGGGTCGGGCATTTGCGACATCAGCGTGAACATCGCTTCCTCGACCTCGTCGAACAGGCCAAGGTGACGGAAAGCCGGTGCCAGCCAGATGCGCGGCTGCCAGCGGCCCTTGCGCGCGACGAAACCGGCCGTACCGGCGATCCGGTCATTGCCGATGGCAGGCATGGTGACCAGCAGGCCGTGTTTCAGCTCGCCCGCCCGCAACGGATCGCTCGCCGAGGGGACGCCCGCGCGGCAGATATTCGCCCTGTCTTCTGGCCATGCAGGACGTAAAAACAGGTTTTCGCTACGGATAAACACATTCCGCTCCCTAGTGTCGCGATCGCTTACTAGAAGTGCCGCGTTTCATTTTGGTGATAGCGCGGCGGAATATTCCGCCCGGCGCCTCTCGATGCTCCCGTTAACCTTTTGATTCCCTTTCGGTTCCGGCCAACGCGAAAAAGGGAGACGGACCGTGGCCCTCTCCCTTCAGGCCGGTCGATGCCGGCGGGGCCGTCCTTTTGAAGGGACGGCCTATCGCTAGGGCTGTCCCTTACTCGGCAGCTTCCGCCATCGCGTCGACCGACACGAACTTGCGGCCAAGCTTGCCGTCATGGAAGCGCACCTTGCCGCCGGTCAGGGCGAACAGCGTGTGGTCGCGGCCCATGCCGACGTTCACGCCCGGATACACCTTGGTCCCGCGCTGACGAATGATGATGTTGCCGCCGACGACTTCCTGTCCGCCGAACTTCTTGACGCCAAGGCGACGGCCCGCTGAATCGCGACCGTTGCGCGAGGAGCCGCCTGCTTTTTTATGTGCCATGGTGTGATGCTCCTACTTTGGTGTTCAGCCGACCGACACGATGCGCAGCAGGGTCATCTGCTGGCGGTGTCCGTTCCGACGGCGATAATTGTGACGGCGACGCTTCTTGAAGACGATCACCTTCTCCGACTTGGCCTGCGCGATGATCTCGGCCGAAACCTTGACCTTCGACGCGTCCTTCAGCTCCGAGCCTTCGCCCGCGAGCAGAATGTCGCCCAGTTCGATCTTGTCGCCGGCGTCTCCCGCCAGCTTCTCGACCGCGATCTTGTCTCCTTCGGCGACGCGATACTGCTTGCCGCCCGTGCGCACGATTGCGAACATGTTCAAACCTGTCTGTTCTGCCGCGATGCCACGACCCGGCGCCAAAGCGCCGACGTTGTATCCGTGCCGATCTGCGGACGTTTTACCGGCCCAGCGCCATTGCAGCACGCAAAGTCGCCCGGTGAAGCCGGATGAGCGGTGCCCGTTACTGGCAATGACCCGTCCTGTCAATTCCCATTGGCCATTTCGCCTGGCCCCAGCACCAACTGCCCCCGCGTAAACGGCCCCCGCGTGAACGGCCGGCACGAGCGACTGGCCATCTTGGATGCTGGCGCTGCGGGCCCAAGCTGCTATCAGGCGCGGTGATGATTGCCCAGCGTTCACTTCTCCTCGCTCCCGTCGCCCTGCTTGCGCTTTCGGCCTGCGCGACGGATCCGCGCTATCCCTCGCTCGCAATGCGCGATTTTGAGCGGGTGGAAGGAAACGCCGCACCGGTCGAGCCGGAAAAGACCGAAGCCCCTGCGCCCGCCCCGCTGCCCTCCGGGCTTGGCGAAAGACTGGCCGAATTGCGGCGACAGGCCGAAGCCTCGCATGCAACATTCATGCGCCGCGCCGACGACGCGCGCAGCCGGGCGAATGCCGCGGCCGGTGCCGCGCAGGGCAGCACCCGCTGGTCCGATGCCATCGTCGCGATCAGCGATGTCGAATCGGCGCGCAGCGACACGATGTTCGCGCTGGCGGAACTCGATTCGATGCTGGCGCTGGGCGCGGCCGAGCGGGCGGACAGCGGCGCCGCGGTAGGCCTGCCCCAAATCGCCGCGACCCGCGATTCGGTCGCCGCTCTGGTGGCAGAGGAAGATCAGCTTCTGGTCGAGTTGACCGAGCCGATCCGGGGCTGATTGCGGTCAGGCGACATGCGCCCAGCGTGACAGATCCTTGCGGTCCTGATCGCGCGGATCGACCCAGTGCCAACCGTGCGCGGTCTTCTCGCGCTTCCAGAACCAGCTTTCGGACTTGAGGTGGTCCATCAGGAAATCGCAGGCCTCGAACGCGTCGCGGCGGTGACGCGCGCCGCAAGCGACCAGCACGATCGGATCGCCGGGATGCATCACCCCCTCGCGGTGGATGATCAGCAGGCCGGTCAGCGTCCAGTGCCGCTGTGCCCGCAAGGCCAGCATCTCCATGCCGGACAATGTCAGCGGCGCATAATGGCGCAGTTCCAGCGCGAGGACGGCATCATCGCCGCCTTCCGCCCGCACCTTGCCGAGAAAGCTGACGATCCCGCCCGCATCCTGCCGCAGGGTAAAGCGCTGCAATTCATGCGCGGCGTCGAAATCCGCATGGGCCAGGCGCACATCGCTGATCATGGCGCTCTCCTCGCCCTCAGCCGCCGCTGACGGGCGGAAGAAAGGCGAGTTCGTCGCCATTCCCGGCGGCCCAGCCACCTGCGCCCACCAGCGATCCGTTGAGCGCCACCCGCACATTGGCTGCCGACAGCGCGACGGCCAGCCGCGGCTCAAGCCGCTCGGCAATCTCGGACAGCGACAGGGGCTGCGCCACGTCGAGCGACAGTGAGGGCGCGCCCGCGACATCCTCCAGCTTGCCGAGGAACAGGAGAGTCAGCGACATGGCGAGGATCTATCCGCCGGTAACCGACATGTGCCGGTCGAGCGCCGGTGCCTCGCCCGCCTCGCGAATCGCGAAATGGTGGCGTTCGGGCTTGATCGCCATGGCCGTGTCGAGCGCCTCTGCCAGCGCGCGATCGGGATCGTCCGACCGAACCGCGGCGCGCAGGTCGACCTGCTCGCGCCCGCCGAGGCAGGCATAAAGCTGGCCCGTCGCGGTCACCCGCACCCGGTTGCAGCCCTCGCAGAAATTGCCGGTCAGCGGCGTAATGAAGCCAAGCCGCCCGCCCGTCTCGGCAATGTTCACATAGCGCGACGGCCCGCCCGTGCGGTGACCGCTTGGCGTCAGCGTCCAGCGATTTTCGAGCTCGGACCGCACGGCATCGAGCGGCAGGTAATGATCGATCCGCTCGCCATCCACCTCGCCCAGCGGCATGACCTCGATCAGGGTAACGTCATGCCCCTCGCCATGCGCCCATTCGATCATGGCCGGAATCTCGTGCTCGTTCACGCCCTTCAGCGCGACGGTGTTCAGCTTGACCTTCAGCCCCGCCTCGCGCGCGGCGGCGATGCCGTCGAGCACCGTCTCCAGCCGGTCGCGCCGCGTCAGCCGTTCGAATGTCGCGCGGTCCAGCGTGTCGAGCGATACATTGACGCGCTCGACGCCCGCCTCCGCCAAATCGGGCGCGAACTGGCGCAGCTGGGTGCCATTAGTAGTGAGGGTCAATTCCTCAAGCCCGCTGCCCAGCCGGCGGCCCAATGCCCGCACAAGCTCGATCATGTCGCGCCGCACCAAAGGCTCGCCGCCCGTCAGCCGGATCTTGGTCACGCCCCGGTCGATGAAGGCCAGCGCCAGCCGGTGCGCTTCCTCAAGCGAGAGAACCTCGGCGCGGGGGAGGAACTGCATGCGTTCGGGCATGCAATAGCTGCAGCGCAGATCGCACCGGTCGGTCAGCGACAGCCGCAGATAGCTTATCCGGCGGCCGAATCCGTCGATGAGGGCGGGCTGCGATACAGGATCCATGCGGTGCATTGTGCCAGAGCGTTCAAGTCCCGCCAAGCGTTCCCGCAATCAGCAATTGACCGGTGACGCCTTCATTGGCGTGTAGAAAGGCGATGGTAGCCTTAAGCGCGTCCTCGCATCCCCCTGCCGAGGCGGGCGCGACCCCGTTCACCCGCGCCGGAACCGCCGCGCGGGCCAGTGCGGCGACGGCTTCGCGGCGCCAGCGATGCGGCTTTTCCTCGGCGTGATCGAATTGCAGGACGATGGATTGGCAACCCTCGGCCACCAGCGCGACCGCGCGCGGCAGATGCACCTGGTGGAACACCGCCGCCGCGGCAAGCGGATCGGCGCCGGCCAGTTCGACCTCCAGGACAGCCGCGCCCGTCATCGCCTGTGCCGCGTCAGCGTCATGCCGATCTTCTCGTCATGCTCTGCAATGGCGAGCTTGACGATCTTGACCCGGACCCATTTCACCCGCCCATCCTGCACGAACAGCGTGTCGCAGACATGGTCGGCCACCGCCTCGATCAGCTTGAAATGGACGCCGGGCGGCAGCGCCTGCGTTGCCGCGAATTTCAGGTCCATGTAGTTCTTGCTGGCGTCGAGCGGGGTGTCGGGCTCGAACCGGCCCGGCATATCGAGTTCCACCGCGATCGAAATGCGCAGCGGCTGCGGCTTGCCGGTTTCTTCCGAATAGATGCCGGTCAGCACATCGACGACAAGGTCTTCGACCTCGAGGATCAGCGAATCGTTCATCTCATGATCCTCGATCATTGGCCCAGCGGGCGAAAATGGCAGTGGGCAGGATACGGCGTGTATCGGTGCCGGGCGCGGCGGCTTCGCGCACCGCCAGCTCGCCGTGCTCTACGCGGCCCGGCAGCGCGGCGAACTGCTCGTCCAGCAGGCCCGCCAGCGACAGCGAGCTCATCCGCACGGCATAGGCCGTCAGGAACAGGAAGCGCGAATCGCCGTCCAGCAGCTGGCGGCAATCGGCGATCAGCGGGGCGAGACTTTCCTCGATCCGCCATGTCTCGTTCTTGGGGCCGCGTCCGAACTTGGGCGGGTCGAGGATGATGCCGTCATAGCGCCTCTCTCGACGCACCTCGCGCGCGGCGAACTTGGCGGCGTCGTCGACCAGCCAGCGGACCGGCGCATCGTCCATCCCGCTCAGCGCCGCATTGTCACGCGCCTGCGCCACCGATTTCTTGCTGGCATCGACATGCGCCACCGCGCCGCGCCGGGCGAGCGACAGCGAACCGACGCCGGTATAGCCGAACAGATTGAGCGTCTGCGGATCCGCCGTGCCTTCCAGCATCGCGTCCATCCAGTCCCAGACCGGGGCCATGTCGGGGAAGAAACCGAGATGGCGGAACGGCGTGCATTGCGCGGTGAACTTCACCTCGCGCCAGCTTAGCGGCCAGCCGTCTTCCGGAACCGGTTTGGCGAATTGCCAGCGCCCGCCGCCATCCTCGTCCGATCCGGGCACGAATTCGCCATGCGCGTCCCATTCGCGCAAACGCGGCTTCCACATCGCCTGCGGTTCGGGGCGGATAAACCGAAAAGGGCCATAGCTTTCGAACTTCCGCCCCTCGCCGCTGTCGAGCAGCGCGTAATCCGCCCAGCCCTCACCGATCAGCAATTGGGGAAGTTCGACAAGGCTGGCCATCAGGAGGCGACGGGCGCGGGGCTTGGCGTTGCATGCTCGGCGACGAAAGCGGCGACCGCTTCGTAGGTGCCGGGCAGATCGGTGCAGGCCTCTTCACGGTTCATTAGATCGGCAATGCGCGGCGGCAATTCCGGAGAGACGCCGATGGCAGCCTCGACCGCAGGAGCGAATTTCGCGGCATCGGCGGTCGCCAGCGTCACCACCGGCACGCCGTGCGGCAGATCGGCATCCAGCGCCGCGGAAAGCCCGATCGCCGTATGCGGATCGATGATCTTGTCGCAATTGTCATGCGCCCAACGCATCGCGGCACGCATCGATTCGGCATCGACCCGCGCGCTGGCGAACAGCGAAGCCGCGCCTTCCCTCTGCGCATTCGTCAGCTGCATCGCCTTCGACCCCTCGAACCCGCGCATCTGGTCGGCCATGGCCGCGCCGTCACGCCCGCCAGCATCGAACAGCAGGCGTTCGAAATTGCTGCTGACCTGAATGTCCATCGACGGCGCTTCGGTCGGCGTGACGCCATGCGCCGAATAATCGCCGGTCGACAATGCGCGGTGGAGAATGTCGTTCACATTGGTCGCAACGATCAGCCGCTCGATCGGAAGCCCCATGCGCGCGGCCACATGGCCCGCGAACACGTCGCCGAAATTGCCGGTCGGCACGCTGAACGCGGTCTTGCGATGCGGCGCGCCCAGCTGAATCGCGGCGGCGAAATAATAGACCACCTGCGCCATCAGCCGCGCCCAGTTGATCGAATTGACCGCCGTGATCCGGAACCGCCCGGTCATGTCGGTATCGGCGAACATGCGCTTCACCATGGCCTGAGCGTCGTCGAAGCTGGCGTTTTCCAGCGCGATATTGTGCACGTTGGGTGCGATCACGCTGGTCATTTGGCGGCGCTGCACCTCGCTGACGCGGCCCTTGGGGTGGAGCATGAAGATGTCGATCTTCTCGCGCCCCGCCACCGCGTCGATCGCGGCGCTGCCGGTATCGCCGCTGGTCGCCCCGACGATGGTCAGGTGCTGGTCGCTATCCTTGAGGAACTCCTCGAACAGCAGACCGAGCAGCTGCAACGCCACGTCCTTGAACGCCAGCGTGGGTCCGTGGAACAGTTCGAGCAGCCAGTTGCGCTCGTCAAACTGGGTCAGCGGGGTCACCGCCTTGTGCGCAAAGCGGCCATAGGCCTGCCGCGTCAGCTCCAGCAGGCGGTCGGGCGCGATACAGTCGCCGACGAAGGGCTGCATGACTTTCGCTGCCAGCTCGGCATAAGGCAGGCCTGCCATCTCCGCGATGTCGTCGGCCGAAAAGCGCGGCCATTCGCGGGGCACGTAAAGCCCGCCGTCGCTGGCAAGACCGGCAAGCGTGACCGAACGGAAATCGAGCGGCGCGGCGCTGCCTCTGGTGCTGATATAGTCCATGAGGCGCGCGGTTAGCCCCGCTGGCCCGTCAAGGCAAGACGGCGCTGATCATGCGGCGTTCCAAGGGTCAGTCAGCGGGTTTCGAACGGAGTCGGCGCAGCGCTAGGCCATAAATGACCAGAGCGGTGATGGCGAAAAAGAACCATTGAAACGCATAGGCCATGTGGTTGTCGGGCAGATCGCGCGGATCCGGCGCCGCATTGGCGCGCAGTCCGGCCACGGGCGGATCGGCGACCAGGCGCACGCCTTCGCCGTAACGCGTTATGCGGCCTGTCACCTTGCCGCCATCCCAGCGGACCGGTTGCGGATTTTGCGTCCAGCCCATCTGCACCGCGGCCTCGTTGCCTTCTGCCGTGCGGCAATTCGCGATCTGCACCCAGCCCGCAGCGCCCTCGCTGTTGCGGCCTGCGATGGCATCGCGGCTGGTAACCTCTGAGCAGGTGAAGGTGGAGCGTCGGTAATAATTCGCCTCGAACTGGTCGGCCGAGACGGGCCAGGCGACCGGCGTGTCGTCCTGCGCGGCATCGGCGTAACGCGTAAGAAGCTCGTGCTTCCAGTTCGCGCGCTGGATTTGCCACATGCCCAGCGCCACCATGACGGCGACCGCGGCGAGCACGAAAATGGTCGGGATTACGGGAAGGCGCCGCATCATGCCTCGGGATCGCGGCCACCCGCTTCGCGCGCATCGCGGTGATATTCGATGATCAGTAGCAGGCCCTTGGCGACGCGCAGGCCGCCCATCACCATGACCACCGTCAGCGGGACCCACAGCAGCACATGAACCCAGAACGGGGGATTGGCGGCGATGTCCAGCCAGATCGCCAGCCCGGTTATGATCGCTCCGATAATCAGGGTCAGGAATGCCGCGGGACCGTCACCCACGTTGAAGCGCTCGTAATCCAGCCCGCAGGATCCGCATCGGCTTGCGAAGCGAACCCAGCCTGCCGGGAACCCGCCTGCAAACATCGTCTGCGCACCGCATCGCGGGCATTCGCCCAGCACCGCACTGCGCAGCGCAGGACCCAGATCCGGCCCGCCGGGATCGGACGCCAGCGGGACGGACGCCTGTTGATCAGGATCCGTCACCGCCGGCGCTTCATCGTTATCAATGGATCGTGGCACCCCAGCCGCCCCAGACGTAGACGGCAATGAACAGGAACAGCCAGACGACGTCGACGAAGTGCCAGTACCAGGCGGCTGCCTCGAAACCGAAATGCTGACGCGGGGTAAAATCGCCCTTGTAGGCGCGCACGAGGCAGACGATCAGCATGATGGTGCCGACGATGACGTGGAAGCCGTGGAAACCGGTCGCCATGTAGAAGACCGAGCCATAGGTGTTCTCGCCAAAGGGGAACGGCGCGTGCATGTACTCGTAAGCCTGGATCATGCTGAACAGCACGCCGAGGATGACCGTCAGCCACAGGCCCTGCTTCAGCCCTTCGCGGTCGCCGTGGATCAGCGAGTGGTGCGCCCAGGTGACCGTGGTACCGGAACACAGCAGGATGAGGGTGTTGAGCAGCGGCAGGTCGAACGGATCCATCACCGCCTCGATTGCGGCGGGCGGCCACACGCCATCGACCGATTCGGCCAGCGTGCTGGGGAACAGCGAGAAGTCGAAGAACGCCCAGAACCAGCCGACGAAGAACATCACTTCGGACGCGATGAACAGGATCATGCCATAGCGCTGGTGAAGCTGGACCACCGGCGTGTGATCGCCGGCACGCGCTTCCTTGATGATGTTGCCGAACCAGCTGAACATCGAAATGATCAGCCCGATCAGACCCGCGATCAGCAAATAGGTGCCGAACGGGTAATCGTGCATGAAGAACGCCAGACCCGAGGTCATCACCAGCGCTGAGAACGAGGTGAGAAACGGCCAGGGGTCGGTCGGCAGGATATGATAATCGTGGTTCTTGGTGCCGGCCATTGTCGCGTGTCTTCCCTTAACTGATCGCCCAAACGGTTCGCGTGAACGGCACAGCTGCGCCGCATGCAAACCCAAACCTTAGCGCCGCGCTTTAGCCAGCGGACCCCCAATGGTCCAGAGGCTTTACGCCTGCGATGCCGAATAGAGTATCCGGCGCCGCTAGAGCCGCTCGCTTTCGTAAAAGCTGTAGCTCAACGTGATCTGCTCAATATCCTTCGTATCCGGATCTTCCAGGATCGCGGGATCGACATAATAGATGACCGGCATCTCGACGTCCTGTCCCGGCTTCAGCGTCTGCTCGGTAAAGCAGAAGCATTCGATCTTGGTGAAATATTTGCCCGCCTGCACAGGGCTGACGTTGAACACCGCCGTTCCCGTGATGTCGCGCGCCGCATTGTTCCGCGCCTCGTACTTCGCAAGCGCCTTCTCGCCGATGACGACATTGCTGGTCGTCTGCATCGGGCGGAACGTCCACGGCAGGCCATTGGCGACATTGCCGTCGAATCGAACCGAGATCCGCTGCCCGGTCGCCTGAACGGCCGAAGCCTGCGCGGCGCTGGCCCTTTGCGTCGTGCCGTCGATGCCCGTTACCTGACAGAACATGCGATAGAGCGGCACGGCTGCATAACCCAGCGCCAGCATCGCCAGCGCAACACCGAGGAAGATCAGACCGGTGCGCGTGTTCTGAGCCATGCGCGGCCGGTTCGGGCCATTTCCGGATGGGGCGATTGTCTGTGCCATGGATCAACTCGTCGGAAATCGAACAATGGTGAGAAGGAAGAACAGAACCACCAACCCGCCGAGAAACAGGCCCAACGCGATATTGCGCGCCTTTTGCCGCACGCGAATCTCGCGCGTCAGCTTTTCGCGGTCGGTTTCGCTTTCGGTCCCATGCGGCACGGTCATGCGATGATCCCCGCCTGCGCGAGCAGCCGATCGATCACCAGCGCGCCGAACAATGCGAACAGATAAAGGATGCTGAACCCGAACAGGCGCTTTTCCGGCTTCATCGTATCGTCGGGCTGCGAGCGGCGTAGTCCGACCGGGACCGAGAGCGCAATGAACATGGCCGACAGCGCGGCAGCACTGATCGCATAGACAATGCCCGCCCCGCTCACGAACCAGGGCGCGAGCGCAACAGGCGCGAGTGCGACCGCATAGGCAAGGATCTGGCGGCGGGTCGAAACCTCACCCGCGACGACGGGCATCATCGGGATGCCGACGCGCGCGTAATCGGTCTTCACGAACATGGCGAGCGCCCAGAAATGCGGCGGCGTCCACATGAAGATGATCGCGAACAGCAGGATCGGCATGAGCGTGATGTCGCCCGTCACCGCTACCCAGCCGATCAGCGGCGGGAACGCCCCTGCACCGCCGCCCACGACGATGTTCTGCGGCGTCCGCGGCTTGAGCCACATCGTATAGACCACGGCATAATAGAGAATCGAAAACGCCAGCAGGGCCGCTGCCAGCCAGCCCACGCCAAGGCCCATCACCATGACCGAGCCGGCGGAAAGTGCGATTCCGAAATCGCGCGCATTATCGCGGTCCATCCGGCCGGCTGGGATCGGACGGCCTGCGGTGCGTTTCATCTGGCCGTCGATGTCGGCCTCGTACCACTGGTTCAGGGCCGCCGCGCCGCCTGCGCCGAATGCGATGCACAGGATGGCGGTAAAGCCGATGATCGGATGGATCGCGCCCGGTGCCGCCAGCAATCCGCACAGGCCAGTGAACACCACCAGCGACATCACGCGCGGCTTTGTCAGCGCGACGAAATCGCGCCAGTCCGCAGGCAGGGCAATGCCCGCCGCGATGCTGTCTTCGGTGTTGGCCATGCTTGCCATGATAGTTCCCTAAAGGTCCGTTCAGCCAGACCCGCGATAAGCGAAGGGGAGCGTGACGGAGCCGCTGCTCCATCGACGCCCCCCTGATTCTCTGGTCAGGACGGCGCCCTGACCCCGGCCCGAGGGCCTTAGTGAGCGGCGCCCGCCTTGTCGTCGATCACCGGCAGGGTCTCGAACTGGTGGAACGGCGGGGGCGAGGACAGCGTCCACTCCAGCGTCGTCGCACCTTCGCCCCAATAGTTACCTTCCGCCTTCTTGCGCACGATGATCGCGTACAGGATGTTGGCGAAGAAGATCACGATGCTCACCGCCATGATCTCGTAACCCTTGGTCGCGACCCAGTTCCACAGCTCGAAAGCCGGGGTGTAGTCGGGATAGCGGCGGGGCATGCCGTTCATGCCCAGGAAGTGCATCGGGAAGAACAGCGTGTTCACGCCCACGAAGAAGACGATGAACTGCAGCTTCGACAGAAGCTCCGAGTGCCAGACGCCGAACATCTTGGGGAACCAGTAGTACCAGCCGGCGAACATCGCGGTCACGGCGCCCAGCGACAGCACGTAGTGGAAGTGCGCCACAACGTAATAGCTGTCGTGCAGATTGTCGTCGATGCCGCCATTGGCCAGCACCACACCGGTCACGCCGCCAACGGTGAACAGGAAGATGAAGCCCAGCGCCCACCACATCGGCGAGGCGAAGCGCAGCGAACCGCCCCACATCGTGGCGATCCAGCTGAAGATCTTCACGCCGGTCGGCACCGCGATCACCATGGTCGCAGCGGTGAAATACATCTTCTCGTTAACCGACAGGCCGACGGTGTACATGTGGTGCGCCCACACGATGAAGCCGACGACGCCGATCGCGACCATGGCGTAGGCCATGCCGAGGTAGCCGAACACCGGCTTGCGGCTGAAGGTCGAGATGATCTGCGAGATGATGCCGAAGCCCGGCAGGATCATGATGTACACTTCGGGGTGACCGAAGAACCAGAACAGGTGCTGGTACAGGATCGGGTCACCGCCACCCTGCGGGGTGAAGAAGGTGGTGTTGAAGTTACGATCGGTCAGCAGCATCGTGATCGCCGCGGCCAGCACCGGAAGCGCGAGCAGCAGCAGGAACGCCGTGACCAGAACCGACCACACGAACAGCGGCATCTTGTGCAGGCTCATGCCCGGTGCGCGCATGTTGAAGATGGTCGTGATGAAGTTGATCGCACCCATGATCGAGCCCGCACCCGCAAGGTGGAGCGCGAAGATGCCGAAGTCCACCGCCGGTCCGGGCGAACCCGTGGTCGAAAGCGGGGCATAAACGGTCCAGCCGGTGCCTGCGCCCATGCCGGTACCACCAGGCATGAACGCGCTCATCATCAGCGAGCAGAAGCCCATGAAGGTCAGCCAGAAGCTGATATTGTTCATGCGCGGGAACGCCATGTCGGGCGCGCCGATCATGATCGGAACGAACCAGTTGGCAAACCCGCCGATCATGGCGGGCATGACCACGAAGAACACCATGATCAGGCCGTGCGCCGTGATCAGCACGTTCCACAGGTGGAGCGAACCGTCGAAATCGCCAGCCGCGCCGCCGAGAAACTCGTGAACCGCGCCCAGGTACTGGATACCCGGTTCGGCCAGCTCCATACGCATGATGCCCGAAATGCCGCCGCCGACGATGGCCGCGAAGATCGAGAAGATCAGGTAGAGGGTGCCGATGTCCTTATGGTTCGTCGACATGAACCAGCGCTGGAAGAACGCCGGCTTGTGATCCGCGTGCGCATCGTGATGCGCGTCCTCGTGGACCGGGAAGGTTTCAGGGGCGGTCGTGGCCATCGTCTTGGTACCCTATCCGTAAAATCTGTCAGGCTGCGGTCGGCGCCGGCTCTGCGGCATCGACGTCTTCCTCAAGCGCGCTGTCGGGGCGCGGAGCCCCCGCTGCGCCGGGAACAGCCGATTCGGGCTCCTGGACCGGCATGTTGACGTCCGTCATCGCCGGTTCGCCAAGCGTGCCGCCCGGCTGTTCCAGAACCCATTGTTCGAATTTGTCACGGGGCAATGCCTCGACCGCGATCGGCATGAAGCCGTGACGCGCGCCGCACAGTTCCATGCACTGGCCGTAATAGACACCCGGTTCTTCGATGAACATCACCTTCTCGTTCAGGCGGCCCGGAACGGCGTCCAGCTTGAACCAGAGCGAGGGAACCGCGAACGAGTGGATCACGTCCGCGCCGATGGTCTGGATACGGATCGGAACGCCTGCCGGCACGACCATCCGCTTATCCACCGCGAGCTGGGTCGGTTCACCGTTGGCAAGCGCCTCATCCTCGGGCAGCATGTTCGAGATGACCTCGAAACCGCCGTAGTCGGGATAGGTATAGCCCCAGTACCACTGATAGCCGGTCACCTTGACCGTCAGCGCGCCTTCGGGCGCGGTCTCGTACTGGCTCGCCAGCAGGCGCATCGACGGCACCGCAATGCCCAGAAGCACCAGAACCGGCAGCAGCGTCCAGACCACTTCGATCAGCGTGTTGTGGCTGGTGCGCGAGGGCTTGGGATTGGCCTTCGTCCGATAACGGACGACCACCCACAGGAGAAGAAGCAGAACCAGGAGCGAGATGGCCGTGATGATCGGCATCAGCACGGCATTGTGCATCCACTGACCGTATTCGCCGATCGGCGAAAACTGCTCCTGAAAGCCGATGGCGCCCGGGGTCGGCATGCCCTTGCCCTCGGTCGGTTTCATCGGGACGTAACCGCCCACGACGGCATCTTCCGGCAGCGCGGTGGCTTCGGCGGCGGCGGCCAATGCGGTGCCTGCCGAAACCATCAAGGCTGCGCCCGCGAAGGTCGCGTACTGGGCTGCGCGGCGGATTCCCATGACTGTCAAGATCGCTTTCCCTGATCCCGTTCCCACCCCGGTCGGGCAGTCGTTAAACTGCCATCCCAATCGGCGGGCTGACTGAACTGAAACGTGGTACATATCCACGCGAATAGCACGAATAACATGCCATCGGGCCTGCCCGAAGGGGCAAGACTTGGGGGGCCTATACGCGCGCTTGCGGGCGTCCTCAAGCACCTCTAGGGGATATTTTTGATTAAGCTTGCATTCCGCCGGCTTTTTGCCATCTGGCGGCCACCCGTTTCGCTGCCGGGACAGGACGCCCTGTCGCATGCTCCTTATATAGGGGCACGGTGCATGCGCGGGATCACGCCCGCCGCTGTCGCAGCGCCTATTGGACGAGGAATGATGAACGAAGACGAGGTCCTGTCGGAATTTCGCGCCGCCGGCGCATTGCTCGAAGGGCACTTCCTGCTGTCGTCGGGCCGCCACAGCGCCCATTACCTGCAATGCGCGCGCGTGCTGATGAGCCCCGACCGCGCCGGACGGCTGGCGCTGGCGCTGGCCGCCGCCCTCCCCCGCGACCTGCGCGGCAAGATCGAAAAGGTCGTCTCGCCCGCGATGGGCGGGATCATCATCGGGCACGAAATGGGCCGCGCGCTCCAGGTCGACGCCATCTTCGTAGAGCGTCCCACCGGCACGTTCGAACTTCGCCGCGGGTTCGACATCCAGCCGGGCGAGAAGATCCTGATGGTCGAGGACGTCGTCACCACCGGCCTGTCCAGCCGCGAGGCGATCAAGGCGGTCGAGGACGCGGGCGGCAAGGTCGTCGGCATCTGTTCGCTGGTCGACCGTTCGGGCGGCAAGGTCGAATTCGACATCCCCTATCACGCGCTCGTCTCGCTTTCCTTCCCGACCTATGCCGATGACGAGGTGCCTGCCGAGCTTGCCGCGATCCCGGTCGAGAAGCCGGGCAGTCGCAAGAAGCCCTGACGGAGATCCTTCGGTGACCGCCTCCGGACCAGCGCCGCATGCCCTCAGGCTGGGCGTGAATATCGATCACGTCGCGACCATCCGTAATGCGCGCGGCGGAGATCATCCCGATCCCGTTCGCGCGGCGGAGATCGTCGCGGCGGTCGGCGGCGACGGCATCACCGCGCATCTGCGCGAGGACAGGCGCCATATCCGCGACGGCGACCTGTCGCGCATCCAGTCGGCCACCGGTCTTCCGCTCAACCTGGAGATGGCGGCGACAGAAGAGATGCTGGCTATCGCGCTGTCGCATGCCCCGCATGCCGCCTGCATCGTCCCTGAAAAGCGCGAGGAGCGCACCACCGAAGGCGGGCTCGACGCGGCGGGCCAGCACAACAGGCTGGCGCCCATCGTGTCGCGGCTTGCCGATGCGGGCATCCGCGTTTCGCTGTTCATCGAGGCGGAGGAACGACAGCTTGAGGCTGCCTTGCGTCTGGGCGTCCCGGTGGTGGAATTCCACACCGGTGAATACGCCCATGCCATCGGCGAGGAACGCGCCCGCGAGCTGAAGCGTATTGCCGACATGGCGGCACTGGCGGCAAAGAACGGGATCGAACCCCATGCGGGCCACGGGCTGACCTATGAGAATGTCCAGCCGATCGCGGCCATCCCGCAGCTGGCCGAACTGAACATCGGCCATTACCTGATCGGCGAGGCGGTTTTCGTCGGACTTGAAAGTGCCGTGCGCCGGATGCGCGAACTTATGGACGAGGCCCGTTGATCTTTGCCCCTCAAACGCCGGGCGCGGGCCATCCGGCCCGCTTGGCTTTGCCGCATAAGCGGCGGCCGTTTGGCCTTGCGGGAGTCGCTTCGCGCCCCGGTTCACTGCTTTTCATCGGTGGCTTCGCATGATCATCGGCATGGGCTCCGACCTCTGCAATATCGAGCGGATCCAGAACTCGCTGGACCGGTTCGGCGAGCGGTTCGAGCTGCGCGTCTTTACCGAGATCGAACGGACCAAGGCTGCGCGCCGTCCCTTCACCCGCGCCGGCACCTATGCAAAGCGCTTCGCCGCGAAGGAGGCGTTCTCCAAGGCGGTCGGCACGGGCTTCAAGCGCGGCGTGTTCATGAAGGACATCGGCGTGGTGAACGCGCCGTCGGGCGCGCCGATTCTCGCGCTTGAAGGCGGGGCGGCGGCGCGGCTGGCCGAACTGACTCCCGCCGGACACGAGGCGATCGTCCATCTAACGCTGACCGACGACCATCCCTGGGCGCAGGCCTTCGTCGTGATCGAGGCCCGCCTGCTGGCGAACGCGCCGTGAACAGCCCCCGCCCCGACTGGCGCCAAGGCCTGCGGTTCAATTCGCGCCCTGCGCAGACGACCCGGTCCGCCAATAGTATCGAACCGATCGACGCCCCCGCCCGCGAACGCGTGAACTGGCTGCAGGAGGCGGCAGGACTGGCCGCGATGCTGCTGGCCGTGCTGGCGTTCCATTCGCTGGTGGCCAAGCCCTTCTACATCCCCAGCGGATCCATGATGCCCAACCTGCTTGTCGGGGACAGGCTGATCGTGTCGAAATATCCCTATGGCTGGAGCTGGGTGTCGGCCTCGTTCCACGTATTGCCGCGTTCGGCGACGCGCGTGATGGCGGGCACGCCCGAATATGGCGACATCGTCATCGTCTCGCCCCCTTACGCGAATGAGGACTGGATCAAGCGCGTGGTGGCCCTTCCGGGCGACCGGATCGCGGTGCGGCGCGGGCAGATCATCCTGAACGGCGAGCCCGTTCCGCAAGAGGTCGAGCCGCCGATTCAGCTGGATACCGACGATTCGCAATGGTGCGACGGCCGCCCCTGTCTTGAGGCGTTCGAGCGTTTCCGCGTGCGCCTGCCCAGCGGGCGCGAGGTCTACGAGCCGCCGACATGGCGCGAAACGCTACCCAACGGGGCCAGCTATCTGGTCATCGATCATCTGAACCAGTCGCTCGACAACAGGCCGGAAATCACCGTGCCCGCCGATCATGTGTTCCTGATGGGGGATAATCGCGATCATTCGGCGGACAGCCGCGAAATGCGGCCCGGGCTTGGCCTTGGCGGGCCGGTGCCGCTTGCGGACGTCGGTGGACGCGCCGAGTTCATCACTTTCTCGCTCGACGGCAGCGAATCGTGGAACCCGCTTTCATGGTGGAGCGGCTTGCGCACCGAACGCGCATGGCGCACTCTGCGTCCGGTTATAAGGCCGGTCGCAGCAGGTGAGCCGGCCATGCAACGAATGGGGGGATAGGACCGATGGACGACAGCGATCCGCATCCGCAAACGGCCAGCCCCACTCGCATCGCCGATCCGCGCCTGCGGTTCGAGGCGCGCCGGGCGCTGGTCTGGGTCTGGGTCGTCGCGCTGGTCGGCATCGCCATCTACATGTCGCAGGCTCTGCTGGTCGTGTTCGGCGGGCTTGTGCTGGCCGCGATCATCGACGGCGGCGCGCGGCTGCTGGGGCGCGTCCTGCCGATCGCGCGGGTATGGCGCGTCGCCATCGCGCTGCTGCTGGGCGCGGCCTTCATCGTTTGGGTTGCCATCTTCGCCGGCACGTCGCTGGCCGAGGAAGCGGCGCAGTTTCCGGCTTTGGTCGAGGATCAGGCACTTCGCCTGTTCGCATGGCTGCGCGAACAGGGGATCGAGATCCGCGCCGAAGAATTTCGCAGCCTCGCCGAACAGGCAGCGGGCAGCATCGGTCAGCTGACCAGCGCGGTCGGCGGTATCATCGGCGGATTAACCACTCTCTTCCTTATCCTCATCATCGGCATCTATGTCGCGCTGGAACCCAATCTCTACGAGCGCGGCGTGGCATGGATGGTGCCTGACAGCCGCCGCGAGGCGTTTTTCGAGATGGCGGCGCAGATGGGATACTCGCTGCGCCGGCTGATGTTCGGCCGTCTGGTCGGCATGGTTTTCGAAGGCCTGCTCACCTGGGCCGCGCTTGCCCTGTATGGCGTGCCGCTGGCTTCGCTGCTCGGGCTATTGACCGGATTGCTGGCCTTCATTCCCAATATCGGGGCGCTGATCTCAGGCCTGCTGATGGTGCTGGTCGGCTTTTCGGGCGGCGTCGACATGGCGCTTTATTGCGTGGGGGTCTATTTCGTGGTCCAGACCTTCGACGGCTATATCGTCATTCCGATGATCGCGAAGAAGACGGTCGACCTCGCCCCCGCGCTGGTGCTGGCCGGGCAGCTCGTGCTGGGTGTGCTGTTCGGCATACTCGGGCTGGCACTGGCGGATCCGCTGATCGCGATGATCAAGGTCATGCTGGAATATCGCTCGGACCACAGCCGGAAAGATGACTTCAACGACATCGAGGCCGAGCGGAGCTTCAGGCCGGTTTAGGCGAACACCAAGGTTAGCGAACAAGGGTTATTAATGGCGCGCAAGTTTCTCTACGTCATCGCGTTTCTGGTGGTGGTGGTCATCGCGGGCGGCATCGCGCTCAGCTTCTGGTCGCGCGAGCTGACCGAACTCGTATTTGTTCCCTCGGGCGAGTTCGAGGAACAGGCCGCGTTGCAGGACAATGCCTATGAAGACCCGGCGATGTGGATTTCGCGTCCGGGCATGGGCGAAAGCAATCCCGCCAGGTTCCTGCCCGAAGGCTTCGTCGAAGAAGGGGGCGCATCCGACAGCGCGGTGTTTTTCGTTCACCCGACCAGCTATACCGCGACCGACCACTGGAACGCGCCGCTGGACGATGCGGACGGCCGCAGCGGGGCCGAATTATTCGTGCGCGGCATGGCCAGCCCGTTCAATCGCTCGATCCAGCTGTGGGCGCCGCGCTACCGGCAGGCCGCCGTGGGCGCTTTCCTGACGCAAAAGCCTCAGGCGAAGCGCGCCGTCGATGCCGCCTATGCCGATGTGGCGCAGGCCTTCGACTATTTCGTCCAGTCGATCCCGCAGGATGCACCCATCGTGCTTGCGGGTCACAGCCAGGGATCGCTGCACCTGATCCGCCTGATCAAGGAGAAGGTCGCCGGCACGCCGCTCGCCTCGCGGATAGTGGCGGCCTATGTGATCGGCTGGCCGGTATCGACCGAGGTCGACCTTCCCGCGATGGGCATGCCCGCTTGCGCCACGCCCGCACAGGCCGGCTGCGTGATGAGCTGGCAGAGCTTTGCCGACCCCGCCAATCCGGAAGCTTTGCTGGAGGCCTATGCACGCGGCCCCGACCTCGACGGCGTGCCCAAGCTGCCCGAAAACGTGCGGTGCTCGAACCCGCTGACCGGCGGCGTCGGCGGCGAAGCGCCGATGGAGGACAATCTGGGGACGCTGGTGCCCGACGAAGGCCTGACCGGAGGCCGCATCGTCACCGGCGCGGTGCCCGCCAAATGCGATCCGCGCGGCATATTGCTGATCGGCGATCCGCCAGAGATGGGCAATGCCGTGCTGCCCGGCAATAATTACCACGTCTATGACATACCGCTGTTCTGGGCCAATCTGCGCGCCGACGTGGCGCGGCGCGAAGCGGGTTACGCAAAGGCCGTTCCGGCAGCGTCATGATCGTCGAGACCGCGCGCGCATTTTCCGACGCGCTTCCCGATGGCGGCATGCTGATCGGGCTGGATCCGGGTACGAAGACGGTCGGCGTGGCGCTGTGCGATGCGGGCTGGCGATTCGCGACGGCGGGCAAGACAATGCCGCGCGGCAAGTTCGGCGCGTTGAAAGAGGCGCTCGCGGCGCAGATAACCCAGCGCAAGGTGGCGGGGATCGTGATCGGCCTTGCCAAGAACATGGACGGCAGCGAGGGCCCGCGCGCTCAGGCCGCGCGCGCACTCGCCCGCAACCTCGACGCCGCGTTCGCGCTGCCGATCCTGCTGTGGGACGAGCGCCTGTCCACCGCGGGCGCAGAACGCGCCATGATCGAGCAGGACATGAGCCGCGCCCGCCGTGCGGAGCGGATCGACAGCCATGCGGCCGCAATCATTCTTCAGGCCGCGATCGACGCCCTGTCCGCGCCCGGACTGGATTGAACTGCCGGGCTAGTTCGGATTGCGATGACGGCCGGGATCGAGTGCCGCGATCACTTCGGGAAACGCCTGCTGCAAATAGCCCAGAACCTGACGGCAACGGTCGGGCTCGCCCTCGCGCAGAAAGGCGTCCGCCTCCGCGAGCTTGCGCTCGAGGACCTGCAGCATGTGCCGGCAATTATTGGCGGCGTGACGAAGAGCTTCGGGATCGTCGGCCCCGTCAGGCGTGTTCACTTCCATGCGCAGCGCTTTGCCGAGGATCGAATGCCGCGCAATATCAAGTGACATAGTCTGATACTTTATCGCTTCTTTCGAATCGCAATCGTCAATGCATCGGGCGCTAATGCCGGGCCGTTTTCCTCGCTCGGCAGGCGCACGGCGTCGGCGCGGGCGCGGACGAGTATCGATTGCGGCACGTCGGGATCGTGCACGACGACATCCGCCCCGCCCAGCCATCTTGCCTCGCGCAGGGTAAGGTCGTCCGGGTCGTCCGATCGCAGCACGATCTCATATCGTCCCCGCTCGGCGTCCGCGCTTTCGCCTTCCAGCCAGCGCGCGACGGCATTCCCGTCATGGGTGGCCATCGGATCGAGCGGACCGCCCTCGCGCAGGGCCGCATCCAGCGCGCGCCGCCGCTGGTCCGCGGTGGGAAAGCGCGCGCGGATCATGTCCCGGCCCGCCGATAATTGCCGCGCCAGCAAGCCCAAAGTCTGGGGCAGGAACCGTTCGAGCCGCAACCGCAGCATCTTTGCCATGCCTGCCGATGCGCCACCGGTGCCGACCGCCACAATCACCGGATCGCGGTCGACGATCGAGGGGACGGTAAAATCGCACAAGGCTGGCCGGTCGGTCACATTGACGATCAGGCCTTTGCCCCGCAGCCGCATCGCCGCGGCCTTCGCCTCAACCTCGTCGTCCAGGACCACGAAAGCCAGCTGCGCATGATGCGCCTCCGCCTCGCCCACGCAGATGCCGCCTGCCCGCTCGACCAGCCGGCGCTTGGCATCTGCCGCCTCGCCCATGCCCAGCACCACGACCTTGCGATCCGCGATGCGGTGGAAGAGCGGCAGCGAGTTCACAGCCAGTCCGGCACGCGCTCGGCGGCGAGGATGGCCGCCGGGTCGATCCGGTCCGCCACCACCGCGAACCTGTCGCCGCTGACCAGTACCTCGGGCACCAAAGGGCGCGAGTTGTAGGTGTTCGCCATCGTCGCGCCATAGGCGCCAGCGGTGCGGAACACGGCGAGGTCGCCCGCCTTTACCGCATCGACGTCTCGGTCCTTGGCAAAGACGTCGCTCGATTCGCAGATCGGGCCGACGACGCTGGCGGTAAAGCTCTCATTCGTGGGCCGCACGGCGGCGAAATCGTGCCACGCATCATACATGGCGGGGCGCGCAAGATCGTTCATCGCCGCATCGACCACCACGAAGGGCGCGGTGACGCCTTGCTTGACGCGGATGACTTCGGTGACGAGCACGCCCGAATTGCCGGTAATGACGCGCCCCGGCTCGAACATCAGCGTGACGTTCCAATCCTTGCAGATCCGCGCGACCATCGCGCCATAATCGGCGGGCGACGGAAATTGCTCGCCCTCGCGGTAGGGGACGCCGACGCCGCCGCCCAGGTCCATGTGGGTGATGTGGTGCCCCTCGGCGCGTATCGCCTCCATCAGCGCACCCATGCGGGTGAAGGCGGCCTCCAGCGGCTCGAGGCTCTGCAACTGGCTGCCGATATGCACCGCCAGCCCGCGCAGGTTCATGCCGGGCAGGCGCGCCAGCCGATCGAACATTTCCGCAGCGCGGTCATAGGGCACGCCGAACTTGTTCTCGGCCTTGCCGGTCGAGATCTTGGCATGGGTCCCCGCCTCGACATCGGGGTTCACGCGCAGCGCACAGGGCGCCGTCACGCCGCGTTCGGCGGCCAGCGCAGCAAGCTCCTCGCCCTCTTCCTCGGACTCCAGATTGAACTGCCCGATACGCGCCTCAAGCGCGGCGGCCAGTTCACGGCGCGTCTTGCCGACGCCCGAGAACACGATATCCGCCGCGGGAATGCCCGCCGCCAGCGCGCGGCGCATCTCGCCCTCGGACACGACATCGGCGCCGAAGCCCTGCTCCTTCAGCACCTTCAGCACCGCGAGGTTGGGGTTGGATTTCACCGCGAAGGCCAGGTGCACGCTCGGCAATTCACTCAGTCCCTCGCGGAAGACCTGCGCATGGCGTTCCAGCGTCGCGCGCGAATAGACATAGACCGGCGTGCCGACCTGCTGCGCGATACGCGCCAGCGGCACGTCCTCGGCATGAAGCTCGCCATTGTGATAATGAAAATGGTCCAAGGGTAATCAGCCTTCGGGCGGGAGGTCGAACGGGTCTTCCTCGCGCGGTTCGGATCTCGTGCGAAGCTCGACATTGCGCTCTGGCGCAGCCTGCACCGGGCGTTCGAGCAGCTCTTCCGCCTCCGGCTGGATCGCCGCGCCATAGGGCGTGGGCGGAAGGTCGTTGCCGGGGGCCGGTTTCAATTCGGTCTGGCGCGCGCAGCCGGTGACGGCCAGTGCCGCAAGGGCGAGCGTGATCACGAGACGCATCTCAGTCCTCCCCGTTCCCGGTTTCGGGCATGCCGAGCGCGCGGCGCGCATCGGCGACACGCAGCCTTACCTGCGCGGGCGCGGTTCCGCCATGGCTGGCGCGCGCCGCGACCGAGGAATCGACCGACAGCGCCTTGTAGACCCGCTCGTCGATACGCGCGTCGATGCCTTTCAGATCGTCCATGCTGAGCGCGTCGAGCGCGATGCCCCGGCTCTCGGCCAGCTTGACCGCCGCGCCGGTGATGTGATGCGCCTCGCGGAAAGGAATATCGCCTTCGCGCACCAGCCAGTCGGCAAGGTCGGTCGCGGTGGCATAGCCCTGCTCCGCTGCGCTGCGCATCCGGTCGGTGCGGAACGTCGCGCCCGCGATCATACCCTCGGTCGCGGCGATGGAGAGCGCCAGCAGGCCATGCGCCTCGAACACCGGCGGCTTGTCGTCCTGCATGTCCTTGGAATAGGCGAGCGGCAGGCCCTTCATCGTCATCATCAGGCTCATCAGACAGCCGGTCACGCGCCCCGCATGGCCGCGCACCAGTTCGGCGGCGTCGGGGTTCTTCTTCTGCGGCATGATCGAGCTGCCGGTCGACAGCGTATCGGGCAGCCGAACGAAGCCGAAGGGCTGGCTGGCCCATAGCACCAGCTCCTCCGCCAGACGCGACAGATGCAGCGCGATCTGGCTGGCGGCCTGCAGATAGTCGAGCGCGAAATCGCGGTCGGACACGGCGTCGAGGCTGTTGTCGGTCGGCTTGGCGAAATCCAGCGCTTCGCAGGTCGCCTGCCGGTCGATCGGAAAGCCCGTGCCCGCCAGCGCCGCGCTGCCCAAGGGACATTCGTTCATGCGCGCGCGCGCATCCATCAGGCGCGAGCGGTCGCGCCGAAACATCTCGTAATAGGCCATCAGATGGTGGCCCAGCGTCACCGGCTGCGCAGTCTGCAGATGGGTAAAGCCCGGCATGATGCTGCCCGCATGCTCGCCCGCGCGCGTCACCAGTGCGCGTTGCAGCGCCGCCAGCCCCGCATCGGTCTGATCCAGCGCGTCGCGCACCCAAAGCTTGAAGTCGGTCGCCACCTGATCGTTGCGGCTGCGCGCGGTGTGGAGCCGTCCGGCCGCTGCGCCGATCAGCTGGGTCAGCCGGTCCTCGGTCACCATGTGGATGTCTTCGAGGTCCCAGTTCTCGGGCACGCCATTCGCTTCATATTCCGCGGCCACCTTGTCGAGGCCTTCGGTGATCGCGTTCATGTCATCCGCCGAAACGATGCCCTGCGCGCCCAGCATGGCGACATGCGCCTTGGACGCTCGGATATCCTGCCGCCACAGCGCCTTGTCGAAGGGGATGGACGCGTTTATCTCGCGCATGATCGCGGACGGGCCTTCGGCAAAGCGCCCGCCCCACATCTGGTTTGCAGCCTTACCCTTATCGGAGCCGGAATCGCCCATGTTCAATCGCACACCTTCTTATCTGCCGGGAATGCTGGCCGTCGCAGCCGCCTTCTCGCTTGGCGCGTGCGATAGTCAAAGCGAGGCTCCGCAGCAAGGCGAGGCCGCACAAAGCGCCCAGCCCGCCCCGCAGGCCGGCGTGATGGACGAAAGCCATGCGGGCGAGGTGCTGCCCGATTTCAGCATCAGCCTGCCCGACGGTACGCAGAAGAAGCTGGCGGAATTCACCGGCCAGCCGCTGCTCATCAATCTATGGGCGACCTGGTGCGGGCCCTGCAAGCTCGAGATGCCGATGCTCGAACAGCTGGCGGGCGAGCGCGAGGGATCGCTGAAAGTGCTCACCGTGTCGCAGGATATGCAGGGCGCCGAAGTGGTGGAGCCCTTCTTCGAAGAGCAGACATTCGCCAATCTGGAACCCTGGCTCGACAGCGAGAACAATCTGGGGTTCGCCTATGGCGGGGGCGTACTGCCGCTTACGATCTATTACGATGCGCAGGGCAAGGAAGTCTGGCGCATGATCGGAGAGCACGACTGGACCAGCGCCGAAACGGCCGAGATGCTGGCTTTGGCCGAAGGATGACATGAAAACGACCGCCGCGATTGGATCGCGGCGGTCGGTCAATTCATTCGCACGAGCGGAAATCCGCCCGCAGGATCAGCGGACCCAAAGCAGTCCCAGCGAGGTGGCGACTACCATCGCGGGCACGACGCGCAGGACCATGAAAGTGTAGGCACACTGGCGCGCGAGGCGTGACGTTTCGTCCATTTCCAATCCTTCCGTCGTGGCCCGCTCAGCGGCGGGCATTCCCAAATCTCTTACCTGCTCATTCTCACCCAAAAGTGTTAACAGCAAGTAAACTTTTCGACGTGGACATTCCTCGATCCGTGCTGCGAGTGCGAAAAAAGGAGCCCGATTGACGCGCGCGAAAAAGCGTCTAAATCGGCCCTCGTAATGGCGCCGAAAGGCCGCCGGGCGGTTAGCTCAGCTGGTAGAGCATCTCGTTTACACCGAGAGGGTCGGGGGTTCGAGCCCCTCACCGCCCACCATTTCCCTTTTCGAGTCGCAGGGCAAAAACGCTTCGCCGGGCCTTTCCGGTCGCTTTTTGCAGCCGCGAAAGGGGGCCTTAACTGGCCATGTCGAAAAATTTCCAGCGATGGCCGGTACTGGCAGGCAGATGGCAATTTCGAGTGTGTTGACCGATCCGGCAGCGCGAATCGCCACATGTCCAAACCTCTTTTCGCGAAGTGACGACAGTGCCATCATGGAGTGATGAAACGATCGCTCGCCCTCACCGCCGTCGCCGCGACACTTACTCTTGCCATGCTGCCATCCGCCGCCGCGCAGGAGGCTGACCGCCCCGCCCCCACGCCCCGGGAAATTGCCGATGCCGCCCCGGCCGGGCAATGGACCGAAATCGCGCCCGAAGATCTGATGATCGTGACGCTTGCGCCGACCGCAGCGGGTGAGGAACGACGAATCGTCATTCGCCTGATGAGCGAGCCCTTCGCGCAGGGCTGGGTCGACAATCTTCGCACATTGACGCGGGCCCGCTGGTACGATGGGTTGTGGGTCTATCGGCTGGTCGACAATTTCGTGGTGCAATGGGGCGATCCTGCCAGCGATCCGGACAGCGGCGAGACCCCCCGCCCCCTGCCTGCGGGGATCGTTACGCCGCCCCAAAGCGACTACATCCATCGGCCGGGTCCGGGCGCTCCGGATGCGGACCCCTGCGCGTCTGGCACATTCAGCGTGCGCGCCATCTGCGACAACTTCGCCGCGGCCGCCGGTTTTCGCGAAGGCTGGCCGGTTGCATGGAACGCCGACAGCATCTGGCCGATCCATTGCTATGGCATGGTCGGCGTGGGGCGGAACGAAGCGCCCGATACCGGCACGGGCAGCGAACTTTACGCCATCATCGGCCATGCCCCGCGTAGGCTGGACCGCAATCTCGCCGTGGTCGGACGGGTGATCGAAGGCATGGAACATTTCGCATCCCTGCCGCGCGGCCATGGCCGGATGAACACCTATGAGGACACGGCAACCCGCACGCCCATCGTTTCTGTCCGCCTTGCCAGCGAGATGGAGGATGCGCCGCGCTTCGAGTACCTGTCGACCGAGAGCGAGAGCTTTGCCCGCATGGCTGATGTGTTCGCGACCGGCACGAATGCGTTCTATACCGTCACCGCGGGCGACACCGATGTCTGCGCAATACCGCTGCCGGTGCGTGAGGTCGCGGAATAGATCCTAGACCCGATTGGCCTGCGCCACCGCGTCGCTGGCCCTCAGCGCGCTGATATTGCGGGTCAGATGGGCCAGGTCGCGCACCTCGATATCGACGACATAATGGCCAAAGCGCTCATCGCGCGACATCAGCCCCAGATGCGAGATATTGACGTGATTGGCCGCGAAGATGCCGGTCATCTCGGCAAGCGTGCCGGGGCGGTTGTAGAGGATCACGTTCAGCCTGCCGGTGGCGCCCTCGGTGCGCGGATCCCAGGACAGGTCCATCCACTCCTCTCCCGCCGCTTCCTCGGCCAGGGTCAGGCAGTCGATCGTGTGCACCTGCACCGTCTTGCCCTCCTGCACGCCGACGATGCGGTCGCCCGGCACCGGGTGGCAGCATTCCGACAATACCAGCTCGCTGCCCCGCGCGATTCCGCGAATGCGCACGGCCCGCTGCGGCGCCTGCCAAAAGCTGTTGTCGGGCAGCTCGGCGGCGCTGCCGGGCACCAGCGCTTCCATGATCTCGTGCTCGTTCAGCCGTGCCTCGCCGATGGCAAGCATGAATGCATCCTCGTCCGCCAGATCCAGCCGCTTGATCGCCCCGGTCAGCGCCTTTTTCCCGACCTTGCCGGGCATGCGCGCGACGATCGAATCGTACAGGTCGCGCCCCGTCTCGATCGTTTCCTCGCGCTCCTTCATGCGGACCGATCTCCGGATCGCGGCGCGCGCCTTGGCCGTCGTGACAAAGCTGAGCCAGGTCAGTTGCGGCTCGCTGTCGGGGCCCTTGATGATCTCGACCACATCGCCGTTCGCCAGCGGCGTGCGCAGCGGCATGTGGCGCCCATTGATCTTGGCCCCGACCGCGTGCGCGCCCATGTCGGTGTGGACGGCAAAGGCGAAATCCACCGGCGTCGCCCCCTTGGGCAGCTGATAGAGCGCACCCTTGGGCGTAAAGGCAAAGATGCGGTCCTGATAGATTGCCAGCTTCGCGTTCTCGAGCAGTTCCTCGGCGTCCTGCGCCTGTTCCATCACCTCGATCAGGTCGCGCAGCCAGCCGACCTGCCCGTCCGGCGTCGTGCCGCCCTGCTTGTAGGCCCAGTGCGCGGCGAGCCCGAACTCATTGGTCCTGTGCATCTCCTGCGTACGGATCTGCACCTCCATCCGCATCGAATTGCGATAGATCAGCGCGGTGTGGAGAGAGCGGTAGCCATTCGCCTTGGGCGTCGAGATATAATCCTTGAACCGCCCCGGCAGGGTGGACCAGTTGCCGTGCAGCAGGCCGAGCGCGCGATAGCAATCCTCGACACTGTCGGTCAGCACGCGAAAGGCCATGATGTCGGTGATCTGCTCGAAGCTGACGTGGCGTTCGGCCATCTTCTTCCAGATCGAATAGGGATGCTTCTCGCGCCCCGAAACCTCGACGTTCAGGCCGCCTTCGGCCAGCACCTGCTTGATGCGCAGCGCGATCTCGTCGACCTGCCCGCCTTCTTCCGAACGGATCTGCGCCAGCCGGCCGGTGATGGTGGCATAGGCCTGCGGCTCCAGCTGTTCGAAGGCGAGCAGCTGCATCTCGCGCATATATTCGTACATGCCCACGCGCTCGGCCAGCGGGGCGTAGATATCCATCGTCTCGCGCGCGATGCGCTGGCGCTTTTCGGGCTTCGATATGAAGTGAAGCGTGCGCATGTTGTGAAGCCGGTCGGCCAGCTTGACCAGCAGGACGCGCAGATCCTCGCTCATCGCCAGCAGGAACTTGCGCAGGTTTTCGGCCGCGCGCTCGTTCTCGGGCATCTGCTCGATCTTGGACAGCTTGGTCACGCCGTCGACCAGCCGCGCGACTTCGGCTCCGAAATTGCGCTCGACATCCTCGATGGTGGCAAGCGTGTCCTCCACCGTGTCGTGGAGCAATGCGGTGATGATCGTTTCCTGGTCCAGCTTCAGGTCGGTCATCAGGCCCGCCACCTCGACCGGATGGCTGAAATAGGGATCGCCGCTGGCGCGCTTCTGTGTGCCGTGCTTCTGCACGGTGTACACATAGGCGCGGTTCAGCATCGCCTCGTCCGCATCGGGATCATAGGCTTTTACGCGTTCGACAAGTTCATACTGGCGCAGCATCTTGAGGGCGAATTTGGGCGCTTAATGCGCGGCTTGCAACTAGGGCATAACGCGAAATTGTCTCTTACACTCCGATCAGAACAGGCCGGGTGTCTCGATCTGGGCGATGTTTGGCTGCTTGGGCATTGGCACTTTCCTGCGAACCGATCGGGTAGCCTGCGTGCCGGCTGTTGCCGTGATCGGCGGGTAGCATGTGCCGTAATTCAACCAAGCTTGCGCGTCGAGAACCAGAGTTTCAAGTAGTGAACCGAGCGGATAGTCGAGGTTATCCCTTGCGGCGCAGGTGTTGGGCATGGCGCTGGCCATGCCACCGAAGTAATCGGCATTGCCGTCGGCGTTTACCGTCCGGAACGTGACGACCCGTAGGCGATCGTCGCAAGCTTCAAGATCGAAGGCATATTGGCCGACCGGTTTCCCATAGGTGTTAGTGCCCACAAGCACAGTATCGCCGCCGGAGTAGGGGATCTGCCCGTTCATGATCAATTCAGAAGCCGAAGCACTAGAATCCGTAGCGATAAAAGCGATCTTGTCGGGCGAAAGCGCATGGGCTTCGACCCCGAACAGAAAATCTTCATTGTTTGCTGACTTGCTGTTACGCAATTCCAGTCTTGACCACAGTTGCCCCTCGCGCCCCTTGTTCATCAAATCTGCCAAGATATTCGCGGTTCGCACAAGACCGCCGCCATTATAACGCACGTCGATCATAATTCTGTCGACGCCCTGCTCACCCATATCCCGAAACGCTTCGCGCAGACTATCTTCTGCGGGTCCAATGAAACTCCGCAAATGGATATAGCCGGTCTTGCCAAATCTATCCGAAAATACTCTATAGCCATAACGCGGCGATAAGGGCTCGATATTGTAATCGGCGGGGGTGATAGTCTTCTGAAACGTATATTCGCCCGCAACTGGCTCTCGCGTCATAAAGCGGATTACCCGGCTACTTCCGTCATCAGGTAACAGGGCATCTATTAATTCATCATTGTTCATGTCGGCGATCAATTTCATCGATTCTGCGGTACGGCCGGCTGCCAAGATTTCGGTCCCCCGGTCAATGCCGGCAGCAAACGCAGGCGCATTTTCGAATGCTTCGCGGACTCTCAATCTGTTAATTGAGTCCTCGAACACCAGCAGCATACCGAAGCCCTGCGTCGAACCACTGCTATAATAGGCTTCCTCCTCCTCGATCGAGGTGAGATAAGTCCACCCGCGATCCTTTTCCTGCTGATAGGCAGGTGCGACCAATGCATCGATATAGGACTGAAGGTCGTTATAGTCCGATTTCCTGACGTCGCTGTCGATCAGATCGGGAAACAAATACCATTCGCTCAAAACCGATCTTGCCCAGTCCTGTCGTGCAGAAAGGGAGCAGTTTGAACTTGTGGGCGTGGGGCTAGATGATGGCGTTGGACTAGGCGAAACAACGACAGGCGTACCGTTCGACTCGCCGCTACCGCCGCCGCAGCCGGTTACCGCCAGCACCATGGCCAGCGCGCCAAACATATTGCCGCCCTGCCGAACGGCGTTCCAGCGCGATGCCGAATTCGATCCCATAATCTGTACGACCCCGTTTCGGGCGGGCTACCCTGCCCGCCTGCAATCCGGGGCCACTATTTGCGGTAACCAGCTTAACTTCAACTTAAACTGCCTCCATGCGCGTCGGGATCAGCGCCACGCCGCCTCGGGCGGAAGGCTCATCAATATGGCCTCGATATTGCCGCCGGTCTTCAGCCCGAACAACGTCCCGCGATCGTGGACCAGATTGAATTCGGCATAGCGACCGCGCCATTCCAGCATCTGCTGCCGGTCTGCTGCATTCCATTCCTGATCCATCCGGCGGCGCACGATATGCGGGAACGCCGAGAGGAACGCTTCGCCCACCGCGCGGGTGAAGGCGAGATTGGCTTCGAACCCGGCCAGATCCTCGCACTCCAGATGGTCGTAGAAGATACCGCCCACGCCCCGGTGCACGCCGCGGTGCGGGATGAAGAAATACTCGTCCGCCCATTTGCTGAAACGTTCGTAATAATCCGCGCCATGGGCGTCGCAGGCCGCCTTCAACGCGGCGTGAAATTCCGCCGTATCCTCTTCGTAGGGGATCGGCGGGTTGAGATCGGCCCCGCCGCCGAACCATGCCTTCTGGGTGGTCAGGAACCGCGTGTTCATGTGAACGGCGGGCACATGCGGATTAGCCATATGCGCGACAAGGCTGATGCCGGTGGCGACGAAGTCGGGATGCTCCTCGCTTGCCCCGTTGATGCTGGCCGCGAATTGCGGTGCGAAACGGCCGTGCACCGTCGACACGTTGACGCCGACCTTCTCGAACACCTTGCCCTTCATCAGGCCGCGCGTCCCGCCGCCGGGATTGTCGTTGCCTTCCTCCTCGCGCTGCCACGGCGTGTACTCAAACGCCGCGTCGCTGCCTGCCTCGCGCTCGATCTCCTCGAACGCGGCGCAGATGCGGTCGCGCAATGTCTCAAACCAGCTGCGCGCCTGCTCGGTCTGTGTTGTCCAGTCGGTCATGCAAGAGCGCTTGCCAAATGCGGAACGCGGCGGCAATAGCACACGGATGGTTCCCGTTTCATTCGCCCCCATCGAATTTGCCGGTCAGGAATGGCGCATGATCGCCGATGCCAGCGGCGGGCGTGCCCTGTATTGGGAGCGGGAGAATGCGCTGATCGTCGCCGACCTGCACCTTGAGAAGGCGAGCTTCTATGCGCAGGCCGGCCAGATGCTGCCGCCCTATGACAGCCGCGAGACGCTGGAACGGGTGGCCTGCGCCGTGCGGGCGACCGGAGCGCGCCGGGTGTTCACGCTGGGCGACAATTTTCACGACACCGCGGGGCCCCAGCGCCTGGAGCCCCATGCCCGGGGCATGCTGGATGCGCTGACGCGGGCGCTCGACTGGGTCTGGGTGACGGGCAACCATGACGAAAAACATGGCGAGGCGGCAGCGCCCGGCGGCACCCAGCTGGCCGAGCTGGAAATTGCGGGGATCGTGCTGCGCCACATGGCGCGGCCCGGCGAACGGCGTCCCGAACTGTCGGGGCATTTCCATCCGCGACTGCAATTGTCGCTGCGCGGCAGACGAATCGTTCGCCCCTGCGCCGTTGTTGCGCAAGGCGGCGGATCGACGGGCGGGCGTATGGTGCTGCCCGCCTGCGGCGCGCTGACGGGCGGCATGGATGCCGGCGATCCCGCCATCGTAAAGGCGCTGCAACCCGCCAGCACGATCGAGGCGGCAGTCCCGGCGGCAGGTCGACTGCTGCGGTTTCCCTTGTGGAAGGCGGCCTGAGCGCGGCGGCCTTGGATTCGGGCGGACTTGGATTCGGGCGAAGGGGTGCCTATTTTTATGAGACCTTGGCGGAACGCAGTGCCATGTTGCTCCGTTCGCTCTGTATAGCGGGTTCTCTCTTTATATTGATCCCGTTTAGGGATAAGAGCGCCCGCTGAGGTTTCGATCCGCCACGGCTTTTTCCGTAGGGCGGCGTTCCCGCAACTGTCAGGCCTTTACGTTTTTCAGGCTGAGGCGGTTGTTTTGTGTTTTTTGTCTTGAGGCAATTGAAGGAGAAGGCCCCATAGCACGTCCACCTCGTCGCAGTTTGCAACCGCCGGTCAAGAGCGGGCCGCGATATAATAATTTCATTCAGGTCGACAAGGTTCGCGTCATCGACGGCGAGGGCGAGAATCTCGGGGTGATGTACACGCGTGAGGCTATCGAACAGGCGGCCGAAGTCGGGCTGGACCTGGTCGAGGTTTCGCCCAATGCCGATCCGCCGGTCTGCAAGTTCCTCGACGTCGGCAAGTACCGCTATGAGGCGCAGAAAAAGGCCAACGCCCAGCGCAAGACCCAGAAGACGCAGGAACTCAAAGAGATCAAGATGCGTCCCAATATCGATGACCACGATTACGACGTGAAGATGCGTAACGTGAACAAGTTCATCGAGAACGGGGACAAGGTGAAGCTCACCCTGCGCTTCCGTGGCCGCGAACTGTCGCACCAGGAACTGGGCATGAACCTGCTCAAGCGGGTTCAGGCGGATGTGGAAGAGATCGCCAAGGTCGAGGCCTATCCCCGCATGGAAGGCCGTCAGATGCTGATGGTGCTTGCTCCCAAGTGAACCTGATGCACACGTTTTGGTAACCATCTCTCCCCTAGGATTGGGGCGATGGTTGCAGAATGGTATCTTTCTCCCGACTGGGACGAACAGGCGCAGGCGGATTTCCGGCTGCGCCTTTCGCATGAGCGGGACCGGCGCGTTTTCTACCTTGGGCAAAAGGCTGCCGCCATCGCGGACGAGCACCCCGAGGATGCGCTGGCGCTATACGACCAGAAAATCGCCGCCGCCGAATATGAAGACGAGATCGTGCCCGCCCTGCACGCGCAGGCCATGATCCATTTCCGCGCGGGCGATTACGAAGCCATGTTCTCCGCATTCGAGCGCGCGATCGAGGTGGGCGGAGAATTCACGGCGATCGCGGCGATTACCGATTATTGCTCCGCCGTCGGGCTGCTGCGTGACGAGACGCGCTACGACACCGCGCTCGCCTGGCTCGACAAGCTCGACCAACGCGCCATGACGCAATTGGGGCAGCCTTTCGTCGGATTTGCGGCCAGTGCGGCACGTGCCTTCATCTGCTGGCAGACCGGCGATCGCGAACTGGCCACGAATGCCGCGCGCGATGCACTGGAAATGTCGATCAGCGACGATCCCCTGCCCGGCCTGCCCTGCATAGGAGCCGCACCGAAACCGCCCAGCCCGGTGCATGACCGTCTTCTGGTGATCGCGGGACTGTGGGACGACGACAAGCTGGGGCCTGCCCCCCGGCCCTGAGGCCTTCCTAGCCTTCCGGGTGGCCGTGCCAGCTGCGGCGCTCTTCTGCCGCGCGCAGCACTTCGTAGGCGAGCTGCAGCTTGTGGAACTCCTTCGCGGCAGCCTCGTCGTCAGGCTTTACGTCGGGGTGGACTTCCTTCGCCTTGTTCCGCCACGCCTTTTTGATTGTCGCGAAATCGACGTCATACTCAAGGTCGAGGACGTCGAGCGCGTTCATCTCGTCACGGCTGCGCGAACCGTCGCCCGATGCGCTCCATCCATAATGCGAGGCCTGCTGGTAACCCGCGTTGGTGGCGCGCTCGCTCGATGCGCGGGCGGCGGCCTCCTCGGCGTCCAGTCCGGCGAAATAATCCCAGCCGCGATTATATTCGGCCGCGTGCTTTTCGCAGAAATACCAGCGATCGGGGCTGTTGGGAGATTTGGGGGCGGGACAATTGCCCGGCTCTTCGCATCCGTGACGGTCGCACAGCTTTACCGTCTGCGCCTCGCGCCCGGCTTCATAGCCGCGCCAGCGGGGAAAACCCCAGTCCATCGATCGACCCGAACGTGCCATTCGGACAGCGTTACAGGCTCGATCGCCGGGGGTCGAGGGGCGATCCGCCGAAAAGTATCGGCAGACCGCCCACCCGTTGACTTACTGAACCGTGACGGTCACCGCACGGCGGTTCTGCGCCCAGGACTGTTCGTCCGAACCCATCGCGACCGGGCGTTCCTTGCCATAGCTGACGACATTGATGCGTCCGGCCTGAATGCCGAGGCCGACGAGATAGTTCTTCGCGGCATTGGCACGGCGCTCACCCAGAGCGAGGTTGTATTCGCGGGTGCCGCGTTCGTCGGCATGGCCTTCGATCGTGACGCGCACATTGGGATAGCGCTGCAGCCACTGGGCCTGGCTCTGCAACGTGGCCATGTCCGAGCTATCGACGTTATAGCGGTCGGTGTCGAAGAAGATGCGATCCGACGACACGGAGGCAACGAAATCTTCCTGGCTGCCCGGGACCGGACCGCTGGGAGCGGGCGTGGCGGTCGGCGGCGGAGTCGGCGTCGGCTCCGGCGGCAATTCGTCGGGCGTGGACTTACAGGCGCCCAGCGCAAGCGTGCTGGCTGCCATCAGAAGAATGACGGACTGGCGGTTCAAGAGCGACATTTTCAATGCTCCTTTTATTGACCTGCGCATGATTATCGCAGGGGGCGGTCTGGTCAATGGAATCCGTGCGAACAGCCCCATCGAACGCACGGTGATTTCAGGATAACGCCCTTAAGGCAGAACCGGTCCCCAAGCAGGGTCGGATGCATTTTCCGGCGTCTCCAGCTTGCGCAGGTGGCGACCTGTGAGATCGACCTGCCAAAGTGCGGTTTCCCCGGTGTTCTTCGTGGTGCGGAAGAACTGGATGATGCGGCCATTGGGGCTCCAGGTCGGAGCCTCGTCCTGCCATGCATTGGTCAAATGGCGCATATTGCCGCCCGACGGGCTCATCACCGCGACGCGCAGATCGCCCGCGATATGGGTAAAGGCAATCTGGTCGCCGCGCGGGCTCCATTCCGGCGTTGCCGCGCGGCCGCCAAAGAAGCTGATGCGGCGCTGGTTCGACCCGTCCGCGTCCATGACATAGACCTGCTGGCTGCCCGAACGATCCGATTCGAAGGTGATCCGCCGGCCATCGGGCGAATAGGACCCGCCGATGTCGATGCCGGGGCTGTCGGTCAGCCGCACCGGCGTGCCGCCGCCACTGGCCGACACGCGGTAGATGTCGGTATTGCCCGCTGTTGCCATCGAATACAGGATGTATCGTCCATCGGGCGACCAGCGCGGCGCGAAGGTCGGGCCGCTTGCCTGCGTAACCAGTGTCTGCCGCCCGCTCTGGATGTCATAGACATAGATGCGCGGATTGCCATCCGAATAGGACAGATACGCGATCTTGGAATAATCCGGAGAATAGCGCGGCGTCAGCGCGGTCGTCGATCCGCTGGTGATGAAGCGATGGTTCGCGCCGTCCGAATCCATGATCGCCAGACGCTTGCGGCGGTTACCCTTGGGCCCCGTCTCGGCGATATAGGCGATGCGGCTGTCAAAGAACGGCTCTTCGCCCGACAGGCGCGAATAGATCATGTCGGCGCATTTATGCGCGGCGCGGCGCCAGTCGGCAGGCTCCACCACATAGCCTTCGCGCACCAGCTCGCTGCCCAGCTGCACGTCGTAGAGATAGCAGCCCACGGTCAGCTGGTTGTTCGCCGCCGCGGTGACATAGCCATGCACCAGCATGTCGGTGCCCAACGGACGCCAGCGGTCGAATTGCGGATTGGTCGCTTCGGAAAAGACAATCCTGGGCAGGCGGTCGGGGCCGACCGGCTTGAACAGGCCGTTGTTCTGAAGATCGGCGGTGATGACGCGGGCGAGTTCCACGCCCAGCTTGGACGTGGTCTGCGGCGCGGCCGGGGTCGGCAGGTCACGGTCTGTCGGGAATGCGGGAATGGCGATGCCAAGATCCTGCCATTCGCTTTCGTCCGAGACCGATCCGGTCAGGCCGCCGGTGTCCTGCGCCGCGGCAGGCGTGGCGACGACGGCGATGGCCGCCGCGATCAGGCCGAACAATTGGGGCCGGTGAGCTTTGAGCATCCTTAGAGTCTCCGGTCGAAACGGAACGCGTCGACGCGTTTCCAGCTATCGTAATATTCCGAGGGAAGGTCGAACGGGGCAGCCAGCTGCACCGCCCGGATGGCGAGTTCTGCGTGACGGTCGGCCTGCGCCCTGTTGGCGTCGGTTATGCCTGACTGAGACACGACTTCGGGACGTCCTGCAAGGCTGCCGTCACGATTCAGACGCCACGCGAGCACGGTGACGAGCTTTTCCGCGTCCGCCCCCTGCGGTGCGGTCCAGTGCGGCTTGAGCGCGCGGGCGATGGCGGAAGACAGCGATGCCGCCGTCGCCGGCCCTGCCCGCTCCGCATGCTGGTCCCGGTCCGAACCGCTGCCGCCCGTGCCCGACAAAAAATCGGAACCGATCCGGCTGCCAGTGGCCGCTTGCTGCTTTGGCGAGGGCTGCTGCTTGGGCTGGGGGGCCGGTTTCGGTTCGGGCTGGCGAGCCTTGGGTTTCGGTGCAGGTGTCGGACTGGGACGCGGCGTCGGTGCCGGACGCGACGTTTCGACCGGCCTTGCGACTTCGCGCACGGGCTCGGAAATCGGCTCGGCCGCGGGCTGGATTTCGCCCAGTTCTGGCGCGACGGACGGCGCGGGATCGGCCATCGGATTGGGCGAGATCGATTCCAGCGCGATCTCGTCCGACACGGTCACCGAAATACGCTCTGGCAAGTCCACCGGCTCGGGTGCATTTTCCCACCATGCCAGCCCCGCGAACAGGGCCAGATGGGCCGCGATGGCAATGCCCAGCCCCACGCGCTCCTCGCGCCCGAAGGCGGGCGTTTCGGCAAGCTCGAAGGGCACTCTGGCGGAACGCATAGTCGCCATCGGCTATGGACTTTCAGATGAACCGTGCGTGACCAGCGATATCTGGCGGAATCCGGCTGCGTTCAAGGCACCCATCACCGCCACCACGCGGCCATAGTCGAGCGACCGATCCGCGCGCAGCACGACCGGCGGCGCGCTGGCGGCATCGGGCGGCGAGATCATGGCCAGACGGTCCGCGAATTCGCCCGCAGGGATGCGATCCTCGTCGATATAGATCAGCCCCTGTTCGTCCAGCGAGACGCTGACCTGCCGGTCCTGATTGTCCAAGGCGTCGGCCTGGCTGTCGGGCAGGTCTACCGGCACGCCCGCGACAAGCAGCGGTGCGGCGACCATGAAGATGATCAGCAGCACCAGCATCACGTCGACCATCGGCGTGACGTTAATCTCCGCCATGGGCGCGCGGCCGTGGCGTCCGCGCCGCCCGCGCCCGCCGCCGCCCGAAGAAGCGAGCCTTGCGCCCATCTACATCGCCTCCAGTTCGCGGCTGAGCGAGGCATGCAGCCTGTCGCTGAACCGGTAGAGCCGCGTCTCGAAGACGCCGACGCGGTGCGAGAAGCGGTTATAGGCGATGACGGCGGGAATGGCCGCGAACAAGCCGATCGCGGTGGCGAACAGCGCCTCGGAAATACCGGGCGCCACGACGGCGAGCGAGGTGTTGGACTGCGCGCCGATCTGGAAAAAGCTCTCCATGATGCCCCACACCGTGCCGAACAGGCCGACGAAGGGTGCGACCGAACCGACAGTGGCGAGGAAGTTCAGCTGTGTCGCCAGACGATCGCTTTCCGCGGTGACCGCCGCGTCCATGGCCTGCGTCAAGCGCGCACGCGTGCCCTCACGGTCGCGCACGCCCTTCTCGGTGGATGCGCGCCACTCGGCCAGCCCCGCTTCTGCCACGGTGCGCGAAGGCAGGCTGCCTTCGCGATTGGCGATCAGCGCATCGGGATTGTCGCTGCGCCAGAAGCTCTTTTCGAAATGACGGTTCTTCGCCTCCAGCCTTCCGACCTTGAGCGAGAACGACACGATGATCGCCCACACCCAGATCGAGGCGAGCAGCAATCCGAACATCACCAGCTTCACCACGATCCCCGCGTCGAGGAACAGTTGCAGCGGATCAAGATGCGTCGGCGCGGCGGCGGACGCCGGCATGGCGGCAGACAGAATAAGGGCGGTTGCTGTCATCGACATCAGGCTTTCGGATCAGGATTGTTTTCGGGGAGAGCCCCCTGCCGCCCCGCTATGGAGGCATCAGGTGAACGGGCCATGAAATCGTCGAAGGCATCCAGCCAGTTTTCGGGCTGGCGGCGGGGGCGGCCGTTGGGCGCCACGAAACCGACGCGCACGTCCATCTCGGCCAGCAACGCGCCGCTTCTCCATGCCTTCTGGTTAAGCTTGCACGATGCGCGGCCGATCTGCACCGCGCGCGTCTCGATCATCATTTCGTCGTCGAGCCGCGCAGGCGCCACATAGCGGATAGTCAGATCGCTGACCGCATAGGCACCCTCGCCCGCCTCATGCGCGGCGCGCTGGTCGATATCGAGCATGCGCAAAAGATCGGAGCGCGCGCGTTCGAAAAAACGCAGATAGTTCGCGTGATAGACCACGCCCGACAGATCGGTATCTTCGAAGAACACGCGCACCGCGTAATAATGCACGCCGCGCAGGATCGATCCGCCTGCCGGAACGGGCAGCGCGTCGCCTGGGGGCGCAGCGGTTTCATGATTGTCGGTACGCATGGGCCCAAGGCTCATAGCCGGGGGGCGATTCGGCGCACAAGCGCCCCGAGGCCAGTTGTGAACCGTTGATCGCGCCGATCCCACGAGTGGACCGTCCGCGCGGGTCAAACCGACCTATCGCGGCGTCAACATGGGCCCCATCGTGCGCCCGCCCAGCAAATGCACATGCAAATGGGGCACGATCTGCCCGCCGTTCGGACCGATATTGTTGATGAGGCGATATCCCTCTTCGACAAGACCCAGTTGCCGCGCGACATTGCCGACGGCCTTCACGAAACCGGCCACTTCCTCGGCAGGGGCATTTTGCGAGAAATCGTCCCAGCTGACGTAGCCATTACGCGGCACCACCAGAACGTGGATCGGGGCTACGGGCGCGATATCCTCGAACGCGACGGCCCATTCGTCCTCGTACACCTTGGTCGAGGGTATCTCGCCACGCAGTATCTTGGCGAAGATATTGTCGGGATCGTAGGGCTGCGTCGGGTCGACGGGGGTCACGCTCATGGCTCAGTTCCCTTGGCTACTACGCGAATTCTTTTCCTCGATGCCCGACAGGCCTTCGCGGCGGCCCAGTTCGGTCAGCGCGTCGTGGATCGACAGGTCGCGCGCGGCAAGGAGGACGGAGAGATGGAAGATCACGTCCGCAGCCTCGCCCACCAGTTCCTCGTCGCTTCCGGCAAGGGCGGCCACGACGGTCTCGACCGCTTCTTCGCCCAGCTTGCGCGCGGCATAGTCGGGGCCGCGGTCGAACAGTTTTGCGACATAGCTTTGTTCGGGGTCGCCGCCCTTGCGGGTCTCGATGGTGGCGGCAAGGCGCGTGATGATATCGATGCTATCGGTCATGTCGGGCTGACGCTTAGGTTTGCGGCGCGGCTTCGTCCAGCCTGCCTGTTGCCGGCATGCGGATCTAGCCGCGCGGATCGGGCACGAACATGCGGTCGATGCCTGCGCGCAAATCGCCCGCCTCGCGCTGCAGAACCAGTCGCTCCTCGTCCGCCTTGCGGTAATCGTCGATCGCGTTTTCGATCAGCTGCTCGCTGCTGCCCAGTCCGCGCAGCGCCTCCTTGGCCATGACGATCGCCGATTCGTAGACCTCGCGCACCACCACGTCCTTTTTGCCGGGATCGATCTTCATGACGGATCGCCGGTCGAAGACACGAATATAAACGAGCGCATCGGGGAATGCCTCGTGCACTTCGCGCAGCAAATGGGCGTCGATCTGGTCGCCGTCGATGCAGAACAGGATGGCTTCGGCCTCGGCCGCGCCGGCCTGTCGCAACAAATCCATCCGGGTGCCGTCGCCGAAATAGACGGTGGCGCCGAATTCGCGCGCGACATCGATCTGGTTGACGTCGCTGTCGATCACGGTCAGCCCGATTTCGCCCGCTGCCAGCGCCTGTGCGACGGTCTGGCCGAACCGGCCATAGCCCACCACCAGCGCCGTCGCCCCCTCGTTGACCGGCCCCGCGCGTTCCTCTCCGGCCCCGGCGGGCGGGCGGCGGATGCTGGAGGTGAACTTCATTAGAAACGGCGTCGATGCCATCGAGATGGTGACGATGGCGGTGAACAGGCTCGACGCCTCGCTGCTGATGAGGAGGCCGCGCTCGGCCGCGGCGAACAGGACGAAACCGAACTCGCCGCCCTGGCTGAGCAGCAGGCCGAGCGCCAGCGCGCTGCGCCATTGCATCTTTGCCAGCAGGCCAAGCAGGAAGATCACCCCCGCCTTGGCCGAAATGAGCAGGACAGCGCCCAGCAGCACGAACACGGGCCGCTCGGCAATGGCCTGCAGGTCGAGCATCATGCCCACCGCAAGGAAGAACAGGCCCAGCAGGATCGAGCGGAACGGTTCGACATCGGCCTCAAGCTCGTGCCGGAAGGGCGAGCTTGCCAGCATGACGCCCGCGACAAAGGCGCCCAGCGCGGTCGACAGGCCCAGCCAGGACATGAGCGCCGCCGAGCCGACCACCGCGAACAGCCCGGCGACCACGAACATCTCGCGCTCACCCAGATTGCCGATCAGGCGCAGCAGAGGGCGCAGCAGGTAGGCCCCGGCCAATACCAGCCCGCCCACCGCGGCAATCGTCATCAGCCCAAGCTGCCAGCCCGGCGGCCCCGCCTGATCCGCCGGGTTCCGGCTGAGCGCCGCGACGATGGTCAGCAGCGGAATGATCGACAGATCCTGGAACAGCAGCACGGCGAAGGCACGCTCACCGAACGGGGTGCGAAGCCGTCCTGCCGATTGCAGCATCGGCAGCACCTGCGCCGTCGAAGACAGCGCCAGCGGCAGACCCAGCGCCAGCACGGCGGCGAAGGTGAAACGCGTCGTGAGATAGATCAGTGCGACGATGGCGACCGCGCATAGCGCGACCTGCGCGAAACCCAGCCCGAAGATTTCCCGCCGCATGCGCCACAATCGCTGCGGCGCGAGTTCGAGGCCGACGATGAACAGCAGGAAGGTGATGCCAAGTTCGGCGAAATGCAGCTTGTCCTCGGCGTCTCCGGCAAGGCCAAGAACCTGCGGGCCCACGACGACGCCCGCGACAAGATAACCCAGCGTCGCGCCCAGCCCCAGCCGGCGGAACAGCAGCACGAAAGCCAATGCCGCGCCCAGCAGGACGAACCCCTCGACCAGCAGGCCCGCGCTTTCGCTTTCCCCCATATCAGCCCCCCATCATCATCAGGCCCGCACGATCACAAGGCCCGCGCCGGCAGGCATCAGGCCCGCGCCGGAAGGCCCGCCGCACGCAAGGCGGCATGGGCATCGGCGATCGAATATGTGCCGAAATGGAAGATCGATGCGGCCAGCACGGCACTGGCATGCCCCTTTGTCACGCCTTCGACAAGATGGTCGAGCGTGCCGACGCCGCCGCTGGCCACGACGGGCACGGAAACCGAATCCGCAATGGCGCGGGTCAGCGCAAGGTCATAGCCCGCCTTGGTCCCGTCCCCGTCCATAGAGGTGACGAGCAATTCGCCCGCGCCCAGATCGGCGAGTTTCACCGCATGTTCAACGGCATCGATGCCGGTCGGCTTGCGGCCGCCGTGGGTGAAGATTTCCCAGCGATCCTGATCCCCGACCCGCCGCGCATCGACCGATGCGACCACGCATTGCGCGCCGAAGCGGTCGGCGATGTCGGCAACGACTTCGGGCCGCGCGACGGCGGCGGAATTGACCGCGACCTTGTCCGCACCCGCCAGCAGCAGCGTGCGCGCATCCTCTGCCGAACGCACCCCGCCGCCCACCGTCAGCGGCATGAAGCACACCTGCGCGGTGCGGCGCACGATATCGACTAGCGTGCCGCGTCCTTCATGCGTCGCGGAAATATCCAGAAAGCACAGCTCGTCCGCGCCTGCCGCATCATAGGCACGCGCCTGCTCGACCGGGTCGCCCGCGTCGATCAGATCGACGAAGTTCACGCCCTTCACGACGCGTCCTTCGGCCACATCGAGACACGGAATAACCCGGATTCGGACCGTCATGTGCGCGTTCCGGCCGCCCTTGCGGCCATGTCCAGCGCAGCAGCCAGATCCAGCCGCCCGTCATAGATCGCACGGCCCGTGATCACGCCCTCGATCCCGTCTCCTGCGTGGAGCGAGAGGATATGGATATCGTCCAGCCCCTTCACCCCGCCGCTGGCGATCACCGGCATGTTCGTCGCACGGGCGAGATCAACGGTCGCGTCGATGTTGCAGCCCTTCAGCATGCCGTCGCGGCCGATATCGGTGAACAACAGGCTGGCGACGCCCGCATCCTCGAACCGGCGGGCGAGATCGACCACCGATACGTCGGAAAGTTCGGCCCAGCCCTCGGTCGCGACCATGCCGTCGCGCGCGTCCACCGCGACGACGATCCCGCCGGGAAATGCCGTGGCCATGTCCTTCACGAATTGCGGATCCTTCAGCGCGGCCGTGCCCATCACGATGCGGCTGACGCCAAGGTCGAACCAGCCCTCCACCGCCTCACGCGTGCGGATGCCGCCGCCAAGCTGGACGTGACCGGGAAAGCTTTGCAGGATGCCCTCCACCGCCTCGCGGTTTTCGGCCCGTCCGGCGAAGCTGCCGTCCAGATCGACGACATGCAGATGCATCGCGCCTGCCTCGGCAAAGATCGCGGCCTGCGCGGCGGGATCGTCGCCATAGACGGTGGCGCGGTCCATGTCCCCTTCGGCCAGCCTGACGACCTGGCCGCCCTTGAGATCGATGGCGGGAAATACAATCATGGGGTCCAGTCCAGAAATCTTTCGAGAAGGTCGATGCCGTAGCGCTGGCTCTTTTCCGGATGGAACTGCACGCCCAGCAGATTGTCGCGCGCGACCGCGGCGGTGATCGCCCCGCCATGATCGGTGATCGCGGCGATGTCGCGCCCGCTTTCGGTCACATAGTGAAAGCTGTGCAGGAAATAGGCCTCGCCCTGCTCGATCAGCCCCGCTCCGTCGTGATGCGGCATCGGGCGCACGTCGTTCCAGCCCATGTGCGGGACCTTGATCGCCGGATCGGTCACCTCGATCGCGCGAACCTCGCCCGGTATCCAGTCCAGGCCGTCGTGGGTTCCGAATTCGATACCCCGCGTCGCTAGCAACTGCATGCCGACGCATATGCCAAGGAACGGCGCGCCGCCGCGCAGCACGCGCTCCTCCATGGCCTCGACCATGCCGGGAATGGCGCGCAGGGCGCTGGCGCATGATCCGAAAGCGCCGACGCCGGGAAGGACCACCCGTTCGGCGCGCAATACGTCGTTAGGGTCGCAAGTGACGATAATCCGCCCCGCGCCCGCGGCCCTCAGCGCGTTTTCCACCGAATGCAGATTGCCCGCACCGAAATCGATGAGGGCCAGACCGTCCTTCATTGGCCGCCTTTCATCGCTGAAGCGCCTCTAGACCTTCGCCCGCGAACTTTGCGTCGAACTCGATCACATTAACGGTGGCGGCGCCATTCGCGACGAACGGATCGCGCTGCGCTTCCGCCTCGATCTCATCGCGGGTGCCGACCGCGAACACCATCCCGCCCGTACGCGGCACCTTGCGACCCCACGCGACAAAGCGGCGCTCGCCGCGGCCCTTTTCCAGCCATGCGATGTGGTCGGGCAGCAATTCGTCCATCCGCTCGATCGGGGCGGTATAGGTAATGTCGAGAATGAACATCGCGCGTCAGACCTCCAGAGTACCCGTGCCAAGCATGCCCTTGGTCGATGGCACCGCGTCGCCCTTCCTCGGATCGATCTCCACCGCAGAGCGCATGGCGCGGGCGAAACCCTTATAGATCGCCTCGACGATGTGGTGGTTGTTCTGGCCGTAGAGCAGTTCGATATGCAGCGTGATGCCCGCCGCCTGCGCGACCGAGTGGAACCAGTGCTCGAACAGCTCGGTATCCATCTCGCCCAGCCGCGGCTGCGAGAAACCGGCCTTCCAGACCAGATAGGGGCGGCCCGAAATATCCAGCGCCACCCGCGCCAGCGTCTCGTCCATCGGCGAATAGGCATGGCCATAGCGGGTGATCCCGCGCTTCTCGCCCAGCGCCTGCGCAATCGCCTCGCCCAATGCGATGGCGCTGTCCTCGACCGTGTGATGCTGATCGACATGCAGATCGCCGTCGACATGCAGTTTCACGTCGATCAGCGAATGGCGCGAGAACTGCTCGATCATATGGTCGAGAAAGCCGATGCCGGTCGATATGTCGTATACGCCAGCACCGTCGAGATCGACGGCCACGTCGATATCGGTTTCATGGGTCTTGCGCCGGACCGTGCCGGTGCGCTGCAATGCCGTGTTTCGCATGGTTTCGCGCTATAGGCCTCAAGCCGCGCCGCGCAAGGGGGCGAGCGTCCCCGGACCGCGATGACAACCGGCACGCCGCGATGCAGGCCATGGCGCGCAACAATTGTTCGGCAGCAGTCACATTGTCGCGGATTGCCCGCCATTCCTGCTTGACCAGCGGTTAAGCTGCTGACAATCCAACCGCATGAACGACAGTACGCCCGACAGCCTGATCCCTTACGACGAGATCGTGCAGGAGGCCTTGCGCGCCGTGGTCGGCCGCGTGCTGGGAGAAGTGCAGGCAGCAGGCGGCATGCCGCCGGGCAGTCATCATTTCTATATCACCTTCAAGACCGGCGCGTCGGGCGTGGAAATTCCCGCGGACCTGCGGGCGCGTTTCCCGGACGAGATGACGATCGTTCTGCAGAACAAGTTCTGGGACCTGTCGGTGGCGGAGGATCATTTCTCGGTCGGGCTCAGTTTCAACCAGATCCCGGCAAAGCTGGTCATTCCGTTCTCCGCGATCACGGCTTTCGTCGATCCCGCGGTCGAATTCGGCCTGCAGTTCCAGGCCGTGGCAGAGGTCGAGGAGGCCGAACCCCACGGCGATGCCGAGAACGATTCGGAACAGGGTGCGCCGGGCGGCGTTGATGGAGCAGACACGCCGGATGACGGATCGAATGTCGTGACCGTGGATTTCGGCAAGAAAAAGTAACCGGCGCCGCTTTTCCTTCAGGCGCCGCCAAGTCTGGGGCACCCGATGGCAATTTTCAGCAAGCGTCGCAAGAAGTCCAAAGGCGCCGCCAAGGCGACCGACGAGAACGGACTGCCGGGCTTTAGCCCCAATCCGATGACCAATCTGATCCTGACCGATATCGCCCTTCGCGGTGTAAGCCGCGTCGCGCGCCGCGTGACCGAGCAGAAGCTGCTCAGCAAGCGGTACACCAAGGACGAGGCGAAAAAGGTCATGTCCGGCCGATCGGTCGGAGAGACGCTGCTGGCGGCTGCCGTCGCGCGCACTGCCACGCGTTCCCTGCCCGGAGCAGTCATCATCGGTGGGGGATTGCTGGCAAAAACGCTTTATGACCGCAAGCGGGGACGCAGCGCCAAGATCGAAGGGCGCAGGGCACTGCACAAGCGCATCGCCGAAGCCGAGGATTGACGCCTTGGTGCACGTGATCGTGCACCGAACCCGCCTGCCCGCTTGACGCAGCACCCCTGCCACGGCCATCAGCGCGCATGGCCGACCTCCACGATAAAGATACTCCCCAATCCGCGCGTCTTTCGCGCCGCGGACTGATGTTCATCCTGTCCTCGCCGTCGGGCGCGGGGAAGACCACGATCGCGCGCAAGCTGCTGCAGTCGGATGCCGGGCTGGCCATGTCGGTATCGGCCACGACACGCGCGATGCGACCGGGCGAAGTGGATGGGCGCGACTATCATTTCGTCGACAAGCCCACCTTCGACCAGATGGCCGAGGATCACGCGTTTCTGGAATGGGCGCATGTCTTCGGGCACAGCTATGGCACGCCGAAGGCGCAGATCTGGGCGGGGCTCAAGGCCGGCCGGGATTTCCTGTTCGACATAGACTGGCAAGGCACGCAGCAACTGGCCCAGCGCGCGCGTGAGGATGTCGTGCCCGTCTTCGTCCTTCCTCCAAGCATCGACGAGCTCTACCGCCGTCTGAAGGCGCGCGGCACCGACGACGCCAACGTGATCGAGGCGCGCATGGACCGCGCGAGGGCCGAGATCAGCCACTGGTCGGATTACGACTATGTCGTCGTCAACGACGATATCGACCGCTGCTACGAACAGGTGCGCCGGATCCTCGATGCAGAGCGGCTGCGGCGCGAGCGGCAGACCGGGCTCGTCTCCTTCGTGCGGCAGCTGACGGGCGAAGCCTCGCCGACCTGACGCGTCAGAAAGAGCGGCTCCAGCGTAGTCCGGCGCCCATGTCGTCGGCGATGGCCGCGATATGCCCCGGATCGCGGCGATAGAACAGGCTGGCGGTCATCGCGCCGCCCCACACATTGCCTTCCCACGCCAGTTCGGTGGCAATTTCCCGCCCAGTCGGGCTTAGCGAAAGATGCGTGACGCCCATCGTCGCCGTCTCGCTGGCATAGTCATAGGCGACCGGCACATTCAGCACGAGCGATCCCGATTCGACACGCAGCGGCTGCGACACGCGCAGCGCCAACCGGTCGGTCGACGCGAAAATGCCGGTGCGCGCAGCGTCGACGCTCCATCCCATCGAATGCAGCGCGGCATTGCCCGCCATCAATCCGCCGGTTTCGGGCCGCGTCAGGCCGCCGCGCATCGCCGCCCCGACATTCCAGCGTTTGCCCGGCGACCATTCCACGCCAGCATCCACGAACAGGCTGTCCGCCCCGCCCTCGCCCGCCAGCGAGCGCTGGAAGCTGCCGCCCAGCAGGGTCGCATCCTCGCGCAGCCATGACGCGCCGATCGTGCCGGTGAGGGATCCTTTGCCGGCGTCGGCTGCGATCCCATAGCGCGACACGCGGTTCCGGCGCGCCGGCAGGATCGACAATTCTTCCTCGAGCCGGTCGGTCCAGACCAGCCCGCTCTCGCCCGAAACCGTCAGGCCCCAGCCCTGCATCTGCTGGCGGACGGCCATCGCCCCTTCGCGCATGGCGAGAAAGCCGAAGTCCCCGCCGACATCCTGCGCGACCATGAAGGCAGGCCGGTCCGCCCCGCGCAGTCCCGCTTCCAGCCCGCTTGCCGACTGGCGAAAGCCCAGTGCCACCTTGGTATCCGGCGTGATCTGCGCATTGATCTGCGCGGCTAGCACCTCCTGCCCGCCCATGCCGTCCCGGTTCGGTTGCAAGGCCGCGGAACGCATGTCCCTCGCCGCCGGATCGGCGATGGCAAAGCTTGCCCCGACCTGCCCGGCGCGCAGGCTTGCGCCGCGCGTGCTGCCTTGAAGCGCACGCGCGAAATCGCGGCGCGGCGCCGCCTGCTGCATGCGGCCCGCGAGGTTGACCTGATACGCCCTGCCATATCCGTCCAGCACGACCGTGTCGGCCGCCGCCCGCCGCGCCGCATCGCCCATCGCCGGGCTGGCCATGCCCGCCGCCGCGACCAGCGACAGAGGCAGTTCGCTGCCCGCCAGCGTCGTCACGCCGCTGGGCTGAAACGCTGCCCCGATGTCGAGAATGCCGCGGCCATAGACGCTGTCGGTCCCGCTTGCCCCCGCGTCGCGCGCATTGTCGAGCAGCAGGCTCACGATCTCCCTTCCGCTGAGGTTGGGAAATGCCTGCGCCAGCAACGCCGCCGCGCCCGAAATCTGCGGCGCGGCAAAGCTGGTGCCGTTGATCACATAGACGAATTCAGACCCGTCCTGCGTCTCGGTATAGATCTCGCCGTCCTGATACACGCAGCAAACATCCTCACCCCGCGCGGCGAGGAAAGAGGATGCGGCTGTGCCTGCCTTGTTGCTGAAAACCGAAATTTCGGACGCGGCATCGACCGATCCCGCGACGATCACGCTGGACCCTCCGGAACGCAGCACACCGATGGCAAACGGATCGGGATTGTCGGGATCTATCGCGGGATCGATCCCCTCGCCGTCATTGCCGGCGGACACGACAATCACCGCGCCGGCCGCCGCCGCCTCGCTCAATGCATTGCGCAGCACGAAGGTCGGCGTCGATCCGCCCAGCGAGATGTTGATGACCCGCGCACCGGCGGCCACCGCCAGATCGACGCCGCGCGCGATGTCCGAATCGTTGAAATTGCAGCCGGTGGTGGGATTGGCGGGGTCGAAACCGTCGCAGCTGCCCGGTTGGTCGGCGCGAAAGGCGATGATGGTCGCGTCATAGGCGATGCCGACCACACCCTCGTTATTGCGCGCCGCAGCCGCGACCAGCGCCACCTGCGTGCCGTGACCATCGGGGGAATCGAGGCTGCGACTGGCAGCGACATCGGCCGATGCGCTGGATATCCGGCCCGCCAGTTCGGGATTGTCGCGGTCGATGCCCGTATCGATGATGGCGATCCCCACGCCCCGCCCCGTCGCGCCCTGCTGCCATGCGGCCACGGCGTCATGCTGTTCGGGCCCGTCGGATGTACGGAACTCCGCGGTGTTGAAATTGACGGTCGGGGTCGGCGTCGGGGTCGGTGCCGGAACCGGCGTGGGCGTCGAGATGGGTCCGCCGCCCGAACCGCCGCCCCCGCAACCGGCCAGCAGAGCCAGCGCTGACAGCGACGCCGCAAGACGCTCCGTCAGGCCAGTGCGTGTGCGACCACTCGTCATCCATTCCCCCGTTTCGCGCGATCGGCCCCTTGCACCTCGCGCCCTGGCTGGCCCCCTGCCAGTCCGACATGCCCCGGTAAGTGCCCCGGCGGACACGAAAAATCGAGCGGGAATTACGGTTGCGCCATTCGGGGACGGCGTCAATGCCCTGTTTCCCATACGCGTAACGGTTGCCCGGACCCGATCCACGCGATAGGCGGTGCCGGTTTCCCCGCCGCCATTCACAGGCGGCCCGTCCATCCGTGCCAGAAAGAGCCGCGCAGCATGACCACCCATTCCGAACTGATCGCCCGTATCGACGCCGCCTTCGAGGACCGCGCCAATGTCACGCCCGACAGCACCGATGTGCGCAGCGACGTGGACGAGGCGCTGGCGCTGCTCGATTCGGGCGAAGCGCGCGTGGCCGAGAAGCGTGACGGCGAGTGGACGGTCAACCAGTGGCTGAAAAAGGCGGTGCTCCTGTCCTTCCGCCTGAACGATAACGAGATCGTGCCTTACGGCTCGGCTGGGGAAAGCGCCTATGACAAGGTGCCCTCGAAATTCGCGGGATGGACCGACGACCGCTTTGCCCGCAACGGGTTTCGCGTCGTCCCCGGCGCGGTTGCGCGGCGCGGCAGCTATATCGGCAAGGGCGTCGTGCTGATGCCCAGCTTCGTCAACATCGGCGCCTATGTCGACGACGGCGCGATGATCGATACCTGGGCGACGGTGGGATCCTGCGCGCAGATCGGCAAGAACGTGCATATCTCGGGCGGCGCGGGGATCGGCGGCGTTCTGGAACCGCTGCAGGCCGGGCCGGTCATCATCGAGGACGGCGCGTTCATCGGCGCCCGCAGCGAAGTGGCCGAAGGCGCGATCATCGGCGAGGGCGCGGTCCTTTCGATGGGCGTATTCATCGGCGCATCCACCAAGATCGTCGACCGCAACACGGGCGAAGTCCATGTCGGCAAGGTGCCCCCTTTCGCCGTGGTGGTGCCGGGCGCCATGCCGGGCAAGCCGCTTCCCGACGGCACGCCGGGCCCTTCGCTGTATTGCGCGGTCATCGTGAAGACCGTGGATGCGCAGACCCGTTCGAAAACCGGAATCAACGAACTCCTTCGCCCCTGACCAGCGACAGGACACGCCCCCGCCCCGAAGTGCATACGCACCGGGGCGGAACGAATGCGTTTCCCGAAGCGTTTCGCGCTATATATGCAAGTGGTCGGGTTCCGGCTGCTGGCACGGGATCGCAAGTTTGGATGGAGACCATATAATGCAACGCCATGGCGATGAAGTCGACCTGACCACCGATGAGGCACGCGGAGGATCGACGCCGCACATCGTGCGGTATGTTCTGCTTATCAGCCTGTTTCTCGCCGCCGCCGCCATGACCATCGCTTGGGTTACCGGCGCGCTCACCTCCGATCAGGTGAGGGATAATGGCGCGGTGACAAACCAGGCCGTCCCTCCGGCGTCCGGTGATGCCATCGGCGAGGAACAAGCCGGCGATGACGAGCTGGCGGATGATTTCGTTTACGGGGAAGAGGAGCGGAGACAGGCTCCCGCTGACGACTAGTCGGGGAAACTTATGGCGGACAAGAAGAACAGCTTTCAAAAAGACCAGCACGTCAAGTGGGACTGGGGCAACGGCACCGCCACCGGACAGGTCAAGGAACGGTTCGAACGCGATGTCGAGCGGACCATAAAGGGTTCGAAGGTGAAGCGAAACGGGACCAGCGAGGACCCCGCCTATCTGATCAAGCAGGACGATGGCGACGAGGTTCTCAAGCTTGGATCGGAATTGGAGGCCAAGTGATGCCAGCACAATCAAAGGCACAGCAGAAAGCCGCGGGCGCCGCATTGTCGGCCAAGCGGGGCGAGACCAAGGTATCGGACCTGCAGGGTGCGTCGAAAGAGATGTACGACAGCATGTCAGAATCCGAGCTTGAGGACTTCGCTTCGACCGACCGCGAAGACCTGCCCGAAAAGAAGTCCTGATCCCGCCTCTGCCCGGCCCGTTTCCACTTTACCGGGCCATTGGCAAATGCGGACGTCCTCATTAGCGTGATCGGCGCGCGGGGAGCCTTTCCGGCTCTCCGGCCCGAATGAAGCGCATCGACCGGGGGCGGGCATCATGTCGATTGATCTGGCCGCGACGCCGTTTCACCAGCTTGGCGTCGAACTTGCCGCGTCGAGCGTTCTGGGCGCTGCCTGCGTCATCATCCATGGCCTCGGGCTCGCGCTCATCACCCGCTTCATCCGGCCCAGCGACGATCCCCGGCGGGGGACCCATCTTCCTCCGGTCACCTTTCACGGCATCGCCATGACGATCGCCATCGTGCTTTTCCTGCTGGTCATCCACGGGGCCGAGATCTGGCTTTACGCCTTTTTCTACCTCGCCGTGCGTGCGCTGCCCGATCTGTCGTCGGCGCTGTATTTCTCGACCATCAGCTATTCGACCGTGGGCTTCAGCGACGCCCTTATCCTGAAAAGCTGGCGCAATGTCGCGGCGCTTGAGAGTATCGTCGGCGTCATGATGCTTGGCTGGTCGACGGCCTATTTCGTGCGCATCCTGGGCCATATCGACGTAAAGCGGCGCAAGGACGCTTCACGCGAATAGGGCGGGCCGATCCCGCAGGACCGCCCCGCCCCATGCCTCGCGGCCGATCAGCCGAGGTGCTTGGACACCGCAGCGGTCATCTTGAACATCGAGATCTTCTCGGTCCCGATGACCTTGCCCAGCTTGGCGTCGGGTTCGATCATGCGCTTGTCGTCGGCGGCCTGCAGATCGTGCTTCTTGATGTATTCCCAGACCTTCGCGGTCACTTCGCCGCGCGCCATCGGGCCCTTGCCGACGATCTCTTCCAGATCGGCCGAAACGGGCACGGGCTTGTTGATCGCGTTATTCTTGGCAGCCATTACTTACTTCCTTTCCATAGGAGAGCTTCGGCCCCCGTCAGGGCAGCCGGATCGTGTTGAATATGCGGGACGCGGCTCAATCCTCGTCGTCCAGCTCGATGTCGTCCCAGTCCTTGATCTCGCCGCCGCGTTCGTAGGTGGCGGTGAGGATCGCCAGCGAGAGCACATGGCCTTCCATCGCCTTCATCAACGCGCCCCGCCCCGCCCCGGGCTTGAGGTCGATCGGCGTGTCGACGGCGAACAGCTGGAACACATAGTCGTGCGCGCCGTGGCCGGTGGGCGGATCGGGCAGCAGCCATTCTGAATTCTGGTAGGAATTCTTGCCGACCTTGGGCGGCACCTCGCCTTCCATCAGCTTGCCGCGCTGGGGCGCGAGGCCCCAGACCAGCCAGTGGCAGAAGGGTTCGGGCGACGGTGCGTCGGGATCCTCGACGATGAGGACGAGTTCCTGCGCGCCGGCGGGGACATGGTTCCATTCCAGCGGCGGCGCGACGGCGTCTTCCTCGTCAGCGGTGAAGCTGGGGTCCAGCTCCTCGCCATTTTCGAAGGCGGCGGAGGTCAGCACCATGCCGCCGGCACCGACGACACCTTCGCCGCCCAGTTTCACGGACGCCAGCTTGCTGTGTCCTGCGCGGACATTGTGCAGGGCGGCGCCCAGCCATTCGGGGACATGTTCAAGCATCGCAATCCTTTCGCGCGGTGGGTTCGATGGGGCAACGAAGCCGCACCCGCCCGCGTTCCGAGCGCTTAGGCCCGACACGCTAGGCCAAGCACGAAGCGCCCGCCCCGGAAAGGGGTGCGCGGCGCGTAATCCCCAGCCGAGGGCGAAATCGGGGGCAAAGCGAACCGCTGACGCCGCAATTTGCGGCCCTGCGCGGTCATTTGGCGGCCTGGAACAAGCCGATTGCGGCTGGCCCGCACCCGGCCTGCATAGAGGCGACTCGCGGCCCTGCCCCCGCGGATCATCGTTTCGGGCGATCATCGTCAGCGGCTTTCCCCGCTGTAATTTGCGAGCCGCTCGCAATAAATCCCGATCTTCGACGATGCCCTCAATCATCAGGATCCCGGCATGACCCGCGATTTCGCCAAGACGATCAGCTTCCTCGGCCTTCACCTTGTGGTGGGCTTTGCGGTGGCCTTTGCCTTTACCGGCAGCTTCGCGCTCGCCAGCGGGATCGCGCTGGTCGAGCCATGCGTGAACGCGGTGGTGTTCTTTTTCCACGAACGCGCATGGCGCGGCGAGATCCGCTTGCTGGACATGCTGACCCACCGGCACGCGGCGGTGGGATAGCAGGGTCAGCGCGTCAGACGCCTGCGGTTCGACGACACCTTCGTCTGATAGCGCTGCATCGCGCCGCGCATCAGCGCCTCGGGCGTGGTGCCACCCTTGCCGGACGAGGCATTCATCACCACCAGCGTGGCGGTTTCCCATTTTTCCGACACCATGCGCACCGCCTCGTGCTGGGCCAGCGCGCCGCCCTGCATCATCCGCATCGAACGCAGCGCGATCACCTGTGTCGAATCGAAGCACAGCTTCCACCAGTCGAACGCAAGGCGCGACATCGCCATCGGATCCATTATCTGTCCGAAGGGCATTTGTCCGAACGGCACGAGCGGATTGGTCGTGGTTTTGGTGGGCATGGCGCGCATTGTCCTTGATTTCGGGGAACGAGGGCATGCCAGCCTTGGGGCGTGCATGGATGCGGCGCTTATCCGCCTCAACCGCCCGGTACACAAGCGCTATCGGGCTGGACCGGAAACCCGGGCGCCGGAACATCGGCCGCGCTCGCGCGCTGTTCGGACACAGGACATCCCGTCTGGAAGGAACCCCGCAATGACCGTGAACAGTGCAACCGCCCGCTACGAAGGCCTTGGCAAGGATGGCAAGGGCCATGTCGCCACCAAATCCGGCGCGCTCGATGCGCCCTATGGCTTCAACAGCCGCTTCGAATCGGGCCCCGGCACCAATCCGGAGGAAATGATCGCCGCCGGCCATGCGAGCTGCTTCACCATGGCGACCAGCTTTGCGCTGGCCAAGGCGGGGCATACCGACGGCACGCTCGACACCAGCTGCGACGTGACGCTGGAAAAGGACGGTGACGGCTTTACCGTGACCAAGAGCGCACTGACGATGAAGGCCAAGGTCCCGGGCATGGACAAGGCCGAGTTCGAGAAGCTGGCCGCCGAGGCCAAGGCGAACTGCCCGATTTCCAAGCTGCTGAACTGCGAGATCACGCTGGCGACCGAATTCTCCGCCTGATCGGCATGCGCGAAAGGTGACAAAGGTGACACGTCCTACAGGCGCTGTCACCCTGTCGCCAGCCGCGGATTTCCGCGGGGTTGCGGCCCAAAGGTGACACCGCGGGGGTGCGGGGAAAATCGGTCTGGCGGCGGTGCTGATCATGCCTTCGGGCTGACATTATCCGCGCGTGTAGGACAGTGTTTTAGCCGCGCGCCATACGACCCACAGGAGAACGGCAGGCATGACATCGCAGCTTGTCATCACCGGTTTCGAACCCTTTCCCGGCGTGGCCGAAAACCCGACCGAGATGCTGGTGCGCTCGCTGGAGGCATGCGGCGATCCGGTTCTGCAGGGGGCGGAGGCGGTGATCGTGCCGACGCGCTATGGCGATGCGCCTGCCGCGCTGAGAGCGGTTCTGAGCAGGCCGCCGCGCGTTTTGATCATGACCGGCTACAGCGCGCGGGCCGCAGGGCTGGTGCTGGAAAGCCGCGCCAGCAATGCCTGCACCGCCACGCTTCCCGATGCGGGCGGCGCGGCGCCGCCTGATAGCGCCGATCCACTACACCATCTGCCCGCGCGCTGCGACATTGGCGAACTGTGCGCCGCGGTGGAGCGCGCCGGGCTGGCCTGCGCGCCGTCGGACGATGCGGGCGGCTATGTGTGCAACCATCTCTATTACCATGCGCTGGCAGCGCTGGACGAGGCGGGCGCGGAGACGCGCGCCTTGTTCGTCCATATCCCGGCGCTGACCGGCAGTGCGCTGGCCGAAACGAGCGCCGCGGCGCTGGACCTGCGCGACTTGCAGCGCGGGCTGGGCGTGCTGGCGCGCGAATTGCTGCGCTGAGGCACGGGGCTTGGCGTCCTGCGGTCGGTTCGCCTAAGCCCGCACGATGAATGACCGATCTGCGCCCCTGACGATCCTTGTCGATGCCGATGCCTGTCCGGTGAAGGACGAGATCTACCGCGTCGCCGCGCGATACCGCGCCGAGGTGTTCGTCGTCAGCAATGCCGCGTTCCGCATTCCGCAAGATCCGCGCATCCACCGCGTGGTGGTGGGTGATGGTTTCGACGCCGCCGACGACTGGATCGCCGAGGAAGCGGCGCACGTGTCTCCGCGCTGCGTGGTCGTGACCGCCGATATATTGCTGGCCGACCGCTGCCTGAAGGCGGGCGCGAAGGTGCTGGCGCACAACGGCAAGATATTCGACAAGGCCGGGATCGGCAGCGCGGTCGCGATGCGCGCGATCATGGCTGATCTGCGCTCGGGCATGGACGGGGTGACCGGCGGGCCTCCGCCGTTCGGCAAGGCGGACCGGTCGAACTTCCTGCAGGCGCTGGACCGGGTGTTGGTAGCGCTGTCGCGGATGCCGGGCTGAACGGGGCTCTCGTTCGGCACGGAGCGAATTCGTGCCATGTTATCGGCGGTTACCGCTATGATGCAGGCGGGGCATTCCGCCCTGATTGGAACGGACATGGCCAAGGGCCAACGCAAGTCGAACAAGGAAATCCGCAAACCCAAGGCCGAAAAGGCACCCAAGACGAACGCCTCGCAGCCCAGCCTGAAGCCGGGCGGGATCAAGGGGCTGGAGAATTTGAAGAACGGATGATCGGCGCGGCGTCCGGCGGGTCGCTCCGCCGGGCAGCGCCGCCCGCGCCTATTTCGCCTTGTGCGCGGCGATCGCCTCGTCGATCTGGGCGATGCGCTGACGTTCGGGCGAATCCTTGGGCAGCCCCTTCAGGCGGCAGGTCGCCCACAGCTGGCGGCGTTCGGATTCGAGGTTCTTGAGATAGAGATCGGCCATGCGCGCCCCTATGCGCGCATCGCGCCGCGCTGGCTAGTCGGGCGTGTCAGCGGCCCAGCACTTCGTCGGCGAGGATCGTGTCCATATATTCGCGCACTTCGGCGATCATCCCGTCCCGCAGGCGAAAGACGAAGCAATAATCGTTGGCATAGGTGCGCCCCTCCATCGTTTCGGCATGACCCTTGGCCAGCACGACAACGCGGTCTTCGTCAGCCATGATCAGTTCGGGGATATTGCGATAGGGTCCGGCAAAGCGCGCGAACAGCGGACCGACGAGGTCGCGCTCCACATCGGCGAGGCCGAAGGCGCGTTTCGACCATGCGCTAGAGCCCATGACGCGCCATGCGATGTCGGGGGCGAACAGCGGGATGAAGGCGGAGGGGTCGCCGTGTTCCAGCCCTGCGAACGCCTGCGTGATCAGCGCGCGGTTGCGTTCGGTCTCGCTCATTCGCCGCCGCCTGCCAGCCGCCGGTGCTCGTCGACCGAGCGGCGCATTTCGGCGGCCTGCAGCTTGAGCGCCTTGTTCGAGAGGCGAATCTCGCGCCCCTGCTGAAAGAAGCCCAGCACCAGCCACAGGAACGCCAGCGGGCTGGATACCCCGCCGAGAAAATCGCCCAGTTCGTTGAGGTCGAGGCTGGCGGGGTTCTGCCCCTGCGCCCACAGATAGATCACCAGCCCCGCGACATAGAGCGCGGTCAGCACCAGCCCGATGCGCGGCAGGCTGCGGCGTTCGCGTTCCTCGTCCAGCGCCGCGTCGGCGGTGATCGTGCTTGTCTCGGCCATGCGCCCTGCTCTCCCCTATTCGGCCCGATCGCCCCGGTAAGCGGTGACCTTGATCTCGACCAGCGCGCTCGGTTCGTACAGCGCGGTGATGCCGATGGCGGTCCATGCCGGAAAGGGCGCCTTGACGTAGCGGTTCTTGACGTCGGCAAATGTCTCGATCTGGGCGGGGAGATCGGTGTGGAAGGTCTGGATCTCGACCACATCGTCCCAGCCGAGACCCGCGCGTTCCAGTGTGCGCGTGATCTTGTCGAAGGCGCGGGCGAAACCGGGCTCCATGCCCTCATCGCCGTCCGCGGGCCCGGCGACCACACCCGACAGGATCACCAGATCGCCGGCGATAACCGCGTCCGAGTAGCCCACCGCCTGCTGGAACGCGAGCGCGTCGGGGTCCTCGGGCATGATGGTCTGTTTGGCGTCCTGAGCCGATGCGGCGGAGGTGGCAGTGAACATCAGCGCCAGTGCGGCAACCGACAGAAACGCACGCGACATGGACAGTCTCCCCCTGAAAAAGGGGAGACTGCACCGGTCATGTCATCAGGGCAAGGCGATCAGTCCTTGGCCGGGACGTAGAGGTCGCCGCCGTCGCGGTATTTCTCGGCCATTTCCTCCATGCCTTCCTCGGCGCTCTTGCGCTCGGCGGGCGGGGTTTCGCCCTTCAGGTTCTCGCTGGCGAGGAAGCTTTCGGAATTCTGCTTGGCGGCGAATTCGCGCACTTCCTGGCTGATCTTCATGGAGCAGAACTTGGGTCCGCACATCGAGCAGAAATGCGCGGTCTTGGCGCCTTCGGCCGGAAGCGTCTGGTCGTGGTATTGCTCTGCCGTATCGGGATCGAGCGAAAGGTTGAACTGGTCGCGCCAGCGGAATTCGAACCGTGCTTTGCTTAAGGCATCGTCGCGCACCTGCGCCGCCGGGTGGCCCTTGGCCAGATCCGCCGCGTGGGCGGCCAGCTTGTAGGTGACCACGCCGACCTTCACGTCGTCGCGGTCGGGCAGGCCGAGGTGCTCCTTGGGCGTGACATAGCAGAGCATCGCCGTGCCGTACCAACCGATCTGCGCCGCGCCGATGCCGCTGGTGATGTGGTCGTAGCCGGGCGCGATGTCGGTGACCAGGGGCCCGAGCGTGTAGAACGGGGCCTCGCCGCAGGCTTCCAGCTGCTTGTCCATGTTCTCCTTGATCTTGTGCATCGGCACGTGGCCGGGGCCTTCGATCATGACCTGCACGTCTTCCTTCCAGGCGCGCTTGGTCAGCTCGCCCAAAGTGTAGAGTTCTGCGAACTGCGCCTCGTCATTGGCGTCGGCGATGCTGCCGGGGCGCAGGCCGTCGCCCAGCGAATAGGCGATGTCGTATGCCTTGCAGATCTCGGTGATCTCGTCGAAATTCTCGTAGAGAAAGCTCTCCTTGTGGTGCGCGAGGCACCATTTCGCCATGATCGAACCGCCGCGCGACACGATGCCGGTCACGCGCTTGGCGGCCAGCGGCACGTAAGGCAGGCGCACGCCCGCGTGGATGGTGAAATAGTCGACGCCCTGCTCGGCCTGTTCGATCAGCGTGTCGCGGAAGACGTCCCACGTCAGCTCTTCGGCGATGCCGCCGACCTTTTCCAGCGCCTGATAGATCGGCACGGTGCCGATCGGCACGGGCGAGTTGCGGATGATCCATTCGCGCGTGTCGTGGATGTTGCGGCCCGTCGACAGGTCCATGACGGTGTCCGCGCCCCAGCGGATCGACCAGACCATCTTGTCGACTTCGCTCGCCACGTCGGACGCCACGGCGCTATTGCCGATATTGGCGTTGATCTTGACGAGGAAATTGCGACCGATCGCCATCGGCTCGGTCTCGGGATGGTTGATGTTGTTGGGGATGATCGCGCGGCCGCGCGCAACCTCGTCACGCACGAATTCGGGAGTGACATATTCGGGGATCGCCGCGCCCCACGAATTGCCCTCGATCTCGCGGCGGATGTATTCGCGGCCCAGATTCTCGCGCTCGGCCACATATTCCATTTCGGGGGTGATGATGCCCTGCCGCGCATAGTGCATCTGGCTGACGTTCTGGCCCGCCTTGGCGCGCAGCGGGCGCTTCACCACCTTGGGGAACGGGGGCACGCCGCCGCTGCGGTCGGGGCCCAATTGGCCATTGTCCTCGGGCTTGATCTCGCGCGCGTCATATTCCTCGACATCGCCGCGGCCCATGATCCAGTCGCGGCGCAGTTGCGGCAGGCCCGCCTGAATGTCGATGGTAGCGTTCGTGTCGGTATAGGGCCCGCTGGTGTCATAGACGCGGACCGGGTCCTCGCCGCCTTCCAGCGAAATCTCGCGCATGGCGACGCGCACGCCGCTGCCCGATTTCGCAGCCACATGCACCTTCTTCGATCCGCGAATGGGGCCGGTGGTGACGCCGATTTCCAGCTTGCTGTTGATGTCCGCCATTGAAAGCTTCCTTCCTCGATGGGGCGCGGTTGGCCCTCTTTTTTGCGGAGGAAGGGGAGAGCGCGGGATTGGTCCGCATGAACGCCCTTCCCTCCGCCCGTGCTAACGGGTTCAGGTTCAACGGGTCGCGGGCCGCTACGCCCACCTCTCAGCCACAGCAGGCTCCCCGGGGTATGCAACGACTCTACGCACTCGCTTGCGCCCTGTCCAGCAAAGGAGATGTTTAGCAGGGGCGATGTGCGGCGGAGCCGATGGTTTGACAGCGCCGCGCGCATTCGCCACCCCGCATTCGATGTCCACGCCCCGCCCGAAAGCCAGAGTCGAGCTGCGCCGCCTTGGCCGCGAAGGCCAGCCGCTGGTCGTCATCGACGATTTCAGCGGCCAGCTTGCCGCCCTGCGCGAAGCGGGCGCGGCGGCGCATTATGCCCCGGCGGGCGCCTATTATCCGGGACTGCGCGCACCCGCGGACCCCGCCTATCTTGACCTGCGGCGCGACCTGCTGGTCGATGTGATGCACCGCGCGTTCGGCCTGCAGCGCTCCCTGCACTGCGAGGCGGCCGCCTTTTCGCTGGTGACGCGGGCGCCCGGCGATCTCTCGCCCGACCAGCGCGTGCCGCATCACGATCACGGCGGCCCCGGGCTTATCGCATTGATGCATTACCTCTGCGGTCCGCAAAGCGGCGGCACCGCGTTCTACCGCCACCGCCGCACGGGGTTCGAGTCGATCACGCCAGAACGCATGGATGCCTTCGCCGCCGCGCTGAAGGAGGATGCACGCGAGTACGGCCCGCCGCCGCCGCGATATTGCCACGGCGACAGCGACGCCTATGAAATGCTGCACGAGGTAGAGGCGCGGCCCGACCGGCTGATCCTCTATCGCGGACAGGTGCTGCATTCGGGCGTGATCCCGGACCCGGCGGCGCTGTCGGACGATCCCCGCCAAGGCAGGCTTACGATCAATATGTTCTTTCAGGGACGCTGATCCCCGGCCGCGAATGCGGGGGCTGCGCCCAAAGGGTCTAGCACGAAAGTTTCGATTGTAAGCAGCCTGTTGCCGGATTAGCCAGACGAAGGGGGGGTCGTCGGGACGGCCCCGGTTGCACGGGGGTACATCCATGTTCATCGTCACTCGTCTGACGGGCGCGTCCGCGCTCGCCATCGCTGCGTGTTGTGCGCTTTCGCCGGGAATGGCGGCGGCGGATGAGACGCCGGAGTGTAATGCGAGTCCTGGCACTGACGGCATATCGGGCACCGCCGACGACGGGCTGGAATGCGGTGCGGGCGCAGTCGCCGGTTTCGAAGGCACCGCGGTTGGCAACGGCTCTACAGCCGGTTACCAGTCTGCTGCCGTCGGCGACGGCGCCGATGCGGGGGGATCGCGGTCCGTTGCGGTCGGCGCTGGAGCCCAGGCGGTTTATTCGAACAGCATTTCAATCGGCAGTGCCGCCAAGTCCAACGGAAGCAGCTCGGTTGCGATCGGCAGGGGCATCGTTGCAGGGTCTTCGGGCGTCGCGATCGGCAGTGGAAGCGCAGATCGATACGGCGTCGCTATAGGCTTCAGTTCGAGCAGCGGAGAGGCCGCCATCGCGATTGGCGGCTTTTATGACGACAGCGGCGCATCGATCAGGACAAGCCGGTCCAATGCCAGCGGCGACATGTCGATAGCGCTCGGCGCGGGGGCGGACGCCCTGCAAAATGGGTCGGTCGCGATCGGGGCCGGATCCACCTCCTACTCACAGCACAGCGTTGCACTCGGCACCGGCTCGGTCACATTGACTGATTTCACCGTTTCGGTCGGCAGCAGCACCATCAAGCGGCGAATTTCCAATCTTGCCGACGGCGTGGATGCGACCGATGCTGTGACCTTGCAGCAGCTGGAAAACGCCATCGCCACCGGCAGTGCCGATCCGACCGTCGGCCAAGTCCTGACCTATCTCGACGTCAATTCGGCAGGGGCCGGTGCCACGGCAGGGGGCGAGGATGCGATCGCCCTGGGCGAACTGGCCTCGGCGCAAGGGGGCGGGTCGATCGCGCTCGGTGCCGGATCCGTGTCAGACGCAGCATCGTCCGTGGCTATGGGTCATCAGGCATATGCCGCCAATAAACAGGCCGTCGCCATCGGTTTCCAGGCGGCGGTCGAGGCGGATTCCGGTATCGCGATCGGGAGTTCCTATTCGGAGGGTGACCGGGGCGTGGACGTAGGTACCGGCGCGTGGTCCAGCGGGGACGACGCCCTTGCTTTCGGTACGGAAAGCTATGCGTTCGGACCCGGCGCAATCGCGATCGGCGGACAGGCCAATGCCAGGACCCCCTATTATTCGGATGACCCGGCCGACCATGCGACAGCAATCGGATACTCATCCGACGCGGCCGGAGCAGGCTCGATTGCCATAGGGTCCTATTCCGTGGCGCAGAACGACGATAGCATCGCGATAGGGCGGCGCGCGACCGCAGGCCCCAACGGTGTGGCGCTCGGGTCCTCCGCCGCAGCATCCTCGCAATTTTCAACGGCAATCGGCAGCGCGGCTTCTGCTTCCGACACGGCATCGGCCTTCGGCGCGATGAGCCTTGCGCAGGGGGCGTTCGCGCTTGCCGCAGGCTATGGCGCAACGGCTGACAGTGGCTACGCCACTGCCATCGGGGCGGACGCAAAGGCAGTGCATCTCAATTCGATCGCAGTTGGTAGGGATAGCATCTCCCAAGCCTCTAACGCCTTGGCACTGGGTGTTGGCGCCAAGGCGACCGCTGCATCCGCCTCTGCTTCGGGACATCAAGCGGTTGCCGCAGGCAGATCAAGTTCAGCCGTCGGCAACGGAGCCTATGCCGCAGCCGACTATGCCGCGGCGCAGGGTTTCAATGCGCAGGCGACCGGGCTTCGTTCTGCCGCCATCGGGACGCTGACGCGCGCCAGCGGTCGCGATTCCTTTGCGGCGGGTGTCAGGACTTCGGCTGCCGGGGTGCTGGCCACGGCGATCGGTTATGAGGCCAATGCCTCCAGCGGGCGGGCGACGGCGATCGGCACGCAGGCCGTGGCCAGCGGTCAGGCGGCGACGGCGATCGGGACCTCGGCCTCGGCGGCGTACAACAATTCCACTGCCGTGGGTTACGAGGCGAAGACGACCGCGGGCAACCAGGTGGCGCTGGGCGGCGCGGGGTCTTCGGTGAAGGTCGGCGACATCAATGCCAGCACGGCGGCGCAGGCGGGGCCGCTTTACAGCGTGACGGTGGACGAGACCGGCACGCTGGGCCGCGGCGGGGCCCTCGCATCGGGGCAGCAGGTCGCTTCGCTGGCGAGCCAGATGCAATATGTCGCGGCGGTCAGCGACGCGCAGTTCGAGGCGCTGACCGGACGGGTCGACGTGCTGGACGGCCGGGTCGATGCGCTGGAATTCAACCTCGACGAGCTGGACGAACGGTCGAGCGGCGGGGTCGCGGCGGCGATGGCGCTGGGCGGCACCGCGATCGTGCCGGGCAAGTCGGTGTCGATGACCGTCTCGGCGGCGACATGGGGCGGCCAGCAGGGCTTTGCCGGTTCGCTTGCGGGCCGGGTCAACGACGGGGTGTATGTCTCGGCGGGCGTCACCGGCGACACCGGCAGCAAGCAGGTCGGCGGGCGCGTGGCGGCGACGTTTGGATTCTGACGCGTCGGCGGGTTCGGGCAGGTCGGCGGGTCGGGCAGGTCGGAGGGTTCTGGCGGCTTTTCCGGCCCCTTGCAGGCCGGAAACGTCTACCCGTTCCTAAGGGCAATCGCTCCGACGGCCAGTTCGCTATGGCTGGCGGCGCGATCTGCCTGTAGGCAGGCGGTCAATGGGTACGCAGCAATTCGACATCGCCATCGCCGGCGGCGGGCTTTCGGGAGCGATGATCGCGCTGGCCCTGCGGGCGCGGCGGCCCGACGTCTCGGTCGCGCTGGTCGAGGGCGGGCCGGCCATCGGCGGGCATCACGTCTGGTCGTTCTTCGCCACCGACATCGCCCCCGCCGACCGCCCACTGGTCGAGCCGCTGATCGCGGCGCGCTGGGATGCGGGCTATGAGGTTGCCTTTCCCGAATATCGCCGGACGCTGCCGACGTCCTACCGCTCGATCACCTCGGAACGGCTGGCGCAGGCGGTCGATGCGGCGCTGCCCGATGGCGCGGTGATGACGGGCGCCCCGGTGGCCGCGCTGGATGCCGCCGGGCTGGACCTTAAGGGCGGCACGCGGATCGCGGCACGCGCGGTGATCGACGCGCGCGGGATCGGGCCTTCGCACATGGGCGTGCTCAAGGGCGGGTGGCAGAAATTCACCGGCCAGATGCTGGAGCTTGCACAGCCGCACGGGCTGACCCGGCCGGTGGTGATGGATGCCAGCGTAGAGCAGCATGACGGATATCGCTTCGTCTATGTGCTGCCGTTCGGGCCCACCACTTTGTTCGTCGAGGATACCTATTACGCCGACGCCCCTGCGCTCGACCGCGATGCGATGGCGGGGCGGATCGCGGATTATGCGGCGGCGCACGGCTGGCAGGTGACGGACATCTCGCGCGAGGAGACGGGCGTGCTGCCCGTCGTCACCGGCGGCGATTTCGATGCGCTGTGGCGCGGCCATCCGCCGGGTGTCGCGCTGGCGGGCGTGCGCGCCGGGTTGTTCCAGCCGCTGACCAGCTATTCCCTGCCCGATGCGGTGCGCTTTGCCGCGCATATCGCGGCCCTGCCCGATCTGGACGGCACCGCCATCGCCGCCGCCTCGCGCGCGTATGCGCAGGAACATTGGCGGGGCGGGCGGTTCTATCGCCTGCTGGCGGCCCTGCTGTTCAGCGCCGCCCAGCCGGGCGAGCGATATCGCGTGCTGCAGCGTTTCTACCGCCTCGACGAGGGGCTGATAGAGCGTTTCTATGCAGGCGGCAGCACGCCTGCCGACATGGCGCGCGTGCTTGCGGGCCGCCCGCCTGTTCCCCTAACGAAAGCGGCCATGGTGCTTGCGGGCGTTTCCGTTCCGCCCTTCCTCAAGGATAATCGATGACTTCCGAAACGAAATCCCGACCGCGTCCCGCCGCCGTCATCGGCGCCGGGTTCGGCGGGCTTGCACTGGCGATCCGGCTTCAGGCCTCGGGCATAGAAACCACGCTGATCGAAGGGCGCGACAAGCCCGGCGGCCGCGCCTATTTCTGGGAGCGCGACGGTTTCACCTTCGACGCCGGTCCCACCGTCATCACCGATCCCGATTGCCTGCGCGCCTTGTGGAAGCTGACCGATCACGACATGGACGAGGATGTCGAGCTGGTCCCGGTGACGCCGTTCTACCGCCTCAACTGGGAGGACGGGACCAATTTCGACTATTCGAACGACAATGCGAAACTGGCGCGCGAGATCGCGAAGCTGAACCCCGACGACCTCGCGGGCTACGAGGAATTCCTGCAATATTCCGAAGGCGTGTGGCGCGAAGGCTATGTGAAGCTGGGCCATGTGCCGTTCCTCGACTTCAAGTCGATGCTGAAGGCCGCGCCCGCGCTGGCCAAGTACCAAGCGTGGCGGTCGGTCTATTCGATGGTGTCCAGCTTCATCTCGGACGAGAAGCTGCGCGAGGCGCTGAGCTTTCATACGCTGCTGGTGGGCGGCAATCCGATGTCGACCAGTTCGATCTATGCGCTGATCCACAAGCTGGAGAAGGACGGCGGCGTGTGGTGGGCCAAGGGCGGCACCAACCGGCTGGTCGCGGGGATGGTGAAGCATTTCGAAAGGCTGGGCGGCACCGTCCGGCTGGGCGATCCGGTCGTCGCGATCGAGACCGCGGGCAACAAGGCCACCGGCATCACCTGCGCCAGCGGCTGGCATGAGAATTTCGACGCGGTCGCCAGCAATGCCGACGTGATGCACAGCTACCGCGACCTGCTGACCGGCAACCGGCGCGGGCCGCAGGTGGCGTCGAAGCTGACCAAGAAGCGGTATTCGCCCAGCCTGTTTGTGGTGCATTTCGGCGTGAAGGGCACCTTCCCCGACATTCCGCACCACATGATCCTGTTCGGCCCGCGCTATAAGGGGCTGCTCGACGACATCTACAAGCATGGCGTGCTGCCGCGCGACTTCTCGGTCTATCTGCACCATCCCAGCGCCAGCGACGACGGCATGGCGCCCGAGGGTCATTCGACTTTCTATGCGCTGGTCCCCGTCGCGCATCGCGGCAAGCTGCCGGTGGACTGGAACGCGGCCGGAGAGGATCTGGAAAAGCGCATTCTGGACGAGGTGGCCAAGCGCCTGATCCCCGATCTGCACGACCGGATCGTGACCAAGTTCCACTATACGCCGTTCGACTTCACCCACGACCTCAACGCCCATCTGGGCAGCGCGTTCAGCCTTGAGCCAATCCTGACGCAGAGCGCGTTCTTCCGCACGCACAACCGCGACGACGAGATCACGAACCTGTATTTCACCGGCGCGGGCACGCATCCGGGCGCGGGCATTCCCGGCGTCGTCGGCAGCGCGCGGGCGACGGCGCGGCTGATGCTGACCGATCTGGCGCGGCGCTGATTTTCATGCCTGCCGATTATTCGCACGGCGGCCTGTCTCGCACCGAACTGGTCGCGCATGCCCAGCGCGCGATCGGCAAGGGGTCGAAAAGCTTTTCCGCCTCCAGCCGCCTGTTCGACCGCGAAACGCGCGAAAAGGTCTGGCTGCTCTATGCATGGTGCCGCGCCTGCGATGATCTGGCCGATGCGCAGGACATGGGAGGCGAACTGGGATCGCAGGAAGGCGCGAAGGAACGCGTCGCCCTGCTGCGCAGCCGCACCGCGCAGGCACTGGCGGGACAGCCGACGGGCGATCCCTCGTTCGACGGGCTGGGGCTGGTCGCGCGCGAATGCGGCATCACGCAGCAGCACTGCGACGACGTGATCGCGGGCTTCGTGCTCGACGCCGCCGACTGGCGCCCCCGCAGCGAGGGCGACATGATGGAATATTGCTATCACGTCGCGGGCGCGGTCGGCGTGATGATGGCGCTGGTGATGGGCGTGTCGCCCGATGACGAGGATACGCTGGAGCGCGCCTGCGATCTGGGCCTGGCATTCCAGCTGGCCAATATCGTGCGCGACGTGTGGGAGGATGACGCGGCGGGGCGCTGCTATCTTCCCGTCGAATGGCTGGTCGAGGCCGATATTCCGCCCGGCCAGCACATGAAGCCGATGTACCGCAATCAGCTGGTCGAACTGGTCGGCGAGGCCTGCGCCATCGCCCGCGCGCATGAGGCTTCGGCCCGGATCGGCGCGGCGCGGCTGCGGTTCCGGCACCGCTGGGCCGTGCTGGCCGCGACCGGCATATACGGCGGCATCGCCCGCAAGGTCGAGGCGGCGGGCACCCACGCATGGGACCACCGCGCGCATACGACGAAGCTGGAAAAGCTGGGCTGGCTGGCGCAGTCATGGGCCGCGTCGCTGCGCCCCGAGGCGGAGGAATGCGCCGAGGCGGCCGGTCATCGGCGCTTTACGCTGGCCGATTTGCGCGAAAGGGCGACGCGAAACCGGACTTTAATTCTGGCGGCGTAAATCGCTGTTCATGAGTTTAAGGAAACCCTTTCGCGCCGCAGAGCTGCGTGACAGGCGGGGCAAAATTATCCCGTTCCGTCGTTCCCCGCGATGCAAGTCAAAGTCCCCTTCTCCCATGCGCACCACCGGTTTCATCGTCCTTGCCGCCTCCGTCTTCCTGATCGGGATGGGCGTCACCCTGCGTTTTGGCGGCGATATCCTCGAACCCGATGCGCCGGAAAAACTGGCCGCCCCGCAAGCATCGGCCAGCGATACGCTGTCGGCACGATTTACCAGCTGCGACGGGCCAAGCCGCGTCAACTGCGTGGTCGATGGCGACACGTTCTGGCTGGCGGGCGACAAGATCCGCATCCTCGACATCAATACGCCCGAAACGTCATCGCCCGGTTGCGACCGCGAATATGCGCTGGGCAAGCAGGCGACCGCGCGGCTGACCGAATTGCTGAACGCAGGGCCGTTCTCTCTGGAATCGGGGCCGGAAGATACCGACCGCTATGGCCGCCTGCTACGGCGGGTCACGCGCGGCGGGCAGAGCCTTGGCGAGATACTGATTGACGAGGGGCTGGCCGAGCGCTGGCGCGGCTACAAGGGGAATTGGTGCTGACGCGCGGCAATGAAGAAATTGTCCTGATCGGGAACGCCGCCGACATGAATATTTCCCGAACCCCGCGTTAAGCCGATATTCGCGGATCGGGCCTAAGCATGGCAGCACAGGATCGTTGCTGCCACTCGGTCCGGAAACAATTTTCAAGGCCTGCGTTGGAGCCTGTATGACCGTATCGGTAATCCTACATGACGCCATCGGCGCTTCGCCCGCCGAAATCGAATTCATCCGCGAGTCCGTCGCCCTGCTGAGAGAGGCCGTGCAGGCCCCCGGTTTCGGCGGGTCGGTCAGGCAGGCCGAATATTCCAGCGCAAGCTGGCAGGGACGCCACGGCACGATACGCGAGCTTAACGGCGGCGGCGTGTGGGACCGCATCGTGCAGGGCCGCGAATCCGGCCATTGCGGCGATCATGCGCTGAACCTGTCGATAGAGATTGCAGACCTGCCCGACGCGACCGCGGGACGCGGCGTGATCGGCGCGACGCGCATCGGCACGCTGCCAATCTTCAGCGCGCGCTGGTTTCTGGAACGCTGCATGATGGTGGACGATCCGGTGAACTATGCCGCCCATCTGATGCACCAGTGGATGCACGTATCGGGCTTTGTCCACCGCAAGGACGAGGCGGGCAAGGATGCGCCATCGGTCGTATCGCGGCTGGTGCGCCGCACGCTGGAGCCCAAGCATGGCGAGCGCATCGATGCGCAATTGACCGCGCTCGTCACGCTGAGCGTCGAGCGCTGCGATTGCTGCGAAGTGACCGGTTCCGCGCCCGGCGTGGGCATGCAAGTCGCCTGAAGCCGCCGGGCCCCCTACGCGATTGACGGGGAATAGGGGGCGCGTAGCCGTTCCCTTTTCGTGCCGCGCTTCCTATCTTGCGGGCCATGCCCGAGAGCCATTCGACCGACATTCAGGCGCTGACGCTTCCCGCGCTGCATGCCAGCCATTCGGGTTGCTGGCTGGCCGCGCCCGATGGAAAGGTGCGCGGGCTTTCGCGGGGCGAGGCGATCATGGCGGCGGCGGAAACCCCGCTGCTGATGCTGAACGCGCCGCTGGTCGCCAGCCGCCTCGGCTATCCCGAGCTATCGGGGCTGGACCTGCTGGAACTGTTCGCCTTCGTCCATCCGGCGCGCTTCATGGTGCCGACGCCGCGCGGGCTGGCCCATGCGCTGAACCTGCCCGAACCCGCCAGCGAGGACGAGGTGCCGCTGCTGCTGGCCCGCGCCGCCGCCGCGCTGTTTGCGCGTTGTGAAGGAAATCCGGGTGAGGCGGGCGATTGGGCCGAGCGCGAGGGCGCGTGGAGCGTGCTGCAATCGCTGGTGCGGCATCGCTGGCCCTGGGCGCAATTGCTGCTGCCGCATGTGAAGCGGCCCGAACGCGCCGAACGCTGGGTGTTTTCGAAACTGCCCGAATGGGAGGAGCGCCCTGCCCGCCCGCAGCCCGCGCATACCGTGCTGGACGGCGGCGCGGTGGCGGACCGGCTGGACGCGCTGACCGGTCACGGCTCCGAAAGGCGCGAGGGTCAGCGCGACTATGCCCGCGCCGCCGCCCATGTGTTCGAACCGCGCCGCGAGCGGGGCCAGCCCAACATGCTGCTGGCCGAGGCGGGCACGGGGGTCGGCAAGACTTTGGGCTATCTGGCCCCCGCCTCGCTGTGGTCGCAGCAATCGGGCGGAACGGTATGGGTGTCGACCTATACCAAGGCGCTGCAACGCCAATTGCGCCGCGAGAGCCGCCGCGCGTGGCCGGAGTCCGGGCCGAATGACGCGGCGACGCGCGAGACGCCCGCCGTCGTCGTGCGCAAGGGGCGCGACAATTACCTGTGCCTGCTGAACCTTGAGGATGCATTGCAAGGCGGCGGCTTTACCGGGCGGCCCGCGATCTTTGCGCAGCTGGTGGCGCGCTGGGCGGCCTTTACCGAGGATGGCGACATGGTCGGCGGGGACCTTCCCGGCTGGCTGCCCACCTTGTTCCGCAAGCGCGGGCTGGCGGCTCTGACCGACCGGCGCGGCGAGGGCATCTATGCCGGGTGCCCGCATTTCAAGCGCTGCTTCATCGAACGCGCGGCGCGCGATTCCGCGCATGCCGATCTGGTCATCGCCAATCATGCCCTGGTCATGGTGCATGCAGCACGGGCGCAGCACCGCGACGAAGGCGCCAATGCCCGCCCTGCGCGCATCGTGTTCGACGAGGGGCATCATCTGTTCGACGCAGCCGATTCGACCTTCGCCGCGCAATTGTCGGGGGCCGAGGCGATCGAGATGCGGCGCTGGGTGCTGGGGCCGGAGACGAAGGCGGGACAGGCGCGCAGCGGGCGGCGGCGCGGGCTGTCGGCGCGGCTGGCCGATGTGGCGAGCTATGACGAGGCGGCGGGCAAGGCCATATCCGACGCGCGCGATGCCGCGATGCTGCTACCCGCCGACGGCTGGCTGGCCCGCATTGCCGAGGGCGAGCCGATGGGCGCGATCGAGATATTGCTCTCCCATGTCCGCCGCCTGACCCATGCCCGCGACGAAAGCGGCAGCGGCGAAGCAGGATACGGGATCGAGACCGAGGCCGCCGATCTCGACGGGCCATTCCTTGAGGCGGCGGGCGAAGCGCGCGATGCGCTGGCCCGGTTGCGCCAGCCGCTGATGAAGCTGATGGCGCGGCTCGACGCGCTGATCGCCAGCGGCGAGGATGCGCCCGACTGGATGGACGGCCAGACCCGTCAGCGGATCGAGGGCGCGCGCCATGCGATGTCGTGGCGGATCGACAGCCTGTCCGCGTGGGAAGCGCTGCTGGCGCGAATGGGAGGCCCCGCCGATCCCGATTTCGTCGACTGGCTGGCGGTCGACCGCGCCGAAGCGCGCGAGTTCGACATCGGCCTGCACCGCCGCTGGCTGGACCCGATGAAGCCCTTTGCCGCCACCGTGCTGGAACCCGCGCACGGGGTGATGCAGACCAGCGCGACCCTGTGCGACCGGTCGGCCCCTTCCCGCGGCGATGGGGCGGAAGCAAACGAGGGCCGCGAGCCCGACTGGGCGCGTGCGGTGGCCCGCTCGGGCGCGGGGCATCTGGGGCTGTCCCCAAAGCTGGCCGAGGCTGCCAGCCCGTTCGATTATGCCAGCCAGGCCGAGGTGCTGATCGTGACCGATGTGCCGCGCGGCGATATCGGCGCGTTGGCCGCCGCCTATGGCCGCCTGATAGAGGCTTCGCAGGGCGGCGTGCTGGGTCTGTTCACCGCGATCCGGCGCCTGCGCGCGGTGCATGCGCGGATCGCCGACCGGCTGGCGCGCGGCGGGCTGCCGCTCTACGCGCAGCATGTCGATCCGATCGACACCGGCACACTGGTCGATATCTTCCGCGACGATCCGCGCGCCTCGCTCTTGGGCACCGATGCCTTGCGCGACGGGGTGGACGTGCCGGGCGATTCGCTGCGGCTGGTGGTGATGGAGCAGGTGCCCTGGGCCAAGCCCTCGATCCTGCACCGCGCGCGCCGCGCCGCGCATATGGAGCAGTTCGATGCGAACCGGCAGGCCTATGACGATGCCATCGTCCGCGCCCGCATCGCGCAGGCGTTCGGGCGGCTGATCCGCAGCAAGGACGACCGGGGCCGCTTCGTCGTGCTGTCGCCCGCGTTCCCCTCGCGCCTGCTGTCGGCCTTTCCCCAAGGGACGCCTGTGCACCGGCTGACACTCGATGACGCTTTACAAAGATTGCAGGGACGTGTTTCCTCTGACGAAGCGGTGACATTCGAAGAGGAGCCAGAGGGTTGAGCGATGCTGCGCCCACAGCGGGGAACAGCGCATGAAGCGCCTGGGCCTGCTGCGCCATGCCAAGTCCGAGGAGCACCAGCCATCGGGCCGCGATTACGATCGCGGGCTGAACGGCAAGGGCCGCCGCGCCGCCGCCGCCGTTGGCCGTTCGATGACCCGCATCCAGCCGCCGTTCGGCCGGGTGATCGCCTCTGCCGCTGTGCGCGCGCAGGAGACGATCGACATCGTGCTGGACGCGATGGGCCGCAGCGCGCCGGTCGAGCGGGTCGACCTCAAGTCGCTGTACCTCGCCGATCCCGACCAGCTGATCGACAGCGCGGTCGAACATGGCGGCGATGCCGACACGCTCCTGCTGGTCGCGCATAATCCGGGGCTGGAGGAGCTGCTGCTGCAACTGGTCCCCGCCGATCCCGCGGACGAGCTGCGCGCCATTGCCGAGCGCAAGTTTCCCACCGGCGCCTTTGCCCTGATCGAGCTGGATATCGCCGACTGGAGCGAATTGCCGGGTGCGCAGGGCCGGCTGACGGCCCTGACCCTGCCGCGCGATCTGGACCCCGCACTGGGCCCGGAATATGCGCGCTAGACTGCGGCGGACTCTTCGGACACAGGAACCAAACAAGCCGTGCGGCCTTGTTGTGCATGGGTCCATTTTTCCCCGCATGGCGCGAACGTCAAAGTCCGAACGATCGCCCCCCAGATATGACGATGGAGTATCGAGTGACGTCGGATGCCAGTGATGACAGCACACGTCTGAAATCATCGAACCAGGCCCACCGCGCGATCTATGCACCCGATTCGCCCTCGAACGCGTTCGAGGGGGCAAGCGGGCTGCTGTTCGAGCAGGCGATGGCGCAGACCCGCATGGCGGTCTGCCTGACCGATCCGAACCAGAAGGACGATCCCATCGTCTTTTGCAACGAGGCGTTCCAGCAGCTGACCGGATATCGCGCCGAAGAGATCATCGGCCGCAATTGCCGCTTTCTGCAGGGGCCCGACACCGACCAGGCGCAGGTTGGCAAGATCCGCGACGCCATCCGCAGCGAGGAAGTCGTGGTGGTCGAGATCCTGAACTACAGGAAGGACGGGTCGACCTTCTGGAACACGCTGCACCTTGGCCCGATCTATGACGAGATGGGGACGCTGAAATATTTCTTCGGCAGCCAGTGGGACGTCACCGACATCCACCAGTCCCGCGCCGACGAACGCCACGCCAAGGCGATGGCGCGCGAGGTGTCGCACCGGCTGAAGAACGTGTTCGCCGTGATTGGCGGCATCGTGAATATCACCGGCCGTTCGATGGATGCCAAGAATGTCGCGCGCAAGATCAACGAGCGCGTGCAGGCGCTGGGCCGTTCGTACGAGCCGACGCTGGACGAGGCGGTGCTAGGCACGATCCATGTCGGGCAGGCGATCCGCGCGGTGCTGGCGCCCTATGATCCCGAAAACGACCGGTTCGTCTTTACGGGCAATGGCATCCGCACCGAGCCCAATGCAATCTCCGCGATCGGGCTGACGCTGCACGAACTGGCCACCAATGCGACCAAATATGGCGCCCTGTCGCACCCCGGCGGCACGATCGAGGTGTCGTGGGCGCATGTGAAGGACAAGTTCTCGCGCAACTCGCTTGAGATCGAGTGGATCGAGCGCGGCGGCCCCGCCATCGAATGCCCTCCCGAATCGAATGGGACCGGTTTCGACATTGCGCGCACCCTGTTGGGCCATTCGCGCGGCGTGCTGGAAACCGAATGGGAGCATGACGGGTTGAAGGCCCGCATCCTGATCCCGATTACGAATGGATAATCTTAACAAATGAAGCTGTTCCTTGTCCTCGAGGACGAACCGTTCATCGCCATGGACCTGCAATATGCGTTCGAGGACGCAGGCTATGAAGCCGTGACCGCGGTCGGCAATGAAGAGGCGATTGCCCATATCGAGGAAAGCGACATCGTCGGCGCCATCCTTGACGTCAGCCTTGGCGGGGGCGTCACCTGTCAGGCGACGGCCACGCGCCTCGCCAAAGAGGGGATTCCCTTTATCCTGCATACGGGCGACCTTGACCGCGTGGGCGAGCATCTGCGCGAAATCGACGCGCCGATCATTCCCAAGCCGCGCCCGGCCGAGGATGTGGTGGCGCGGCTGATCGACCTGATCGGCCAGCCGGCGAGCTGAGCCCTTGGCGCAGGATTTTTATTGATGCAGGAGAAGGCGGCAATCGCGCCGCTGCAGCCCGACCATCTGACGATCATGGTGTCGTCGCTGGATCGCAGCATGGCGTGGTATGACGCGCTGCTGCCGCTGCTGGGCTTTCGCAGGCACAAGCCCCATATCTGGAGCAATGGCAGCTTCTTTCTGCAATTCGCTCAGGCGAAACCGGGCACGTCACCCTACGAACGCTATGGCGCGGGGGTGAACCATGTCGGCTTTGGCGCGCCCGATGCGGATACTGTCCATGGCATAAGACAGGGGATGCAGGACGCCGGGTTCGAAGTGCCTGATATACAGATGCTGAAAGGGGCGACGGCGCTGTTCATGAAGGACCCCGACGGCTTTCGCTTCGAGATCACCTATTACCCGCCGGGCGTGCCGGTTGTTGATTAGGCCGGGAGCGGTCTAGAGCGCCTCGGCCAGCGTCGCGCGAATGGCCCGCAGCCTTGCCACCAGTTCGGGTTGTGCGCCGCGGTCCAGCCGCGGATCGGGCGCGGCGTCAGGCACGGGAACGGGTTCCTCCCCCGTCTGCCCCGATTTCAGCGCCCGCACTGCGCCCTTGATGGTAAAGCCTTCGCGGTTGAGCAGCCGGTCGATGGTCTGCAGCAGCGCGATATCCTCGGGCCGGTAATAGCGGCGCTGTCCGCTGCGCTTGACCGGTTTCAGCATCGGGAACTGTTCTTCCCAATAGCGCAGCACATGCGGCTTGATGCCCAGCGCGCTCGACACCTCTCCGATCGTGCGGAAGGCGGCGTCGTCCTTTCCATCGTCGAAGAGCTTGTCGTCGTCGAAGAGGTTGCCGGCTTCGGTCACAATAATCTCCGTTCCTGAAGCAGGCGCGCGGCGTTACAGCCCGCTCACCTTGTCCTTCAGCATCTTGCTGGCGCGAAAGGTCATCACCCGGCGCGGGGTGATGGGGACCTCTACGCCCGTCTTGGGATTGCGCCCGACCCGTTCGCCCTTGTCGCGAAGCAGAAATGTGCCGAAGCCGGAGATCTTCACATTTTCCCCGTCCGCCATCGCATTGCACATGTGACCCAGAATATTCTCGACCATGTCCAGCGATTCGGCGCGGCTAAGACCCACCTTGCGGTGAATGACATCGGCAAGATCGGCACGGGTCAGCGTTCCGACAGATCGCATATCCAACATTCCCCTGTTTCCCCCTCTCGGTTGCGGGCGACCCGAGACGTGTTCGCAAACTATTTCATACACGCCGCATCGTTCCAAACGAAAACGGGACTGTAGAGCCACTTAACGGGGGTTTTTAGGGTAGTCGGTGCATCGATCTGGCTAGGGCGCGACCGATTCGGGGTGTCCGGGGCATGGATTCGAACACATATGGCACTTTTGTCAGCTTCTCAGCAGGCAGGCGCCCCAGGTGAATCCGCCGCCCATCGCCTCCAGCATGATCAGCTGACCGGGCTGGATTCGCCCGTCCTTGACCGCCACATCATAGGCGAGCGGGACGCTGGCCGCCGATGTATTGGCATGCTCGTGCACCGTCTTGATCACCTTTTCGGGCGGCAGGTTCAGCTTCTTCGCGGTCGCGTCTAGGATGCGGACATTGGCCTGATGCGGCACCACCCAGTCGAGCTGTTCGCCCGCGATGCCGCCTTCTTCCATGACTTCGCGCAGGACATCGGCGAGATTGGTGACCGCATGGCGGAACACTTCCCGCCCCTTCATCCGCAGCTTGCCGACGGTGCCGGTGGTGGACGGTCCGCCATCGACATAGAGCAATTCGTTATGCGCGCCCTCGGTATGAAGGCGGCTGGCGATGATGCCGGGGGCGGTGCCGGCCTGATCCTCGGGGAGGTCGCGCGCTTCGAGCACCATGGCGCCCGCGCCGTCGCCGAACAGAACGCAGGTGCCGCGGTCTTCCCAGTCGAGGATGCGGCTGAAAGTCTCCGCCCCGATGACCAGCGCGCGGTGCACGCCGCCAGCCGCCGCGCCCGCGGGCGTCTTGAGCAGCGCATCCGCCGTGGCGATCGCATAGAGAAAGCCCGAGCACACCGCCGCGACATCGAACGCATAGGCGCCGCTTGCGCCCAGCAGGTCCTGCACCTTGCTGGCGGTGGACGGGAACGTCTGGTCGGGTGTGGCGGTCGCCACGATGATCAGCGAGATATCGGCCGCGGTCAGGCCAGCCGCATCCAGCGCCCCGCGCGCGGCATCGGCGGCCAGCGTGGCGGTCGTCTCGCCCTCGCCCGCGATATGGCGCGCGGCGATGCCGGTGCGCTCGCGGATCCATTCATCGCTGGTGTCGACGGTCTTCGCCAGCTCCTCGTTGGTGACGCGCCTCTTCGGCAGCGCCGAGCCGGAACCGATGACGCAGCTGCGCCGGATCATGCCCTTGGGTATGTTCATGCCTCTTCCGCGCTGGCCGATGGACGGCGGGTGCGTGCCTTGGCGGCCAGACCGCTTTCGGCAAGGTCGGCCTTGATGCGCTCTATCAGGTCTTCTTCCAGCAGCCGCGCGGTCACGGCGACCGCATTGGCCACGCCCTTCGCATTGGCGCTGCCGTGGCTTTTCACCACCACGCCGTTGAGGCCGAGGAAGACCGCACCATTATGGTTGTTGGGATCGAGATGGTGCTTGAGCAATTCGGTCGCGGGGCGCGAGACGAGGAAGCCGATCTTCGAACGCAGCGAGGACTGAAACGCCTCTTTCAACAGGTCGGTCACGAAACGCGCCGCGCCCTCGACCGCTTTCAGCGCGATATTGCCCGAAAATCCGTCGGTGACGACCACGTCGGTCTCGCCCCGGTTGATCTTGTCCGCCTCGGTAAAGCCGCCGAAGCTGAAGGCCAGCTGTTCCTGCGCCGCGCGCAGCGTGTCCGACGCCTCACGCAATACGCCGGTGCCCTTCGTTTCCTCGGTCCCGATGTTCAGCAGGCGGACGCGCGGTTCGGGCAGGTTCGTCGCGATGCGCGAATAGGCCGCGCCCATGATCGCGAACTGCACCAGGTTGCGGGCATCGCATTCGGTGTTCGCGCCCAGGTCGAGCATGACCATGTCGGTGTCGCCCAGCGTGGGCATCAGCGCGGCCAGAGCGGGCCGGTCGATCCCCGGCAGGGTGCGCAGCGACAGCTTGGCCATCGCCATCAGCGCGCCGGTGTTGCCAGCCGACACGGCAGCGCCGGCATCGCCGCGCTTGACCGCGTCGATCGCCATGCCCATCGAGGTCTTGCGCGCACGGCGCAGCGCCTGCGTGGGCTTTTCCTCGCCGGAGACGACTTCGGGCGCGTGGAGAATCTCCGACGCGCCGCGCATGTTGGGATGATCTTCGAGGGCGGCCTTGATTCGCGTCTCGTCCCCGACCAGCAGGAACTTGAAACGATCGTGACGGCGACGGGCAAGCGCCGCGCCTTCGACCATCACGCGCACGCCCTCGTCGCCGCCCATCGCATCGACGGCGATACGCGGCAGACTCATCCTACTCTCCGGCCAGTCGGTCTTTTACAGGCCAACCGCTATGATTTCACGGCCGTTGTAGTGGCCGCATGCGTCGCACAGATTGTGCGGACGCTTCAGTTCGCCGCAGTTCGAGCATTCGTGGAACGCTGCGGGCTTGAGCGCATCGTGCGCCCGGCGATTGCCACGGCGATGCGGGGATACTTTTCTCTTCGGAACAGCCATTTCGGCACCTGTTTAAAAAATCGGTCAATATTTGCGGGCCGCACTAGGCCAAGCAGCGGCGGACGGCAAGGCCCACCGGGAGCAAGACGCAAGTTTGCGGCGAAGGCGCGCCCTTTAGCGATTCTGACACGAAAAGCAAGGCCGGGCTGTGACGCGCGTCAGCACGAGAGGCCGGTCACACCTCGATCCTGTAGCCGTTCGATTCGTTCATTTCGGCATCACGCGCGGCCTCCGCCCCCTGTTCGGCGTGAATCTTGAGGCGCGCGACGGCATTGTGGCATGCCGTCCCCATCATCCATTGCTCGTGCGCCAATTGCCGCTCCGTCAGACGAGGGAGGAAATGCGCGGTCACCTTCACCCGGACCAGGCAGGCATCGCCGCCCATCGGTTCGAGCGAATAGGTCTCGCGGGCACGTTCCAGCCTGCCTATGATCGGGATTGGCGCGGAATCGAAGACGTATCGGACCACCGGTTCGGTCTCGACAATCTCAATCAGATATTCGTGATCCTCCAGCCCGGTCATGACCAGCCGCCATTCGCCCGGTCCGTCGCCAACCCTCAGCCGGTGGCCCTGCGCCGCCAGCGCATTGAGCGGGTCCGACCAGTCGAGCAGGCGATAGACATGGTCCGCCGGTCGTTCGATCCGGATTTCATCATCGAAATCGAACGGGCCTTCGGGCACCAGTTTTCGCTTGAACAGCCCGAACATTTCACGCTTCCCCTCGCCCGCGGCGGCCTGGGTCCGCATATCCGCCGATTGACGCATGACAGCAGCAAGCGCGTTAAGAAATGCCTTTTTTCACGCCCTCTTCCAGCGGCTCTCGCGGCCTCGGCGGCGAGCCGGTGCGGGCGGCCCTGCGCCGCGACAATTCGCGCGCATATTCCTGCAGGTCGGGAACCTCGTCCAGCTCGTCCACGATCTCGAAGCCGAAGATCGTCTCCAGCACATCCTCGAGCGTGACGAGGCCGAGGAAGGTGCCGTATTCGTCCACCACCGCCATGATGTGGTGATGTTCCGAGATCAGGCGGTGGAACAGCCGGTCGACCGTCGATTCGTCTAGCACGGGCGGCAGCGGGCGGATCAGCGATTCGATGCCGTGCTGCCCCTTCCCGCCGTCGAGCAGCAGCGAGAGCACTTCGTGCTTGATGACGAAGCCCGCGATTTCGTCCTTGTTTTCCGCATAGACGGGGATGCGGGTGAACGGCACTTCGCGGATGCGGTCGGCGGCTTCCTGCAAATTGGTCTTGCGGCTGAGCGTGAACACCACCGTGCGGGGCGTCATCACGTCGGACACCTTGAGCGCGTTCAGCTGCAGCATGTTCTGCATGAAGCGAACCTCGCTGCTGTCGATCTGGCCCGACGCCTGACCCAGGCTGGCGACAGCCAGGATTTCCTCGCGGTGCTGCGGGATATCGGCGGCGCGGCCCATGGTGATGATCTTGGTCAGCTGGCGCGAGGCCCAGACCAGCGGGGCAAGGCTCTTGATCATGATCGGCAGGATCCACGCCGAGAATGGGGCCAGCGCACGAGCATATCGGGCGCCGATAGTCTTGGGGATGATTTCGGTCACCACCAGGATCGCCAGCGTCAGTATGGCCGCGAACACCGCCTCTCCGCCGCTGCCGTAGAGCGCGGCATATTGCGCGCCCGCGCCAGCCGCGCCCATGGTGTGGGCGATGGTGTTCAGCGTCAGGATCGCGGCCAGCGGGCGTTCGATATCGTCCTTCAGCCGCTTGAGCCGCCCGGCCCATTTCGCGCCCTGCTCTTCCGACGTGCGCACCTGCGAGGGCGTGATAGTCAGCAGCGACGATTCGAGGATCGAGCACAGAAAGGACACGCATAGCGCGAGAGCGATATAAAAGATCAGCAGCGCCATGTGGTCGAGCTATTCCCCCCGGTGTTGGCGTGAAACCCTATTGCTTCAGTGCCCTATTGCTTGAGTGCCCTATTGTTTAAGGGCCATGTCGGCAACGAAGGGGTTCGACTGTCGTTCCGCGCCAAATGTGCTGACGGGGCCGTGGCCGGGCACGAAAGTGATGTCGTCGCCCAGCGGCCAGAGCTTTTGCGTGATCGCGTCGATCAGGCTCTGGTGGTCGCTCATCGGGAAATCGGTGCGGCCGATGCTGCCCTTGAACAATACGTCGCCGACAAAGGCGAAACGGCTGGGCTGGTGGACGAAAACGACATGGCCCGGCGTGTGGCCGGGGCAATGCACGACGTCGAGCTCAAGCTCGCCCACCGTCACCGTGTCGCCGTCCTTCAGCCAGCGGTCGGGTTCGAACACCTGCGCCTCGACCCCCCAGCGGCCCGCGTCGTCGTCCAGCCGCGCGATCCAGAAGCGGTCGGCCTCTTCCGGTCCCTCGATCGGCAGGTCCAGTTCCTTGGCCAGCACGCCCGCCATTCCGCAATGGTCGAGATGGCCGTGGGTGATCAGGATCTTTTCCAGCGTGACGCCGGATTTGGCGACGCCCGATTTCAGCTTGTCGAGATCGCCGCCGGGATCGACGAGCGCGCCCTTCATCGTCTTCGTGCACCAGATCAGCGAGCAATTCTGCTGAAGNGGNGTGACGGGCAGGATGGCGGCGCGCATGGCGGGCTGGGTGGCGGCNTCGGTGGTGTGGGCATCGGTCATGGGTCGTGAAATGGCCAGAGCGCGCNCGTAATGCAAGCCGCNAGCNNNGAACCGGGCAGCCGCAACGCCCATTGACGNGCGNNTGATTCCGGCCATGAAAGGCATCATGAACCGCGCCANCACCATGCCGGACANCGCTGCGCCCGCTGCCGCCCGCCCCCCGCGCGAGCATTTCTGGGACACNCTGCGCGCNNTGCTGATGCTGCTGGGNATCCCCTATCACGTGGCGCTGTCGTACATGGTGGGGCGGCAATGGATCGTGAAATCGGGCGAAGGCGTNACCGGCTTTATCGANCTTGCGCGNTTCATCAGCCTGTTCCGCATGCCGGCCTTTTTCCTGATNGCGGGCTATTTCGCGGCGATGCTGCTGGCGCGGCGCGCGCCGGGCACATGGCTTGAGGGGCGGTTCCGGCGGCTGGCGATCCCCTTCCTGACCTCGATCATCGTGCTGGTGCCGGTGATGAACTGGTTCTGCGAAATCTCGAACCTGCCCTTTGCGCAGGCGGTGTCGAGCTGGATCGACAATTCGTCGAAATCCGGCGGGTACTGGGTGCGGCATTTATGGTTCATCGTCGTGCTGCTGTATTTCTGCTGCGCGGTCGCCTTGCTGGCGGCGGTGAAGCGCGATTTCGCGCAGGCGCGGCTGCCGGGGTGGGCGGACCGGCTGGTGGGGCGGCACATGGTGCTGGCGCTGCTGATCCTGGCGACCATCGTCGGCCTGTGGGAAGCGCTGGCGGTGGAGGCGTTCTATATCTGGGGCTTCAACACCAATCTGATCCAGCAGATCCTGCGCATTGACCAGGCGATCATCTATGCGCCCTGGTTCGCGATGGGGTGCTTCCTTCAGCGCAGCCGCGAGGCGGTGGCGCGGGTGATGCGCTATTCGCATCTGACGGCGGTGCTTGCGGTGGTGGCGGTGACATTGGCCATCATCACCAAGGAGCAGGTCCACCCTGCCCTGTTCCGCTTTATCGAGACGTTTGCCGCGCTGCTGATGACCCAATTGCTGATCAGCCTTGCGGCGCATCTGTTCGACCGGCCGATCCCCTCGGTGCAGCGCTTCACCGCGGCCAGTTTCGTGATCTACCTGTTCCACCTGCCGCTGATCTGCGGGCTGGTGTTCGCCGGGCAATATGTGCCGATCCCGCCGCTGATTAAGGCGCTGGCGGTGATGGGGCTGACACTGGCGATATCCTATGGCGCGTGGCTGGTGATCGAACGCAGCAGGCCGCTCGCGCTGCTGTTCGATGGCGGGATGCGGCCCACGCCGGTCGCGTCCTCCCAGCCAGACGCAACGGCCCGCTAGACGCGGCCCCCCTTCCAGACCACGCGGCCCAGCACCTCCAGTTCGTTCAGCGGCACCGCCATGTCCGAGGGATAGGCATGGTTGTCCGAAATCACCGCCGCCTGCCCCGTGCCGAACTGCAGGCGCTTTACCTGCAGCACGCCATCGCGGCGAATCACGTGGATGCCGTCGCGCAGCCGCCCCGCCGGGTCCGAATCGGCTCGGGCGACCAAAATCTCGTCCCCGTCGCGCAGGGTCGGCTCCATCGAATCGCCTGCCACGCTCAACGCCGATAGCGCGCCCGGCGTCAGGCCCAGCTCACGCAGCCAGCCCTGCGCGAACCGCAGATGACCTACCGGTGCATCATCCTCGGCCACTGCGCCCGGCCCTGCCGAGGCCCCCAGCGCAAGGCGCGGCACATCGACCCAGCCCGACCGCGCATTCGGGAGTTTTCCTGCGGGTTTTGCACGTGTGGGAGAAATATCCTCCACCTCGGGCGCGCCCAGCTCATCCTCTCCCACGCCGAAGAAGCGCGCGAGGGTGGCGCGGTCGGTCTCCTCCAGCTTTCGCGGGCTTCCCTTGCGGATAAACTGCTGAAGATAGCTGGCATTTCTGCCGATCAGCTTGGACAGGGCGGCGAGGCTGACGCCCCGCCGCTCGGCGAGATCCATCAGCCTTTCGCGGGCCGGATCGAGTGTGAGATTATTAACCATTCCTCATTCCTACATGAAAGATTTTTCCTAGACAAGTAGGATTTCTCCTGCGACCTCATAGGTGTTCCTACGGGGCGATTCGAGAAACAGGGAGTTCCAAGTGCTTATCCGTGAAATTGAGAAATTCCTGCGCAGCACCGGCATGCCTGCCAGCAAGTTCGGACGGATGGCGGCGCGTGACCCGCGGCTGGTGCATGACCTGCGCAATGGCCGCGAACCCCGTCGCCGCATGATCCTACGCGTGGAACATTTCATGAACAAATACAAGCTGGAGATGCCCAATGCGCGCTGAATTCCCCCGTTCCACCCGTTCGCTGCGCACCCCGCGCCCCACTCGCCGCACCCCTTCGGAACGTCTGGAGGAAGCTGTTCTCGCGCTGGCGGGCGGTCTGGGCGCGGTGACGATCCACCGCGAGATGCCCTGGGCTAGCATTACTTTCGCCGGGTCGCGTCACACCATGTCGCTATGCTTCACGGGCAGCGGGGCGGTCGACGCGGGCGAGGAGCTGCTGGCCCGCCTGCCCGATCACGAGTTCACGATTCCCGGCCAGCTGGTCGCCGATGCGCAGATTGTGAAGGTGGAGCACGAGATGCTGCCCGAACCCAAGCTGCGGGTCGAGGTCGAACTGCTGCTGCTGGAGGAGTGAGCGAGCCTTAGCCCAGCCTCCACTCCCAGCCGAGCGGATCGCCGTCCATGACCTCGACCCCTTTTGCCGCAAGCTCGTCCCGCAGCGCGTCCGACAAGGCGAAATCCTTGTCGGCGCGGGCGGCCTTGCGGCGAGCGAGGATGGTCTCGATCTCGGCTTCGGCGATTTGTGCGCCCCTTGGCCCGATACGCAGCGCTTCACGCTCCGCCAGCGGCAGGCCGAGCGCGGACATCATCGAGGCGACCAGCGCGCCCTTTTGCGCGGCGTCGACCTTCTTTACCGCCACCGCCTCTTCCAGCACGGTCAGCGCGACCGGCGTGTTGAGGTCGTCGGACAGCGCGGCGTCGAACTTGTCCAGCAGCGGCGTCAGCTTTGGATGCGTCACCGCCGCCTGCACATCGGCCAGCTTGGCACCGTCCGTCACCGTTTCCGTCACATTGCGCGCAGCCGCCAGCAGCCGTTTCAGCCGCACCAAGGCCGCGCCGAGGCCGTCCCAGCTGAATTCCAGCTCGCTGCGGTAATGCTCCTGCAGGCACAGCATGCGATAGGCGAGCGGGTGATAGCCCTTGTCGATCAGCAATTGCAGGCGAAGAAACTCGCCCGACGATTTCGACATCTTGCCCGATCGCTCGACCAGGAAGTTGTTGTGCATCCAGATGCGCGCGCCCGAGTTGGCGGGATCCGCCAAGCTCATCGCCGACTCCCCGCCGCAACCGCAAAAAGCCTGGTTCTGCGCGATCTCGTTCGGGTGGTGGATCTCGCGGTGGTCGATGCCGCCGGTGTGGATGTCGAAGGGAAAGCCCAGCACCTCGCCGCTCATCACCGAGCATTCGAGATGCCAGCCGGGCGCGCCGCGGCCCCATGGCGAATCCCATTCCATCTGGCGCGTCTCGCCCGCGGGGGTCTTGCGCCAGATCGCGAAATCGGCGGCATTGCGCTTGCCCTCGACCGCTTCGATCCGTCCTTCACCCTCATCGGTGACCGCGCGCGCCAGCCGCCCGTAATCGGCCACGGTCGACACGTCGAAATAAAGCCCGCTGTCGAGTTCGTAGCAATGCTTCGGCGCGATCTTCCCGGCAAAGGCGATCATCTTGTCGATATAATCGGTCGCGATCGTCCACTGCGCGGGCTGTCGGATGTTGAGCGCCGCGACATCCTGCCAATAGGCCTGCGTGTAATGCTCCGCGATGTCCCAGATGGACTGCGAGCGCGCCGCCGCCATCTTCTCCATCTTGTCCTCGCCCTGATCGGCGTCGTCGGTCAGATGGCCCACATCGGTGATGTTGATGACATGGGTAAGGCTGTAACCCTTCCACGTCAGCACGCGGCCCAGCATGTCGGCAAAGACATAGGCGCGCATATTGCCAATATGCGGGTAGTTATAGACCGTCGGCCCGCAGCTATAGACCCGCGCCTCCCCTTCGTGGACGGGGGCGAAGGTCTCGGCCTTGCGGGTCAGCGAGTTGAACAGGGTCAGAGCGGTACCGGTCATGGCGCGCTGCCTTACGCCCCGCGCAGGCAAGGTCAAGCGCCGCCAGCCGGTCGCGGGCAAGCAGGCGAGTCGGAAGGGACCGGCGGATGGCGCCCCTATCAATCTGCGCGTCCATCGCCATAAATGCGCTTCGCCGTCTTGTTAGATAATTAACAAGGCTTGCCATATGTCAATTTAATGCAACTTTATTGTTATTACCATGAATGGGTTTGACAGTAAGTTTCATGGGCGCGAAAAGCGTCATGGGACTGAACAAAACATAATGTTCACGACCGACCACTCGTCATCATCGCCGTAAATATTCGGGTCGCTTTCACGCGATTTTGCCTGTCGGCCGGTTATCCCTTTTTAGAAAAGGATAAACCGATGAAAAAGATCTTAGCAGTTACTGCATCCGCCATACTTGCCGTCACGGCAGTGCCGGGCATGGCCAAGCAGGACAAGAACCCGCCCATCCTGGTCGATGCGAACAGCGCCAGCGCGCAATGGGCATCCGCCGCTTCACAGGACCTCGACCGCGAATTGCAGAGGATGGCCGTGCCGATGCGCCGGGATTTCCCCAATGCGCTCGTCCAGATCCGTTTCGAGGTCGAGAACGGGGAGCCGGTCAACGTGCGGGTGCACCGCCAGTCGGGCGACCGCTGGCTCGACCGGGCCGCGATGCGGTCGGTCGAACGCATGGATAATCTTGGCCCCATGCCCGTCAGCTATAACGGCAGCCGCACCGTGCAGGCCAATATCATCACCGCACGAGACGACCGCTCCTTCGCTGTATTGAACGACGAGCTTCTGACGATCGAGGAAGCGCGCCTTGCATCCACCGGACCAGACCGGACGGTGATTGCGCTAAACGCCGGCTCCATGTCCGCCGGATAGGCCGATCATCCGCGAGGGACTGCCCCGGGTTCAACACCCCCCCAGTCTGCTACAGGCGTCGGCTTCGGGGCAGTTCCTCACCCTTTGCGTTGAAACGTCAGCGGGGCGATCAGTCGCCCTCGAACAGGCCCGCCAGCTGCTCGATCATCGTGCCGCCCAGCTGTTCGGCATCCATGATCGTGACCGCGCGCCGGTAATAGCGCGTGACGTCATGGCCGATCCCGATCGCCATCAGCTCGACCGGCGATTTCTTCTCGATCCACTCGATCACCTTGCGCAGATGCGCTTCCAGATAGCCCGCGCTGTTCACCGACAGGGTCGAATCGTCGACCGGCGCACCATCCGAAATCACCATCAGGATCCGGCGATCCTCGGGCCGCGCGAGCAGGCGCGAATGCGCCCACATCAGCGCCTCGCCATCGATGTTTTCCTTCAGCAGCCCTTCGCGCATCATCAGGCCCAGGTTGCGGCGCGCCCGCCGCCACGGCTCGTCCGCCTGCTTGTAGACGATGTGGCGCAGATCGTTGAGGCGGCCGGGGTTCTCCGGCTTGCCCTTGGACAGCCATTGCTCGCGGCTTTGCCCGCCCTTCCACGCGCGGGTGGTGAAGCCGAGGATCTCGGTCTTCACGCCGCAGCGTTCCAGCGTGCGCGCCAGCACGTCGGCGCTGATCGCGGCGATAGAAATGGGGCGTCCGCGCATCGAGCCGGAATTGTCGATCAGCAATGTGACGACCGTGTCCTTGAACTCCTGATCGCGCTCCATCTTGTAGCTGAGCGAGGAGCCGGGGCTGACCACCACCCGCGCCAGCCGCGCGGCGTCGAGCAGGCCTTCTTCCTGATCGAAATCCCAGCTGCGGTTCTGCTGCGCCATCAGCCGGCGCTGCAGCCGGTTGGCCAGCTTGGTCACCACGCCTTGCAGCCCTTTCAGCTGCGCGTCGAGATAGGTGCGCAGCCGCGCCAGCTCCTCCTCGTCGCATAGCTCCGCCGCGCTGGTGATCTCGTCGAAATCGCTGGTGAAGGCGCGATAATCGAAATCGTCGGGCAGTTCGGTCCACGGGCGGTTGGGACGCACGGGCATCATGCCCTCTTCGGCATCCTCGCCCGGATCGAATTCGCCGTCGGCGTCGAACTCGCCCTCGTCCTCGCCGTCGTTCTCGCCCTCGCTGTCCTGCGGCTCGGCCGAGGCGTCGAGCGGGTTCGATTTCTCGTCCGAGGGCTGCTCTTCCTCGGGGCTGTCGTCCTGTTCGCCTTCCTCGCCCTCGGGCTCTTCGCCCTCGTCGATGTCCTGGTCGGACTCCATGTCCATCTCGACCATTTCGAGATGGCGCAGCAGGTCCATCGCGCCCTTCTGAAATTCCGTCTGGTCGTTGAGCACTTCGGCCAGCCGGTCGAAATCGTCGCCGATGGCAGAGCGGATCGCCTCGCGCCGCAGGTTCAGCCCGTCCCTCGCAGCCTCGGGCACAGGCTCCCCCGTCAGATGCTCGCGCAGCATCAGCGCCAGCGCGGTGGCGATGGGCACATCCTCGGCCCGTTCGGCGCGGGTGATCGAATCGGCGGCCAGCCTCTTGTCCAGCGCCGCGGACAGATTGGCGCGCGTGCCCTGCATGGCATTGGCGCCGATGGCTTCCCAGCGTACCTGCTCCACCGCGTCGAACGCCTGCCGCGCCAGCGCGTCGGACGGACGCTTGCGGTTATGCAGCGCGCTGTCGTGGTGCCGCTGCTTCAGCGCGAAGCTGTCGGCGACCCCGCGCGCGATGGCGACGGGGCCGGCCTCCAGCTTGCGGCCGGGCATGGGAACGCGCACCGAATTGCCCACCTGCGCGGGCGTATCCGATGTCCAGCTGACCTCGATCTCCGCATCCTCGGCGACGGCGCGGGCCGTGCCGGTCAATGCGTTGCGAAAACGGTCGAGCTTCGATTCCTCTGCCAAGCCGGGCCCTTTCGCGCGCCTTACAGGATCGACTGGCCGGTCTTGGCCCAGTCGGCCATGAAGCCTTCGATGCCCTTGTCGGTCAGCACGTGATTGGCCAGCGACTTGATCACCTTGGGCGGCATGGTGCCGACATCGGCGCCGATCTTGGCGCATTCCAGCACATGGACTGGATGGCGGATCGATGCGGCCAGGATCTGCGTCTCGAACAGGTAATTGTCATAGATCAGGCGAATGTCGGAAATCAGCGACAGCCCGTCGAACCCGTTGTCGTCGTGACGGCCAAGGAACGGAGACACGAAGGTCGCGCCCGCCTTTGCGGCCAGCAGCGCCTGATTGGCCGAGAAGCAGAGCGTGACATTGACCATGGTGCCGTCATTGGTCAGCGCGCGGCAGGTTTTCAGCCCGTCGATGGTCAGCGGCACCTTGATGCAGACATTGTCCGCGATCTTGCGCAGCACCTCGGCCTCTTTCATCATCGTCTCGTGGTCGAGCGCGACGACCTCCGCGCTGACGGGACCGTCCGTCAGGCCGCAGATTTCCTTGGTCACTTCCATGAAGTCACGGCCCGACTTGGCGATCAGGCTGGGATTGGTGGTCACGCCGTCGAGCAGGCCGGTCGCGGCCAGTTCTGCGATTTCGGCGGTATCGGCAGTGTCGGCGAAGAATTTCATCGGGAGAGCTTTCCAATCAATCGTGGGCAGACAGGATCATGCGCGGCGCGTAGCAATTCGGGCCATGAGTCGCATGACCACCGCTTGCCTGCTGTGCCTTGCCGCCATGGGGCTGTTTTTGCAACCTGCCCCTGCGTCCGCAGCCGATAAGGAATGGCAGCTGTGGACGCTGGCGGGCGCGGAAACCGGGATTGCCGAGGGCACGCCGCTGCTGGCCGAAATCGGCTATCGCTTTCGCGACGAAACGTGACGAGCTGGCCCATATCCCGCAACTCACGGTGCTGCGGCGGTTCTAGCGGACCCCGAACGCGCCGATCAGCAGCGGATCATTGGTGGCATAGGGGTCCTGCCGGATCGACGTCTCGGCGCGGCCGATGGCGTCCCAAATCACTTCCTCGGTATTGCGAGTCAGCGAATTGGTCACGCCTTGTAGGTTCACGCCCGCCAGTTCGGACAGCGCAGGCCCCAGCACCGGATCGTTCACCACGCTGAGCGCCTCGCCGATTTCGGGCAGCATCACCTCGATCAGGCGCTGGCCCATGTTCTGCCGCAGGAAACTGGTCGCAGCGGTCGGCCCGCCAGAGATCAGGTCGATCGCGTTCTGGAACCCGATCACGCGGATCGTGTCGGCCACCACCGGCGCGGCGCGATAGGCGCCTTCTGCAGCGACCTGATTGAATTCGCGCATCAGCCGGTCGCGCACGATGCTGGACCCCAGGATCCGCGCCACCGCGCTAGACCGGTTGCCCAGCAGGTCGTTCGCGGTCAGCTGCGCCAGCTGCGTGTCGTAGAAACCGTTGGGCGCCAGCAATTGCTCGAACGCATCCTGCGAGGCGATGGTGAGCAGCCGCCGGATCGCCTCGGTATAGGAAAAGCCGCCGTATGAGGCACAGCCCGGCAGGGCCAGCGCGCCCGCGCCAAGGGCGGCAAAGCCCAGAAAACGGCGGCGGCTGGCGATATTTTCAGGCGGCGTCACGGCTTTATCCATATTCAAATCCTCCTTCGCCCTGTCATCGGGGCGCTGCTGCCGCCATATGGGGCGCAAGATGAACCGCGTCCGTCTCCTCGTGATGAATGCCGCGTTAGGGCCGCTCGACTATCGCGTGCCCGACGGCATGTCTGTGGAACCGGGCAGCGTCGTCGTCGCGCCTTTGGGGCCGCGCCAGGTGACTGGCATCGTGTGGGAAACCGAACGGCTTCCCGGCACCGAGGTTCCGGACGCGCGGCTGCGCCCGCTGCTGGGCGCATTGCCCGTGCCGCCGCTGCGCGCGCCCTTGCGCCGGCTGATCGAGTGGACCGCGGATTACTACATCGCCTCGATGGCGAGCGTGGCGCGCATGGCGCTGTCGTCCAGCGCGGCGCTGCGCGGGGGCGGGACGATCACCGAATACCGGCTGACCGGAACCATGCCGCCGCGCATGACCCCTCAGCGCGACGCGGCGCTGTCGGCGCTGGAGGGCGAGCAGGGCACGATCCGCGAGCTGGCCGATCTGGCGGGCGTGTCCGAAGCTGTGCTGCGCGGGCTGGTCAACGCGGACTGCCTTGAGGCGGTGGAAGTCGCGATCGACCGCCCCTTCCCCATGCCGCGCCCCGATCACGCGCCGCCCGACCTGTCCGATGGCCAGCAGGAAGCCGCCGACCGCTTCACCGATGCGGTAAAGGCGCGCAAGTTCGCGCCCCTGCTGCTCGACGGGGTGACCGGATCGGGCAAGACCGAGACCTATTTCGAAGGCGTGGCCGAGGCGCTGCGGCTGGGGCGGCAGGTGCTGGTGCTACTGCCCGAGATCGCGCTGACGCAGAACTTCCTGAAACGCTTCGAGGCGCGCTTCGGCGCGCAACCCACCGTCTGGCACAGCGCGCAGAAGCAGTCCGACCGCCGCCGCGCATGGCGGCAAGTGTCGGAGGGCGGCGCATCAGTTGTGGTGGGCGCAAGGTCGGCGCTGTTCCTGCCGTTCCGCGACCTTGGCCTGATCGTGGTGGACGAGGCGCATGAGATCAGCTTCAAGCAGGACGACGGGGTGCGCTATAACGCCCGCGACGTCGCGGTGATGCGCGCCCGGTTCGAGCAGATCCCCGCCATCCTCGCCAGCGCGACGCCCGCGCTGGAAAGCCTGCAGATGGCCGAGGCGGGGGTGTACGAGAAGATCGACCTGCCCGCCCGTTTCGGCGGCGCGGTCCTGCCCGACATACGCATCCTCGACCTGCGCGAGGAGAGCCCGCCGCGCGGCCGCTGGCTTGCCCCCTCGCTGGTCAAGGCGATGGAGGAGCGGCTGGAACGGGGCGAACAATCGCTGCTGTTCCTCAACCGCCGGGGCTATGCGCCGCTGACCCTGTGCCGCCAGTGCGGGTACCGGTTCCAGTGCCCCAATTGCTCGGCCTGGCTGGTCGAGCACCGGCTGACCCGCCGCCTTGCCTGCCATCACTGCGGCCACCAGGTTTCCAGCCCCGAGGCCTGCCCCGAATGCGGCGAGAAGGACTGCCTTGCCGCCTGCGGACCCGGCGTCGAACGCATCGCGGATGAGGTGGCGGAGATCTTTCCCGACGCGCGCACCGCCGTCGTCACCAGCGACACTCTGTCCAGCCCCGACAAGATTGGCGAATTCGTCGATGCCGCGCAGGCCGGGGAGATCGACGTGATCGTCGGCACGCAATTGGTGACCAAGGGCTATCACTTCCCCGAGCTCACGCTGGTGGGCGTGGTCGATGCGGACCTCGGCCTCGAAGGCGGGGATCTGCGCGCCGCCGAACGCAGCTATCAGCAGATCGCGCAGGTCGCGGGCCGTGCGGGCCGCGCCGCCAAGGCCGGCGAAGTGCTGATCCAGACTCGCCACCCCGAAGCGCCCGTCATCGCCGCACTGGCCGCCTACGACCGCGACGCGTTCTACGAAGCCGAAAGCGATGCGCGCCGCCACGCGGGCGCACCGCCCTTCGGCCGCTGGGCCGCGATCATCGTGTCGAGCGAGGACGAGGCCGAAGCGGCAGAGGCCGCGCGCAAGATCGGCGGCAGCGCGCCGCGGCTGGACGATATCGCGGTCTATGGCCCCGCGCCCGCGCCGCTGTCGATGCTGCGCGGCCGCTATCGCTATCGCCTGCTGATCAACGCGCGTCGCAGCGCCGCCCTGCAGCAGACGATCCGCGAATGGCTGGGTCCGCTGGATCATCCGCCCGGCGTGCGCGTTGGGGTGGACATAGACCCATACAGCTTCGTCTGACGCAACAAACCGGGAGAGATCATATCATGCTGACCGTCCATCACCTGCGTACATCGCAATCCGAACGCATCGTCTGGCTGTGCGAGGAGCTGGGCATCGACTATGATCTGAAGCTCTATGACCGGCGCAGCGACAACCGCATGGCGCCCGACCAGTACAAGGCGCTGCACCCGATGGGCATCGCCCCCGTCATCACCGAGGGCGACCTGGTGCTGGGCGAAAGCGCGGCGATCTGCGACTATATCAATGCGCGTCACGGCGGCGGCAGGCTGGCGCCCGACAAGGATAGCGCCGATTTCGCCGATCATCTTTTCTGGTTCCATTTCGCCAACGGGTCGATGATGCCGATTTCCTATATCGAGATTTCGGCACCCATGATGGGGGCGGACAGCGTCCCCGCCTTCATCAGCGACCGCAAGGCGCGCGCCTGGTCGATGATCGAACAGCGGCTGACGGACGCCCCCTTTTTCGGCGGCGAGGCGCTGACCACCGCGGACATCATGATGATCTGGTCGCTGACCACGGGCCGCGCGTTCAGGCAGTTCTCGCTCGACGATTATCCCGCCACCCGCGCCTATCTGCAGCGCATCGGCGAGCGCCCCGCCTATCAGTCCGCCCGCGCCAAGGCCGAGCCGGGTGTGGAGCCGATGCTGAGCTGAGGCAGCGCCGCAAGCCAGAATGCCCGGCCCTGACATGACCAGTCCCGTCCTGATCCCGGTCCTCGGCGACCAGCTGACCCATTCGCTTGCCAGCCTGGAAGGCTGTGACAAGGCGGATGCGGTCGTGCTGATGATGGAGGTCGCCGAGGAGACGACCTATGTCCGGCACCACAAGGCCAAGATCGCGCTGATCCTGTCTGCGATGCGTCACTTCGCCGCCGAGTTGCGGGACCGCGGCTGGACGGTCGATTACATCGCGCTTGAGGACGAGGGGAACAGCGGCAGCTTCACCGGCGAGATCACGCGCGCAGTCGAGCGCCACGATGCACGCGAGGTTCGCATCGTCGAGCCGGGCGAATGGCGCGTGCTCAAGGCTCTGCAGGGGCTGAAGGGTCCGCTGGACGTGCCGCTGGAAATCCTGCCCGACGACCGCTTCCTGTGCTCGATCCCCGAGTTCATCGGCTGGGCGCAGGGTCGGCGCACGCTGCGGATGGAGAATTTCTATCGCGAGATGCGTGCCAAGACCGGCCTGCTGATGGAAGGCGAAGAGCCGGCGGGCGGGCAGTGGAACTATGACCACGACAATCGCGCCTCGCCGGACAAGCACATGGACCCGCCGCCCGCGCCCAAGTTCGAACCCGACGATGTGACGCAAGAGGTGATCGCGATGGTCGCCCGCCGTTTCGACGCGCATTTCGGCAGCCTCGACCATTTCGGCTGGCCGGTGACGGCGGCGCAGGCGGAAAAGGCGCTGGATGCCTTCGTCGCTGACCGCCTGCCCGATTTCGGCACCTATCAGGACGCGATGGTGACGGGGGAGGACGATCTCTATCACTCGCTGCTATCGACATCGATCAACTTGGGGCTGCTCGATCCGGTCGAATGCTGCCGCCGTGCGGAAAAGGCGTGGAAGGACGGCAAGGCCCCGATCAACGCGGTGGAGGGCTTCATCCGCCAGATCATCGGCTGGCGCGAATATATCCGCGGCATGTACTGGCTGGAAATGCCCGAACTGGCCGAGGCCAACGCATTGGACGCCCACCGCCCGCTGCCCGAATTCTACTGGACCGGCGAAACCGACATGCTCTGCATGGCCGAGGCGGTCCGATCGACGCGCGAGAATGCGCATGCGCACCACATCCAGCGTCTGATGGTGTTGGGCAATTTCGCGCTGATTGCGGGGGTGAAACCGCAGGAGGTCGAGGACTGGTTCCTGGTGGTCTATGCCGACGCCTATGAGTGGGTCGAACTGCCCAATGTGGCGGCGATGGCGCTGTGGGCCGACAAGGGGCGGCTGGCGACCAAACCCTATGCGTCGAGCGGAAACTACATCAACAAAATGTCGGATTACTGCCGGAAATGCAGCTATTCGGTGTCGAAGAAGACCGGCGAAGGGGCTTGCCCGTTCAATCCGCTCTACTGGGATTTCATGGTACGCAATCGCAAGCTGCTTGAAAGCAACAACCGGGTGGCGCGGGTCTATTCGACGTGGGACCGGATGGACGAGGACCGGCGCCGCGAATATCTGGACAGCGCGAAGGACGTGCTGGACGCGCTGGTGCCCGCCAGCAAGGGCTGGGCGCGGGGCTAGCGCCGCTTCTCGCGCTCCAGCAGCGCGCTCTTGATCTCTGGCCCATAGGCATAGCCGCCGACGCTGCCATCCGACCGCACCACGCGGTGGCAGGGGATCAGCACCGCGACATTGTTCGCGCCATTGGCGCTGCCTGCCGCGCGCACGGCTTTCGGATGGCCTGCCGCTGCCGCAAGCTGGGCATAGCTGCGCGTTTCGCCCGCCGGAATGCGGCGCAGTTCGGCCCAGATCCGCTCCTGAAAGGCGGTGCCCTTCACGTCGAGCGAGATGTCCGGATCGCTGCCGGGGGCCTCGACCTCGGCGATGACGCGGCGGAGCAGACCGGTGAATTCTTCGCCGCCCTCGACCAGTTCCGCGCGCGAAAAACGCTGCGCCAATGAATCGACACCCTCGCCGAACGACAGGCGGCAGATGCCCTTGTCCGTCGCCGCGACCAGCATGTCGCCCAGAGTCGTCGGGACCACGGCCCAGCGGATCGTCACCCCCTCCCCACCGCGCTGCCATGCCGAGGGGGTCATGCCCAGCCGGTCCTTCGCCTCGTCATAAAAGCGCGAGGGGGTTTCATAGCCTGCCTCCAGTATCGCATCGGTCACGTTCGCTTCCTGTCCCAGCGCATCGCGCGCACGCTCCAGCCGCAGTGCGCGGCCATATTCGGCGGGGCTGAGGCCCACCGCGCGGCGAAAAATGCGCGCGAGGTGGTCGGGTGAGTAACCCGTCCGCTCCGCCAGAACGGACAGCGTCACAGGTCCGCCCTGCCCCCGGATTGCATCCAGCGCGGCGCGCACCGCCTCGCGGTCCTGCATCGCATCGTCGGGCAGGCAACGCTTGCAGGCGCGCAGCCCCGCCGCCTGCGCCGAGGGAATATCGGGATACAGCGCCATGTTCTCCGGCCTCGGCCTGCGCGCGGGGCAGCTGGGGCGGCAATAAATGCCGGTCGTGCGCACCCCCACGACGAAGCGCCCGTCATAGCGGCGGTCGCGGCGCGCGAAGGCGGCAAGCGCTTCTGCTTCGGGCAGCGGGAGGGGCGGGACCAGCGTCATGGGATACGTTCTAGCCTCCCGCCGCGCAGCCCGCATCCCGAAAGCCGCGATCAAACCGGATTTGCTTGCGAAAAACCCTGTGGGACGCCCCGACATACCCCCTGCCATGGCGATCCGAAAGTCGCTAAGGCCCGCAGCCATGGACGCTGGGATGAGTTTCGGAAACCTGGGACGCCGCATCGCGCGGCTGGCGCGCGGCATGGCCGCGGCGCTGCTGCTGGCGCTTGTCGCGACCGGCTCGCTGCTGGGCGGCGCGCCTGCCGTGCGCGCGGATACCGCCGACATCAATGCCACGGCCCGCTCGGTCGTGCGCGTGGTCATCGTGATGCGCGATGCGTCGGGCTATGACGTCATCGGCCACGGCACCGGCTTTGCCGTCACGCCCAAGCTGATCGTCACCAACGCCCATGTCCTCGCCCCGCTGATGGACGATGACCGGCTGCGCCTCGGCATCGTGCCCGCGCAGGGCCGCACCGGCTATTTCGCGCGAATCGTGCGCATCGCGGGCGATGTCGACCTCGCGCTGGTCGAACTGACCGAGGATGCCTCGCTGCCCGTCTCGACGCTCTATTCCGGGCGGGTCGAGGATGGGCAGGATGTCTATGCCGTCGGCTATCCCGCCAATGTCGACCAGGCGCTGGGGCTGGGCCTCAACGGGCTGACCTCGCCGCAGGCACCGGTGAAGACGCGCGGGCAGGTGTCGGCGGGCCGCACCTCGGCCGATTACGACACGATCCTGCACACCGCGGCGATCGGCGTCGGCAATTCGGGCGGGCCGCTGCTCGATCCCTGCGGTCGCGTCGTCGGCGTCAACGCCTTCGGCACGATCAGCGACAATGGCAGCGATTCGGAATTCTATTTCGCCGTCTCGATGCGCGAGCTTGCGCCCTTCCTGCGCGCGGCGGGCGTCACGCCCAGCACCAGCGCCACCAAGTGCCGTTCGCTCGCCGATCTCGACGCCGAGGAGACGGCGCGAAACCTGCGCGAGGATGCCGAACGCCGCGCGCGGCTGGCCGCCGCCGCGAACGAACGCAGCCTTGCCGCCGAAAAGGCCGCACGCATCGCCGAACTGGAAGCGCTAGACGAGCGCGAGACGCTGATGGGCCTTGCCGGGCTGATGGTGGTGTTCGCGATGATGAGCGGGCTTGGCGCGGTCTATCTGCTCGACAACCGCCGCCGCGAACAGGCGCTGGCCGCGGGTGCCTTTGCCGGGTTCTCGCTGCTGGCGGCGCTGGCGGCATGGCTGGCGCGCCCGTCGGTCAGCGACGTGATCGCGCGCGGCGACGATGCGCAGCGCGCCGTGCTGACCAAGCGCAGCGACGCGCGCGTGCCCTCGCCCGATGTCGATCGCGGCCGCTTCCTGTGCCGTTTCCTGCCCGATCGCAGCCGCGTGACCGTGTCGAACAGCAATGACCTCGAACTGCAATGGAACCAGGACGGCTGCGTCAACGGGCGCACCCAGTACGGCCTGTCGTCCGATGGCTGGTCGCGGATCCTGGTGCCCGAGGGCGAGCAGACGATTTCGGTCTCGCGCTATGACCCTGCCAGGCGGATGCTGCGCACCGACCGCTATTTCCTCGACCTGAATACGATGAACGCCGCGAGGGAGGCCCGCGCGTCTTATCAGGCGCCCGCGTGCGGTGCAGGCGAGGATGCGGCGCGCGATCTTGGCGACCAGCAGGAGGCGATTCGCCAATTGCTGCCCGAAACCCCGAACGAGCGGCTGGTCTATCGCTGCGAACCCGCGGCCACGATCCCCGCCGAAGAGGAAACCGCCGGGGCCGAGAATAAGGCGAGCGGCGAAAACGGCTGAATCGCGCCGATTTGGCCGCCGATCCCCGGCTGGCGATCACGGCAGGCGGCATTACCCCGCAAAACACACCGCGCGCCGGTTGTCATAAGCCGGTTTCATTGCTAGGCGCGCCGCCGTGACGGACGCCCCTCGCGTGCCGGGCATTTGCGCTACTTAAAGATGGGGTAGCAATGATCCGGCAGGTGCGTTTCGGGGGTTTGGCCGTTTTCACGGCATGCATGAGGACAGGACAAGCGTGGAGAATACGGGCGGCATCACGGCCAGTCTTGCGGGGCGCTACGCCTCGGCACTGTTCGAACTGGCAGTGGACGAGAATCAGGTCACCGCGGTCGAGAACGACCTTGAGAAGCTGCGTTCGGCGATTGCCGAATCGGCCGACCTTGCCGCGCTGCTGAAAGACCCCGAGATCGGCCGCAAGCAGGCCGCCTCTGCCATGGCGGGCGTTGCCGATTATCTGCACCTCGCGCCGCTGACCAAGAATTTCCTGGGCGTGCTGGCGAAGAACCGCCGCCTGTCCAGCCTGCCCGACATGATCCGCGCGTTCGCCACCATCGCCGCCGCCCAGCGCGGCGAGGTGACCGCGAATGTCACCACCGCGCACCCGCTGAACGATACGCAGCTGAGCGCGCTGACCCAGAAACTGACCGCGCGCGAAGGCCGCGATGTAAAGATCCGTACCGAGGTCGATCCGTCGATCCTTGGCGGGCTGATCGTCAAGATCGGCAGCCGCCAGATCGACAGCTCGATCCGCACCCGTCTCAACACTCTCGCCCAGGCCATGAAGGGCTGACCTCACCTGTTCGCTTGAACTGGGGTCCTTAGTAAAAGGCACTTAGAACATGGAAATCCGCGCCGCAGAAATCTCGAAGGTCATCAAGGACCAGATTGCCAGCTTCGGCACCGAAGCACAGGTGAGCGAGGTCGGTTCCGTCCTCTCGGTGGGTGACGGCATCGCCCGCATCCACGGCCTCGACAAGGTGCAGGCCGGCGAGATGGTCGAATTCGCCGACGGCACGCAGGGCATGGCCCTGAACCTCGAAGCCGACAATGTCGGCGTCGTGATCTTCGGCTCGGACGCCGCCATCAAGGAAGGCACGCAGGTCAAGCGGACCGGCACCATCGTCGACGTGCCCGTTGGCAAGGGCCTGCTGGGCCGCGTCGTCGACGCGCTGGGCAATCCGATCGACGGCAAGGGCCCGATCGTCGCCGACAAGCGTTCGCGCGTCGAGGTCAAGGCGCCCGGCATCATCCCGCGCAAGTCGGTGCACGAACCCGTGCAGACCGGCCTCAAGGCCGTCGACGCCCTCGTCCCCGTCGGCCGCGGCCAGCGCGAGCTGATCATCGGCGACCGCCAGACCGGCAAGACCGCCGTCGCCATCGACACCTTCATCAACCAGAAGGAAGTCAACGCCGGAGACGACGAGAGCAAGAAGCTCTACTGCATCTATGTCGCCGTCGGTCAGAAGCGTTCGACCGTCGCGCAGATCGTGCGCGCGCTGGAAGAAAACGGCGCGATGGAATATTCCATCGTCGTCGCCGCCACCGCGTCGGAGCCTGCCCCGCTGCAGTTCCTCGCGCCCTATACCGGCTGCGCGATGGGCGAGTTTTTCCGCGACAACGGCATGCACGCCGTGATCGTGTATGACGATCTTTCCAAGCAGGCCGTCGCCTATCGCCAGATGTCGCTGCTGCTGCGCCGTCCTCCGGGCCGCGAGGCATACCCCGGCGACGTGTTCTACCTGCACAGCCGCCTGCTTGAGCGCGCGGCCAAGATGAACGAGGAAAACGGCGCCGGTTCGCTGACCGCGCTTCCCATCATCGAGACGCAGGCGGGCGACGTGTCGGCCTATATTCCGACCAACGTGATCTCGATCACCGACGGCCAGATCTTCCTTGAAACCGGCCTGTTCTTCCAGGGCATCCGCCCGGCCATCAACGTCGGCCTGTCGGTCAGCCGCGTCGGCGGCGCCGCGCAGACAAAGGCGATGAAGAAGGTCGCGGGCTCGATCAAGCTTGAGCTGGCGCAGTACCGCGAAATGGCGGCCTTTGCGCAGTTCGGTTCGGACCTCGACGCCTCGACGCAAAAGCTGCTGAACCGCGGCGCACGCCTGACCGAGCTGCTGAAGCAGCCGCAGTTCGCGCCGATGCCGTTCGAGGAGCAGGTCGTGTCGATCTTCGCGGGCACCAATGGCTATATCGACAGCGTCGCCGTCGACCGCGTGACCGAGTACGAGGCAGAGATGCTGTCGTTCATGCGTTCGCAGCATGCCGGGGTGCTGGAAGAGATCCGCACCACGCAGAAGTTCGAGGGCGAGACGAAGGACAAGACCGTCGCCGCGCTCGACGCTTTCGCCAAGCAGTTCGCCTGAGCCCCAAGAGAACACTAGCTAGGGAGCCGAAATGGCCTCGCTGAAGGAACTCAAGGGTCGGATCAACTCGGTCAAGTCGACCCAGAAGATCACCAAGGCCAAGCAGATGGTGGCCGCCGCAAAGCTGCGCAAGGCGCAGGCCGCGGCGGAAGCCGCGCGTCCCTATGCCGAAAGGCTGACGGGCGTGATGGCAAGCCTTGCCGGCAAGGTCGGCAAGAACGACCAGGCCCCGCGCCTGCTCGCGGGCACCGGATCGGATCAGAAGCACCTGCTGGTCGTCGCCAACTCGGACAAGGGTCTGGCGGGCGCGTTCAACTCGAACATCGTCAAGGCCGCGCTGGTCAAGGCGCGCGCCCTGATCGCGGACGGCAAGGACGTCGAATTCTACCTGATCGGCCGCAAGGGCCGTCCGGTGATCCGGCGCACCTTCCCCGACCGGATCGGCGTGCAGTTCGACACCACGCAGGTGCGCGAACCCGGCTTCAACGAGGCCGAGCAGATCGCGGACGAGCTGGTCGGCATGTACCAGGATGGCCGTTTCGACGTGGCGCATCTATTCTATTCGCGCTTCCAGTCGGCGCTGGCGCAGATCCCGACCGAGCAGCAGATCATTCCGGTCGCCGCGCCCGAAACCGCCGCGCCCGACAGCGACGCGGTGGTGGAGTACGAGCCCGGCGAGGAGGAAATCCTCGAGGCGCTGCTGCCCCGCTATCTGAAGACACAGATCTTCAAGGCGCTGCTTGAGAACAATGCGTCGGAACAGGGCGCGTCGATGACCGCGATGGACAACGCCACGCGCAACGCCGGCGACCTGATCCAGAAGCTGACCATCCAGTACAATCGCAGCCGCCAGGCCGCGATCACCACCGAACTCATCGAGATTATTGCTGGCGCGGAAGCGCTGTAAGTTAAAGGCAAGGAAACACCCATGGCCACCGCACCCTCGCTCGACTTTTCGGGCACTTCCAATGTCCCCGCACAGGGCAAGATCAGCCAGGTCATCGGCGCCGTCGTCGACGTCGTGTTCGAAGGCGAACTGCCCGCGATCCTCACCGCGCTCGAGACCGAGAACAATGGCAACCGCCTCGTCCTCGAAGTCGCTCAGCACCTTGGCGAGAACACCGTGCGCACCATCGCCATGGACGGCACCGACGGCCTGACCCGCGGCCAGCCGGTTTCGAACACCGGCAAGCAGATCTCGGTCCCGGTCGGCCCCAAGACGCTGGGCCGCATCATGAACGTCGTCGGCGAAGCCATCGACGAGATGGGCCCCGTCGGTTCGGACATGTATGCACCGATCCACGCCAAGGCCCCGGAATTCATCGACCAGTCGACCGAAGCGGCCATTCTGGTCACCGGCATCAAGGTCATCGACCTGCTCGCGCCCTATGCAAAGGGCGGCAAGATCGGCCTGTTCGGCGGCGCCGGCGTGGGCAAGACCGTGCTCATCCAGGAACTGATCAACAATATCGCGAAGGGCCATGGCGGCGTGTCCGTGTTCGCGGGCGTGGGTGAGCGTACCCGCGAGGGCAACGACCTCTATCACGAATTCCTCGACGCGGGCGTCATCGCCAAGGACGCCGATGGCAATGCGACCTCGGAAGGGTCGAAGGTTGCGCTCGTGTTCGGCCAGATGAACGAGCCCCCGGGCGCGCGTGCCCGCGTGGCGCTGTCGGGCCTGACCATGGCCGAATATTTCCGCGACCAGGAAGGGCAGGACGTGCTGTTCTTCGTCGACAACATCTTCCGCTTTACCCAGGCGGGTTCGGAAGTGTCGGCGCTGCTCGGCCGTATTCCCTCGGCCGTGGGCTATCAGCCGACCCTGTCGACCGACATGGGCGCGCTGCAGGAACGCATCACCTCGACCACCAAGGGTTCGATCACCTCGGTGCAGGCCATCTACGTGCCCGCCGACGACTTGACCGACCCTGCGCCGGCCACCTCGTTCGCTCACCTTGACGCGACGACCACGCTGAACCGCGCGATTTCGGAACTGGGCATCTATCCCGCGGTCGACCCGCTGGATTCGACCAGCCGCGTTCTGGAACCCCGCGTCGTCGGCACCGAGCATTACGAAACCGCCCGCGCCGTTCAGGAGACGCTGCAGAAGTACAAGTCGCTGCAGGACATCATCGCCATTCTGGGCATGGACGAACTGTCGGAAGAGGACAAGCTGACCGTTCAGCGCGCGCGCAAGATCCAGAAGTTCCTGTCGCAGCCGTTCCACGTGGCCGAGGTCTTCACCGGCATCCCCGGCAAGTTCGTCCAGCTGGAAGACACGGTGAAGTCGTTCAAGGCCGTCGTCGAAGGCGAATACGATCACCTGCCCGAGGCGGCCTTCTACATGGTCGGCGGCATCGACGAGGCGGTCGAGAAGGCCAAGAAGCTGGCCGAAGACGCCTAAGCACGATCGAGACGGGCGGAGGCCTCCGCTTCCGCCCCTCCTTCACGATTTTGACTGAAAGCTGAAACGATGGCGCTGCATTTCGAACTCGTAACCCCGGCCAAGCTGGTCCGCTCGGAAGACGTCCACATGGTGGAAGTCCCCGGCAGCGAGGGTGCGTTCGGTGTCCTTGAAGGCCACGCCCCCTTCATGTCGACCATCGCCGACGGCCAGATGCGCATCTACAAGACGGCGGGCGCATCGCCCGAGATCATCACCGTTTCGGGCGGTTTCGCCGAAGTGGGCGACAACGGGCTGACCGTGCTGGCCGAACACGTCGAGGACTGAACGCGGCGCGACTCTGGCGCCCGGCGCCGACCCGCCACGCTCCACAAGGCCCGCCGCCGCGCGGGCCTTTTCATTTGGTTCGCACCCTGTGGCTTTCGGGTCCGGTCTCCCGCGAAAGCCTTGTGGCCCCAGCAGCTTGGCCGAGGCCCCCGCAGGCGCGCCGCCCCCGCCCGCACGCCAGTCTTGACCGATGTAAGCCCCCGTTTTGTGGATAAGTCGCCGCCTCATCCCCACAAGTCCGCCCCGCTCCCTAAAGGCTGCGGCATAGTCAATTCGGCTGCCAAGGGGGCAAGAGCATGTCGAGATACAGTTTCCACCGATCGGGCAAGGACGCCTGGAGCAGTCCGCGTCCCTTCTCCGACGCGAACCTGCGCCGTCAGCGTTATGGCCGCATCCAGCCGATGGAAAAGCCGGGTCTGCTCGAACGTCTGCTGCGCCTCGCCTGAGGCGATCAGCGCCGCTTTTTCGTCGGCGCATGGAAATCGGGCGGCTTGCCCGCGATCCAGCGCAGGAATGCGGCGATGTCGGGATCGCGCCTGATCGCATCGACATCCCCGCCCAGCCGCCCAAGCTCCGCATTGGTAAAGCGCGCATGCAGCGTGCGGTGGCAGATTGGATGCACCCCTACCGTGACGCGCCCGCCCCGGCTCTTGGGCACCGGATGATGCTTCTCCACCCGCCGCCCCAGCGGCCGTGCGCAAAGCCAGCAAGCGGCGGTGTCCTCCACATCCGGTGCCATTCAGCGACCGCCGGCTTGCTGATGACAAGCCGCGCAGCCGGCTTGCCATGCCGGAACCCTTGACGCACGGTTTTGCCCGTGACGCAGCACGAGGACATCATGAGCGGCAAGACAGCACTTATTACCGGGGTCACCGGGCAGGATGGAGCCTATCTCGCACGGCTGCTGCTGCAAAAGAATTACATCGTTCATGGCGTGAAACGGCGTTCGTCTTCTTTCAACACCGGCAGGATCGAAGACATCTATGAGGACCCCCATACCCAGAACCAGACTTTCCAGCTGCACTATGGCGACTTGACCGACGCCACCAATCTGATCCGTATCGTCCAGGAAGTGCAACCCGACGAGATCTACAATCTGGCTGCGCAAAGTCACGTGCAGGTCAGCTTCGAGACCCCCGAATACACCGCCAACGCCGACGCCATGGGCACGTTGCGGCTGCTGGAGGCCATTCGCATATTGGGGCTGGAGAAGCGCACGCGATTCTACCAGGCATCGACCAGCGAACTTTATGGCCTTGCCCAGCAGGTGCCGCAGAGCGAGAGCACGCCCTTCTATCCGCGCTCGCCCTATGCGGTGGCCAAGCTCTACGCCTACTGGATCACGGTCAATTACCGCGAGGCCTATGGCATTCATGCCTCCAACGGGATCCTGTTCAACCACGAAAGCCCCCTACGCGGCGAAACCTTCGTCACACGCAAGATCACCCGCGCGGCGGCGGCCATCGCCCTGAACCGGCAGAGCAGGCTGTATATCGGCAATCTCGATGCGCGGCGCGACTGGGGTCATGCCCGCGAATATGCGCGCGGCATGTGGCAAATGGTCCAGCAGGACGAACCCGGCGATTATGTTCTGGCGACGGGGGAAACGACGTCGGTACGCGATTTCGTGCTCTGGGCATTCGAGGATGCGGGCATTCCGATCGAATTTCGCGGCGCGGGCGTCGATGAGAAGGGCTATTGCCGGAAAACCGGTCGTTGCCTGCTGGAAATCGACACGCGTTATTTCCGTCCGACCGAAGTCGATCTGCTGCTGGGCGATCCGTCAAAGGCGCAGCGCGAACTGGGATGGCGGCACGAGACGCCGGTGCGCGAGCTGGTGCGCGAAATGGTCGCGGCCGACATGCAGGTCATGCGCGAGGCGCCGATCTCGAAGGACAATACATGATTTTCCCGCTCAGCGGTCGGCGGATCTATGTCGCAGGCGATCGCGGCATGGTCGGACAGGCCTTGATACGCCGCCTGGCCAGAGAGGATTGCCAGATCCTGACCGCCCCGCGCTCGATCGACCTGCGCGAACAGGCGTCGGTTCGCGGCTGGTTTGCGGATAATGCGCCCGAAGCCGTTATCATAGCGGCAGCGCGTGTCGGCGGGATCAAGGCGAATGACAGCCGCCCGGCCGAATTCCTGTATGACAATCTCATGATCGAGGCCAATCTGATAGAGGCCGCCCGCCAGCAGCAGTGCGCCAAGCTGCTGTTCCTCGGCTCCTCGTGCATCTACCCCCGGATGGCACCGCAACCCATCGCCGAGGAAAGCCTGATGACCGGGCCGCTCGAGCCCACCAATCAATGGTATGCCGCTGCCAAGATCGCGGGAATCATGCTGTGCCAGGCCTATCGCCGGCAATATGGCTGCGACTTCATATCGGCCATGCCGACCAATCTGTACGGGCCGGGCGACAATTACGACCTCGACGGCAGCCACGTGATCCCCGCGCTGATCCGCAAGACCGCCGCTGCCCAGGCGGCGGGAGACGAAACCGTGGTCGTCTGGGGGACCGGCAAGCCGCTTCGCGAATTCATGCATGTCGACGATCTGGCCGATGCATGCGTATTCCTTCTCAGGAACTATTCGGACGAAAGCCATGTGAACGTGGGAAGCGGCCAGGAAATATCGATCGCCGATCTTGCCGCGCTGATCGCCGGGATCGCCGGTTTCGGCGGCAGGATGGAATTCGACACGACCAAGCCGGACGGCACGCCGCGCAAGATCATGGACGGCACCAGGCTGCAAGCGATGGGGTGGATGCCTTCCATTTCACTGCGTGACGGGCTGATCGATGCGCTGCGGGATTACCGTGCGCGCTTCGAATGAGGCGCGCGCGCGGTCCATGCGCCGCGCTCATGGTTAACGTTTTTTCAAGCCGAATTGCCCATACCCGCGCCATCGACTATTCTGCGCGGCAGGGGGAATGACATTGACGCGGCTTATCATCCAGATTCCGTGCCTGAACGAGGCGGAGGACCTGCCCGCGACTCTGGCCGCATTGCCGCGTGAGATTGCCGGAATCGATGCGATCGAAGTGCTGATTATCGACGACGGGTCGAATGACAATACGTCCGAGGTGGCCCGGCAGTGGGGCGTGCGTCACATCGTGCGGCACCGCCGCAATCGCGGGCTTGCCAATGCGTTTCAGTCCGGGCTCGACGCGTGCCTTGCCGCGGGCGCCGACATCATCGTGAACACCGATGCCGACGGACAATACGAGGGCGCCGACATCGCCGCGCTCGTCCAGCCGATCCTGCGGGGCGAGGCCGATATCGTCATCGGCGACCGGGGCGTGGGAAAGAACGCCCATTTCGGCCCGTTCAAGCGGCGGCTGCAAAGGATGGGCAGCGCCGTCGTGCGAAGGCTGTCGGGTACCGACATCACCGATGCGGTCAGCGGATTTCGCGCCATCAGCCGCGAAGCGGCGCAGCGCCTGACCATCACGACCGAGTTCAGCTATACCACCGACATGCTGATCCAGGCCGGGCGCAAGCGCATGGCGATCGTCAGCGTCCCGGTCCGCACCCATCCCGCAACGCGCCCCTCGCGCCTGTTCACCACCATCCCGCGGTTCATCGGGCAGACCGGCGTGACGATCGCGCGGGCCTATACGACCTATAACGCGCTGCGCGTTTTCGTCGGCACCGGTCTGCTTCTGACGCTGGCGGGCCTGCTGCCGATCCTGCGGTTCATGTGGTTCTATGTGAACGGCGATGGCAGCGGTCATATCCAGTCGCTCGTCATTGGCGGCTCTCTGCTGGTGCTGGGCGCACTGGTGGCGGTGATGGGCATGCTGGCAGATCTGATCACCGCCAATCGCAAGCTGCTGGAAGCGACATTGCACAAGGTCCGCAAGCTGGAGGCGCGATTGGCCGAGCAGGATCAAGGCACCGCCGTTCGCCCGCATGACGAACCGGAAGCCGAAACGAAGGCCGAGGACGCGGTCGCCGATATCGTGCCTCTTCCCGGTCTGTCCGGCCCTGCTTCCGCCCGCCGGAGCCGTTAAGCCATGACCGCTGCGGCCCTGCCGGCCGGGGCCCCGACCATGGCCACGCGGCCCGACGCACAAAGCGCCGTATGGCCGGCTGCCGCCATCGCGCTGCTGCTGGTTGCACAAGCGGTGATGGTGCACACGCGCGCCATCAACTGGGACGAATTCTTCTATTACGACGAGGTGGCCCGCTTCGCCGACGGCCATCTGGCCCGGGCTCTCCAGTCGATCCACGTCCGGATCTTCAGCTGGCTTCCGGCGCGCTTCTCCGACACCATCGATGCGATCATCGCGGGCCGCACGGTGATGCTGGGTTTCGAGATGGTGATCCTTGGCTCCATCTTCGCGGTGGCGCGCCGTTTCGCCGATACGGCCGGAGCGCTGCTGTGCGCCTTGTCGTACCTGTCGGCAGCCTATGTGCTGCAGCACGGGTTTTCCTTCCGCGCCGATCCGGCTGCGACCGCTGCGTTGATGGCATCGCTTGCGCTGTTGATCTGGATGCCCCTGCATGGACCGCGCTTCTGGATCATGGCGGCTGCCGGAGCGGCGCTGGCGGCATTGGCGGCCATGTTCACGATCAAGGCGATTTTCTACGCCCCGCCCTTTGCCGGCATCGCCCTGCTTCGCTGGCGCGGTGAGACCCGGGCGGGATCCGCGCTCATCCGGCTGGCCCTGTTCGCCGTCATGACCCTGGCTGCGTTTGCGGCTTTCTATGCCTTGCACGCAAGCGGCGTCACCGGCGCAGCGGGCGATCCGTCTGGCGGCGTGGCGAAGGCCAATGCCGCATCGTCGCATTTGCTGGCAGACGGCATGAACCGCATGTTCTTTCTTGGGATGCCCAATAATCTGGGCATGATCCTGAAAGGCTGGATCCTGACCCCCGGGCTGACGGCGCTGGCGGTTGCGACACCTTTTGTCCTGGCGCGCAAGGGCCGCTTCACGAGCCCGCAACGCATCGCCCTGGCAAGCCTGTGGCTACCCGTCCTCACATTCGCTTTCTACGAGAACACCGCGAGCTATTTCTTCGTCTTCATGCTCGCGCCGCTGTGCGTCGCCGCCACTGCGGCCATCACCCCGTTGCGCGATCGGGTTCCGGTCGCCCTGATCGCCGCTGCCCTTGTCGCTCCGTCCATGGCAATCCTCGCGGATGAGCGCGCAGATGTACTTGCCAATCAGCGCGCGCTGATCGGTGAGGTGCATCGCATTTTCCCGGAGCCGGTCGCCTATTTCGATCACCCCGGAATGCTGGCCGGCTTTCCCAAGCGCAACGGTTTCATGACGCCATGGGGCATGAAGGGCTATGTCGCCAATGGAGTGCCCGCATATGCGGCCGCCATGGAGCGAGAGCCCGTTCCGCTGCTGCTGACGAACTGGTGGCTGTTCGGTGCGCTTGACGATCCCGAGAACGACATTTTCCTGCCGGCCGATACGGCCGCGCTGCGCGAGAACTATGTTCACGTGACGGGCGCCATCTTTGTCGCGGGCCGCGACATCGCTGCGGGCGATCCGCCGCGTGTCACGCATTTCCTGGTGCCCGGTGCCTACACCGTTATTGGCGGACCGGTCGAATTCGACGGCCGGGTCAGACAGGCTGGAGAAATCGTGGACGTCGAGCGCGGCGAGTATCGCCTCGCGCCTGCAGGGCAAACCGATGCGCGGCTGATCTGGGGCCGACATCCCGATTTGCCGCCACGCGACCGACTGGAGGGAGCCCTATGGACTCGCTTTTGACCAGCGGCCCCCGGCGCCCCGCCGCAGGACGCACGCTGCCCTCCCTCGGCAGCGTCCACGTGGGCGCCGCCTCAATCATCCTGCTGCTCGCCCTGCAATGCACGCTGATCTTCAGCAGGGCGATCAATTGGGACGAGTTCTTCTTCTACGGCCAGGTCGCGCAATTTGGGCGCGGCGAATTGGAGACCCCGCTCCAGACCCTTCACGTCCATGGCTTCCGCTGGCTTGTGGATATGCCAGGCAGCGCGATCGATCATATCCTGACCGCGCGTCTGGCGATGTTCGTCTGCGAATGCGTGACGATCGTGTGCATTTATGCACTGGCGCGGCGCTTCGCGGACCGGCTGACCTCCGTACTGGCTGCGCTCGGCTACATCTCGGCGGGCTATGTGCTGCAGCACGGCATGTCGTTCCGCGTCGATCCGCCGGTCACGGCCACGCTGATGGTCGCGCTTGCCCTCCTCGCCCGCGCATCGCTTGGCTGGTGGAGCGCCGCCCTGATCGGGGCGCTGATCGGCATGGCGGGCATGATTACGATCAAGGCGGTGCTGTTCGCACCTGCATTTGCCGGTCTGGCATGGATGCGCTGGGCCGATGCAGGCCGCACCCGCGCCGCCGCGCTGAGGATCGCGGGCATTGCGGTGGCCGCGCTGGCCGTGTTCCTTGCGCTCTATGTCTGGCACTCCGGCCAGATCGCCGGCCCCGTTCATCCCGATCCTGCGCTGGTTTCCGCCCATGCCGATGCCGATGCCGGTGCCGGTGCCGATGCGCGCGGCACGCAGGCGCGGGCTGCCGCCGTACTGAACCGCTCTGCCAGTGACATGTTCTTTGTCGGCCTGCCGCCATATTGGCCGATGATCGTAAAAGCCGCCAGTCTGGCGCCGCTCCTCGCGGTGCTGATCCTTGCCGGTCCCGTCACCATCGCGCGCAGCGCATTGTCGGCGCATGAAAAATGCGCATTGGCGGGATTATGGCTGCCGGTGCTGACGCTTGCCTTCTATCGCAATACGGCAGGCTATTATTACGTCTTTTTGCTGCCGCCGCTGGCGGTGGCGGTCACTTGCGGACTGCGCGGAACCATCGCGCGCTTCGGCGCCGTCCCGGTCATGGCGATCATGCTGGTGATCGCGCTGGCCACTTGGGTCACCGACGACCGCCAGGTCCTGCCCAGGCAGCGTGCCGTTTCGGACGCCGTGCAGAAGATGTTCCCGCAAGGAACCGCATATTTCGATCACAGCGGGATGATCCCGGCCTTTCGCAAGGTCAACGGCTTCATGACGCCGTGGGGCATGGAACAATACCGCCGCGCGGGCAGCAGCAGCTATCGCGCAGCGATGGAGCGGCAGGCGATTCCGCTGCTGATAGAGAACGACACCATGGTCACCGCCGCATTGAAGGGCGATCATGCCGCCGTCCTTCTGCCCGAGGATTCCCGCGCCTGGCGCGGCAATTACGTGAACTATTGGGGAACGGTGTGGCTTGCGGGCAAAACGGTGCCAGCGGGGACCGGGGAAGCATCGGAATTTCTGGTGCCGGGCCAATATCGCGCGGAAGGCGAAGGTCTCGTGCTCGATGGCGTTGCGCTTGCCGAAGGCGAAACCGTCGATGTCGGGCGGGGCATGCATAATCTTGCCAATCGCGGCTCCCGGCCCGCGCGACTGGTCTGGGCCGCCACCGCGCAGTCCCCGCAGGATCCTCCCCCCACGGGCGATCTGTGGATCGGCTATTGATCCTGCCATGGCTGACGACGTGCGCAACTCGCTGGTTCTCATCACCCGCAAATGGCAACCCGCGATCGGCGGCATGGAAACATGGTCGATGCGGATGGCAGAAGCGCTTGGCAGCTTTGCCGCGGTAGAGGTCATTGCCCTGCCGGGCCGGCGAAACGGGATGCCGCCGCATGCTGCCAGCCTGCTTGCCTTTCCCTTCACGGTCCTGGCACGCCTGCTCTCGCTGCGCCAGGCGCCCAAGGCGGCTCTGCTGGGCGACATGGCGATCTGGCCGCTGGCCTTGCCGGCAAGATTGCGCGGCATCCGGCGGATCGCGATTGCGGCGCATGGGACCGACGTATCCTATCACCGCCGCGGCGGGATCAGGGGCAAGCTTTACGGCGCCTATCTGCGTCTGGGCTCGCGCATGCTGGGCAGCGCCACCGTCATTGCCAATTCCCGCGCCACCGCCGAAGTGTTGAACGAAACCGGGTGGCACGACGCGCATGTCGTGCCGCTGGCGACCGATATTACCGCGCCTCCTCCGGACGGCCGGCATAACGGACGGCTACTGTTCGCGGGGCGCCTGATCGAACGCAAGGGCTGCGGCTGGTTCATCCGCGAGGTGCTGCCGCTCTTGCCTGAAAGCATCGGCCTCGACATCGCCGGTACAGGCTGGAGCACGGCCGAGCGCGCCCTGCTGAACCATCCGCGCGTCCGCTTCCTCGGCCCCCTCCACGGCGATGCACTGGTGCGCGCCTATCGCGAGGCGCTGGCCGTGGTGGTACCGAACATACCGGTGGAAAACGGCGAATTCGAAGGGTTCGGCCTGATCGCTCCCGAAGCGGCAGCGGCGGGCGGAATGGTGCTGGCCGCCGATTGCGACGGACTGCGCGACGCCGTCATCGACGGGGTGACGGGGCATTTGCTTCCTTCTGCCGACGCCGCGTGCTGGATGAACGCCATCATGGCAGCCGATGGCACGCCCCCCGGCATTCGGGCGAAACGACTTGCCGGTTTTCAGGGGGAGGCGTCGCGTTTCTTCGACTGGCAGCGCGCCGCCCGGCAGACACTGACGGCTATCGCCTAGGGCGCGCCGTTCCACTGGTCCTGGTTGCGCAGGGCCAGATTATCGGCCTTTCGCGCCGCGAAACGACTGGCCAGGATGCGGTGAAAAAAACCCATCATCCCGGCCGCTGGCCACAGCTTGTAGGCAATGCGCTCACCAAGGGACCAGCTTACGGCGGAACGATCGCTGCGCCGATCCGAGGGGAAGCAATACAGGTCGCGGTGATAGAGGATCGGCCCCGCTGCCGCGATCCTGTGAACGATTTCGTGATCTTCCAGCACGAAAGGCCAGCGCCGCGCATCGAAGCCGCCGCAGTCCAGCAGTTTCGTGCGGTGAAATGTCTGGCCGTAACCTCCCGAATGGCACTTGCGCGGAAGGGCGTGTGCGAACAGACGAAGCTTGGAATGCCTCCAGCCGCCCACGCCTTTTGCCGGCAGACCGAAGGCGATGGCACAGGACGCATCCGGCCTGTCCTCGAACAATCCGAGCAAGGTGGCCACATAATGCGGCGGGTAGACCGTGTCGGCATCGACGGTAGCGACATAGCGTCCCGTGGCAGCCATGGTCCCGGTGCGCAGGGCATGGATCTTGCCAGGCTGCGGCTCTGTCAGCAGGCGCACCTCGATGTCGGACACATGGGACAGGGCGGCCCTGACCGCCGCGACGCTGCCATCGGTCGAGCCATTATCGACAAGAACGAGGGAAAACCGCCGGTCCGTCTGTGCCGCAAGGCTGGCGAGCGTGCGCCCGATCCAGCGCTCTTCGTTATAGAAGCACAAGACGATGGTCAGCGGCTCGGTCACGCGGCCGACGCTCGCGACCCGATACGGGACTTGACCTGCTTGAAAGGCCGATAGACCATCCAGAACACCCGGTTCACGGCCCGTCCCGCGGCATTTCTCGCATGCTGGGCCTGCAACCTGCGATCCTCACTCAGCCGATGTGACACCGATGGCCAGTCGGTACGCGTGCTGACCCCCGTGGCCGGCATGATCGCGACGACCCGGTCAAAGGCAAGCAGCCTTGCGCCGGCATTACGGGCCCGCAGCAGCCATTCGTAATCCATCGCCACCCGGTAGGTCGCGTCAAACCCGCCAATCTTCTCGTAAAGCGCGCGCGACACGAACATTCCCTGATGCGGACAGGTCATCTTGAAATCGCTCAAGAAGCTCAGCGGTCTCGCCTTGCGCAGAACGCGCCGGTCACCGAAGTCGAGAATGACGTCGAAGGCCGCCACATCGATGCGTCCATGGCGCCCCCTGTCGACCAGCTCGCCCGCGACGCGGCCAAGAGCGCCATTGTCCACGAAGACATCTTCCGCTTGCAGGACGAGTATATAGTCGCCGCTGGCCATGGCGATCCCCTTGTTCAGCGCGTCGCCAATGCCCTCGTCAGGCTCGCTGATCCAGCGAACACGATCGCCCATCTCCTCGAGATATGCGCGAGTGCCATCGCTCGATCCGCCGTCGATCACGATATGCTCGACAGCGGAATGATCCTGAGCGGCAACACTTTCGACAGTTCTGCGCAGCCCGTCCAGCGCATTGAAGCTGGCTGTGACGATGGTGAAAACTGGTTGCTCGGCATTCGGCATCAATCCGACCCCCTTATCAGGCGGTCATAAAGTTCGACATGCTTCGCGACAATGCGGGCCGGAGAAAAGCTTGCAAACGCCTCGCGGCGCATATTCTCTCTCGATGCCGGGTCGGTCGGCCCGGCATGGCGCACGATCGCCCGCGCCATCGCGGCGCAGTCCCACGGCCGGACAAGGCTTCCCGCGTCCCGTGTTGCGATGATCTCGCTGGCAGCGCCCATATCGAACGCCACGACCGGCGTCCCGCATGCGACGGCCTCCAGCGTGGTATTGCCGAAGGTTTCCTGACGCGATGGATTCACGAAGACATTCGCGGCCCCATAGGCAGCCGCCAGCCTTTCCGTATCGTCGATGAACCCTAGGCTTCGACGCTCCATCCCGTGTACCGCTGCCCGGTCACCCCTTCCCCCAAAGGTGAGCAACAGATGTCCGGCCCGCTCCGCATCGGACATGTGCCCGATTGCATCCAGCAGCAAATCAAAGCCCTTGCGCGGATCGGCCACCCCGAACTGCGCGCCGAAGAGGACGATCCTGCGGCGGTCGTCAATATTCAGCATTGCCCTCGCCCGGTCACGCGCCATGACGGGAAAGGCGTCGAAATCGATCGTATTCCCAATGACGGAGGCCGGCATGCGGCCGCCTATTTCGCTTGACCGCGCATGTTCCAGGGTCGCCATGCTGGGACAGATCAGATGGGGTCGCCAGTCCTGCCAGGCACGCATCTTCCGTTTCCGGTTAAACGCCTCGAGGTCGGGAAGATTGGCGGAAGCGGTGCCGGACCTTGGAATGGCGGCCGACGGATAATGTTCCACTCCGCTGAAAGGCCAGTGGTCGTGACACGTCCACGCAGCGGGCAATTCCGGTTCGGCCAGCTCGGGGACGGAGATCACCTCGCCGCCCACCCAGTGCCAATGGATCAAATCGGGAGAGAAACGCTCCGCCGCCGACGCAAGTCCCGTTCGCACCGATGCAAGCGTCCGCATGGCGTCCGGATCGGTTCGGGAGAATGTGCGAAGCAGCCGCTTTGTCACGGCGCGCGTCAGACGGATCCGCGAGCGCAGGAAAGGTGACCCGAACTGGTGAACCCATTGTTCGTGGCCGGTCTTGCGGACCACCAGCATCTGCGCATCGATCCCGGCCTCGCGCTGAGCCAGAACAAGTCGACGCGCGGCGATGGCGGCTCCGCCATCGCGATCGGACTGGTTGACGTGGAGAATGCGCAATTTGCCTGTCCGTCAGCGTCGGCAAAGATCCGATTTCGAAAACAGCAAGTTCTGAAACGCAAATATCTCGCGCAATACCAGCGCCTCTGTACTGATATCCACCAGTTTGCCACCCGGCAGGATGCGGTAGACCCTGTAGCCTGAAAGCATTTCGCACAGATCTTCGAGGAAGGTCTTGCTCAATGCATTCATCTCGTTGAACTCGATCTGGATGTGATGAATTTCGAAACCGGTGGTGAGCAGATCGCCCAAGCCGCGCAATACATCCGCTTCGCGCCCCTCGACATCGATCTTCAACCAGAAGACGCTCTCTATTCGCTCTTCGCGTATGTAGCGGTCGAGGCGGATGACCGGCACTTGGGTCGCCTTGGCAACCCCGCCGTGGATGCGTTCGATCACATCGCCCTGCAGCGTGGCATGGCCCGATCCGGCCGCCCCGGCATGGTCGAACAGAGTTGCCGTTCCCTCTACCGATCCTACCGCGGCGCGAACGCAGCGAACATCGTCACCGGACATCGCGGCCTGCAATTCTGCAAAGGCTTGCGGAGAAGGTTCGAAGCTGTGCAGGTTTACCTGCGGCGCAATCGACCTGACCGATCGTGAGTATTTTCCGACATTGGCACCGACGTCGAGAACGATTGCTCCGGAAGGGGCCGACGCGACAAAGCGTCTTAGAATCGCGGTTTCTCCTTGAAGATCGTCGGTTTCCCAGTTCAGAACGCCCATCCCCCTCAGCGAGAGGTTATAGAGCAGCCGGTGCACCTTGTAGAAGACAGGCCGCGCAAACGCCCTTGCATAGAGCCGGAATAGGGGTTGGAGGTTCACGCGATATCCTTTGGCTTCGTAGCGACTACCCGCACTAGCTGGAAATCATTAACCATTATTTATTGCACCCGCTCTAGCCCCTCGGTGAAGGAGCAGCTTTCCGAGAAAATGGGGATCGACCTGAAACAACGCCTGCGAAATTTCGGCTGGCTGGGGGCCGACGAGGTCGTGCGTCTGGGCACGGGTTTCCTCGTTACGCTCATGCTTGCCCGCTATCTCGGGGCAGATGGATTCGGGGCCTATGGCTATGTGCTCGGCATCGTGGCGCTGTTCACGCCGATCACGCTGTCTGGCCTCGACCAATATGTTACGAAACATATGCTGGAGGATCGCGAGAACGTCGGCGAGGTGCTTTGCACATCCATGGCGCTTCGCCTTCCGGCCGGGCTTGTCGCAGCCGGACTTGCGATCGCGACCATGATCGCCTTGCCGCAGCCGGCGGGAACCTCGCTCGAACTGGTGCTGATCGCTTCGATCACGCTCTTGACATTGCCGCTTCAGACGCCATCGCTTTTCTTCAAGGCGGCGGAGCGGCCAAAACGCATCGCCCTGCCCCGCGTGATCGTGACCGTCGCGACAACCGCGGCATTCGCGGTGCTGATCACGCTCGGTGGCGGACTTGCGGACTTTCTCACGCTGCGTGCTGGCGAAGCGGTCCTGCTGGGGATCGCGGCGGTCGCCATGATGGTCCCGTTCCGACGGCATATCGGCCATCTTCGCCTTGACCCCGGCCTGTTTCGCGATCTTCTCGTCACCGGGTTTCCGCTGATGCTCGCGGGGATCGGCACGGTCATCTACATGCGGATCGATCAGGTCATGCTGGGACAGTTCGCCAGCATCGGCGAGCTGGGGCGCTATACGCTGGCCGTCCGGATCGCCGACAGCGCCCTCTTCGTGCCGATGGCACTGCAGGCGGCCTTTTTCCCCGCTATCGTCAAGGCGTACAAATCGGGAAGCGCGCAATATCAGGCCGAGCTTAAATCCTATTTCAGCGTCATGTCGCTGGCGATGGCTTTGGTGGCAATGGGGGTTGTTATCGCAGGCGGGGGGATCATCTGGCTCTTCATGGATCCGTCCTTTGCGCGCGCATTGCCGATGATCGCGATACTGGCGCTTGCGCTGCCATTCGTCGGCCTTGGCGTGGCCAGGACCAGTCATCTGACCATCCATGGCTGGTTCTGGACGGCACCCGCGGCCACCGCACTTGGCGCGGCCGTGAACGTTGCTCTTAACCTGCTGCTGATCCCCGTTTACGGCGGCACCGGCGCCGCGGTCGCGACGGTCGTATCCTATGCCGTTGCGGGGCTTGGAACATGCTTCGTCTTTCCCTGGCTGAGCGACATAGGCGTTACCATGCTTTCCTCGCTCAACCCGCTGATCGCGATCAGGACGCTCCTGTCACATCGTCGCAACCGCCCGGACTTACCGTGATGACCGCGCCGCCCTTATCCTCTTCGCCATCATCGCTGCATCCGGCCCCGATCGCGCTTTTCTGCTATGCACGCCCCGAACACACGCGCCGGACGATCGAGGCGCTCGCGCGTAACCCGCTTGCGGACCAAAGCGAGCTGATCGTTTTTCAGGATGGCTCGCGAGGCGAAGTTGACCGGGAAGACCATCTTGCGACGACCCATATCATAGAGCGCGTGAGGGGATTCCGGTCCGTTCGCATCGTAAAACGATCCGGGAACATGGGTCTGGCCGATAACATCATCGACGGCGTCTCGCAGGTCGTCTCGGCGCATGGCCGGATAATCGTGGTGGAAGACGATCTGCTGACCGCGCCTTCCTTTCTCACTTTCCTCAATGCCGCGCTTGATCGATATGCTGACGAAAAGAGAGTATGGCATGTGTCGGGCTGGAGCTACCCGATCCGCGGCGACGGGCTCGGCGATTGCTATTTCCAGACGGTCATGAACTGTTGGGGGTGGGCGACCTGGGCCGATCGGTGGGCGCATTTCAGTCGCGAACCCGAACAGGCCGCGCGTCGATTCGATCGTTCCAGCAGGCATTCGTTCAACCTTGATGGTGCCCATGATTTCCACGCGCAGATTTGCCATAACGCGAGCGGACGGCTGAAAAGCTGGGCCATCTTCTGGTATGAAACGATCTTCCGGAACGACGGTCTATGCCTGAACCCGGCACAATCGCTGGTGTTCAATATCGGGCATGACGGGTCTGGCGAAAATTGCCGGGGCGACATCGAGCAGGCCATGCTTCCCGACGGCGTAACCGGCTATCGCTTTCCCGACAGGATCGAGGAAAGCGCAACCGCGAAGAACCGCATCTCTGCCCATCTGCGGCAGAGCCTGTCAGCGAAGGCGCGAAACCGCATGCGCAGGATTCTTGCGCGATGGCAGGGCTGGCGATCTCCGGCCGATCGTCCTTAAGCATAAATCAAGGTTTCGAATTTATTCACCAAACCCTGTCAGCAATTGGTGAACGGCAACGCGCCATTCGTGCCAGATGCGCGCGGCGTGACTTGATGCAGGGATTGGTTAGATGAACGCTTTCGGCCGGAAGAACGGAATGGGCGGCATGGGGCAGCGCCCCGCATTCGGGGTCGCCCGGCCGATGAAGGGCGGCAGCGAACCGCTGCGCACCACGCCTCCGCCCCCGCCCGGGATGGAAGAACAGTTCCCGCCGCTGCCCGAACACAAGCCCGACGCCAATGACGAGGCGCTGGCACGGCTGGCGGAACGCTCGAACGCGGTGAACGAGCCCGACAAGGGCCCCGAGGGGTTCGAGGCGAGCGTCCACAAGATCAAGGAACAGGTGCTTCCGCGCCTGCTGGAACGCGTCGACCCCGAGGCTGCCGCCACGCTCACCAAGGAAGAGCTGTCGGAAGAATTCCGCCCGATCATCATGGAGGTGCTGCAGGAGCTGAAGATCACGCTCAACCGGCGCGAGCAGTTCGCGCTGGAAAAGGTGCTGGTCGACGAGCTGCTGGGTTTCGGCCCGCTGGAAGAGCTGCTGAACGATCCCGACATCTCGGACATCATGGTCAACGGGCCGCAGCAGACCTATGTCGAAAAGAAGGGCAAGCTGCAGCTGGCCCGCATCCAGTTCCGCGACGAGAATCACCTGTTCCAGATCGCGCAGCGCATCGTGAACCAGGTCGGCCGCCGCGTCGACCAGACCACGCCGCTGGCCGACGCCCGCCTCAAGGACGGCAGCCGCGTCAACGTGATCGTGCCGCCGCTGTCGCTGAAAGGCACGGCGATCTCGATTCGTAAGTTTTCCGAAAAGCCCATCACCATCGACATGCTGCGCGACTTCGGTTCGATGTCGGACCAGATGGCGACCGCGCTCAAGATCGCGGGCGCCAGCCGGATGAACATCGTCATTTCGGGCGGTACGGGTTCGGGTAAGACGACCATGCTCAACGCCCTGTCCAAGATGATCGACCCGGGCGAACGCGTGCTGACGATCGAGGACGCGGCCGAACTTCGCCTGCAGCAGCCGCACTGGCTGCCGCTGGAAACGCGTCCGCCGAACCTGGAAGGCGAAGGCGCGATCACCATCGGCGACCTTGTGAAGAACGCCCTGCGCATGCGTCCCGACCGCATCATCCTGGGCGAAATCCGCGGCGCGGAATGTTTCGACCTGCTGGCCGCCATGAACACGGGCCACGACGGTTCGATGTGTACGCTCCACTCCAACAGCCCGCGCGAATGCCTTGGCCGTATGGAGAACATGATCCTGATGGGCGACATCAAGATCCCCAAGGCCGCGATTTCCAAGCAGATCGCCGATTCGGTCGATCTAATCGTGCAGGTAAAGCGCCTGCGCGACGGTTCGCGCCGTACCACCCAGATCACCGAGGTGATCGGCATGGAAGGCGACGTCATCGTCACGCAGGACCTGTTCAAGTTCGAATATCTGGACGAGGGCGAGGACGGCAAGATCATCGGCGAGCACCGCTCGACCGGGCTGCGCCCCTATACGCTGGAAAAGGCGCGGCAATACGGGTTCGACCAGGCCTATCTGCAGGCCTGTCTGTAAAGGCAGGCGTTCGCTTAAAAACAGGGCGTCAGGGCGACATCCACGTCAGCACGGCCAGCGCGCCGGTCACCACGGCGACCAGCAGCGCGGCCATGAACACCGCGGTCCACGGCATGCAGCCGACCGCGTCGGGCGCCGCCCTGCGCGCGCGGCGCCAGTCGCCCAGCCACGCGATCGCGGCCACCGTCACCGCAGCCGCCGCCCACACGGTCCAATGGCCCGCATCGCTTGCCGTCAGCCATTCGATCAATTCGCCCGTCCTTCGCGTGTCTGTCTGACCCCTGCCCATGCTGCAGCGCAAAAACGCGCTTGATCGCACAGGCGTCACGGCTCCATAGGGCCGCATGGCAAAGACCCCAAGTCCTGCCGCCGCACCGGTCGGCGAAGCTGCGGAAAACACCCGCGCCGCCGGTACGGAGCAGCCGGCCATGGTGCTGGCGCGGCAGCGGCCGACGCTGGCGCTGGTCCTGCGGCTGGGCGCGGCGCTGACGCTGGCGACGATGTTCGCCCTGGTAAAGCTGGCTTCCGAGCATGGGATCGCGCTTTCGCACATGCTGCTGATCCGGCAGGCCGCCTCGATCCCGATCCTGTGCCTGTGGCTGGCGCTGACGTCCGGTTTCGGCGTGATGCGGACGCAGCGGCTGGGCGGACATTTCATGCGGTCGCTTTATGGCGTGACTGGGATGGTGCTGAACTTCCTCGCGCCGATCCTGCTGCCGCTTGCGGTCTCGACGACCTTCAGCTTCACCGCGCCGATCTTTGCCGTGATCCTGTCCGCGCTGGTATTGCGCGAGCATGTCGGACGCTGGCGCTGGGCTGCGGTGCTGCTGGGGTTCGCGGGCGTGCTGGTCGTCGCCAGCCCCGCGGGCGGCGCGGAGATTCCCATGACCGGCGCGCTGGTGGCGATTGGCGCGGCCTTCATGGTGGCGCTGGTGTCGATCCAGATCCGCGACCTTGCACAGACCGAGAACAGCGTGGTCATCGTGCTTTATTTCTCGCTCTTCACCGTGCCGTTGCTGTTCGTCTGGTCGCTGTTCGACGGGTGGACCAGCGATCCGGCGGATATCGCCCTGCTGATCGGCATCGGCGTCGCGGGCACGCTGGCGCAGGTGCTGCTGACGCTGGCACTGCGGTTCGGGCAGGTCGCCAGCGTGATCGTGATGGATTACGTCTCGCTGATCGCCGCCTCGTACTACGGCTGGTACCTGTTCAACAATCTGCCGCCCGCCAGCCTGTGGCTGGGTGCGCCACTCATCATCGCGGCGGGCGTCATCATCGTCGTGCGCGAACAGATCTTGCGCCGCAGGCGAATGCGCACGCTGGAGCCGTAATCTTAACAATCGTGTGGAACCGCATTCGTATCCCGGCGTTGTTGGGGGAATGGAAACAAAGGAGCCTCCCATGATTCGTCGTATCGCTATTGCCTGCGCGCTTGGCTCGCTGGCACTCACCGCCGCTGCCTGCAACACCGTCAAGGGTGCTGGCGAGGATATCGAATCCGTCGGTCAGGCCGGTGAGGACGCCATCGACTAAGGCCTCTTCAAAGAATTTCGAACGGCAAGCGCCCGCCCTCACCGGCGGGCGTTTCTCGTTCGGGCGCGGGTCGAAATGCCGTCAGATCCGCCGGAAATGCAGGAACAGATTATTGGCGGGCATGGCATGGCGCGCGGCGAGTTCCAGCCCATGGCGACCCGCCAGATCGACGACATCCGCCAGATCGCGCAGTCCCCAACGCGGATCGCGCGCCCTCAGCGACTGGTCGAATTGCAGGTTGGACGGCGCGGTTTCGATATCCCCGGCCAGAAACGGACCATAAATCGCCAGCGGTGCCCCCGGCGGCAGCACGCGCGCCGCGCCCGCGAACAGCCCCTCAGTCGCGGCCAATGGGCTGATGTGGATCATGTTGACGCACAGCATCGCCTCGGCGCGGTCCACCGGCCAGTCGGGTGCGCTGGCATCCAGACTGACGGGCGCGCGCAGATTGGGCGGCCCCTCCGCCTCCCGCCATGCCGCGATAGACCCGATGGAATCGGGATCGGGATCGCTGGGCAGCCAGTCCAGCGCGGGAAAGCGCCGCGCCAGATAAAGCGCATGCTCGCCCGATCCGCTCGCGATCTCCAGAACTACGCCCTTGGCGGGCAGGATGTCGGCAAGCCGGTCGCCGATGGGCCCGCGGTTACGCTCGGTCGCGGGGGCGTGGCGGCGGCGGTCGATCCAGCGGTCGGCGGGATCGTGCCCGCGCTCGTTCGATGGGTCAGAGCCAGCGTCGGACATTACGGCGATATTCCTGATATTCCGGGCCGAAACGGCGGGCGAGATGGCGCTCCTCACGCGCGATGACAAGCCGGTCGATCAGCACAGAAGCAACCGGCCATGTCAGCAGTGCGCCAAGACTGTCCAGCGCCAGCGCGATCCCCAGATGCAGCAGCGCCATGCCGAGATACATCGGATTGCGGCTGAACCGGTAGAGGCCCTGCGCGACGAAGGCGGCATCGGGCTTCCACGGTTCGGGGTCGTTGCCCGCCTTGCGAAACTGCAGCAATGCCGCCGCGATCAGGCCCGCGCCCACCAGCGCAATGCCGATCCCCACGCCGCGCAGCACACCCGGCATCGCGGGATTGAGACCCAGCAGATCGTCCGCCGCCAGCCCAGCCAGCAACAGCCCCGCAAAGATCAGCGGCGGCGGAAAGCGAACCTCGCTCGTCTCCCCGCCGCCGCCCGTCATCTCAGCTTCCGCCCAGTTCGCACAGCGCGGGTTCGCCCGCGGGTCCGGGCGGGGCCTTCCATGTCAGTACCGGCTTGCGCGCGGCGCGGGCCTCGTCCATCCGGCGGCGCGGCGCGAAATGCGGCGCGGATTTCAGGCTCTGGTCCCCGGCTTTCGCACGTTCGGCTAGGCTGCGCATCGAATTGATGAAACGGTCCAGCCCGGCCTTGCTCTCGGTCTCGGTCGGCTCGACCAGCATGGCGCCGTGGACCACCAGCGGAAAATAGACCGTCATCGGGTGGAATCCCTCGTCGATCAGACCCTTGGCGATATCCAGCGTCGTCATGCCCTCGGGCAGATCGTCGTCGCTGAACAGCGCCTCGTGCATGCACGGACCCGCATCGGCATAGGGCGCGTCGAGCACGTCCTCCAGCGAGCGCAGGATATAGTTCGCGTTCAGCACCGCATCCTCGGCCACCTGACGCAGCCCGTCCGCCCCGTGCGAGAGCATATAGGTCAGCGCGCGGGTGAACATGCCCATCTGCCCGTGGAACGCAGCCATGCGGCCAAAGCTCTGCGGTGCCTGATCGGGACGCTGGCGTTCCTCGACCATGCGCAGCCGTCCCTTGTCGTCGCGGCGGACGAAGGGGATCGGGGCAAAGGGCGCCAACGCCGCCGACAACACCACCGGGCCGCTGCCCGGACCGCCGCCGCCATGCGGGGTGGAGAAGGTCTTGTGCAGGTTGATGTGCATCGCATCGACGCCCAGATCGCCGGGGCGCACCTTGCCGACGATGGCGTTGAAATTCGCCCCGTCGCAATAGACGAGGCCGCCCGCCGCATGCACCGCGTCCGAGATCGCCTTCATATCGCGCTCGAACAATCCGCAGGTGTTGGGGTTGGTGATCATCACGCCCGCCACGTCAGGCCCCAGCCGCGCCTTCAGCGCCTCCAGATCGACGCGCCCGTCCTTGGTCGCCGGGATATTCTCGACGCCATAGCCCGCAAAGGCCGCGGTGGCCGGATTGGTGCCATGCGCGCTTTCGGGAACGAGGATCACCTCGCGCGCATCGCCGCGCGCTTCCAGCGCCGCGCGCATCGCAAGAATGCCGCACAATTCGCCATGCGCGCCCGCCTTGGGGCTCATCGCGACCGCGCTCATGTTGGTCAGCTTCATCAGCCAGTCGGCCAGCTGCTCGATCACCGCATAGGCGCCCTGCACCGTGTCCATCGGCTGCAGCGGATGGATGTCGGCAAAGCCCGGCAGCCGCGCCACCGCCTCGTTCAGGCGCGGATTGTGCTTCATCGTGCACGAACCCAGCGGGAACGGCCCAAGGTCGATCGCATAGTTCTGGCGCGACAGGCGGGTATAATGGCGCACCGTCTCCGGTTCTGCCAGCGCGGGCAGTTCGACCTGCTTCTTGCGCGCGAATTTCGCGATGCCGGGCGACATCGCATCGGGCATATCGTCGAAATCGACCCCGCACTTGCCCGCGCCATCGGCCGCGCGCAATTCGAAGATCAGCGGTTCCTCAAGGTTCAGCGCGCGGTCGCCGCTGGCCGTGGGCGCGTCTTCGGGGGCGTGGACGTCCACCTCGCCCATCTCGGGTTTCCAGCCGCTGCGGTTGATGGTGTTCATGCCAGTTCCTCCTCAAGCGCGCCGGCCAGATAGTCGATATCCTCGTCGCTCACCGTTTCGGTCACCGCGATCAGCAGCCCTTCGGCCATGTCGGGGCGGTCCGGGAACAGGCGTCCCATCGACACGCCGCCCAGGATCTGGCGCCGGGTCAGCGCATAGGCCACCTCGCGCGCATCCTTGCCCGCCAGCCGCACGGCGAACTCGTTGAAGAAATTGCCCTCGTTGACCACTTCCACGCCCGGGATCGCGCCCAGCCGCTCCGCCGCGGTAAGCGCGCGGGCGTGGTTGATGCGCGCCAGCCTGCCCAGCCCCTCGCCGCCCAGCAGCGTCATGTGGATCGAGAACGCCAGCGCGCACAGGCCCGAGTTGGTGCAGATATTGCTGGTCGCCTTCTCGCGCCGGATATGCTGCTCGCGCGTCGAAAGCGTCAGCACGAAACCGCGCTTGCCGTCGGCGTCCACCGTCTCGCCGCACAGGCGTCCCGGCATCTGGCGGGCGAATTTCTCGCGCGCGCCGAACAGGCCCAGATAGGGCCCGCCGAAGTTCAGGCCGACGCCCAGCGACTGCCCCTCGCCCACCACGATATCGGCGCCCAGCGAGCCGGGGCTTTCCAGCAGGCCCAGCGCGACCGGCTCGGTCACCACCGCGATCAGCAGCGCGCCCTTGGCATGCGCGGCATCGGCGATTTTCGCCAGATCGGGCACGCGGCCAAGGATGTCGGGATATTGCACCACGACCGCCGCGGTCTTGTCGTCGATCTCGGCGATCACCGCATCCTCACCCGCATCGGCGGACAGCTGCGGGCCGACGCTGACCAGCTCGTCCCCGGTAAAGCGCGCCATCGTCTCGGCAGAGGAGACGTAATGCGGGTGGATCGGGCCCAACACGGCGCGTTCGCGGCGGGTGATGCGGCCCGCCATGGCGATCGCTTCCCAGCAGGCGGTCGAACCGTCATACATCGACGCATTGGCGATGTCGGTGCCGAACATGCGCGCGACCTGCGTCTGGAATTCGAACAACACCTGCAGCGTGCCCTGCGCGATTTCGGGCTGATAGGGCGTATAGGCGGTCAGGAATTCGCCGCGCTGGATGATGTGGTCGACCGTCGCGGGAATGTGATGGCGATAGGCCCCCGCCCCCAGGAAGAACGGCGCGTCGGCCGCCGACAGGTTCTGCGCGGCCAGCTTCTTCATGTGCCGTTCGACCGCCATCTCGCTGGCATGCATCGGCAGGCCCGACACGGGGGCTTTCAGCAGCGCCTCTGCCGGAACGTCGGCGAACAGCGCATCGATATCGTCCGCACCGATCTTCGCCAGCATGGCGGACCGGTCGGTCTGGGTCAGCGGAAGGTAACGCATCACATCATGTCCTTGCGGCGAATGCCGATCAAAGTCTTTGCAGGGATCAGGGTCTTTGCAGGGATCACAGGCTTTCGAGGAATGTCTTGTAGGCATCCTCGTCCATCAGCCCTTCAAGCTCGGACTTGTCGGACAGCGTGACCTTGAACAGCCAGCCCTCGCCTTCGGCATCGTTATTGACCAGCTCGGGCTGTTCCTCGAGGTCGGTGTTCACTTCGGTGACGGTGCCGGAAACCGGGGTGTATACGTCGCTGGCGGCCTTTACCGAATCGACGACCGACACGCTGTCGCCCTTGCCGTAATCGCTGCCCACTTCGGGCAGTTCGACAAAGGTGATGTCGCCCAGCTGTTCCTGTGCATGGTCGGTGATGCCGACGATGCCGGTCGATCCCTCGACGGAGATCCATTCATGGTCTTCGGTGAAATAGATGGTCATGGCGTGATGATCCTCAGAGGAATTAAGTCAGGAAAATCAGGATTTCTTGCGGAAATAGCGATGCGGCACAAAGGGCATGTCGGTGACGGTCGCCGTGATCGCCTTGCCGCGCATCTCGACGGTCAGCTTCGTGCCGGGCAGCGCATGGCCCGCCTCGACATAGCCCATCGCGATGGGCTGGCCGACGCTGGGCGCGAAGCCGCCGCTGGTGACGGTGCCGATGCGCGCCTCGCCGGCATGGATCGCGGCGCCCTCGCGCACGGCCATGCGCCCCTCGATCATAAGGCCGACACGCTTTGCACTGGGCCCGTGGGCCAGCAGAGAAAGGATCTTGTCCGCCCCCGGAAAGCCCCCGCTCTCGCGCCGCTTTTTCGACAGCGCGAAGGACAGGTCGGCGGTTACCGGATCGGTGTTCTCGTCAAGGTCGTGGCCATAGAGCGGCAGCCCCGCCTCAAGCCGCAGCGAATCGCGCGCGCCAAGGCCGACGGGCTTCACCATGTCCTGCGCGCACAGCTCCTCGGCCAGCGCCTCGGCCTGTTCGGCGGGGACGGACAGTTCGAACCCGTCCTCGCCGGTATAGCCCGAGCGTCCGACACCCACGTCGACGCCGTTCCATTTCGCATTGCCCGCCTGCATGAAGCTCAGCGTGTCGGCGATGCCCGGAATGACCCGCTCCAGCGCTTCGGCCGCGCGCGGGCCCTGCAGCGCCAGCAGCGCGCGGTCGTCCAGATGATTGAGCGAAATCTCGTCGGGCAGGAATTCGCGCAGATGGCCGATGTCGTCCCACTTGGTCGCGCCATTGACGACAAGGTAATAGGTCGGCTCGCCGTCGTTCTGCGTGACATTGGTCACCATCAGATCGTCGAGGATGCCGCCATCCTCGTTCAGCAGCAGCGAATAGCGGACACGCCCCGGTTTCAGCGCGGAAATATCGCCGGGCAGCAGCGTCTCCAGCGCCTCGGCGGCGCCTTCGCCCGACACGATCAGCTGGCCCATGTGGCTGACGTCGAACAGGCCCGCGTTGGTGCGGGTCCATTCGTGCTCGGCGATGATGCCCTCATACTGGATCGGCATGAGATAACCCGCGAAGGGCACCATGCGCGCACCCCTTGCGCGATGCCACGCGTCCAGCGGCAGAGCCTCCGGAGCGATCGGCTCTTCGATATGATCTTCGGACATGGTTTCGCTCACAATCAGGCTCCGTGAATAGGCAGGCCTGCGCGTCCGGCAGGCGGATACGCGCAAGACCCCCTCTGTCGCGGAAACCTGAGAGCTTCGCCGGTGCCGCGAACACGGCAGCCGGAATACCCCTTCGGTGGCCTCGGCAATGAAACGCCGCTGCTCTTTCCAGAGCATCGCTATCGACCCACATGGTCCCTGTTGCCTGAGAGTTTCCGGGGCGGTTGCTCCTTCGGCGGCATGCGAATTCGCCAGACGGCGAATCGCACGCTCTCTCCCACACGGGTCAGCGATGTGGCGGCAAATTCCTATGCTGCGCCTGCAAAGTCAATCAGCGCGCTGGGGTTCTGGCGGATTTAACCGAGCAAATCGCGCTATTCACCCGCCAGCGCCGGTTTTTTCACCGACCGCCGCAAGGGCGCGGCGCGAATGGCGTCATTGTCGTGCACGAAACGCCCGTCCGCGCGCATATGCGCCATCGCCAAAATGGCATCGGCAACCGCGCCCGCCGGGATCGATCGATATTGCCGCAGCGAACCGTTCATCAGCAGGTCGGTGACCGGCGACAGCATCGCCGCCAGCTTCTCCTTGCCGCGCGGATCCTCTTCGCGCCGGCCCTTCAGCAGGCCGGGCCGCAGCATGTCTACGCGCGAGAAGGCCAGCTTCTTCACCGCCTGCTCCATCTCGCCCTTGGTGCGCAAATAGAGGTTTTTGGAAAACCGGTCCGCGCCCACCGACGACATCCCGATGAACTGCCGCACCCGCGCCTGCGAGGCACCCTCGGCGCAGCGCAGCACCAGTTCGAGATCGACCGACTGGAACGCGGCCTCGTCCCGCCCGGCCTTCTTCCATGTCGTGCCCAGCGCCGACACCAGCACGTCGGGCGCCAGCTGCGCGATGACCTGCCCCCAGCTGGCCGGATCGGCGATGATCATCTCCATCCGCGCACCTTCGGGCAGCGGCACTTCGCGGCGGGCGATGGCGGTCAGGCGGATGTCGTCCTGCGCCCCGCTGCGCGCCATGATCTCGCGCCCCACCAGACCGGTCGCACCCACCAGCACCATGTGGATGGGCTCTGCCGGCCTGCCGCCGCGCTCAGACATTGCTGAGCTCCTCGGGCGCGTGGCCGAAGATGTCGGCATGGGCGCGGATCGCATAGCGGTCGGTCATGCCCGCGATGAAATCGGCGATATGGCGGCTGCGCTGCGGCTCGCTTTCGGGCAGCGCGGCGCGCCAGTCTTCGGGCATCAGCGAGGGATCGTCCGCATAGGCCGCGAACAGCCCCGCGATCAGCGCATCGGCCAGCTCCGCGGTGCGCTTTTGCGCGGGGTGGTAATAGAGCTTATCGTACATGAACCGCTTCAGCGCCCGCTCCGCCTCCGCCACGCCGAGCGAAAAGCCTGCCAGCTGCACCCCCGCCTCGCGCACGTCCTGCGCGGTTTCGACGCCCGCCTGCGCGATGCGGCCTTTCGTTTCGGCAATGACGTCGGTGACCATCCAGCCGATCTGCGAACGGATCAGCTCGCGCTGCAGGCGCTCCTTCGCGACGCCGGGGAACTTGCGATTGATCGCATCCCACTGGTCCGCGACGAACGGCATCGACAGGATCTGGTCGAGCGAGAGGAAGCCCGCGCGAATCCCGTCCTCGATGTCATGATTGTCATAGGCGATGTCGTCGGCCAGCGCCGCCACCTGCGCCTCGAGGCTAGGCCAGCGCCCAAGGTCGAGCGGGAAGGCTTCGTCGAGTTCGCGCAAGGCCCAAGGCAGCGTCTTATCCGCCGAGACCGGCCCGTTGTGCTTCGCCAGCCCCTCCAGTGTTTCCCACGAAAGGTTCAGCCCTTCATGCGTGCAATAGGGGCTTTCCAGCCGCATCAGCACCCGCAGCGTATGCGCATTATGGTCGAAACCCCCATGGCCCTTCAGCGCGCGTTGCAGCGCCCGCTCGCCCGCATGGCCGAACGGGCCGTGGCCGATGTCATGGGCAAGACACAATGCCTCGGTCAGATCCTCGTCCAGACCCAATGCGCGCGCGATCACCCGGCCGACCTGCGCGACCTCAAGGCTGTGGGTCAGGCGGGTGCGGTAATGGTCGCCATAGGGCGCGACGAACACCTGCGCCTTGTGCTTCAGCCGGCGGAACGCGATCGAGTGGATAATCCGGTCGCGGTCGCGCTGGTATGCGCTGCGCGGGCCTCGCACCCCGCCCTCGACCTCCCCGAATTCGCGCCCGCGCGTGTGCGCCGGATCGGCGGCATATCGGGCGCGCGCGCCGCCGCCGCTGGCGATATCGGGTAGGGCCGGTGCAAGAACGTCGTCCATCGCCGACCCCGATGGCAGATCGGGGCGCACAGGCAAACCGGATCAAAAACGGAACGCGGCGTTAAACGGCGGAAAAACCCGTCATCCGGCGGGCGTATCCGTCTGCGCCGGTTGTTCGCCGATGATCCAGTCCGCCGCCGCCGCCGCATGGATATGGCCGGAATCGAAGATCGGCAGCACGTTGGCATCGGTGTCGATCAGCAGGTCTAGCTCGGTACAGGCCATCACGACAGCCTCGGCCCCGGCCTTTTCCAGATTGGTGATCATGGTGCGCAGCTCACGCTCGCTGTCGCGGCGGACCTTGCCGTGCATCAGCTCGTCATAGATGATCGTGTCCAGCGTCTCCACGATATCCATGTTGGGGGGCAGCAGCTCGATATCCTCGACCACCAGCCGCTCGCGATAGAAATCCTCCATCATCACGTTGCGCGTGCCGATCAGCGCGGCGCGCTTGATGCCCTTTTCGGTCATGCGGGTGGCGACGCAATCCGCGATATGGATGACGGGGATGGAAACCGCTCCCGCGACCCGGTCATAGACCGCATGCATCGAATTGGCCGCGATCACCAATGCGCCCGCGCCCGCGCTCTCCAGCCGCCGCGCCGATTCGATCAGCACATCGGCGGCATGGTCCCATTGTTCGGGCCCGTTGGTGCGGTAAAGCCGCGAGAAATCGATGCTTTCGATCAGCAGCGGCGCGCTGGCCGTGGGGCCGACGCGGCGCTGCACGATGCGGTTGATGTCTTCGTAATAGGCACGGGTGGAAACCCAGCTCATCCCCCCGATCAGACCAAGTTTTCGCAAAAGACCAGGTCCCTCATGCTTGTGTGTCCCGCCTTTCGCCTACGCAAAAAGGCACCGCATGCCAACCGGCAGCGTGGCGGACATGTTCGCTATGACCGGTTAATTTAACCGGAACGCCCGCGCGCCCGGCCATCGGGGCGCGATGCGCGTATTCCGGCAAGGCCTCGCGCTGTCAGGCGATGATCAGCACCACGACGGCGGTCAGGATGGCGACGATGATCGTGCCCCATTTGAACCAGCTGACGAAATTCGAATAGGTCGATTTCGCCTTTTCGATCGAGTGGGGATTCTTCATGGCCATCGCGGTTTCCTTGGAAGCTTCGTGCACTATTCCTGTGGTGCCCCGCCCGGCCGGACGGGACCCCATACCCGACAAGCCTCTAATGCGGGCCGCCGTTTCAGACAAGACGCCGTATTCGAGCCGCGCCAAGGGCCGGCCGCCTGTCTTTCAGGAGCCGGACGGAAACGCTATCGTCAATGGCGCGTTTACCCTTCAATGCGCGGCTGGTGGCGGGCGCGCGAACGCGTTAAACATATTGTTCACGATATCCCGTTAGAAGTCGTCAGGGGCGGCCAGGGGTTTCCGTCGCCGCAACGGGGCAAGTAATGGTGGATGACGAACCGCGCCTGATGCTGCTGGTCGCAGACGATGCCAGCCAGATCAGGCAGATCAATGCTTTGGCAGGCCGTGCAGGCTGGCGCATGCGCACCGTCCCCGACGGAGAGACCGCGCTGCGGATGCTGGACGACACCTCTCCCGAAAAGCCGCAGGCTCTGATGCTGGACAGCTGGATCGCGGGCGACGAATCGTGCCGCCTGATCGGCCGCTTCCGCGCCGCCGCGCCCGAAATGCCGCTGCTGTTCCTGACGGGCAGCGCCTCGCCGCTGCTGGCGGTAGAGGCGATGCGCGCGGGCGCGACCGACTATCTGATAAAGCCGATCGCTTCGGAACGGCTGATCTATGCGCTGGAAAGCAGCGTCCAGCACGCGCTGGCCTCTGACGAGCTGGCCCCGCTGACCGAGAAGATCGAGGCGCCGCTCGATTTCGACCTGATGATCGGGTCCTCCCCCAATTTCCGTACCGCGCTGGCCCGTGCGGCCAAGGCGGCGCGCGGGCATTCCACGCTGCTGATCGCGGGCGAGCCGGGCACCGGCAAGGAACTGCTCAGCCGCGCGATCCATTCGGCCAGCCCGCGTTCGCGCGGGCCCGTCGTTGTGGTCCACACCACCGGCATGGCCCCGGCGGCCATCGAATCGGCGCTGTACGGCCACGAACGCGGCGCCTTCCCCGGCGCGTTCGAACAGCGCGCGGGCGCATTGCAGAACGCCGATGGCGGAACGCTGATCATCGACGATCTGGAACGTCTGCCCCCCGCACTGCAGCACCGGCTGGCCGACACGATCATGACCGGCATCGCCAAGCCGCTGGGCGCGGCGCACAGCTTTCGCGTGGATGTCCGCATCATCGCGACGGCGGGCACCGATTCGGCGACGCTGGCCGAACAGGGCGTGCTGGAACCCGCGCTGGCAGAGGCGTTCAACGGCCATTCTATCCAGCTGCCCCCCCTGCGTGAGCGAGTCTGCGACGTCGCGCCGCTGACGCGCCATTTCCTCAAGCTGATCGGCGAGCAGCCGGGCCTGCGCCATCTGGGCATCACCGACGATGCGCTGGCCCTGCTGGAGGGGTATGGCTGGCCCGGAAACCTGCGCCAGCTTCAGGCGGTGCTGTTCCGCGCCGTCGTCTTCTGCGACCGCGACGCCCTGACCGAGAGCGATTTCCCGCAGCTTGCCAATATCGTGGGCGACATCGGACCGCGCGCCGCCGACAATGCGGGCGGCGTGACCCTGTTCGGCGCCGACGGGCATTTGCGTTCGCTGGAAGAGATCGAGGCCGACGTGATCCGCCTTGCCATCGGCCATTATCGCGGCCGGATGAGCGAGGTCGCGCGCCGCCTCGGCATCGGGCGCTCGACGCTCTATCGCAAGCTGAGCGATCTGGGAATCGACAACGCCGCCTGATCGCGCCACCTTGCCATCCATGGCAGGGGATTTCGACTTTTCGAACCGCAGCGCGCTGATCACCGGCGCGGCATCGGGCATAGGCGCGGCGACCGCGCATTGGCTGGACGCGCACGGCATCGCGCGGCTGGTACTGATGGATCTGGACGCCGAAGGGCTGTCGCGACTGGACCTGACCTGCGAGGTGGAGCGCATGGCGGGCGATGTGTCGGACCCCGCCCTCTGGACCGGCTTCGCGGACCGGCCCGCCTTCGATCACGTGATCGCCAACGCAGGCATCGGCGCCGCCTACCCGATAGCGGGCGGCGATTTCGCGCAGTGGCGGCGGGTGATGGCGATCAATCTCGACGGGGCGTTCCTGACGCTGGCGGCCACCTTGGGCGCGATGCAGCGGGCGGGCAAAGGCTCGGTCGTCGTGACCGCATCCGCCGCCGCGCTCAAGGCAGAGCCGACCACCGCCGCCTATGCCGCGTCAAAGGCCGCGCTGGTCCAGCTGGCCAAGGTGGCCGCGAAGGAATCGGCGGTGTCGGGCGTGCGCGTCAATGCCATCGCGCCGGGCGGGGTCGATACGCCGATCTGGGATTCGATGGATTTCTTCGCCGACATGACGCGCGAGGCTGGTAGCCGCGACGCCGCGATCCAGGCGATGGGCAGGATGGCGACACCGCTTGGCCGCTATGCAAGCGCCGGAGAGATCGCGGGCCAGATCGGCTTCCTGCTGTCCGACATGGCCGCGACCATCACCGGCGCGGTGCTGTCCAGCGACGGCGGCTATACGCTATAGGGCACCGCACGCACGTCGCTGCGCAGATAGAGCGGATGGCGCGGCAGCCCCGCCTTGGTCGTGCCATAGCAATGCAGCCCCCCATCGCCGCACAGCCGCAGCACTTGCCGATCCCGCCCGCGATGCGCGCCATGCACGCCCCACGCGGCAATCGTGCGCGGCGCAAGCGCCAGCGCCAGCCGGATCGCGTCGTCGTTGTGCCGCCCCACCGGCCCCCTGCGTTTCTTGAGCTGAAGCGGATCGGTTTCGCGCAGCGCGAACAGGTTCCACACCAGCAGCGAGGCGTGCTCACCCAAGGCACGCGAATGGCATCGCGCGATGGTCGGATCGTTCGCCAGATGATCGGCCTTCGACGGATTGAGCATGGCGATCGCCATCATCTCATGCGCGGGAAAAGCATCGCGCCACAGCAGGTATCGATAGCGCCCGCAGCGGCTGAAAACCGCGCCATGGCCAGCGGCCTCGTCATGGCGGAAATCGAGCGCGGCCGCCTCGGCCCACTCCGCGATGCGCGCTACGGCCTCGCGCGCATTCATTGCGGCAGTTGCGAGAAATCCGTCAGCGCCGCATCGCGCAGTCCCCGCCACACATGCATCGCCTGCACCGTTTCCGCCGCATCGTGAACGCGGATCATCTGCGCGCCCGCATCCATCGCCCGCATCGCCGCCGCCAGCGATCCGCCCAGCCGCCTGTCCGCGGGCGCCTCGTTCGACAGCGCGCCGATGAAACGCTTGCGGCTGGCCGCGAACAGCAGTGGCTGGCCCAGCGCATGAAACAGCGGCAACGCCTCTATCAGCGCAAGGTTCTCCGCCAGTGTCTTGCCGAAGCCGATACCGGGGTCGAGCACGATCCTGCCGCGCTCGATCCCCGCCGCCATGGCCGCATCGCGCCGGGCGCGCAGATGGTCGAACACGTCGAACACGACATGATCGTATTTCGCATCGGCGTGCAGGTCCGCGCCTTTTCCCGGCGCATGCATCAGCACCACCGCCGCGCCTGCCTCGGCCACGATCTCGGCGCTGCGGGGATCGTGGCGCAGCGCGGATACGTCGTTGATCATGGTTGCGCCCGCCGCCAGCGCCTCGCGCATGGTCGCGCCATTGCGCGTGTCGACCGACACCGCCGCCCCGCCGCGCGCCAGCCTTTCGACCACGGGCACGACGCGCTTGATCTCGTCACCTTCCCATACCGCCGCCGCGCCGGGGCGCGTGCTTTCGCCGCCCACGTCGATGATCGCCGCGCCCGCTTCCAGCATGTCGACGCCGTGGCCGACCGCGGCCGACACATCGTCATGCGCCCCGCCATCCGAAAAGCTGTCGGGCGTGACGTTCAGGATGCCCATCACTTGCGGCTGGTCCAGCCGGATCGTCCGCTCGCCCAGCTGTAGCGGCGGATGCGCGGTGCGCAGGCTGGCAAATTGCTCCTCGCCATCCGCGGCCAGATCGTCGGGCAGCGACGCCAGCACCGGCGCGATTTCCGACGGGCGCAGCACCTGCCGCCGCGTCACCCGCACGCCTTCTCTCACGATCAGCGCGATCTGCGAGACATAGCACATCGTGCCTGCCAGCCGGATCACATCGGGCGGATCCCTGCCCTCATCATAGGCCTGAGGAGAAGGCGCAAAGCCCAGCGGCAGAAGATAGAGCTTGCTCATGCGCCGCTGGCTAACGGATCAGTCTTCGGTGGCCAACAGGTAAAGCTGCCGCGCATCGTCCAGCGGCTGCAGCCCCTTTTCGCTCTCCATGTGCCAGAAGGTCCAGCCATTGCACGACGGCGCGCCCTGAAGCGCTGCACCCAGCCCGTGGATCGACCCGCTTTCCTTGCCCGACACCAGCGAACCGTCGGCGCGCACGGTGGCGCTGAAGCGGCGCTTCTTGTCGGTGACGGTGCTGCCCGCGGGGACATAGCCCGCCTCGACCAAAGCGCCGAACGCGACGCGCGGGGCCGAACGCTTCGACTGCATCACCTTCAGCGCGCTTTCGTCCAGCGGCAGCGCGCTTTCGATGCGTTCCAGCGCGGCCTCGCGGTAATTGCCCTCACGCTCGCAGCCGATCCACTGGCGGCCCAGCCGCTTGGCGACCGCGCCGGTGGTGCCGGTGCCGAAGAACGGGTCCAGCACCACATCGCCCGGATTGGTGGTGGCCAGCATCACGCGGTACAGCAGAGCCTCGGGCTTTTGCGTCGGGTGCACCTTGGTGCCGCCCTTCTTCAGCCGCTCCTGCCCGCCGCAGATCGGCAGCACCCAGTCGCTGCGCATCTGAAGCTCGTCGTTCAGCGTCTTCATCGCGCGGTAGTTGAAGGTGTATTTCGCCTTCTCGCCCATCGACGCCCAGATCAGCGTCTCATGCGCATTGGTGAAACGCGTGCCCTTGAAATTGGGCATCGGGTTCGACTTGCGCCACACGATGTCGTTCAGGATCCAGAACCCAGCATCCTGCATCGCCGTGCCGACACGGAAGATATTGTGATAGCTGCCGATCACCCAGATCGAGCCATTGGGCTTCAGGATACGCCGCGCCTCGCCCAGCCATTCCCGCGTGAAATCGTCATAGGACGAAAAGCTGGCGAACTTGTCCCAGTCGTCGTCCACCGCATCGACGCGGCTGCCATCGGGCCGGTCGAGATCGCCGCCCAGCTGCAGATTATACGGCGGATCGGCAAAGATCATGTCGATCGTGCCCGACGGGATGCTGCGCATCGCCTCGACGCAATCGCCGTCCAGGATCTGCCCCAGCGGCAGTTCCACGCTCATCTGGCGCGGCTGCTCTCGCGGCTGGATAAGCGTGGTGTGCTGCACCGTGCGGGTCTTCAAAATCGTTGCCATGCCGTCCCTTACGGGGCCTTCTTCAAGGCCCGCCCCCTGTGGATAAGTCCCTTAGTGAATCCATGGGGACTCGCCGTCAAGCGCGGATCGGTCAGCCGAATCCTCTTCGCGCCGCGAACTGAGTCCGCGCCGCGGCAGCGCGGACAGGCGTTTTCGCAACATATTGAGTCCGCCCCGCAGGCCCGGACTCATCATCTTGGGGCTGTGTCCTTCAGGACTCGCCGCGTATAAAAGTCGATTGCAGCGGCGCGCCGCCGCGCGCATGTTCGCCTGCGTTCAGGGTCGCGACCTGACACGGGGGAAGCCCAGATGGCACTGGAAGTGATCGGCGCCGGCCTTGGCCGCAATGCAACCTTCACGCTGAAATTCGCGCTCGAGAAACTGGGTTTCGGCCCCTGCTTCCACATGGCTGAGCTGTTCGCCGACGTGCGCCGCCGCCTGCCGCTGTGGCTGGACGTGGTGGATGGCAGACCCGACTGGGACGCTGTGTTCGAAGGCTTCCGCTCGGTCACCGATTACCCCGCCTGCACGTGGTGGCGCGAACTCGCCGCCTATTACCCGGACGCGAAGATCGTGCTGACCACCCGCGATCCCGACAGCTGGTTCGATTCGGTCAGCGAGACGATCTTCAGCCCGCGCATGCAGGCGACACTGGTGGGCACGCCTGCCGAACGCATGATGCAGGGCGCGATCTATGACGCGTTCAAGGAAGGATCGATGACCGACCGCGCCTTCATGACCGACTGGTACCGCCGCCGCAACGAAGAGGTGATCGCCAGCCTGCCGCCCGAACGCCTGCTGGTGTTTCACCCCAAGGAAGGCTGGGAACCCCTGTGCGAATTCCTGGGCGTGCCGGTGCCCGATGGCCCCTTCCCGCGCGTCAACAGCCGCGACGAGCTTGGCGCCGCGAATGACAAGGCGGGCGGCCTGCCCGCCGATCCGCTGGTGATGGAGGAATGGGGCAAGGCCTATATCGACGCGATGCGCGCCAAGGCCTTCGCCTGAGAAATCCTTCGCCTAAGATCTAGGCTGGCGGCAATTCCGGATCGACGCCAGTCATCCGCACCGACACATCCCACAGCCGCCGCGCCAGTTCGGGATCGCGCGCGGCCTTGCTGCGAAAGGCCGGACCCGATGGTCCGCGCGCCTCGAACAAGCCGCGCGATCCGACATATTCACCGCCCCGCAGCGCCGGATCGCACGCCGCCTGCAACGCGGGCCACGCGCCCTGCTCCGCCGTGTTGACCACCCAGCCCATCATCGGCGTGAAAACCCGGCGCAGCGGGATATGCCGCGTCAACTCGCTCTGCGCGACGCCGGGATGGCAGGCAATGGCCTTCACCCGGCTGCCTTGCGCCCGCAGCCGCCGGTCCAGCTCCGCCGCGAAAAGCAGATTGGCCAGCTTCGACTGCTGATAGAACGGCATGCGCGCATAGCCGCGCGACCCGTCCAGATTGGCGAAGTCGATCCAGCCCTTCTTGTGCGCGATGCTGGCGGTCACGACCACGCGCGCCTCGCCGTGATCGGCGGCGGTCTTCTCAAGCAGCGGCAGCATCAGCGCGGTCAGCGCGAAGGTGCCGAGGTGGTTGACCCCGAACTGCATCTCGAACCCGTCCATGGTGAAGGACAGCGGCGGCACCATCACGCCCGCATTATTGATCAGCGCATCGATGCGCGGCTCCGCAGCGGCGAGCTCGGCGGCCTTGCGAACCGAGGCCAGATCGGCCTGATCCAGCGGCAGGAACGCCAGATCGGCCGCGGGATGCCCGCCCCGGATCCGGTCCATCGCCGCGCGGGCCCGCTCCTCGCTGCGGCAGGCCATCACCACCCGCGCGTTCTTCGCGGCCAGCGCCTGCGCAGCGGCGAAACCGATCCCGGCATTCGCCCCCGTCACGACGAAGCACTTGCCCGACTGATCGGTCAGGTCGGCACCGGTAAACTCGTTCACAGCCGCATCTCCATCTGCGCGACCGGCGCGAAACTGCGGCGGTGCAGCGGCGTCGGGCCATGGATGCGCAGCGCCTCAAGATGTTCGGGCGTGCCGTAACCCGCATTGCGGTCCCAGCCGTAATGCGGATGCCGCATCGCCGCCTCGCGCATCAGCCGGTCGCGGTGTTCCTTGGCGATGATCGACGCGGCCGAGATGCACGGCTCCTTCGCGTCGCCCTTGACGATGGCGCGCGCGGGCCAGCGCCATTCGGGGCGGCGGCCCGCGGGCGTCAGATTGCCGTCCACCAGCACCTCCAGCGGATCGCAGCCGATCCGGGCGCACACCGCTTCCACCGCCAGCGTCATCGCCAGCATGGTCGCGCCGAAGATATTGAGCCGGTCGATCTCCTCGACCTCCACCACCCCCACGCCCCAGGCGCAGCGGCGCTTGATCGTGTCCTCCAGCACGGCGCGCTTTTCGCGGCTCAGCACCTTGGAATCGCCCAGCCCCGCAGGTCGCGGCTTGCACAGCAGCACCGCAGCGGCCACAACCGGCCCCGCCAAGGGTCCGCGTCCCGCCTCGTCCACCCCGACGATCACGGGCGCACCCCGCGCAGCCGCGACCAGCGGCAAGAAGTATCACGGGTCATGGAGTTCAAATCAGTGCGTTTCGCCAGCATCGCCCTTGTTTCGCTTGCCTTCGCCACGGTTGCAAGCTGTCAGGAAACCCCGACCCCCGCCGCCAGTGGACAGCCTGCGGATAATCCCGCCGGCGCCGTCGACTTCGCCAAGGAGGACATGGGCACTTTCGACGAGCCATGGGCCATGGCGTTCGAGCCGGGCACCGGCACGCTGTTCGTGACCGAGAAATCGGGCACCCTCAAGTTCCGCAAGGCCGACGGCACCACGGGCACCGTCAGCGGCGTGCCCGAGGTCGATTATGGCGGCCAGGGCGGTCTGGGCGACATCGTCTTCGCGCCCGATTACGCCAGCAGCCGCGCCGTCTATCTCAGCTTTGCCGAGGCCGGGCCCGGCGACACGCGCGGCGCGGCGGTGGCACGTGCCACGCTGCAATGCGGCCAGCCCGATAACTGCACCCTGCGCGATCCGCGCGTGATCTGGCGGCAGGACGAAAAGGTCACGGGCCGCGGCCATTACTCGCACCGCATCGCCTTTTCGCCCGACGGCGATTTCCTGTTCATCGCCTCGGGCGACCGGCAAAAGATGCAGCCCGCGCAGGACCTGTCGAACAATCTCGGCACCGTGGTGCGCCTGCTGCCCGACGGCACCCCCGCGCCCGGCAATCCCTTCACCGGCGAAGCGAATGCCAACCCCGAGATCTGGTCCTACGGGCACCGCAATATCCTCGGCCTCGCCTTCGATGCGCGCGGGCAGCTGTGGGATCTGGAACACGGGCCGCAGGGCGGGGACGAGCTCAACCTCGTCCAGCGCGGCGCGAACTATGGCTGGCCCAACGTGTCGAACGGCATCCATTACGACAATGAACCGATCCCCGACCACGCGCCGGGCGATCCCTATGTCGCGCCGGTCGAATGGTGGGACCCGGTGATCGCGCCGGGCGGCATGATCTTCTATTCGGGCGCGCTGTTTCCCGGCTGGCAGGGCAATGCGCTGATCGCCGGACTGGTCAGCCAGGGCCTGGTGCTGGTGAAGATGGACGGCACCAGCGCGAAGGAAACCGCCCGCTACGATTTCGGTGAGCGCCTCCGCGCCGTCGCCGAAGCGCCCGACGGTTCGGTCTGGGTCGCCGAGGACGGACCGGAGGCGACGATCTGGCGGCTTACCCCCGCCGGCTGATCGCCCCTGCTGCATGGGCCGGCCTTTCCGGGCGCAAAGCAGAAATAGCATCGACAGCGCCGCGCGAGGTCCCTATTCGCGCGGCGCTTTCCCTTATGTGCCGAGTTTCCTGCCCGCCATGCCCACCATCATCCCGCTCGATCAGGTCGACCCCGCCATGGTCGAGGAATTGCTCGACCGCGCGTTCGGGACCGATCGCCATGGCCGCACCGCATACAGCGTGCGCGAGGGGACCGAGGCGCTGGGCGCATTGTCCTTCGCCGCGCTTGACGATGACGACATGCTGGCCGGATCGATCCAGTGCTGGCCCGTCGCGCTGACCGATCCGTCGGGCCGGGCGCACCCGATGATCATGGTCGGCCCGGTCGCGGTGGTCCCCGAACTGCAGAACGCGGGCTATGGCAAGGCGCTGATGCTGGCCAGCATCGCCGCGCTGCAGGCGGGCGGCGCGGTGCCGCTGCCGCAGGTGCTGATCGGCGACGCCGATTACTATGGCCGCTTCTTCGGTTTCGTGGCCCAGCCGACGCAGGGCTGGACGCTGCCCGGCCCCTATGATCCCGCGCGCCTGCTGGTCCGGGCCGAAAACCTGTCCGTATTGCCGCAAATGGGCGCGCTGGGGCCTTGGCGCGGCTGACCCGATCTGGCATCGCCTGATGCTGCGATGCCTTATGAGATACCCCCCGATCTGGCAGGCCTTGGTCTTGCCGAGATAGCCGAAGCGGTCGCCGCGCGCCGCCTTCCCCCCGTGGACGAATGGCAGCCGGAGGCCACAGCCGACAGCGGCATGGAAATCCGCGCCGATGGCCGCTGGTACCATGACGGCAGCGAGATCAGGCGCTCCGGCATGGTCCGCGCCTTCTCCTCGCTGCTGCGCCGGGACGAGGACGGTTACTGGCTGGTCCTGCCCTATCAGAAGCAGAGCATCGCGGTCGCCGACGCGCCTTTCGTGGCGGTGGACGTAAAACAGGACCGGGAAGACGGCACCCCCGTCCTGACCTTCCGCCTGAACACCGACGAGTTCGTCACCGCCGATGCCGATCATCCGATCACCGCGCGCGGGGATGCCGACACGCCCGCGCTCTATGTGCGTGTGCGCGGCGGGCTGGAGGCGCGGCTCGACCGGTCGACCTATGCGCAGCTGGCCGAGATCGCGATCGCGCGCGATCCCGATGCTCTCGCGGTAGAGAGCAAGGGCGCGGTCTTCCCGCTGGTGCCGCGTTGAGCGAGCTGCACGACCGTCTTTCCCTGCTGTACCGCGCGGGCCATCGCCGCACGGTCACCGGCCTGCGCGACGACAGCGAATGGCTGCCCGAGGGCGCGCGCGCGCGCCGCGCCGCCGTGCTGGTCGCGATCACCGACCGCCCGCTGCCCTATGACGATCCCGCCAGCCCCGGCCCCGGCATATTGTTCATCCAGCGCCCCACCCGCATGCGCCGCCATCCGGGCCAGGTCGCCTTTCCCGGCGGCGGCATCGACCCCGGCGAAACCCCGATCCAGGCTGCGCTGCGCGAGGCGGAGGAGGAAATCGCCCTGCCCCCCACCCGCGTCAAGGTGATCGGCGAGAGCGACCGCTATCGCACCGGCAGCGGTTTCGACATCACGCCCGTGCTGGCGACCGTGCCGCCCGACCTGCCGCTCAATGCCAATCCGGCAGAGGTCGACAGCTGGTTCGAGGCGCCGCTCTCCTTCCTGCTCGACACCGGAAACGTGCGCGAGGGGACGGGCGAGCTGAATGGCAAGAAACGGCGCTTTCTTGAAATGCACTATCAGGACTACCGGATCTGGGGCGTCACCGCGGCCATCCTCGACAATCTGCGCCGCCGCCTGCTGCGGGGGCCCAGACTTTGAGCGGGAAAAGCCTGTGACCGGGGAAAGCCTGTGAGCGACCGGGTCATGCCGCCTGCCGAATGGGCGAAGCGCGACGACCTGCCCGCGCTGATCGCCGCGCTGGGGGCGGAGGAGTGCCGCTATGTCGGCGGCTGCGTGCGCGATGCGCTGCTGGGCGTGCCCGCCAGCGACGTCGATATCGCCACCCGCCACCGGCCCGAGGTCACGCAGGACCTGTTGAAACAGGCCGGCATCCGCAGCGTCCCCACCGGGATCGAACATGGCACGATTACAGCGATCCTGCCCCACGGCCCGGTCGAGATCACGACCCTGCGCAAGGATGTCGACACCGACGGCCGCCGCGCCACGGTCGCCTTCGCCGGCGAATGGTTCGACGATGCCGCGCGCCGCGATTTCACCATCAACGCGCTCTACGCCCATCCCGAAACGCTGCGGATCTCCGACTATTTCGGCGGTCTGGACGATCTGGAGGCGCGCGTGGTGCGCTTCATTGGCGATGCCGAGACCCGCATCCGCGAGGATCATCTGCGGATCCTGCGCTATTTCCGCTTTCAGGCGCGCTTCGGGTCCGAAGTGGACGACAAGGCCGAGGCCGCCTGCCGCGACCTCGCCTCCACGCTGAAGGGCTTGTCGCGCGAACGCGTTGCGGGGGAACTGCTGGCGATCCTCGCCCTGCCCGACCCCGCCGCCAGCATCGAGCGCATGGCGCAACTGGGCGTGCTGCCCGTCATCCTTCCCGAAGTGGACGACGAAGGCATCGCGTCCCTCGCCGCGCTTCAGCACGCCGAACAACGCGAGCAGATCGCCCCAGACCCGATCCGCCGTCTGGCCGCATTATTGCCGCCCGATGCCGAGCAGGCCCGGCAGGTCGCCTCGCGCCTGCGGTTGTCGAATGCTCAGAAAAAGCGCATCGCGCTCGCCGCCGACCGGCAGGCGCATGACAGCGAAGATCCGCGCTCGCTCGCCTACCGCCTCGGCATGGAAACGGCGCAGGACCGGCTGCTGCTATTGGGCGAAAGCATCGCGCCGATCGCCGGGTGGACCGTGCCCCGCCTGCCCGTATCGGGCGGAGACATCCTCAAGGCCGGCATCGGGCAAGGCCCCCTGATCGCCCGCACGCTCCACGCCATCGAAGGGCGCTGGATCGCGGAAGGCTTTCCCGGCGCGGAACGCACCCGCGCCATACTCGTAGAGGAAGTGGGAAAAGCGCGCATGTAGCGCGCCCCATTTCACCAAAGCCGGTCATGCGGGCGACAGCCTGCCCGTGCTAATAAGGCGACACATGGACTTCGAACGCCTTTCCCAGCTTCCCTATGGAGAGCTTTTCGCCAGCAACCCGCTGCTGATGGCGGCGGTCGTCGCACTCGGCATCTCGATCGTCGGCGGCGCGATCATCCGCACCATGCCGCGGATCGGATCGCTGATGCGCGGGCTGGGCAGTTTCGGCCTGGCCGTGGTGCTGGTGCTGACCATCATCGACGTCGCGCGCCTGTCGGGCGGCAGCGATTTCGCGCGCAGCCTGTCGGTCGCCGAACTGGGCATGCCCGAACAGGTGGTCGAAGGGGGCGAGACGCAGATTCCCCTGTCGCGCGACGGTCATTACTGGCTGGAGGGCACGGTCAACGGCCATCCCGAACGCTTCCTGATCGACACCGGTGCCTCGCTCACCGCGATCTCGCCCGACACCGCCCAGCGCGGGCGGGTAGAGGCGAACCCGATGCGCGGCACAATCGCTTTGCAGACCGCGAACGGCGCCTCGCCGGGCCGCATCGCCACCATGCAGGAACTGCGCGCTGGCAATATCCTCGCCCGCGACCTCGACGTGGTGATCGCACCAGGGCTCAACGGCATCAACGTGCTGGGCATGAACTTCCTGTCGCGCCTGCAGGGCTGGCGGGTCGAGGACGGCACGCTGATACTGGTGCCGCACAACCCACAGCCGATTTAACCGGCCTGATTTCGCACGGCAAATTGCTGCGCCTGCGAATTTAGTTGCGCGATACGCAAATGATCCCTATCTAGCGCCTCGTGACAGTGTCGGATGATCCGGCACCTTCGTATGCCCGCGTGAGCCGCGCCGTCCGAAATGGCGATATCTGGCCCCGCATGCGAACCTTGGGTTTACCCTTGGGTGCACACCGCAGCTTCCCGATCACGCTAAGGGTCGCCGTAAGGCCCCGCACGTCCGCAAAAGGCGGATCCGTGCCCATGTGAGTATATATATTTGTCCTATTTTTCGGATCTCGGCCTCGCCGAGCCCATTACCCGCGCTCTGACCTCCAAGGGTTATGACGAGCCGACCCCGATCCAGCGGCAGGCGATCCCCGCCTTGATGGAAGGGCGCGACCTGCTGGGCATCGCCCAGACAGGCACCGGCAAGACCGCGGCCTTCGCGCTCCCCTCGATCCATCGGCTCGTCGAAAACGACAAGCGCCCGCAGGCGGCCTCGTGCCGGATGCTGGTGCTGTCGCCGACGCGCGAACTGGCGGCGCAGATCGCCGACAACATGCGCTTTTACGCCAAGAACACGCGGCTGCAGGTGCAGTGCATCTTCGGCGGCGTTCCCGCCGGCAAGCAGGCGAAGAAGCTGGTCGCGGGCACAGACATCCTCGTCGCCACGCCCGGCCGCCTGCTCGACCTGATCGACCAGCGCGCGCTGACCCTGCGCGATGTCGAGATCTTCGTGCTCGACGAAGCCGACCAGATGATGGACCTCGGCTTCATCAAGCCGCTGACCCGCGTTGCCGCCCTGCTTCCGCAGGACCGGCAGAGCCTGTTCTTCTCGGCCACCATGCCCGATGCGATCGCCAGCCTCGGCAAGCGTTTCATCAAGAACCCGGTGAAGGTCGAGGTCGCGCCGCAGTCGACCACCGCCGAGCGGGTCGAGCAATTCGCAATCCATATCGACCAGAGCGAAAAGCAGGCGCTGCTCACCCTGTCGCTGCTGAAAGGCATCGAGAGCGGCGAGATCGACCGCACCCTCGTCTTCACGCGCACCAAGCACGGCGCCGACCGCGTCGTTCGCCATCTGGCCGCGGCGGGCATCAATGCCGCCGCGATCCACGGCAACAAGACGCAGGCACAGCGCACCCGCGCACTCGACGGCTTTCGCGACGGCAAGGTGCCGGTGCTGGTCGCCACCGACATCGCGGCGCGCGGCATCGACGTTTCGGGCGTTTCGCACGTCTTCAACTTCGAGATTCCGAACGTGCCCGAACAATATGTCCACCGCATCGGCCGCACCGCGCGTGCCGGCGCGGACGGCATGGCGATCAGCTTCGTCGCGCCCGATGAAAAGCCCTATATGCGCGACATCGAGCGTCTGACGAAGAACAAGCCCGCGATCCTGCCGATCCCGGAAAACTTCGTCGCCAACGCAGCCAAACTGCCCAAGCCGACCCGCGCCCCCGCCGGGGCCGAGCGTGATCCCAACGCGAAAGGCGGTCGCGGACGCGGCGGCGCACGCGGCGGCGGCGGCGGCGGACGCGGACGCAGCGGCGGCGGCGGCGGCGGATCGAAGCAGTTCGAGGAACGCCAGCAGCGCAAGTCGGCGGAAAACCGCGGCGACGGCCTTCCGCGCGACGACATGGGCCGCAAGCGCCGCTTCCGCCCCAAGGGCGCGAATGGCGTGGGCGCGCACAAGAGCGCGGTAAAGGCCCGCTAAGGCCGGACCACACGACGAAAAAGGGGCGGGAAGGCACATGCTTTCCCGCCCCTTTTCCTATCCGCCTATCCTTCAGCCCGGTGCGCGCAGCTTGCGGAACAGGGCGGCGCGTTTGCTTTTCGATCCCACGATGGGTTCGAAGAAATCGCCCGGATCCTCGGGGTCCAGCCATTCCTCGTCCGCCATGCGCTTTTCCAGATCGTTCATCTCGCGCGGGGGCAGCACCTGCAGCCTGCGGCGGGGCTGCGGATGCTGCGCGATCATCTCGTGCATCGACCCGTAACGCTCCAGCAAGCCCTCGATCTCCTCGGGCTCGACGCCGATATGCTCGGCCAGCAGCGAATGACGGATCTGCCTGATCTGCACGTCGCAGCCCGCATTGGCGGGGCGGTTTGCATCGATGAACAGATCGCATTCGCTATCCAACCCCAGCGAGCGATTGTTCATGTTCGCCGACCCGACCTTCAGCATCATGTCGTCGACGATGGTCAGCTTGGCATGGACATAGATCGGGCTGCCGCCTTCGGTCAGCGGGTTGTAGATGCGAAACCGCTTCTTGTGATCGACCCGCGCGATCGTCTCCACCAGCCGTGCGCGGGCGGTGTCCATCGCTTCCTGTTCCAGCCAGCCATCGGCGAACAAAGGGTTGAGCAGCACGATCTCGGGCGGGTCGGGCTCGGCCATGCGCTCGGCGATGACCTCGGCGATCTTGCGCGATGCGAAATACTGGTTCTCGGCATAGATGAAACGCTTCGCCTTGCGGATCATGTCGAGGAACAGCGTCTCGATCTCGAAAATGCCGTCGTTGTCCTTCCACTCCGCGCGGGTGCGCGCGATGCCGATCTCGATATCGGTGAACTGCGGCTCCAGCCCCTCGGGCCATGGGCTGTCGGGCTGATGCGGCAACGCGCCGATGTCCTCGCCCCCCGCGATGCGCCAGCGATTGCGGCCCAGCTCGTCCAGCGCGCCCGCGACCTCGCCCTCGACCAGCATGGTCAGGTCGTGCCACGGCATATACCGCCGCCCGCCCGGCGCGCGGCGCAGGCGATCGGTTTCGCTGTGCTCCGACGTGTCCCAGCGGTCGGCGGTCATGTCGATCCCGCCGCACACCGCGAAACGGTCGTCGATGACGACGATCTTCTGGTGATGGCTGCACCCCATCGGATGCGCCGCATCGAACTTGAACGTGATCCGCCTGTTCTTGAACCAGCGCCACATGTCCAGGATCATCGAGCCGCGGAAGAACATCTTGATCGCGGCGAAATTCCACTTGAGCACGCGGATCTTCAGATCGGGATTGCGCTTGGTCAGCCAGACGATGAATGCGCCCAGCCGCCGCGGCGGGTGGTGCCGCTTGAAGATGTTCAGCCAGCCCCGTCCGCGGCCCAGCGCAATGCGCGTGTCGAAATCCCACCCGATCAGCATGATCCGGCGGCGCGCCTTCATCATCGCTTCCTGGATCAGCAGGAAATAATCGGCGGCGTCGATGACCAGCCGCGCCCGCGTGCAATGCTCGTATCGCCAGATGCCGCGTTCTTCGCTCTCGGTATCGTCGGGGCCGGGCTCGTCCTCGGGCGGCCATAACGACCCGGGCTCCGCCTCGCCGTCACGCAAGGGGAGCCTGTCGGGCCGTTCTTCGTCATTGCTCGTCGTCAATCCCACCTCCGGCGGTCGTGCGGGTATTTGACGGCCTACTCCTTTGCGTCCTCCATGGCGACAGGCGTCACCTCGGCTTCCTCGCATTCCTCGGCCTTGCGCTCGTCGAACACCTTGCGCATGTGCTGCTTGTCCTCGTCGGTGAGATATTGCTCGTAATCGGGGAAGTTGTCTTCCTCTTCCTCGTCGATGTGGTGGTTATAGCGGTGTTCCAGCTTGTCGAACTTCGCCTTCCACGCGCTGCTCGACATGTCGGTCGCGGCCAGATCGTTCAGCATTTCCTCGATCTCGTGATGCTCGGCGACCGAATGGCGCGTCTCGTCATTGGTCGGCGGCTTGCGCAGCATCGTGGAATAGAGCGCCATTTCCTCGGCCGCCGCATGGCTCTTCACTTCCTTGGTAAAGCGCTCCAGCAGCTCGCGCCGCTCCGCGCTGTCGCCTTCGGTCTTCGCCATCTGCTTGAGCAGTTCGCGGTGCTTGTCGTGGTCCTCGATCAGGCGATCGAATATCTTGTCGGCCATGGGTGGGGCTCCTGCTGGTGGGGTGTTTCCGGATTAACAGGCGAACGCACCCTGCGGTTCCTGAACAGGCGGGTGACCGAAAGGGAAAGGGCGGCCCCGCGCCGATGCGCAGGGCCGCCCCCTTTCGTCAGCCGTTGCCGTCAGCCGTTAAGCCGCGTGCGGCTTACAGCGCTTCCCACACCGTCGCGATGCCCTGCCCGCCGCCGATGCACATGGTGGCAAGGCCGTATTTGCCGCCGGTGCGCTTCAGCTCGTACGCCAGCTTGGTGATGAGGATCGCGCCGGTCGCGCCGATGGGATGGCCCAGCGAAATGCCCGAACCGTTCGGGTTGACCTTCGCGGGGTCGAGGTCCAGCTGCTTCGACACGGCGCAGGCCTGCGCGGCGAAAGCCTCGTTCGATTCGATGACGTCCAGATCGTCCTTCGAGATGCCCGCCTTCTTCAGCGCGTTCTGCGAAGCGGGCACGGGGCCGATGCCCATATAGGCCGGATCGACGCCCGCATGGCCATATGACACCAGACGCGCCAGCGGCTTCAGTCCGTGTTCCTTCACCGCCGCCTCGCTGGCGAGGATCGTCGCCGCCGCGCCGTCGTTGATGCCGCTGGCATTGCCCGCGGTGACGGTGCCGCCGTCCTTCTTGAACGCGGGGCGCAGGCCCGCCAGCGTCTCGGCGGTGGTGGCGGCCTTCACATGCTCGTCGGTGTCGAACTGGACGGGCTTGCGCTTTACCATGACCTCGATCGGCACGATCTCGTCCTTGAAATAGCCCGCCTCGATCGCGGCGGCGGCACGGCGCTGGCTTTCCGCCGCGAATGCGTCCTGCTGCTCGCGCGTGATCTCGTATTTCTCGGCCACGTTCTCGGCCGTGATGCCCATGTGATAGCGGTGGAACGGATCGTGCAGTGCGCCCAGCATGCCGTCTTCCAGCTTGCCGTCGCCCATCTTCAGGCCAAAACGGACGCCCGGCACGTAATAGGGCGCGCGGCTCATGATCTCGGCCCCGCCGCCGATGCAGATCTGGTGATCGCCCAGCATGATGTGCTGCGCCGCCGACACGATCGCCTGCATGCCCGAACCGCACAGGCGGTTGAGCGTCAGTGCGGGCGCGGCATGGGGAACGCCAGCCTCGACCGCCGCGATGCGCGCGACATAGGCATCGCGCGGCTCGCACGGGATGACCGAACCGATGATGGTGTGCTCGACCAGCTCGGGCGAAACCCCGGCACGCTCAAGCGCGGCCTTGATCGTCTGCGAACACAGCTCGCCCGGCTTTTCGTTGCTCAGCGCTCCACCGAAGGTTCCGATCGCGGTACGCGCGGCGGAGACGAGATAGACGTCGTTCATGATGCATCCTCTTAGGCGTTGGCCGGGATAGTCGGCCGGTGAATGGCGGCACCCGGCCCTTCAGGCGGCGGGCGGTTGCCGTGTGCATGTGGGGTTAGCACAGCCGCGATGCCAGTCCAGCCGGGGCGCGTCTATCATTTGGGCTAGGACGGCAGGCACCGGGCACGTCTCGCCGCGCGAAACACTTGCCTGATCGGGCACGGCGATGGCAAGGCAGCTGCTGCATGGGCGGCGGCTGCATGGGCGGCGTGAAGGACCGCTTTCACCGAAGAGGATCCCCGACCAGCCATGACGACCCAGCAGACGCCATCCAACGCCGCAAGCTCGCCCGCACGCGGCCCGTCGGGGCATGACGTGATCATCATCGGGTCGGGCGCGGCGGGCCTTTCGGCGGCGCTGGTGCTGGCCGAACGGCTGCGCGTGCTGGTGCTGGCCAAGGGCACGCTGGAATCGGGATCGACCGCATGGGCGCATGGCGGCATCGCGGCGGTGCTGGACGCGGGCGACACGTTTCAGGATCACATCCGCGACACGATGATCGCAGGCGCAGGCCTCAACCGGCGCGAGACGGTGGAATTCGTGATCGAACGCGCCCCCGAATCGATCGAGCGGCTGATCGGGATGGGCGTCCCCTTCAACCGCGAGGAGGGTGAAATTCACCTGACGCGCGAAGGCGGCCATTCGCATCGCCGCATCGTCCACGTCAACGACGCGACCGGCTGGGCGGTGCAGGCCGCATTGCTCAAGGCGGCGGAAGAAAATCCCAACATCACCCTGCTGCCGGGCCGGGCCTGCATCGACCTCATCACCGGGCGGCACGAGGAGAAATACTCGGGATCGGGCCGCGTCTGGGGCGTCTATGCGCTGAACCAGGACACGGGCGAGGTCGAAACCCATGTCGCCCCCGCCACCGTCATGGCATCGGGCGGCGCGGGCCGCGTCTATCAGTTCAGCACCGCCCCGCGCGGCGCGACCGGCGACGGCATCGCCATGGCATGGCGCGCCGGCGCGCGCGTCTCCAACATGGAGATGATGCAGTTCCACCCGACCTGCCTCTACAATCTGGACGTCAAGAACTTCCTCATTACCGAGGCGGTGCGCGGCGAAGGCGGGCGGCTGATCAATCCGCGCAGCGGCCAGCGCTTCATGGAAGCATACGATCCCGAACGCATGGAACTGGCCCCGCGCGACATCGTCGCCCGCGCCATCGACAGCGAGATCAAGCGCTTCGGGCTCGACTATGTCCACCTCGACATCAGCCACATGCCGCCCGAATTCGTGAAGACGCATTTCCCGACGATCCATGAAAAGCTGCTGGGGCTCGGCATCGACATGACCACGGGGCCGATCCCGGTCGTGCCCGCGCAGCATTATACCTGCGGCGGCGTGCTGATCGGCCTCGACGCGCGCACCGATCTGCCCGGCCTGTGGGCGGCGGGCGAATGCACCGAAAGCGGGCTGCACGGCGCGAACCGGCTGGCGTCCAATTCGCTGCTCGAATGCTTCGTGTTCGGCGATGCGGCGGCGCGCGACATATTGGCCTGCTGGGACGATCTCGACAGCCCGCCCCCCATCCGCGACTGGGACGCCAGCCGCGTGACCGAGGCGGACGAGGAAGTCGTCATCAAGCAGAACTGGACCGAGATCCGCCGCTTCATGTGGAACTATGTCGGCATCGTGCGCACGACCAAAAGGCTGGAACGCGCCTCGCACCGCATCGCGCTTCTGGGGCAGGAGATCGAGGATTACTACGGCAGTTTCCGCGTCACCACCGACCTGATCGAGCTCAGGAACCTGCACCAGTGCGCAGAGCTGATCGTCGATGCGGCGCTGAAACGCCACGAAAGCCGAGGCCTGCACTACACGCTGGACTATCCCGAGGCGCTGCCAGAACCGCGCGACACGGTGCTGGTGCCCTAGCGGGCGCGCAGAAGGCTAGATCCCCGCATACCATTCGTATCCGGTCCGGTCCTCCCAGTAACCGCCCTTGCCGCCGCCGATCGGGGCCAGCGATTCGACGATCTCGATCCCCTGCACATATTTGGCGTGCTTGTATCCCAGCTGCCGCTCCACCCGCAGGCGCAGCGGCGCGCCGTTCGCCACCGGCAACAGCGCATCGTTCATCGCCCAGGCCAATATGGTCTGCGGATGAAACGCGTCGATCAGATCGATCGATTCGTAATAGGCCGTGCCATTGTACAGATCGGCACAGCGGAACACCGCGTAACGCGCATTGGTCTTCAGCCCCGCCGCCTTGAGCAGAAGCGACAATTGCGGCCCGTGCCACTTGCCGATGGCGCTCCACCCCTCGACGCAGTCGTGGCGCGTGATCTGGGTGCGCGCGGGCATGTTGCGGATCTCGGCCAGCGTCAGCGTCATCGGCCGGTCGACCAGCCCGGTGATCGGCACCGTCCAGCCTGCGAAATCCTGCGCGGCAAACGCGTTATAGCTGGGCGTATCGGGATCGCGCGTGCCATTGGCGCGGAACACCGGCGACATCTCCGCCTCGGTAAACTCGCGGGCCAGCGCGTTCCGGTCCATGATCGTGCGCTGCAAAGCCATATGCGCCTTTTCGCCGCTGAACAGGATCGCGCGGCCCGCCTCGCTTTCCTGAAACGCGTCGCATCCGGCCAGCGCGCTGCCCGCGATGCCGCCGATGACGGCGCGGCGGGTGAGTCGGGTGAGTGGGGTGGGGCGGATCGTGTCGGTCTTTCGGCTCATCGGTGGGGCACCTTCCAGCGTCCGGTGATCATCGACCGGATCTCGTTCACCGGCCCGGCCAGCAGCACCAGCGCCAGATGCACGATGATAAAGCCTATCAGCAGCCAACAGGCGATGAAATGGATCGACCGCGCCGACTGCCGCCCGCCAAACACATCCAGCAGCCACGGCCACGCCGCATCCATCGCGGGCGACAGTGCCAGCCCGGTGAACACCAGCAGCGGCAGCAGCACGAAGATCACCGCCACATAGGACAGCTTCTGCAGGATATTATAGGCATCGGGCTTGTCGGGATCGTGAAAGCGCAGCCGCAGATGCGCCTTGATATCGGCCCACAGATGCGACGGCGCGACCTCGCCCGCCCGAATGCGCAGGTCGCGGCGGACATGGCCATTGATCAGGCTGACCAGCATGAACACCAGCAGCGCAAAGGCGAACAGCAGCGCAAATGTCAGGTGCCAGCGCCGCGCCATGGCCAGATTATAATCGGTGGGAATGGTGATCCAGCCCGGAAAACGCGGCGGATCGAGCCATGCCGGATCGAAATTCGCCCCGAACTGCCCCCAGTAGAGATGCGGATGCGCGTTCGAGATCATCAGCCCGCTGCCGATCATCACCACCACGGCCAGCACATTGGTCCAGTGCCACAGCCGCGTCGCAAGCCGGTGCCGGAATATCGCCCGCCGCGATTCGGCAGGGCTGTCGCTATCGGCCAAAAACCGTCTCCCTCTGCATTGCCGCATGCATGCATCACCGTCGGCCCGCAGAATAGCCGCGACGCCGCGATCCGTCATCGGCGATGTGCCATTCTTTTTTAGCCCGTTTGCCGAAAACACCGACGCAAGGGGTTGCCAAGGTGTAAACCCCGCCGTATTGGGCGCCCTCCAGAGCGCGCCCGTAGCTCAGCTGGATAGAGTACCTGACTACGAATCAGGTGGCCGGAGGTTCGAATCCTTCCGGGCGCGCCAACAAAACACCCGGCTCCTCACAGAGGGGCCGGGTGTTTTGTTGTCGGGTCACGGCAGATACGAACCGTTCGGAGTCGGAGGCGCGTGAGCGCCGGAGACGGCCAGAGCGAAGCGGCGGCCAATCCTTCCGGGCGCCCCACGGCACACACCAACTCTTCAGACCCCCGCCGACACATCCCCCCGCTCACCCCACAAACCCGGCCCTCAGCTGCCCCAGCAAAACCCGGTCCAGCGGCGCCAGATCCAGCGAATCGATCTCGCCAACCCTGAACCAGCCCAGCCCGCCTCCCTCCAGCGGCGCGGGTTCGCCGTCCCAGATTCGGCAGGTGTAAAGAAGCAATACAATCCCGCGCGGCGGCTTCGGCGGTGAAAAATCGCGTGTCTCGAACGCGAATCCGCAGGGGCGAAAATGGCTGTCCGAAATCAGGACACCCAGCTCCTCGCGCAGTTCGCGGGCCAAAGCGGCAGGCGGCGTCTCGCCCGGATCGACCTTGCCGCCGGGAAATTCCCATAATCCTTCCAGATGCTTACCCGGCGGACGCCGATGCATCAGCACGCGGCGGTGATCATCGATCAGCGCACCCGCCACCACCAGCAGCGGCGGCAACACGGCGCTTTCGGAGCTGTTCGCGCCTCCATCTGTCGGTGCAGTTTTCAACTCATGCCTCCGCATCAACCAAATCTTAATTCCTGCGAGCGATTTTGATGATCGGACCACACGAGGAGGCCCGATTAGCAATGACGAGCATCGTTCAAAAGCTGCTGCAAGACGAGCAAGGCGCGACAGCCATCGAATATGGCCTGATCTGCGCATTGCTGGCCATCGCAGCGATGAGCGCGATGCAAGCCTTTGCCGGATCGACCATCACCATGTGGATGAACGTTTCTAGCAAGAGCCTGGACGCACAAAACAACGCTGCGGCACCGTAATTTACGAATAATTCAGGATCTTAAACTAGGAAGAGAGGGCTTGATCCAGACTTTGGGGGCACCGGAATTCAGAAATGACTTCTGCCAAATCGGGAAAGAGCTGGTGAATTGAAGTACTTTATTTGACCAGGAGAATACCCATGAAGCTTTTCAACGAAATCCTGAACGACGAATCCGGCGCGACCGCGATCGAATACGGCCTGATCGCCGCTCTGATCGCCGTGGCTTGCATCACCGCGCTGACCTCGCTGGGCGGTTCGCTCTCGAACACCTTCGGCACGGTCGACACTGGCCTCAAGGGCGCCAACGCCTCGACCGCTCCCTAATTTACGGGCAACCGTTACTGAGCGGAGGGGCGGCAGGAAACTGCCGCCCCTTTGTCGTTGGTTACCCGGAAAAGGGGTTCGCCGGAAAAGCCGATCAATAGGTGACCAGCTTCACCTTCTGCCCCGGCTGTAACGTCGAGTTCTGCGACAGCGAATTGAGCACCATGAAGCGCTCCAGCTTTCCGTTGTCATAGGCCATCCGGCTCGCCAGACCCTGCATCGTGTCGCCTGACTTGACGGTCACGACCGAGATCTTGCGCGGCTTCACATTCGCCGCCTCGCTTGCCGAAATGCGGCGCATCGACTGGTACATCGGGTTGAACACGCCCGCCTGCCCGGCCTGCGTGATCGTGACGAAATGGAACGCCTGACTGTTCGAGAATTCATAGGCGAACACCGTCACGTCCACCGATCCATTTCCGGTATTGGCGCGCGCGGTGCCATAGGCCGCCGGAATGCCGTTCACCGTCGTGCGCTGGATCTGCGCGGGCTGCACCTGCGCCTGCCCGTCACCCGTCAGCGCGCCGAACACGCTGTTGATGTAGTTGTTCAAATTGCCCGAATAGGGACCCGACGACAGCTGCCCGCGACCCGACTGGCCGCTGATCGACACCGCCTGCGTGCCGTTCACGAGGAAAAAGCCGCTCGGCGCCTGGAACGCGAAACGCAGGTCCGGGTGGACGAAGCTCGCCCCGTCGACGATGCCCTGCTTGGGATCGTCGCCGTACAGCATGCCGTTGATCGCAGTAAGGAACGCGTCGCGATTCGTCACCGAACCCGGCTTGCCCTGCGCATCCTGCGCCGCATCGCGCACCCGGCTGGCGGGATCGGGGTGGGTGCTGGCCCATTCGGGCACCTGATTCGACGCGGACGAACCCATCAGCTGCGCGTCGAGATTGTTCTGCTGCGCAAGGCTTTCCAGAACCGACGCCATGGCCATCGGCTCGTAACCCGCGCTCGACAGATAGGCGACGCCCAGGTCGTCGGCCTGCATTTCCTGACTGCGCGAGTATTTGAGGGTAAGGAGCTGCGAGCCCTGCATCGCCAGTTCCTGCCCCAGCTGGCCCAGCTGCGAATTGCCGAGCAGCACGCCCGACACCACCGCGCCCAGCACGCCCAGCAGAGAGTTTTGCTGCGCCGCCTGCTGGCGCTGCTGCGAATGGCGGGCGGCGACATGGCCGACCTCGTGCCCAAGCACGGCGGCCAGCTCGGCCTCGTTATCCATCAGCCCGACAAGCTGGCGCGTGGTGTAGATATAGCCGCCCGGGATCGCGAAGGCGTTGTTCACCGGGCTGTTGAGCAGCGTCACCGTATAGGCATCGCGCGCGCTGGCGAGGCCGGACTGCGCGGCGATATTCTTGCCCACGCGCTCGACGTAATTGGACACCGGCGCGTTATATGCGCCGCCGAACTGTTGCAGCAATTGCGGATGCGCCTCGGCGCCGTACTGCTTTTCCTGCGCCGTGATCGCGCCGGCCTGCCCCGGCGTCACCGGCGCGGTGGTCGCGCCGACACAGCCTGTCAGCGCCATCGCCAGCGCACCGGCAGAGGCCAGCGCCAGACCGGTGCGGCGACGGATATTCTTATGAAAAAACTTAGGGCGGTTCATCGGCATCGGCTCCCTGCTCTCACGGGCGGATTCATTGGTCGGGAAAGCAATCAGCGCCGCCCCTGACCGAGCGGCGCTGAAGTCCCCATGTCCGGTAAAACCAAGATATGACAGCAATTGTTCCCGCAGCCTGAACGGGATGGAAAGGTCGCCGGTGCCGGACGCCTGTGCTGGACGCACCCGCCGAACCTGTCGCTAGAAGGACGATCCGATCTTCAGGAACCGATCCGCCCGCCGCGCCTGCAACTCGCCCGCGTCCAGCCCGGCCAGACCGGTCAGCTCCTCGTCGATCGCCGCGCCCAGCGCCTCTGCCGCCGCGGCCGGATCGCGGTGCGCGCCGCCCAGAGGTTCGGGCACGATCCGGTCGATCACGCCCAGTTCCTTCAGGTTCTGCGCGGTGACCTTCATCGCCTCGGCCGCATCGGGCGCCTTTTCCGCCGTGCGCCACAGGATCGATGCGCAGCCCTCGGGGCTGATCACCGAATAGACCGCGTGTTCCATCATCATCACGCGCTCGGCAGAGGCCAGCGCGACCGCGCCGCCCGATCCGCCCTCGCCCACGATGGTCGCGACCATCGGCACCGGCAGGTCGAGGCAGGCCTGCGTCGCGCGGGCGATCGCCTCGGCCTGACCGCGTTCCTCGGCCTCGATCCCCGGAAACGCGCCCGAGGTATCGACCAACGTGACGACCGGCAGGCCGAAACGACCCGCCATCTCCATCAGCCGCACCGCCTTGCGATAGCCTTCGGGCTTGCCCATGCCGAAATTGTGCCGGAGCCGCGACTGCACGTCATGGCCCTTTTCATGGCCGATCAGCATGACCTTCTGCCCGGTCTTCAGCGTGGCGAAACCGCCCAGGATCGCCTGATCGTCGGCAAAGCTGCGGTCGCCGCCCAGCGCCATGAAATCGTCGGCGATATGCGCGACGTAATCCTTGAAATGCGGGCGCTGCGGATGGCGGGCGACCTGCGTCTTCTGCCAGGGCGACAGGTTGCGATAGATCTGCGCGCGCTGGTTGGCGGCCTTGGCCTCCAGCTTCGACACCTCGGAACTGATGTCGACGACTTCGTCCTTGTCCGACGTGTCGCGCAGCGCCTTGATCTGCGCTTCCAGCTCGGCCAGCGGCTTTTCGAATTCGAGATAGGAAATCATGGCCGGTGCGCTAACCGCAGTCGGGGGAAACGGCAAGAGGCTGCCGTTCAGCGTGCACCGCCGCCCACCCCGCGCGCAAGCGGATGGCGCTGGTTCACCAGTTCGACCAACCGCGCCGAATCGACATGGGTATAGATCTGCGTGGTCGAGATGTCGGCATGGCCCAGCAGGGTCTGCAGCACGCGCAGATCCGCCCCGCCCTCCAGCAGATGGGTCGCGAATGCATGGCGCAGCACATGCGGGCTGATCGCTTGCGGATCGATCCCCGCCCGCCCCGCCAGCGCGCGCAGCAACTGGAACAGGCGCACCCGGCTGATATGCCCGGTGCGCGAAGGGAACAGGAAACGCGCCGCCTTGTCGTTCGTGGCCGGAACGACGCGCTTTGCCAGCCATGCCGACAGCGCATGGCGCGCGCGGGTCGAGACCGGCACCATGCGCTGCTTGCCGCCCTTGCCCGTCAGCGTCAGCAGCGGCGCATCGCGCGGCACGCTGTTCAAAGGCAGCGACACCAGCTCGGTCGCGCGCAGTCCCGATCCATACAGCAGTTCCAGCAGCGCCAGCATGCGAACCGCCTCGGGCTTTTCGGTCCGCGCCTCGTCCTCGGCGGCGGCGAACAGCGCGGTGATCTGGTCATGCGTCAGCAGGCGCGGCAGCGGACGGCGGGTTTGCGGGCGCGGCAGAGCGTCCGACGGATCGTCCTCGCGCACGCCCTCGTCGACCAGAAAACCGTAGAATTGCCGCAAGGCCGAACAGCGCCGCGCCAAGCTGGAAGGCGCCAGATGCGCCCATTCGCCGCCCAGCCCCGACAGCGCCTCGCCGTCCGCATGCACGAGATCGGGCACAAGTTCGCGCGCCGCATCGAGTTCGCGGGCATAGGCCGCCAGCGTATTGGTCGCCGCCCCGCGCTCCGCCGCCAGATGGGCGAGGAATTCGCGGATTTCGGCGCGGCTCATGCGCGCACGCGTCCCTTACGCCCTCGCGACGGCTTCGGCCGCGATCATGCGCGCCTCGGCCTCAAGCCCCGCGGCCTTCATCGCCGACACGATGTGGTAAAGATGAAGCGGCGTCATCTTCGACCAGCTGGACCCCTGCATGCCAAGGCCTGCCAGCATCGTCACCAGCACCGGATTGCCCCGCTCGCCCGCTCGCGCGATCGCGCGCGTCCACGCCGTCTGGCGCGACAGGTCGAAGCCCAGATCGCCCGACAATTCGTCTACGTTGGCAGGCGTCATCCGGCCAAGCCCCGCAAGGCCCGCGACGAGGAACCGCGAGCGCAGTCCCTCGCCGTCGTTTTCCATGAAGCTGCGGATCGAACCTTCCTCGACCGGCGCGTTGCGTGTCGGCACCGCCAACACCAGCTGCGCCCAGCCATGGCTCCCAACCGGTACCACGCTGAACCAGCGGATCGCATTGCGGTCCAGCCCCGCCGACAGCATGGATGCGATCAGATCGCCCGCCGCATCGGCCATCTCCTCGTTCACCGGCATGCGCGCGGCGGCATAGGCGGTCAGCACCTGACGCGCATAGCGGCTCTCGCCGTCCCCGCCCCAGATGTCGCGCATCGCTTCCAGCCGCTCCGCCGGGGTCCCGACATAGGCCTCGCGCAGCAGAGAGGCGCGCGCCGCCTCGTCACCCGACAATTCGGTGTCGTCGTAGATCTGCGAATAGAGATCGACCATCGCGGTGCTGGAATAGATGCCGCGCCGCCCGGCCAGATCAGACGCATCGGCGCGCGTGACGATATCGACCGCCGGCGAATGCGCCGCCATCATCAGATAGCGCTGCCCGCCCGCCGCGCGCAGCCCTTCGGGTACCTCCGCCCCGGTCGCGGTCGCCAGCGCATAGCGCCACGGAGACAGCTCGTCGACCGTATCCCATTCCAGCGTGACCGCGCGGCGCTGCCGCCCGACCGCGCCTGCATATTTCTGCGCCAGCAAGGCGTCGAAGCGCCCCTCGCCGCCGCGCCGCACTACGCGTTCGATCCGGTCCATGCCGCCGCTCTCGCCCGAATAGGTCGAACAAATCGCGCGCCACAATTCCCACTGCTCGTCTTCGCGCGACGCGCCGTGGAGCCGCATCATCGGGCACGCCCCGGTGAAATCGCCGGTGCCCAGATAGGATGCATAGGCCGCCGAAATCAGCGGCTGGCTGTATTCGGCGGTATCGATTTCCTGCACCAGCGCGCGCGCCACCACCGGCTCGCCCAGCCGGTTCAGCAGGTTGGCGCGCAAGGCGGCAAAGCTGACCCCGGTCATTCCGGCAGGCGCGGCCATCCGCGTCGCCAATGCGCGGCGCAGCACGATATGCCCCCAGCGCGACACCAGCGGCCCGCGCGTACCCGCCAGCACCCGCCGCACGAAAGCGGCGCGCGTATTGGTCAGCGCGGTCGCGCCCATGCCGCCTTCTTCGCGGCTGAGCAGCCCGACCCGGTCGGTCGACCGGCGCGCGGCGGGCGGAATGTCGAAAGTGGGCTTCAGGCCGAGCAACTCGTCCAACTCGTCCGTGTCCATCGCCTCCAGCTCTTCCAGCGAAGGCAGTCGGTCGAGCATCTCGCGCGCCTGCTCGGCCCGCGAACGCGGCCTTTCCGCCTCACCCGAAGTGCCGGTGGCATCCTGCACGACGGGCTGCGACACCGATCCGTCGCCCGATGGCGCAGGCGACGGGCGCGGCGCGGCGGTCGGTGCGGGCGAAGGCCGGGGCGCAGGGCGCGGAGCGGGCGCAGGCGCCGGAGCGGGCGCGGGATCGTCGAAGCCCGGCGGCAACAGCGATTCGGGCGATTCCTGCGCCATCAGCACCGCCGCGGGCGTCGCCGCCAGCAGCGCCGCGGGCATCAGCCGCGCGCGCAGCCTCATGCGTCTTCACCTGCTGCATCGGTTGCGGTCACGGGATCCAGCGGCTGCTCTATGGGCCGCACGTCGCGGTAGCCGCCATCGATCCAGGCATAGACGATCACCGCCAGCGCGACGGCGCCTGCGATCCAGACCCATCTCGGCAGCGCTGCTTTGTTCGGGGACTTGCGCGAAATCGTACTCACCATCACCTGCTTTGCGCGCGACATGCGGGATCGCCGCTGAACCCCCTATTGCTCAATCGCGGTATCAGGGGAAGCGGCGGCGCGCGCTTGCATGACCGGTTAGCCCAACTATAGGCATTGCTCAATGTCCAAGCCCCGCAATTCACCGCGCGATGCGCACACGCCGGATTCAGGCGCCCCGGATTCAGGCACGCCGGAGTCAGGCATTCCGGATCCGGACACCCCGGATCCCGCCGATCGGGATGGCGCCCCCGCCCTGCCCGACGCGGCGGCGCTGGCGGATCTGACGCAGCGGCTCGACCGGCCGGTGGTGCTGGTGGGGTTGATGGGCGTGGGCAAGTCCACCGTCGGACGCCGCCTGTCGCAATGCCTCGGCACCCCCTTCGTCGATGCGGACGACGAGGTGGTGAAGGCCGCGCAGATGAGCATTCCCGAAATATTCGACCGTTTTGGCGAGGATTATTTCCGCGACGGCGAGCGCCGCGTGATCGCCCGGCTGATAGAGGATAACGCGGGCCGCCCCGCCGTGATCGCGACGGGCGGCGGCGCCTTCGCGGATGACGAGACGCGCGCGCTGATCCTCGAGCGCGCCATCGCGGTCTGGCTGGATGCCGAACTCGACACGCTGGTCGCGCGCGTCGCGCGCAAGAACACGCGGCCCTTGCTGACCGGCAAGGACCCGCGCAAGGTGCTGGGCGAGCTGATGGAACGGCGCAATCCCGCCTATGCGCAGGCGCCGATCCGCGTCACCAGCGACACCGGACCGCAATCGAATGGCGTCGCGCGCATCATCGCCGCGCTGGGGGACTATCTTGCATGACCACTGAAACCGTGCCCGTCGCGCTGGCGGGCCGCAGCTATGATGTGCGCGTGGGCAGCGGCCTGCTGGCCGACATCGCCGCACAGTGCGGCCCGCTGCTGCGCAAGCAAGCCGTGCCCATCGTCACCGATTCCCATGTCGCGCCGCTGTGGCGCGACGCGATCGACGCCTCGCTGGCGGCTGACGGGAAAGAGGCGCGCTGGCTGGTGCTGCCCGCGGGCGAATCGACCAAGGACTGGGCGCATTTGGAACAGCTGTGCGACTTCCTGCTGGCCGAAGGGGTCGACCGGGGCGATCACATACTGGCCCTTGGCGGCGGGGTGATCGGCGATCTGACCGGTTTCGCCGCCTCGGTGCTCAAGCGCGGCTGCGGCTTCATCCAGCTTCCCACCACGCTGCTGGCGCAGGTCGATTCCAGCGTCGGCGGCAAGACCGCGATCAACACGCGCGCAGGCAAGAACCTGATCGGCGCGTTCCACCAGCCCGCGCTGGTGCTGGCCGATATCGGCGCGCTTGCCACCCTGCCCCCGCGCGAGCTGCGCGCAGGCTATGCCGAGGTGGTGAAATACGGGCTGATCGACGATCCCGCCTTCTTCGAATGGTGCGAGGCGAATGGCGCGGCCCTGCTGGCCGGCGACGAAACCTTGCGCGCCGAGGCCGTCCGACGCTCGGTCGAGGCGAAGGCGCGCGTCGTCGCCGCGGATGAGCGTGAGACGACCGGCACACGCGCGCTGCTCAATCTCGGCCACACATTCGGACACGCGCTGGAAGCGGAATGCGGCTATTCGGGCCGCCTTCTCCACGGCGAGGCCGTGGCGATGGGCATGGTGCTGGCCGCGCGCTACTCGGTGCGGCGGGGCGAGATGGACGGGCAGGACGCGGAGCGGATCGCCGCCCATTTTCGCGCGATGGACATGCGCGCCGACATCACCGAACTGGACCTGACCTGCGACGGCCGCCGGCTGGTCGACCACATGCTGCACGACAAGAAGATGGACGCGGGCAACCTGCCCTTCCTGCTGATGCGCGGGATCGGGCGGACATATCTGGCAAAGGATGTCGCGCTGGACGACGTGGCCGCGTTTATGGACGAACAACTCGCGCACTAATCTTTGCGCCCGATACGGCGCGAAGTAGCACAAGGTTCCGAAGGGAGAGCGTGCTTGGCCGTGTATTCGTTTTCGCAGCATTCGATCATCGGCCCGCGTTGGCCCCTGTTCTGTGCAGGCTGCATCGCGATCGCGGCGGGCGTGCTGCTTCATCTGCCGATGCTGGCGATGGAGCACCGCATGGGAGGCCACCTGTCGGGCATGGCCATGGACGGGTGGATGTATCTGGGCATGGCGCTGATCGGCGTCGGCGTTCCCGCCGCGACCTTCGGCGCCCTGCCCAAACGGCGGCCCCAGCACGATTCCAGCGCGGGCACATCCTATGAAGCGGCGGACGATACGCCGCTCACCCGCTCGCACGCGGCGGTGCTGGCGGTGCTGGTGCTGGCGCTGGTGATCGATACGATGAAGCCCGCCACTTTGGGCTTCGTAATCCCCGGCATGCGGGACGAATACGGGATCGCCCGCTCCACCGCCGCGCTGCTGCCGCTGGTTGCCTTGACCGGCACCGTGGTCGGATCCTTCGTCTGGGGCTGGCTCGCCGATATCTATGGGCGGCGCGTGTCGATCCTGCTGTCGACCATCTTGTTTGTTTCCACCTCGATCTGCGGGGCGATGCCCTCGTTCGAATGGAACCTCGTGATGTGCTTCCTGATGGGCAGTTCGGCAGGCGGCATGCTGCCCGTCGTCTATACGCTGCTGGCAGAGATCATGCCCCCGCGCCATCGCAACTGGGTGCTGGTGCTGGTCGGGGGGACGGGCCTCGTCGGCGGCTATCTCGCCGCCAGCGGAGCCGCGCATCTGTTCGAACCGGTCTATGGCTGGCGCAGCCTGTGGCTTCAGGGCTTTCCGACGGGCATCTTGCTGCTGCTGCTCGCGCGCTGGATCCCCGAATCGCCGCGCTTTCTGGCAGAGCGCGGGATGGACGCGGAGCTGGCCGACATGGCGCGCCGCTTCGGCATCGTGCCCCGTCCGCGCCTGCCCGCTTCCGCGACACAAATCCCAGAGGCGGTCGTAATCGGCCGCCACCGCTTCCTGACCCCGGCCCTCGTGCTGGCCGCCCTGTCGTGGAGCTTCGTCACCTTCGGCCTGCTGCTGTGGTTGCCGTCGGATCTGCAGGACCGCGGTTTCGACGCCGAACTGGCCAGCGGCATCATCGCCAGTTCGACCCTCCTCGCGCTGCCCACCATCGCGCTCGCCGCGCTGCTTTACAGCCGGTGGAGCAGCGTGCGCACGCTGGTCGGAACGGTGCTGCTGACGATGGTGGGACTGGCGGGCGCCCTGCTGCCGCCCGCGATTTTGGCGCATCCGCCTATATTGATCGCGGTGATCGCGATGCTGGTGACAGGCTCGAACGGGCTGATCGCGGTGCTGCTGCCCTATGCGGCGGAAAATTACCCGCTGGGCATCAGGGGCCGCGCGACCGGCCTGATCGCGGCCAGCAGCAAGGCGGGCGGAGTCGTCGTGCAGGTCACGGCGCTGGCGGGGCTGATCCCCACGATGGGCGGCGTCGCGGCGGCGCTGATCGTGCCCTTCGGCCTGTCGGCTGCCGCGATCGGCCTATGCGGACGCGAAACCCGCGGCCGCAGCCTGCGCGAGATCGAGGCGGAGGTCTGACGCGCCCCCTCGCAAGGTGCTGTCCTACACGCACCTTTTCAGGCATCCAGCGCATATCCCCGCCAGACCCGCGCGGCGCTACGGCTCTTTGAGATGGTGTTTGCGCAGCGATTTTTTCCGCGGGGTGCCCTGTGTCACCTTTGGCCCGAAACCTGCAGGAATTCGGGCACGACGCAAGGATGACACGCCTGTAGGACGTGTCACCTTTGTCACTTTTCGCGGTCGGATTCGTATCGCGATTGGCTTCGCAGGCGGCGCGTGTTCGGCGCCGCCCGGATCAGCGCCCCTTGATCGGAACGCCCGGCTTGTTCTTGGCGGTGCGGATGACCAGCGATGTCTTGACGCTGGCGACATTGGGCGCGGGCGTCAGCTTGCTGGTCAGGAATTCCTGAAAGCTCTGCAGGTCGTGGCTTACGATCTTGAGCATGAAGTCGATTTCGCCGTTGAGCATGTGACACTCGCGCACTTCGGGCAGCGTGTTCATGTGCTCCTCGAACGCTTTGAGCGATTCCTCGGCCTGGCTCTTCAGGCTGACCATGGCGAACACGGTGATGGTATAGCTGAGCGCCGCGGCATCGAGCTCGGCGTGGTAACCGCGAATGATCCCCGCCTCCTCCAGCGCGCGCACGCGGCGCAGGCAGGGAGGCGCGGTCAGCCCGACTCGGCTGGCCAGTTCGACATTGGTGATCCGGCCTTCGGATTGCAGTTCGGCCAGCAGATGACGGTCAATTTCATCCAGAATCATAAAGCGTTCTTCCTTCGCCGTCTTCTAGGCCCGGCGGCGCATCCCGGTGCGAAGCCGGGTCCGGGCGGGACGGATGCCAAAACACATAACAAAGTTTTCGGCGTCTTTCTCCGCAATTTTTTAACATCAACGCAAACTGCGTGACGGTTGTTCCAGATTGCAACGTGCCCGCGAACGCAGTTTTGCAATGTTAAGATATTGTTTACCTGTGGCACTGCGGCAGCACGGGTGCGCGATTCCTCGCCCCCGCTGGTCTTGCCGCGACGGCCCCGTTCGGGGTTCGGACAGCATGGGGGCTTGATGACACTGGACGATCGCTTGCGCACGGTTCTGGGGGTCGCCGTTGACGGCGAACGTGCCGCGCTTGCCCAGTATCGCCAGCTTGTCGACCTGCTCGGTTCGGGGGGAACCGTGGCGGACGGCCAGCTTGTCGCTTCCGCCTTCCTTCGCCTGTCGGTCCTGTCGCGGCGGCTTCCCGCGGCGGAACGGGTGGCGATCCTGCGCGAACCGGGTCTGCGGCTGCGCACCGCATCGCTGGTGGCGCAATTATGCGAAGGCGATGTCACGGTGGGAGAAGCCGCGATCGATGCGGCCGCGCTGAATGCTGCGGATTGGGATGCGGTGATTCCGATGCTGCGCAACGGCCTCAGCGACCGGGCACAGGCAAGGCGCGCGGCCCTGTCGGTCGAAACGCCGGTCGAAGCGCCGGTCGAGGCATCGGTTGAAGCCAAGTCTGGCGAGGATGAACGGACTGGCGACGAGGGCGTGCTGGTGCTGGAACCCGATGCGGCCATCCCCGACCCGGAAGCGAGCGAGAAGCCCGCCGCCCGGCCCGAGGAAAAGCCCGAACCCGCGCCCGCTCCGCAGCAGGCGCGCCCAAAGGCGCAAAAGCGCCCGGAACCACAGCGCGCGCCTTCGGCACAATGGCGCCGCCGCGGCGACGGCAAGACCGGCACCGCGGACATCGCCAGCCTCGTCCAGCGGATCGAGGATTACCGCGAGCAGCGCGCCAACCGCGCGGCACCCGCATCGGACGAAGTCGCGCAAACGGTCGGCGAGATCCGCCCCGCGACCGTCGACTGCCGCATCGGGCCCGACTGCCGGATCGGCTGGGCGGGCAGCCTGCCTTCGCTGTTCACCGGCCTCGCGTTCTCGGCTGCGGAAGAGGCCGAGGCTCGCATCGACCGGCGCACGGCCGTCGCCCTCAGGCGGCAGCAAGTGGTCCGTTCGGGCGAAGCGCTGATAGAGGGCGCACCCGCGATGCAGGGACGCTGGCGGCTCGATGCGGTGCCGCGCTTCGACGAAGGGGGACGCTTCCTCGGCCATCACGCCCGCCTGACGCGCCAGCCTGAGAAAAAGGAGGAAAGCGACACGCGCGGTGACGAGATCCGGCAGGCGCTTCACGAATTGCGCACGCCGCTTGGCGCGATCCAGGGCTTTGCCGAGATCATCCAGCAGCAATTGTTCGGCGAAGTCCCCAACCGCTACCGCGCGCAGGCAGCCGACATCGCAGCCGAAAGCGCGCGCCTGCTTGCCGGGCTGGAGGAAATCGAACGCCTCGTCCGCATGCGCAAGGGCCGCACCGCGCTGAAAGAGGGAGAAACCGCGCTGGCGGCCATGCTGGGCCAGCTGGTCGACCAGTTCGCCTCCATCGAACAGGGCAATGGCGCGAAATTCGTGCTGGACGCGCCCGGCGCCGACGTGGTCGTGCCCGTCGCGGAAGGCGAAGCGGAGACAATGCTGTGGCGCCTGCTCGCCACGCTGTCCGCCGCCGCCGATCCGGGCGAAAGGCTGGATGTCGTGCTGCACGACGGCGGACAGGCGCAGCTTTCGATCACTCTGCCCCGCGCGCTGCACGATAAAGCCCTGTTCGACGCCGAAATCGGCATCAGCGAACGCGGCGAGCCGATGCTCGGCATGCTGGGCGCAGGTTTCACCATGCGGCTGGTCGCGGCAGAGGTCCGGGCGGCGGGCGGCAGCTTCAGCCATGACGACGAATGCGTCCTCGTGCGGCTTCCCCTCGCCCGGCAGGAGGGCGCCCCGCAAAGCGCGAACGCGGCCTGAAGGCGAATTCTGCGCGCCAACCCAACCGCCCGCTTGCCAATCCCGGGCTCGGCGGCTAACCGCACTGCGCGATGGGCCTGTAGCTCAGCGGTTAGAGCTGGCCGCTCATAACGGCTAGGTCGCGGGTTCGAATCCTGCCGGGCCCACCATCCGCCTCTAGCAGGCAGCAAAGCGTCGGGGAGTGGCGCAGTCCGGTAGCGCGCCTGCTTTGGGAGCAGGATGTCGCAGGTTCGAATCCTGTCTCCCCGACCATTTCCTCGACATCCGGCCAGATCTGGACGCCCCCGGACCGGGCCTGCGATCCAATCGGCATGGGAATACCCTCGGCCGGGTGGTAAGCGTAGAGTATGTCGGAATCACCTCGCCAGCATTGGATAGCGATTGCCGGGGCCATGCGCTGTGCCGTCTGATCCCCCGCACCCGTTACGCCGCGCCATCGTGCGCAATGTGCGCGCGGTGTTCAACGATCCCGCGGCGGGCGAACAGCCGGTGGCGCCTTCGGACGAAGCGCTGTTTGCGCCGGATACCCCGATCCGCATGGTGCATGCCGATGTGACGGCGATGATGGTGGGCGGCATTTCGGCGTTGCTGCTGCAAATGCTTCATCCGCACGCGCTGCGCGGCGTGCTCGATCATTCGACGTTTCGCAGCGATCTGCATGGCCGCTTGCGCCGCACCGCGCGCTTTATTGCGGTCACGACCTATGGCCACCGCGACGATGCCGAAAAATCCATCGCGCGCGTCAATGCCATTCACCGCACGGTGACGGGACATCTGCCAGACGGAACGCCCTATTCGGCCACCGAGCCATCGGTACTGGCTTGGGTCCATCTGGCCGAGGCGACCTGCTTTCTCGACGCGCATCTGCGCTATGTCCGGCCTGCGATGCCGCGGCGCGATCGCGACATCTATTTCGCCCAGTTCGCCGAGATCGCGCGCCGCCTGCATGCCGATCCGGTGCCGACCACCGAGGACGAGGCGCGGGATATGATGCGAGAGATGCGCGGCGATCTGGAAGGGAGCGCCGACGCCCGGAAGGTGGCCGCCGAGATCCTGTCGCCCCGCGGGCAGAGCGGCGCTGCGCTGGCCGTTCAGCCGCTGCTTGCCGCCGCAGCGGTCGATCTGCTGCCGAACTTCGCGATATCCATGCTGGGCCTGCGGCGGCCCCTGCTTTCGGCGCTACCCGTCAGGGCCGGCACATTCGCAATGGGCAGGACGCTGCGCTGGGCATTCGGAAGCCAGCAGCGGAAATAAAGCCGCGCGAACCCGCTGTCCCGCCTTTAGAACAGCGCATCCAAAGCCGCGAAGGAGAGCGCCGCCATCGATGCCGCAGCCGGCAGGGTGATGACCCATGCCAGCGCGATCGGCTTCATCAGTCGCCAGTTGGTCTGCCGGTTCGCAAGGCCGATCCCCAGTACCGCGCCGATCAATATATGCGTGCTCGACACCGGCAGGCCCAGCGTCGAGGCCAGCATGACCACCGTGGCAGCGGCAAGTTCGGCGGCAAAGCCCGATGCGGGATGCATGGTGGTCAGGTGATGGCCGACGGTCGCGATCACTTCCTTGCCGATGAACCAAAGGCCGACGACCAGCGCGATGCCGAACGCGATCATCGCAGGCGGCGGAACCGCCGCACTGGGCCCCACGCTGCCATTGCGCAGGACGTCCAGAATGGCGGCGAACGGGCCGATCGCATTGGCGATGTCGTTGGCGCCGTGGCTGAAGGCAAAGCCGCTGGCGGTGAACACCTGCAGCCAGCTGAAGATCAGGAAGGTCGAGGTGTCGAGCGAACGGCCCTTGAGCGTACGGGCGAAGATATAGGTCGCCATCCATGCCGCCGCCCCGATCATCGCCATGATCAGATAGTTGTGCAGCGTGGAAAGCCCCAGCTCCATGTGCTTGAGGCCCTTGAACAGCAGCATCGCCGATATGACCGCGGCCCCGAACGCCGCGACGACGGGCACCCAGTTCTGCAGCGCCTTGTGCGCGGCCAGATCCGCCTTTTGCGTGCGCAGCTGGTGCAGGCCGCGATAATAATCGGTTTCAAGGTCGTCGGGCGTGAACCCGTCCTCGTCCAGCGCCTCGGCATCGCGGATCATCATATGGGTATAGCTGATCTTCTGGATGTCGGAGAGCCGCTCGAACCGCGTCTTGTGCTCGTCGCGCAGCCTGCGGCGTTCCTCGTGCAGCCGCGCAAGATGCGCCTTCATCATGTCGTTGAACGCCAGGATATGCCGCTTGATCATCCAGAAGAGGCCATAGGACACCAGCCCGCCCAGCACCGGCGACAGCACCCATGACACCGCGATGGTGCCGATCTTGTCCCATTGCACCAGCGCCAGCGCCGCATCGCCCCCGCCAAGCGAGAAGCCCAGCATCACCGAACTGCCGACGATGCCGCCCACGATCGAATGGGTGGTCGATACCGGCCAGCCCTTTTTCGTCGCGAACAACAGCCACAGCGCGGCCGCCAGCAGCGCCGCCATCATGATGAAGACGAACTGCATCGGCTGCACCTGCATGGCGCCAAGGTCGACGATGCCGCTGCGGATCGTGTCGGTGACCTCGCCGCCCGCGATCACCGCGCCGCTGACTTCGAAGACGGCCGCGATAGCCAGCGCCTGCTTGACCGTGATCGTGCCCGCGCCGACGCTGGTGCCAAAGCTGTTGGCGACGTCGTTGCCGCCGATGTTGAAGGCCATGAACAGGCCGAATGCGGTCGCGAGCAGAAAGATGGCGACATTGCCGCCACCCGTATAATCGAGGCCCCAGACCATGAAGCCGACGCTGGCGGCGGCAAGCAGCAGCGCAAACGCCACATCGGTCAGGCTGAAGGCGAAACCGCCCGTCCTTTGCGTCCCCAGATTCAGTTGCGATGCCATCGTCTGCCCCCAAACTCGCCCACGATCTTCAGGCCCTGCACCGCGCACGCGACATCGGCTGGAAACAGACCGGGCGAAGAGAGGGCGCTAGGCAACGAATGCTACACGCAGGTGACAAGCGCCGCGGGTGCCACGAATATGACTTGGCCGCGCCTCGCTTGTCCGTTCCCGATCTCTGACCCGGCGGTCAGGCGATGGAGCCGATAGCGGCGCCTGACTGGCCGCGCGTCGCGGAAACGGCATGCGCCAGCCCCGCGAAGGTCAGCACGCTGGCGGCAAGAATGCAGGCCGCGACACCGATCAGCCCATAGGCGGCGATGGCCCAGGGCATGGCGGACAACGCCAGCACCAGCGGCCCCAGCCGCATGGCCAGCGCCCTGCCCGCCCGCTGCCGCGCCACGAGAAGCGCTTCCCAGCTCGATGCTGCAAGCTCTATCGCGCCGGCGAAGGACAGGATCACCAGCGCCGGATAGGCAAAGGCAAATGCTGCGCCAGCTATCCACTCAATCGCGAACCGCCCGCCCATCACCGCGGCGGCGACGGACAGGGCGCCCGTCAATGCGGCGAGCGCGACCATGCGGCGTGTGACCGCGGCGGAACTGTCCGCGCTGCGCACGAATTCGGGATAGATCGCGCGCGACACCGCCTCGCCCAGCTGCACCAGCGCCTGACCCAGCTGCGATGCGACGCGGTAACCGCCTGCCAGCGCCGCCCCGCCGAATGCGCCCACGCCCAGCAGCAGGACCTGTTTCGATACGACCGCCAGCGTTCGCGACAGGCTGGTAGCGACGACGAAAGGCCAGATACCGGGATAGCGGGAAGGAAATCGGGCCAGCGACACATCCGATAAGCGGACGGAAACAAATCGCGCGGCCAGCAGCCAGTAGGCCGCGGCGCAGATCAGTTCCGCCAGCGCCCATGCGGCGACAAATCCTGCCAGTGTCGGGACCCAGATCGCGGCGGCCACGGCGCCTGCCGCACGGGTCAGCGGCAGGCTCGCCTCGGCGGCGGTGGACAAGTCATAGCGGTCGTGCAGCCGCAATATACCGGTCGGCGTCGACCGAAGCGCCAGCAGCGCCGCGGCGGACAGTGCGACGATCAGCGCTCCGCTGCCCAGCGGCAATGGCAACCAGAGCGGGGCGGTAAAACCGGCAGCCAGCGCAAGGAGAATACCGCCCGCCATGCTGGCAAGGTCGAGCGCCATGGCAAAGCCGGTCGCGGGCGCCGCATCGCCATCGAAATGCCCCCATTTGACCAGCATCTGCCACGTGTTGAAACTGGCAATGCCCGCAACGGCCTGCGCCAGCACAAGGATCATCGCGAACGCGCCGAACCCCTCGATACCCAGCGTGCGGGTGGCTAGGCCGAGATAGACCAGGCTGAAAGCCGCATTGATGCCGCGACTGCCCAGCAGCCATCCGATATTGCGAAAGATATTGCTCATGCGTGCATGGCCGCGTCAGGCAACGCCTTTCTGCGCGGCGGACAGCACCGAACGGATCATGCCCATGTCGCCTGCAAGCCGCGCATCCAGCGCGCCCGGCGAAAGGCACGACAGCTCTGCGATCAGCGGCATCGACAGGCTGATCCGCAGCGTGCCGCCCCAGCCTCCGCCGGGCAAAGGAATGCACTTGACCGGCTGGCCCAGCCGCAGACCGCGCGCCGCCAGCACCCGGTGCCAGCGCTGCGCCACGGCGATATCGGGCGCCGACGGCAGGACGCTGAGATCGAGGGTGGCGAGCGTCGATGTGTGAAGCCCGTCCCCCGTAAGACACGGGGCGACCAGCGCGGTGCCGAGCGCGTCGGACAGCAGTGCGACATGTCTGGCGAAGGCGGCGATCACTTCGCGGACATTCGCTTCGTCCAGCGCCCTGAATCGCTCCAGTTCGAACAGCGCCGCTTCCAGCCGCAACAGCTGGCCGGGATTGGCACCGCGCGGCAGATGATCGCAGGCTCTCCAGTCTGCCGGCCATTCACCCCGGCGGAAGATGGCCGCCAGCCCTTGCGCAAGGCTGGCCGGCGGCGTCCACTCTGCAGGCACCAGCGCCATGCCCGAAAACGGAGGGCCGCCCATGAATTTCGATCCGGTCAGCAGCACCATGCAGCCCCGTTCGATCAGCGCGCCCAGATCGCCGGGCGACAGCCGCGACTGACAGGCATCGACCACGAAACGCATGCCGGGATGCCGCGCGCGCAACCGGTCGAGATCGGCGAGATCGGGCAGCACCAGCCCGGTCTTCGATCCATACACGACATGGACCAGGCAATCGCGGCCCTCTTGATGCGCGGCAAGCGCGATGTCCTCGATCCGGCGCGTGATGTCGGCACTGGACCGCGGCCTGCCGCAGGTCTCGCGCACCGCGATATCGACCAGCCCGGTCCCTTCCAGCCCTTCGACCACCGCGCCTCTTTGGGTCCGTTCGGCCACCGCGGTCCGGTCCGCGAAATACCGGCCCGCCGCCGAAAGCACGCAGCCGCTTCCCACCTCGTCCGCACCGATCAGCACGTTGACGACAGGCCCGCCCGCAAGCGCCAGCGGCACATATTCCAGATCGGTGCCCGAAGGCGCGAACACGATGGCGGTGCCGTCGTCCAGCCCCCAGCCTTGCCTGATCCGTCCGCGCATCCCTTCCAGCGCGGCGGCGTAAAACCCGTCGTCCGACAGCGCATCTTCGGGCCATTGTTCCATCAGCCCGGCCAGATGCCGGAACGCGGGCAGAGAGATGTCGTTGGCGGTCGAGGACGCATAACCCAGCGTCGAGCGCGGAAAGGGCGACGCGCCATAGCGGTTGGTATTCTGCCCGCCGGGCACGGTGATCCGGTCGTCACCGCCAAGGGTCAGCAAGCGGGACAGGAATTGGGCTGCAGCCACGCGCAAGCTCCGCGATTGAATGGCAATGTTGCAGCCGTGCCCTAACCGGCAACGGCGACGGTTTCGTGACGCCCTGAATTTCGTGACGAGGCAAAAAGCGCGCCCGCTGTAACCGCGCTGACGCAAACCACTCGGGCCTGTAACATAGCGCCCTCATCCTTGGCGTCATGCAGAACCTGACCTTCGGCGCGGCCCAGATTGCCCGCATTCCGGCGGAGGCGAAATCGCGCCTCCATGTCCTGTTCATCGCCAAGCACGTCTTCTGGCAAGGCGGCCTGCACCATGAGGACGGCAATCACGCCGTCTATCATGGCGAGATACGGCGATGCCTCGAGGACATGGGTATCAGCGTCTCGCTTGCCGACGGTTACGAGGCTCTGTTCGCCGATCCGGGCTGCGACTTCATCTTCCCGCTGCTCAATCGCGGCGGCTTCCTCAATTCCGAAATGATGCTGCCCCTGCTCGCCACCCGGCTGGGCATTCCGTTCCTAGGCGCCAGCCCGATCCTGCGCGGCCATTCCGACGACAAGCACCTGTCAAAGCTCGAGGCCGCCGCCCGCGGCATTCCCACCGCGCCCTGGGGCATCTTCCGCCGCGGCGCGCCCGTCGATCCGGCCCATTGTCCCGAGGGCGAGAGGCTGGTCATCAAGCCCAATGCCTCTTCGGCCAGCTGGGGCGTGCGCGATGCGGGAAGCTGGAGCGAAGCCCGCCGCGCGATCGAGGAAATCCACGACGAGGGCCATGACGCCATCGTCGAGCCTTTCCTTGACGGCAGCGATGTCGAGGTGCCCGTCATCACCAGCGGCGGTCACCCCGCGATCCTGCCGATGATGCTGTTCGAACAGGCCGATCCCACCCATCTGCGCACCTATCAGGAAAAGCGCGATCTGGTGGAGCGCGAACAGAAATACCGGCTGGTCCCGTTCGGGGACGAAGCCGCCGCCGCGCAGATTGCCGACTATACAAGGCGCATGGCAGGCACCTTTTTCCCGTTCGATTATGGCCGGTTCGAATTCCGCTATGACCCGGCAACGGGACAGGCCCGGTTCCTCGAGGTCAATCTGAACTGCAATCTGTGGTCGCAGAAAGTGTTCGGCGTCGCGGCGGCGCTTCTGGGCTGGAGCCATGGCGACCTCATCGAAACGATCCTTTGCGAAAGCCTGACCCGCCACGGGCTGCTCGAAATCTCGGAGAGTCTTGCAGCATGAACAGCCATTCGTTCAACGCCCGCCCCGCGCCCAGCGCACGGCTTCGCGCCATCGTCCTTGCCGCACAGCGTCAGGGCGCGCTCGACCCGCTGGCCGCGCGTTTCGGCACCACGCACAAGTGCCTGATTCCGCTGCACGGCCGCCCGCTTATCGCCTATGTGCTCGAAACGCTGGGATCCAGCGCGCATGTCGGCGAGATCGTCGTGTCGGTCGAGAAAGATCAGTTCTCCGAGATCGCGGCGATCGCGGCGCATCTCGGCCTTGCGGGGCGGGTCCGGCCTATTGCCGCGCAGTCTAACATCGCCGACAGCGTGATTGCGGCGGCAGAGGATCATGACGGGCCGTTCCTTATCACCACCGCCGACAATGCCCTGCTGACCGAGCGATCGATCGCGGCGATGGCCAAGGCGCTGGACCGGTGCGATGCCGCCATGGCCCTCGCGCAGGAAGAATCGGTGCGCGCCGCGCATCCCGAAGGGCAGCGCCGCTTCTACGGCTTCCGCGATGGCGGCTATTCCAATTGCAACCTTTACGGCATCGGCAGCCGCAAGGCGTTGTCCGCGGCGGAGATCTTTCGCGGCGGCGGGCAATTCGCCAAGAAGGCGCGCCGCATCGTCGATGCCTTCGGTCTGGTCAACCTGCTGATGCTGCGCGCAAGGCTGGTATCGCTGGACGGCGGGCTGCAGCGGATTTCCCGCCGCATCGGCCATCGTATCGTGCCGGTCGTTCTGCCCGACGGCAGCCAGGCCATCGACGTCGACAATGACCGCACATATGACGTTGTGGCGGAATTGCTGGAGCCGCGCCTGCACGCCCGCCAGCACGCCCCCCTGCACGCCATGCACCCACCCCGCCGCGCCGCCTGACGCGGCGGCGTCGGGCGGGACGCAAAGCGCCGCGCGGGAACACCGTGCGGCGAAGGGCATTGCTTTAATCAGACGCAGCGGCATCCGGTGCGCTGCCACAAGCGATTCCGTAAGGCCGATGGCCGAAACCCAAGGAGCATCCCATGACGATCCGATTTGCCGCGACCACGGTCCTTGCAGGCATCAGCGCGCTGGCGCTGGCCGCTTGCGGTCCGGACCCGACGTCCACAGAAACCGACATGGCCGCCGAGGACATGGACATGGCGACGGACGATACGATGACTCAGACCGCCACGGCCGTACTGAACGACACGAACGGCAATGAAGTCGGCACCGTAACCGCGACAGGCAGCGGCGAGACGCTGATGCTCTCGATCAATGCGATGGGCATGCCCGAAGGCGAGCACGGCGCGCATATCCATACGACGGGCGATTGCTCGGCCAGCGATTTCACCAGCGCGGGCGGTCACTGGAACCCGACCGATGTCAATCACGGCACCGAAAGCGCCGAGCCCAATCCGCATGCGGGCGATCTGCCGAATCTGACGATCGCGGCCGACGGCACCGGTTCGATGGAGGGGACCTCCACCGGTACGTTCGAAGGGCTGATGGATGCCGACGGGTCGGCCTTCGTGATCCACGCCGATCCCGACGATTACGAAAGCCAGCCCAGCGGCGACGCCGGTGCGCGCATCGCCTGCGGCGTCTTCACCGCCAGCTGACGGCATTCAGCTAATAAATGGTAGGAAGGGGCGGTCCATGTGGCCGTCCCTTTCCTGTTGGTTCCTATTCGGCCTGCAGATCACCCGGCGCATTGGCGAGCAATGCGACCGTCGCCGTCCACGCCGCGACATTCTGGCGAAGCTGAGCTGGATCGATCTTGTCCAGCGTGTCGTCGGGGGTGTGGTGCAGGTCGAAATAGCGCGTCCCGTCCTGCTGCAGGTCGATGACGACCGGCTCTACCGCTTCGACGATCGCGCCGGTGTCGGCACCGCCGGTCGCAGGCTGCGTGCCGCGCACCACGCCCATCGGCGCGAGCAGCGCGGCCAGCCGGTCGGCCAGCGGCATGGCTAGGCGCGTCGTATCGAGCCGCCATACCTTGTCCGCGCCGAAATCGCTTTCCATCGCGAAGGCATGCGCCTCGTCCTTGTGCGCTGCGCCATAGGCCTTGCCGCCGAACACGCCGACTTCCTCGGCCCCGGCGAACAGCAGGCGGATCGTGCGGCGCGGTTGACCCATCGCGGCCACGCGCTTGGCCGCCGCGGCGATGATGCCGCAGCCCGCCCCGTCGTCGAACGCACCCGTCGCGAGGTCCCAGCTGTCGAGATGGCAGGCCAGCAGCGCCACGCCCGCTTCGGGATCGCTGCCCGGGATTTCGGCGATCACATTTCCGCTGGTCGTCTGGCCCATGTCGCGCGGCGTCAGCGTCAGCTTCAGCATCAGCGGCTTGCCCGCAGCGGCGGCGCGTTCCGCCATGCGCTCAAGGTTTTCGGCATCGGGGATCGACAGCGCGCCTGCGGGGATCGCGTCCTGCCCCTCGTCGAACGTCGTGCCGCCGGCATGGGGGTTGCGGTGGTGGTCGGTGCCGATCGACTTGATCACGATGGCCGACGCGCCCTTCTTTTCCGCCAGCGAAGCGCCCGTCCAGCGCGCCGGTCCGGCAAGGCCGTATCCCGATCCGTCCTGCGTCGGCTTCATCCCGTGCGAGACATAGGCGATCTTTCCGCCAAGGCTGCCGTCCGGCACCGCTTCCAGCGCGGCGCGCGAGGGGAAGACCGCGACTTCACCGATCAGCCCCTGCGTCCCGGTCGACGCGCTATTGCCCAGCGCGGTCACATGCATCGGCTGCGGGAAAGGCGAGACGATCTCGGCCTCTTCCTCGCCGCGCACCCATGTCCGCATGGTGAAAGGCTCGTCCCGCACGTTCGAGAAGCCTTGCGCCCTCAGCCAGCGCATCGCCCATTCGCGCCCGCGCGCCTCGTCCTCGGTCCCGGCCATGCGGGGGCCGATCTCGGTCGTGATACCCTCGACGAAATCCCATGCGACGCTGTCATCCTCCAGCGCCTGGTCGCGCGCGGCGGCGATGTCCGCATCGGGCATCTGCTGCGCCATGGCGGGCGCGGCGGCGAGAGTTGAAACACTGGCGGAAAGCGCGGCAAGCGCGAGAAGAGGTTTGTGCATGGCCAGTTTGCTAATGCGCCCGCCGCCGCCTGTCGAGACGGCGCGTCGCCGGTTCCCCACAACGCGCTAACCGCTTGCCCGAAACCGCCGCAGCCCCTATCTGCCCGGTCAACTCTTCCGAACACCCAATTTGTCACGAAGGACGTCCGATGGCCGCCCAATACGCATATGTCATGAAGAACATGACAAAAACCTTCCCCGGCGCGCAGAAGCCGGTGCTTTCCGACATCAACCTGCAGTTCTATCAGGGCGCCAAGATCGGCATCGTCGGACCCAACGGCGCGGGTAAGTCCACGCTGATCAAGATCATGGCCGGCGTGGACAAGGATTTCACCGGCGAAGCATGGGCGGGTGAGAACATCACGGTCGGCTATCTTGAGCAGGAGCCCGAGCTGGATCCGACCAAGACCGTGCTGGAAAACGTCAAGGACGGCGCGCGCGAGACCGCGGACATGGTCGAACGATTCAACGCAATCGGCATGGAAATGGCCGAGGAAGACGCCGATTTCGACGCGCTGGGCGCCGAAATGGCCGAGCTTCAGGACAAGATCGACGCGGTCGATGGCTGGACGTTGGACAACCAGCTGGAAATCGCGATGGAGGCGCTGCGCTGCCCGCCCGGCGACTGGCCGGTGACCGATCTGTCGGGCGGTGAAAAGCGCCGCGTGGCGCTGACCCGCCTGCTGATCCAGAAGCCGTCGATCCTGCTGCTGGACGAACCGACCAACCACCTCGATGCCGAAAGCGTCGAATGGCTGGAAAACCACCTCAAGGAATATGCGGGCGCGGTGCTGATGATCACCCACGACCGCTACTTCCTCGACAATGTGGTGGGCTGGATCCTCGAGCTCGATCGCGGGAAATATTTCCCCTACGAGGGCAACTACTCCACCTATCTCGAAAAGAAGGCCAAGCGCCTGTCGCAGGAAGAGCGCGAGGAAAGCGGCCGCTCCAAGGCTCTCAAGGAAGAGCTGGAGTGGATCCGGCAGACCCCCGCCGCGCGCCAGACCAAGTCCAAGGCGCGTATCCGCAAGTTCGAGCAGTTGCAGGAAGCACAGGCCGATCGCCGTCCCGGCAAGGCCCAGATCGTCATCCAGGTGCCCGAACGCCTTGGCAGCAAGGTGATCGAGGCGAAGAACATCTCCAAGGCCTATGGCGACAAGCTGCTGTTCGAGGATCTGTCCTTCACCCTGCCGCCCGGCGGCATCGTTGGCGTGATCGGCCCGAACGGCGCGGGTAAATCGACCTTGTTCAAGATCCTGACGGGCAAGGAAACGCCCGACAGCGGCGAGGTCGCCATCGGCGAGACCGTCCACCTCGGCTTCGTCGACCAGAGCCGCGATCACCTCAACGACAAGAACAATGTCTGGCAGGAGATCTCGGACGGGCTCGACTACATGAAGGTCAATGGCCACGACATGTCGACGCGCGCCTATGTCGGCGCGTTCAACTTCAAGGGCCAGGACCAACAGAAGAACGTCGGCAAGCTGTCGGGCGGCGAACGCAACCGCGTCCACATGGCCAAGATGCTGAAGGAGGGCGGCAACGTGCTCCTGCTCGACGAGCCGACCAACGACCTCGACGTTGAAACCTTGGGCGCGCTGGAAGACGCGATCGAGAATTTCGCGGGCTGCGCGGTGGTCATCTCGCACGACCGTTTCTTCCTCGACCGACTGGCGACCCATATCCTTGCATTCGAGGGCAATTCGCACGTCGAATGGTTCGAAGGCAACTTCGAGGCCTATGAAGAGGACAAACGCCGCCGCCTGGGCGACGCGGCAGACCGTCCGACCAAGCTGCAATACAAGAAGCTGACGCGCTGAGGGCGGCTTGGCGGCGGTTCGGCTCATCCTCCACGGAAAGGTTCAGGGCGTGTTCTATCGCGACTGGACCGTTTCCGCCGCGCGCGATTTCGGCCTGACCGGCTGGGTCCGCAACCTGCCCGACGACACGGTCGAGGCATGGCTGGAGGGTGAGGACGCCGTCATCGACCGCATGATCGCGGCCATGCAGGACGGCCCGCCCCGCGCCCGGGTCGACCGCATCGAGCGCGAGGACGTCGAATCCGAAGGCTTCGCCAGCTTCGAAAGGCGCTAGGCGGCGGGCTCGCCCCGCTTCGTCTTGCCCTCGGCCTTGGACAGAACCGAACGCGGCAGGAAATCGCGCGCCAGCTCGTGGTAGAGCCGCTTGCGGCATACCATCGAACCTGCCCAGTCTCCGATCAGCGCGGTCGCGAACAGCGGTAGGATCGCATGGCTGCTGCCGGTCGCCTCGCTCAGGATGATCACCGCGGTCAGCGGCGCGCGCACCACGCCGGTGAAATAGCCTGCCATCCCCAGCAGCACGATCAGCCCCGCCCGCTCGGTCGGGAACAGCGGGGTCATCAATTCGCCAAAGCCCGCACCCACCGCCAGCGAAGGCGCGAAGATGCCGCCCGCGATCCCGCTGGCGCTGGTGGCAAGCGTCGCCGCGAACTTGGCGGGGCCATACCATAATGGACCGCCCTCACCCTCCAGCATGGCGCGGGTCGGTTCATATCCGGTGCCTGCCGTCAGACCTCCGCTCGCCAGACCCAGCAGCGCCACGACAATCCCACAGATCAGCGCCGTCAGCACGGGCCGCGCCTTCAGCCTTGCGGCCAGCGCCGAACCCGGACCGCGCATGGCCAGCATGGCGCGGGTGAACAATCCGCCCAGCACGCCGCCAACAATACCCGCCAGCGGCGCTGCGATCAGAACCGTGCCGATCGAAAGCCCGCCGCCCATCTGGCCGAAATAGACGTAATTGCCCGCCAGCCCCTGCGCAGTCAGGCCCGCGATCATCACCGCGCCCATCACCAGCACCGCAACCCGCTGTTCATAGGCGACGGCCAGTTCCTCGATAGCAAAGGCGATCCCTGCCAGCGGCGTGTTGAAGGCCGCCGCAACGCCCGCGGCGCCGCCCGCGATCAGCACGCCCGGCGTCATCGGCACGCGCAACATGCGGTGCACCGCGACCATGATCGCCGCGCCCAGCTGCACCGTGGGCCCCTCGCGTCCCACCGCGCCGCCGCCCGCCAGTGCGCCCAGCGTCAGGACAATCTTGCCAACCGCCGACCGCATCGACACCAGCGCCCGCGCCGCCCGCCCGCGCGGCTGCCGGCTTGCGGCGATGACCTGCGGAATGCCCGATCCGCGCGCTTCGGGGGCAAGCCGGGATTGCAGCAGCGTGATCCCGACGAAGATCGCCGGTGTCATCACCAGCGGAATATAGGGGTTGATCCCACGCACCTGCAGGAACAGCAGATGCGCCGCATCCGCCGCGCGCGCAAACAGGATGGCGATAATGCCGACCATCACCGCGCCGATCAGCGTCGCGACACGGCGCCCCCATTCGCGGCGGCCGATCAGCAGTTCTGAAACATGGTCCGGCAGGAGGCGACCGGATGGCCGATTGCGCAACATTGGGGCCACCTATGGGCCGCATCGCGAGTCGTCCACCCCCGAAAACAGGGCCAACAACCAAGGCAGCACCGACGTTCAGAAAAATGGCAATATTAATGAATGACTGCGGACCGGTTCAGATTTGCGACAGACGGTTACATGTAGGACAGCATTCATGACGCAACGGCGCGAGGTCTTGTCACAGCCAAAACCCTCCGCGTTCACAATATCGGAGAATGCCATGATTAGGGTTGAGAGCTTAAAGAGGCTGACCGGTCTGGCACTGGCGACGACCATGCTTGCCGGTGCGCCGGTCGCGCAGGCCGCGGATACCCGCACCGCGCTGCAGGCCGCCGCTGCCACACAGACATCTGTCCCGTTGACGGCGCCCCCGATGACGCCCTCGGCCAGCCTGGCCGATCCGCAAGTACGCGGTAACGGCCCGTGGGCCCGTGCCCAGCGCAAGGCGCAGAACCCTTCGGCCAGCCGCCGAAGCGAACCGCGGTCGCAGCCGCGTCCTACACGCCGCGCCGATACGCCGCGCGCTTCACGCAGCGAACGCCCCGATCGGACGGCCATGCGATCCAACCCTTCGGCCAACCGCTCGCAAGCTAGTCCGTGGCGTGCACCCCAAGCCAATAATCCGGCGGTGAATGCACCCGCGCGGGGCGATGGCGACCGCAACCGCAGCTATGCCGACCGTGAGCGCAACCGCAGCTATGCCGACCGCGGCGACCGGAATGGAAACCGCGACCGCGATCGGGACCGCGACCGGGATCAGCGCGACTGGAACCGCGACCGCGATCAGCGCGACGGACGCAACTGGAACCGCGACCAGCGCGATGGACGCCATTGGGACGGCGATCGCGACAGGCATCGCGACAGGGACCGGGACCGTTATCGCGACTACAGGCGGGACGGCGACCGCTGGCGCAATGATGGTCGGCGTTACGGCGACAATCGCTGGCGTCACGACTATCGCGACCAGCGCCGCGACCACCGTCGCTGGGATCGTGGCTGGCGCGGCAACAACCGCTATGACTGGTATCGTTACCGGTCCCACAACCGGAACCTATATCGCGCCGGTGCGTATTACGTCCCTTACCGTAACTGGAGCTATCGCCGGATAAGCGTCGGCTTCACACTGGGATCGCTGTTCTACGGCTCGCGGTACTGGATCAACGATCCGTGGCGCTATCGCTTGCCCGAAGTATACGGACCCTATCGCTGGGTGCGGTACTACGACGACGTATTGCTGGTCGATATGTACAGCGGACAGGTCGTGGACGTGATCTACGATTTCTTCTGGTAGGCCCAGGGTGGCAGACCTCTACCGTAAGGTGGGGCCAGCCGGAAGCGAGGCCCCCGTCTGGCGGCGGGGGCCTTTGCTTTTGCATTGATCGCGCCGCCGCGCCTGTGCTTTAGCAGCGCATAATATCTTATCGCGCCCGCAGGACAGGACCATGGCGAAAGTCGCACGGATCGACGAGACCAATCGCAAGCAATTGCAGGACATGAACGCCGCGACGCTGGCCCGCGTCCGCGCGGATGACAGCGTGCAGGTGCTGTGCGACGACGGGCTGCAATTGTTCGGCATTCCCGAATTCTTCTCGGCAGAGGAATGCGAACGGCTGATGGGCATGATCGACATGTGCGCGCGTCCTTCGCCGGTCTTCGAGGTGGATTATGGACGGCAGGCGCGCACCAGCTTTTCGGGCGATCTCAACCATAACGATCCCTTCGTGCGCAGCCTGCACCGCCGCATGGACGACCTGCTGGGCGTCGACGAGCAGTTTGGCGAGACCTTGCAGGGCCAGCGCTATGAGGTGGGGCAGGAATTCAAGCCGCATCACGACTGGTTCGACACCAGCCAGGAATACTGGAAAGGCGACGTCGCCAGCGGCGGCCAGCGCGCCTGGACGCTCATGGTCTATCTGAACGAGGTCGAGGAAGGCGGGAACACCGACTTCCCCAAGGTCGACATCTCTGTCCCCCCGCAGCCGGGCACGCTGATTATGTGGAGCAATGTGCTGGCGAACGGCAAGCCCAACATGGACACGCTGCACGCCGGAACGCCCGTGGTGAAGGGCGTGAAATATGTCGTGACCCGCTGGTATCGCGGGCGGCGTTGGTATTGAGGGGCGGCCGCCCGCGCAGTAGCGCGAGCATCGCGCAGCGAGCGCAGCGCTAATGCGCCTGAGGCGGCGCCTCGGTCGGCGGCTGCAAGGGCAATCAGGCCCGCCGCAAGTCGTTCGACGTGACAGCCGCGGCTCTGGCGCGCCTGCTGCGGCTATCGGGCGTTGGGACTTCGTGGGCTTATGACCGGAATGGGGAGGAAAGCTGACGTTGCTCGTGCCGCCACTTTCGCTAAAGTTGTGAGCATGCCTATCCCGAAAACTCGCATCATGTATATTGAAAACAAGTCTGAAGGTCTGGACGGACCTGCTCGGATTGGTCGTGTGACGTTTTCTAAGTCAGGTCGGTCGGTGCACTATGACGGCCGAACCTTCAGTAAGGTGGGTAGCGGCTACAAATACAATCATGTTGCTGACGACAACGGTGATCACTTCTGGATTTCAGGTCCTCGGAAAGACGGTGCGGACAGGCTGCATAACAGCTCGATACCAGTCGAAATCGATGCCGATGTCGAAGCTGAATATTGGCGAGACATAAGGGGTCGAGGCTAACTGAATGTCCGTTATCGGTCGTCTGCTGACATCCCGCCTCAATCCCCCGCCCCATCCTCCAGCGCATGCATGTCGTCGTCTGACAGCCCGAAATGATGCCCAATCTCATGCACCACGACATGAAAGATCAGCGCATCCAGCCTGCCGCCCGATTCCACCCATTCCGCCAGCAGCGGCAGGCGGAACAGCGTGACGACGGGCGGCATGTCACCGCTGTCCCAGATGGATTGCTGGTCCAGCGGGCGGCCGTGATAGAGGCCGGTCAGCTCCCACGGATTCTCGATCCCCAATTCGCGCAGGACCTCGTCCTCGGCGAAGTCGGCGATCTGGACGACCACGCCTTCGACATGGGGCTTGAACGCATCGGGCAGGCGCGCCATCGCGGCCATCGCCAGCGCCTCCAGATCGGAGGCGCTGGGCGGTTCGCCGGTGATGCGCGTGCCGGTCACGCGCGCTCCAGCGCCTCGGCGATCAGGCGGCGGGTGTTGGCGACGCCGTAAAGCGCGATGAAGCTGCCCATGCGCGGCCCCTGCGACGATCCCAGCAGCGTCTCGTAAAGCGCCTTGAACCAGTCGCGCAGATTGCCGAAACCAAATTCCTCGCGCTTGCCGATCTCGTACACCGCGGTCTGCAGGTCCTCTGCCGGTATGTCGTCGGCGAAACCGGCCAGCGTCTCGTCCAGAGCTTTCAGCGCCGCCGCTTCGTTCGCCTCGGGCCCGCGGCGTTGCAGTGTGGGGACAACAAACTGACAGCCATAGTTCACAGCCGAGGTTACCAACCTGTCAAGTTCTGGATGCGTCTCTGGCGTAAGACCCGGTTGATACTGACGAAGGTAACTCCAGATGATTTCTTTCGTACCGATGCCCGGCAGACCGACTAGGTTCAGCAGCAAGCCATAGGTGACCGGCAGGCTGTCCCCCGCACCCGGCGGCAGGCCGTCCTGACCATGCCCGCCATTCGCGCCCAGCAGGTGCCATGCCGGATTGCCCAGCTGCTGCTCCACCGGCTGTTCGGGCAGCTTTTCGCGGAACTGCCAGTATTCGTCGACCGCGCGCGGGATGACGCCTGCGTGCAATTGCTTGGCGCTCTTGGGATTGGCGTAGAGGTAGTGGCCGAGGCTCTCCTCCGTGCCGTATTGCAGCCATTCCTCGATCGTCAGCCCGTTGCCCTTGGACTTGGAGATCTTCTCGCCATTCGCATCCAGGAACAGCTCGTAGATCATCCCCTCGGGCTTCCGCCCGCCCAGGATCTTCGCGATCTTGCCCGACTGGGTGACGCTGTCGGTCAGATCCTTGCCGCACATCTCGTAATCCACGCCCAGCGCGACCCAGCGCATTGCCCAGTCGACCTTCCACTGCAGCTTGGACTTGCCGCCAAGGATCGACTGCGTGACTTGCTGGCCGTCGCTGTCGGTGAAGCGGATCGTGCCTGCTTCGGCATCCACCACCTCGACCGGGACCTGCAGTACCTCGCCCGTGGTGGGGCTGACCGGCAGCACCGGCGAATAAGTCGCGCGGCGTTCCTCGCGCAGGGTGGGCAGCATCACCGCCATGATCGCGTCGAAGTTGCGCAGCACGTTCTTCAGCGCTTCGTCGAACCCGCCGCTGTTGTACCGCTCGCTCGCCGCCACGAATTCGTAGTCGAAGCCGAAGCGGTCCAGAAATTCGCGCAGCATCGCATTGTTGCGCCCGCCAAAACTGTCATTGCTGCCGAACGGATCGGGTATACGGCTCAGCGGCATGCCCAGATGCTTGGTCAGCATCTCCTTGTTCGGCACGTTGTCGGGCACCTTGCGCAGGCCGTCCATGTCGTCGCTGAACGCGACCAGCCTTGTCGGGTGGCCGCCGGTCAGCACTTCATAGGCGCGGCGCACGAAAGTGGTGCGCAGCACTTCCTGAAACGTGCCGATATGCGGCAGGCCGCTGGGGCCATAGCCGGTTTCGAACAGCACCGGCACCAGATTGCCATCGGCATCGCGCTTCCCGCCGGGATAGCGTTTGGCCAGCCTCTGCGCCTCTTGAAAGGGCCAGGCCTTGGAGCTTGCGGCTGCCTCGCGCAGCGTGTCGGCGATCATGGTATCCATGCCGCGGCACTTGCGGGAAAGCGGGGCGAATCGCAAGGGCCGAGCGCCCCGCCCCACCGTGTTTGCGCCCCGAACATGTCTGGCGTGTTGCTGCCAGGTGAACCTGCGATAAACCCCGGATGAACACTCTCAAACCGGCGATAGAGCGCAACCATTGGCCGCTTTCAGCCTTTTCTCCGACAAAAAGGCCGCCATATTCGAAAGCGACCCGGCAGAGGCCTACGCAGCCAAAGCCGGACGATGAAAGGCCGGATGGCCCGCACGCATTCCCCCTCCCCCCAGTGCGGCGCCGTCCGGCCGATTTCGCTTTCTCCTTCCATGATAATCCCGGTTGAGCCTTTGCGGCGGTCGCCTAGACTGCGTGTTTTGGCGATGACGGGCGGCGACCATGGGCGACATCAAGAAATCCGATTATTACGACGCTCTGGAAGAGCTTGAGCACGAGCTTGTCGGCATGGCGCGATGGGCGCGGGCCAAGGGCGAGCGGATCGTGGTGATCTTCGAGGGGCGCGACACCGCGGGCAAGGGCGGTGCGATCAAGGCGATTGCGGGCTGCCTCGACCCGCGGCAGTGCCGGATCGCCGCGCTGACCAAGCCGTCGGAGGACGAGCAGGGCCAGTGGTATTTCCAGCGCTATGTGAAACACCTGCCCACGGCGGGCGAGATCGTGCTGTTCGACCGCAGCTGGTACAATCGCGCCGGGGTCGAGCGCGTCATGGGCTGGGCCAGCGAGGATCAGGTGGCCAAGTTCCTGCGAGAGGCCCCGGTGTTCGAGAAGATGCTGGTCGACGACGGGATCCGCCTGTTCAAATACTGGCTGTCCTGCGATCAGGCGCATCAGGAAGAGCGGTTCAGGGAACGGCTGGAAGACCCGCTGAAACGCTGGAAGCTGTCACCCACTGATATCGAGGCGCGTTCGAAATACCGCGACTATACCGCGGCGCGCGAGGCGATCTTTGCCGAGACGCATAGCGGCTGGGCGCCGTGGACGATGGTGGACTTCAACGACCAGAAGCGGGGGCGGCTGACGCTGATCCGCAATCTGCTGGACCGCCTGCCCGACACCGACGTGCCGCCCGAGCCGATCGACTGGCCCGAACTGGGCCACGAACCTTACGGCGAGGAATTCGACCGTCTGGAGCCGATCCCGCCGTTTCCGATTGACGATTGATCGGGGGGATTGGTCCTTGCGGGGATGGCCGGGCGCGCTCAAGGCGGGCGCTTTCTATTTCGCGGCGATCTTTGCGCTGGGCTTCGTGCTGGGGACAGTGCGCGCCCTGTGGCTGACCGGGGCGCTGGGCGCGCTGCCCGCCGTGCTGGTGGAACTGCCGGTGATGCTGGGGGCAAGCTGGCTGGTGGCGCGCTGGCTGATCCGGCGGCGGATGCTGGCGGGGCAGGTCCTTACCGCCGCTCAGGCGCTGGCGATGGGCGGGTTCGCCTTCGTGCTGCTGATGCTGGCCGAAGCGGCGCTGGGCTTCCTGCTGACCGGACAGGGCGTGGCAGGCTGGCCGGCCGCGATGTCCACCCCTGCCGGTCTGGCGGGGCTTGCGGGCCAGATCCTCTTCGCGCTGATCCCGCTGCTGGTGCGGCGGGGCTGATCAATTCCCTGCGAAAAGTGACAAAGGTGACACGTCCTACAGGGGCTGTCACCCAGCCTCACGCGGCGGAAATGGGCGGGTTTCAGGCGAAAAGTGACACGCGCGGGGTGCGGGAAAAACGCATGTGACTGCGAGGGACGACGATGGGAAGGAGCCAGCGTCCGCTATGGCAGGGTGTGGGGGTGTAGGAAAATAATTAAGCGAACAGGTCGCCCTCTCCCCACTTGTCACCGCTACGGCGGCGTCGATCTTGCCGTTCCGTCTGGATATCGACCCACAAGCTCTGTGTTTCCCAGACCATCTCCTCCAGTTGCTCGTACGAATAGAGCGAGCCGGGAATCTTCTGTATCGAGTGAACAGTCCGAGCATCGGTGTTCGTCAACCGGAGTATCTCGAGTTCTACGTTCTCATAGTCCGGGTTACTCTCCCTCAATGCGATATGCATGACGCTCATCATGAAGCGTGCGGCATCAGGAGTGAGAGCGTATGTCCTGCGCATGTCAAAGAACGGAATGGCGATCCGATCCGGATAGACAAACAATGCAGGTGACCAACAGGTAAGCTTCAATCCAATGCTGAAGGAAAGCGGAAAGGCTTCAAGCTCACGAGCTTCGACACCTTCAACTTCGCAGTAGTCAAAGATGGCTCGCGCAGAGCGGAGATTCATCTTTTCTTCAACTTCGTTCTTTGAAAGCTTCTTAACTTCGGAAGAGATAACTACCCACGATGGGCGTGGAAGCGAGAATACGCCTGGTTGCCGATTAACGATGTCGCCAAGAGTCTTTCGCGTAGGGCGGTAACTGCCGCGCCCGCCACCCTCTTTAACCTGCTCAAGAGCAGGCCGACGTAGCGACCTTTCGAGAACAGATACCCTAGCCAAATCCGTGATAGGCAATTGGCGCATCTTTGCCATCGTAAACATCTCCAGAACTAGTGAGTGTGCACGTCGATAATTTGTGTTTCCCAAACCGTTGAGCGATCAATTCGTTACTTATTCGCAGACCAACCATTCGCTCGTTCTTGGCTCGTTGCTTAATCACATCCCAAGGACCGGCTGGCGCATGAGAGAGGTCTACCAACTGTCCATCTGTCAAATCTCCAAATGCATGCAGTACCGTATCGACAACTCGCATGACTTCGGGGTCTTCTAACTCCGGCAGAGGCTTCATCTCACCTGTTCGCAGATCCTTAGACTGGGCAAATTCACTAATAGGATTACTGCCGTACTTTTTGAAAGACTGGTATATCGCTGGATGGACTGGCCCATAATGCCATGCTTCAAAGCTTCCTTTTACTAAGGGCTCTTTATGCCTCACCAAAAAGAGACCATGAGAGAAGTATAGGAGCTTCTGCAGAGCAATTTGCCTAACCGGCCTTCCAGCTTTTTTTACAATGTAGTTTGCGACAACTCGCGGATCATAATTACCTATGGGCATGTATTTGGCCCTCTACATCACTCCGCCGCTTCAGAATCCCCGAACAGCCCCGGACCGTCGCTCTCGATCAGATCGTTGGCGCCGTCGCCCTTCGCCGCTTTCCGGCGGTTGTCGAAGTTGGCCCAGACGGTGTTCCAGTCGCCCTTGGTTGCGCCCTTCGAATACTCCGTCGCGCGGGTCTCGAAGAAATTGGCGTGCTCGACGCCGTTGAGCAGCGGGGAGAGCCACGGCAGCGGGTGCTCTTCCTGCATGTAGACCGCGGGCAGGCCCAGCTGGCCCAGGCGCCAGTCCGCGATATAGCGGATGTATTTCTTGATCTCCTTGGCGCTCATCCCCGGAACCGGCCCTTGCTCGAACGCAAGGTCGATGAACGCGTCTTCCAGCCGCACCGTCTTTTGACAGATGTCGACGATGTCTTCCTTCACCGCCTTGGTCAGGCAGCCGCGTTCGGCGCAGAAGGCGTGGAACAGGCGCATGATGCCTTCGCAGTGCAAGGTCTCGTCACGCACGGACCATGCGACGATCTGGCCCATGCCCTTCATCTTGTTGAAGCGCGGGAAGTTCATCAGCATCGCAAAGCTGCCGAACAGCTGCAGCCCTTCGGTAAAGCCGCCGAACATGGCGAGCGTGCGGGCGATATCCTCGTCCGTGTCGACGCCGAACATCTGAAGATAGTCGTGCTTGTCCTTCAGCTCGGAATATTCGAGGAACATGCCGTACTCGCTCTCGGGCATGCCGATGGTGTCGAGCAGGTGCGAATAGGCCGCGATATGCACCGTCTCCATGTTGGAGAAGGCCGTGAGCATCATCTTCACCTCGGTCGGTTTGAAGACGCGGCCGTATTTCTCGTGATAGCAGTCCTGCACCTCGACATCCGCCTGGGTGAAGAAGCGAAAGATCTGCGTCAACAGGTTGCGTTCGTGGTCGGACAGTTTCTGCGCCCAGTCGCGGCAATCCTCGCCCAGCGGCACTTCCTCGGGCAGCCAGTGCAATTGCTGCTGGCGTTTCCAGAAGTCATAGGCCCACGGATATTCGAACGGCTTGTAGGTCTTGCGGGCTTCGAGCAGCGGCATGGGCTTTCCTTATCGAGTCGGCCTGTAGGCGGGGTGGAGGGCGCGATTTCCGGCGAGTCAAACGCCGCAATATGTGCCCAGCCCCCTGAACGAACCACAATATCTAGCATCAAATCCCCCGCCATGCGCCCCGCCGACGCGCGGAAAAATCGCTTATCCCCAACTGCGCGGTGCATGTCCCGGCGTGTTGGTTGCGGGATGGCGTTCGGGCGAAGTCCGTATCGCAGGCGGCGTCAAATCGGTCATCGGCGCGGCGGAAACATGGCGGTTTGATGGCGGCGATGGCTGTCCGGCAAGGTGGTTAACGCTGCGACCGGCCGTTCGTCGCGCATGCTCGGCATCCTGCCGCATAACATGGTGAATATGGCGGGATTCGCATCCGATTCAAGGAACGTGTCGGGCGCATCGGTCGTTCTCATTGCAAGCCGCCCGGTCGTGCATCCCCTTCGCGTCGGGCGGCACCCGACATTCCCCGTCAGGGGCATGCGGGATGGTCGCAGGAGGGGGTCATGGGAGAGAGCAGATGGCCCACGACAGGGTCACCATGGATCCGCAGCCCGATGGCAGATCAGAAGCTAGGGCGAATGGCAGAAAGGTGCTGACGCTTCGCAGCGCAGCGCCGGTCACGCCCGCCCCCGCCGATGCTGCCGTGCACTGGCATGGCGGTCATTATTTGGGTGCGGCCCCGCCCGCAGGCGCGCGTTTCGAATTGTCGCGCGGCGGCTGGGGAACGCGGAGCGACGATACGGTCATTCGCGCCAAGGACACAGAGCGCTGCCGCCGCGACCGGTAAGAGTTTGACAATATCGACCCGGACGCTCGGTCCGCCGAGGTCGACCCAAGACAGGACCGACGATCATGCAGATAGTGCATGGCCCTTCTGGCGGTTCGGGGCCATGACCTTCCCCTCCCCCACCACTGCGTGCGGGGAGGGGTTTCTTTGAGTCAGGAACGGGCCGGTGAGGCTATTTCCAGAACCAGCGCGGTTTCATCCTGCGCTTCCCCCGGTTCAGCCACATCTGCGCATAGAGCCAGATGCCCGAGATGCTGAAGAAAATCAGCGCCAGTGCGGACAGTACCGAGATCGCCGTGCCGATCGGCCCGAATGTTTCGCCCGAATGCAAATGGTGAAAAGTGCCGACCATCGAACGAATGCCGGTGTCCCCGCGCGGCGGCATGCATCGCCATCCTTCGGGACAGGCAAATCCTTCCGGCGGAGTGCTGGCGGCGGCAAGCTCGGCAGAGGGGGCACCTGCAGGCCACAGAACCGCGACCTGGCTGAGAAACCCCGTCGCTGCGATCCAGAGCATGAATATGCCGAAAAATACCGAGATCCAGCGGTGCCATTTGCGCATTTGGGGCGACTCCTTTCGAGCGGACAGATCGAGATGGCCGCTGTGAAGAGGGGGCAAGCGGCGATCAAGTGCCGGAATGTCGCGGAATGTAGCGCCGATCCGCGTGAGCCGTGCCTGACCGTCGATGGACCGAGGAACGGAATCGGCCTTTCATCCGTTCTATATATGAACGTTAAATCAATGGTTTACAACGCAGCGGTGACGACGCAGCGACAGACCCGGAAAGGCAAAATTCATGTTTGAGAAGCTACGCATCAAGGAACATATGGAAGTCGCCAATTCGGCCGGACAGCATGTCGGTACGGTGGACGAGGTCGAGAACGACCGCATCAAGTTGACGAAGTCCGACGCGGGCGACAACATGCACCATTTCATCGCGCTCGACGATGTCGACAAGATCGATGACAACAGGGTGTATCTGAAGGACACTGCGCGGATCCCCGCCGGCGTCTGATAGACAGCGCGAACCGCTAAACGACCCCGATGCCCTTACCGGCGTCGGGGTCGTTTGCGTTTAGGGTCGTGTGAATAGCCTCAGGGCTTTTGCAGCATCTTTTCGGCACTGGTCTTCACGAAGTCTCCGATCTGGCCCTGCATCATCTTGAGGAACGGGGGCACGGTGACATCGGCCTCGAGGCGGTCGTCCTCTATCGCGATATCGACGGGGATTTTCTGGCCCATCGCGCTGATGACCAGCAGAAGCTGGCTGTCGGACGCGAAATCGGAGGTCAGCGATCCGCCGCCCGGAATATGCTGTTCCAGCTTGGGAAGGCCCGCCTCCAGGCGGCGTTTCGCCTCGGCGCGGCCGAGGCCGTGGGGAACTGTTACCTGCATTGAATCATCCTTCGTCACGGGTCCGCCGCGCGGCCAGCAGCAGCGTGGAGGTTGCGGTGGCATAGAGGCGGTCGTCCGAATCGACGATCTTCGCCGTAGTGTGCGCGACGCGGCGGCCCATACTGACCACCGTGCCGATCGCGCGCACCTCGCCGACATTTTCGTCGAGCGCGGCGTGATACGAGATCTTGAGTTCCAGCGTCACGCAATCGGTCAGATCCTTGGTCGCCGATTTCGCCGCCAGCCCGCAGGCCGAATCGAGCAGCGTGGCCGCAAAGCCGCCATGCGCAATGCCCAGCGGGTTATAGACACGCCGCGAAGGGGTGGCGGTGAACACCACGCGCCCCTCCTCCGCGGCGGTCAGGTCGATATCGAGCAGGTCCATCATCGGGGGCTTGATCCCCCGCTCGATCATCAGCCTGATCTCGTCGAGACCGGTTGCGGGCTTCACCGGAGCCTCAGAATTCATCTTCGGTGAACGCCATCATCGATTTCTTGCCCGACCGGATCGCGAGGAAGTTCGCGGTCGCCTGCGGCAAGATGCGTTCGAAGAAGAAGGTCGCGGTCTTGATCTTGGTCTCGTAGAATGCCTTGTCTTCGGACCCGAAGAAGATCTGCAGACCGGCGATCTTGGTCGCCTTGGCAAAGCAATAGCCCATCGCCACCAGACCCATCAGCCGCAGATATTCGGTCGCCGCCGCGCCCGCTTCCTCAGGGTCGGCCATGCCCTTTTGCGCGATGGTCGCGGTGGACAATTGCAGCGCGCCGAACGCCTTTTCCAGCGCCTCGATCATCGGCTGCATCGGGCCTTCGCCCTTCGATTCCTCAATGAAGTTCGACACAGGGTGGAAGAAGCTGCGCAGGTTGCGCCCGAAATTCGCGCCCATCTTGCGGCCGACCAGATCCAGCGCCTGAATGCCGTTGGTGCCTTCGTAGATCTGGCAGATGCGCGCGTCGCGAACATATTGCTCCACGCCGCTTTCGCGGATGTAGCCGTGGCCGCCATAGACCTGCACCGCCAGATTGGCGCTCTCGGTCGCGAGATCGGTGAACAAGGCCTTCACCACCGGCGTCATCAGCGCGGTGAATTCCTCCGCACGCTGGCGCACCTCGGGATCGGCCGAATGTTTCTGCGCGTCCAACGCGCGCGACACCCATGCGGAGAGCGCACGGCAGCCCTCGTTATAGGCGCGCATCGTCAGCAGCATGCGGCGCACGTCGGGGTGGACGATGATCGGGTCCGCCGCCTGTTCGGGATATTTGGCGCCCGACAAGGCGCGGCCCTGCACGCGGTCCTTGGCGTACCACACGGCGGACTGATACGCCGCCTCGCCCACGCCCAGGCCCTGGATGCCGACCGACACGCGTTCGGTGTTCATCATGGTGAACATCGCGGCCATGCCCTTGTTGGGTTCGCCGACCAGCCAGCCGGTGGATTCGTCGAAACTCATCTGGCAGGTGGCCGAGCCCTTGAGGCCCATCTTGTGCTCGATCGCGGTGCAGGTCACGCCGTTCGCGGGGCCGACCGAGAAGTCGTCCTTCGGCAGATACTTGGGCACGAGGAACAGGCTGATCCCCTTCACCCCCTCGGGCGCATCGGGAAGCCGCGCGAGCACGAGGTGGACGATGTTCTCGGCCAGATCATGGTCGCCCGCCGAGATGAAGATCTTGTTGCCGGTAACCTTGAAGCTGCCGTCCTCCTGCGGCTCCGCCTTGGTGCGCAGCATGCCGAGATCGGTGCCGCAATGCGGTTCGGTCAGGCACATGGTGCCCGACCATTCGCCGCTGATCATCTTGGGCAGCCATTTCGCCTTCAGCTCGTCGCTGCCGTGCCCCTTGATCGCGGTGGTGCCGCCGTGGGTCAGGCCGGGATAGAGGCTGAACGACAGGTTCGCCGAACAGATCATCTCCTCGACCAGCTTGTTCAGCGCCTCGGGCAGGCCCTGCCCGCCATATTCGGGATCGCTGGCGAGCGCGGCCCAGCCGGCGGCGGTGAACTGGTCGTAGGCGTCCTTGAAGCCCTTGGGCGTGCGGACCACACCGTTTTCATGGGTGCAGCCTTCCTCGTCGCCAGAGCGGTTGAGGGGGAGCAAGATGTCGCGGCAGAACTTGGCCGCTTCCTCCAGTACCGCATCGGTGAGATCGGTGTCGAACTCCTCCATGCCCGGCAGGTCGCCGAACCCGTCGTCATTGTGAAGCTCGTTCAATACGAAGCGCATGTCGCGCAGTGGAGCGTTATAGACTTGCATCGCGTGGGTTCCTTCAGTTCCGCAGCGGCTTGCCGGTTTCGAGCATCGACTCGACCCGGGCCTGCGTGCGGGGATCGCGCACCAGTTTCATGAAATGCTCGCGTTCCAGCGCCAGCATGTTCTTTTCGGTCACGGTGTCGGTCAGATCGGCGTTGCCTCCGGTCAGCACCTCTGCCAGCGCGTCCGCCACCACCGCGTCATACGGGGTCGCCATGCCGCGCTTGCGGAAGCCGTCGACCGCCAGCATCAGCGCCGCCTTGCCGCCCGCGCCGGGCAGCTTGAACTCGGGCGCTTCGGGCGGGGTATAGCCGTCGACCAGCGAGAGCGCCTTGGCCTTGGCATCGGCCAGCAAGCGGTCGCGGTTCATGGTGACGCCGTCGCTTTCGCGCAGGAAGCCGTAGCCCTTGGCCTCCGCCGCCGATTTCGCGACCGTGGCGGTCGAGACGATCTCGAACACCTTGGTCACGGGCGGCATCGGGCCCTTGGGCTGCTTCGGCATATTGCGCCAGCGATCCAGCATCTCGCCGCAGCCGCCCCAGCCGGGGACGAGGCCCACGCCGCATTCGACCAGGCCGATATAGCTTTCGGCATGCGCCTGCACCGCGTCGGAATGGAGCAGGATCTCGCACCCCCCGCCCAGCGCAAGGCCCGCGGGCGCGCTGACGACCGGAAACGGCGCGTATTTCAGCGCCTTGTAGGCATCCTGCCCGCCCGCGATCAGCTTCTCGATCTCGCTCCACGCCGCGATATTCACCGCGAACATCGCGAGGCCCAGATTGGCACCGGCAGAGAAATTGCTGCCCTCGTTATAGACGACCAGCGCCTTGAACTTCTCGGCCACCAGCGGGACCGCCTTGCCGATCAGCTTCATGACCTCGCCGTCCAGCGCGTTCATCTTGGCGGTGAATTCGAGGACCGCGACGCCGTCGCCCGCATCCCACAAGGCGGCGGAGCCGTTCCTGATCAGCGGTTTCGACTTGCGCTTGATGTCTTCCAGCATCAGCACGCCCTCGGCGCGGACGACGTCGTGGTAGGTGCCGTCGAGGCCGAGATATTGCCGCTGGCCGTCTTCCACGCGGTAGAACGGGCGCTCGCCCGCGGTCTTCAGAATCGCCGGAACCTCGCGGCCCTCCTTCTCGAGCCGCTCGGCCAGCCTGCCGGGGCCGAGGCGGTCGATCAGCTCGAACGGGCCGTATTTCCAGTTGTAGCCCAGCTTCATCGCGTCATCGATGGCGGTGATGTCGTCGGCGGCCTCGCCCACCAGCGAGGCGGAATAGGCCAGCACCTTGCCCAGGATCTCCCACGCATAGGGACCGGTCTTGCCCGGCGCATTGGTCAGCGCGTGCAGATCGCCCTCGGCGCGCGGGGGCAGGCGCTGCGGCTTCACCGGATCGCGATATTCGCCGGTTGCGAAGTCCAGCGCGCGCTTAGTGCGGGTCTTCTTTTCGAAGCTGTAGAAGCCCGAACCCGCCTTGCGGCCCGTGCGCCCTTCCGCAATCATGCGCTCGATCAGCGGCTGGTCGCGCACGGTGTCGAAATAGGGATCGCCCTTGGGCAGATTGGCGGTCAGGCTCTCGGTCAGCAGCGGCATCAGGTCGATGCCGACAAGGTCGATCAGGCCGAAGATGCCGGTCTTGGGTACGCCCATCGGCTTGCCGCCGATCTGGTCGGCTTCCTCGATGGTGAGGCCCTGATCCATCGCCGCATTGACCGCGACCGCCAGCCAGTATGTGCCGATGCGGTTGGCGATGAAGCCGGGGGTGTCCTTGGTCGGCACCACGCGCTTGCCCAGCTTGCGGTCGACGAAATCGACCACACGGTCGGCCACGGCGGCATCGGTATGCGGCCCGCGCACGATCTCGATCAGCCGCATGTAGCGCGGCGGATTGAAGAAATGGGTGATGAGGAAGCTGCTGCGGAATTCCTCGCCGCGCCCGTCGATCAGCTTCTCCAGCGGGATCGTGGAGGTGTTGGAGGAGACAGCCGCGCCGGGCTTCTTCAGTTTCTCCAGCTTGGCGTATAGGTTCTGCTTGATGTCGAGCCGCTCGACGATGGCCTCGACGATCCAGTCGCATTCGGCGACGCGTTCGAGATGATCCTCGATATTGCCGGTCTCGACCAGCTTCGCCGCGGCCTTCGACATGAAGGGGGCGGGATCGGTCTTGAGCATCTTGGCGACCGCACCCTTGGCGACCGCGTCCCTGTCGTCGCCGTCTTTGGGCACGATGTCGAGCAGCAGCACCGGCACGCCTGCATTGGCGACCTGCGCCGCGATGCCCGCACCCATGGTGCCCGCGCCGATGACGCAGACTTTTTCGATAGTGCTAGCTGACATCACACCGCCTCCAGCACGGTGGCGATGCCCTGCCCGCCGCCGATGCACTGGGTGGCGAGCGCGTATTTGCCGCCGTCGCGCTTCAGCAGCGCCGCCGCCTTGCCCACGATGCGCGCACCGGTCGCGCCCAGCGGGTGGCCGATGGCGATCGCGCCGCCGTCGGGGTTCACCTTGCTCTCGTCCAGACCGAGGTCACGGATCACCGCGAGCGACTGGCTGGCAAAGGCTTCGTTCAGTTCGATCACGTCGAGCTGGTCGGCACTAATGCCCGCGCGTTCCAGCGCCTTACGGCTCGATTCGATGGGGCCGAGGCCCATGGTCTCAGGGTTGCAACCCGAGATCGCGACCGACTTGATGCGCGCAAGGATCGGCAGGCCGTGCTCCTTCGCATAATCCTCGCTGGTGACCAGCACCGCGCTGGCGCCATCGGTCAGCGGCGAGGACGTGCCCGCCGTGACGGTGCCGTTCTGGTCGAACGCCGGCTTCAGCCCGCCCAGCGCCTCTGCGGTGGTGCCGGGGCGCGGGGTGCCGTCGGTGTCGACGGTGCCGTTCCTGGTGGCGATCGGGATAATCTCGTCGGTGAAATGGCCCGCCTTTATCGCGGCCTCGGCCTTGGCCTGGCTGCGCGCGGCAAACTGGTCCTGCTCCTCGCGGGTCAGATTATAGTTCTGCGCTACGTTCTCGGCGGTCTCGCCCATCGACATGTAGGCAGCACTTTTCTTCGCCAGTTCGGGATTGGGCATCGGGTTGAAGCCGGTCATTGGCACGCGGCTCATCGATTCGATGCCTGCGCAGATGAACGCCTCGCCCGCGCCGATGGCGATCTGGCCCGCCGCGATATGGATCGCGCTCATCGAGGAGCCGCAGAACCGGTTCACCGTCATTCCGCCGACCGAGATCGGCAGATCCGCCAGCAGGCCGACGAGGCGCGCGATGTTGAAGCCCTGCTCGCCCTCGGGGAAAGCGCAGCCCATCACGATATCCTCGATATCTTCGGCCTTCACGCCGGTCTTTTCGACCAGTCCGCGAATGGTCTGCGCGGCCAGATCGTCGGGCCGTACGCGGGCGAGAGCGCCCTTGCCTGCAAGGTGGAAGGGGGAGCGGACATAGCCCGCGATGACGGTGTTACGCATGGATCGAAACCTCTCCGGATGTTTCGTGACTCGGAATTCGAGTCGGGAGTGACCTTAAGGTGGCTTGATTTACCTATACGTCAAGTAGCCGCGTGCGATCAAGTCTTTCGCCGCGCCGTCACCACGCTTTCGTCACGCTTTCGTTACGCTTTCGTTATGGGGGCCGGAACCGCGCTCGCCCCCTGGTCGTTCCGGACGCATGTGAGGATTTGGGGCAGCAGGCCGTCGCATTAGTGATCGTCGTGACGCTTTGACGCCTTGACTAACCTATACGTCACCTAGATGTAATGGGGAGAACCCCGATTCGCCGTGATTGATGGCGAAGGGACCCTGATGCGACGCCGCACCAAGACCGGCGCGCAAGTGGAGAGAATTGCATGTCCATGATACTCGCCCTGCTGGCAGCAGGATCGGCCGCCGCCGCAACCCCCGCCGACGTCATCGGCCGCTGGAAGGCGGAAAGCCGCGGCGGCGTGATCGAAATCACCGAATGCGGCCAGTCGATCTGCGGCAGGCTCGTCTCGTCCGACGGGCTGAAGGAAAACCCTTCGCTCAAGGACGTGAACAACAAGGACGAGAGCCTGCGCAGCCGTCCGCTGAAGAACCTGACCATCCTCAAGGGCTTCGAGCGCAAGAAGGACGAATGGTCCGGCGGCTCGATCTATAATGCCGAGGATGGCGGCACGTACAAGGCCACCATCACCATGCAGGATGCCAACCACCTCAAGCTGAAGGGCTGCATCGTGTGGCCGCTGTGCAAGACGCAGACGTGGACCCGCATCCGCTGAACCCCGTTCGATCGGCGGCGGAGCAGCCCCCCACGCATTCCGCCGCCGCACACCGACAGAATTTTCCAGGAGTATCCCCCGTGCAAAAACGCCTGAAACAACTGATTGCCGCCTCGACCGTACTGGGCGGGCTTGCCGTTCCGCAGATCGCCAGCGCGGGCGGTTTCTATCTGCAGGAACAGTCGGTCCGCGGTGCGGGCCGCGCCTTTTCGGGCGAAGTCGCCGACACCGGCGCAGCGTCGCTGTGGTGGAACCCCGCGGCCATCGGCGGCATCGACGAGATCGAGGGCCACTTCGCGCTCAGCATCATCGTGCCCAGCGCCGATATCGAGAATGACAACACGCTGATCGTGCGCCCGCAGCAGGCCCCCGCCCCCGTCGGCGGCGACCAGCTGTCGAAGGACCCGATCGAGACCGGCATCCTTCCCGCCGGCGCCATCGCGGTGCCCATCGGCGATCGCCTGTCGGTCGGCGTCGCTGTATCCTCGCCCTACAGCTTCACCACCGATTACGACGACACCAGCTGGGTGCGCTATACCGCGCTCAAGAGCAAGCTGCGCACCTATGACATCCAGCCCTCGGTCGCCTACATGGTCACCCCCGAACTTAGCGTCGGCGCGGCGCTGAACATCGAATATTCGGATGCGACGCTGACGAATGCGCTGCCCAACCTGTCGGCGCAGCTGCCCGACGGCCTGCAGGAACTGGAAGGCGACGGCTGGGATCTCGGCTGGTCGGCAGGCGTGCAATATCGCAGCGGCCCGCTGATGCTGGGCGCGGCCTACAAGTCCAGCGTGAAGCACAAGCTGAGCGGAGAGCTGACGCAGTCGGGCCTGCTTGGCCCGCTGGCGGGACAGAACGGCGTGATCGAGACCGGCGCGACCTTCCGCACGCCGTGGCATGCGATGGTCGGCGCGCGCTATGCGATGACGCCGCAGCTTACCCTCAACGCGCAGCTCAACCGCATCGGCTGGGGCGAATTCGACGCGATCCGCCTGGGCGATCCGATCAATTCGGCGATCCCCGAGAACTATCGCAACACCTGGAGCTATGCGACCGGCATCGACTACGCGGTGTCGCCGCAATGGACCGTGCGCGGCGGCATCCAGTATGACGAGACCCCGACGCAGGACGGCGACCGCGATGCGCGCGTGCCTGACGGCGACCGCTGGAACTTTGCGCTGGGCACCAGCTATGCCGTCAGCCCCGGTTTCTCCATCGACGCGGCGTTCAACTATCTCGCCATCGAGAAAGCCAGCATCGACCGCACGACGGCCGCCTATGCCGGATCGCCGGTGCAGACGCCGATCATCGTGAACGGCAGCGCGAACGACGCCAATGCGCTGATCTTCTCGGTCGGCGGGCGCGTGGCGTTCTGAACCGAAGGAGCGGACGAGACGGAGGGACAAGGGCAATGACGGCAGCGGCGAACATGAAGGCGATGCAGGCGGACAAGACGGTCTATGGCGACCGGATCGTCCCCGACCTGCTGGACCGCACGGTGGCGCGTTTTCCCGAACGGACGGCGATCGACTTCATGGGCCGCTGCTGGACATATGGCGAGATCGGCGAGCTTGTCCGCCGCGCCGCCCGCGGCCTGCAGGATGCCGGGCTGAAACCGGGCGACCGGTTCGGCCTGTGCCTGCCCAATTGTCCCTATTTCGTGGTGCTGTATTTCGCGGCGCTGCGCGCGGGCGCGGTCGTGGTGAACTTCAACCCGCTCTATACCGAGAGTGAGCTGACCCACCAGATCAAGGATTCGGGCACGCGCTTCATCGCGGTGCCCGACCTCGCCATGATCCACGACAAGGTGGAGACCGTCGCGAAGGCTTCGGGCATCGACCGCATCGTGCTGTGCCCGATGAGCGAGATGCTGCCGTGGCTGCAGGGCGTGGGCTTCAACCTGTTCAAGCGCAAGGACCACGCCAATATCCGCGACGAGGGGCTGCACCTGCGGCTGAAGACGCTGCTCGCCAACGATGCCGCGCCCGATCCCGTCGATGTAAAGCCCGGCGACGTCGCGGTGCTGCAATATACCGGCGGCACGACCGGCGTGCCCAAGGGCGCGATGCTGACCCACGGCAACCTCACCGCCAACAGCGGGCAGATGGTGGACCATGTCGCCGCCGCATGGCCGGACGAGCCGGGCTGGCAGGAACGGCAGGAACGCACGCTGGGCGTATTGCCGATGTTCCATGTCTTCGCGCTGACCAGCGTGCTCAATTACTCGGTCGAGACGGGGACCGAGATGGTGCTGCTGCCCCGGTTCGAGATGGACCAGGTGCTGGCGACCATCAAACGCAAGCCCCCCACCCAGTTCTTCGGCGTGCCGACCATCTATGTCGCGATGAACGCGCTGGAGGAAAGCCGCATTCCCGACCTGTCGAACGTGCGCTGCTGCATTTCGGGCGGCGCGCCGCTGCCGCTGGAAGTGCGCGAGATGTTCGAGAAGCGCACCGGCGCCAGCGTGGTCGAGGGATACGGATTGTCGGAAACCGCGCCGATCATCACCTGCAACCCGTTGCAGGGGCCGGTCAAGGCGAACAGCTGCGGCCCCGCCTTCCCCGGCACGATCATCGAGATCCGCGACCCCGAACACCCCGAGACCCTGATGCCGCAGGGCGAGCGCGGCGAGATCTGCGCACGCGGACCGCAGGTGATGAAGGGATACTGGAACCGCCCCGATGCGACCGCCGAAGTGTTCACCGACGGCGCATTGCGCACCGGTGACATCGGCTATCTGGACGAGGAAGGCTATCTGTTCATCGTCGACCGCATCAAGGACGTGATCCTGTGCGGCGGATATAACGTCTATCCCCGCGTGATCGAGGATGCCGCCTATCACCCCCCCGCCATTCTGGAGGCGGTCGCGATCGGCATCCCCGACGAATATCGCGGCCAGTCGCCCAAGCTGTTCGTCGCGCTGCGCGAGGGCGAGACGCTGAGCGAGGACGAGCTGCGCGCCTTCCTTGCCGAGCGGCTGAGCAAGATCGAGCTGCCGCGCGAGTTCGAGTTCCGCGACAGCCTTCCCAAGACCATGATCGGCAAGCTGTCCAAGAAGGAGCTGGTCGAGGAAGAGCGGAAAAAGCACGCCTGATGGCGCGGCGCGTTCCAGTCTGCCATAGTGGCGTCAGGCACATGGGCCGGGGGATTTCGTGATGGGATCGCGAAAGGGCCGGTCGGGGGCGGACGACACGGTGAACATGCACGACTTGCGGGCCAGCAACCCGAGCAGCGCGGAAGGAAGCGGCGCGGCGGATACGCCATTGGCGAACGGCGCGGACGGGGGCGCGGACGGGGATAATGCGCTGATGGGCATTCAGGACGTCGCGCGAAAGCTGGGCGTCACGCTGCGCACCTTGCGCTTCTATGAAAAGGAAGGGCTGATAAAGCCCGAGCGCGTGGGCACCACCCGCGTCTATACACGGCGCGAGATCGCGCGCATGCAGCTGATCCTGCGCGGCAAGCGGCTGGGCTTCTCGATCCGCGAGATCGGCGAATTCCTCGACCTGTACGACGCCGACCCCGAGCATCAGGAACAGATGCAGCGCCTGATCGACAAGGTGCGCGAACGGCTGTCCGAGCTTGAGGAACAGCGCGTGGCGCTGGAACTGACGATCGAGGAGCTGACCGTCATCGAACAGGAAGCCGCCGCAAGGCTGAAGCGCTGAGGCCGACAAGGATGCGGGCGGAATCCGCCGCTTCGCTGGCCCGCCCTGTCCCTCACCCCCCTTGTGATGCATCCCGCACCCGCCTATCGCAGCCCGCAGCGGCGGATGAGGGGGACATCGACTGCTTGACGAGATGATCGAGGGTCCATGTCTTCGCGCGACGTTTCTGCTTTCCAGCGCCTGATCGACCGGTTCGGCCCGCGCGGGCTGAGCATTGCGCTCGCCATCGTGCTGGAAGTGCTGCTGATCCTGATGCTGCTGACATTGGGCAGTTCGATCGTCGGCACGCCAGAGCCGAGCGAGAACCTGACCAGCGTCGACATCCAGGCCAGCCCGCCCCCCGCGCCAGAGCCCGAACCGGAACCCGAACCCGAACCCGAGCCAGAGCCGGAACCCGACCAGCCCGAACCGCCCGTCGAAGAGACCCCGCCCGAACCTCCCCCCGAACCCGCTCCGCCCGCAGTCGAGACGCCGCGGCCCGAACCCGTGCTGCCGCCGCCGGTGGTGAAGACGCCCAATCCCGCGCCCGCGCCCAAGGCGCCGCCCGCTCCGCCCGCGCCGCCGCGCCCGCCTGAGCCTGCGCCGCCGCAGGAGGTCTATGGCCCGGTCGCACCGCCGAGGCGATCCGCGCTTCCCGACAGCCCGCGCGTGGGCACTGCGCCCAATGGCGAGCCTCTCTATGGCGCGGAATGGTATCGCCGCCCGCGCGACGGAGAGCTGGACGGCTATCTGTCGACCGCGCAGGGGCCGGGATGGGGCATGATCGCCTGCAAGACCGCGCCCGATTACCGCGTCGAGGATTGCGTCGCGGTGGACGAATGGCCGCGCGGTTCGAACATCAATCGCGCGCTGCTGGCCGCCGCATGGCAGTTCCAGGTGCGCCCGCCGCGGCTGGGCGGCAAGTCCCTTGTGGGCGGCTGGGTGCGGATCCGGATCGATTACAACATGCGCCAGCGGCGCAGCAACTGAAGGGCCGCAAAGCGGTCAGAAGTACAGATCGCCGCCCTGATCCACCCGCACCGAGGTATAGGGCACCTGGAAATAGTCGAGCGCCGACCAGCCCGCCTTGCCGAATTTCGATTTCGACCCGCCGAACAGCAATTCCCCGACGTTGAGGCCCACGCCCACGAACACGTGACGCTCCGGCTCGATCCCGGCCGCGCGGTCCGCAGGCTCGAACTTGTCCGCGCCATAGCCCAGCTGCAGGTCGAGGAAGCGCAGCGGCGTGTCGTGCAATTCGGGGAAACCCGATCCCTTCAGCGAGAACATGAAGCGTTGCTGTTCGAACCGGCGCGGGCCGCTGTAGGTCCAGAATTCCTCGTTCGGGACGATCTCGATCTTGAAGGCGATCTTTTCCTTCAAGCCCGGCACCGTGTTGCGCAGCACCGAGAAGCCCGCGCCCAGGCCATTCATGGTGATGTCCTGCCATGACCAGCCGCTGTCCGGTTCGATCGCGTCCGAAATCTCGTTATAGGCCATGAAGCCGAAGGCCAGCGTCGCTGCGGTCAATGCGTCGCCTTCGGAAGCATTGGCATTGCGGTGCAGCCGGTTGTGGAGGATTTCGGCGGCGAGATAGGTGTTCCACGCATGGGCGAACTTGTCGACGCCGACATATTGGGTATCCTTGCCGAACCAGCCCTCGTCCTTGAATTTGAAGCCGTCGGTTTCGCCGAACAGCTTGGACCCGGCGCGGATCGTGAAATAGCCGAACATGAGCAGCGCCTCGGTCTTGATGGCGCCGACCTGCGATCCAAAGGTCGGATGGGTCGCATATTCGCGCGGCACATGGTCGGCCCAGCGCGTCGGCACCATGCCGGGGACGTAGTTCTCCTCGGAAAACGCCGGCGGCGGCAGGGCGGCGGTCACGGGCTCCGCCTGTCCCAAGCCAGCCTGTTCCGAACTGACCTGTGCGAAATGGCTCAGCGCGTGCGGGCGGCTGCCGCTGCCATCCTGCTGGTCGGCAATGACGGCAAGATCCCACTGCTCCGCATCCGACGCCGACAGCCAGCGCGTGCCCGGCGCGGCCGGACGTTCATAGGGCTGGACCTCTGCATCGAAGGCGTCGTCCGAGAAATCGAAGTCGATCCGCCCGTCGCCGCCCTCGATCTCGCGCGCGGCGGCGCTGCCTGCGCAAAACGCGCCGGCCATCAGCGCGCCGCCGCACAGCAGGGCGCGAAAGCGGCGTAGATGGCGGCGGGTCGGCAACGGCGCGGGGAGGGAATCGGACATGACGGGACAGTTACTTAGTTACAGATTTGTGAATTGCCATCCGAAAGCCCCGCCGGTCACAAGAACGCCACAAGACCTGTTGCGCGCGGAACAGCATTTCCGGGGAACGTCGCGCGCATGTGGGGATTGAACGAGATGAAAGTGCGACGAGGCGTGGCGCCTCCCGACACGACCGGAGTACCCGATGATCCGCGATCGACGCCCCCCTTCCGCTCATCATGTCCGCACTGCCTCCGGTCCGATGATCGGTTCGCTGCAGGCACTGCTGCTGGCCTTTCCCGTCGCGCTGTTCCCTGCCGCGCTGGTAAGCGACATCACCTATCTGAACACCGCCGAGATGCAGTGGAGCAATTTCTCCGCATGGCTGCTGGCGGGCGGCGAGCTGTTTACGGGGCTGCTGCTGATCGGGGCCTTCGTGACCCTGGTGCGGTCCGGGCGGTCGGGATATGGCGGGCGGGCGCTGATCTATTTCCTGGTCGTGCTGCTGCTGTTCGCGGTCGGGCTGGTCAATTCGTTCCAGCACAGCCGCGACGCGTGGTGGTCGGTCGAGACGCTGGGGCTGGTGCTGTCGGTCGCGGGCGCGCTGCTGGCGCTGGTCGCGGGCTTCATCGGCTATTCCGCGCGCGCCGCCCATGAAGTCGTTCATGACCGGGAGATCGCACGATGAACTTGCGCGCCATGCTGTCCCGAACCGCCGCCGTCGTGCCCGTTGCCGCCCTGTCCCTGCTGTTGTCCGCTTGCGGCAATGCCGGTCCCGATGTCGACCAGACCGGCCCCGACCCGGTCCTCCCGCCGCAGAGCGACGCGCTGCTGCCCGCGATGAATATCGCGACGCCCGCAGGCTGGGACGGCGATCTGCCGACCGTGCCGCAGGGCTTTGCGATCACCCCGCTGGCCACCGGGCTGAAGATTCCGCGCCAGATGCTGGTGCTGCCCAATGGCGACATTCTCGTAGCCGAGGGTGCGGGCGGCCATGCGCCCGCGCTGCGGCCCAAGGATGTCATCGCGGGCTATATCAAGGGCAAGGGCAAGACGTCGGTCAAGGGCGGCGACCGCGTGTCGCTGCTGCGCGATGCCGACGGCGACGGACAGGCCGAGCTGGTCAGCGAGTTCATCACCGGCCTCGATGCGCCCTATGGCCTCGCTTATGCCGATGGCGCGATCTATGTCGCCAACCAGGACAATCTGATGCGCTTTCCCTATCAGGAGGGGCAGACGCGCATCGCCGCGCCGGGCGAGATCGTGGCGAAGCTCCCCTCGCGCATCAACCATCACTGGACCAAGGCGATGACCGCCAGCGCGGACGGGTCGCGGCTCTATGTCGGGATCGGCTCCAACTCCAATGTCGGCGAGCGCGGCATGGAGGTGGAGGAGGACCGCGCGGTGATCTGGGAAATCGACCCGCAGACCGGCATGCACCGGCAGCTGGTGTCTGGCATCCGCAACCCCACCGCGCTGGCGATCAACCCCGCCGACGATGCGCTGTGGGCCGTCGTGAACGAGCGGGACGAGCTGGGCGCGCAGCTGGTGCCCGATTACCTCACCCGCATCCGCGATGGCGCGTTCTATGGCTGGCCCTACAGCTATTGGGGCCAGCACGTCGATCCGCGCGTCCGCCCGCGCCGCCCCGACCTTGTCGAGCAGGCGGTGGTGCCCGATTACTCGCTGGGTTCGCATCGCGCGCCCCTGGGCCTTGCCTTCGCCGACGGCGGCGCATGGGGCCAGCGCTTTGCCAGCGGCGCCTTCATCGGTGAACATGGCAGCTGGAACCGCGAGGATCTGGCCGGATACAAGGTGGTGTGGGTGCCGTTCACCGGCGCATCGCCATCGGGCAAGCCGGTCGATGTGGTCACCGGCTTCATCGGCGATGACGGCCATGCGCGCGGACGCCCGGTGGGCGTTGCGTGGGACGCGCAGCGCAGCGCGCTGCTGATCGCGGACGATGTGTCGAACACGGTGTGGCGGGTAACCTATGGCGCCGCCGTGCCAACGCCGGCGACCGTCCCTGCCCGCACCGCGGCCATGGCGGACTGACAAGCACCCGGTTCTTCACATATGATAATTGCGTGAAGATTAATAATATTGCTTTCGGAACCGATTGGCTTCGACAGACATTGACCCTGCGTTAACCATTTCATTCGGAGACAGGGCCGATGCGTGTTCTGGCCATTGCGCTGGGCGGTTGCCTGCGCGCGCCTCCCGTACCCTACGGCATGACCGAGGATACCGGAGGTCACATAGCCTATATCCTCGGGGCCATGGCGGCGCTTGCACGCGATCCGCGCGTGACCCGCGCCGATATCGCGACGCGGCTGTTCGACGAACCCGCGCTTGGCCGCATCCACGCCGCTACGCGCGAGAGCATCGGCCCCAAATCCGAGATCGTCCGCATCGACAGCGGCGACCGGCGCTATCTGGCGAAGGAGGATCTGGCCCGCGACCGCGACGCATTCACCCGCGCGCTGATCGCGCATCTGCGCGGCGCCGACCATCTGCCCGACATCATCCATGCGCATTTCGCCGATGCCGCCGATGTCGCGCGCCGCGTGCGCGACGCGCTGGGCATTCCCTTTATCTACACCGCGCATTCGCTGGGCCGCGACAAGGCCGCCATGCTGGATTGCAACGCCGACCTCGCCGCGCGCCTGCGCGAGGAAGACCGCGCCATCGGCAGCGCGGATGCCATCGTCGCCTCCTCGCGCGACGAGTGCGAGCGGCAGCTGGTCGCCTATCCCTCCGCCCGGTTCGACCGGATCCACCGGCTGCGTCCCGGTGTCGAGACCGCCGATCCCGCCGACGGCGACGTCAAACGCGCGCGCGGCCTGATCGAGCCTTTCCTCAAGGACATGGACCGGCCGATGATCCTCGCCATCGCGCGGCCGGTGCACAAGAAGAACCTCGTCCGGCTGGTCGAGGCCTTTGCCGCGCATGACATGCTGCGCGCCCAAGCCAATCTGGTGATCCTTCCCGGGCTGCGCAGCGGGTTCAAGCAGGGGGAGAAGGAACACCGCGAAGTGCTGCTCGACCTTGTCGACGCCATCGACCGCAACGCCCTGCACGGATCGGTCGCATGGCCTTCGCGCCATGACACGCGGCACGTGGCGGGCATGTACGAGCTGGCGCGGCGAACGCGCGGGATTTTCGTCAATCCGGCGCTGACCGAACCCTATGGCCTGACGCTGATCGAGGCGGCATCGCACGGGCTTCCGGTGGTCGCGACGCGCAACGGCGGCCCCAGCGACATATTGGCTGAGCTGGAGCACGGGCTGCTGGTCGATCCGCTCGACATCGCCGACATGGGCCGCGCGATGGCCCGGCTGCTGCAGGACGAGATGCTGTGGCAGCGCTGCTCGAACAATGCGCGGGCCAATGTGCGGGCGATGAACTGGGACGATTACGCGCGCGGTTTCCTGTCGATCGCGCAGGATGTGGCCGGTTCGCAGGCCGTTAATGCCCCCGCCGCGCCGGGCAGCCTGCTGGTCAGCGACATCGACAACACGCTGACCGGCTGCCGTTCGGGCGCGCGCCGCCTGTCGGCCTTTCTCTCGCGCCGCCGCGCCAGCGTCGGTTTCGGCGTGGCGACGGGGCGCTCGTTCGTCGAGGCGCGGCGGCTGCTGCGCGAATGGGACATGCCCTCGCCCGATGTGCTGATTTCGTCGGTGGGCTCGGAAATCTACTGGCGGCGGGACGGCGGCTTTCGGCTGGACGAGGACTATGCTGCGTCGATTGCGCAAGGCTGGGACCGGGAAGGCGTGTTCGCAGCGCTGGACGGCGTGAGCGGCCTTTCGCGGCAGACCGCGATCGAGCAGCGCCGCTTCAAGTGCAGTTTCCTTGCCGATAATCCCGCCGTGCTGGCGGCGGTGCGGGGCAGGCTGGACGCGTCAGGCCTGACCGCGCGCGCGATCCTCAGCCACGACCGGCTGCTCGACGTGCTGCCCGAACGGGCGGGCAAGCATGCCGCGCTGGCCCATGTGGCGAAGGTGCTGCATCTGCCGCCCGACCGCGTGATCGCGGCAGGCGACAGCGGCAATGACGCCGACATGCTGGCCGAATGCAAGCGCGCGGTGCTGGTCGCCAACCATCACGAGGAAGTGCGAGGCATCGCGGGGCTGACCCATGTCTATACCGCGCGCCGCTCGCATGCGGCGGGCGTGCTGGAAGGCATGCTGTGGCACGCGCGCCGCGACCGCCGCCGCCCCGCTTCTGCAACGACACCCGCCAAGGAGGCCGAGGATGCCGCAGCCTGACACGCGTCCCGTCGGGATCTTCGTGCATCACCAGGGGCGCGGGCATGCCGAACGCTGCGCGCATCTCGCCAATGCGGTGGTGGAGTGGCGGCCCGTCACGATGTTCTGCACAAGGGACGATATCTTCCCGCCGCTAAATCCGGGAATCGAGATTCGCACCATCCCGTCGCTGTTCGAGGCGCAGGGTAGCGAAGCGCCGCGGCTGGCGGGCATGCCGGTGCCCGATACGCTGCATTGCGCGCCCTTGGGGTGGCACGGCATTACCGAGGCAGTGGCCGAAATCACCGGCTGGTTTGCCAGCGCGCGCCCTGCCCTGTTCGTCACCGACGTCTCGGCAGAGATCGGGCAATTGTGCCGCATCGCCTCGGTCCCGCATGTCGCAGTGCTGCAGCATGGCGACCGCGACGACCCCGCGCACCGCGCCAGCTATGACGGCGCTGTCGGCCTGCTCGCCCCCTATGACGCAAGGCTGGAGCAGCCGGGCCGCCCCGACCATTTGCTGAGCAAGATCTTCCACGCCCCCGGTCTGGGGATCGCGCCCTTGCAGACGAGCGACGGCGCGCGCGAGCGCATTCGCGCGCCGAGGGACCGCGAACTGATGCTCGTCATCGCGGGCGGCGGCGGACAGGGCACGCCCACCGCGCCGCTGACGCTGGGCGCGCGGGCCGAGCCGGATACCCACTGGATCGTCATTGGCGAGACCTTCAGCGAATGGCACGAGACGCCGCCCGGCAATCTGGAACTGCGCGGCTGGGTCGACAATGCGTCGGATCACATCGCCGCCGCCGACCGCATCGTATCAAGCTGCGGCAACACCATTGTCCATCAGATCATCCAGACCGGCAAGCCGTGGATCGCCATCCCCGAATGGCGCTATTTCGCAGAGCAGGAACGCAAGGCCGAGGCGCTGGCCCGCGCCGGGGTCTGCGCCTCGCGACCGACGTGGCCGTCCGATGCCGCCAGCTGGGCAACGCTGTGGGACGAGGCCCGGGCCGCGCGCACCGGCGATGCAGAGCCTTGGATCGACTCGCAGGCGGACCGCAAGGCGGCGCGCTGGCTCGACGATCTGGCGCGCGATTTGTGGGAAGGCGCAGGCTCGCCGGTCCCGCTGGAAAAGGAAGCGATGCCATGATCTCGGTCTGCACGCTGGCGCATGGGCGCGCCGGTCACTTGCGCAATCTGGTGCGCAGCCTGCGCGCAAGCCGCACCCGCCCCGGCGAGCTGGTGATCGCGGTGCTGCAGGACGATCCCTACGACCTGCCAGATTGCGACTTCCCCGTTCGCCAGATCGTCGCGGGCCAAGGCGGCCTTGCGCTTTCCGCCGCGCGCAATGCGGCGGCATGGGCGGCGCGCGGGGACCGGCTGGTGTTCCTCGACGTGGATTGCATGGCGCATCCCGAACTGCTGGGCGATTACGCCGCCGCGATGGACCGGTCTGACGCAGCGAACGGGGCCGACGGGCTGTTCATGGGCGAGGTCGGCTATCTGCCAAGGGGCGCGCCGGTCGAAACGCTGGATTTCGCCGCGCTCGACGCCGTCGCCGTGCGCCATTCCGAACGCCCCGGCCCGCCCGAGCAGGCCGTCGGACCCTGCCGCGACTATCGCTGCTTCTGGTCGCTCAATTTCGCCATGCGCGCCGAGGCGTTCCGCAGCGTCGGCGGCTTCGACGAGGGCTATGTCGGCTATGGCGGCGAGGATACCGATTTCGGGCGAAGCTGCGCGGCGGCGGGCATGGATATCTGGTGGGTGCGCGGGGCGAAGGCCTATCACCAGTATCATCCGCATCACATGCCGCCGGTCCACCACCTCGACAGCGTGCTGCGCAATGCCGAATATTTCCGCCGCAAATGGGGCGAACCGACGATGCAGCACTGGCTGCGCGCCTTTCGCCTGATGGGGCTCGCCGAACCGCGCGAGACCGGCTGGACCCGGTGCCGCGACACGCGCGAGGAGGACCTCGAACTCACCCGCCAGCAGGCGCATCATCCCTATGCCAGCAGCGCGTCGGTGTTGCGCCAGCTGGAGGCGGACGCAGCCGCCGCGCAGCCTGCCGTGACTGCGGCGGGCTGAGGCTTGTAAAGCGATGATCAGCGATTATCATTTGATAATGGGTTATACGTCTCTCTTGCCACGCGGCTTTACGCGCAATTCGATACGGGATCGGTGAAGCGACCATGCAAGAGGATTATCCCAACAGCTGGCGCTTCCTGCGGGGGCGTGCGCGTCACGCGCTGACGCCGAACGAACGGCAGCTGATCGAAGAGATGATGGGCCCGTTCGAACGCTTGTCGCACGACAAGATCATCCTGGAGGCGGGGCAGCTCGTCGACCGCAGCACCTTTCTTGTCGAGGGCTATATGGCCCGCACGATTGAGCGTGACGGGCGGCGGCATATTGTGTCGATCCATGTGCCGGGCGATTTCGTCGACCTGCATGCCTTCGCGCTCAAACGGCTCGACCACACGGTCGTCGCGATCGGTCCGGCCAAGGTGGGCTATGTCACCCATGAAAAGCTTGAACGGCTGATCGCCACCCACCCGCATCTGGGGCGGATGTTGTGGTTCTCCACCCTGCTCGACGCCGCGATCCACCGCGAATGGATCCTGACGATGGAGCACTTGCCGATCGAGGGCCGCCTCGCCCATCTGATGGCCGAGCTGTGGCACCGGCTGTCCTTCGTGGACCTGGGCGACGAGGACGGTTTCAACCTGCCGCTGACGCAGGTGGAGATCGCGGACGCCTGCGGTACCACGCCGATCCACCTTAACCGCGTGGTGCGCAGCCTGCGCGAGGCCGGGATCATGGAGCTGACGCGCGGGCGGGTCACCATCCTCGACCGCGCGCGGCTGGAGCAGGCGGGCAAGTTCGACCCGGCCTATCTCTACGGCGAGGGAAGCCTGAAGCTGGGCGAGGAATTGTCGAAGGGCTGAGCGCTGAACGCGCTGTCAGGGTCGGGCCGTCAGGGACGGGCCGCTCAGGCCTTGTCCATCGCCAGAACGCTGTTGAAATGCCGCACGATCGCGGGATGGATCGGGCCGGTGAACCGCAGCCTGTCATCCCGCTGCGGATCGCGCGCGAAATGGAACGGGCCGACCGCGCCGACCCATAATTCGTGGCTGCCCTCGGGCACGGCGCCCGACACGATGCAATCCTCGCAGGACAGGCCGTGGAGGCAAAGCGGCACCATGCTGCCATCCGGCAGGACAAGCTCGGCAGGCACGAAAGGGCCGGGGACGATGGCGGACATGATGTTCTCTGCGAAATGAGGCTGCAATTTCCGCTGCAGTCAGTCCGCCCAATTGCTGACCCGCCAAAAGGTTCCCGCGACCGGACGCACATATGGCGCATCCGGTCGCAGGGAATTCACGTCAGTCCTGCTTGACCGCCGCGCGGTCCCAGAACCGCAATTGCTTGCACTGGTCGATGAATTTCGCGGCTGCGCCATTCGCATCGGCCAGTTCGACAAAGCCCTGGTCCATCTTTCCGGCGACGCCCGCACCCTTCAGCAATGGCATGGCGCCGGGTGCGTATCCGATGAACTTGGCATGCGCGAACGCGTCATTGACGAAGTCGATGCTGGGCTTGTCGTCGGCATAGTTCTTGCCCGCCTTCTCGCCCATCACCACCGCGACCGCGTCATAGAGCACCGACGGCGCTCCGTCGATCTTCTGGTCGGCGGCCTGCATCTTGCCGTCGGAAAGTTTCGCGCCGGTCACGTGCGGAGCGACCACCTCGACCATGCCGCCCTCGGACTTCACTGCCTCCATCAGCGCCGACACCATGCCGGCATCCGCGCCTTCCGCGATATACAGGCCCAGCTTGCGGCCCTTGAAGGTCTTGGGGCTGTTGGCAAGGATCGACAGCGGCTTGCTGGCGGGCAGATCGGTGATCGGTTCGCGCGCGGCGGGCATCTTGTCCGGCATGTCGGCCATGCCCAGCCCGTCGGCGACTTCCTTCGCCAGATCCTCGTCGATATTGCGCAGATGGCCGACCATCCGCTCGCGGATATGGACATGCTCGACCTTGCTGAGCTCGAACGTCAGCGCATTGGCCATGTGACCCTGTTCGATCTCGGTCTGCGAGACATAGAACTGCCGCGCCTGGCTGTAGTGATCGGCAAAGGTTTCGCTGCGCGCCCGGATCTTGGGACTTTCGACCGGCGCTTCATAGCTGGTGAACCCGTTCATCGGGCAGCCGCGCGGGCCGCGCGGTTCGCGGTTGTCGTCGGCGGGGCCGGTCCAGCTATTGGGCTCGTAATTGGCGCGGCCCTTGGGATTGGTCATCGCCATGTGCCCGTCCTGCTGGAAATGCCGCACCGGGCACTTGGGCGCATTGATCGGGATATGGGTGAAATTCGGCCCGCCCAGACGCTTCAGCTGCGTATCGAGATAGGAGAAATTGCGTCCCTGCAGCAGCGGATCGTCGCTGAAATCGATGCCGGGGACGATGTTCTGCGTGCAGAACGCCACCTGCTCGGTCTCGGCGAAGAAATTGTCGACATTGGCGTCCAGCGTCAGCGTGCCGATGATCTCGACCGGGACCTGTTCCTCGGGGATGATCTTGGTCGCGTCCAGCACGTCGAACTCGAAGGTCTCGGCAAACGCCTCGTCGAAGACCTGGATGCCAAGATCCCACGCGGGGAAATCGCCCGCCTCGATCGAATCCCACATGTCGCGGCGATGGAAATCGGGGTCCGCGCCATTGATCTTCACCGCCTCGTTCCAGACCACCGATTGCATGCCCTGATGCGGCTTCCAGTGGAACTTGACGAAATGCGACTTGCCCTCGGCATTGACCAGCCGGAAGGTGTGGACGCCGAACCCTTCCATGAAGCGCAGGCTGCGCGGGATCGTCCGATCGGACATGATCCACATCACCATGTGCATCGCCTCGGGCGTCAGCGAGATGAAGTCCCAGAAATTGTCATGCGCGGTCTGCGCCTGCGGAAAGCCGCGGTCGGGCGCGGGCTTGGCCGCGTGGATCAGGTCGGGGAACTTGATCGCGTCCTGAATGAAGAACACCGGGATATTGTTGCCGACAAGGTCCCAGTTGCCCTCGCTGGTGTAGAACTTGGTGGCGAAACCGCGCACGTCGCGCGCCAGATCGGGCGATCCGGCGCTGCCCGCCACGGTCGAGAAACGGGTGAAGGTGGGCGTCTTGACGCCGACCTCGTTGAAGATCGCGGCGCGCGAGAATTCGGGGATCGCCTTCTTCAGTTCGAAATGGCCGTGGATGCCATAGCCGCGCGCATGCACCACGCGTTCGGGAATGCGCTCGTGGTCGAAATGGAAGATCTTTTCGCGCGCGATATGATCTTCCAGCAATTGCGGACCGCGCCGTCCGGCGGTCAGCCAGTTCTGGTCGTCGGCGACGGGCGATCCCTGCGCCGTGGTCATCACCTCGTCTTCGTTGCGGGGCTTTTGGTGGTTGGCGCCGCCGTCGTCGAAATTGATATCCTCAGCCATCGGGCAATCTCCTAAATCAAGACTCCCGCAATGGATGGGCGCGGCTTTAGTTTCGGGAAATCGGGGCTTCCGCCGCATTGCCTGCCCGGACTGACGCTTTGCCGTGCTGCGCGGCCATGATCGCGGTCACCATGTCACGAACCGCGCGCAGCGGATGGCGCACGACGGGGGCGAAGGGCACATGCACGCCCCCCGGCGCATAGCCAAGCGCGGGATAGCACAGCGCGCTGTGCTGCGCGCTCGCCGAATAGCGGCGATTGCCGTTCGCCACCTCTATCCGCGTGTCGCACGGGCCGAGGCCGAGGAACGCGAACATCGCATCGCGCACGGCGGCAGGCGAACCGACCAGATCTTCATAGCGCACGATCATCACGCCATGGAGATGCTCGATATCCGCGAACACGATGTCATGCGCGTCGCACCAGTGGCGCGGAAAGCGGCGCTCCTCGACATCGATCCATTTGCGCATCGCCTCGGTCGTGAACGCCGGGTGGCGGGTGACGACGATGAATTGCGCCAGCGGGAACAGCGCCTGCAGCAGCCGCATGCGGGTGAAATTGACGGGCGACTTTTCGACCCGCCACGGTTTGCCCGGATCGAACCACGGCGCCCAGTCGGCCTCCAGCCGCTCGCGCGTGTCCATCCGGTCGAGCGCGCAGCCCTCGACATGATGCTGCGCGGGATCGGTCGCGAAATGGCCGGGGATGCCGTGCCGCGCCGTATGCGGGATTGCGCCCTGCAGATAGCAGCCCTCGTTCTCCGGAACCGGCGCGCCTTCGATCGCGGCGATGTCGGGGTGTTCGGCCAGCAGGCTGGCGACAAGGCTGGTGCCCGACCGGTGCAGCCCGCCCACGAATATATAGCGATGCGCGGGGCCATGCGCGGGCCCGCGCGGCTTCACGCGACCGCCCGGCATTCGGTATCGGCACCATGGGAAACGGCCGCGATGGCGGCGCGGTACAGGCGTTCATAGCCCGCGACCATCGCCTGCAGCGAAAAACATGCCTCCGCCCGCGCCCGCGCCATGCCGGGGGCAAGCCGGGGTGGATGTTGCATGGCCCGCGCCAGCGCGGCGACATCGCCTGCGGGCACGATGACACCGCAATCGCGCACCACTTCGGACAGCGCGCCGCGGTCAAAGGCGATCACAGGAATGTCGCAGGACAAGGCCTCCGCCGCGACAAGGCCGAAGGGTTCGTCCCATGCGGGCGTCACCACCACCGCACGCGCCGCCGCGACCTTCGCCTGCAGCGCCGCGCGGTCCAGATGGCCGATATAGCGGCGGCGGCCGTCCAGCAGCGGGGCGACATGCTGTGCGAAATAGATCTCGTCCTCCACCGTCCCCGCGATGTCGAGCTCGGCGCCTGCCGCATGCGCAGCGGCAAGCGCATCGGCGGTGCCCTTGTTCGGCGTGATCCGGCCCGACCACAGGAAACGGCCGCCCTTCTCGCCCGGCTGCCAGAACGCCGTGTCGATCCCGTTGTGCACCACGCCGAGATTGCTCGCCGGACGCTGCAGCCACAGAGGCAGCTGGCTGGCGGAGGTAACGCTGAACTGCAGCCGCTCGTCGCCGATGGCGCGCATTACCGCGTCGCGCATGATGCCGAAGGGCGGCACATGCTGCGATGTCAGCATGGGCATGCTGTCGCGCGCGGCCCAGTCGATCAGATCGGGGAACAGCGCATTATTGTGGACGACGTCGAAGCCGCCCGAGAGGATCGCCTCCCAGCCGCGCGCAAAGGAATCGTGCTGATAGCGCGCCAGTTCCTCGGTCCCGCGCCAGCGCGCCCATGGCAGCACATCCTCGTAAGGATCGTCGCAGATCGCGTTGAGCGGCGCGGCGGTTTCGCTGCCATCCGCGGCGAACAGCACGATGTCGTGGCCCGCGTCCGACAGCGCCTTGCACAGCGCCGCGCAATGCGCCTCCATCCCGCCTGCGAAGGGTTCCGCTATGGCGAAACGGATATGCCCGACGACGGCGATCTTCACGCGCGCTTCGACCCTTGGCGTTTCACTGGTCCTTGCCGGTCAGATCCGCGGCATCGCGGTCCTTCTTGGGATATTGCTCGGGGTCGACCGAATCCTCCTTGCGCAGCTCGTTATACAGCTTGCTGTTGCGTTCGCGCCGGTCGGTCGTGGGCATGTCCGACGGGTCCTTGTCGGGCATCGCCTGCTTTTCGATCTTGTCCTGCTTGTCGCTCATGGGTCTTTCCCTTTTCGGTCTGTGCGGTCAGTCGATGCGGTAATCGATCGGTTTGAAACTGCCGCCATTGCTGTCATAGGCCGAACATGCCGTCAGCCCGATCACCAGGTCGCGGTGCGCCAGCAGGGTGATGCGGTCGCCCGCCCGGCTCGACGGCGGCACGACGGACACGCCGCCATCCGCCGCGATCGGCACATTCATGAAACAGTTGAAGGCGACCGGGATCTGGTCTTCCCCGATTCCATAGGGGGCCAGCGCCTCAGCCAGATTGCCAAAACAGCCGCGGTGCACGGGCTTGCCCGGATAGAAATGCCGGAACGTCGCCTCGCTGCACGGGGTCAGCAGGAAATCGTGCCGACCGACCGTGTCCTCCTCGATCGAGAGCAGCACGTTCGAGCGGTTCGACCACAGCCGGTTGCCGGTGGTCAGCGCGATCGTCTCTTCATAATCGAAGGTCCGCCCGTTCGAGATCACCTCGCCCACGTCTCCGCGCACAAAGGCGAGCAGGTCGGACACCTGCTGTCCTTCGGGGTCGATCACCGTCAGCCGCTGGCCTTCTGCCAATTCAAAGGCCACACCGCTGCGGGGCGCGATCCGGGTTGCGGCCTGCCGGTCGAGGGTCTTCGTGTCGGCGGTCATCCGGGTCTCCATGGCGTCGCGGGTTTCCGTCTCAACCTAAGGTCAGCGCGATGGTTCCGCCTTTTCGCCGCGCTTTTCGCCCGGCCGTTCCTTCGCGTCCGCCGCCGGAGACGACGACCACACGACATCGTCCAGCAGCCCCGCATCGTCGAAGCCTGCCTCCTGCCGGGGGATCACGGTCATGGTGCCGTCGTTCTCCAGCACGACCCAGTTCGCCTCGTCCGGACGGACATAGCCCCGCCCTCGCAGATACGAGAATATCTCGTGCCGCGAGATCCGCTCGCGCCGCATGTCCTCTTCCAGCAGCCGCCCCTTGTGGACCAGCAGCCGGGGCCGGGCGCGCACCATTTTTTCGAACCATTCGCTGCGGCAGGCAAGCCACGCGGTGGCCCATTGCAGGAATCCGATGACCGCGATGGCAAGGATCACATCGGCAAGGCTGACGTTCTTGAGCAAGATCCCGCTGGCGGCAAGGCTGCCCACGGTGATCGAGATCATCCAGTCGAAATTGCTCATCTGCCCGGTCGCGCGCTTGCCCAGCAGGCGGATCAACACGACGATGACGACGAATAATATGGCCGCCGATATCCCCGCGCTGGCGAGGCGTTCGATGGAATTGTAAAGCATGTCCGGGTCGTCGGTCATTCGGGCCCTCGCAAAAATCTCGTGTCTGTTTCCTTTCTTTGCAACGCGTTAGGCTGGCGGTCGATCCGGCGGCAGTCGCGTCATGGCGGCATGCAGCGGCCGGGCGCATAGGGCGAAACCATATTTACAAGGCTTTGCAATATCGCCATCGCCCTCCCCTGCCGGGAAGCAGCCTGCCGGGAAACAGCTCGCCGGGACAGGGATGCGTCATATCGGATGCCTGCGCCGACGAAGCATGTCCAAGCTGAGGCACCGGCAATGAACCCTTAAGTGCCCGGCGGTAGAGCGGTCCGATTCTGATGGAAAAAGCTGTTGCCGGATCGATGGTACGTATTGTCGACGATTTCGCGAAACTGACCGATGCCGAGCGTGCTGGCTGGAACCGCCTGGAGAGGCAGCCGGGCATTGCCGAGCCGTTCCAGTCGCTGTTCTATAACGAGAGCTGGTGGGAGCAATTCGGCCGCATGGGCGGCGCCAACCGGAAATTGCAGATTTTCCTGGTCGAGGACGGGCGCGAAATCATCGGCGTCTTCCCGATGCTTCGGCAAAATCTGGTGGTCAAGGGCGTGCCCGTCCTCAGCTATCTGCAGCCGCTGGGCGCCGACAACATATTGACCGAATTGAGGACGGGCCTCGTCAAAGAGGGCCATGCACACGCCGCCTATTCGGCGTTCGTTTCCTATGTGCAGACGCATTATACCCATTGGGACGTCATCTCGCTGCCGGCGGGTCCGCCTGAAGTTGCGGATCTTTACGACGCGGTTTCGATCCCGCACCCGACGCGCCCGCTGGTCGAGAGTTTCGTGGTGATGCTCGAACCCGACCTTGCGTCATTCCGCTCGGCGATGAAGCGCAACATCAGGGAATCGATCCGCAAATGCTATAACAGCGCCAAGCGGGACGGCGTCGACCTGCAGTTCCGATGCCTGCGCGATTCCGGCTCGATCGGTGCTTTTCTTCCCGACTTCTATCGCCTTCACGCCCTGCGCGCGAACCAGACGCATGGAACCCGCCACCGCAATGTCTTCGAGGAAGACTATGCGCGGCAGTTCATCGCGACCCTCGCGAGCGATCCCGACAGCTCGGGCTTGCGCCTTTTCCTGATGCAGCATCACGACAGGGTTGTCGCAGCCAGGCTCGGTTTCGAGACCGAGGATGGGCTGTATCTCTATTACTCGGGTTACGAAGCCGAATTCGGGAAATACAGCGTGATGACGACCCTGGTCTACGAGGTCATCAAACAGTCGATCGAATCCGGCAAGAAAGCCGTCAACCTGTCGGTAGGCCGCGACGTTTCCAAGACCCGCTGGTCTCCCCGGGAACAGGAATATCGCTGGAACCTGATGTTCAGGCCCACCATGCGCGGACTGATGGCAAGGTTTGCGATCCTGTCCATGATGCGTCTGGAATATGCGGGCTATCTGCCGGCGCTAAGGCTCTCGTGACATAGCGGGCAGTTCGCGGATCGATCCTCTTTTTCACCCGCCCGTCCAGCCGCCGCCAAGCGCGCGGAACAGATCGATCTGCGCCAAGGCGACGGCGCGGCGCGCGGCGGCAAAATCGGCTTCGGTTTCGGCCAAGGTGCGTTGCGCATCCAGAGAGGCCAGCGCGTCGATCTGGCCGCGGCTCTGGCGCGCAAGGCTGACCTTCGCCGCGCGGTCCGCCGCATCGCGCGAGGCGGCCAGCCGCTCTTCGCTCACCAACGCGTTGCGATAGGCGGATAGCGCGGTTTCCGTCTCTTCCAGCGCGCGCAGCACGGTGCCGTCGAAACGCGCGAGATCGGCGTCCGCATCCGCCCGCGCGGCTTCGATGCGGGCGCGCACGGCCTCCTGGTTCGGGAATGCCCACTGGATCAGCGGGCCGACCAGCCAGCCCAGCGGCCCGGACCCCAAGACGGGCATGTCGCCCAGCGAAGTGGTCGATACCGCCGCGCCCAGGCTGATGCGCGGGTAGAGATCCGCCGTCGCCACGCCGATGCGCGCCGTATCGGCCGCCAGCCTGCGCTCCGCCGCCTTCACGTCGGGACGCCGGGCCAGCAGCATCCGCCCGTCGCCCACGGGGATCGGCTGCGAGACATCGGGCGTCGTCCGGCGCCGCAGCGCATCGGCGGGCAGCTCCTGCGGCGTGCGCCCGGTCAGCGTCGCCAGCCGGAACAGCGCGGCATCGCGGCGCGCCATCAAGGGCGGGATTGTCGCGGCCCGCGCCTCGCGCAGCTGGGTCAGGCGCAGCACGTCGAGCTTCTGGTTCAGGCCGCGCTCGAAACGCGCATGGGTGATGCGTTCGGATCGGGCCAGCAAATCCACCATCGACTGCGCCACCGCGATCTGCTGCGCGCTGGCCGCCGCGTCGACATAGGCCTGCACCGTATCGGCGACGACCATGACGCGCACCGCATCGGCGTCCTGACGCGCGGCACCCTCATCGGCGCGCGATGCCTCGATCCCGCGCGCGACGCGGCCGAACAGGTCCAGCTCGTAACCCGCCGCGAATTCGCCCGCGATGCGGCGTCCCTCGCGGTCGATGCCCGGCAGTGTCTCGCTTTCCGAGACGCGGCCATAGCTGCCCGAAGCCGAGACCTTCGTCTGCGGCAGCGCCTCTCCCCACGATCCGCGCAAAGAGGCGCGCGCCCGTTCGATCCGCGCAAGGGCGACGCGAATGTCGGTATTGGCGGCCAGCGCATCCTCGACCAGCGCGTCGAGGACCGGATCGTCATAAAGCGTCCACCAGTCATCGGCGGGCGCATCGGCGGTGACATCCGCCGTCTGCACCCCGACGAACGGCGCAGAGGCGGTGGGCGGTATCGCCGGTGCGATATGATCGGGCCCCACGGTGCAGGCGGTCAGCGCGCTCGCCGACAGCAGCGCGGCAATGGTCTTGTTCATGCGGAACATCTCTCTGGCTCCTTTCATTCCGCCGGGATCGCCAGCGGATCGTAATCGCGCGGCTGTTTCGGGCGGGGCGTCTCCGCATTCGGACGGGGGCCGCACCGCAGCGCCTCGGCCAAATTGCGGCACACGACATAGAAGGTGGGGGTGAACAGCAGGCCAAAGCCGGTGACGCCCGCCATGCCGAAGAACACCGCCGTGCCCAAAGCCTGCCGCAGCTCCGACCCGGCACCGCTGGCGATGACCAGCGGAACCGCGCCGAGAATGAAGGCGAAGGACGTCATCAGGATCGGGCGCAGCCGGGTGCGCGCGGCCTGCACCGCGGCCTGAACCGGCGAAAGGCCCTGCTCTTCCTCCGCCTGCTTTGCGAATTCGACCACGAGGATCGCGTTTTTGGCCGCCAGCGCGATCAGCACCACAAGGCCGATCTGGGTCAGGATATTATTGTCCATCCCCCGCAGGTTCACGCCCAGCATGGCCGCGAACAGGCACATCGGCACGATCAGGATGATCGCCAGCGGCAGCGTCAGGCTTTCATATTGCGCCGCCAGCACGAGGAAGACGAACAGCACCGCCATGCCGAACACCACGCCCGCGGTATTGCCCGCGATCGACTGCTGATAGGCGATGCCGGTCCATTCGGCGCCATAGCCCGCCGGCAGCGTTTCGGCGGCGACCTTTTCCATCGTCGCCAGCGCCTGTCCGGTGGAATATCCCGGCGCGACGCTGCCATCCACCTCGATCGCGCGCTGGAGGTTGTATCGCACCACGCGGTAGGGGCCGGTCCTGTTCTCGAAGGTCGCGACCGAGCCGATCGGCACCATCGATCCGTTGCTCGACCGCGTCTGCAGGTTCGCGATATCCGCGACCGAATTGCGCGATCCGGCATCGGCCTGCGCGGTCACGCGATATGTCCGGCCCAGCAGGTTGAAGTCATTGATGAAGGTTGACCCCAGATAGGTCTGCAGCGTCGAGAAGATATTCTGCGGCGGCACGCCCAGCATGTCGGCCTTGCGCCGGTCGATATCGGCATGGACGCGCGGCGACCCCCGGTTGAACAAGGTATAGACCTGCTGAAGCTCGGGCTGCGTGTTCGCCTGCGCCAGCAAGGCCTGCGCCGCCTTCTCAAGCTCGGCATAGCCCTGCCCCGACCGGTCCTCGACGATCATACGGTAGCCGCCGGGCGGGACGATGCCGTTGATCGTGGGCGGCGGGAGGAGGATGATGCTGGCCTTGTCGTAACCCGCCAGCGCTTCCTGCGCCTTGGCCATGATGCTTTCCTCGGTCACGCCCAGTTCGGCGCGCTTTTCGAAACTTTCGAACGGGAAATAGATCGCCCCGGAATCGGGCGAGGCGGTGCGCGACGGGCCGTTGAAGCCCGCGAACATCACCGCGCCGCGTATCCCCTTGCCGGGCAGGATCTTCTCCGCCACCTCGCGCGTCACCTCGTCGGTGCGCGACAGGGACGAACCCGGCAGCAGGAAGATCGCGGCGAGGAAATAGCCCTGATCCTGCTGCGGGATGAAGCCCGCGGGCGTCGCCCAGAACAGACCGCCCGTCGCGACGATCAGCGCGGCATAGCCCGCCATCATCCGTGCCGGACGCTTCACCAGCCGCAGCGTCAGCCTTGCATAGGCCTCGCTCATCCGCTCGAACCCATGGTTGAACCGGTCGCCTGCACCCTGCAGCACGCGCCGCCAGCGCGGGGCATCGTCCGCCACGCGGTGCTTCTCGCGCAGCAGGATCGCCGCCAGCGCGGGCGATAGGGTGAGCGACACGATCAGCGAGATGACCGTCGCGGTCGCGATGGTGACGGCGAACTGCTTGTAGAACTGGCCCGAGATGCCGTCGATGAACAATGTCGGGATGAACACCGCGCACAGCACCAGCACGATGGCGACCAGCGCGCCCGACACCTCGTCCATCGACCGGCGCGCGGCCTCAAGCGGTTTGACGCCTTCCTCGATATAGCGCTCGACATTCTCGACCACCACGATGGCGTCGTCGACCACGATGCCGATGGCCAGCACCAACCCGAACAGCGACAGATTGTTGAGCGAATAGCCCGTCGCCGCCAGCATGATCGCGGTGCCGACCAGCGACACCGGGATCGCGACGATGGGGATCACCGCCGCCCGCCAGTTCTGCAAAAAGACCAGTATGACGAGCACGACCAGCACCGCCGCCTCGAACAATGTGTGATAGACCGCGTCGATCGACTGGCCGATGAACTCGGTCGGGTTGTAGATGACCGAATATTCCAGGCCTTGCGGGAAATCCGCGGCCAGCGCGTCCATTTCCTCCCGCACCGTCTCGGCCGCGTCCAGCGCGTTCGAACCGGGGCGCTGCAGCACCGCGATCACCACGGTCGGATTGCCCGACAGGTAGGTGTTGAGCGAATAGTCCTGCGCGCCCAGTTCGATCCGCGCGACATCCTTCACGCGGATCTGTCCGCCGCCTGCATCGCTGCGCACGATGACATTGCCGAACTCCTCCGGCGTGGTCAGCCGGCCCTGCAACTCGACGCCGAGCTGATAGGCTCCCGCACTGCCTGAGCCGCCGTCATAGGGCGGCTGTCCCAGTGCGCCTGCCGAGACCTGCACGTTCTGCGCGCGCAGGGCCGAGACGATCTCGTCCGCCGTCAGATTGCGCGCGGCGGCCTTGTCCGGATCGATCCAGATGCGCATGCCGTAATCGCGCGCGCCGAACATCTGCACGTCGCCCACCCCGTCCAGCCGCGCAAGCCGGTCCTTCACCCGCGTCAGCGCATAGTTCGACAGATATTCGCGGTCATAGGTGCCATCGGGCGACTGAAGGTTCACGATCATCAGGAAGTCGGGCGAGGACTTCTTGGTCACCACCCCCATCGCGCGCACCGATTCCGGCAGGCGCGGCTCGGCAATGGCGACGCGGTTCTGGACCAGCACCTGCGCCTCGTCGAGGTCGGTGCCGATCCTGAAGGTGACGGTGATCGTCACCCTGCCATCGCCGGTCGATTGCGAATCCATGTAGAGCATGTCGTCGACGCCGTTGATCTCCTGCTCGATCGGCGCGGCGACGGTGTCGGCCACGGTTTCGGCCGAAGCGCCCGGATAGGTGGCCGTGACGGTGACCGTCGGCGGCACCACGTCGGGATATTGCGTAACGGGCAGGCCGATGAAGGCGAGCGCACCCACCACGGTGATCAGCACCGCGATGACGCCCGCGAAAATCGGCCGGTCGATGAAGAACCGGGAAAATCGCATGGGTTTCGTCCGTGAAATATGTGACCCGGCCAATGGCTGGGTGTAATTGTCTTTATGCGAGGCGCGCGCGCCTATTCGGCGATGGTCGCCTGCGCCGCGGCGGGTTCGCTGGGCGAAGGCGTTGCGGACGTGTCTTGCGCCGCGAAGGCGATTCGGCCGCGCTTGCTGTCGACCTTCGAACCGGCGGCGGCCGCCGCGAAGTTCGAGATCACCACCCTGTCATTTGGCGAAAGGCCCGAGCGAATGACCCGCAGGCCCCGCACCAGCGGTCCCGGTTCGACGGGCTTCGCCGTGACGACATCGTCCTTGCCGACAATCAAAACCATTTTGCGCGCCTGATCCGACTGGACGGCGGCGTCGGGGACCAGCAGCGCCCTGGCAGTCCCGGCTTCGGCCAGACGCATGTCGCCGAACAGGCCGGGCCGCAGGAACCCGTCGGGATTGCGGAAGACCGCACGGGCACGGATGGTGCCCGAATTCGGGTCCAGCGTGTTGTCCGTGAAGTCAAGCCTGCCCTCCCAGCGGTAATCGGCCTCGTCCTGCAGGCGCACCTGTACGCGGCCTGCCTCGTCGCCGTCATCCGATTGCCGCCGGGTCTTGAGGTAAAGCGCCTCGGACGCGTCGAAGGTGAAATAGATCGGGTCGAGCGCGTTGATCGTGGTCAGCAGGCTCGCCCCCGCGCCGTTCTCGCCCGAGACGAGATTGCCGACATCGACGCGCCGGTCCGAGATCTGGCCCGAGATCGGCGCGCGCACCGTGGCAAATTCGACGTCGAGCGCGCGCTGGTCGGCGCGTGCCCTCGCCGCCGCCAGCGCGGCGCGGGCGGAACTCACGCTTGTCTGCAATTGCTCGACCTCGCTTTCGGCCATGGCTTCGTCGCCGGTCAGCCCGGCCACGCGGTCATAGTCCGATTGCGCCAGTGCCAGCGCGCTTTGCGCGGCGGCGACATCGGCGCGCGCCTCGGCCAGCGCGGCGCGATAGGGGCGCGGGTCCACGGTGAACAGCGGCTGCCCTTTGCGGACGAACTCGCCGTCGCGGAAATGGATCGCCGTGATCGCGCCCGACACGCGGGGACGGACCTCCACCATCTCGCTGGGCGCGAAACGGCCGATATAGTCGTCCCATTCGGTCACCTCGCGGACGATGGGGCTGGCGATGGTGACGACCGGTACGGGCGGCGGCGCGGCCTCGGCGGAATTGCCGCCAAGAAAATGCCAGCCGAGCCCGGCGAGCAGGGCGGCGCCCAGTCCGGCGAAAGCCAGAGCGCGCTTTCGCGGGCGGCGGGCGGGCCGATTATCGCGGGCTTCGCCGATCCGGGTCTGGAACGTGTCGAGGGGTGTCTGGATGGTCATGGGGCAGTCTTTTCAATGCGGGCGCCGAACGAACGGCGGATGATGGTGAGGATTTCGTCGATCTGGTCGCGGCTGAGCCCGGCGGCCCTGGCTTCGCTGATGGCCCTGGCTTCGCTGATGGCCCTGGCTTCGCCGATGGCGCGGGCGGGCGGGTTCGCTTCGCGGTGCCAGGCGGTCACGGCCAGTCGGCGGACCGCCTCCAGCGTCTCGTTGGCGAGCGCGGGCGAGGCCCGTTCCCGCCCCATGAAAAGCCGGACGAGCCATCCGTGCTTGCGCCGCGGTTTCAGCGTGTCGAGCGCGTCGGTGCGCGCGATTTCGACCACCCGGCGTTCCAGCGCGCTCAGGACGGGAGCGGCGGGATCAGCCGCCGGATTGGCGGTCGCAGCCTTGGCCGGGGCCATGAGCGACAGGGAATGTTCTTCGGGAAGGAACATGATGGCTTACCTCTTGCGCGTGGGCCGGGCACGCGGCTGACGGTTCCCGAAAGCGCGGTCTGCGCCCGGGCGGCATGAAACGGGACGCATGTCTCCCGGCCCGGAAAACGGTTTTCCGGACACGAAGCATGCTCGATTTTGAAAGGCGGCCCGGCGCTGGACCGGGCCGGGGGTTTAGCCGGTCATCGCCGGCGCAGGGGCAGTGTGCATCGCGTTCTCCGGCTGGCCGCAGACATGAATGGCAGGTTTATGTACCAGACGGTATCTATTGCGGCGCAGCAGAAAGTCAATGCGCTTTCTGTACCAGGCGGTAATTTATTTTTCGGGCGATTGAAATCGGGCGGGATTTTCTGCGCCGCGACCGGCCCTAGCGGTCGGACCAGACGGCCAGGAACATGTCCACGATGCCTTCCAGCTCCTCGCGCGGCGCGCCCGCCTGTGCGCGGACCTGCATGCCCTGAATGACCGTGATGATATAGCGGGCCAGCGTCTCCGGATCGACGGAGGGGGACAGGTCGCCTTCCGCCTTCGCACGCTCGAACCGTTCGATCAGCGCGGTTTCGGAAGACTTGCGCCGTTCGATCACATGGTCGCGGATCGAGGCATCCTCGGCCTTGCAACCGATCATGCTCATCACCCCCATGCAGCCCTGCGGATCCTGCGCATTGGCATGGGTGTCCACCGCGCCGCGCAAGAGCCGTTCGGCCACGCCGCGCGCGGTCGGTGCCTCGATCGCGGCACCGATATAGGCCAGCTTCTCACGCTCATAGAGGTCGAGCGCCTGCTTGAAGAGCGCTTCCTTGTTGCCGAAGCACGAATACAGGCTGGGCTTTGCGATGCCCATCGCATCGGTCAGCATGGCGAGCGACGCGCCTTCGTAGCCCTGCTGCCAGAACACGCGCAGCGCCGCTGCCAGCGCCACGTCGGGATCGAACTCGCGCGGGCGGCCCTTGGTCTTCGTGTTGAGATCGGAGCATTCCATACCGGCCGGTATATAGGTGTTTGGCGCCATTCGTCCAGTGCCTGTGCCAGTGCCAGTGCAGCGCGGCGCCCCGAACATTCCGACGCCGCGAAAATTTATTCTCGGCAGACTGCATCCACTCGCGCCCCGGCTTCGTAGCTTCCCCCGCGACACATCCATGGGCGCCAATCCGGACGGCCCGCGATGCATCGCCAAAGCAGCAGAGGGAGCAATGCGGTGCAGAACTGGAAGAAAGTCACGATAGCGGGCGCGGGGCTGGCGATGGCCGCCGGCGCGGCGCTGGTCCTACCCGGGCTGGGCGGCATGGCGGCCGACCACCTCGACCCGCCCGCGCGAACCGATCCCAGCGTGGATTCGACGCCCGACAGGGCCGCCGACATCGCCGATCTTTATGCGTTTCACACCGACAGCTCGGTCGTTCTGGCGCTGACCTTCGCGGGGCCGCAGGCCACCAGCGAGCCGGCGACCTACGACCGCGACGTGCTCTACACCATCAATATCTCGAACGCGGGCGAGCGGACCGATGCGGAAATTCCGCTGCGCATCCGTTTCGCACCCGGAGATGCGGACGGAACCTATGGCGTGCAGGTCGAAAATCTGCCCGGCGTCACCGGCGCGCTGAGCGGACCGGTCGAACAGGTGCTTTCGCAGGACGGCGTCCGCGTCGAGGCGGGGCTGTTCGACGATCCGTTCTTCTTCGACCTGCAGGGCTTCAAGGACACGGCGGCGACCGGCACGCTGATGTTCGACAGCACGCGCGATTTCTTTGCCGGCCAGAACCTGACGGCGGTGGTCATCGAAATTCCCCGCGATCGCATCGCCAATGGCGCAAACCCGATCGATGTCTGGGCCACGACCGCACGTTTCGGAGGACAGCTGTGATGAACACCGATTTTACCCGCCCGACGTTAAAGCTGGCCATGGCTGCCCCCGTTGCGATTGCGATGGCGCTGGCCGGATGCAGCGACAATGACCGCATGGACGACGACCCGGTCATGGCCCCCTCGCCCATGCCCGCACCCACCCCGGCGCCGACGCCGGCACCGACCACGACCTATGACGTGACCGCCTGCCTGACGCAGGAAGTCGCGCCCGGCGTATCGGTGGCCGATCTGATCGTGCCGGATACGCTGACGCTCGACCTGTCCGCGCCCTCGGGCTTTCCGAACGGTCGCCGCCTTCCCGATCCGGTCATCGACGTGACGCTGGCGGTGATCTTCCTCGACCTTGGAACGCACAGCCCGACCACGCTGGCCGAGGTTCCGGTCAATCCGCCGGGCAACGACGTCCAGTATAATCCCGCCTTCCCCTATCTGGCCGCACCGCAAGGCAATCCGCCGCTGGCATCGGGGGGAAGCGGCTTTGACTTCCGCACCGATGCACCGGGCGATTATGTCCGTGTCGACCGCATGGGCATGCCCGCCGTCGCCACCGCGCTGATCGGTTCGGACGTGAAGACCGCCTATAACGACGCCGATCCCGCCGACGATGCGGCAGGCGATTTCGTACCCGAGCTCACCGAGCAGCTGACCGGGCTTACCAACGCGCTGGCCGACGATCTGATCGACCTTGGCCTGACGCCATGCGCGATGCCCGAAAGCTGATCGGAGAGTTGATGCCGGAGGCGATGCATTGACTGCTACCCATCAGCAGGCATCGGTCATGACGGCATCGGGGGCAAGGGGCAGGCGGTCCGTGATGTTCCCGCGCGCGGCCGTCCTGCTTCTTGCCCCGATCGCGGTGGTCGGGGCCGCCGTCCTGCTGGAAGGCAGGACCGGCGTGCCGGGCGAAGCCGCGCCGACGAACATCGACATCCAGCCATCGGTCCTGTCCGGCCCCATGCTCGGCCCGGCGGATTATCCGGCCATGATCGAGGATGCCGAGAGACGCATCGCGCTGGGGGAAGAGCGTGTGTCCAACGGCCAAGGCGAATGGCTGCGCGCCGAGACGCTGGCGGCGGGTCTGCTGGCGCGGTTCGATCTGGCCGCCGATTATGCAGACCTTGCACGGGCGCAGCAAATACTGGCCGATGCACAAGCGCTCGCGCCCGAGGGATCGGGTCCCAGCCTGCGCCGCGCATCCGCCGCGATGAAGGCGCACGATCTTGCGCTGGCAGAGCGGCAACTGGCGGTGTTCATGGGTCAGGCGGTGCCGCCATCACGGTCCGACCGCGCCGAAGTGATGGCGATGCGCGGCGATATCGCGTTCTATCGCGGCGATCAGGCGCTGGCCGACCAGCTCTACCGCCGCGCCCGCGAAAGCGATCCCGCTGCAGACCAGTCATGGCGGCAGGCGGTGCTGGCGCTGTCCCGAGCCGAGTACGATCACGCCATCATGTCTTTCGCGCAAATGGCAGGGCCGCGGGCCACGCCCTTCACCCGCGCCCGCCTCGCGCTGCGCATCGGCGCGGCGGAAAGCGCGCGGGGCAACTGGGGGCGGGCGCTCGCCTTCTACAGGGCGGCCGATGGGTTGTTTCCCGGATACTGGCTGACCAAGGCCCATCTGGCCGAAGCCCATGCGTTGAACGGCGACATGGCGCGCGCGCTGCCCTTGATGACCGAGGCGGCCGAACTGTCCGATGCGCCCGAAGCGATGGACGCACTCGCGATGATGTATCGCAGCCGGGGCGAGCGCGCGCAAAGCCGGGCATGGGCGCAGCGGGCGGGGGCGATCTGGCAGCAACGCATGCAGCAGGCCCCGGACGCAGCGGCAGCGCATGCGGCGGAACACGAACTCGTCTTCGGATCGCCCGAGCGCGCAAGGGTGCTCGCGCGCCGCAATCTGGACGCGCGTCCCTATGGCGAGGCGCGGCTGCTCTATGCCAACACCCTTATGGCCGTGGGCGAGATCGAGGCCGCCCGCGCCGAACTGGCCGCCGCCGAGCGCGGAGGGTGGCGCAGCGCGACGCTCTATGCCGCGATGGCCAATGCCGCCGCGATGGCGGGCGATGCCGAGGCTGCTGCCAAGGCGCGCGAACAGGCGCTGGCGATAAACCCCCGTATATTCACACCGGAAGCGAGGCTTGCATGGCTGGGTCACGGATAAGAACCGCGTGGTGCCTGATCGCGGCCATGCTGTTGGCGTTGTTCGCCCAGCCCGCCCTCGCGCATCTGACGCCCAATAGCGAGATCACCCTGACCGTCCAATCGGACGAGGTGGTCGCCGACATCATCATTCCGCGTTCCGAATATGCCTATGCCAGCGGCAATGGCGTATCCGGCGATGCGGCGTCTCTGCGGGCCGCGCGCGCCTATCTGTCGGACCGGTTCGCCTTGTCCGGCGCGGACAGCGATCCATGGCCGCGGCAGATCGAGAGCCTGCGTTTCGCGCAGGTGCAGGGTCCGCCCGATCTGCTGGCGCTCGTCCGCTTCACGCCGACGCCGCCGAAACCGGGCCGCTTCGTCCTGCGCTGGTCCGCCGTGATCGACGAAGTGCCCGACCATTTCGCGCTGGTCGTCGTGAAATCGGCAGGCGACAGCCGCGTCATCGGCGCGCTGCGGCATGACCGGCAGGAAATCGCGGTCGATCCCGTGCCCTCCTCATGGGCCGCCTTTACCAGCGCGGTTTCGCTGGGCGCGATCCATATTGCCGAGGGATACGATCATCTGCTGTTCCTGCTGGCCTTGCTGCTGGCGGCTCCGCTGATCGCGCGGGGTTCGCGCTGGGACGGGATCCGGACGATGCGCGGCACTTTTTCGCGGCTTGTCCGGATCACCCTCGGTTTCACGCTGGGCCATTCGGCTACGCTGGTGCTGGCCGGGCTGACCGCCATCGAACTGCCCTCCGCGCCGGTCGAGGCGGCCATTGCCTTTTCGGTCATACTGACCGCCGTGCACGCGATCCGCCCGATCTTTCCAGGGCGCGAGGCATGGGTTTCGATAGGCTTCGGCCTGATACACGGCCTCGCCTTCGCGACGCTGCTGGCCGAGACCGATGCGCAAATGGCGCAGAACCTGCCGTCGCTACTGGGCTTCAATCTGGGCATCGAACTGGTCCAGCTGGCCGTGCTCGCGGTCGCGGTTCCGCCGCTGATGCTGCTGGCCCGCAGGCCCCGCTTTTCGCAATATCGCACCGCCGCGGCGGTCGGCATCGCGCTATGCGGAAGCTGGTGGCTGGTCCAGCGCGTGCCCCCCGCCCTCGCCCTCGCCCTCGCCCTCACCCTCGCCTGATCGAATGCGGCTTGCCACGGCGCGCAATGCGTATAGGTTCGGCGCATGAACCGGGGGGATGACGGGTCGGCGCAGCGACGCCAGGCATTGGCCGCGGCGGTCGAACAGGTCGCCCATGGCGACCGCGCCGCGCTCAAGACCGTCTATGACATGACCTCGGCCAAGCTGCTCGGCGTGATCCTTCGCATCGTGCGCGACCGGGAAACGTCGGAAGACGTTCTGCAGGACGTGTATGTCAAGGTCTGGCGCCGCGCGGGCCGCTTCGATCCTGCCGTCGCCAGCCCCGTGACATGGCTGTGCGTGATCGCGCGCAATGCGGCCATCGATTGTGCCCGCCGCGAAAGCCGCGGCGACCCCGTCGTGTCCCGCCCTGCCGAGGCGATGGAAGAGATCGAGGACGACGCCATCGCCGCCGACGATTTCCTGTGCGACATGGAAGATCACGAACGCGTCCGCCTGTGTATCGAGCAATTGCAGAACGAACATCGCCGCACCATCCGCCTCGCGTTCTTCGACGGCCTCAGCCATTCGCAGCTGGCCGAACGGATCGGCGCTCCGCTGGGCACCGTCAAAAGCTGGATCCGCCGCGGCCTTGCCAGCCTGAAGGGGTGCCTGGGCGGTGAGTGACGACATGCCCCCTACCGGCCCCGAAGGCCCCGGCCCCGAAGGCGGCGATCCCGACATGCTGGCGGGCGAGATGGCGCTGGGCGTGCTGGAGGGCGAGGCGCTGGCCGAAGCGCAGCGCCGCATGGCGGACCGCGCCTTCGCGGACGAGGTCGCATGGTGGCGGCATCGGCTTGGCGTATTGTCCGAACAGGTCGGCAGTGTCGAACCGTCGGACGGCGTATGGCGCGCCATCGATCTTCGGCTGAATGCCGACGGTCATCAGGGCGCCGACATCCACCGCCTGCCGCCGCCGCGCGAAAACCGCGGACCTTCGCGCTGGAGCATTGCCACGGCGCTCGCCGGGCTGGGCGCGGCAGCGGCGGCCATCGCACTCTACGTCTCGACACCGGGACCCGCGCCGGTCGCACCGCCTGCCGAGGCTCCGGCTCCGCAACCGGTGCTGATCGCGCAGCTTGAGGGCGAGGACGGCGTGATGCGCCTTGCCAGCGTGGTCGATCCCGCATCGGGCCGCCTGTCGCTTTCGATCGAGGGTCTGGATGCGCAGCCGGGCACCGCGCCCGAGCTTTGGGTCGTGCCGCAGGATGGCGCGCCCGTTTCGCTCGGCTTGATCCCGCAGGCGGGCAGCACCGAACGCAGCCTCTCGGCAGAGCAGGCCGGTCTGCTGGTCCCGGGCGCGACGCTGGCCGTCACCTTCGAGGATGAGACGACCGCGCCGCATCAGGCGCCGACGCCGCCGATCGTGCTGGCCGGAACGCTCGACCGCGTCTGACGCCGCTGGCCCGCCGGCTTTCACGCAATATTTTTTCCCCTTTTCCTGCATCCATGACGGGTTTGCCTTCGTAACTGCGCCCGATCGCGCAATTCCGCGCCATCGACGCGGCGTTGCCGCCGGGGACAGCGAAGGGTTCGGGCATGCCGGTTTCATATTGCCCACTTCCTGATCGCGGACCGCACGCGCGCGCCAACTGGTCCGAAACAAGGAAGAGGAACAATCGACATGGCAAGCCATCTTAACGGGCGCGCAGCCCGCTTCATCACCGTCAGCGCCGGCGCAATGATCGCCATGCTGGCACTGCCCGCAGCGGCAGAGGAATGCCTGCTGGACGATGCGACCGCGCAGGGCGCGACCGGCACCGGGACAGGCGCGCTGGCCTGCGGCACCGATGCCGCCGCCAATGGCGAGGGCAGCCTGGCACTGGGCAGCGAGGCAAGCGCCGACGGCGTCGATGCGACAGCAATCGGATATGAAGCCGTGGCCACCGGCAATTCCACCGTGGCGCTGGGCGGCGAGTCCGTGGCGACCACCCCGGGCGCGACCGCGCTGGGCTGGCAGTCGCAGGCCACCGGCGCGATGGGCACGGCGGTCGGCCACCAGACCACGGCTTCGGGTGACCAGTCCTTTGCAGGCGCGGAAGACGCGGTCGCCTCGGGCAGCAACGCCATCGCCATCGGCAACACCGCATTGGCCGAGGGGGACGACGCCATCGCCATTGGTGGCAATCGCGACGGCGCGATGGGCGCGCCGACGGTGGCTTCGGGTCCCTCCACTACGGTCGTCGGCGGGCAGGCGCAGGCCATGGGGCCGGGCGCGACCGCCTATGGCTGGCGCGCGGAGGCGACGGCGGAACGCGCCACATCGCTGGGCCATCTGGCGACGGCGCAGGGCGTGAGGTCCGTCGCGGTGGGCGAGAATGCCGACGCGCAGACCGACAACGCCACCGCCATCGGCAATGAAGCGATCGCCAACGGCATCGATGCCCTCGCGGTCGGCGACACGGCCTTGGCCATGGGCAATTCCACCACCGCGGTCGGCGGCGAATCCGTGGCGACCACGCCGGGCGCGACCGCGCTGGGCTGGCAGGCGCAGGCGACGGGCGCGATGGGCACGGCGGTCGGCCACCAGACCACGGCTTCGGGCGACCAGTCCTTTGCAGGCGCGGAAGACGCGGTCGCCTCGGGCAGCAATGCCATCGCCATCGGCAACACCGCATTGGCCGAAGGCGGCGATTCCATCGCCATCGGCGGCAATCGCGACGGCGACATGGGGATGCAGACCATCGCCACCGGTCCTTCGACCACGGCGGTCGGCGGACAGGCGCAGGCGATGGGTCCGGGCGCAACCGCCTATGGCTGGCGCGCGCAGGCCGCCACCGAACGCGCAACCGCGCTGGGCCATCTTGCCAATGCATCGGGCACCCGCTCGACCGCTGTGGGCGAAGCGGCTTCGGCTTCGGGCGAGACATCGGTTGCCATCGGCAATCTCGCCTCGGCCAGCGGGACCAATTCGGTCGCGATCGGCAATGGCGCGACCGCCGCGAACGACGGGCAGGTCGTCATCGCCTCGCTCGATGCCAGCACGGCGTCGCAGACGGGGCCGATCTCGGTCGTGACGGCGGACAGCAATGGCACCATCGGGCTTAGCACCACGCCCGGCCTGACGGGGCTCGCCAGCTTCAACGATGTGCAGATGAACTCGGCCGCCATTTCCGCGAATTCGAGCGCCATCGGCATGAACTCCATGGCGATCACCCAGCTGCAGGGACAGACGGCGGAGCTTTACGATCTCGCCGACGAGAACCGGCGCGATATTCGCAAGGCGAATGAAGGCGTGGCGATGGCGCTGGCGATGGATTCGCCCGTCATCATGCCGGGTCAGAGCTACGGCGTGTCGGGCGGCTTCGGCTATTACGGAGAGCGCACCGCCGGGACCGCCGCTTTCGCGGCGCGCGTCGGATCGGCCGCATCCGTGTCCGCCGGGGTGGGCGTCGGCTTCGACAGCGGAGAAGTCGGCGCGCGTGCCGGTTTCCAGTTCGGCTGGTAACGGCGGCAACGCGGGTTCACGGGTTCTTCCTGCGGACCAGGAAGGAGGCCGGGGCATATTGCCTCGGCCTCAGTCGTGGCCGGACCGAGAGGCACGACACGGCAGGAATCGCCGACCCGGTGGCTCATCAAAGGGCAGGCACGCGGCCTCGGCCATCATCTTTCCTTAAGCCCGAACTGCGATGATTGTGCGATTCCCGCCTGGCTGAATGCGAAACAGCATGATTTCCCTGATCTGGATGATTGGCTTCTATGTCATCGGCGCCAGCATCGAACGGCTAAACCTGAAAAGCGTCGCAGCCATACTGCTCGTGGCGGCATTGGACATTGCCTGCCGTGTTTTCATGCGGATCCAGCAGGCAATGGAGCACGGCACCCAGTTTGCCTGGCCAGCACACAAGATCGTCGGCAGCTGGCTCGCCTTCTCGGCCTTTGCGGGGTTTTTCCTGCTTCTCGGCGGCTGGAAACGCAGCGCGAGCGTGCGGCGCGAAGCGGAGCTGCGGAGGCGATGACGTCCTGAAAGGCGGCACCGCACTACTCAAAGGCTGGGTTTCTCGGATGGCCGGGAACCCGGCGGCATCACGGTTCGATGATGTGATTGCGCACCGCGTAACGAATAAGCTCGGTCGAATTCTTGAGCTCGAGCTTTTGCATGACAGCCGCTCGATGCGTCTCGACGGTCTTGACTGAGATACCCAGGATAGCGCCGATCTGCTTGTTCAGCTGGCCCTCTGCGATCAGTTGCACGATCTCCCGCTCACGCGGCGTCAGTGTCCCCGCCGTTCCATCGCGCGACGCCATCTGGACGAACCGGTCGAGCAGTGTCTGGGATACCTTGCCCGAAAAATAGGGCCGATTGACCGCAAGCGCCTCGACCGCGTTCACGAGCTGCTTGCTGGTGTCCGATTTGAAAAGATATCCGCGCGCCCCCGCCAGCAGAACCTCGGCCAAGATATCGTCGCGGTCGTGCATGGTGAAGATCAGGATCTCGGTCCGCGGCAGTTCCTTCTTGACCGTGCGGGTCAGCTCCAGCCCGTTCATGGCAGACAGCGAATAATCCACGATGACGATATCGGGCCTTGCGGACCTGATGAGGTCGAGCGCGTCGCGCCCGTTCGAAGCCTCCCCCACGATTTGCCAGTGAGGATGGGCCGAAAGGATCGAACGGACGCCAAGCCGTATCATCTCATGACCGTCTGCCAGGACGATCCGCCTGATTGGACTACCCACAACCCGCGATCCCATTTCCGAACAAACTTCGCCGGCGCTTCGTGTCGCATAGACTTCACCGGGAAGATCAGGTTGCACGCCAGCATTCAGCGTCGCCGCCACCGCATATTCGTAAAGGAATACAGCGGATGCGTTTCGCTATCCGCATCAATTCTGTGGCGGACGCGCATTCAATAGTGGCGAAGTGGACAGCACGATATAAGGTTACAGGAAGCAATTGTCCGGATACTGCAAAAACCGTCGTCGGAGTGGGCCGACGACACGATTGCGATCACCAGCGTGGCAAGGGGGCTGTCGTTGAATTTTCTTGGGGGACACGGCGTGCTGAAAACGCGCGACCCGGATGAGGTGAGCCAGTGGCTGGGCGCAAGCTTCGCCGTGCGGCATTTCGATCTGCCGGATTCCAGCCGCCAGTTCAGCGGCGTGATCAACAGCTGCCAATTGTCGTCGATCGGCCTGACATATCTCGACTATGGCGCACCCGTCAGCGTCGTCATGGACCAGTTCGACTGCTTCGTTCAAGGCATCCCCTTGTCGGGCAGCGGCAATGTCTCCGCGCTGGGCAAGGATGTCATCGTCGGCAAGGATTACGGCACGGCGGCAGGCCCGGGCACCGAAATGAAACTCGAATATGGCGACGGCTTCCGCCACCTCGCGCTCCGGATCGCCCCCAATGTGCTTTCGGCCAAGCTTGCCGCCATGATCGGCCAGCCGGTCGATCCGCCCGTCATGATGGCGGGGCCCAGCGGCAATCAAGACCTGCTGGCCGCGCAGGCAAGGCTTGTCCGCCTGCTGATCGGCGAACTGGACAATCGCATGGCGGACTTCGCACCGCTGATGCTTGCCGAACTCGAGCAGGCGATCCTCGTCTCCTATCTCGAAGCCTATGAGCATAACTACAGCCATCTGCTGCGCGGCAGGCCCCGCGCGGCTGCGCCCTGGCAGGTGAAGCGCGCGGTGGATTTCATCGAAGCGCATTGGAACGAACCGCTCACGATAGAGGCATTGTCGGTCGCGTCGCAGACCAGCGCCCGCAGCCTGTTTCACCTGTTCAGGCGCACCTATGGCTATTCACCGATGGTCTATGTGAACCGGGTACGGCTTCGGCACGCGCGCGACATGCTGATGTGCCCGGCACCGGGCATGACCGTGACCGGGATCGGCATTCACTGCGGCTTTTCGAACCTCGGCACATTCGCGCAGAAATACCGTCAGGCTTTTGGCGAGAACCCTTCCGACACCCTGCGACATCACCGATAGGTCACTTGGCGCGGCGTTCTTCGCCAACACGAAAAAGGGCAAGGCACTACAGCGCCTTGCCCTGTCTCGATTAAAGCCCGCGTTTTCGCGCCGGGTCCGTCTACTGGCAGGCGAGGCATTCCTCGTAATCGGTCTCGCCGGTGTTCAGCTCGTACTTGGCTGCGTCGATGGTGTTGTCCGCCTCGACCCCGCCTGCGAAACCGGCGCGCTGCACCGATTTCGACCGCAGGTAATAGAGCGACTTGATCCCCATCTCCCACGCGCGGAAATGCAGCATGAGGAGGTCCCACTTGTCGACATCGGCCGGGATGAAGAGGTTGAGGCTCTGCGCCTGGTCGATGAAGGGCGTGCGGTCCGCCGCGAATTCGAGCAGCCAGCGCTGGTCGATCTCGAAGCTGGTCTTGAAGACCGCCTTTTCTTCGGGCGTCAGGAAGTCGAGATGCTGGACCGACCCGCCGCGTTCGAGGATCGAGTTCCAGACATTGGCCGAATCCTTGGACTTTTCCGCCAGCATCTTCTGGAGATAGGGGTTCTTGACCACGAAGCTGCCCGACAGCGTCTTGTGCGTGTAGATATTCGCCGGGATCGGTTCGATGCAGGCGCTGGTGCCGCCGCAAATGATGCTGATCGACGCGGTCGGCGCGATCGCCATCTTGCAGCTGAAGCGCTCCATCGCGCCCATTTCCTCGGCGTCGGGGCACGGTCCGCGCTCCTTGGCCAGCATCATCGACGCCTCGTTCGCCTTGGCGTTGATGTGCTTGAACATCTTGAGGTTCATCGCCTTCGCCATCGCGCTCTCGAACCCGATGCCCTTGGACTGCAGGAACGAATGGAAACCCATCACGCCCATGCCGACCGAACGCTCGCGCGCGGCGGCATATTTGGCGTTCTCCATCTCCTCCGGCGCGCGGTCGATATAGTCCAGCAGCACGTTGTCGAGGAAGCGCAGCACGTCCTCGATGAAGCGCTTGTCGCCGTTCCACTCGTCCCAGGTTTCCAGGTTGAGCGAAGACAGGCAGCACACCGCGGTGCGGTCTTTGCCGTGATGGTCCTTGCCGGTGGGCAGGGTGATTTCCGAACACAGGTTCGAGGTCGAAACCTTCAGCCCCAGATCGCGGTGATGCTTGGGCATCATGCGGTTCACCGTGTCCGAGAACACGAAATAGGGCTCGCCGGTGCGCAGCCGCACCTCGACCAGCTTCTGGAACAGGGCGCGGGCGCTGACGGTCGAGCGCACCGAGCCGTCCTTGGGGCTCTTGAGGTCGAAATCGGCTCCGTCGCGCACCGCTTCCATGAACTCGTCGGTCAAGAGCACGCCGTGATGCAGGTTCAGCGCCTTGCGGTTGAAATCGCCCGTAGTGGTGCGGATCTCGAGGAATTCCTCGATCTCCGGGTGGTGCACGTCGATATAGCAGGCCGCCGAGCCGCGCCGCAACGAACCCTGGCTGATCGCCAGCGTCAGGCTGTCCATCACCCGCACGAAGGGAATGATGCCGCTGGTCTTGCCGTTGAGGCCGACCGGCTCGCCGATCCCGCGCACATTGCCCCAGTATGTGCCGATGCCGCCCCCGCGCGAGGCGAGCCACACATTCTCGTTCCAGGTCGAGACGATGCCCTCGAGGCTGTCGTCGACGCTGTTCAGATAGCACGAGATCGGCAGGCCGCGCCCGGTGCCGCCGTTCGACAGCACGGGGGTCGCGGGCATGAACCACAATTTCGAGATATAGTCGTAAAGCCGCTGCGCATGCTCCTGGTCGTCGGCATAGGCATCGGCGACGCGGGCGAACAGGTCCTGATAGGATTCGCCGGGCAGCAGGTAACGGTCCTGCAGCGTTTCCTTGCCGAACTCGGTCAGCTTGGCATCGCGGGCGGGATCGGTGACGATGGTGAAGCGGCGCTCGGCCACGTCCTTGGACGACAGCGCCTTTTTGGAGGACGCGTCCGCCATGGCTTTCGCCAGCACCTCGCCCGCCTTTTCCAGCGCGCCATCGGGTGCGGTTGCCGTGTCGAGGTCGCTGCTGCTCACCTGAACATCTCCAGTCGGAACTTCCGCATCATGGCCTGCATCACCGTTTCTGAAATCCATTGTCGCCGCCCCGGTCCTGTCATCATCGCAATTCATAAAAGGGCGCATGTCGGGCCCGGTTTTCGTAAGCGACCGGTTCCATCCAATTGAGCCCCATCCGGCCGTGCGCTTTCACGCCAAAGCCCCGCCATCCCGGTCATTTCCCGCTTTTGCCGGGAAAATCGGCAGCATCGCGCTGCACAAGGTCTTGCGGGTCGCTTCATCAGCCGACCGCTAGGGATAGTGCCTCAACCGCCCGGCCAAGCAAGCGCAAGTTTTCCACCGAAGCGAGCCGCAGGGGCTTGCCCCAAAGCGCAGCGCCTTGCGGCAAGAGCGTTGCAAGAGCCGCGTGGGCGTTAAAAAAACTTTTCCACCGCTATGTGATCGCCCGGCCGCTTCCGAAATATGGGGTGCGGCGGGACCGATTTCCATAGGCGCACCGCACGCCGCGCCGCCCCGCCACGCGCGAATCGAGCGCGGCCATGGCAACCGCCCGCGCCTGCCCCCCAGCCGCATCGCGCCTGCCTCATCCCCGGCCGCATCCTCGGCCCACGGCGGGACAGCGTGGCGGGCAGCGTGGCGGATACGGGCACAAAATGGCGGCGAGCCGATTGAAAGGACAGAACGCCGGCGCTTTTTTCGCAAGCAGCCTGTCTGCGGCCGGGTTCGGGGGAGGCCTGAAACCGCATGGGTGAACTTGTGACCGATCTTTCCGCTGGGCGCAGTGCCCCCCGCCGGCCTGGCGCGCATAGGGCCCAGCCTGCCGCGCATATGGCTTTCGCGCGACTTGTGGCGCTGCTCCTCGCGGCGCTCGCCCTGATCGCGTTCGCAGGCAGCGCGCAGGCGCAGGGCAATGCGGCGATCTCCAGCGATCCCTATGTCTACAAGATCGACACGCTGAACGGCGGCATCGCGCCCCCTCCCGACGATTTCTACCGCGACACCCCGCAGGCGCTGATGGAAAGCTTCATGGATGCCGGGGCCGAGGGAGACTGGGTGCGCGCCGGCTATGCGCTCGACATGACGCATCTGACCCCGGCGCAGCAGCGCGAGCAGGGGCCAAAGCTCGCCGCCATGTTGTACGACGTGGTGCGCGGATCGGTGATGGTGAACTGGGCCGCCCTGCCCGACCGTCCCGACGCGGTCGACACGACCAGCAGCGACAAGGACCCGATGGCGGGCACCGCGCGGCGCAATATCCGCCTTGGCCGGATCGAGACCAACGATCGCGGCACATCGATCCGCATCGCGCGGCTGCAGCAGGACGGGCAGGACCCGGTGTGGCTGTTCGCCAGCCAGACGGTGCAGAACGTGCCCGCGCTCTACCGGCAATACGGGCCGACGCAGCTTGAACGCGCGCTGCCGCCCGCGCTGCGCGAACAGGCGTTCTGGACGCTGGCGTGGTGGGAAGTGATCGCGCTGCCGCTGGTGATGCTGATCGCATTCGGCGCGGCGGCGTTGACGTGGCGGGCGATCGGCGATTTCCGCTCGCATTACAGCGGCACCATCGCGGCGCGCATATTGAACGCGATCCGCACCCCGGCGGCGCTGTTCGCCTTTGCCGGGACCTTCGCGCTGGTGCGCGGCATGGTGTTCACCTTCTCAGGGCTTGTGAACACCATCCTCGATCCGCTGCAGACCCTGCTGATCGTCGCAGCCATCGCGGCGGTGGTGCTTTCCGTGCTCGAAGCGATCCTCGACCGGGTGGCCGACAGCCAGATCGACGATATCTCGCAGCCCGACCACGAACGCGACCGCAATTACTACACCACGCTCTCGGCGGTGCGGCGCATGGCGATCGTCATCGTGCTGCTGCTGGGCATCGGCATCGTGCTGGTCCAGACCGACCTGACCGAGACGCTGGGCTTCTCGCTGCTGGCATCGGCGGGGCTGTTCACCCTCGTCCTCGCCTTTGCCGCGCGCACGCTGCTCAGCGACATCATGGCCTCGCTCCAGATCGCCTTTGCCAAGACCGCGCGGATCGGCGACGCCGTCGAGTTCGAAGGCCGCTGGTGCTATGTCGAGAAGATCGGCTTCACCCATCTGCGCCTGCGCACATGGGACGGGCGGCGCATCATGGTCCCCGTGGGCGAATTCGTGCAGTCGAGCTTCGAGAACTGGACCAAGGAGGATGCCAGCCTCACCATGATCGCGCATCTCCACCTCGACCACCGCGCCGACATCGACGCGCTGCGCGAGGATTTCGGCGAATTCGTCGAGGGTGACGAGGACGTGATCGACAAGGACGAGGCAAAGCTGCAGGTCGTCGACCACAATGCCTCGGCCATGGTGCTGCGCATGGTGGCGAACTCACCCGATCCGAAACGCGGATGGGCGATGCACTGCCGGATGCGCGAATATATGCTGAAGGCCGCCGCCGCGCGCGATGCCGCGGCCGGCAACGAACCGGCGCCCGCCTATCTGCCGCGCGAGCGCGAAGTGCGCATGGATCTAGCCGGGAACGAGGGGTGAAAACGCGTCATTCCGGAATCACGTAGCGGACCGTCTGGACATAGTCCGACTTCACTGGCTGCTGGTCCTCGTTCAGCGCCGGGTAGAAGCGCGCATTATTGACCAGCGCGGCGCAGCTGCGCCGGTCGAACGCCTTCACGCCGCTCGACTCCACCACCTCGCAGGTGGAGACTTCGCCGAACGCGTCCACCTCCAGCCGAGTGACCAGCCTGCCCTGCAATTCCGCCTGCAGCGCGCCGCTGGGATATTCGGTGATCCAGCTCGCCGGTTTCGTCTTGGGGAGCGGTCCGCGCGGATGCCTGTTCAGCTCGGCGGGATCGACCGAAAGCGCGGCCTGCGCGCCGCCGAAGCCCGATCCGTTCATCTCACCGGCCAGCAGCACGCCGCCCGCCACGCCGATCAGCGCAAGCGCGATCAGGAATTTTTCCTGCGAACCCATGGGCCGAACATGCCGCCAAATCGGCAAAGCACAATATGATTTGCGCCAGAACGATTTAAATCAAAGCAGCGCCTCGATCGCGCCGCGCAAGGCCTCGGGCTTGGTCGTGGGGGCAAAGCGGTCGGCCACCTGCCCGTCGCGCCCGACCAGGAACTTGGTGAAGTTCCACTTGATCGCCTCGCTCCCCAGCAGGCCGGGCGCCTCGGCCTTGAGCCATTCGTAGAGCGGCGCGGCACCGGGCCCGTTGACGTCGATCTTCGCGAACAGCGGAAAGGTGACGCCATAGTTCAGCGAACAGAAGCTGGCGATCTCGTCCGCCGAGCCCGGCTCCTGCTTGCCGAACTGGTTGCAGGGAAATCCCAGCACCACCAGTCCGCGATCCTGCAAGTCGCGATAAAGCCGCTCCAGCCCTTCATATTGCGGGGTGAAACCGCACCGGCTGGCGGTATTGACGATCAGCATGACCTTGCCGCGATAGTCGGAGAGCGGCACCGCGCTGCCGTCGGGCCTTGCGGCGCTGAAGTCGTAGATGCTGGTCATGGCTGGCCCCTTCCCTGCCCGTTCAAGACCGGCGGCTGCGGCATGCATGCCCATCTGCGCCTCGGGCACATGCACATCCTCGGGCCGTCAGGCCGAACCGAATGTCCGTTACCGATAAACGACTGGCCTCGGCGGCAGCCCGATGCAAGCGCCTAAAAAGCGCGCGCCCGATCAGCTCACGTAATCGCCGGCCTTGTCTTCCATCAGCTCATAGGCCTTTTCGTACCATTCGCTGCCCGGATAGTTCGCGCCCAGCACGGCGGCGCTCTTCTTCGCTTCCTCGGGCAGGCCGATGGCGAGATAGCTTTCGGTCAGCCGGTAGAGCGCCTCGGCCGTGTGGCTGGTGGTCTGGTATTCGTCGACCACCTCGCGGAAGCGCAGGGTCGAGGCGAGCCAGCGCCCGCTCTTCTGGTAAAAGCGCCCGATCGTCATTTCCTTGCCCGCAAGGTGATCGTTGACAAGGTCGAGCTTGAGCTGCGCATCGGCGGCATAGCCGCTGCTGGGATAGCGGCGGATCACTTCGGTCAGCGCCTGCTTGGCCTGCAGCGTGATCGCCTGGTCGCGCTGCACGTCGCTGATCTGCTCGTAATAGCACAGCGCGATCAGGTACTGCGCATAGGGCGCGTCCTTGTTGCCCGGGTGGATCGACAGGAAGCGCTGCGCCGCCCGGATCGCCGAGGTGTAATCGCGTGCGACATAATAGGAAAACGCGCTCATCAGCTGGGCGCGGCGGGCCCATTCGGAATAGGGGTGCTGGCGCTCCACCTCGTCGAACAGCGCGGCGGCGGCCTGCACCTGTCCGCGGTCCAGCCGGTCCTTGGCCGCGAAATACAGCGTTTCCACATCGCGCGCGACATAGGCGGTGTCGGGCGTGTCCGCGCCGCCGCCGTTGCCGCCGCAGGCCGTGACCGCAAGGGCCGGAAGCGCCAGTGCGGCAAGGCGCAACGGGCGCAACGCGCGCATCAGGCGGCGGGGGCGGCGGGAAGGGACAGACGCGCCAAAGGGCGCTGCATCGCGGTCGAGGGCAGTCATGCGAGGCCTATAACCCTGCCGCTGCTGAACGCCAAGTGAAGTTGCGCCCTCCATCCCCCGGCTTCGTGCCGATCGCCCAGCGCTGCCTCCACCCGTTTCCGTCCCGTAATGATGCGCCGCCCGAATGACCCACCGCCCGGCCCGTACTTGGACCTTGGGGCAGGATACCTAATCCCCCCGGTCTATTTGCGTTCATCCCGCCGCGTGCAAAGATGGCGCCATGGTCCTGATGAAGAACCTCTTTCCCGCCTCGCTGACAGGCGCGCGGCCGACGGGTGGGCACAGGGCCGAATCGCCCCGTTTCGAACGGGTCTATGCGATCGGCGACATCCACGGGCGGCTCGACCTGTTCCGGCGGCTGATCTCGGACGTGGCGATCGACAACCGGCTGCGCGATCCCAAGCTGACGGGCATCGTCCTGCTGGGCGACGTCATCGACCGCGGGCCGCAATCGGCCGAATTGCTGCGCGCCTGCCGCGAACTGACGCGCAGTTCCAATCGCTTCGTCATGCTGAAGGGCAATCACGAGGCGATGATGATCACCGCGCTGCGCCACGATTACAGCTTCCTCGGCCCGTGGCTGCGCTATGGCGGGCGCGAGACGCTGCACAGTTTCGGCATGACCGATGCCGAGATCGACGAGCCCGAGCCGTTCGACATGGCCGCCGACGCGCGCCGCCGCATCGGCGAGGACATGCTGGACTGGATCGATTCGCTGCCGGTTTCGCTGCGCGCGATGGATTATCTGTTCGTGCACGCCGGAATCCGCCCCGGCATCGCCCTGAAAGATCAGGAAGAAGACGACCTGCTTTGGATCCGCGACGAATTCCTCGATTGGAAGGAGGACTTCGGCGGGCTGATCGTGGTACACGGACATACCGTGTTCGAAGGCAAGCCGGGGATCACCGGAAACCGTATCGGCATCGATACCGGCGCCTATTACACGGGACAGTTGACCGCCGTGGGGCTGGAACAGGGCGAAGGGTGGGTGTTTTCCACCAGCGACCCCGACCATGCACCGGGGCGGGCGAACGATTACGACCCGGCGGTCGATCTCGCGAAAGTCGGGGACTAGAAACCGGCAGCGACCGCGGCCCCGGGTCCGCGATGGACGCGATGTGATGGACGCGACGCGATGGAACTGACGCCGATGCGGCGACGCCCGATAGAGGCGTTCGGCGACGATTCGCTCGACGCCGATCTCGCCTCGATCCTGCTCGACCGCGACGAACCTTCCTCTCCGCTGCAATGGCTGAACGACTGGTGGCACCGGCCCGAGGTCGAGCATATCTGGCAGCCCCCGCCCAGCTGGCGCGACGATCTGAAATATTACCTGCTGGCGATCATCGTGCTGCAGGTGGTGCTGGCGCTGTCGCTGATCCTGCGCGACGGTTCGCTGGCCGAGGATTTCGGCACGCTGGCCAACATTTTGGGGTTCTAGGTTTCTCCCGACCCGCCGCCGGCCCCCGCTTCCTGTCCAGCACGCGCGATCAGCACGTCGAGCGCCGCCCGCCCCGCGCGCAATTCGGGCAGGATGTGGCGCAATTCGTGATCGGTGATGCGCCGCCCGCCCTCGCTGCGCGCGGACTGCATCTCGACGATGCCGTGCAGCGCCTCGACGATGGCAAGCGTCGGGTTCTCGCCGCTGCCCGCTTTCGGCCTGTGCACCGGCAGGCAGCGCACCTGCGCCATCGCCAGCAGCGGATCGATCGCGCCCGGACCGAACGCCTGTTCGATCCGCATCAGCACTGCCGGATCGAGCGAGGTCGCCCCCGTGCGCGCATTGCGAATCGTGCCGGGCGAGCAGTCGAGCCGCGCCGCAAGCTGCCGGTCAGACAGGCCATGTGCCTTGCGCAGCGCCGCGATGATCCGTTCTACCGCAGCGCGATACCTTTCGGTCGTAACCGGCTTTTCACGGGCGGTGGCCATGCAATATCTCGCCTTTGACTTATCCTGCATGACGCAAGATGATGTTTGTTTCCGACAATAATTCCCCAAGACCTTGATTGCATTCCTGGCCTATCTGCAAAACCCATGAAATTCAGCCGCCGCAACTTTATCGCTTCTGCCTCGACCCTGCTCGCAACCTCCGCCGCCGCCGCAAGGGCAGCGCCGCCGGTCGTCGCGCGCCCGGTGGTGCAGCCGCTGGGTGCGGCCATCCCCGCCGCCGCGCCGACCGACGCCTCGCTCGACCTGATCCGCGCGACCGGCATCCGGCCGGACCTGTTCATGTCCGCGATGGAAGCGCTGAACCGGCACGGTGCGAAAGTCCGGCGCGACCGCATCGCCATCATCGATTTCGCTGCCCATTCCGCGCAGCCCCGCTTTCACCTCGTCGATCTCGACAAGGGGGAGAGCCGGTCGCTGCTGGTCTCGCACGGCAGCGGATCGGACCCGGCCTATAGCGGCTGGTTGCAGCGCTTTTCCAATCGTCCCGGCTCCAACGCCACCTCCGAAGGCGCCTATCTGACCGCGAATTATTACACCGGCAAGCACGGCAGTTCGCAGCGCCTTGTCGGGCTGGACCCCACCAACGACAATGCGATGCAGCGCGCCATCGTGGTGCACAGCGCATGGTATGCCGAACCCGAAATGGTTCAGCAGCACGGCAAGCTGGGCCGCAGCCAGGGCTGCTTCGCCTTCTCGCGCCGCGGGCTGGACCAGGTGTTCGACCATCTGGGCGAAGGCCGCCTGATCTATGCCTGCAAGGTCGATGCGAACGCGGGATCGAACCTCATCGGCTGACCGGATCGGCTTGGACAAGCTGTTGGGCCAAGCGGCTGCCTGCTTTGCGACCGGAACATGCTGAATGATCATTTAACAGTCACAAGACGATCATCCGTCTCATCGGAAGCTGTCATCTTTCTAACCTAGCTTCCGCCTCGGCGAATCGGGATCGGGTCCCGGTTCCGGTCCCGATGGATGGAGGAATTAAGTGGCTATCGAATCGATCAACAGGCGCGCGATCCTGCGCGGCGGCGCGCAAGTGGGCGCAATCACGGCCCTTGGCGGCGTGCTGGGCGGGCTGATGTCGCGTCAGGCGATGGCGGCAAGCTCGATGGGTCAGCTGGAACCGGCGGCCAGCCCCTATGGCCCGCTATTCGCGGCAAAGGACCAGGAAACCGGCCTCGAACTGCTGAAGCTGCCGCGCGGCTTCACCTATCGCAGCTATAGCTGGCAGGGCGACCTGATGACCGACGGCAGCCGCGTGCGCGGCGTGCATGACGGCATGGGCGTCGTGATGGCCGGCGGCAAGGGCGGACAGGACGCGTTCCTGATCCGCAACCACGAACTGCGCGGCATCGCGGCCGAACTTCTGCCTGCAAAGGGCATCTACGACGGCAATCTGCAATCGGGCGGCTATGTCGGCGGCGGCTGCGACGTGCTGCGCGTGCGCAACGGCAAGCTGGTCGAGCATTACCAGACGCTGGGCGGCACCAGCACGAACTGCGCGGGCGGCGTGACCCCGTGGGGCACGTGGATCACCTGCGAGGAAACCACCTATGACGGTACCTCGGCCGGCGGCAAGAAGCATGGCTATGCGTTCGAATGTTCGGTGAACCCGAACGAGACGACGGGCCAGCCGATCGTCGGCATGGGCCGCTTTGCGCATGAAGCCGTCGCGGTCGATCCGGTGACGGGCTATGTCTACGAGACCGAGGATTCGCGCAATCGTTCGGGCTTCTACCGCTACAAGCCGACCAACACCTCCGGCCGCTATGGCTCGCTGGCGCAGGGCGGTCAGCTGCAGGCGGCCAAGGTCACCGGCGTCGCGGGTGCCAAGCTGCTCGCACTGGGCGGCGCGAACGCGGTCGACCACGTGGGCCAGACGCTCGACATCGAATGGATCGACCTCGACGAACCCGATGCGGCGCCCGTCGGCGGCGTGGGCTCGGGCCCGTTCGCCGAAGCGCTGAGCAAGGGCTGCCTGACCATGAGCCGCGGCGAAGGTATCTGGCATCACGGCGACAGCATCGCGGTGGTCGACACCAGCTTCGGACGCGACAGCAACGGTTCGGACGGTCGCGGCCTGGGCGCGGTGTGGGTCTATACGCCTAGCAAGTCGAACCCCGAACGCGGCACGATGACGCTGCTCTATGCGGCGGCGGCGCGCGTTGCGGGCAACAACCCCGACAACATCACGATCTCGCCCCGCGGCGGTATCGTGACCTGCGACGACGGCGACGATGTCGAGGACGCCTATGGCGCGGGCCAGCGCCTGATGGGCTATAATGCCGACGGCGCCGCCTATATCCTCGCCAAAAGCAATGTCATCATCGAGAATTCGGACATTGCCCGCATGGGCCGCACCGGCCAGTTCCCGGCCGACGACTATCGCGGGTCCGAGTTCTGCGGCGCGTGCTTCGATCCCGCTGGCGACACGCTGTTCGTGAACGTGCAGTCGCCCGGCATCACCTTCGCGATCCGCGGACCGTGGGCAAAGGGCAACCTTTGACCGCGTCCCGCTCTCACCAGCAAAGCAAACCGGTCCGGTCGGGACAGGGGGTATCCCCCCTGCTCCTGGCCGGGCTGGCCCTGCTGATCGCGCTGGCGCTGTTCGCCGCCTACCGGCTGATCGGCGCGGTGGGTTCGGACCATTCGCTGGCCGGATCCGATGATTACGTGCTGGTGCGCTCCACCGGCCAGACGGCGACGGCAGAGGGCACGCTGCCCGGCGCCGCCACCACCGATCCCAACATGATGACCTCGGGCCTGCTGCTGGCCGAGGGGCTGGCGCTTGCGCCCGCCAGGATCGGCCCCGCGGCGCAGGGCTATGCGATCATGCCTGACAGCGATGCCGACATGCTCGCGCAGCATGATCTTCGCGTGGGCGACGTCATCCTCGACATGGACCAGCAGCCGCTGACCCCGCAGCGCATTGAGGCTCTGGGCGGCGAGCTTGGCCTGCTCGACGCGGTCGAGATCAGCTTCATGCGCGATGGCCAGATGCGCAGCGAATTGCTGGTTTTCGAACGTTGATGGGGCTCCGGTCGGTGCGCGCAGCCACGGCAAAGCCGCGGCTGTGACGTCGAACGGCTCCGCGCGGACTTCGGCCCGCGCGTGCCGCCGGCCGGATTGACCACGACTCGCTTCCAAGGCGGAGCCTTGGGCGCGGCGGGGTCAATTTTATTGTCCTACTTCCTCGTCATGCCCCATGCCATCGCGCCCTTCTTCCGGAGCGTTCGCGATGACCATCGACAAATCCCGCCGCCACCCGGCCGCCTCCCCGGCCCTTCCCGCCGTTCTGGCAGGCGATCCGCCCGGCAACCCGAGCGGCACCCTGCCCGACTTCACCCCCGTGCCGCGCAAGTACAACCGCCACGACGGCTGGACCCCCGACCGCCAGCGCCGCTTTATCGAGGCGCTGGCCGACAGCGGCAGCGTCAAGCGCGCCGCCCACGCGGTCAACATGACGCCCGAGGGCGCCTATCTCCTGCGCCGCCACCCCAAGGGCCACGAATTTCGCGCCGCATGGGAAGCCGCGCTGGCGCTGGGCGTCCAGCGGCTAGAGGATGTCGCCATGGAACGCGCCATCCACGGCGTCGAAGTGCCCGTCTACCACTTCGGCCAGATCGTCGGCACGCGCCGCGTCTACAACGACCGGCTGCTGATGTTCCTGTTGCGCAACCGAGCCCCCGAACGCTTCGCGGCGGATGGCGCGAAAGCTCTGTCGGCGGTGGATCAGGCCCTGCTGGCACGGCTGAAACGCGAATGGAGCCGAATGGGAAGCCGAACGGGCGGAGACGGAAGAGCGCAGCGAGGCAGAGATTTATGCGAGCATCAACCGGAAGCTGAATGATATGCGGGGGCGGCATCGTGCTGGCGAAGCGGGCGGGTGAGTGTGCGGCAAGAAATAGGTCTTGTCAGTGGGCGATCAAAATTAGCCCGCTCCCTGAAGCCTAACTATGCATTAAAATCTATAGTCACTTGCGTAATCCACCTAGATTGCGCAGTCCAACCTTTATGCAAGAGCAGTTCACAGTATTTATTGACGAGAGTGGAGAGGCGGGCATTGAGAAGGTCCGGTCGCAGGAGGGAGGTGGCGCTTCCCCATATATGACATTGGGCGCGTGTTTAATAAGGAACAAAGACCGTAAATTAGTAGAAGATAATCTTAATGAAATACAAAATAGAATTTCAAAAAAATATCTTCATTGCTCGCAATTAAAACATTATCAAATTTTATATTATATACGCAAAATCAAAGAATTAGATACTCGTATTTTTGGCGTTATTTCTCATAAAAACACCCTTGGCTCTTATAAACAAAAAATATCTGATAATAGTAGCATGTATTATAATAAATGCGCTCAGTATCTTCTCGAACGCATCGGATGGTTCCTCGAGAGTCGAAAAATTTCTAGCAGCAACGTCCAAATTATTTTTGAAAAAGCAAATGTCGATTACGATAAGATGAAAAATCTCTTGAGAGCTTGTCAGAAAAACCCAAAACATCAATTAACAAGAAAGCTCCGATTTATTGATGTTGATAATATCAAGATCATGACGAAAAACGAAGAGCCAATTATTCAAATCGCGGATCTTGTAGCGCACGCACTATATAAGTGCGTAGACAAAACTGACAAAAATTTCGGAATACCTGAACCGCGATATTTACGGGAACTATCGTCACATTTCTTTGGGCATCCGGAGACTGGTCTTATTGTAGGAGCTGGCTTGCATTGCGTCCATTCGTTGCGTGATGTGCAACTGGATGCCGATGTCGAAGCTGAACTGATTAAGATGTCTGCTGCAAGTTTTTCATCTCAAAGCAAGCCTTCTGCAACATGAAGTTTTCAGACGGCCTTGATTCAGCCGCGGCAAAGCCGCGGCCATGACGTCGAACGGCTCGCGGCGGGCGTTTCGCCCGCGCGGCCGCCGGCCGGAGTTACCGGCTCTCGCTTCTAGCGCTTCGCGCTAGGCGCGGGCCGTCACTCCTCACCCATCCGCAGCGCGGCGATGAAAGCTTCCTGCGGAATGCTGACATTGCCGTATTCCCGCATCCGCGCCTTGCCCTTCTTCTGCTTCTCCAGCAGCTTCTTCTTGCGCGTGATGTCGCCGCCATAGCACTTGGCGGTCACGTCCTTGCGCAGCGCGGCGATGGTTTCGCGGGCGATCACCTTGCCGCCGATGGCCGCCTGGATCGGGATCTTGAACAGATGGCGCGGGATCAGATCCTTCAGCCGCTCGCACATGCCGCGGCCGCGGGCCTCGGCGACGCTGCGGTGGACGATCAGCGACAGCGCATCGACCGGCTCGTTGTTGACGAGGATGTTCATCTTGACGAGATCGCCCTCGCGCAGGCCGATCTGCTCATAGTCAAAGCTGGCATAGCCGCGGCTGATGCTCTTCAGCCGGTCGTAGAAATCGAACACCACCTCGTTGAGCGGCAGTTCATAGGTCACCTGCGCCCGCCCGCCGACATAGGTCAGGTCGCGCTGGATGCCGCGCCGGTCCTGGCACAGTTTCAGGATCGGCCCCAGATATTCGTCGGGCGTGTAGATCACCGCCTTGATCCACGGCTCCTCGATGCTCTCGATCCGGTTGACGTCGGGATAATCCGCCGGATTATGTAGATAAAGCTCGCGCGCATCGTCGGTGCGCGAGGCGGATAGCTGCAACCGGTACACCACCGACGGCGCCGTGGTGATGAGGTCGAGGTCGTATTCGCGGCTCAGCCGTTCCTGAATGATCTCCAGGTGCAGCAGGCCCAAAAACCCGCAGCGGAAACCGAAGCCCAGCGCCGCGCTCGATTCCATCTCGAACGAGAAGCTGGCATCGTTCAAACGCAGCTTGCCGATGCTTTCGCGCAATTTCTCGAAATCGGCGGCGTCGACGGGGAACAGCCCGCAGAACACCACCGGCTGCACTTCCTTGTATCCGGGCAGCGCCTTGTCCGCCCCGCCCTTCACCGTGGTGATGGTGTCGCCGACCTTGGCCTGCTCGACTTCCTTGATCTGCGCGGTGATGAAGCCGATCTCGCCGGGGCCAAGCTCGGGCAGCTGCTCGATCTTGGGCCGCATGCAACCGACGCGGTCGATCAGATGCTGCGTGCCGCCCTGCATGAAGCGGATCTGGTCGCCCTTCTTCATGACGCCGTCCATGACGCGGACAAGGATGACGACGCCAAGGTAAGGGTCATACCAGCTGTCGACCAGCAGCGCCTGCAGCGGCTTGGTGCGGTCGCCGGTGGGCGCGGGGATGCGCCTGACCACGGCTTCCAGCACTTCCTCGATCCCGATGCCGGACTTGGCGCTGGTCAGCACCGCGTCCTGCGCATCGATGCCGATGATGTCCTCGATCTCGGTCTTGACCTTCTCCGGCTCGGCGGCGGGAAGGTCTATCTTGTTGATGACGGGCACGATTTCATGGTCATGCTCGATCGACTGATAGACATTGGCCAGCGTCTGCGCTTCCACGCCCTGCGCCGCATCCACGACCAGCAGCGCGCCCTCGCACGCGGCAAGGCTGCGGCTGACCTCATAGGCAAAGTCGACGTGGCCGGGCGTGTCCATCAGGTTGAGCTGATAGGTGACGCCGTCCTGCGCGGTGTAGTTCAGGCGCACGGTCTGCGCTTTGATGGTGATGCCGCGTTCGCGCTCAATGTCCATGTTATCAAGGACTTGCTCGCTCATCTCACGGTCGGTCAGCCCGCCGGTGACCTGGATCAGCCGGTCGGCCAGGGTCGATTTGCCATGGTCGATGTGGGCGATAATGCTGAAATTGCGAATGGTGGAGAGATCGGTGCTCATGCCAGCGCCGTTAGCAGCGTGTTACGCCCCTGTCAGCAGGCATTGACGGGCATGGCGCGCACCGGAATGGGCGATGCGCCGGAATGGAACCCGCCGCACCCGAATGGATGCTGTCCTGCGCTGCGGCTGCGTGCTAGCGTAACGGCCATGCAATTCGACTATCGTGAAATCCGGGCCGGCGGGATGATCATGCGCGCGGCAGTCCTCGATTGCCGGGAACAGGAACCGGATGGCCCGCCGCTGCTGATGCTGAACGGCATCGGATTCAATGCCGAGCTGATGGAGCCGCTCGCGATGGCACTGGCCGAGCCGGGGCCGGACGCGCCCAAGGGCCGCGCGGTCGTGATACCCGAGATGCCGGGCTGCGGCGGATCGCCCGACCCTGAGCAAACCCTGCTCATGTGCAGTCTGTCGAGTGTAGTGACAGAATTGATGGAGGCGCTGCATCCGGGCCGCGCTTTCGATTGCGTCGGCTTTTCATGGGGCGGCGCGCTGGCGCAGCAGATCGCGGTTCAGTCGGCGCGGCGGCTGACGCGGCTGGCGCTGATCTCGACGACATCGGGCATGCCGCTGGCGCCTGCCAATCCCAACGTGCTCCGGCGGCTGATCGATCCCAAGGAATATGTCGATCCGCTGCGCCTGTCCTCGAACTTCCATGCCCTCTTGGCCGAAGGGGGCGCGAACGCTACCCTGCTGCGGCGTTTCCGCACGCCATCGCCGCAGGGTCTGGGCAGCCAGCTTCTGGCGCTGACCGGATGGACTGCGGCGCCTCTGCTGCCTTTCGTGCGGGTCCCCGTGGCGCTTGTCGGGGTCGCCGACGATGCGATCGTGCCTTACTTGCATCACAAGATGCTCGGCTGCCTGTTGCCGCAGGCGACCAAGATTGAACTTGCCTCGGGCGGTCATCTGGCGTCGCTGGCGCGGCCTGCGAATGTGTCGCCTGCCCTGCGCGCCTTTCTGGCTGGATAGCGACGGTTTGTCGCAAGCCCTTTTTCATTTGCCGCCCATGCGATAGCGTCGGCGAAAGGGCTGACACGGCCGAGTGGCACCCCTATTTACAAGGGCAGCCGGATGGGAGAGTGCACATATGCGCCATATCGCGATAATAGGATCTGGCCCCGCCGGCTATTATACGGCCGAGGCGGCGACCAAGCAGTGGGGCGATGACATACGAGTCGACGTGTTCGACCGCCTGCCCGTGCCCTATGGCCTGATCCGCACCGGCGTCGCCCCTGATCACCAGACGATCAAGGCCGTGTCGCTCCGCTATGAGAAGACCGCGCTGACCGAGAATGTGCGCTTCGTCGGCAATATCGCGATCGGCGACGATATTTCGCTGGCCGAACTGCAGGCGTTGTATGATGCCGTAATCATCGCCACCGGCGCGCCGCATGACCGCGATCTTGGCATTCCGGGGGCGGATTTGCCGGGCGTCATCGGCAGCGCGGCCTTCGTGGGGTGGTACAATGGTCACCCGAATTTCACCGAACTTCACCCCGATCTGTCGGGACGCCGCGCCGTGGTGATCGGCAATGGCAATGTGGCGCTCGACATCGCGCGCATCCTGTCAAAGACGCGGCGCGAGTTCGAGGGATCGGACATCGTCGCCCACGCGCTCGACGCCATCGCGGCTTCGAGGCTGGACGAGATCGTCATCCTGGGCCGTCGCGGCCCGCACCAGATCGCCATGACGCCCAAGGAACTGGGCGAACTGGCAGAGCTTGATCGGGCGGCGCCTTATGTCGATCCGGACGATTTGCCCCCGCTATCCGAGGACGAGCCGCTGGAGCCGGGGCAGCGCAAATCGGTTCAATGGTTGCGGCAATTTGCGGCGAAACCGTCTGACAAGCCGCTGCGGATCACTTTCGACTTCTATGCCCGCCCCGTCCGCATCATCGGCAGCGAACGGGTCGAAGGAGTGGAGGTCGAGCGCACCCAGATCATCGACGGCACGCTGTCGGGCACGGGCCAGACCTATATGGTGCCGTGCCACCTTGTCATTTCGGCGATCGGCTATCGCAGCGCGGCGATCCCCGGCGTTCCCTTCGACGAGAAAGCTGGCCGCTTCGCCAGTGACGAGGGGCGCATATCGGTCTCGCCCGAAACCGGCGGGCTGTATTGCGTCGGCTGGGCGCGGCGCGGACCGACGGGGACCATCGGCACCAACAAGCCCGACGGTTTCGCGATCATCGCCAAGCTGGCGGAGGATATTGACAGCGGGGCGATCGGACCCGAGAGCAAGGCCGGTCGGCCCGGCTTTGATGCATTGGCGGCAGAGCGGCAGCTGGATATTGTGACCTTCCGCGACTGGCAGAAGATCGAGGAAGCCGAGATTGCCGCCGCCCGTTCGGGCGCTCCGCGCGAGAAGTTCACGCTGATCGAGGAAATGATCCGCGCCGGCCGCTGACCGGCGCGATCATCATTGCCCTATCGGCCCTGCGCTGCCTCGTTGGGGGCCTGCATGCCTTGCAGCGTCCTTTGCAGGCGCTGGCCAAAATCGGTCGCGCGCGGCGCGCAGACCTTGTTCGCCTCGTCCACGTCGCCCAGCAGGTCTTCCATCGTCTGCGGCGTGATCTGCGCCTCGATCTTGCCGCCGGACGCCTGTTCATAGCGGCCGATGAAATAGGCCATCATGAAGCCAAGCGCGTTCTTGCGCCCCTCGTCCTGCTCCTGCGCGCTGGCCAGCATGGCCCATGCCGCGCAACGAATATCGGGATTGGTCGCGCCCTGTGCGTGGGCCGCGGGGGCGGCAAGGGCGACGCTGGCGGTCATGGCCGCGGCCATGGACCCGTGCTTTATTGGGCGCTTCATGGGGCGCTTCATTGGGCGTTTCATTCGGTGTCTCCGTCCATTTGCCGGCCCATGCCGGTCGGGCACGGGGCGCGCAAGTTCTGCGGGATCGTCATCTGGACGAAGCGGGCTTTCTCCGGGATGAAGAAAGCCGCGAAGGCTACACCCGCATCGGCATCAGCACGTAAAGCGCCGGGCTCTGCGCGTTCTGGCGGATCAGCGTGGGCGCGCCCGCATCGGCGAGGTGCAGTTCGACATTGTCGCCCTCTATCTGTGCGAGGATGTCTTTCAGATAGTTGGCGTTGAAGCCGATCTCCAGACCCTCGGCCCCGTAATCGGCGGCCAGTTCCTCGGCCGCGGTGCCGTTGTCGGGGCTGGTGACCGACAGCGTCACCCGGTCGGTGTCGAGCGCCATCTTCACCGCGCGGGTCTTTTCGGTGGCGATGGTCGCCACGCGGTCGACGCCTGCGAAAAAGCTCTTGGGATCGACCTTCAGCAGCTTGTCGTTGCCGGTCGGGATCACGCGGCTGTAGTCGGGGAAGGTGCCGTCGATCAGCTTGCTGGTCAGCACGATGCCGCTCTCGCCGCCCAGCGTGAAGCGGATCTTCGATGCCGACAAGTCGATCGCGACATTGGTGTCGAGCGATTCCTCCAGCAGCTTGCGCAGTTCGGCGACGCATTTGCGCGGCACGATCACGTCGGGCATGCCCTCTGCCCCGTCGGGGCGCACGATGGTAAAGCGCGCGAGGCGGTGGCCATCGGTGGCCGCCGCCTTCAGCTGCGCCGAGCCGTTCGGGCCGTCATCCGCGACATGCAGGAAGATGCCGTTGAGGTAATAACGCGTTTCCTCGGTGCTGATGGCAAAGCGCGTGCGGTCGATCATCTGCGCCAGCGTGGCGGCGGGAAGCTCGAAGCTGGTCGGCAGGTCGCCCTCGACAATGACGGGGAAATCGTCGCGCGGCAGGGTCGGCAGCTGGAACCGGCTTCGCCCCGCCTTGACGATCATGCGGTTCTCGCTCGTCTCAAGGCTGACCTGTGAGCCGTCGGGCAGCTTGCGCGCGATGTCGAACAGCAGATGCGCCGATACGGTGATTGCGCCCGCGCCTTCAACCGAGGCGGCGGGCATCACCTCTACCACCTGCAGGTCGAGGTCGGTCGCCATCAGCCGGACATTGCCGTCGGCCGAAGCCTCGATCAGCACGTTCGAGAGAATGGGGATCGTGTTGCGGCGTTCCACCACCGACTGCACGTGGGACAGGCTGTGCAGCAGGGTTGCCCGTTCGATCGTCGCCTTCATTTCAATCAGATCCCCCTAAGCCCGGCGGCGAATGGAAACCCGACCGGACGAGAATTTCGGTCGAACTTTCCTAGCGGATGGGCATTTGCGAACAAGGCGAACGGAACGCGAACAAGTCGATTCTGGGGATAAAAGCCGGTGATAGCGGCGGTGCGCTGCGCGGGCGCTTCCCGATAAGCCCCGCGAAAAGTGACAAAGGTGACACATCCTACAGGTGCTGTAACCCGGCTTCGCACCGCACAATCGCTGGGCCTGGCGGCCAAAGGTGACACCATGGGGTGCCGGGGAAAATCTTCGTGTGCTGCGGGATGACGGCCTTGCATGACGCCGTCGTAGCGCCCCCGCCCGGTGTAGGACAGCGCACGCTGCCTGTACCGGCACATCAGCATAACCCCGATGGTCGCGGCCCGCCGGGCGGAATATCGCGCGAACCGGACCGATCATCGGCGCGACATTCCGGTTCTGAAACCGGATCGGGGCGGGATCGGACTCAACTCCGGTTACCGGGCGAAGATCGAAAATGCCCACGCGGAACGGGTGCCGCGCGTCCGGAATGCCCCGATGCGCAGCAGTCACGAAAACGCCCCGCAAGGCCGTGACCTTGCGGGGCGCCAATAGCTTTTCGCCAGTATCTTTTCGCCAGGCATCCTGTTGCAGGACGAGGCCGGGTCAGGCGGCCTGCTTGATCTCGACCAGCTTGAGGCCGAAGGTCAGGTCTTCGCCTGCCAGCGGGTGGTTGCCGTCGGCGGTCACCGTCTCATCGCCGACCTTGGTGATGGTGAGATTCATTTCGCTGCCGTCCTGCTGCTTGGCGGCCAGCGTCATGCCGGGCTGCGGCGCGGGTTCGGGCGGCAGGGTGGAGCGCGGGATCTCTATGATCAGCTCTTCGCGGCGCGGGCCGAAGGCCTGCTCGGACACGATGGTGACGTCCTGCTGCGCGCCTTCTTCCATGTTTTCAAGAGCGGCCTCGATCTGGGGCATGATCTCGCCCTTGCCCATGGTGACGGTCTGCGGGCCGTTCTGGTCGGTGCCGCCGACGACGCTGCCGTCTGCGGTCTTTACGGAAAAATCGATGACGACGATGTCGCCGGTCTTGGGAGTGGCCATGAGGTCTTCCTTGGATCTTCAGGGTTCCGGCGCTGAGGGAAGCGCCGCTCGACAGGCGCCGCGCGGCCATCGGGCCAGCGCACGCACCGCTTTGACCTCTATCGTCGCAAGCAAGAGCCGCGAAGTCAAACCAAGTCGGCTACCCTGCCCCGCAGGGAAGACAAACGCCCCGAAGGGAGGACAAACGCCCCGTAAGAACGACAGGTCCCCGATAAGGCTCAGATCATGACCATGCCGCCATTCACGTGCAGCGTCTGGCCGGTGACATAGCCTGCCTCCTTCGACGCCAGATAGGCGACCGCCGCGCCGATATCGTCGCCCTCGCCCATGCGGCCCATCGGGATGCGGCCGTTCAATGCGGCCTTCTGGTCGTCGGGCAGCACGTCGGTCATCGCGGTGCGGATGAAGCCGGGGGCGACGCAATTCACCGTGATGTTGCGGCTGGCCAGTTCCTGCGCAAGGCTCTTGGTCAGGCCGGTCAGGCCCGCCTTGGCCGCGGAATAGTTCATCTGGCCCGGATTGCCGGTGGTACCGACGACGCTGGTGATCGAGATCATGCGCCCGAACCGCGCCTTCATCATCGGGCGGGTCGCGGCGCGCATCAGGCGGAACGCGGAATTGAGGTTCACCTGCATGACCTGATCCCAGTCCTCGTCCTTCATGCGCATCATCAGCCCGTCGCGGGTGATGCCGGCATTGTTGACGAGGATGTCGAGCTTGCCCAGCGTGTCGATGGCGGCGGGAACGAGTTCCTCGACCTGCGTCGGGTTCGACAGGTCGCAGGTGATTTCGACGTGATCGCCGCCAATTTCGTCGTTCAGCTGCTCGCGAAAGCTGCGCAGCTTGGCCGCGTTGGTGCCCGACAGCGCCAGCCGCGCGCCCTGGCTGGCAAGGCTGCGCGCGATGGCGGAACCGATGCCGCCGCTGGCGCCGGTGACAAGGGCGGTCATGCCGGTAAGGTCGAACATCTTGGTATCCTCTCGTTTCGGGAAAGCGCGGCGGCCCTTACAGGGTCTTCGCCAGCGCCTCGCAATCTTCCATGGTGACGACGCTGACGACGTCGGTATCGGTGGTCGAGCGCTTGATCATCGGGGCCAGCACCTTGCCGCCCAGCTCGACAAAGCGGATGACGCCGACATCGGCCATCGCGCCCATGCTTTCGCGCCAGCGGACGCGGTCCATGACCTGCGCGACCAGCAGCTTGCGGATCTCTTCCGGGTCGGCGACCGGCTTTGCGGTGACATTGGCGAATACCGGCAGGCGCGGGGGATGGGGCATGGTCGTCTCGAACGCCTTGTCCATCTCGGCCGCGGCGGGTTCCATCAGCGGGCAGTGGAACGGGGCCGATACGGGCAGCGGCACCGCGCGGCGAAAGCCAAGCTCCTTGGCCAGCACGATCGCCCGCTCGATCGCGCCCGCATGGCCCGACAGCACGACCTGCGTGGGATCGTTGTCGTTCGCCAGCGTGCAGACTTCCTTCACGCCGGTGGCGGGATCGGTCGCGGCTTCCTCGGCCAGTTTCTCGGCATCTGCGACGCTGCCGCCCAGCAGGGCGCACATCGCGCCCATGCCGACCGGCACCGCCGCCTGCATCGCGCGTCCGCGCAGCTTCAGCAGCCGCGCCGTGTCGGAGAGCGAGAACGCGCCGACCGCGCACAGGGCGGTATATTCGCCAAGGCTGTGGCCCGCGACATAATCGGCCTTGTCCGCCAGCACGATGCCGAAATCCCGTTCCAGCACGCGCAGCGTGGCGATGGCGTTCGCCATGATCGCGGGCTGGGCGTTTTCGGTCAGGGTCAGCGTTTCTTCGGGCCCTTCGGCCATGATCGCGGCCAGTTTCTGGCCCAGCGCGTCGTCCACTTCCTCGAACACTTCGCGCGCGGCGCTGCTGGCGGCGGCGAGTTCCATGCCCATGCCGATTTTCTGGCTGCCCTGTCCCGGGAACACGAATGCGCGCATATTTTGTTTCTCCTCTCGAGCGGGCTTATCGAAAGGGGCGCGTTATTGCCAAGAGCGCGGCTTGCCAAGGGAGAAACCGGAAAGACCCAGCGGCGCCTCGCGGTCGGTGATGCCAAAGGGGACGATGCGATTGGCCGCGTCATGGCCGATATCGGCCTCGCCCAGAAAGGCGATGCCCGAACGCGCGCACCAGTGACGGGCGATCTCTTCCGCCGTCATGCCAAATTCGCGGTCGTTTTCGGGCACGTCGCTGACCCGCCCCAGCCGCAGGCCGAGCACCGATTTCGGCAGCGCCTCGGTCACGTGGAAGAACAGGCGGTCGACCGAATAGAGATATTCGCTCACCTCCTCGACCATTACGACATGGCCCGACAGGTCCGGCATCAGCGGCGTGCCCGACAGCATGGCCAGCGTCATAAGGTTGAAGGCCGCCGTCGGCCTGCCGTCCAGATGCGGCTCCAGCCCGCCCAGATCGCCCGACAGCCACGACAGCACCGAACCGATGGCATCCGCGCCGTGCTCGCGCTTGATGTCGAGCGGCATGGGCGCATGGACCGGCCTGCCGATCCCCGCCCGGTAGAGCGCGCCCAGCAGGTAACCGCCGTCCGAACTGCCCAGCCAGATCTTGCCGTTGGCGACGGGCCCCATGCGCGCGATGGCATCGCCCGCGATGCGATTCGATCCGTAACCGCCGCGCGCGAACCAGACCGCGTCATAGTTCGGATCGTTCGCGCATTCGACCAGCGCGGCCAGTCGCTGCTCGTCCGGTCCGGCGAAATGCCCTTGTTCGGCAAAGCATTGCTCGTGAAAATGGAGTTCGACGTCGCCGAAGCCCGCGGCGACCGCCGTGACCTGCGTTGCGAGTTCGCGTGGAAGCGAGGCGGACGGTGCACAGATGGCGACGCGGATCATGAAAAGCAGTGCTAGGGCGGCCGGCGCGCATTGCCAAGCGCGGCCTGCTTCAATAGCGACGAACGGCATGAGCGATAGCGATCTTTCCGCGCTGCTGAAGCGCCCGTTCTTCTTCTGTGGCATCGGCGGGTCGGGGATGTTGCCGCTGGCCTGCATCCTGCGCGGGCGCGGCGCTGCGATTGCCGGATCGGACCGCAGTTTCGACCAGGGTCGAAGCCCCGAGAAATTCGCATGGATCGCGAATCAGGGCATCGACCTGTACCCGCAGGACGGCAGCGGCATCACCAGCGGCGACCAGATCCTTGTCGCCAGTGCCGCGATCGAGGACACCGTGCCCGAAGTACGCCGCGCCATTGAACTGGGCTGCGACCGGATGAGCCGCGCCGAATTGCTGTCCGCCCTGTTCAACGGTGCGGAGCGCAGCATCGCCATCGGCGGGACCAGCGGCAAGTCGACCGTGACGGGCATGACCGGCTGGGTGCTGACGCAGGCGGGCCGCGATCCGACCATCATGAACGGCGCGGTGATGAAGAACTTCCGGTCGGATGACGCGCTGTTCGCCAGTGCGCGGGTCGGCGACGGGCGCTCCTTCGTGTCCGAGGTGGACGAAAGCGACGGGTCGATCGCGCTCTACCGGCCCAGCGTGGCGGTGCTGCTGAACGTGACGCTGGACCACAAGGGCATGGACGAATTGCGCGTGCTGTTTGGTGATTACCTTGCCGTGTCGGACATGGCCGTGATCAACGCCGACGATGCGGAAGCATTGGCGTTGGCCGGACGGGCGAGATCGGCGATCACCTATGGGATCGACGCGGCGGATGCGCGGATCGGCGTGGCGGCGGGTTCGATCCGCGAGGAAGCGCGCGGGATCGGCGCTATTGTGCTCGACCGCGCCGAGGGGCGCGAGGCGGAACTGTCGTTGCAGGTGCCCGGACGGCACAATCTGTCCAATGCGCTGGCGGCCCTGGGGGCGGCGATGGCGGTGGGGGTCGATTTCGATGTCGCGGTGAAGGCGCTGGGCGGCTTCACCGGTCTGGCGCGGCGGTTCGACATCGTCGGGACGAGCGCATCGGGTATCACCGTGATCGACGATTTCGGTCATAACCCCGACAAGGTGCGCGCAACCTTGCGCACTTTAAGGGCGCATCCGGGCCGCGTGATCGCCTTTTTCCAGCCGCACGGCTTCGGTCCGATCCGACAGATGGGGCGCGAACTGGCAGAGGTCTTTGCCGAGGAACTGGACGGCGACGACCGGGTGATCCTGTGCGACCCGGCCTATTTCGGCGGCACCGTGGACCGCAGCATCGGCGGGGCCGATCTTGCGCAATGGATCTGCGACGCGGGCAAGGATGCGGAGCATTTCGCATCGCGCGAGGATTGCGGCGACCGCATTGTCGAGATCGCGCAGGCCGGCGACCGCATCGTGGTGATGGGCGCGCGCGACGATACGCTCAGCACTTTCGCGCGCGCCATTCTGGACCGGCTGGACTAGATGATCACTCCGCCGGTTCGGATGCAGCCAGCGCCGGTGCGCGGGGCGCGTCCGGCGCGAAGGTTTCGCCGAAATAATTGCCCTCGTACCACATCGGCGGCTGGTCGGCATTGGCGGTCATCTTCACGATCTCGTAATTGAGCAGCGCGAACTTGCGCGCCGATTCCCAGTTGAGCGGCAGGTTCAGATCGTCGCTCGGCTTGTGGTAATGGGTGCCGAGGAAGTCGGTGAAGGCCTGCTTGCCGCCGTTCTGCACACCCGTCATCAGGAACAACGCGGGCACGCCTTCCTTGACGAAGCTGTAATGGTCCGAGCGGACGAACAGGTTCTCTTCCGGCAGGAAATCGGGCGATACGCCGATGCCGGTCGCCGCGCCCGCCCGGATCAGCGTCTGCCCCATCGTCGAATTCTCCGCTCCGAACCCGACCACATCGGCTAGATCGTATAGCAGCACCGGCATGTCGAAATTGACGACGCCGACCGGCTTGCCGTCATCGCGCACGAAATTGCGGGCGAGATATTCGGAACCCAGCAGGCCCTTTTCCTCCGCGGTGACCGCGGCGAACAGGATCGGTCGGCGGGGACGGTTCGGGCCCATCGCGATGACGCGGGCGACCTCCAGCATGGTGGCGACGCCGGTCGCATTGTCCATCGCGCCATTATAGATCGTGTCGGTGTCTTCGCCCTCGCCCCCTTCGCCGGGCGCATCGGTCAGATGGTTGCCGACATGGTCCAGATGCGCGCTCATCACCACATATTCGTCCGCCAGATCGGGATCCGATCCGGGCAGCATGGCGACGACATTGGCGCTGGTCTTGTCGTCCCATTTGGTCGTGACCCTGGCGGTCGCCTCGCCCGTCATGTCGAAGGCGGCGGGGCGGCTTTTCGCCTTGGGATCGTCATAGACCGCCAGCAATTCGTCCAGATCCTTGCCGGACGCCGCCAGCAGGCGCTTAGCGGTTTCGGGCGATATATAGGCCTGGAACCGCAGATTGGGGTCCTGCACATTCGCCTTGCCGTCAGGGCCGACCCAGGTCTCGCTCGGCTCCTTCAGATAGGTGACGAGCTTGTCGAACGACATGCTCTTGAGCGATTCGCGGCTGCGGATCGAGATCAATCCGACCGCGCCGTTTTCGCTGGCATATTTCGTCTTGGTATTGGCGAGGGTCGAGGCGATCTCGCCCGGAACTGTCTTGGGCGTCCCCGACACGGCGACCACGATCTTGCCCGCGATATCGACGCCCGCGTAATCGTCGATGCCGTTTTCGGGGCTATGGATGCCCTGCCCCACGAACACCATCGGCGCGGTCAGCTCCACCTGCTGCTCGGTAAAGCTGCCGCCCGCGACGAAATCCGTGCCCGGTTCCAGCGTGACCACGCCATCGGGCGCGATAAAGGACAGCGCGGCCGTTTCGTTGCTGGCGGTGCGGAAAGTGATGTCCTGCATGAAGCTGCCGTCGTTCGCAGGCTGTAGTCCCATGGCCATGTAGCGCGAGGCGACATAGGCGGCGGCGATGTCGTAATATTCGCTGCCCGTGTCGCGGCCCTGCAGCAGATCGTCGGCGAGGAAGGTGACGGTGGCGGCGATCTGGTCGGCGTCGATCGCCGCGGCGGCGGGATCGGCGCGTTCGGCGGGCGACAGGACGCGCGTCTGGGCGGCGCCCTCCTGGGCCGCCCCTTCCTGGGCGCTGGCTGGAACGACATGGATGGCACAGCCGGCAAGGGCGGCGGCAAGGATCAGCTTGCGCATCGGGACGGAATTTCCTTTCGGATGAGACTATCCGCACCATTTAGCAGGCGAACCGTGGCTGGCAAATGAACTTACCGGCGGATCGGGAACAGCCGCATATAGGTCAGGCAGCGCCACAGCCATTCGAGCGGGCCGAAGCGGAACCGGTCCAGCCACGGGCGCGACCACAGCAGCATCAGGCCCATGCCGCCCGCCGACCATGCCCACAGCGACAGCCGGTGCCAGTCGCCGTAAAGACCCAGCCCCCAGCCGAGAAACACGATCCCCATCATGACCGAGCTGAGGATGTAATTGCTGAACGCCATGCGCCCCGCCGCGGCCAGCCTCTGCCCGAACCCGCTGCGCGCGAGCATGGGCGTGAACGCGATCAGCAGCGCCGCATAGCCCACAATCATCGGCAGGCGCAGCAGCGAGGTCGGGCCGAACTGCACCCAATAGCTGACCGCCGGATAATGATCGTAACGCATCGCCATCAGGCCCAGCGGCAGGGTCAGCAATAGCGAGGCGGCAATCCCGCCAAGGCCCCACACGATCATCGCGCGCCTGTTCCATTCGCCCGAGAAGAAGCCCAGACGGTACAGCGCCGCCCCCAACAGCATCAGGCCCAGATAGGCCGGCCCCGATATCGGCATGAAGGCGATGCGGTCCCATATGCTGCGCGTCTTGTGCCGCCACGCCATGATGTCGGCAAAGCTGCCGGTCTGGCGGACCGCGTCGCTGGCATTGCTCTGGGCGCGCATGGCCTCTACCTGCGCTTCGTAATCCTGCCGGATTTCGCTGGCGGGCGGCGCGGACAGCGCGGACAGTTCGCTGGCGGGAAACAGGGCGATGGCGCCCATGATGCCCATGTAGAAGCTGGCGAACAGGCCGAAGAACAGCAGGGCGCGGGTGCCCAGCGGCAGGAACAGCATCGCGGCCAGCCCGACGACCGCGTAATCCAGCAGAATGTCGCCAAAGAACAGCAGGTAGTAATGCGCCGCCCCGAACAGCGCGAGCCACAGCAGGCGCCGCCCCTGCAGCAGCAGCGCGCCCACCATGCCGCGTTTCGCCGCCGCGCGGTCGACGAAGATCGCCATGCCTGCGCCGAACAGGAAGGCGAACAGCCCGCGCAGCTTGCCGTCGAGGAAGAGGTACTGGATCAGCCAGCCCGCCTCCTCCCAGAAGCCGTGCGGGTACAGGATGCCCCAATAGTAATAGGGTCCGGTGCGGGCAAAGCCGACGACATTGGCGGCAAGGATCCCCAGCACCGCGAAACCGCGCACGATGTCGAGGCTGGCGATGCGGTCCGAGGTGACGGGCCTTATGCGCGGCGCGGGTGCGGGCTGGTCCGGCGTTGCGCGATCGTGTGATATGCTGCCCAAGTCCTGCCCCCTTGCGATTCGCGGTGCCAAATTAGACGGCAATCGCACGCAGTCGAAGGGTTTCGCCGGACGCTGCGCGCTTGCATTTGCGGCCAGACGCTGTATGGCGCGCCCTTTCCGGCAGAGCCCGACGCGCGAATCCGCGGCGGAACCAGCCTGACGGAAATCTTGAAAGAAAGCCGGAGGGGCCTTTCGCCATGGGGGCGAGGGTCAGCGATCGGCACAGACGAAGGAACAAGCGCATGCCGCTTTACGAGCATGTGTTCCTTGCGCGTCAGGACCTCTCTCAGAGCCAGGTCGATGCGCTTGCGAACACCGCCACCGAGATTGTCGAGGCGAACGAGGGCAAGGTCGTGAAGACCGAGACCTGGGGCCTCAAGAACCTCGCCTACAAGATCCAGCGCAACCGCAAGGCTCACTATGTGATGCTGAACATCGACGCGCCCGCCAAGGTTGTCGAGGAGCTGGAGCGCCAGACCCGCATCAACGAGGACGTGATCCGTTACATGACCATCAAGGTCGAGGAACACGAAGGTGGCCCGTCGGTCATGATGCGCAAGAACGACCGCGAACGCCGCGGCCGCAAGGGAGATCGCTGAGATGGCCCGTCCGTTTTTCCGCCGCCGCAAGAGCTGCCCTTTCGCAGCCAAGAATGCGCCCGCGATCGACTACAAGGATGTGCGCCTGCTGCAGGGCTTCATGTCCGAGCGTGGCAAGATCGTGCCGAGCCGCATCACCGCCGTATCCGCCAAGAAGCAGCGCGAGCTGTCCAAGGCGATCAAGCGCGCACGCCACATCGGCCTGCTGCCCTACATCGTCAAGTAAGGAGGGCCTGACCCATGGACATCATCCTCCTGGAACGTATCGAGAAGCTCGGCACCATCGGTGACGTGGTTTCCGTCAAGGACGGCTACGCCCGCAACTTCCTGCTCCCGAACAAGAAGGCCCTTCGCGCCAATGCGGCGAACAAGAAGGTCTTCGAAGCCAATCGCGAGCGTCTGGAAGCCGAGAACGCCGAGCGCCGCACCGAAGCCGAAAAGGCCGGTGAGAAGGTTGCCGGCACCGAGATCGTGCTGATCCGCGCGTCGTCGAACGCCGGCCAGCTGTACGGTTCGGTCAACGTTCGCGACATCACCGCGGCCCTCAATGAAAAGGGCCACGACATCGACAAGAAGCAGGTCATCCTGAGCGCGCCGATCAAGACCATCGGCATGTTCGACGTGACCATCGCGCTGCACCCCGAGGTGCATGTGACGATCAAGGCCAATGTCGCCCGCTCGGACGACGAAGCCTCGCTTCAGTCGGAAGGCGTCGACGTGCTGGCCGCGATGTTCGAGGAAGAAGCCGCCGAACAGACCGGCTTCACCGAAGAGCGCGACCCCAATGCAGAGCCTGGCGAGTTCGCCGATGCCGACGCAGAGGGCGAAGCCGCCGAGGGCGAGGACGAAGAGCAGGCCTGATCGGCCTCTCTGCCGTCTTGACGAGTATCAGGAAGGGCGCGGACGGCTTGGCTGTCCGCGCCCTTTTTGCAGGAATATCGTCCGCAACCGCGATCCTGCCTTTGAAATGTCAGATTCGGGGCGCTAGCTGTTGTCGATGAACACGCCCGACGACATCATTGCCGAACTGACCCGGCTGTACGACACCGCGCGCCAGACCCTGCGCGAGGACATGATCGCCTATGCCGCGGACGGCACCCTGCCCGACCGGTCGCGCCGCAACGACGGGTCCTATGCCTATCCGCAGCTGCGCTTGCGCTATTCGGGCAGCAGCAAGCCTTCGGAGGTCAGCCGGTCCTTCGCGCGGCTGACGCGGCCGGGACGCTATCAGACCACGATCACCCGCCCCCGCCTGTTCGCCCCCTATCTGCGCGAGCAATTGTCGCTGATCATGGAGGATCACGAGATCGAGGTCGGGGTCAGTCCCTCGCGGCAGGAAATCCCGTTTCCCTATGTGCTCGACGGCCCATGGTCTGGCGAGGGGGCAGCGACCGACCTTGCCAGCGTGTCGCCGCGCGAGCTGGCGCATCATTTCCCGGCGACCGAACTGGCGCTGATCGGGGACGAGATTGCCGACGGCGTCGATGTCGTCGCGCAGGACGATCCGATGCCGCTGTCGCTGTTCGACGGGCTGCGCACCGATTTCAGCCTGGCGCGGCTGCAGCATTACACCGGCACCAATCCCGAACATGTGCAGCGTTTCGTGCTGTTCACCAATTATCACCGCTATGTCGACGAATTCGTCGACTGGGCGGCGCAGCAGCTGGACGGACAGAATTTCACCGCGCTGTCGGGTGCGGGCGGGCTCTATCTGGACCAAAGGCGCGACAATGCCCGCAGCCTGCTGTCGGACACCGCCTGGCGGCGGCACCAGATGCCCGCCTATCACCTGATCGCGCCTGGCGGCGACGGGATCACGCTGGTCAATATCGGTGTCGGCCCTTCCAACGCCAAGACGATCACCGACCATCTGGCGGTGATGCGGCCCGAGGCGTGGTTGATGATCGGCCATTGCGGCGGGCTGCGCGACAGCCAGAAGATCGGCGATTACGTGCTGGCCCACGCCTATCTGCGCGACGATCACGTGCTCGACAGCGTGCTTCCGCCCGAGATCCCCCTGCCTGCCATTGCCGAGGTGCAGCAGGCCATGGCCAGGGCGGCGGAGGAGATCAGCGGGACCGAGGGCGTGGATCTGAAGCGCCGCATGCGTACCGGCACCGTCGTCACGACCGACGACCGCAACTGGGAACTGCAGGTCGGCAAGACCGGCCACCGCCTGTCGCTGTCGCGCGCGGTCGGGATCGACATGGAAAGCGCCACCATCGCGGCGCAGGGTTACCGCTTCCGCGTCCCCTACGGCACGCTGCTATGCGTGTCGGACAAGCCGCTGCATGGCGAGCTGAAGCTGCCGGGACAGGCCAACCGCTTTTACGAGCAGGCCATTGCGGGCCATCTGCAGATCGGCATCCGAAGCTGCGAATTGCTGAAGGCCGAGGGCGAACGCCTGCACAGCCGCAAGCTGCGCGCGTTCAACGAGCCGCCGTTCCGCTAGGCTGCGGCGCGATCAGGCGCTGAAGAATTCCGCCAATTCGCGGCCCAGCGCCTTTTCGGTGACGCTGGTCATGTGGGTGCCGGGCATCCATGCGATCCGCGCGTCGGGCAGCGCCTCGGCCAGCGCCTCGGCCGATCCGTTGTCGTCATCCTCGGTCCCGCACAGCACCAGCACCGGCATTTGCGGCACCGACAGCTGCGCCTTGTCGAGCGCCAGCCCGCTGGACGACAGCAGCAGGCGCGCGGCCACGCGGTCGACCTTCATCGATTTCATGAAGGACACCGCGAAGAAATGGTCGTCGCCGCGCTTTGCCGTGTCGAAATTGTCGATGGCGTCGATGAAGAACCCTGCGCGGCGGCGGAAATCGAGCAGGCCTTCCAGACCCATGCCCACCAGCGCCAGCCGCCGCGGCGTCAGCCCCGCGATCGCGCCGCCCAGCACCGTGCGCGCGCCCAGCGAGAATCCGGCGAGGTCATATTCGGCCCCCTCCGCGTCCAGCGCGTAATGGGCGAGCAGATCTTCCAGATCGTTCACCAGCACGCCGGGCGGATAGCAGGCCGGATCGTGCGGCGCTCCGCTTTCGCCATGCGCCCGCAGGTCCGGCATGATCAGGTTGAACCCGGCCTCTGCCAGCGTGCGGGCATGGCCGAACTTGATCCAGTTCATCTCCGCGCTGGAAAACAGCCCGTGGACCAGCACCAGCGTGCGGCCGTTCGGATCGGGCGCATCCATGCGCCACACGGCGAGCTGCGTGCCGTCGCGCGCCTCGATGTCGTCGCGGACGAGATGGATTTCTGAACTGTCGGTCATGCAGCGTGCCTAGCGGCCTTTGCCGCCCGCGCCAATCCCGTTGCCCCTTTCGATCGGCAACCGGCTCGATCGGGAACGGGAGCAGGCATTCAGTCAGGAACCTTCAGCCCCGCCTTGCCCCACGCCTTGATCGCGCTGTCCAGTTCGGTGACCTTCACGCCCGGCAGATGGCTGGTGTCCTCCCACGCGGCATGTTTGCTCTCGATCCCGCAGTTCGAGGTGGGCACGAAAAAGGCGGGATCGTCGAAGCTGCCGACGGTCAGGTCCAGATATTGGCTGCCGAGAAAGCCGAAACCCAGCGGCGTCCCGCATTTTGCGCAGAACGGACGATGCGCGATGGGAGAGCTTTCATACCATTGCGGCTCGCCAGTCCAGACAAGGCCGGTGGTATCGACGTTCTTGAACGCGATCGACACGCCGCCGGTCGCCTTCTGGCACATGCGGCAGTGGCACAGATAGGCCTCGTTGTCAGAGACCTCGACGCGATAGCGGACCGCGCCGCATTGGCAGCCGCCCTCCATCACATGGCTTCCGGTGATGGAGGGGGCTGCCATGGACCATCAGCCCTTCTTGAGGTGCCGGCGGCCCAACAATTCCGCGATTTGCACCGCGTTCAATGCGGCGCCCTTACGCAGATTGTCCGACACGCACCAGAGCGCGAGGCCGTTATCAACCGTCGAATCCTCACGAACGCGGCTGATATAGGTGGCATAATCGCCCACGCATTCGACGGGTGTGACATATCCGCCATCCTCGCGCTTATCGACCAGCATGATGCCGGGCGCCTCGCGCAGGATGTCCTGGGCCTGCTCGGCGGTGATCTCGTTCTCGAACTCGATGTTGATCGATTCCGAATGGCCGACGAACACGGGCACGCGCACGCAAGTGGCCTGCACCTTGACCTTGGGGTCGAGGATCTTCTTGGTCTCGGCGACCATCTTCCACTCTTCCTTGGTGGAGCCGTCGTCGAGGAACACGTCGATGTGCGGGATCACGTTGAAGGCGATCTGCTTGGTGAACTTGGCCGGTTCGGGCTTGTCGCCGACGAAGATCGCGCGGCTCTGTTCGAACAGCTCGTCCATGCCCTGCTTGCCCGCGCCCGACACCGACTGATAGGTCGAGACGACGACGCGCTTGATCTTGGCCGCATCGTGCAGCGGCTTCAGAGCGACGACCATCTGCGCGGTCGAGCAGTTCGGGTTCGCGATGATGTTCTTCTTGGTATAGCCGTCGATCGCGTCCGGGTTCACTTCCGGCACGATCAGCGGCACGTCGGGGTCCATGCGGTAAAGCGAGGAATTGTCGATCACCACGCAGCCCGCCGCCGCCGCCTTGGGCGCATATTCGGCCGTGGGGCCGCTGCCCGCCGCGAACAGGGCGATATCATAGCCCGCGAAGTCGAAATGCTCGATATTCTTGCACTTGATCATCTGGCCGGTGTCGCCAATCTCGATCTCGGTCCCGACCGAGCGCGAGGAGGCAACCGCCGCGATCTCGTCATAGGGGAAGGCCCGCTCGGCGAGGATGGCCAGCATCTCGCGTCCGACATTGCCCGTGGCTCCAACGACTGCCACCCGATAACCCATGATATTTGCTTTCTTGTTCGTGAATGATAATTACGCCAATTTCCGCCGCATCAGCCTGCGGAATGCGCGCGGTAGTCAAAGGCGGCACCATGCGCAAGCAATTGCAAATATCAGGGGCGTGAAGCTGGACTTGCGGGCCACCCCAAAAGCACGGCACGCCAAAAGCAAAGGCGGCGCCCGTTCGAAACGGACGCCGCCCTTTTGATCAACCTGTCGCGAACGACGGCAGATCGTCTTGCGACTTACTCCATCGCGGCTTCGGCGTCGTCGCCGGCTTCGCCCATGGCGTCGGCCTGCGCGTCGAGAGCTTCTTCCTGCATCTCGTCGCCCTGGGCTTCTGCCAGATCGGCCTGCTCTTCGAGCGTGTCTTCAGCCGATTCGTACTGCTGCTCGACCAGGTCTTCCTGTGCTTCCTGCTCGCTTTCCGCGCAGGCGCCGAGCGTGGCGAAGGCGGCGGCCGATGCGATAATGGCTACGGTCTTGAACTTCATGAAAATTCCCCTTTTCTCTTCTTGCGGTCTTCAGATCTGCGATACTGGGCAGATTGGGTGACAAGGTCAAATCCTGACCCTGGAATTCTTCGGGAAAATCCCGTCACGGCGCCGAACGAAGCGGGCTCGCTTCCGCCAGGATCACCATGAAGCGGCTGTCATGGTCGTTCCAGCGCTCCAGCGGCGTCCAGCCGCCCGCCAGCAGCAGCGCGGCGGCAGAGCGGCGGCCGTATTTGTGGCTGTTCTCGGTATGGATGGTCTCGCCCGCCTTCATGGTGAAGCTGCGCTCGCACACGGTGAAGGCGATGTCGCGCTGCGCCTCGAGATGCATTTCGACGCGGGCGATATCGTCGTTCCAGACCGCCTTGTGGCGAAACGCATCGACCGGCATCGTGCCGTTCAGCTCGCGGTTGATGCGGGTAAGGAGGTTGAGGTTGAACGCCGCCGTCACGCCCTGTGCGTCGTCATAGGCGGGGATCAACACCTTGCGGCTCTTGATCCGGTCCATCCCGATCAGCAGCAGCGGGGGCTTGTCGGACGGACTGCCCGCGACCAGCGTTTCGCGCATGCCGCGCAGCATGTCGACCGCGGTGCGCGGGACGAGATTGCCGATGGTCGATCCGGGGAAGAAGCCCAGCCGCGGGGCGCCCTCGATCTCTGGCGGCATGGTCACGGGGCGCGTGAAATCGGCCTCGACGGGGTGGATCGGCAGCATGGGGAACTTGTCCGCCAGCCGGTCCGCCGACGAGCGGAGGAATTCGCCCGAAATGTCGATCGGCACATAGGCCGCCGGATCGATCGCCTTCAGCAGCAGCGGCGTCTTGGCCGAACTGCCCGATCCGAATTCGACCACGGCCCGCCCCGCGCCGATGCAGCGGCGGAAATCGCCTCCATGGGCGCGCAGGATCTCTTTCTCGGCCCGCGTCGGGTAATATTCGGGGAGCCGCGTGATGTCCTCAAACAATTCGGATCCGCGCTCGTCATAGAACCAGCGCGCCGGGACCGCCTTTTGCGGTTCCGACAGGCCGGTCAGGACATCGCGCCGGAACGCATTGTCGATCCCCGCCTCATCCTCGTCAACGATGCGCAGCGCCTGCTGAACCGTCATGGCACTCTCCCTAGATGTCTTGTGCCAATCGCAGGCCGGTGAACTGCCAGCGCTGGTGGGGGTAGAAGAAATTGCGATAGCTGGGGCGCGAATGGCCGCGCGCGGTGGCGCAGCTTGCGCCCTTGAGCACGAACTGCCCGCTCATGAACTTGCCGTTGTATTCGCCGACCGCGCCGGGCGCAGCGGTAAAGCCGGGATGCGGCAGATAGGCCGAGCGCGTCCATTGCCAGCAGCTTCCGAACAGTTCGGGTGTCGCGGCAGGCTGGGCCGCCTGCGCCTCGTCCATTTGCTGGCCTGCCGCCGGATCGGCATCCGCGGCGGCGACTTCCCATTCGGCTTCGGTCGGCAGGCGCTTGCCCGCCCATGAGGCAAAGGCGTCGGCCTCATAATAGGAGATATGCGTGACGGGCGCGTCGGGATCGCGTGGCTGCCATCCGGCCAGCGTGAAATGACCGTCGCCATGCCAATAGAGCGGCGCCTCGATCCCCTCACCGTTTACCCATGCCCAGCCGTCGGACAGCCAGAGCGAGGCATCGCGATAGCCGCCGTCGGCGATGAACGCCGCCCATTCGGCATTGGTGACAAGGCCGCGCGACAGGCGGAACGGTTCGAGCAGGACGCGGTGGCGCGGACCTTCGCAATCGAAGCAGAAGCGTGCGCCTTCGCAATCCTGCCCGATGCGTGCGATGCCGCCCTGATGCTCGATCCAGCCCTCGCCCTTGTGCTGCGGCATGTCGGGCAGTTCCTTGAACATCGCCGGGCCGAGCGGGTTCTGGAACAGCGCATGCTTGATGTCGGTCAGCAGCAATTCCTGATGCTGCTGCTCATGCGCGATGCCCAGCGCAATCAGCGGGGCGCAATCCTCGCGGTCTAGCAGCACCTCCATCGCGTCGTCGATGGCGCGGCGAAAGGCGACGATCTCGTCCAGCGTCGGGCGCGACAGCATGCCGCGCGAAAAGCGGGCGATGCGCTGGCCCTCGGCCTCGTAATAGGAATTGAAGAGAAACGGGTAGCGATCGTCGAACAGCCGGTAATCGGGCAGATGATCGCGCAGCAGGAAGGTTTCGAAGAACCAGCTGGTATGCGCCAGATGCCATTTGGCGGGGCTGGCATCCTCCATCGACTGGATGGTCGCATCGGCATCGGAAAGCCGCGCTGCCAGATCGAGGCTGAGCCGGCGGGTGGCCCGAAACTGTCCCGCAAGCGGGGGTTTCGGCCGGTCCGAAGGCTTGTCGGCACCGGTCTGCGCGGAACGAACGGCAACATCCATGAACCGAAAATGCGCGAGGCGGGTTATGGTGCCCGCCCCGAGCAAATTAACTTTACCTCGAAGCGAGGCGCCGAGTCAGGCCGCGTCGCGGCGGGCCATGACTTCGGCGTTCAGTTCCTCGGCCAGCAGGAAGGCCAGTTCGATCGACTGCGCGGCGTTGAGGCGCGGATCGCAATGGGTGCGATAGCGCGCCGACAGCAAATCATCGGTGATCGCGACCGCGCCGCCGGTGCATTCGGTGACGTCCTGCCCGGTCATCTCGACATGGATGCCGCCGGCATGCGTGCCCTCGGCCCGGTGGACCGCGAAGAAGCCCTTCACCTCGGACAGGATACGGTCGAACGGACGCGTCTTGAAGCCGCTGTCGGTCTTGATGACATTGCCATGCATCGGGTCGCACGACCACACCACCGGATGGCCCTCGCGCTTGACCGCGCGGACCAGCGGGGCAAGGCCTGCCTCCACCTTCTCGTGCCCAAAGCGGCTGATCAGCGTGATCCGCCCGGCCTGGCGCCCGGGGTTCAGCGTGTCGAGCATCGACAGCAGCGCGTCGGGCGACAGGCTGGGTCCGCATTTCATGCCGATGGGATTGCCGACGCCGCGCAGGAACTCGACATGGGCCGACCCTTCGAAACGGGTGCGGTCGCCGATCCACAGCATGTGCGCGCTGGTGTCGTACCATTCGCCGGTCAGCGAATCGCGGCGGGTCATCGCCTGCTCGTAGGGGAGCAGCAGCGCCTCGTGGCTGGTGTAGAAATTGGTGCCCTGCAGCTGCGGCACGGTCGCCGGATCGACGCCGCAGGCCTCCATGAAGTCCAGCGCCTCGCTGATGCGGTCCGCCGTCTGGGCGAAACGCGTGCCCCACGGGGACCGGTCCATGAAATCCAGCGTCCACTGGTGCACCTGCCGCAGGTTCGCATAACCGCCACCCGCGAAGGCGCGCAGCAGGTTCAGCGTGGCCGCGGCCTGACTATAGGCGCGGATCATGCGTTCGGGATCGGGCTTGCGGCCCTCCGCCTCGAACGCGATGTCGTTGATGTTGTCGCCGAAATAGCTGGGAAGCTCGACGCCGTCCTTGACCTCGACATCGCTGGAACGAGGCTTGGCGAACTGGCCCGCCATGCGGCCGACCTTCACCACCTTCTGCTTGCTGGCGAAGGTCAGCACCACCGCCATCTGCAGGATCACGCGGAACGTGTCGCGGATATTGTCGGGATGGAATTCGGCGAAGCTCTCGGCGCAGTCGCCGCCTTGCAGCAGGAAGCCCTTGCCCTGCGACACCTCGCCAAGCTCGGCCTTGAGCGCGCGTGCCTCGCCCGCGAAGATGAGCGGGGGAAACCGGGTCAGCCTGTGCTCCGCATCGGCCAGCGCCGCTGCGTCCGCATAGGCGGGAAGATGCTTTGCTTCCTGCGATTTCCAGCTTTCGGGGCTCCAGTCCGCCGTCTTGTTCACTTCGTCACTCCATCGCCTGCCGGACCGCCCTGCTGGGGTGCCGCGGCAGTTTCTCACTCCATCCGAAATGTCGGAATAGGGCCGCCCTTACCCCCGAGGGGGGCGCAATGCAAAGGTTTCAGCCGCAACCATCAGCGCGATGCAGCGGCCTCCGCCGTGCCATTGCCTGCCCTTGCCGTCGCACCGGGCACGATCTCCACCCGCATGGCGTCGCCGGTGAGGAAACGCTGCGCCAGCGCCTGCATCTCTTCGGGCGTGACCTGCGAATAGTCGCGGATAATGGTGCGGATCTGGTCGATCCGGCGCGGATCGCGCGAGGCGCCGCCCAGTTCGCTCAGCCAGAAGCCGTTGCCGCTCGACACGCGCTCGATATAGGTGCGCAGCGGCTCGGTGACGCGGGCGATTTCCTCCGCGCTGGGCGGATTGGTCGCGAGATCCTCGGCAATGCTGGTCGCGGTGTCGAAGAACACCTGCACCTCGTCTGGCTCGACCTGCGCCATGGCGATGATCGACCCGCCGGTTTCGCGGTCGAGCGGCCAGCGCGAGGCGACATTGGGCGAATAGCTGGCGCCCAGCTTTTCGCGCATCGCGTCGAACAGCCGGTTGGAGAAGATCTGCGTCAGCACCTGCGTCTTGCGAGACAGGGTTACGTCGTCGCGTCCGCCGCCGGTCGGCCATGCGACCACCGCCGCCGCCTCGTCCGCGTCGCCGCGGTGCGTAAGGACGAAAGGTTCGCCGCCGGTCTGCGGCGCGGTGGACAATTGCGGCAGAGCGGCAGCCGGTTCGCGCGGAGCCAGCGCGCCGAAGGTCTTCTCCAGCGCGGCGATGCCTTGCTCGCGGGTGAAATCGCCGAAGATCTCGACCTGCACGGGGCCGCTTGCGAGGACCGGCGCCCAGGTTTCCTTGAAGTCCTCCGCGCTGACGGCCTGCAATTCGTAAGGCGTCGGTGCCTCGAACCGCGGGTCCTTGCCGCGCAGCAGATATTCGAAATCGCGGTTGAGCACGCCCGACGGGCTGGCGGCATAGGAATCGTAGCTGATCGACAGCCCCGCCTTGGCGCGTTCCAGCGGCGCGGTGTCCCAGCGCGGATCGGCCAGCTTGGCCGCGAACAGATAGAGCTGATCCTCAAGGTCCGCGGCACGCGTTTCGCCCGCGAAGACGAAATCGCTGTCCTCGATCGAGAATTGCAGCCCCATCTTGCGGCCCGTGGTAATGCGGTCGAGCGCGTCCTGATCGAGCTCGCCAATGCCCGATCCCATCAGCGCAACCTCGCCCAGCGCGATCTCGGCATTGTCTTCGGCACCGAACGCGCCATAGCCCGCGCCGAAACGCACGCGCACGCTGACGCGGCCAGGTTCGGCGGTGCTGGGCCAGATCATCGCGGTGACGCCGTTCGACAGGCGAAGCAGTTCGATCTCGAACAATCCGGTCGCGGCCTGCGCCTCCACCGTGCCGGGCGTGCCGAGCGAGGGGAGTTCGTCGAACGAGATCGCCTCGCCCGTGACGCGGGCCGAATTGTCGGCCTCCACCGGCTGCAGCAGCGCGGCGCGGAAGGCGGCCTCGTTCGCTTCGCTGGCGTCGGGCACGCTCATCAATCCGCGCACGACATCGCCGCTGAACAGCTGCTTCGTGTGAATCAGGATCACCTCGGGCGTCAGCTTGGGCTTCATGCCTTCGAACACGTCCAGCACCACTTCGGGCGCGGCGACGGTTTCGCGGATATTGATCGCCTCGACCACATTGTCGACAAGATCCGAGGCCTGCTGCACGTCGCGGGTTTCCACCCCGACACGGAACGCGTTCTCGAACTCCGCCGCTTCGCGGTCGATCTCTTCCTGCGTGGGCGGGTTTTCGATCGCGTCCTTGATCACCGCGCGCACGTCCAGCAGCGCACCCTTCCAGTCGGCCCCCAGCGGGGTGATCGACACGAAGGTCGCATCGGTCGAGCGGTTGAGATCGTCCTGCGCCACCGAGGCGGCAAGGAAGCTGCCACCGCCGCGCGCCGCCGATTCCAGCCGGCGATTGATGATCGACATGGCCAGCTGATCGGTTAGCAGCCCTTCGTTATAGACGATGGTGTCGACCACCGGACGCCACGGCCGCATCACCGCATAGCCGATGTTGCGCGGCAGGTCGGGTTCGACGATCACGCTGACCTTGTCGACCGGCGCCAGCGCGCCCGGCGCGGTCTGCGCGTTCGGGCCGGGCACCGGATCGCCGAAGGGCGGCGCAGGAGTTGCCGTGCCATCGGCCTTCCAGCCGCCGAACGCGGTCTTGACCGCCTGTTCCAGCACCGCAGTGGGGAAGTCGCCCGCGACCACGATGATCGTGTTGTCGGGGCGGTACCAGCGGTCGTAGAACGCCTTTACCGACTTGCCGTCCGCGGCCTGCAAGGTCTCGACCGTGCCGATCGGCAGGCGTTCGGCGATGCGCTGGCCCGCGAAATAGGTCTGCTGCGTGGCCTCGGAAATACGGCGCCCCGCCGCGCCGCGCTCGCGCCGTTCGGCGAGCACGATGGGCAATTCGGTCTGGACATTGGCGTCGTTCAGCACCGGCCCCGTCACCATGCCCGACAGCAGCTTGAACACTTCGCCCAGCTTGGCCTGATCGACATCGGGAACGTCGACATTGAACACGGTCTGGGTGGGCGAGGTGAACGCGCCCGTGTCCGCGCCGATCGTGGTGCCCAGTTCGCGCCAGCGTTCGATGGCCTGCCCGTTGGCAAGATACTTGGATTCGCGGAACACCAGATGTTCGAGCAGGTGCGCATAGCCGCGCTCGCTGTCCGCCTCGTGGATCGAACCGGCGTCGACCGCCACGCGGACGGAGACCTGATTGGCGGGAATGTCGTTCTGCCTGACCGCATAGCGCAGCCCGTTGTCCAGCTCGCCGAACACCCATTCCTCGTCCACCGGGATGTCGCTGCCGCGATAGAGCCATGGGCGGTCCTGCTCGACCTGCGGCCAGTCGCGCTTCGCCTCGGCAGAAGGAGCGGGCTGGGCCGCCGCGGGCGTCGCGACGAGGACCGAAGTGCTGGCAAGAAGGGCGGAAAGCGCGGCGATGAGCGCCTGGCGGGAATGCAATTTCATGTTGCCTGTATAGGAACGGCGGCCATGAAGCGCCAGTGAATGCGGCGAATTCCCGCCCCTTTGCGCGCAGCCGCATAGGCCAGCTTGCCGATGCGCAAGCAATCACAGCTTGAACGCGCCGCCGCTTCGCCTAAATCGGCCCCATGTATATAGAGACCGAAACCCCCCCCAATCCCGCCACGCTGAAATTCCTGCCCGGGCGGCAGGTGATGGCATCGGGCACGCGCGATTTCGCCGATCCCGAAAGCGCGGAAATATCCCCGCTGGCATCGGCGCTGTTTTCGCTGGGCGACGTGACGGGCGTGTTCTTCGGGTCCGACTTCGTGTCCGTCACCGCGGCGCAGGGCACCGACTGGGCCGCGCTGAAGCCGCAGGTGGTGGCGGTGCTGCTCGACCATTTCGTGTCGGAAGCGCCCCTGTTCGCGGGCGGCGATGCCGCCGGTTTCGCGGTTCCTGCCGAGGACGAGACCATCGAGGACAGCCCCGAGGACGCCGACGTGATCGCGCAGATCCGCGAGCTGATCGAAACCCGCGTGCGTCCTGCCGTGGCGGGCGATGGCGGCGATATCGTCTATCGCGGTTTCCGCGAGGGCGTAGTCTTCCTGCAGATGCAGGGCGCCTGTTCGGGCTGTCCCTCCTCGACAGCGACGCTGAAGCAGGGCATCGAGGGTCTGCTGAAACATTACGTCCCCGAAGTGACCGAGGTTCGCGCGGCCTGATCCGGCCTTTCGCGGCCCCGATCCGACGGGTCGGCTGAAAAGGACCTGCCTCGACGTGCGCACGCTCGTCATCGATTGCGCGACCGAGAATTGCTCCGCCGCCCTGTTCGAGGGCGGGGGCGACGATCTGTGCCTGATCGAGGGATATTGCGAGACTCTGGGGCGCGGCCATGCCGAACGGCTGGTGCCGATGATCGGCGAACTGCCCGGCGGCGGGCGCGCAGAGCGGATCGCGGTGTCGACCGGTCCGGGCAGCTTTACCGGCATTCGCGTGGGGCTGGCGGCGGCGAAGGCGCTGGCGCTGGCTTGGGATGCGCAATTGCTGGGCTATCCGACGCTGGCGCTGATCGCGGCGCAGGCACAGGCAGAGACAAATGCGTCATGCGTCGGCGTGGTCAGCAATGCCGGGCACGGCGAATGGTTCGTCCAGTCGTTCGGCGCCGATGGCCTGCCGCAGGGCGAGGCTCGCTCGCTCAGCCCGCAGGACGCGGTACAGGCGCTGACCGCCGAGGTGGTGGCGGGCAGCCGGGCGGAGGCTTTCACCGAATTGCGCGGCGATGGCCGGGCGCTGGCGATCATGCCCGACGCGCGCGCATTCGCCGCGCTGCCCCCCGCATTGCTGACGCCCGATCCGCGCCCGGCCTATGGCCGCCGCCCGGACGCCGCCCTTCCGAACAAGAACGGCGCGGGCCGGCGAATGGCCCCGGCAGCCCCGATGCAGGAACACACGACGCGGGCGGGCACGACGCAGGCGGGCTGATGGCCGAACAGCATGTTATCGACGCGATCATGCGGGTCATGGAGGCCGCCTTCGACCCGGTCTATGGCGAGGCCTGGACCCGCTCCCAATTGCTTGGCGCGCTTGTCCTGCCCGATACGCGCTATGTGCTGATCGATGAGGACGGCAATCTCGTTCCAGGCAACTTCGACAGGATCGCGGGCTTTGCCTTGCTGCGCCGCGTATTGGACGAGGAAGAACTGCTGCTGATCGCGGTCAGGCCCGAATCGCGCGCCAGGGGACTTGGCGGCAGGCTGATCGAACGTGCCGTTGAAACGGCGGCTGACCTTGGCTGTTCGAAGATCTTTCTTGAAATGCGGGACGACAATCCGGCGCGTCACCTATATCACGCGCACGGTTTCAGGCCGGTCGGCATCAGGCGCGATTATTATTCAGGTCGTGACGGCAAAAGGCGTAATGCGATAACTTTCATGCGCGCGATTAACCATCTTTAGCGCGTTTGTTCGCAGCCCGTCGTTTTTCGTCTTTTGGGCGCCACGCATATTCGCAGGTCTAATACCAACCTGCACTGATCAGAACCTACGGGCCCATTTGCGGCGGCCGATGGTCATGATGCGCCACGGCTGATCGACGAGCTTGTTCCAGGCCTCGC
>NZMY01000049.1:5000-46185 GCA_002694745.1 Croceicoccus sp. | reverse complement strand
AGCATGGTCTGGACCCCGACAGCGACGAGGTGCGGATGGAATGCCTGCGCATCTTCGCCGCCGCCGGCCCCATGGCCGAAGATGATGGCACCGACCTGGGCCTTCTGGCGGCACGGTTGTCGGTCACCGGGCAGACGCTGCAGGGTCTGATCAGCCGGGTCGCCCCGCGCCTGTCGGTCTCGCTGGGTCAGAAACTGGCCGCGCAGGCGGCGCCGGTCTTCGGCGCGGTGGTGGGCGCCTCGATCAATTACACCTTCGCGCGCTATTATCAGGAACTGGCGCGGGTCCATTTCGGCATCATGCGGCTGGCGCGGGAGACAGGGCTTCCGCAAGAGGCGCTGACCGAGGCATTGCGGCTTTCCATCGCGCGGCTGGATCGCGACAGGGCCTGACCTCTTCTTCTTCGTTGCGCCAATACCCTCGGGGGGTCCGGGGGGCGAAGCGCCCCCGGCCGTCGCGGGACGCAATCCCGCCTCACGCCTCGTCGGCGCCCAGTTCCAGCGCCGGGGTGGGAACCTCCAGATCGTCCACCCCGAGAGGCGCCGAGGGCCGCGCCAGCCGGGCGCGCGTGATCCAGAACAGGCGGTTCTGGGCGCGGGTGATGGCAACATAGGCCAGGCGCTTCCACAGCGCGATCCCGGCTTCGGTCCGGTTCGACCAGGCGGCGGCGCTGATGTCGGGGCCGAAGACCTGCACATCGGGCCATTGCGAGCCCTGCGCCTTGTGGATCGTCACCGCCGCCCCGTGCAGGAAGGCCGCGCCCATCTGGGCGGCGAAGGGAATGAAGGGATCCTCGGCCTCGGGCATCTCGATCTTGACGATGCTCGCCACGGACAGGCGCGGATCCTCGGCGCCGATCATGTGCAGGCGGGAAAAGCCGGGCTTGCGCCCCGGCCCCAGATAAACCACCTGCGCGCCCTTGATCAGCCCCCGCGCTTCAAGGTCGATGCGCTTCTTGCGGTGCTTCAGCGGCAGTTCCAGGCCGTCGCATATCAGCGGCTCGCCGGGCAGCAGCGCGTCGCCCGGTGCGCCGAACGCGGTGCGGAAGGCATGGATCAGCCGGATCCGGGTGGCGTTGCGCCAGACGAGGACCGGGCTGCGTGCCATCAGGTCCGATTCGACACGTTCGGCCCAGATCACGCGGTCATCGACCGCGGCGGCGTCACGGACCATCCGCTCGAACCCCGCGAAATCCAGCGTTTCGTCGGACAGGGCATGGGCCAGATCCAGGATCGGGCTGTCATCTTCCTGCCGGTGGACGCGGTTCAGGATCAGACGCTGGCGCTCCGCCAGTCGATCGAACACCATCTCGCCCGACTGGCCCACGGGCGCCAACTGGGCCGGATCGCCGAACAGGATCAGGACGGGAAAGATCTCGCGCAGATCCTCGAACTGTCTTTCGTCCAGCATCGAGGCCTCGTCGATCAGGCCGACATCCAGCCCGTCCTCGCGCCGCTTCCAGCCCTTGATGAAATCCGATCCGCGCAGCCCCGCCGCCGCCAGCGCGCCGGGGATCGACGCCTGCTGGTCATAGAAGGCCCGGGCGCGGTCCAGGGCGGTTTCGGTCATGCCCTCGATGGTGGGGCGGTCGCCCTGGCCGGTCAGCCATTCGGCGATGCGTTCGTATTCCGGATCGTAGACCGGGGTATAGAGGATGCGATGAATCGTCGTCGCGGGCACGCCGCGCATCCGCAGCACGAAGGCCGCCTTGTTGGTGGGCGCCAGGACCGCGACGCTGCGCCGGTCCTTGCGCCGCCGCCCCTCGTAATCGCCGCTGACCAGATCGACCCCCGCCTTGCGCAGCGCGTCGGTGATCTGTGCCAGAAGCAGCGTCTTGCCGGAACCCGCCTTGCCGATCACCGCCATGACGCGGCCCTTGCCCGGCCCCGGGGGGCGGATTTCCTCGGCCACGAGGTCGATTCCCGCCGAAAGGAAGGTCTGGGCCAATTCGTCCCAGGCATCGGCCTGATCGGGCGACAGAACGGGGGCGGGCGAGGCGGTGGCGGCGGTCATGATTCCGGTGTATCGCGGCGCGGCGCGAAAGCCCACAATCATTGCCGCGTCCGGCGATCCGCATCCCGTCCCGGCTGCGGCGGGATCGTCGGTTCGGCGGGATGGTCCGCAACTTTTTGGGCATGTCGCCCGTGAGGGTCTATGATGGCCTCGAGGGAGGAATGCCCATGATCGAATTGTTCTTCGTGACCTGCCTGATCGACGACCCGCAGGTCTGCACCGATCACAGCCTGCTGTTCGAGGAAAGGAACGGGCTGTTCACCTGCATGCTGGAGGGCCAGAGCGAACTGGCCCGCTGGGTCGAGGCGCATCCCCGCGACCGCGTGAAAGAGTGGAAATGCCGGCGCCCCCGTCAGGGCGAAACCGCGCTTTAGGTCCGCGATGGCCGCGCGCCGCGCCGAAGCCCGCGCCCGGCCGGCCCTGTCACGCTGCAAGGGGCCCGCCCGAACCCGGATTCACGCGGCGCTGACGCTGCTTTTCGAATCAACCGCTATCCTGATCGTCGAAGGGATCCGAACCGGGGAGGAACCGGGTAAAAGGATGGACCCGAGATGATCGAATTGCTGTTTGTCACCTGCCTTTCGGCGGATCCGCAATCCTGCCGGGAGCGCAGTCTTCCGTTCATCGACATGGGCGTGACGGCCTGCATGATTCATGGTCAGCAGGAACTGGCCAGGTGGGGCGAACGCCATCCCCGCGAGACGGTGCGCGAATGGAAATGCCGCCCGGCCAGGCTGCGCGAGGTCAAGGCGTGATCCCGCAAAGGCGGCGCATGTCTAGCGCCGACCGGCTTCCAGCGCGTCCTCGAACGTGCGCAGGCCGGTTCTTGGCGCCTGCACCAGGACCGACATGTTTCCCGGCTTGTGCTGGTTGCGATACATCTTCATGTGCGCGGCCGGAATCTCGGCCCAGGGGAAAACTTCGGACATGCAGGGGTCGAGGCGGCGTTCCAGCATCAGCCTGTTGGCGGCGCTGGCCTGTTTCAGATGCGCGAAATGCGATCCCTGGATGCGCTTCTGGTGCATCCACAGATAGCGCACGTCGAAGGTGCAGTTGAACCCGGTGGTACCGGCGCAGATCACCACCATGCCGCCCTTCTTGCAGACCAGGGTGGAAACCGGGAATGTCGCCTCGCCCGGATGTTCGAAGACGATGTCGACATTGTTGCCCTTGCCGGTGAAGTCCCAGATCGCCTTGCCGAACTTGCGCGCCTCGGTAAACCATTCCCTGTATTCGGGCGTGCCCACCTTGGGCAACTGGCCCCAGCAGTTGAATTCCTTGCGGTTGATGACGCCCCTGGCGCCCAGGCCCATGACGAAATCGCGCTTGTCCTCTTCGCTGATGACGCCGATCGCGTTGCCGCCGGCGGCGTTGATCAACTGGATCGCGTAGGATCCGAGGCCGCCCGAGGCGCCCCAGACCAGCACGTTCATGCCGGGTTTCAATTCGTGCGGCTCATGGCCGAACAGCATCCGGTAGGCGGTGGCCAGCGTCAGCGTGTAGCAGGCCGATTCCTCCCATGTCAGGTGGCGCGGGCGCGGCATCAGTTGCTGCGCCTGGACATTGGTGAACTGGGCGAAGCTGCCATCCGGGGTCTCGTAGCCCCAGATCCGCTGGGTCGGCGAATACATCGGGTCGCCGCCGTTGCATTCCTCGTCGTCGCCGTCATCCTGGTTGCAGTGGATCACGACCTCGTCGCCGACCTTCCAGCGTTTCACCTTGTCGCCCACGGCCCAGACGATCCCCGAGGCATCCGAACCGGCGATGTGGTAGTCCGCCTTGTGGCCGTCAAAGGGGCTGATCGGCTGACCCAGGCCGGCCCAGATGCCATTGTAGTTGACCCCCGCCGCCATCACCAGGACCAGCACTTCGTGGCTGTCGATGACCGGGGTGTCCACGACCTCGATCTGCATGGCCTTGTCAGGCTCGCCATGTCTTTCACGGCGGATGGTCCAGGCATGCATCTGCTTTGGCACATGACCCAGGGGAGGCATCTCTCCGATCTCGTAGAGATCCTTCTGGGGCGCGTCATAGGGCGCGATCGGGGTCGGGGCGTCGAGGGCCATCAGCGTCTCCTGTTCTTGCCGCGACGCAGAATCGCCGCGCGGGATCGGGCTTGTCGTAAAATGCGTCACGCAACATTGCAACCCTTTTAGGGCCTGTATTGTAATTTTGTGTCGGATAAAATCATGGTCATGCCGCATTGCGGCGAATTGACGGCGTATGAATATTTCGGTATCGGGTCATGGACCGGAAGATTGTTGCGAGGTGATCCGCATGGCCCCCAAAGACAAGCCCTGGCTGTTCCGCACCTATGCGGGCCATTCGACGGCTGAAAAGTCGAACGCGCTGTATCGCGGCAATCTGGCCAAGGGGCAGACCGGGCTGTCGGTGGCCTTCGATCTGCCGACCCAGACGGGCTATGACAGCGATCACGTCCTGGCGCGCGGCGAGGTCGGCAAGGTCGGGGTGCCGATCTGCCATCTGGGCGACATGCGCACCCTGTTCGATGCGATCCCGCTGGAGCAGATGAACACCTCGATGACGATCAACGCGACCGCGCCCTGGCTGCTGTCGCTGTATATCGCGGCCGCCGAGGAGCAGGGCGCGGACATATCGAAATTGCAGGGCACGGTGCAGAACGACCTGATCAAGGAATACCTGTCGCGCGGCACCTATATCTGTCCGCCCAAACCGTCGCTGGCGATGATCACCGACGTCGCCGCCTATACGCGCCAGCACCTGCCGAAATGGAACCCGATGAATGTCTGTTCCTATCACCTGCAAGAGGCCGGGGCGACACCGCAGCAGGAACTGGCCTATGCGCTGGCCACCGCCATCGCGGTGCTGGACGACCTGAAGGGCAAGGTGTCCGACGCCGATTTCCCGAAGATGGTCGGGCGGATCAGCTTTTTCGTGAACGCGGGCATCCGCTTCGTCACCGAATTGTGCAAGATGCGCGCCTTTACCGAATTGTGGGACGAGATCACCGCCCGGCGCTATGGCATCGAGGATCCGAAATTCCGCCGGTTCCGCTATGGCGTGCAGGTCAACAGCCTGGGCCTGACCGAGCAGCAGCCCGAAAACAACGTCTATCGGATCCTGCTGGAAATGCTGGCGGTGACGCTGTCAAAGTCCGCGCGGGCGCGCGCCGTGCAACTGCCCGCCTGGAACGAGGCGCTTGGCCTGCCCCGGCCTTGGGATCAGCAATGGTCGCTTCGGATGCAGCAGATCCTGGCCTACGAGACCGACCTGCTGGAATACGAGGATCTGTTCGACGGCAACCCGGCCATCGAGCGGAAGGTGAACGAGTTGAAGGATGGCGCGCGCGGCGAATTGCGCCTGCTGGACGAGATGGGCGGCGCCATCGCGGCCATCGACTACATGAAATCGCGGCTGGTCGAGGCCAATGCCGAACGGCTGAACCGGGTCGAGGCGGGCGAGACGGTGGTGGTCGGCGTCAATCGCTGGCAGCAGGGCGAGCCATCGCCGCTGACGGCCGGCGATGGCGGGATCATGGTCGTCGATCCGGCGGTCGAACAGGACCAGATCGACCGGCTGGCCGAATGGCGCGCGGGCCGGGACGATGCGGCGGTCAAGTCCGCGCTGGACGCCCTGCGGGCGGCGGCATCGGGGGGACGGAACGTGATGGAGCCATCCATCGCGGCGGCGAAGGCGGGCGTGACGACGGGCGAATGGGCGGGCGTGATGCGCGCGGTGCACGGCGAATATCGCGGTCCCACAGGCGTGTCGGCCAGCCCCTCGAATCGGACCGAGGGGCTGGAGGATATCCGCGAGGCCGTCGATGCGGTCAGCACGCGGCTGGGCCGGCGGCTGAAATTCGTGGTCGGCAAGCCGGGGCTGGACGGGCATTCCAACGGTGCCGAACAGATCGCCTTTCGTGCCCGCGATTGCGGCATGGACATCACCTACGAGGGGATCCGGCTGACGCCCGAACAGATCGTGACCGCGGCGCAGGATCAGCAGGCGCATGTCGTCGGCCTGTCGATCCTGTCGGGCAGTCACCTGCCGCTGATCGAGGATCTTCTGGACCGGATGCGCGGGGCCGGGCTGGGTCATGTCCCGGTGATCGTCGGCGGCATCATCCCCGACGAGGACGCCGCGCGACTGCGCGCGATGGGCGTCGCCCGCGTCTATACGCCCAAGGATTTCCAGCTGAACACGATCATGATGGATATCGTGGCCCTGGTGGAACCGGGGGCGGCGGCGGCATGAAGGCTGCTTGCGAAATGCAGGACGCCGCCCGAAGGGGCGGCGTCCCGATGGCGTGGCGAGGGGCGATCAGAAGCCCAGGCCGGCATACTTGTTCTTGAACCGGGACACACGGCCGCCGGTGTCCATCAGGCGCGAGGAACCGCCGGTCCAGGCCGGGTGGCTGGACGGATCGATGTCCAGCGACAGCGAATCGCCCTCGGCGCCCCAGGTCGAACGGGTCTGGTAGACGGTCCCGTCCGTCATCTTGACGTCGATCATGTGATAATCGGGGTGGATGTCTTTTTTCATCGGATGACCTCTCAGGCGTCGGCTTTGGGCTTGTAATTGGTCTTTTCGGCGATGCGGGCCGATTTGCCGCGGCGGTCGCGCAGGTAATACAGCTTGGCACGCCGCACCTTGCCGCGACGCACCACCTCGATCGCGTCGATATTGGTCGAATACAGCGGAAACACACGCTCCACGCCTTCGCCAAAGCTGATCTTGCGCACGGTGAAGCTGGCGCCGATGCCGCTGCCGCCCTTGCGCGCGATGCAGACGCCCTCATAGGCCTGCACGCGGGTCCGGGTGCCCTCGGTCACCTTGTAGCCGACGCGAACGGTGTCGCCGGCCTTGAAGTCGGGGATGGTCTTGCCAAGCTCGGCGATCTGCTCGGCTTCGAGTTCTGCGATCAGGTTCATCGCTTTGGTTCCTTGTCATGCTCGCGGTGTTTCCGCGATTGGTCTGATGCGCCCGAGAGCTGTCGGTCCTTTGCCGGGTCCATACGGGTTTCCTCGTATGCCCGCCACAGGTCGGGGCGGCGTTCCTTGGTCAGCCTTTCGGCTTCGTCGCGTCTCCAGGTGGCGATGGCCGCGTGATTGCCAGACATGACGACATCCGGGATCCTGCGACCGTCCCATTCGGCGGGGCGCGTGTAGTGCGGGTGTTCAAGCAGACCCTCGGAAAAGGATTCCTCGGCCAGCGACGCCTGATTCCCCAGCACGCGCGGTATAAGGCGGATGGTCGCGTCTATCAAGACCTGAGCGGCCAGCTCTCCTCCGGTCAGGACATAATCGCCGATGCTGATCTCCTCGATCCCGCGGGCATCCAGAATGCGCTGGTCCACGCCTTCGAACCGGCCGCAGACAAGGGTCACGCCGGGGCCCTGCGCCAGCGCGCGGGCGCGGGCCTGGGTCAGCGGGCGTCCGCGCGGCGACAGATAGATCACCGGCAGGGCCGGATCGGCCTGATCCAGCGCCGCGGCCATCACGTCGGGGCGGATCACCATGCCCGCGCCGCCGCCCGCGGGCGTGTCATCGACATTGCGATGCCTGCCGATCCCGTGGTCGCGCAGGGCGATGGTGTGCAGGTTCCACAAGCCCTGGGTCAGGGCCTTGCCGGTCAGCGACAGGCCCAGGATGCCGGGAAACGCCTCGGGGAACAGGGTGACGACATGGGCGGTCCACGCGCCCGCCACCCGTGGCGGGGCGATCAGTTCGCGCGGGCGCAGGCTGCTGGCGATGGACAGGCGGCCGTGCGATTTCGGCTGGCCGGTCATTGGTCGCTGCCGGGCGGGTCGGCGACGATGCGTCCCGCGGCCAGATCGACGGTCGGCACGACCTGGCGGGTGAAGGGCAGCAGAATCTGGTCCCTGCCCACGACTTCCAGGATGTCGCCCGCGCCGTGATCGAAGATCGCGCGCACCCGGCCCAGCACCTGCCCGCCGGTATCGACGACCTCCAGCCCGATCAGATCGGCATGGTAGAATTCGTCGTCGGGCAGCGAGGGAAGGGCCGCGCGCGGCGCCCACAGGGTGGTGCCACGCAGCGCCTCGGCGGCCTCGCGGGTGGTGATGCCCGACAGGCGGGCGCCAAGGCCGCCGGTGACGGGGCGGGTCAGCGTCACGGCAAAGCTGCGCTTGCCGTCCTCGCTGGTCAGCGGACCATAGCCGGCGATGTCGCCTGGCTGGGCGCAGAAGCTTTTCAGCCGCACCTCGCCACGGACCCCGAAGGCCCCGGCGATGGCGCCGACGCAGATGCGATCCTCGGCCATGGCTTTCCCCGCTGCAAGAATGGCCGGCGACGGATTCGCCGGCCGTGTCGCTGCACCGCCTTATTCGGCGGCGGCTTCTTCGGCCGGGGCGGCGGATTTCGCGGCCTTTTCCTCGGCGCGTTTCTTCGCCTTGTCGCCCGGCTCGGCCTTTTTCATGTTCTTGCGGTCGGCCTTGTCGCGAACGCCGGCCGATTCCAGAAAACGGGCCACACGATCGGTCGGCTGGGCGCCATGATCCAGCCAGTGCTGAACGCGCTCCATGTCCATCTTCACGCGATCCTCGCTGTCTTTCGGCAGCAGCGGGTTATAGGTGCCCAGCTTTTCCAGAAAGCGGCCGTCGCGCGGCTTGCGCGTATCGGCGACGACGATGGCGTAGTGGGGGCGCTTCTTGGAACCACCACGGGCGAGACGGATCTTGACGGCCATTCGAGTTTCTCCTTTGAAATGGCTGGTTTCGCTGCGTTTCGCAGCCTAGGATTGAAGGGTTTCGTGGTGCCGGATCACTTCGGCGATCACGAAGTTCAGGAATTTGCGCGCGAATTCCGGGTCCAGATCGGCTTCGCGCGCGAGGCGTTCCAGCCGCTCGATCTGGGCCGCCTCACGGTCGGGATCGGACGGAGGAAGGTCGTGCCGGGCCTTGAGGCGGCCGACGGACTGGGTGTGCTTGAACCTTTCGGCCAGCGTATAGACAAGGATCGCGTCCAGCCGGTCGATGCTGGCGCGATGGTCCTTCAGCAGTTCCGCCGCACGGGTTGCGGTATCACTCATGCGGCATGTCCTTCACGAGGGGACGGGCAGGGATGGCGATAGACCAGGCACGGCGTGTCGAAATCCGGCCCCCGCGCGGTCTTGTCCAGCGTCGCGCCCAGTCTTTCGGCCAGCGCGATCGAGCGTGCGTTCTGCGGATCGATATAACTGACGGCGGTCTTCCAGCCGAGGCTGCCGAAGGCGTGGTCGCGGGCGGCCGTGGCGGCTTCGCAGGCAAAGCCCTTGCCCTCGGCTTCGCGCGACCAGAGTGTCCAGCCGATTTCCGGTTCGGGCCATGTTTCGGGATACCAGGGACCGGTCATTCCCAGCGGGCTGTCGTCATCCTGACGGGTGAAGATGAACGATCCCCAGCCGCGCATGACCCAGTGGCCGATGACATGGCCAAAGGCCCGCCATGCCTTGCCATCGTCGAAATCGGCCGGGCGGATGAACCGCGACCGGTCGCTGGCCGCGAAATCGCGCCAGAACGGCCAGTCGGCGGCCACGGGCGCGCGCAGCACCAGCCGTTCGGTCCTCAGGGTCGGAGCAGGGGAGAGCCGGATCATTTCTTGCCGAACATGCCGCCGAAGCCGCCGGGCAGGCCGGCCTTGGACAGATCGCCGCCCAGACCCTTGGGATCCTGCAGCAGCTTCGTCGCCTCGGCCATCCTGGCGGGATCGACATCGCCCATCTCGGGCAGGCCGCCGCCCTTGCCCGTCATTGCGCGCATCGCCTGTTTCAGCATCCCGCCCTTGCCCATCTTGCCGATTTTCTTCATCGTATCGGCCATTTGGCGCTGCATCTTCAGAAGACGGTTCAGCTCGGCCACGTCCAGCCCGGCGCCGGCCGCGATGCGCTTCTTGCGACTGGCCTGCAACAGCGCGGGATTGGCGCGTTCCTTCTTGGTCATGGAATTGATCAGCGCCACCTGACGGCGCATTGCGGTGTCGTCCATGCCCGCCGCCTCGGCCTGCCTGGCCATCTTCTGCATGCCGGGCATCATGCCCATGATCGACTGCATCCCGCCCATCTTCTGCATCTGTTCAAGCTGGCCCTTGAGGTCGTTCATGTTGAACAGGCCCTTCTGGAACCGCTTCATCATGCGTTCGGCCTGTTCGACCTCCAGCACCTCCTGCGCCTTCTCGACCAGCGCCACGATGTCGCCCATGCCGAGAATGCGGCCGGCGATTCGCTGCGCGTCGAACGCCTCGAGCGCGTCCATCTTTTCGCCAAGGCCGACGAAGCGGATCGGCTTGCCGGTGACGGCGCGCATCGACAGCGCCGCGCCGCCGCGTCCATCGCCGTCCATCCGGGTCAGCACCACGCCCGAGACGCCGACCTTGCCGTCGAATTCGGTCGCCACGTTCACCGCGTCCTGACCGGTCAGGCCATCGACGACCAGCAGGGTTTCGCGCGGAGCGGCGATGTCGCGGACGGCCTGCACCTCGTCCATCAGCACCTGGTCGATATGCAGTCGGCCGGCGGTGTCCAGCATGTAGACGTCATAGCCGCCCAGGCTGGCCTGCTGTTTCGCGCGCTGCGCGATCTGCACCGCCGTCTGGCCGGGCACGATCGGCAGCGTATCGACGCCGATCTGCTGGCCCAGAATCGCAAGCTGCTCCATCGCGGCGGGGCGGTTGGTGTCGAGGCTGGCCATCAGCACGCGCTTCTTCTCGCGGTCCTTCAGGCGCTTGGCCAGCTTTGCCGTGGTCGTGGTCTTGCCCGAGCCTTGCAGCCCGACCATCAGGATCGGCGCCGGCGGGTTGTCGATGCGCAGCGCCTCGGGCGCGTCCTCGCCCTGCAGCACCCTGATCAATTCGTCATGGACGATCTTGACGACCTGCTGGCCGGGCGTGACGGATTTCGTCACTGCCGAGCCGGTCGCCTTGGCGGTGATCGATTTCACGAAGCTGCGCGCGACCGGCAGCGAGACGTCGGCTTCCAGCAGCGCGACGCGCACCTCGCGCATGGCGGCGGTCACGTCCTCTTCGCTGAGCGCGCCCTGCTTGGTCAGGCGGTCGAAGACGCCGCCAAGCCGGTCGGACAGGTTCTCGAACATCGCGGGCCTCCTGAATCGGTCCAAAGCGGTCTTGCCCCCGTGGGCGCAACGCGCTGACGGGGGGCGATCCCCGCGTCGGACGGGGACCGGAAGGCACATCCTTCCGGGAATCCGGGATCACATAGGCAAAAACGGCCACCGAGTCAACGATGGCCGTCCCAAAATGCGGTGGCCGGATCAGGCGGCCAGATTGTCCACGGCCTGCCGCGCGCGGGCCAGACCGGCCTCGCGGTCCATGGCCAGCCGGTCGGCGGCGACGAATTCCACGTCTGTGATGCCCAGGAAACCCAGGATATGGCGCAGGTAGCCCGAGGCGAAGTCCAGATCGGAGCCCAGCGGCGTCCCGGCCGAGGAATAGGCGATGATGGCGCGCTTGCCCTTCAGCAACCCTTCGGGACCGGCTTCCGTATAGCGGAAGGACAATCCGGCGCGGGCGATCTGGTCCAGCCAGTTCTTCAATTGCGCGGTGATCGCGAAATTGTAGACGGGCGAGCCGATGACCAGCACGTCGGCATCCCGCACCTCGGCCAGATAGGCGTCGGCGGTCTCGATCAGCCTGCGTTGTCCGGCGGTGGGGCTTTCCGGGGCCAGACGGACGGCGTGGAACCAGTCGGTGTCGATGGCGGGCACGCCGGCATTGAGGTCGCGATAGGTGACGGCGGCGTCGGGATTGGCCGCTTTCAGCTTGGCGATGATGTCGGCGGTCAGCTTTCGCGAGACCGAGGCCTCGCCGGTGATGGCGCTGTCGATATGAAGGATCTGCATCCGAAGGCTCCTTAAAGGCTGCATGCCGGATTTAGGTCTATGCGCCAGAGAACGAAAGGGCCATAAACGCGCAGGCTCTGTGCGGAGATGCACATGAATATCGGAAGTTGGGATGACATCAGGATTGCCTTGGCGGTCGCCCGGTCCGGGACGGTCAGCGGCGCGGCCGAGGCCCTGGGCGTTCACCATGCGACCGTGATCCGCCGGATCGACGCGCTGGAGGCGCAACTGGGCACGCGCCTGTTCCAGCGGCATCCGCGCGGCTATGCGCTGACCGAGCCGGGGCAGGCGCTGCTGCAGGTGGCGCGCGACACCGACGAGCGTTTCGCCCAGCTTGCCGCGCAGATCGGCGGCGCGGGCGACCGGATCGAGGGTGAACTGGTCGTGACCTCGTTGCCCGGTCTGTCGGATCTGGTCATGCCGCGCCTGATCGGTCTGCTGCGGCGCCATCCGGGGCTGCGGCTGAATTATGTCACCGATGTGCGTCTGTTCCGGCTGGCCGCGGGCGAGGCGCATGTGGCTATCCGCGCCGGAAACCGCCCGACCGAGCCCGATTACGTCGTGCGCCGGATGACCGATCTGCCGCAATCGCTGTATGCGACGGCCGGGTATCTGAAGGACCATGGCGATCCGGCCGATCTGGCGCGGCAGCGGCTGGCGCTGCCCGGCCCCGAGGCGCGCAACGCGCCGCTCATGCGCTGGCTGGCGGCCCGGACCCCCCCGGATGCGGTGGTCATGACGGCGAACGACACCGCCGCGCGCGAGGCGGTGATCCGCGCCGGGCTGGCGATGGGACCGCTGCCGCCCGCCCGCGCGGCGGGGCTGGTCGAGGCGCTGAGCCTGCCCGAATGGAGCTCGGCCCTGTGGCTGGTGACGCATGTGGACCTGCACCGCACGCCCAAGGTGCAGGCGGCGGTCGCGGCCCTGCGCGGCGATTGACGGAGTTGCGGGGGCAGCCCGGACGCGGCGCCCTCCCGCGCCCGGCCGGGATTGAAAGCGGCTTTCATCCCCGCGCGGCCTGACGCAGAGTGCCGCCCCAAGGAGGAACCCGCCATGACCGACGCCCACCCGATCAGCCGCTTTCCCGTGCCCGATCCGGCCAGCCTGCCCGACGATATCCGGCTCGCGATCGCCAAGGTCGCCGAAAAATCGGGTTTCGTGCCCAATGTGTTTCTGGCGCTGGCCCATCGCCCGGCCGAATTTCGCGCCTTCTTCGCCTATCATGACGCGCTGATGGACAAGGACGAGGGGCTGACCAGGGCCGAGCGGGAATTGATCGTGGTCGCGACCAGCGGGCTGAACCAGTGCCAGTATTGCGTCGTGGCCCATGGCGCGATCCTGCGGATCCGGGCGAAAAACCCGCTGATCGCGGACCAGGTGGCGGTGAACTGGCGCAAGGCGGATCTGGAACCGCGCGAGCGGGCGATGCTGGCCTATGCCGAGAAGGTGGCGCTGAATGCGCAACAGATCGGTGAAGCCGATCACGCGACCCTGCGCGAGGCCGGTTTCAGCCCGGACGAGATCTGGGATATCGGTGCCATTGCGGCCTTTTTCGGGATGTCGAACCGGCTGGTCAATGCGGGCGATATCCGGCCCAACGACGAGTTCTACCTGCTGGGGCGGATGTGAAGCCGCCGCAGGCGCCGCTGCCGCCCGGCCAAATGGCGATCTCGGCGCGGATGGAGTCGGAAGACTGGGCGCTGCTTTTGCTGCTGTCGCTGCTGTGGGGCGGATCGTTCTTCCTGATTTCGATCGCGCTGACCGGCCTGCCGGTGCTGACCATCGTCGCCCTGCGGCTGCTGGTGGCGGCGCTGGTTCTGTGGGCGATCGTGGCCGCGACCGGGCGCAGGCTGCCGCGCGATCCGGCGATCTGGCGCGCGTTTCTGGTCATGGGCGTGCTGAACAATGCCATTCCCTTCAGCCTGATCGTCTGGGGACAAACCGAGATTCCGTCCGGGCTGGCCTCGATCCTGAACGCGACGACACCGCTCTGGACGGTCTTGGTCACCGCCGCCCTGCTGGCGGACGAACGCGCCAGCCCGCGCAAGATCGCGGGAGTGGTGCTGGGACTGGGCGGCGTGGCGGTGATGATCGGTCTGGATGCGCTGGCGGGGCTGGGTCAGGCGATTTGGCCGCAATTGGCGATCCTGGGAGCGGCGATTTCCTACGCCTTCGCCAACAGCTTCGGGCGACGGTTTCGGCGCGGAGGTGTCGATCCGGTGGTGACGGCGGCGGGGATGGTGACAGGCAGCGGCGCGGTGCTGATCCCGCTGGCTTTGGCGATCGAGGGCTTGCCCGGCAGCGCCTCGGCGCAGGCATGGCTGGCCGTGCTGACGCTGGGCGTCGCCGGGACCGGACTGGCCTATGTGCTGTATTTCCGCATTCTCGGCCGCGCGGGGGCGACGAATATCTCGCTGGTGACATTCCTTGTGCCGGTTTCGGCGATCCTTCTGGGCTGGCTGTTTCTGGGCGAGACACTGGGTATCGCGCATCTGCTCGGCATGGGCCTGATCGCGGCCGGGCTGGCCCTGATCGACGGGCGGCTGATCGGGGCGCGCGGATGATCGCGCGGGCGCAAGCCCTGCGGGGTCATGCCGCGATGCTTCTGTTCTCGGCGCTGGTGGCGGGGTCTTTCTCGCTGGGCGCGCGGGCGGCCAACCTGATCGACCCGGCGGCGATCACTGCCGCGCGCTTTGTGATCGCCGCCGCGCTGATCGCGGCTTTCGCCTTCGCCGCCGGTCCGGGGGTGCCGCGGACGGCGTTTCGCGCGCCCTGGCGCTATCTGCTGCTGGGCGGGGTCTTTGCCAGCTATTTCGTGCTGATGTTCCAGGGCCTGAAGACCGCGGCCCCGGTCAGCGCCAGCGCGGTCTTCACGCTGACGCCGCTGATGGCGGCGGGCTTTGGCTGGCTGCTGATGCGGCAGCGGCTGACGGGCCGCATGGCCGCGGCGCTGGCCCTTGGCGGCGCCGGCGCGCTATGGGTGATCTTTCGCGGCGATCCGGCCGCGATGGCGCGGCTGGAATTCGGACGCGGCGAGGGGATCTATCTGGCCGGTTGCGTGGCCCATGCCCTCTACACGCCGCTGGTCAGACGGCTGAACCGGGGTGAAAGTCCCGTCGTGTTCAGTCTCGGCACGCTTCTGGCCGGGGCGGGGGTGCTGATCCTGTGGGGCTGGGGGCCGATTTGGGCGACGGACTGGACGGCCCTGCCCGGCATCGTCTGGATCACGCTGCTTTATGTCGCGATCCTCGCCAGCGCCGTGACCTTCGTGCTGGTGCAATACGCGACGCTGCGCCTGCCCGCCGCGAAGGTCATGGCCTATACCTATCTGACGCCGGTCTGGGTCATCGTGCTGGAGGCTGCGATGGGGCAGGGCCTGCCGGGCAGTGTCGTGGCACCGGGAATCGGCGCCACCCTGCTGGCGCTGTGGATGCTGCTGCGCGAGGACGAACCGGCATCCCTGCGGCAGCCCTGACGCAGGCGTGAGCTTTCCGTGAAGGCCCGCTTTCCTTCCTTGCGGCGCGCCGCTAGGGTCCGGCCGAACGAAGGCAAGAAGAGGCGATCCGTGGCGCATATCATCGTCGTGGGCAACGAAAAGGGCGGGTCCGGCAAGTCCACGACCTCGATGCATGTGGCGACCGCTCTGGCGCGGATGGGACATCGCGTCGGCGGGCTGGATCTGGACGTGCGCCAGCGCAGTTTCGGCCGCTATCTGGAAAACCGCGCCGCCTTCGTGAAGCGCAAGGAACTGGACCTGCCGACGCCGATGCTGGGCCATCTGGGCGAGGGCAGCGATCCCTTGACCCCGGCGCTGACCGCGCTGGAGGCGGAATGCGATTTCATCCTGCTGGATTGTCCGGGCTCGCATACCAAGCTCAGCCAGATGGCGCATACGCTGGCCGATACGCTGCTGACGCCGATGAACGACAGTTTCGTCGATTTCGACCTGCTGGCGCGGATGTCGCCCGAGGGCAAGGTGCTGGGTCCGTCGATCTATGCCGAGATGGTCTGGGCCGCCCGGCAGATGCGCGGGCAGGCGGGGGCCGGGCCGATCGACTGGCTGGTGCTGCGCAACCGGCTTGGCACCCAGGCCATGCACAACAAGCGCAGGGTGGGCGGGGCGCTGGACACGCTGTCCCGGCGCATCGGCTTTCGCGTCGCGCCGGGCTTTTCCGAGCGCGTCGTCTTTCGCGAATTGTTCCCGCGCGGGCTGACGCTTCTGGACCTGAAGGATATCGGCACCGAGACCTTGAACATGTCCAACATCGCCGCCCGCCAGGAATTGCGCGACCTGATCGGCGAATTGCGGTTGCCGGGCGTTTCCGTCACTTTCTAGAAGCTTCCGCAGGGGCAACGCGGTGCCGGCATTGTTGGCGGCGGCATGAGACACTATCTTACGCGCGCTCAAGATATGAAAAACGCGGCGGTTTCCTGATGCGAGTGTTGGCCTTCCTTGTCGTTGTCCTCGGGTCCGCCTTGCCCGGATGGGCCCAGGACGCCGCGTCGGGCAGCGAGGCCGTGGCGCAAAGCGTGCCCGCGGTCACGGTCGCGCCGGCAAGGCGCGCCGAGGTGCAGGCGCGGGTGCCGGTATCCGGGACCCTGGTCGCCCGCCAGAAGGTGCAGGTCTTTCCGCAGGTTTCGGGCTATGAAATCACCGAAATTCTGGTCGAGGCCGGCGATCAGGTCGAAAAGGGCGATGTGCTGGCACGGCTTTCGACCGATACGCTGGCGGCGCAGCTGGCCCAGGCCGAGGCCGAATATCAGCGCGCCAGGGCCGGGGTCGGCCAGGCGCGCAGCAACATCGACAGCGCCGAGGCTTCGCTGACCCAGGCCCAGACATCGCTGGATCGCGCCCGCAGGCTGCGCGAGGGCGGGAACGCATCGCAATCGACCCTGGACGACGCGGTCGCGGCCGAGGCGAATGCGCGGGCGCAGGCTGCATCGGCCCGCGACGGGCTGGCCGTCGCCCAGGCGCAGCTGGCCCAGGCCGAAGCCGCGCGCCGCATCGCCAGGCTCAACCTGGACCGGGCGACGATCCTGGCGCCGGTCCCGGGGCTGGTCGTGGCGCGGAACGCCGAACTGGGCGCGCTTGCCGGCGCCTCCGCGGAACCCTTGTTCAGCCTGATCGCCGATGGCGCCGTCGAGATGGAGGCCGAGGTGATCGAGACCGCGCTGCGGCAGTTGAAGATGGGCGATCCGGCCGAAATCAGCGCGGCGGGTCTGGGCAAGGTCGATGGCCGGGTGCGGCTGATCCCGGCCTCGGTCGATCCGGTCACGCGGCTTGGCCTGATGCGGATCTCGCTGGATGCGCAGGCGGGACTGCGCACGGGCCTTTTCGCCAGCGGCTGGGTCATCACCGCCCGCCGCGACGCGGTGACGGTGCCGGCAACGGCGGTTCTGTCGGATTCCCAAGGCGACAGGGTTCAGGTCGTGGCCGATGGCCGCGTCGAAAGCCGCCCGGTCCGGGCCGGGCTGCTATGGGATGGCCAGCGCGAGATCGTCGAGGGAGTGACCGAGGGCGAACAGGTGATCGCGCGGTCGGGTGCATTCTTCCGTGACGGCGATCAGGTGCGGGCGATCTCGGCCGAGGCCGCGACAACGGCCGAGGCCGGGACCGCGAATGAAGCTGGTGCAAGGGCGGCGGCGGCGATTGCGCCGGCCGACGATCAATCGGCCGATGCCGGTCAGAAGGCACGGCGATGAATTTCTCGACCTGGTCGATCCGCCACCCGGTGCCGCCCATCGCGGTTTTTCTGGTGTTGCTGGTCGTCGGATTGTTCAGCTTTTCGCGGCTGCCGGTGACGGCGATGCCGAATATCGACCTGCCCATCGTCAGCGTGACCATCGCCCAGCCCGGTGCCGCGCCCTCGGAACTGACAAGCCAGGTGGTCCAGCCTGTCGAGGACAGCATTTCCTCGATCACCGGGGTGCGGCACATCACCTCGACGGCGACCGACAGCAGCGCCAGCATCACCGTCGAATTCGAACTGGAAACCGACAGCGACCGCGCGGTCAACGATGTCAAGGACGCGGTCTCGACGATCCGGGCCGAACTGCCCGAAAGCATCAGCGAACCCATCATCCAGCGCGTCGATGTGACCGGCTTTCCGATCCTGACCTATGCGGTCAGCGACCCGACCCAGACCATCGAGGGCCTGTCGAAATTCGTCGATGACGTGATCGGGCGCGAATTGTCCACCGTCAGCGGCGTCGCCAAGACCTCGCGGATCGGCGGGGCCGAACGCCAGATCAAGGTTGATCTGGATCCCGACCGGCTGCTGGCGCAGGGTCTGACGGCGGCCGGGATCTCGGATCAGTTGCGGGCCAAGAACATCGACATGGGCGGTGGCCGGGGCGATCTGGCCGGGACCGAATATTCCATCCGCACGCTGGGAGCCGCCGACAGCGTGGCGCAACTGGCCGCCACCCCCATCGCCATCGCGGACGGCCGCACGATCCGGCTGGATCAACTGGGCGACGTCACGGATGGCGCCAGCGACGAACGCAGCTTTGCGCTGCTGGATGGCCAGCCGGTCGTGGCCTTCGGGGTCTATCGCGCCTCGGGCGAATCCGATCTGGGCGCGGGCGACGGCACCAAGGAACGGCTGCAGCAGATCCGCGAGCGTTACCCCAATACCCGCATCACCCTGATCGACGATTCGACCACCTATACCGAAGCCAGCTATACCAGCGCGATGGAGACGCTGTATGAAGGTGCGGCGCTGGCGGTAATCGTGGTGTTCCTGTTCCTGCGCAACTGGCGTGCAACGCTGATTGCCGCCGTCGCGCTGCCCTTGTCGATCATCCCGACCTTCTTCGTGATGCAGTGGCTGGGTTTTACCCTGAACGGGATAAGCCTTCTGGGGATCACGCTGGTCACCGGCATCCTTGTCGATGATGCCATCGTCGAGATCGAGAACATCGAACGCCATATCGGCATGGGCCTGCCGCCCTACGAGGCCAGCGAGGAAGCCGCGGAAGAGATCGGCCTGACGGTCATCGCGATCAGCTTTTCCATCGTCGCAGTTTTCGCGCCGGTCAGCTTCATGGGCGGGATTCCGGGGCAGTATTTCAAGCAGTTCGGCCTGACTGTCGCGGTGTCGGTCCTGTTCTCGCTGCTGGTGGCGCGGATCATCACGCCGATGCTGGCGGCCTATTTCATGCGCGGCAAGGTCCATGACGCGAACCGTCGCGACGGATTCGTCATGCGCGGGTTGATGTCGGTCTGCCGCTGGACCATGCGCCATCGCGGGCTGACGCTGCTTGCCGGTATCGCGATCTTCGCGGGTTCGATCTATTCCGCGACCCTGCTGCCGACCGAATTCATCCCGGCGCAGGATGTCGGCCGCAGCCAGATCAGGCTGGAAATGCCGCCCGGCTCGACCATCGACGAGACCGAGAACGGCGCCCGTCGGATCACCGCGCAGATCGGCGAGGTGCCCGAGGTCCGGTCGGTCTTCAGCTACTCGGATGGCAGCGACGTCACCGAGGCGCGGGTGATGATCAATTACGGTCCCAAGGAAGATCGCGAGCGGTCGCAATTCGACCTTGAGGCGCAGCTGAAGCAACGTCTGTCGGACATGCCCGACATGCGGATCAATTTCCAGAACGAGAACGGCGAGAACGACCTGACGATCAGCGTTCTGGGCACGACCGAGGAGGGCGCGGCACTGGCCGCCCAGCGTCTGGCCTCGGCGATGAGCCGGCTGCCGACGCTGGAGGGCGTGACGACCTCGGCCAGCCTGCAGCGCCCCGAGATCCAGATCCTGCCCAAGGCCGATATCGCGGCCCAGCTTGGCGTGTCCGCCAGCGCCATGGCGACGACGCTGCGGGTTGCCACGCTGGGCGATACCGAGGCGAACCTCGCCAAGTTCAATACCGGCGACCAGCAGGTGCCCATTGTCGTGCGGCTGAACCAGGCCGCGCGCGACGACCTGATGCGGGTTCAGACCCTGCGTGTGCCAAGCTCGGCCGGGCAGGTGCCGCTGGCCACGGTGGCCGATGTCACCCTGTCGGCCGGCGCGACCGAGATCGGGCGCTATGACCGGCAATACCAGACCAAGGTCGGCGCCAATCTTGCCGATGGCTCGCTGCTGGGGCCGGTCAATGCCCAGGTGACCGAATTGCAGAACCGGATCGAGATGCCGCCCGGAACACGGATCCAGGCCGCGGGCGATGCCGAGATCATGGGCGAGGTTTTCGGCGCCTTCGGCACCGCGATGGGCGCGGGCGTGATGCTGGTCTATGTCGTTCTGGTGCTGCTGTTTCATAACTTCGTGACGCCGGTAACGATCTTGCTGTCGCTGCCTCTGGCCATCGGCGGCGCGATCCTGGCGCTGTTCGTGACCGGCAATTCGATCAGCATGGCGGTGGTGATCGGGTTCCTGATGCTGATGGGGATCGTCACCAAGAACTCGATCATGCTGGTGGAGTTCGCGCTGACCTCGATGGCCGGGGGCACCCCGAAGCGCGAGGCCATCCTGGACGCCGTGCACAAGCGCGCGCGGCCCATCGTCATGACCACCATCGCGATGAGCGCGGGCATGGTGCCTTCGGCGCTGGCGACCGGCGAGGGCGGAGAATTCCGGGCGCCCATGGCCATCGCGGTGATCGGCGGACTGATCCTGTCCACGATCCTGTCGTTGCTGTTCGTGCCCTCGCTGTTCTCGGTCATCCATGGCGGGCAGCGGCGCATCTTCGGGTGGATCGGTTATCGCCTCGGTCTGAACCGGGCGCGGGACGTGGTTGCCGAATAGCGGTGGAACCGCCGGCGTCGCGGGCGCATTGGACCCCGCAACGTCAAGGAAGGAGCTGTTTCCATGGCCAGGATTCTCATCATGGCGTCGGATGGATACGAACAATCGGAACTGTTCGTTCCGCTGGAAAAACTGAGGGCGGCCGGGCACGAGGTCGATATCGCGGCCCCGGAACCGGGCGCCATTCGCGCCTGGGCGACGGATGACTGGGGCAAGTCGGTCGAGGCCGGGAAAGGCATCGCCGGCGTTTCGGCCGGGGATTACGACGCGCTGGTCCTGCCGGGCGGGGTCATCAACCCCGATACGCTGCGGCATGACGACAAGGCCGTCGACCTGATCCGCGACTTTTCCGCCGCCTCAAAGCCTATCGCCGCGATCTGCCATGCACCCTGGCTGCTGATCGAGGCGGGGTTGGCAAAGGGTCGGAAAATGACCGGCTATGTCTCGATCCGCACAGATATCGGCAATGCCGGGGCGGATGTGGTCGATGACAGCGTGGTGGTGGATCGCGGCGTGATCACCAGCCGCAATCCGGACGATCTGGACGATTTCGTGGCCGCGATCGAGAAGGCCCTGGCCTGATTGCATCCCGCGACGGGCGGGGCTGTCTGGTCCCAATCCGAACCTACCGGGACGAATGGCGCGGGGCGTTCCGCGCTGAAAAGCGTGACCGGGCTCTTTTCCCGCACGCTCGTCCGGCGCGAAAGAGATTCGTTCCAGTGCAGGGACGCGCAAGCGAAGGAGGCCGGAAAGGCCCCCTTCGCGAATTCGCGGTGCGCCGCCTCAGGCCAGCATCCCCATCGGATTTTCGAGGTGGTCCACGATGGCGTTCAGAAGCTGGGCACCAAGCGCGCCGTCGATCACCCGGTGATCGACCGACAGGGTCATCGACATGACGTTGCGGATCACGATCTCATCATTCTCGACCACCGGTGTCTTGATCCCCGCGCNGACGGCCAGAATCGCGCCGTGAGGCGGATTGATCACCGCGTCGAAATTCTCGATCCCGAACATGCCCAGGTTGCTGACAGCGAAACTGCCACCCAGATATTCGTGCGGGGCCAGCTTCCTGTTCTTGGCGCGACCCGCCAGATCCTTCATCTCGGTGGACAGCTTCGACAGCGTCTTGGCCTCGGCATCCTTCAGGACCGGCGTGAACAGCCCGCCTTCGACCGCGACCGCGACGGCCACATCCGAGGGTTTCAGCTTGATGATCCGGTCGCCCGCCCAGACGGCATTGGCATCGGGCACCTGTTGCAGCGCCAGCGCGCTGGCCTTGATGACGAAATCGTTCACCGACAGCTTCACGCCCCGGCCTTCCAGCTGCTTGTTCAGCGTGGCGCGCAATTTCATCAGCTCGTCCAGCTTGGCCGAGCGGCGCAGATAGAAATGCGGGATGGTCTGCTTGGCCTCGCCCAGCCGCTGGGCGATGGTGCGGCGCATTCCGTCCAGCGTGACCTCTTCGGTTTCGCGATCGGCATAGATCCGGGCAACTGCGTCGGCCGATGCGCCCTTGGGTGCCTCGGCGGGGGCGGCGGCCGCGGGTTTCGCGGGCTCGGTCCTGGCGGGGGCTGTGCCGGGCTTGGCGTTCTCGACATCGGACTTGACGATCCGGCCGCGCGGACCCGATCCGCTGATNGCGGAAAGCTCGATCCCCTTTTCCGCCGCGATCCGGCGGGCGAGGGGCGAGGCAAAGATNCGGTCGCCCTTGTCCGAAGGCGCCGCGGAGGGCGCCTTTGCGGTCCGGGCCTGGCCCTCGACCTCTTTCGGCGCTTCGGCAGGCGCGCGCTTCTCTGGCGCGTCCTGTTCCGGCGCCTCGGGGCCGGGACTGGAAATCTCGCCGATATCGTCGGCGCTTTCGCCTTCTTCCAGCAGCACGGCGATGGGGGTGTTGACCTTCACGCCCGCGCTGCCCTCGTCGACCAGAATCTTTCCGATCTTGCCCTCGTCGACGGCCTCGAATTCCATCGTGGCCTTGTCTGTCTCGATCTCGGCGATGATATCGCCGGACTTGACTTCGTCGCCTTCCTTGACCAGCCATTTGGCCAGCGTGCCTTCCTCCATCGTCGGAGACAGCGCGGGCATCAGGATTTCTGTCGGCATCTCGCTATCCCCTTATTTGTAGGTGACTTTCTTCACCGCCTCGACCACCTCGCCGGGGGTGATCAGCGCGAGTTTTTCCAGGTTGGCGGCATAGGGCATGGGCACGTCCTTGCCGGTGCAGTTGATCACCGGAGCGTCCAGCCAGTCGAAGGCGTTTTCCATGATATAGGCCGACAGATGGTTGCCGATGGCGCCGACCGGAAAACCCTCTTCGACCGTCACCATGCGATTCGTCTTCTTCACCGATTCGATGATCGTGCCGTAATCCAGAGGGCGCAGGGTGCGCAGGTCGATGACCTCGGCCTCGATCCCGTCCTCGGCCAGCGTGTCGGCGGCCTCAAGCGCGTGGGCCATGCCGATGCCAAAGCTGACGATGGTCACGTCGCCGCCCTGACGCGCAATACGGGCCTTGCCGAATGGGATGGTGAAATCGTCCAGATCGGGCACCTCGAAGCTGCGGCCATAGAGGATTTCGTTTTCCAGAAAGATCACCGGGTTCGCGTCGCGGATCGCCTGTTTCAGCAGCCCCTTCGCGTCGGCCGCGGAATAGGGCATCACGACCTTGAGGCCGGGAATCGCCGCATACCACGCGGCGTAGTCCTGNCTGTGCTGGGCGCCCACGCGGGCGGCGGCGCCGTTCGGACCGCGGAACACGATGGGGCAACCCATCTGCCCTCCCGACATGTACAGCGTCTTGGCAGCCGAGTTGATGATGTGGTCGATGGCCTGCATGGCGAAGTTGAAGGTCATGAATTCCACGATCGGGCGCAGACCGGCCAGCGCTGCCCCGGTGCCGATACCCGCGAAACCCATTTCGCTGATCGGGGTGTCGACGACCCGGCGCGCGCCGAACTTGTCCAGAAGACCCTGGCTGATCTTGTAGGCGCCCTGGTATTCGCCGACTTCCTCGCCCATCAGGAACACGGTGTCGTCGCGGTCCATTTCCTCTTCCATGGCCTCGCGCAGGGCTTCGCGCACGGTCATGGTCTTCATCTTCGTGCCTTCGGGCCAGTCGGGGCTGCGGTCGGGTTCAGGTGTCTTGACCTTCTCCACCGCCGAGCCGCCGGTCTTGTCGTCTTCCTTGTCGTCGTCCTCGGCTGATTTTGCCTGGGCCGGCCGCGATTCGGGATTCGAGACCTCGATATCGTCGGCCGATTCGCCCTCTTCGACCAGCACGGCGATGGGGGTGTTGACCTTCACGCCCTCGGTNCCCTCGTCAACCAGGATCTTGCCCATCGTGCCTTCGTCGACAGCCTCGAATTCCATCGTGGCCTTGTCGGTCTCGATCTCGGCGATGATGTCGCCCGCCTTGACCTCGTCGCCTTCCTTCTTCAGCCATTTGGCCAGCGTGCCTTCCTCCATGGTCGGCGACAGGGCGGGCATCAGGATTTCGGTTGCCATGTCTTGATCCCCCTCAGGCGTTCTCTTCGGCGCTGCCCTGCGGCAGTTCGCTGGCGTAGATATCGGTCCACAATTCGTCCAGCGCCGGCTCCGGGCTGTCCTTGGCGAATTCGGCCGAGGCGTTCACGATCTCCTTGATTTCCTTGTCCACCGCCTTCAATTCGTCCTCGCTGGCATGTTTGCCCTGCAGCATCAGTTCGCGCACATTCTCGATCGCGTCGCGTTCGTCGCGCATCTTCTGGACCTCTTCGCGGGTGCGGTATTTGGCCGGATCCGACATCGAATGGCCGCGATAACGGTAGGTCATCACTTCGAGGATATAGGGCCCCTTGCCGGCGCGGCAGTGGGCGACGGCCTTCTGGCCGGCCTCCTTGACGGCCAGCACATCCATGCCGTCCACCTGTTCGCCGGGAATGCCGAACGCCTCGCCGCGCCCGAACAGGCTGGTGGATTTTGTCGATCGCTTGACCGATGTGCCCATGGCATATTGATTGTTCTCGATCACGAAGACCACCGGCAGATCCCAGAGTTCGGCCATGTTGTAGGTCTCGTAGACCTGGCCCTGGTTGGCAGCGCCATCGCCGTAATAGACGAAGGTGACGTTGTCGTTGCCCAGGTACTTGTCGGCGAAGGCCAGGCCGGCGCCCAGCGGCACCTGAGCCCCGACGATGCCGTGGCCACCGTAGAAATGCTTTTCGCGGCTNAACATGTGCATGCTGCCGCCCTTGCCTTTGGAATAGCCNCCTTCGCGGCCGGTCAGTTCGGCCATGACCCCGTTCGGATCCATGCCGCAGGCCAGCATGTGACCGTGGTCGCGATACGAGGTGACGCGCTTGTCGCCTTCCTTGGCGGCGGCTTCCAGACCGACGACGACGGCCTCCTGTCCGATATAGAGATGGCAGAAGCCGCCGATCAGGCCCATGCCATAGAGCTGCCCGGCCTTTTCCTCGAATCGGCGGATCAGCAGCATGTCGCGATAATATTTAAGCAGTTCGTCCTTTGACGTGTTGGACGCTTCCGTCTTGCTGGCGGCGGGTTTCCTGGCCATGCGGGGATTCCTCCTGGAGGCTGGGGCGGAATAGTTCAGCGTTAAACTATCCGTATCGCATCACCATCAGGGGTGCAATCCGCCAAAGACGGGCCTGTTCAGCGCAGGATGACCTCGTCCGCGCGGACATAGCCCAGAATCTCGCGGGCGCGTTCGTCAAGCAGGTCAAGGTCCAGATATTCGTCGGAAAGACGGCGGGTCAGATTCTGGATCCGGTTCACCTGGGCGCGCAATTCGTCGCGCTGTTCGCGCAATTCGGCGGTCTCGGCCTCGACCTGGATACGGCGCAGGATCCCCGAGGGGCCCTGAACGGCGGCAAAGGCGAAATAGAGGCCCAGCGAGAGGGTCAGCACGATGAAGATCGTGGCGCTGATCGAAAGTCTCTGTGACATGGCCTGCCCGGTGCCTGTGCCTGTTTGGGTCTTGTTCCGGCGTGATCATGCCACAGCCGGATGGAAAGGGGAATCCCCGCCATCACAGCCGCGCGCGGAACGTGGCCTCCAGTCGGCGGGCCTCTGCGTCAAGGCCGAAGGGCGGGTTCAGCACCCACATCCCCGACCCGACCATGCCGTGTCCGGGGCGCGCGGGCGCAAAGCGTATTTCCGTCCGCAATGCCTGCGGGCCGGCCTGCATCAGCGTGTCCAGCATCGCGCGGTGCCGGTCATCGGTCAGGATGGGATACCACAGCGCGATGATGCCGACATTCCATTTGCGTGCGATCTGCGCGATCTGGCGCGGGATGGTGTCGTAATCCGCCTTCACTTCGTAGCTGGGATCGACCAGCAGCACCCCGCGCCGCGGCGCGGGCGGACACACGGCCTGCGCCATCCGGAAGCCGTCCTGACGATGCAGCGTGGCGAAGCCCGCGACACGCGACAGCGCTGCATGTTCCACCGGGTGCAGTTCGGCCAGGTGGGCGCTGTCGCCGGGGCGCAGGAAATGCGCCGCGATCAGCGGAGAGCCGGGATAGGCCTGTGTGCCATGCAGGCGGCGCGTGGCATCGATCGCGGCGATCAGCGGATGGGTTGGCGGCAGCCAGCCTTGTTGCCGGGCCCGCAGGATCCCGGCCTCGGCCTCGCCCGTCTTACGGGCCTCGTCGCTGTCCAGATGATAGAGGCCGCGTCCGGAATGGGTCTCCAGATAGGACAGGGGCTTGTCCTTGCGCGTCAGGTAATCCAGCGCCGCGGCAATCAGCGCGTGCTTGTGCAGATCGGCCAGGTTTCCGGCGTGATAGGCGTGCTGATAGCTGAGCATGACCCGCCATAGCGCGCCCGCGCGCGCCGCGAAAGAGGATCAGTCGGCCCTGGACAATTCCGAATGGCTTTTCAGCACGCGATCGCCGTCGTCCTGTTCGATCAGGTAGGCGGGTTCATCCTTGCTGGCCTTGCGCCTGATGGCCTGACCCTTGATCCGACGCTCGACATCCTCGGTAAAGCTTTCCGTCACCTTGCCGGTGCCGTGACCCTGTCCCCAGTTCCAGCGGACCTTCGTGCCCTCACGGAATTTCTGCATCGTCGCCTCCATCGCGATTCCAGGCGCAATGCGCAGGGCGGGTGGCGGTTCCATCGGCTGAAAAGAAACGCGGCGGCGCCCAGGGAGGAGGAAGGGGCGCCGCCGCTCAACGCTGACCCAGGGAGGAGGGAGGGCCGCGTATGGGGTGCGGTGCAGGCCAGGGAGGAGGAGAGGCCGACACCGCTTGCGATGCGGGCTCGGGAGGGAGGAGGAGTGAGCCCGTCGCATCGGTTTGCCGCAGAACGAGGCGGCTATGGGGTGCGGCACGGCCAGGGAGGAGGAGAGGCCGACACCGCTTGCGATGCGGGCTCGGGAGGGAGGAGGAGTGAGCCCGTCGCATCGGTTTGCCGCAGAACAAGGCGGCTATGGGGTGCGGCGCGGGCCAGGGAGGAGCGGGCCTTCGCCGCGGACGGCAGCCGTGGGAGGAGGAATGGGCTGCCGTGTGCGGTCGCCACGATCGACGTGGCTATGTTCTTTGGCGGCGACCTCCGGGGAGGAGGAGAGGAGGTCGCCGCTGATCCCGACCCAGGGAGGAGGAGAGGGCCGGGAGTTCGAATTCCTTACTTCGCTTCGCCCCAGGCCGCTTCGTGGGCCAGGCGGGTGATCATCGACCGGTTGATCCCGAGGTCGTCGAGGTCACGCGCCGTCAGGGCGTTCAGTTCGCGAACGGTCTGCCGATAGACGGCGCGACGGGCGCGGTTTTCCTGCATCCGCTGAACCGCATTCAGCAGGCGGGTCCGCAGGCCGGTTTCGGCAACGTTCTGAGCCTGAGCGATAACAGCCATGATATTTTCCTTTCACATCTCTCGCGGCTTGCACCCGACCCGGATGGTCCGGTGCTTTCGATGACCCAAAGATGGCCCCTATGCTGCGGATGCACAATGGACGGTTTTCAAATGCTGCCATGCAGCGACCGCAAGGCTCGGCCAATTTATTCATGATTATTAACGTCATGAAGAAGCAGAAAATTCGATCTCAAGTTGACGTTTGCGATAACGCTGCATCGGCAAAAAGGTCCATTCCTTGGTGGGTTGCAGGTTCTGCGGACAGATTGTCGCGGGGGTGCTTGCCCCGGTGTCGGCGATGCTTCATGGTCCCGGAAAACCCAGAGCAAGAGCCTTTCGCCATGCCGACAGATCGCGAAGTTGCCCTAGCGGCAATCGCTGACATAGCCCTTCCAGACGGCCGCACGCTGGGCCAGGCGGACCTGATCCGCGCCTTTGCTGTCGAGCGCGATACCGTGAGATTCGTCCTCGAGGTGGCGGATGCCGAGGCCGCACGGGCGCTGGCCCNGGTCGAGGCCGAGGCGCGCCGGCGGCTGGAGGCGTTGGATGGCGTCGCGAAGGNGCAGATCGTGATGACCGCCGCGGCGTCGAAAGGGCAGCCGGCACGCAGTTCCGGCGGCGGACAGGACGCGCCGCCATCCTTGCAGGTCGGACGCCACCCCACCGCACAGGCGGGGCCGCAGCCGATCGCGGGCGTCAAGCACATCGTCGCCATCGGATCGGGCAAGGGCGGTGTCGGCAAATCGACGGTCTCGGCCAATCTGGCCGTGGCCCTGGCGCGCGCGGGCCGCAAGGTCGGGTTGCTGGATGCCGACATCTATGGGCCCTCGCAGCCGCGCATGATGGGCGTGTCAGGCCGGCCCGCCAGCCCCGATGGGCAACGGATCGAGCCCTTGCGCGCGCATGGGGTCACGGTGATGTCCATCGGCCTGATGCTGCGCGAGGGCGAGGCGGTCGTCTGGCGCGGCCCGATGCTGATGGGCGCGATGCAGCAGATGTTGCAACAGGTGAACTGGGGCGAACTGGACGTGCTGCTGATCGACCTGCCGCCCGGCACAGGCGACGTGCAGTTGAGCCTGTGTCAGAAAGCCTCGGTCAGCGGGGCGATCATCGTCTCGACGCCGCAGGACGTGGCCTTGCTGGATGCGCGTCGCGCCATCGACATGTTCAACAAGCTCAAGGCGCCGATCCTGGGCCTGATCGAGAACATGTCCACCTATATCTGTCCCAATTGCGGCCACGAGGCGCATCTTTTCGGCCATGGCGGCGTGGCCCGCGAGGCCGAGATGCTGGGCCTGCCCTTTCTGGGAGAGATTCCGCTGGAACTGGAGGTTCGTCTGGCGAGCGATTCGGGCCGGCCCATCGCATTGGGCGAGGGTGCGGTCTCTGATGCCTATGCCCGGCTGGCCGACCGGCTGGTTCAGGCCGGAACAGCCTGAAAGGGCGGCCCCTGGGAATGTCCGGGATCGCCCCGCGAAAGGGGCTGGGACTGGATGGGACCGCTCCGAATCTCCCCCTCCCGCATTCGTGATTCGGCGTGATTCCCGCGGTCTTTTCCGTGAATCGGCCCTGCCAATCCTGCCCTTGCGCAACCGCTTGATGCGGTTTTTGCCCTGATGTGGGATTTTCCGCCACACCTCATCGATCGCTAGATATGGTGCCGGTTTCGCCGCTTCTTACCAGAAGGAGTGCGAATCGGAGCGTGGCTTTGCCAAAAGGCTGGAATAGCTGTGTCCCGTCGACAATTTTCTGCAATCATGGGGTGAAGAATTCCATTGCTTCCCATGAATTCCCATGTCACAACAGGATCACGAAGACGGGCAGTGAAGGGGCGTCAAGACCCCTCGAGGCGAAGCAGGTTTCATACAGGCACCCGTTTTCCAAACAAGACCGTCCGCGCGTGCGAGCAGCACCTCCCCCAGGTGGCGCGCGACAGGGCGGGAAACCCCGAAAAGGGGCCCAGTCGATGGGAACGAGGGCGGCGGATCGGGCAGTGGCAGCAGCCCGATCCGCCCTTTCTCTGTCGGGCGGACGGCACGGACGGACAGTGAGGCGGGACACGGGTGGCGCGCAAGTTCAGAGGCACCGACAGCGTCAGGATCGACGGGAAGGGGCGGATGTCCATCCCGGCGCGCTTTCGCAAGGTGTTCGACGCCGGAGACCCCTCCTTTGCCACCAGCAATACCGGCCGCACCCAACTGGTCGCGGTCTATGGTCCGGACTGGTGGAACTGGCTTGAACTCTACACCATCGAAGCCATCGAAGAAATCGACCAGCAGATCGACAGACTGACCCGCGGCAGCAACAAGCGCCGNTGGCTGGAGCAATTGATGAACGGCCAGTCGGTGGATTTGGAGATCGACCGAGAGGGTCGCCTCGTCCTGCCCCAGAAGCTGCGCGAGAAACTGGGTTTCGACAACGGGGTCGAGACCACCTTCGCCTCGCATGGCGACTACATGAAGGTCTATCTGCCCGATTCGCCGCCGAAGGATGTCGAGGAACTGGAGGATTTCGCCGCCTCGAAGGGCCGCGGATTCGATCCCCGCGTCTTCCTGTCGGAAACCGGCGAGGAGGACTAGCCGATGGGACAGCCGCATGTTCCGGTCCTGCTGAAGCCACTTATCCGGGCGGTCGCGCCGGTCGGCGGACGGTGGCTGGACGGCACCTTCGGCGCGGGCGGCTATGCGCGCGGTCTGCTGGATGCCGGGGCGCAGGAGGTGATCGGCGTGGATCGCGACCCTTCCGTCTTTCGCATCGCCGAGGGCTGGGCCGGGCAATACGGCGACCGGCTGCGCCTGGTTCAGGGCACCTTTTCGGATCTGGACCGCCTGGCCGCTGAGCCGCTGGACGGTGTCGTCCTGGACCTCGGGGTCAGTTCGATGCAGCTGGATCAGCCCGAACGCGGTTTTTCCTTCCTGCGCGACGGGCCGCTGGACATGCGCATGGGCGGCGACGGACCCTCGGCCGCCGATCTTCTGAACGAATCGGACGAGGCCGTGATCGCCGATGTGCTGTTCCACTATGGCGAGGAGCGCGCCTCGCGCCGGATCGCGCGCGCCATCGTCGCCTCGCGTCCGCTTGGCCGCACCGGGCAGCTGGCCGAAATCGTCGCATCCTGCCTGCCGCGCGCCAAGCCGGGCCAGAGCCACCCGGCCACCCGAAGCTTTCAGGCGATCCGGATCTGGGTGAACGACGAATTCCGGCAACTGGTCGAGGGCCTGTCGGCGGCCGAGCGCGCTTTGAAACCGGAAGGATACCTGGCCGTGGTCAGTTTTCATTCGCTGGAGGACCGGATCGTCAAGCGATTCATGCAGGCGCGGTCGAACAGCGCCGGCGGCGGCAGCCGACACGCGCCGGTCAGCGACACGGCGCCTCCGGCCTTCCGGCTGCCGTTCCGCCGCGCCATCGGACCCGACCCCGACGAGATGGCGGTCAATCCGCGCGCACGTTCGGCGCTGTTGCGCGTTGCCATCCGCACCGAGGCGCCCGCGGGCGAGATCGGGGCAGGGGCGCTTGCGATGCCGCGACTTCCCGCGAAAGGCGGTGCCTGATGCGGTCGCTGACCTATCTTGCCTGCGTGCTGACCGTCATGGCCCTGGCCTTCTGGGCCTACCGCGAAAACTATCGCACCCAGGCCGCGATCGACGATATGGGGAAAATCCGGCGCGAGATTGCCGGGCTGCGCGAGGATCTGGGCGTCCTGCGCGCCGAATGGGCCTATCAGAATCGCCCCGAAAGGCTGCGTCAGCTGGTCGATCTGAATTTCGAGCGCCTGCTGCTGGTGCCTCAGGAAATGGGGCAGGTCGTGGAATTGGGTCATGTCGACTATCCCAAGCCCGCCGCGCCTGTCGAAGAACCGAACGTCGATCCCGCCTCCGAGGAGCAAAAGCCATGATCCGAACCCCCCTGCGCCCTTTGGCCCGGATCCTTCGCGCCCGCGAGCGGGGCGAGAACCCGGACGAGATCGAGGCCGAGAACCGTCGCCGCCGTCACGAGGCGATCCAGGACAAGGCCCGCAGGCGGGCCGAGGGACGGCTGGTCCTTCTGGCCGGCTGTTTCGTGCTGGCCTTTGGCACCGTCGGCGCGCGCATGGCGGCGCTGGCNAACAGCCAGCCCAGCGAGCCACGGGCCGAGGTCATGTCCTCGCAGATCATGTCGCAGCGTGCGGACATCGTCGATCGGCGCGGGCGGGTTCTGGCCACCAATCTGCTGACCTATTCGCTTTATGCCCGTCCGCAGGACATGATCGACCCGATCCGCGCGGCCCAGGGGCTGACGAAGGTCTTTCCCGATCTGGATCTTGCGCGATTGACCAAGGATTTCACCGGCAAACGCAAATTCCTGTGGATCAAGCGCAAGATCAGTCCCGAACAGATGCAGGCGGTCCATGATCTGGGCGAACCGGGACTGCTGTTCGGCCCGCGCGAGATGCGGATCTATCCCAACGGAAACATTGCCAGCCATATCCTGGGAGGATCGCGATTTGGCAAGGAGGGCGTCAGCAGCGCCGAGGTGCTGGGCGTGGCGGGCGTCGAGAAGGCGTTCGACGGCTGGCTGCGCGATCCATCGAACGAGGGCGCGCCACTGGAATTGTCCATCGACCTGACCGTGCAGACGGCGCTGGAGGAGGTTCTGGCCTCGGGGATGAAACTGATGAGCGCCAAGGGCGCCGCCGCGATCCTGATGGAGGTCAAGACCGGCGAGATCGTCGCCATGGCCAGCCTGCCCGATTTCGACCCGAATAACAGGCCACGGCCGCTGCTGAAGGGTGATCCGTCGGACAGCCCGCTGTTCAATCGCGCCGTTCAGGGGCAATACGAGCTGGGCTCGACCTTCAAGATCTTTCCGGTCGCGCAGGCGCTGGATCTGAAGCTGGTGAACCCGAATTCGATCATCAATACGACCACCCCGATGAGGTTCGGGAAATATCGGATCAACGATTTCGACGATTATGGCCCGCAACTCAGCGTGACGAGTGTCATCGTGAAGTCCTCGAACGTGGGCACGATCCGGATCGCACAGCTTCTGGGACCGGATCGGCAGCGGGAATTTCTGAAACGGCTTGGCCTGTTCGAGCCGTCGCCGATAGAACTGGTCGAAGCGCCAACCGGTCTGCCGCTGGTGCCGTCGCGCTGGCCGCCAGTGACGGCGGCGACCGTCGCCTATGGCCAAGGCATTGCCGTCAGTCCGCTGCATCTGGCCTCGGCCTATGCAACGATCGGCAATGACGGAATCAAGGTCACGCCGACCCTGATCCGCGGTCGCAAGCGCCCCGAGGGCGAACGGCTGCTGTCCACCCGCGCCGCGCAACAGGCCGTCGCCATGCTGCGTCAGGTGGTCGTGCGCGGCACCGCCACCCGGGCCGAGGTCGAGGGATACGAGATCGGCGGCAAGACCGGCACCGCCGACAAGCCGCGTCCATCGGGCGGCTATTATAAAAACAAGGTGGTCTCGAGCTTCGCTTCGATCTTTCCAACCAGCGATCCGCAATACGTGTTGGTCGTGACGCTTGACGAGCCCTCGATCACCACCAATTACGGCGGCGAAAGCCGCACCGCGGGAACGACCGCGGTGCCGGTGGCGGCAGAACTGGTTCGGCGTCTGGGACCGCTGCTGGGGCTGGAACCCAGGACCGAAGAAAAGCTGCCGGTCTTTGCCGCCCGCTACCAGCCGCGTGTTGAATCGGCTGCGGACGATGGGATAAAGCTCGTCGCGAACAAATGACGGGTGAGATCGTGGGGCAGGGCAGAAAGACGCTGGCGCAACTGGGCCTGCGGGCCAGGGATGGGCTGGATCCCGCGATCACCGGACTTTCGCTGGATAGCCGGACGGTCAGGCCGGGCCATCTGTTCGCCGCCCTGCCGGGATCGGCGATGCATGGGGCGGAATTCATTCGCTACGCCCTGCGCATGGAGGCGGCGGCGGTGCTGACCGACCGCGCCGGGGCGGACATCGCGGCCGGGGCGCTGGCCGATTGGGATGGCGCGCTGATCATCGCCCAGGATCCGCGCGCGGCCCTTGCCGGAGCCGCGGCCCTGTGGTTCGAGACGCAGCCGCGTCATGTGGTGGCCGTCACCGGCACATCCGGCAAGACCTCGGTCGCCAGTTTCACCCGCCAGATCTGGCAGTCGCTGGGCCACAGTGCGATCAGCCTTGGCACGATGGGCGTTCAGGGCGATTTCGAGGCTGCGTTGAAGCACACGACGCCCGATCCGCTGACCCTGCACCGCATCCTGTCCGAGGCCGCCCAGGCCGGCGTGAGCCATGCGGCGATGGAGGCATCCAGCCACGGACTGGACCAGCGGCGTCTGGACGGTGTGCGAATCGAGGCGGGCGCATTCACCAATTTCAGCCAGGATCATCTGGATTACCATGCCAGCTTTGACGACTATTTCGCCGCCAAGGCATTGCTGTTCAATCATATTCTGGAAGAAGGCGAAGCTGCTGTCGTCAATGTCGATAGCCAGCGCGGCCGCCAGATGGCCGAAATCGCAACGGATCGTGGCCTGGCCCTGACCAGCATCGGCACGGGCGAGGACGCGATGCTGCGAATTCTGGGGCAGCGTTTTGACGCNACCGGGCAGGATCTGCGCTTTTCGGTCATGGGGCAGCCGCAGATGGTGCGCCTGCCGCTGATCGGCGGTTTTCAGGCGGAAAACGTGTTGGCGGCGATGGCGCTGGCCATGGCCTCGGGCGATGCGGCCGGGGATATCATGCGCGTTCTGCCCGATCTGCGCACCGTACGCGGTCGAATGCAACTCGTGGCGCAGCGCGAGAACGGTGCCGCGGTCTTTGTCGATTACGCCCACAAGCCCGGCGCGGTGATCGCGGCCCTGCAATCGCTGCGCCCGCATGTGATGGGCCGGATCGTTGTTGTCATCGGCGCCGGCGGCGACCGCGACCGCGCCAAGCGCCCACTGATGGGTGAGGCTGCCCGAGACCATGCCGACGTGGTCATCGTGACGGATGACAATCCGCGGACCGAGGATCCCGCCGCCATCCGCCATGCCATCCTGCAGGGTGCGGGCCCCGAGGCGACCGAGGTCGCCGACCGGGCCGAGGCGATCCTGCGCGGCGTCGATGCCTTGCAACCGGGCGATGCCTTGCTGATCGCGGGCAAGGGACACGAGACCGGCCAGATCGTCGGGCAGGATGTCTATCCGTTCGACGATGCCGAACAGGCCTCGGTCGCGGTCGCCGCGCTGGATGGCCGCATATGAGCCTTTGGAACGCGCAGGACGCCGCCGCCGCCACCGGAGGGCGAGCGCAGGGGAATTGGACTGCTTCGGGCGTGTCCATCGACACGCGCAATATGGCGCCCGGGGATCTGTTCATCGCGCTGAAGGATACGCGCGACGGCCATGAATTCGTGCAGCGCGCGCTGCAACAGGGTGCGGCAGCCGCCATGGTCAGCCGTATTCCCGAAGGCGTCGCCGCCGGGGCGCCGCTGCTGGTCGTGCCCGACGTTCTGCGCGGCCTCGGGGATCTGGGCCGGGCCGGCCGGGCGCGGATGGTCGGCAAGGTGGTTGCGATCACCGGCTCGGTCGGCAAGACCTCGACCAAGGAGATGGCGCGGGCAGCCCTGAGCGGGCAGGGGCGCATCCACGCGGCCGAGGCCAGCTACAACAACCACTGGGGGGTGCCGCTGACGCTGGCACGGATGCCTCCCACCACGGATTTCGCCATCCTCGAGATCGGCATGAACCATCCCGGCGAGATCGCGCCGCTGTCGCGACTGGCCCGTCCGCATGTGGCGCTGATCACCACCGTCGCGGCGGCGCATCTGGAGGCCTTCGGCGCGATCGAGGGGATCGCCCGCGAGAAGGGCGCGATCTTCGAGGGATTGCAGAATGCGGGAACCGCGATCATCCCCGAGGATCTGGAGGTGACGCCAATCCTGCGCGCCTGCGCGGATGCGGCGGGCGCGATCGTCGTGGGCTTCGGACACAAGGCGATGGCGCGGCTGGTCGGGGCCGAACCGGTCAACGGGCGCCTGCGGTGCCGCGCCCGGATTTCGGGCGAGACGGTCGATTTCACGCTGAACACGACCGGAACTCATTTCGCGCTGAACGCGGTCGGCGTTCTGGCCGCCCTGGCGGCGGCCGGGGCCGAACTGCATGACGCCGCCGCGCATCTGTCGGACTGGCAGACGCCGAAGGGCCGCGGCGCGGTCGAACAACTGTGCGGGTTCGAACTCATCGACGATGCCTTCAATGCCAATCCGGCCTCGCTGGCGGCCGGCCTGGCGATGCTGGCCGGCCTTCCGGGCCGCCGTCGGATCGCGATTCTGGGCGACATGCTGGAACTGGGCAACGACGAGGTGGCGCTGCATCGCGCTGTGGCCGTCGACCCGGCGATGCAGGCGATCGATCTGGTCCATTGCGCCGGCCCCCGGATGCGGCATCTGCACGAGGCACTGTCCGGTGCCAGGCAGGGCATCTGGACCGAAAGCGCCGCAGAACTGGCCGCGCGGGTGGACGATCTGGTCGCGCCGGGCGATGTGGTGCTGGTCAAGGGGTCGAAATCCTCCAGGATTTCGGCCGTGGTCGAGGCGCTGCGCAACAAGATGAAGGGATGACCCGATGCTCTACTGGCTGAGCAGCCTGTCCGAGGGCGGCGACCTCTTCAACCTTTTCCGCTACATCACCTTTCGCGCCGGCGCGGCTTTCTTTACCGCGCTTATCTTCGGTTTCATCTTCGGGCCGCCGCTGATCAACTACCTGCGCCGCACCCAGAAGAAGGGCCAGCCGATTCGCGACGATGGCCCCGAGACCCATCTGATCAAGGCGGGGACGCCGACGATGGGCGGGCTGCTGATCCTGTCGGCGCTGTTCGTGTCCACGCTGCTATGGGCGCGGCTGGACAACGGCTATGTCTGGATCGTGCTGACGGTGACGGCGGGCTACGCGGTGATCGGTTTCGCCGACGATTATTCCAAGATCAGCAAGATGAACACCAAGGGCGTGCCGGGACGGGTACGGATCGCGCTCGGGCTGGCGCTTGCCTTCGTCGCCTCGGCCTGGGCGATGTGGCTGCATCCGGCAGGTCTGAGCGGACAATTGGCGCTGCCGGTCTTCAAGGACACGCTGATCAATCTGGGCGTGTTTTTCATCCCCTTCGGCATGCTGGTCATCGTGGGCGCGGCCAATGCAGTGAACCTGACCGACGGTCTGGACGGACTGGCAATCATGCCGGTGATGATCGCCGCCGGCACGCTGGGCGTCATCGCCTATACGGTCGGCCGGGCCGACTTTACCGAATATCTGGGCGTCTACCACGTGCCGGGGTCGGGCGAGATCCTGATCTTCGTCGCCGCCCTGATCGGCGGAGGCCTGGGCTTTCTGTGGTATAACGCGCCTCCGGCGGCGGTCTTCATGGGCGATACCGGCAGTCTCGCCCTTGGCGGCGCGCTTGGCGCCATCGCGGTGGTGACCAAGCACGAGATCGTGCTGGCCGTCGTCGGCGGCCTTTTCGTGGTCGAGGCGCTCAGCGTCATCATCCAGGTGCTCTACTTCAAGCGCACCGGCAAGCGCGTCTTCCTGATGGCCCCGATTCACCACCATTTCGAAAAGCTGGGCTGGAAGGAACCGCAGATCGTGATCCGCTTCTGGATCATCGCGCTGGTCCTTGCGCTGATCGGGCTGGCGACGCTGAAATTGCGCTAGGCTTTGCCTTGGTGCAAATATCCTCGGGGGTCCGGGGGCAGACAGCCCCCGGCTTGAACTTCAGGTGTGACGGATGATCCCGGTACAGGGTGTCGAAAACCAGACGATCGCGATCCTCGGCCTCGGCCGGTCGGGCAGGGCCACGGCGACGGCGCTTGTCGCTGGCGGCGCGCAGGTCATCGCCTGGGACGACGGGGCCGATACCCGCGCGGCGGCCGAGGCCGAGGGGCTGCGCATCATCGATCTGGCACGCGATGACGCATGGTCCGGCGTCACCGCCCTGATCACCTCGCCCGGGATTCCGCATCTGTATCCCAAACCGCATCCGGCAATCGCGCGGGCCTATGCCCTTGGGGTGCCGGTCGACAACGATATCGGGCTGTTCTTTCGCAGCTATGCCACCGCCGACTGGGACGGGTTCGACCGGGCGCCGCGCGTGATCGCGGTGACCGGATCGAACGGCAAGTCCACCACCACCGCGCTGATTCACCATATCTTGCAAGAATGCGGCCGGCCGACCCAGATGGGCGGCAATATCGGCACCGGCGTCCTGTCTCTGGCGCCGGCGACGGATGGCGAGGTGGTGGTGCTGGAATTGTCCAGCTATCAGACCGACCTGGCCCGCGCGCTGACCCCGGATATCGCGGTTTTCACCAACCTGTCGCCCGATCATCTGGACCGTCACGGCGGTCCGGGCGGCTATTTCGCGGCCAAGCGGCGGCTGTTTGCGGAAGGCGGGCCGGATCGTGCGGTGATCGGCGTGGACGAGATCGAGGGACTTTATCTGGCCGATCAGATGCAGGTGGGCCCGGCCGATGACCGGGNGATCCGGATCTCGGCCGGGCAGAAGCTGGACCGCGCCGCCTGGTCTGTCTTCGCGCGCAAGGGCTTTCTGGCGGAATACCGCAAGGGGCGTCAGGCAGGCTCGATCGACCTGCGGGCGATCAAGGGGCTGCCTGGCGCGCATAATCATCAGAATGCCTGCGCGGCCTATGCCNCCTGCCGCGCGGTGGGGCTGGCGCCGCGCGATATCGAGGCGGCCCTGAACAGCTTCGCCGGCCTGCCGCATCGCAGCCAGCTGGTCGCGGAAATCGGCGGGGTGCGTTTCGTCAACGATTCCAAGGCCACCAATGTCGATGCCGCCGCCAAAGCCTTGCAAGCCTTCGATAAAATCCGCTGGATCGCGGGCGGGCTGGGCAAGGACGGCGGAATCGCGGGGTTGGTGCCGCATCTGGACCGGGTCGCGAAAGCCTATCTGATCGGTCATTCGGCCCGCGACTTCGCGCTGGAGATCGGCCAGACCCCGTGCGAGATCGCCGAGACGATGGAGCAGGCGGTGGCCCGTGCGGCGGCCGAGGCTCAGCCCGGCGAAACGGTGCTGCTGGCGCCCGCGGCGGCCAGCTTTGACCAATATCCGAATTTCGAGAAACGCGGCGAGCATTTCACCGCGCTGGTCCAGGCACTGACGGCGCGCTGACACAGCCCCGACGATCCGCGCGATGGCGGCGGGCGTTGCAGATGCGGTGCGCGCAACAGCCGTCTTGCGGCCCGGGCGGAAAGACCNTGCAATTGCAGGGTTTTTGGCCGCACAGCCCGTGCACCGGGGCGACACAGGCTGTGCACAGGGCGTGCACAGCCTGCCAGGGCCGCGCGTTCGGGGGCCTGTTTCGGCGCGGATCAGGCCCAGTCCGGCGGCCGCTTTTCCAGGAAAGCCGTGATGCCCTCGTCGGTTTCGGGCAGCATCATGTTCGCGCACATCGTGGCGCCGGCGCTGTCATAGGCCGCGTCCAGCCCGAGGCGAAGCTGTTCGTGGAAGGCACGTTTGCCCATCCGCACGGCGGCGGGCAGTTTCGCGGCGATGGTCCGGGCCATGTCATCGGCGGTCTCGGCCAGCGCCTCGGGCGGAACCACCCGGTTCACCAGGCCCAGATCCCGCGCGCGCTCGGCGGTGATGAACGCACCCGTGGTCAGCATCTCGAAGGCGGCCCTGGGCGGCACCGCACGGCAAAGCGCCACCATCGGCGTGGAACAGAACAGGCCGATATTCACGCCATTGACGCCGAAACGCGCCCCCTGCGCCGCGATNGCNAGATCGCAGGAGGCGACAAGCTGGCAGCCGGCGGCGGTGGCGACGCCCTGGACCTGGGCAATGACCGGCTGGGGTAGGGCCGGGATCATCTGCATCAGGGCGGCGCAACGCGCGAAAAGCCGTTCATAGGCGGCGCGGCCGGCATCATCATCGGCCCGNGCCTGCTGCATCTGGCGCAGATCGTGACCGGCCGAGAACGCCTTGCCCTCGGCCGCGACGATCACCGCGCGGATCCGCCCATCGGCCTGGATGTCGCGGAAGGCCGCGATCAGCGTCTCGATCATCTCGAGCGAGAGGGCGTTGACATTGGCCGGGTCGTTCAGGGTCAGCCGCGCGACATGGCCGCTGTCCTGCCGTTTCACGAGGTCGGGCATCTTGATCTCTCCTGCTTTTGGCGAAAGCCTAGGCCCGGACGGGGCAGGGGGAAAGCATGGATCTGGCGATGGATGCGGCGGCGCTGAACGCGTTTCTGGCGCGGGACTTTCCGCAGGTGGCAGGCACGTTCCGTGTCGAACGGGTCGAGACGGCGATTCTGGTCACGCGGCTGCGCGTGGATGACAGCCACCTGCGCCCCGGAGGCACGATCAGCGGTCCCTCGATCTTTGCGCTGGCCGATCTGGCCATCTATTGCGCGATCCTGTCGCGGATCGGGCCGGTGGCGCTGGCGGTCACGACCAATGCCTCGGTCGATTTCATGCGCAAGCCGCTTTGCGATCGCGACCTGCTGGCCGAGGCGCGGGTGCTGAAACTGGGCCGCGTTCTGGCCGTGGCCGAGGCGCTGATCTTTTCGGACGGCGACAGCGCGCCGGTCGCGCGCTGTTCGATGACCTATTCGATCCCGCCACGGCGCTGAGGCCCAACCGCGAGGGGCGCCCGATGAGGCGGTCTTGTCATTTTCGGCCCGGTTTTCAGGCGGCCTTGTTGAGGTATTTTGATACCTATATCGCAAGCCATTGATATCGCGTCGATAAACGTCGCGAGGGGATCTTGATTTCCTGGCGCGAATCGCGGACAAGCCCGCATCCGAATTCCACAACCCGCAAGGGGCGATCCAAGATGAAGACCTATACCGCTAAACCGGCGGAGATCGAGAAGAAGTGGATCCTGATCGACGCCGAGGGCGTCGTTCTGGGCCGTCTCGCCTCGATCATCGCCACCCGCCTGCGTGGCAAGCACAAGCCGACCTTCACCCCGCACATGGACATGGGCGACAACGTGATCGTCATCAATGCCGACAAGGTGCAGATGACCGGCAACAAGCGCGACGACAAGAAATATTTCTGGCATACCGGCCATCCGGGCGGCATCAAGCACCGCACCGCGCGCCAGATCCTGGAAGGCGCCCATCCCGAGCGTGTCGTGACCAAGGCCGTCGAGCGCATGATCAGCCGCAACAAGCTGGGCAAGCAGCAGATGACCCATCTGCGCGTCTATGCCGGGACCGAGCACCCGCACGAGGCGCAGCAACCCGAGGTTCTGGACGTCAAGGTCCTGAACGCCAAGAACACCCGGAGTGCCTGATCATGGCTGAAGACATCAAGACCCTCGACGATCTGAAGTCGGCCGTCTCGGACGGCGATCTGGCCGTGGCCGAGCCCGCCCCCACGCGCGAGCCGCAGCGCGATTCGCTGGGCCGCGCCTATGCNACCGGCAAGCGCAAGGATGCGGTCGCCCGCGTCTGGGTAAAGCCCGGTTCGGGCAAGGTCACCGTGAACGGCAAGGACATCAACGACTACTTCGCCCGTCCGGTGCTGCAGATGATCCTGAAGCAGCCCTTCGACGTGGCCGGCGTCGCCGGTCAGTATGACGTGCAGGCGACGGTGAAGGGCGGCGGCCTGTCCGGCCAGGCCGGCGCGGTCAAGCACGGCATCAGCCAGGCGCTGCAACTGCACCAGCCCGGCCTGCGCGCGGCGCTGAAGGCGGCCGGTTTCCTGACCCGCGACAGCCGGGTGGTCGAGCGCAAGAAATACGGTCGTGC
>NZMY01000049.1:0-2500 GCA_002694745.1 Croceicoccus sp. | reverse complement strand
CCGGGCCGGATCGTGGGACCGCAGGCTTCGGGTGGGGTTCCGGAAGGCGCCGCGCGCCCCGTCGGGGGCGGTTGGCGTCCTTTTCGGGCCGCCGGGAAACAGGCTTCCGGGGCCTTAGCTCAGTTGGTAGAGCGCCTGCTTTGCAAGCAGGATGTCAACGGTTCGAATCCGTTAGGCTCCACCATTTCCCCGACATGATCAGACAGCGCCTTGCGGTTCTGTCTCGTCCTGTCGGACGCGGGCCTTCCCCGGGAAGGCATTTGATATCGTTCAGAGAGAAAATCGGCGTTGTCGGCCGTTCCCGAGTGGGGGAGCGGTGGAAGCGGTCATTCCAGACCTGCGACCAACGACGACGTTGTCCAAGTCAAGTACAACTAACATGTGTATCCGTGCTGCGCAGCAGCCTCCAGCGTCGAGCTGGCGCGCCGCGAGGCAGGATGGATATGCGGGAATGTACATGTTTCTGACCGGAAGCGATTCCTGCGCGACGCAAAAGGGCGCAGGGCTGGAAGGCTGCAAGTCTTTCTTCTTCCGGATCAGATCAAGCGCGATAAGGGCGTTTGGTGGATGCCTTGGCAGCAAGAGGCGATGAAGGACGTGATACTCTGCGATAAGCCATGGGGAGCTGAGAACAAGCCTTGATCCATGGATTTCCGAATGGGGAAACCCACCTGAATGTTTGCTGTTGTGACCCTCGGGTCGTCAACAGTGTGCATGACCAGGTATCTTTGACCTGAATATATAGGGTTTAAGAAGCGAACCCGGGGAACTGAAACATCTAAGTACCCGGAGGAAAGGATATCAACAGATACTCCCCCAGTAGCGGCGAGCGAACGGGGACCAGCCGAGCCGTGAGAATGACCGGAACGATCTGGAAAGATCGGCCATAGCGGGTGACAGCCCCGTACGGGAAGTTCGATCGGACGTATCAAGTAGGGCGGGACACGTGAAATCCTGTTCGAAGATCGGGGGACCACCCCCGAAGGCTAAGTACTCCTTGCTGACCGATAGCGAACCAGTACCGTGAGGGAAAGGTGAAAAGCACCCCGACGAGGGGAGTGAAACAGTTTCTGAAACCGGACGCCTACAAGCAGTCGGAGGGATCCTGCATCCTGACGGCGTACCTTTTGTATAATGGGTCAACGACTTGGTCTGTCTGGCAAGCTTAAGCCGTTAGGTGTAGGCGCAGCGAAAGCGAGTGTTAAATGCGCGACGAAGTCAGACGGATCAGACCCGAAACCGAGTGATCTAGGCATGAGCAGGCTGAAGGTTGGGTAACACCAACTGGAGGGCCGAACCCACACCCGTTGAAAAGGGTCGGGATGACTTGTGCCTAGGGGTGAAAGGCCAATCAAACTCGGAGATAGCTGGTTCTCCGCGAAAGCTATTTAGGTAGCGCCTCGGACGTATCCCTCGGGGGGTAGAGCACTGCATGGATGATGGGGGCCCACAGCCTTACTGAGTCTAAGCAAACTCCGAATACCCGAGAGGATTATCCGGGAGACACACGGCGGGTGCTAACGTCCGTCGTGGAGAGGGAAACAACCCTGACCAACAGCTAAGGCCCCCAATTCGTGGCTAAGTGGGAAAGCATGTGAGACTTCCAAAACAACCAGGAGGTTGGCTTAGAAGCAGCCATCCTTTAAAGATAGCGTAACAGCTCACTGGTCTAATTCAGAGGTCTTGCGGCGAAGATGTAACGGGGCTCAAGCCACGAGCCGAAGCTTTGGATGCACATTTGATGTGCGTGGTAGCGGAGCGTTCTGTGATAGAGGACGCTGCCTCTTTTGTCTGAGGCGTCCATGGTCATCCGCGAGGATGACGGACAAGACAGCCAACGGAGGCAATGTTCTGACTGTGAAGCCGGGCCGTGAGGCATCCGGTGGAGTGATCAGAAGCGAGAATGTTGACATGAGTAGCGACAAACAGGGTGAGAGACCCTGTCGCCGAAAGTCCAAGGGTTCCTGCTTAAAGCTAATCTGAGCAGGGTAAGCCGGCCCCTAAGGCGAGGCCGAAAGGCGTAGTCGATGGGAACCAGGTTAATATTCCTGGGCCAGGAGATGGTGACGGATCCCGGAGGTCGTTCGATCTTAACGGATTGATCGGGCTGCTGAGGGGTTCCTGGAAATAGCCCTCCATGAGACCGTACCCGAAACCGACACAGGTGGACTGGTAGAGAATACCAAGGCGCTTGAGAGAACCACATTTAAGGAACTCGGCAAAATACCTCCGTAAGTTCGCGAGAAGGAGGCCCGGTTGGTGCGCAAGCATCGGTCGGGGGCACAAACCAGGGGGTGGCGACTGTTTACTAAAAACACAGGGCTCTGCGAAGCCGCAAGGCGACGTATAGGGTCTGACGCCTGCCCGGTGCCGGAAGGTTAAAAGGAGAGGTGCAAGCCTTGAATTGAAGCCCCGGTAAACGGCGGCCGTAACTATAACGGTCCTAAGGTAGCGAAATTCCTTGTCGGGTAAGTTCCGACCTGCACGAATGGCGTAACGA
>NZMY01000048.1 GCA_002694745.1 Croceicoccus sp. | reverse complement strand
GGCGTTGACGGGCTCAGCATCGACAACAACAACTTCAAGGCGGGCCTGGCCTTCCGCTTTTGATCTGAAGAGGGCCGGAGCGAACACTCCGGCCCCATTTGGCCGCGACATTTGGGCATCAGTTAATGCTGCGCTGGCCGCCATTCTACAGGATAGAGCTCGTCAGTGAATGGCAAGTACCAGGAATCCATTTTCACAAGCACTATGACGCCTTGGTCGGCGAAGAGCTGCTTCGCCCAACCATTCGAACGCTTTTCCCTGATCAGCTTTGGCGCGGGTTCTGTTGTCGTGCTCGGCTATGTTGCCTTCGAAGCATTGGCTCGGCCTGCACTTGCGATCAGCAAGGCAATCGAACCTTAGCAAAACGCTAGTAAGCCGAATAGAAACGCATTTACCCCAAGCACGATCGCCACGACTACAGATGCCCCCCGCAGGCTTGGGCTTGGCGGTCTCGTTCGCGGGAGCACAACAGGGGCATCTTCTGCATCCATGATCGAGCGGACGGCAGAAGGAATTGTAACAATGTTCCTTCGGCATTCGCTAGCTATAGCGGGAAACCCTTTCCTGAAAGTTTCCCGTCAGAACGGTCGTAGGAAACGAGAAACATCAAATGAGCGCGTAGGAGAGCCGCGAACTCAAGCTGCACGCGCATCGGGTTGGCGTTGAATGGTCCAGGACTGAAGTTCGTCATATGTAAGGGGAATGAGAAATTCCAAGCCGGTTTCTCCCTCCCCCGTCCAGCGTGCAACCGCCTTCTTCCGAGGCATACCTGCGATTGCAACGCACAGCTTCTCGCCGATTCTGAATGTTGGAGACCTGATCTTGAGGCCCTTGGTGGAAACGTTCAGAACCTGTTCTTGCCTGGTCGTAACACCATCGCTTATTTCGACAGCGCATTCGATCGGTAGTCGGGGCGCACGGGTCGGCTCATCCGATGTCGAACCGACGAGAATTGCACTTACATCGATTGGGTTATTGAACCGGATGCCCACACGGCCCGCTTCGGACCAGACCACCTTACCTGCGAGCATTTCTTGCTCGGTGAAACCTAGCCGCACCAAATCGCCTTCAGTCAGATCGGCACAGGTCTCGGTCATCACGCCATCAGGTGAGAGGTCTTTGACCATGCAGAAACCGGAATATTTTGCAGTCTCGATAATGGCCGGGCGGTAGATACTCCGGCTGCGCGCGAATGCTCGACGGTCCTGCTCGGAATGGGCCACGCTTGCACTCCCTCAATTAACCGACGCTAACCCTTCATCACCCTGCACGGTCTAGTTGCGTTGGGGTGCAGGGATAGGCGCCCAGAATGCTAAAACTCATGCAATGCCGGCAGTTAAAGGGATCTAAAATCATAGCATTAACGACTAGTTTGGACAGGCTTCGTTTTGACTTGCGAAGTTTGCGCTCACCACTGGCGTACGCAGCCTCGTCGATAAATGCTGCGCACTTTGGTCCAGAACAGCGAGAAATTAAGGCATGCGCTGAACGTAGATACGGCTGCTATGGAATAACGAATTTGATGTCTCAAACGGCGGCGTTGCCGAAGGGTGCTAACTTCTTATCTGAATCGAACATTCTAGGCCGCTCGGGTGGAAGGCGACCTGAACGCCACCCAGGCCATGGCCAGATCGTAGTAGACTAGACCCCATTCCCCGTCGCGTTGGCTGCCGGACGGTCGGCCCGCCTTCTTCCTTCCATCTTAAGGAGAGGTTGCCGGGTTGGTCTTGCACCCAAGTGATCGTAACCCTCCCACCTTCGCATGATAGCGATCCATATTTGAGCGCATTCGTGCTTAACTCGTGGATCGCCAGAGCCAGAGGGACGCATGTGGATTGAGGCACTTTGCAATCCGGCCCTCTGAGTTGAAAATTTTCGCCAACGCGAAACGCCGCGATGGTGGTTTCGACGAGGTCTCGTAGCATCGTTTTTCCATCTGCCGACGAAGTCACCAGGTCGGTAGCCTTGGCCATGGCGGTCAGACGGCGTGTAAAGGCATCCAGAAATAGATTGGGTCCAGCATGCCTCAGGGTGGACGCGGCTAATGACTGGGTGACAGTGAGCATGTTTCGAACCCGGTGTTTCAATTCACCGTTCAACAATGCTTCACGATCGCGCGCTTCGTGTTCAGCGGCTAGCAAACGACGGACCAACTGCCCTGCATTAATGAGGATGGCGCACGAAAAAGCGAAAAGCGCGGCCATGATAAAATCTGCCGCATCAAATGCAGTGATAGGCAGCTCGGGTCTAAAGAGCCTGTTAGCGATGGCGGCCGACAAAACAGCAGCGACAGCTGCCGCCCGCCAACCGAGAAAAAGCGAGGCAAGGACCACGGCCGGGAAATAGGTAACGAACGGCGCTCCGGATTCGCCCCGATCGATAGCAAGGCGGGTCAATGTAGCGATTGCGACTGCGCCAAGCGTCCAAAGGATCGTTTCGAGGTGACCTTTCGGGCGCAATATCGCGCGCTCAACAATCGGTAGCCTGGTCACAAGCGGTTCTCCCTAACCGAGCGTAGCGGACTGCACTGGTTAAGCAATCGGCATTATCTTTCCACTGGGCCACTCGTATCTGCTCCAATCGCACCTCAATCCAGCGCGAGCCCGATCCGCAATCCGACAGACTGATCGGGCGCACCCTTCGATAGGCCTGCCGATCCGTAAACACCCAGCGACAGGCCGCTGCCGACCCACGCGTTCAGCCCCGTTTGAACCCTCTGGTCGCTGGTGGCGACGGCGTCGGGGTTTTCGGCATAGCGGTAGGATGCGTAAAGCTGCGCCTTGCCGCCCAGCCATGTCGCCACGCCCCCTGTGGCGGCATAGCGGTCTTGCACGACAATGCCGTCCGGACTGCCGGGCAGCGTATAGCTGACACTGGCAAAGGGGATGATCTTGTCCGACAGCGCTTTGGAAAGCTCGGCCCCGATTGTGTAATCGATTTCGCCCGTGCCCAGGCCGTTTTCCGCCGTCGGCAGCTTGACCGATCCCGACAGCGACAGATTGACCGTTTCGACGGGCAGGGCATAGGCCGCCCCCAGTTCCAGATCGCCCCAGCCCTTGCGGGTTGCGTTGTCTGCGTCCGGCTGCGGCTGCGGCAGTATGGGCACGCCCAACACATTGCCGGGAATGACATCGGCAGGCCCTTCGATACGGTAATAGGGGATCGCGGCAACCAGCTGCACGCGCCCGATGGACATGCCCAGCCTGCTCGGGACCGACACTATCTCGATATCGGTCCCGGTGCCGTAATCGCCGCTTTCATATTCGACGCCGCTCGAAACCTCCCAGCCTGGGCGCGCTTCGGATTGGGCCTCTTGCGCAAAGGCTGTGGCGGGAGTGCAGGCAAGCAGCAATATGGTCGGGATACGCATGAAGATGGTCCGGTCGATGAGTAGGCGCGATCGGTCCGGAAGGGGGCCATGACCCCCTCCCGGCCTCTCGGGGGGATCTGTTCGCGAACGGGCTGCTGCGGCCTATTCGGCGGGATGATCGCCCGCGGTTTCGATGGGCATGTCGGCGGCCTGTTCTTCGGCAAGCTGGCGCATTTCCGCTTCTCCCAAGGCCGATACCAGCGCATCGCCCTGTGCCGAGAAATTGCCTGCAGGTAGCTGCGCGGTAAGACCGTCCAGATCGACGAGCGCATATTCGACATAGCCGCGCCCATCGACGACCAGCTGGCTGACGGTGCCTAACGTCTGACCGTCGGTACCGGTGACGGGCGTGGCAGGTGCGATGGCGACGCTACCTGCTGTATTGGCGGTGGCGGAACCTGCGGCGACAAGGCGATTGCCGGTCGCGGATGCGGTGTTTCCTGCCATGAATTGCGCCGTCGCTGCCATGTCGGTCGCCATCTGCGCGGTGCCGTCCACCGCAGCGGCGGCATTTGCCGTAGCCGCGCTCAGTGCGGAGCCGATCTGGTCGGTTCCGACAAGCTGCGCGTTCACGCCGCCACCGGCCGAAGCACTGCTGCTGGCCGTCGCATTGCCGGCCAGCCCTGCCAGCGGCGTGTCTAGCATTTGCACAGCGCTGCCCGATGCGGCGGTATCGCCACTGCCATTGGCCGCGACGGAGCCGGTGTTGGTATCGACCGATTTGCTGCCCTGCACATTGGTGGAGACACTAGCCGCACTGCGCGTGGTGCCCCGCAGGCTGTCCACTGGTGCGCCCAGAGTTCTTCCGAGAGCACCCCCAATGGCACCGCTGCCGCTCAAATTGCCACCAATGGCACCGCCAATGCCGCCGCTGCCACCCAGCAATTGCGCATGGGCCGTGGCCGGTTCGACAATGACCAGAACGGCAATGGCGCCGGTAAGATAAAAACGCTTCATGATTTGTTCCCTTTCCTATGCGGCGAGGGCGCCGTGCCCTGCTGCTTCGAAAGGAAAACGAATCCCGTTTCCGGTTTAATCCATTCACCCGAAATGACTTGCGGTCACACCTCGCGATTCCGAGCAAAATTGTCAAAACTTTGTCTCTTAATGGTCATTGAGACTACGGATCACCGCAATTAACCGCTCACGGCAACATGGTGAAAAACGATAAGAAGAATGGGACTGGACAATCCGACATCTCGCGCACGATCTACCTAGATCGACAGGACGCCATTAAAGCGTTGCATCAAAAGCCGAGGAGGCTGCGCGATCTGGCAGGCGAGTTCGCCGGACGGGGAGAGACGGACCTGGCAAAGGAACTCGAAGATCTTGCCGATGAGATCGAACGGATCAACCGAGTGCTCGCAAAGTAACACGAATTTCTCAGCCAACACCCTTGCACGCGGCACAGACCAGTCCGCGCCCGTATATCGCATCTGCACCCGAGGCGCCTAGATCGACCGCCTCGGCATCCAGAGCGCGGCGCCAGTCTTTCCCGTCCGCTTTCGCCCGTGCGATCCGCGCGGCCACAAGCGGTGTCGCAAAGGATGTGCCGCGTAGGCGCATCCTCTTTCCCTTGGCATTCAGTCCGAAAATATCCGCGCCCGGGGCGGCATAATCCAGATGCAAGGCCTTGCCCGCTTCGATCAATGCGCGCCGTTTGCCATCCACTGCCGTCACTGCGACCACGCCGTCATAGGAAGCAGGAAAGGCCGGAGGAGCGGCAGGCCCGTCATTGCCAACGGCGGCCACGATCACCACGCCCTTGGCCTGCGAAGCGGCAATAGCCCGCTGGAGCACAGCATTACGCGGGCCGACGAGGCTGATCGTCACGATCTTGCTGCCACTGACCGTCAGCCAGCCGAGTGCCTTTGCAATGGCCAACGCGTTCCCGCCCGCCTTGTCGCTGCCATAGACATCGGCAGCGTGGATGCGCGTGATGCCTGACGCCGATAGCAAGGACGCGACGGTAGACCCGTGATCGGAAGCTAGGGGCGCTCCGGTGGCAAATCCGCGCAATTCGGTAACGGCATCGCGGACGGGCGCACTGTCGATCATGCCGACGGGCATATCCATTCCAGCCGCGGCGGAGCGTGATGACGCAGCGGCGCGGGTCATGGCAGGGCCTGCCGGGAAATGCAGATTGTCGGCCGCGACCTGCGCATCGGGCATGGTGCGCGCCAGAACCTCTTCAGCGTCTGCCAGATCCATCGCTTCGGGCACCCGCAGCCGCGTGACAGCCATGTCCAGCCCGGGGATCACGTCGTCCGACAGTATGGTAAAACCCGCCTGCCGTGCCGCGTCCAGCGCCGTATCGTCCGCATCCATCACCAGCAATTCGCCGCGCCGCGCGGGAACGCCTTGCCGGTCCAGCTCGATGGTTTGCCGGTTATCGCGCAGCAGGCGGTCGATCAAACGGATGCGCTGGCGGGCCAGAGCCTCTATCTCCCGCTCTATATCTTGCGATATGCGGTCGGCGCCATCCAGTGCCTGCCCTACGACCGGCCCGATGACCGGTACCGGCAACGAAGTTTGAGGCATCGGGACCGAGGGCAGGCTGATCTGCGCCACCGCAGGCGCGGCCAGCACCATGGCCGCCGCCACAAAAGAAAGGGAAAACATCCGCATCGCCATCCCGCCTATCCAACAAAACGCATTAAGCATGGATGAAACGCGCCGCGCCGTTCGTTTAATGCAAGGAAGGCAAAGACACTGAGCACATCGTTCGAAACCGAATTGCTGGCCATGCTGCCACGGCTGCGACGTTTCGCCGCCGGGCTGTCCGGCAATGCTGCGGACGGTGACGATCTTTGCCAGATGTCGATAGAGCGCGCGCTGGCGAACCGGCACCAATGGAACGAAGGCACGCGGCTCGATAGCTGGATGTACCGGATCTTGCGAAATATCTGGATCGACGAAGGGCGCAAGACTGCGCGCCGCCTGCAAACCTTTGTGGCAGAGGAAGCGGGCGCGGCCATTGGCGGCGCTGGCGCGCAGGAAGCGGCGATCGAACTGACGCATGTCGACCGCGCGATGCAGCGCCTGCCCGACGATCAGCGCGAGGCCGTGCTTCTCGTGATGGTCGAAGGCTATGCCTATAAGGAGGCGGCAGAGATTGTCGGTTGTCCCGTCGGCACCCTCAATTCGCGGTTGGTGCGCGGGCGTGACGCCTTGATGGCCATGTTGGGAGAGAGTGCGTGACAGTCACCCCCGAAGAGATTGCCGCTTTTGCCGATGGTGAGCTGACGGGTGAGCGCAAGTCTGCGGTAGCACTCGTAGCGCTCGCTAATCCTGACGTGGCGCAACAAATCGAACGACATCGCGCCTTTAAGGCGATGCTTGCGGATCATTATGCTCCCGTAGCGCAAGAGCCGGTGCCAAGCCATCTACGCGCCGGCTTGGAAAAATCTGACGGTTCGGCCAAGACTCAAGGCGAAGTTGTGGACCTCGCCGCCGCGCAGGCTCAGCGCACCGCTGAAAAGCCGCGCAACTTCCGACGGTGGGGCTGGATTGCCGGGCCTGCACTTGCGGCTTCGCTAGTGCTAGCGGTGACATGGCCAAATCAAAATGTGGGCGACTTGCCTTATGCCGATCCGCAACTCTCGGATGTACTGAGTACCCAGCTTGTGGCCAGTCAGGCAACCGACAGCGAGACGCGGATACTCCTTTCATTTCAGGATAAGGCCGGGCGCTACTGCAGGGCCTTTAGCGGATCGAGCTCCACTGGCATTGCTTGCCGTGACAACGGAGGCTGGAGACTGGAAACTGTCGGCGAAGGGGGCAGCGAAATTTCAAGCGATTACCGCATGGCCGGATCGAACATTCGGGCAATTTTGCAACGTGCTCAGGAGATGGCCGACGGGCCAGCACTCGATGCTAGCGGTGAAGCGCAAGCCATGGGGCGAAACTGGCTCAACTAGATGGACTCTTCTCTCATAGCCTTGGTCTGACACTGTTACCCTTCCTCCGGCCAATCAGGCCATTGGAGAAGTGCCATGGGACATTCAGATCTAGACCCCGCCATTCATGATCGGCGGCCTTGGAATGCAGGACAGACCATCGGTCCTAAACGCCCCCTCAAACCACGAGACATCTGGGCCATCCGCTTCTTTCTTGATGAGCACAGGCGGATACGGGATCGAGCCTTGTTTGACCTAGCCACCGACAGCAAACTACGAGGCTGTGATCTCGTGAAAATCCGGATCGGCGACCTGGTAAGCGGATGTACCGTTCGTAGCCGAGCAACTGTCATCCAGCAGAAGACGCGACGCCCCGTTCAGTTCGAAATCATGACGGAAGCACGAAAGAGCCTGACCGTTTGGCTTGAGCGGCGGGGAGGATCATCTCTCAACTTCGTGTTTCCCAGCAGGATTGACTACCAGGGTCACCTCAGTACCCGACAATATGCGCGGCTTGTCGATGAATGGGTTTCGACGGTCGGGCTCGACAAGCGGGAATATGGGACGCACTCGCTGCGGCGCACAAAGGCTTCGATCATCTACAAGGCCACAGGTAACCTGAGGGCAGTGCAGATATTGCTGGGGCATACCAACATCGAGAACACGGTTCGCTATCTGGGCGTCGATATCGACGATGCTCTCACCCTATCGGAGCGAACTGAAGTTTAACAGAATGCTGGCCCCTTGGGCTGCAACCCAAGGGGCCGGTCCAGCCCGTGAACGAAGGACAGCTTCTAGCGAAGCAGTAAATAACTGCGAACGACGGCTTTGTCGGCGAACGCGAGAGTCGCCTTGATGGAACGTAGAAATGCTTAAGCACTGGCGGAACCTCCTGATTGTCCTCCAAGCTTGATCAAAGTTCGGCCTTACGAAAAGGGCGGACATATTAAGCGAACGAGATTTTCAGAAGAGCAGATAATTGGTGTGTTGAAGGAAGCGGACGCCTGCATAAGGACCGCTGATCTGGCGTGGCGGCATGGTATATCTGGAGCGACGATCTAGGGCTGAAAGTCGAAGTATGGCGGGCTGGAGGTCATTGAGGCCCGGCGGGTGAAGGAACTTGCGCCGCATACACGGCATCGCGCCGGCTGTCGCTGTCGCTGACGCTTTCAACGACAAAGAATGACGCCAGTATCTCGCTCTATGTAACTGCCATAATGCATCCAGCAAAAAATTTTAATGTATTGGAGCAGACGTACTATAAAATGCGGTCGCGTAAGACTCTTCGTCATCCAATTCGTAATTTACATCCTTGTGATATTTCATAAAGGGTACGCAGTAATCCGGGTGTTCGCCGTGATACTCTTTTTCCGTATGCCAGACGCGAAGAACCTTGCAGGTAGCCGGGGTGCCGTTTGAGTTGAGGGTCAAGCGGAGTTCGGCTTTTAGGACTGGTGATGGTCCCAACGGAATTTCGCTAAATTTCGGGACGGCTTTCACCCGTTCGTCGGTCTGTGACCCGATAAGTGGGGAAGCAGCCAATATGAGGAGAGATATGAGAATCATTTGCATCTCCTTTAAGAGCGTCATGTGTCATGGCGATTAGCTCGCGCGTCAAATGCCAAATAAACAGGTTAAGTGAGTTAGCTATATTAGTTTAAGCGTTCACATGTGGTGAGCGTTGACCCGTAGGCCCCTTTATCCCGATGGGAATGACTTCTCCTAGTGACCCATGAATCTAATCGAATCATCTCGATTTCCGGCGCTCTTCGTTGTCGCTGACGCTTTGCTGCTTTTTACCGTACAATGGTGCGCTAAAGGTGCCTGAGCGCTAGCGCGTGCCAATGCCGCGAGTTTGGCCATGCGGTGAAAAGTGAAGCACGTTTCTGCGCACCAAGAGAACCGCTATGGGCTATTTAACCGGACCATTGGGTATGCCAGGACGTAGTCACAACCGGCGCTCGCCAACATCGCCTACAGCCTGGACCGCCTGATCTTTCACGACCGGCGGGCGGGCATGAGATAGGTGAGCCCGAAGTGCAGGAGTCGGGCTGACAAGTGACGCAGAGACAGCCTCAGAAGGCGCAGCGCCGCAAGGAAATGCTTCCCATCACACTACGGTCGGCAACCCAGCCAAGCGCGCCGCCGAAATCAAGATTGGAGCGGGCGTCCAGCTAAATGGCCGAAGACTGCCCAAATGCCGTCACCGGCGAGCATCTGAATGTAGGACAGCTTTCGGTGAGCCGACCGAAAGCTGCGAATGACGGCTATGTCGGCGACTGCTGACGATCGCAGTGGCTCTTCCCACAGTCAGCTTTTACTACTTCTGCCTCCAAAACTTGGTAAGCGCTGTTTTCAGCCCACGTCGGCCCAGGGCATGAGTTCGCCGACGCGGTTGGCTGGGTGACCGTTGGCGAGGCTTGAGAGAGTGGCGGTCAACCAGGCGTTCGGATCGATACCGTTCAGTTTGCAGTTTTCGATGAGCGTGGCGATCACCGCCCAGTTGTCGCCACCTTCGTCGGAACCGGCGAACAGGGCGTTTTTGCGATTGAGGGCGAGCGGGCGGATCGAGCGCTCGACGGTGTTGTTGTCGAGATCGATGCGGCCATCATCAAGGAAACGGAGGAGGCCATCCCACCGGGTGAGTGCATAGCGGATCGCTTCACCGAGCCTGCTCTTGGTGCTGACCTGCCGGGCACGGGTGTCGAGATACTGGTGGAGATCGTCCACGATGGGCCTGCTCCGTGCATTGCGGACGGTCTGGCGTTGCCGCGCCGGCGATCCCCGCACCTCGTCTTCTATGGCATAGAGTTCGGCGATGCGGCGCAGCACCTCTGATGCGACCGGCGAGCTGTCTGCCAGTTCGTAGAATTTGCGTCGCACATGCGCCCAGCAGAACGCGAGGGTCACGTCGCCGCGACGGCGGGCAAGAGCAGCGTAGCCGCCATAGCCATCGACCTGCAGGATGCCTGCAAAACCCTCGAGATGCGCTTCGGGCCGTTCGGCCTTGCGATCGGCGGCATAGACGTAGGCGACCATCGGCGGATCGCTGCCGCCCCATGGCCGATCATCGCGGGCATAGGCCCATAGCTGACCGGTCTTGGTTCTGCCTCGTCCTGGATCGAGCACCGGTGCCGTGGTCTCGTCGGCGAACAAGCGCCCAGATCGTCGCAGTTCTTCGAGGGCATGATCGCGCAAGGGGCGCAAATACCAAGCCGCCCGGCCAACCCAGTCAGCAAGCGTCGAACGGTCAAGCTGAACGCCCTGCCGGGCATAGATCTGCGCCTGCCGGTAAAGCGGCAGGTGATCGGCGTACTTGGAGACCAGCACCTGCGCGATCAGCGCTTCGGTCGGGATGCCGCCCTCGACGATGCGGGCCGGTGCTGGAGCCTGGACGATGGCGCTCTCGCACGACCGGCAACCGTAGCGGGGACGACGCGTGACCAGCACGCGGAAAGTTGCCGGAACCACGTCGAGGCGTTCGGAGACATCCTCGCCGATCTGGTGGAGTGCACCGCCGCAGCAGGGGCAGTCATGGCTCTCGACATCGACGAGCCTCTCGATCCGTTCCAGATGCGACGGAAATGAGCCACGGTTGGTCTTGCGCGGACGCTCGACGCTCCTCTTGCATGCCTTCTCCTTCGCTTGTTCGGCTGCAGCCAGGGCTGCCTCGACTTCCTCAAGGGCAAGCTCGAACTGGTCGGGATCGAGCTGCTCGGAGCGGCGACCGAACCGGTAGCGTTGCATCGCCTCGATGATCGCGCGCAGGCGCTCGACCTCATCGCGGAATGTCTTGAGCGTATCGAGCTCACGGGCCTGTTCGAGCACGAGCGCTCGCAGCGCTTCGACGTCTTCAGGCAGGTCCGCTTCTATCAGCATGGAGACACTGAATCAGTGGTGCGGTATCCCGTCAAGCGGCAATCTGCGGCGCCTTCGGGCGACGTCCGCCGTGGACACGCCGCCAGTCCAGGCCCTCCAGCAAAGCGCCCAGTTGTGCCGCTGTAAGACGCATTACACCATCGCGGATGCCCGGCCACTTGAAGCCGCCCGTCTCCATCTTCTTGGCCATCAAACACAGGCCCGTGCCATCCCACCAGATCATCTTGATCCGGTCGGCGCGCTTGGCCCGAAACACATAGATCACGCCGGAATAGGGCTTGCCGCCATACTCGGCGGCCACCAGTGCCGCGAGCGAGTCCGGTCCCTTGCGAAAGTCCACCGGGCGCGTTGCGACCATCACCTTTGCGCCAGTACCCGGCCCGATCATCGCGTCTCTCGCAGCGCAGTGATAACAGCCGAGATCGTGCCCACATCGGCTCCGCGAGCGATCTTCACCGTGATCCCGTCCACTTCCAGTTCCACCGTACTGGCCTTGCCACGGCGTCGCCGTAGTGCCGGCTTGTTCCTCGGTGCCGGATCGGGATCGGGCATCGCGTCGATCACTGCCGGAACGAAGGTCTGCTCCGGCTTTGCAGTCTCAGGAATTATGAGACCGTGTTCTTCCATCTGCGCACGCAACTGGCGACGCCAGGTGAAGAGCTGCGAAGGGACGAGGCCATGACGGCGCGCAACCGCGCTCACCGACTCCATGCCCGAATAACTCTCGGCGACAATCGACGCCTTCACATCCGGCGGCCAATCCCGGCGCTTGCCCGCGCCGGTGAAAACCTCAAACCGCTGAACACCGCTAGTGCCAGTATCGTCACATGACATCGTCATAGCACCAACGCCCCTCCTGAAGATCAGGGCGCGGAAACTCGACGCTTCAGATTAACCGCGCAAGGTGGGGACGCAACAGCGCTTACA
>NZMY01000038.1 GCA_002694745.1 Croceicoccus sp. | reverse complement strand
GACCCATTATCGCGTCCTCCTGAAGCAGGATGCTATTGAGTCAGACTTTCGTCGCCTCGGGAATCCCCAAAATGAGTCAGCCTCAGCGCAGGCTGGTATGAGCCGCTGCCGAAAGCCGCTAAGGATCGAAGCGGTGGAGCCGATGATGCGTTGCCGTGCCTGCGGCAAGCGGGGTGCGGTTATCCAACCCGTGGAGCAGTTTTAGTCTGGGGCGCCGGGACGGCGTCGACAATAACGCAATTCTATCCAATCCTTGCTCGTGAAGTTTTGATCGGCAGCTGCCGACCAACGCCGGTCGTTCTGATCAGTCCGTACGAAGGTCCGCTCCTGACAGAAGCTGCCGATCGGACGCCCCAAAGCGGTCGGTGTGCTAAGCGCCCGGTTTCGGTCATGAGTGGCGGCACTTCGGTCGCCCGATAGCGGACATCAAACTGCCAGGGCCAAAACGGCTGCACTGTCGGAACGAATGTTAGAAAATCTATCTCGCAACCGCATGAGATGATATTAGCCAGAGAGGCGCTCGCCGCACTATCAGTCCGAATGGAGTTTATCGACGTACTTTAAGTTTAAAGATCAGTTTGGCTGCAATACAAAGATTGAAGCGAACCCAAACGTCATGTCTGCTTTGGAAGCAAACTACTGAAACATTTAAGTACGCCAGAATAATAGTCATGCTGAACTGGCGTAGTAGCGGGCATTTCGGCATTCGCAAGCACAGCCGCACACGTTGCTGCTCCATAAGAGAGCCCGTATTCCGCCACTGCCCCTGAGCGAACATCAACCCATGCCGGCGGTGTTTCACCCTTAGCAAAATAGCTCTGCCAGAAGCCGATGACGGGCCTAACCTGTCCTTCCAATCCGCTGAGCCCGAGATAAAGGGGAATACGAACCGCCTCGAAACCGAACCGAGATTCCCATCCCGCCGCGGGCCCGGCAACCTTCCCGCCGGAGTAAGAAACCCAATCACAAGGAAGTCGGTGCTCGCCAAACCGGCATTGTTCAAGAATCCAAGCGCCGTCTTCCATCACTTTCAGCCATGGGCCATGGGGCTCCATTTCGGCGAACTCAGCCAACGCGGGCCATATGTAATATGCCAAATTGAGGACGATACTATCATTGTGGACGAATCCCTGTGCCGCCGGCAGTAACAACAACCTCCCGGTATCAATAATGAGATGGCGGGCGATAGATGCTCGGATGGATGTTGCGCGAGTTTCCAAAGCAGAATTTTGCCATCGAGAAGCTGCGCGGCCCAGCGCCCATGCAATCAAGATGTCGCCATCGGTGGCATTATTTTGGTCGGCTAAAGGATTGATTGCTCCGGGATCATAGCGCCATATAAACAGCGCCTTATCCGGCTGTGCCAAATTCCCATTTGTCCAACGCCAAACGCGGTCGAAAACCTCGCGGTCCCCAGCCAGTTCGGCCAGAACCAGTGCGTACCCTTGACCTTCGCTATGGCTGATCCCACCGTTTCCATTATCTACGACGCGACCGTCTTGCTGGATGTGACGACTCTTGAAATCGGTCCAGGCAATGAGGAACGAGGTCGTTTCGCCAGCCGTGGCCAGATGTTCCGAACGCATTTTAGGCGATGGTGCAGCATAGCTGCAATTGGAACTGCTCATGGCCGCAAGTGCGGCAAGAAAATGCCTACGTTCAAGGTGCATGACGGAGTTCCAGGCGGGAGCCGGAATGCGATACAACCCATGTACGCAGTGGAGTTCCTTTCTGGGCTAGCGACTCAAGCCATGCTGAGTAGGCACCTTCCAATATAGCCGGAATGGCATTGACGATGGCTTCGCTTGCGCCGCTTTCCCGTGAAGGAAGTCCGGCGTGCACGATGTCCAACCCGTGATCGTCAAGTTCGAAATTGACCGCTCCAAGCCTCATTCGTTTCCAGACAATATTCAACGTCAACTCGATATCATCGACGTTACTCAGATCACCTAGCTGTGCGAGTGCTGCCATGCGCCGCCCTGTTGCTACGAAAAAGCCGTGGGTCTGATCCGCCGATGCCGACGCGCGTATCTGTTCGATCACCATTTCCAGCACGAACTGAATCGTTTCAGGGGTGAAATGCTCATCGACAGGACCAAAAACCGATCCATCCGCTTCAACCGTATTATAAGCCGAATTCATCATTTTGCTCCGAGTGATTGTTTGAGGCCAAAGACGGTCTTCACCTCATTATATTCACCGAAAGTGTTGAGATCCAATTCGCCGCCGATCCGCGTCTGCCCGTTCAGGTCATACCAGAACGAACCACCCAAATTGATGCCAAAGCCTGTCTCGCTGCTGGCATCGTGATAGGCCGTCACGTCGGAATTGAGCATGGAGAGTGCGTCGAGTTCGCCCTGCGCGGCAGGATCGGTGGGATAGAACGGCTCGGCGTCCTGTTCATAGCTCTGATAGCCGGGAGACAGATGGCCGGTTACTTCCAACGCGTTCTTTTCATAACGATAGCGCACCGGCAGGCTGACGCTAAGGAAATGCTGCGGGCTGAAATATCCGCCATGGCCAAAGGTGAAATTATTCTGGTTGTTGGCGTAGGCCTGATAGTTGCCATTGATCCCCACGGTCAGGACCGAGTTGGCAGTGCCCATCGCCTGCAAATAGCCGCCTGCATTTACTTGCAGACGATTATTGTTACGCACGTTGTGGCCGTCCATTTCGAAATAGCTGACATCGGCATAAAAACCGCTACCGTTTCTCTCCTGTGCAAAGGATGCTCCGCCGCCGGTGCGCATCACCGACCCCCATTCTGCGCCTGTTACCGGATCATAAGTGCCGGCATAGGACAGCACGCTGTCGGTCACGGGACGACGCTCGAACCACAATCTGCCGCTACTATAAGGCGAAAGACTAGGCGTCACCGCAACCCCGCCTTGCACTTCGACATGATCGAACCCCAGCGGGGTGCTGCCCACGTCCACTTCGACAATATCGCTCTTGTATTTGACCGAGACCGCGACGCCGGATGCGTGCTGCGGACCCGCATTGATCAATTCAGCCTCTTCCTCGGCGATAATGCCGCGCGCCTGCAGCAGACCGTTTCGTCCAAAGCCGAGCAGGCTGTTGTATTCGGGCGTTCCGGCATCGATTGAAATAGCCTTGGCCCGCGCAGCAATCCGCCCTCCGGCAAATCCGGTCGAAATGGCTGCATCAAGCCCCAGTTCGGCCAGTTGCGACAGCCCCTTTTCCCCCGAACGTTCGCGGTAATGCGTATCCACTTCGACCATGGTGCCGTTTTCACGCCGCAGCGTATCGATTTCAGCAGCGATCGACGCCAGCACCGGGTCGGAACCGATGGACTGGCTCGACAAAGTCGTCCCGGTCTTCCCAAAGGCGTTCGAACGCGGTGTGGCCGCTGACATTGGTAACGACATGTTTGGCGAGGAAGGACGGATCGTATTGAAAGGTGTGCCCGCATAGTTCGAAAAAGCTTCGGGTGACGGCTCTTGAATTATCGGCGTTGGGGGCGAACCGAACTGTACTGGCGCAGCCACTTTGCCCGCAGCGGACAACGATGCCGGATCAAACGGATTGACCGAACGCTGCGTCGCAAACGGATTGGTGGTTTGCATCGTCGCGAAGGGATTGCCATGGCCGAATGCTCCGCCGCTGATTCCGTGCTGCGCCATGTAAAGTTCGCGCGCACGCTCCAAATAACGAAGCTGATCTCCGTTAGCGCCCCGCGCTGCGTGAAAGCGTGCGCCAGCCAGATATACGTTATAGTCATCGGGAGCGAGGCGTTCGGCCTGTCGCAGGGCTGCGCGGGCGCTTTCAAAATCGCCGGCGGTGCTGGCCGTATCAATCAGTCCCATCAGAGCGGCCATATTCTCGCCGTCGGATTGCAGCACGAGCCGATAGGTTTGCGTAGCCTGCTGTTCCATCGCCCCCGCCTGATACAACTGTCCAAGCGAAACGAGGATCGCATTATTGCCAGGGGCGGACGACCATCCCGCCTGCAGCACATCGAATGCTTCGGCATAACGGCCTTCTTCGCGCAGGCGGTCGGCCTGTTCGGTTACAAGGAAACCGTTCATCCGGCGCATTATTGCCGCATCGGCAGGCGACCCAGTGGCCAGAGATGATGCCTGCCGGATTGCTGCCTGTGCGGCACTTGGCTGCCCGGTCCCGGCCAAAATTCGCACCAGCGGCTCATAGGCTTCGGCCGCATTTAGCGGGCTCGTCATCAGTTCGCTGGCCAGCGAGGATGCGCCTTGCAGATCACCGATGTCGTAAAGCGCACCGGCGATCTCGGCGCGGCGTTCGGGCGGCAGACCGGTATTCGCGCCGATCTGGCGAAGACCGGCACTTGCCTGCAACGCCTGGCCGCCATCGGCCAGACTGACAGCGCGTTCGATGGCGCGCTGGGCGGCGACCCCCAGCGCAAAGCCTTGCATTTCGGCACTGCGCTCCGCTTCGGGAATGCGTTCGACCAGCTGGCGCGCCATATCGGGCTTGTCCAGCCGTTCGGCCAGCAACGCCGCAGCGAACAGATGATCGGGGTCGGTGAACCCGGTCAGGCTTTGCATCAACGCATTCGCTTCGCTTCGCCGGTTTTGCGACAGGAGGAAGCGACCAAATTCATAGCGTATCCACGGATCCTGCGTATAAGTTAGCATCGCACGCTGAAACAGGCGTTCGGCCGTGGTGCTGTCGCCTGCGGTCCATGCCGCAAGCGCTTCCTGCCGCGCGGCATTCGTTTCCAATTGATCCGACAGTTCAGCCGCAGCTCCCGGCACAGCGAGCGCCTGCCGCGAGGCACGCGCAGCCTCGGCATAGCGGCCCTGTGTTTCATAGATATCGGCAAGTAGGCCATAGGCTACAGCCTCATCGCCCTGTCCTGATGCGACCAGCCGTTCGGCGATGGAGGCGGCCTGGCCAGCCTGTCCGTTCGCTAACAAGCGACGTGCCTCTGCGCTTTCGGCATAAAAACTGGCCGATGCCAAGGCGTCGCTCCAGCGGGCGACATTTCCGCCGCGCGATGCGCGGGTCAGCAAATCGCGCGCATTTGCGAACTCGCCCCGCCGCAGGGCCACGATCCCAAGTCCGCCCAGCGCATCAGCATCATTGGGTATAAGCGCCAAGGCGCTATCGAAGCGGCGCTTGGCGCCCGACAGATCGGATTTGCCAAGCGCGTCGAAACCTGCGGCTCGATCCTGTCCAGCTCGCTCGCTGGCGGACGGGCGGTAAGGGACCGGCGTCGGCGCAGTTGACGGAGCGCGTCGAGATGGCGATGCCAACGATGCCGGCTTGGCAGCCCGAACGGGTGTCGGCGTTGGCGACTCCTGACGTCGGTTCAAAGCGCGCTTGGCCTCGGCATTGTCGGGATCGACATCCAGCACGCGGCGATAGGCTTCATTCGCGCGCGATTGCTGGCCCCGTTCCTGCCAATAGCGGGCTTGGTTCAACAAGGCGTCGACTGCGGTTGACTGTGCCCATGCCGGGCTGGTTGCGCATAAGGCCAACGCCGTCCCGCAAATTAGGGATTTGGCGATCTTCCGGGTCATTTGCCGTCGTCCAGTGCTTTAAGCCGCCGAGCCTGTTGAGCCTGCAAGGTGCGATAGGCCACCCCCGCGATGAAAAGCGCGGACAGCAGCGCGCCAAGCGCCATCAGCAAAGGGTAACGCGACAACCAGTGGGCCAAGGCCAGCCACCATGGCAGATCGCTCACCGTATAGGTTTTCCCAATGTGATAGCTGGACATGCCATCACCGCTCACGATGGACAGACCGCCCTGAACCTGCGCGTTCAGTTCCGCATCGTCGAGATCGTGCATCATCCGCGGCAGGGCTGCGGTGTCGGATGCCAGAACGGCGACCACCGTACGATCCGAGTTGAATGGTGATTGGAAGGATGCAATGCCGGCAAAGCTGTCAGAGGCATATAGCGCCTCGTTTGCCTCCACCGATTGATCCTTGATCCCGGTTAAATTCATCGATTTCTGGATAAAGCTGCGTTCAGCCACGCGCAGACGATCGCTTTCGAAACGGATCGGGGCATTGTCGAATAATCCGCCTTCGGCAGCCATGCTGTCGGGGCCGATCACCAAAATGTCCTTGTCGCCCAGCAACTCGCTGTTCAGCATATTTGTTACGGCAACTCGCGCGGTTGCGATGCCGGTCGCATCGCCCATGCGTCCCATGATCATTAAGAACGTTTCAATGGTCGAAATATCGGCATTGGCTGGGAGAAGCACTGCCGTCGCCGCCAAATCGGGCCTTACGGTGAACGGATAGCCCGCGGACGCGAACATGGATAGGTTAGGCAATTGCGCAGAATGATAGGTGCCGGTCAGATCGATGGTACTGCGCGGCATGATGTTCACGCGTACATTGTCAGGCAGAGTGCCTTCGCATTTGCGCTTGTCGGCTAAGATCAGACTGTAATCGAAGACCAACTCGTTCTGGCCGAACAGAATGTAGGCGGGCAGGATCACATGCGCTTCTCGTTCACGCGAGGAAGCGTCCGGCCCATCCGAAATCCATTTGCTCCACCAATTGCCGCTGCCCATGCCTAGGGTGCGCAGATATTGCGCATTCATCGACACATCGAGCCGCGACGCGCGCAGGTCCAGCCAGCTGGCAGCGGGGTAGCGATAGGCCATGTCGAGCCGGGCACCGCTGCGCGGCCAGAAGAACAGATCAGGCGCCACGCGGAATTGGGCGGTCAGCGGACCGGGAGGCAAGCCGCGTCCTTCGAGGGCGAAGGGTTCGGTGAATTCCGACAGTTCCACCGGCCGGTCGTTTCGCAACCAGCGCGGCGCAGCATAAGGTTTGAAAACTGGTACCCGAACGCTCGACATGGATGCCGTTGCCCCACCTGCTAGCCCTCTGGTAAACGCCAGCCCGTTCGCGGCCAGCTTCAATTCGGCACCGGTGCGCCCCATGACTAGCAGCAGCTTTCCGAACCGGTCGGCTGGATTCCGAATGACCGCTACAGAAGGGCCATTGGGGCGTCGTTCGATGCCCGCAATTCGACGGTTTCCCGAGAGGAAGACGATGGCATTGCCTTTCGGCAGGGTTCCGATCGACGGCGGGAAAGCAAAGCCGCGATAGCTGGCCTTCGACCCCATCCACGATGCAATGACACCCGCGGCTTCCAGCTCGCTGTTGCCGGGCTGATCCGTAAAAATGAAAGGCAGTCGCAGTGGCAGCGGGTCGCGGCTGTCAAAGAATGGCGCGGGCAAATCGGCAAGGTCGGCGGGCAGGGCCAGTCGCTGAGTGGTAAGGTCGATGAACGACCGCCGGTTGGACAGGTTCAACCAGAGCGAGGAATGAAACGGATCTTCGCAGTCGCGCGCGTAATGGCCCAGAAAACGTATATTAAGCTGGTTGTCTCCCGGCAGGAAAAGCGCAGGTTCGACATCCAGCGTCAGTCGCAGACGATCTGACGTATCTGCCGTCAGCGCGACTGTGCGCAGCACTTCTCCGTTCAACAGCACGACAAGCTGGCTGATGTCGTCTAAAAGATCGGGCGAGTACGCAAGATCGAGCGTGACGCTCGCGTCAGTGACGACTTCATCTGATCGCAAGCCGAATGGGATACCGATCTCGCCGCGCGTGCCCTTAAGCCTGATCGGCGAACCGATGGTCAGATCCTTCAGCGTGATTCGATGCTTGCGCACGCCATCGCCGGTTACGACCGGAACGGTTTTTTCTGTCATCAAAGCTTGCGCTGACGTCTGCGCCATGGCTGTGCCAGTCCCAAACCCGGCAAGCGCGATGCAAGTTGCTAGCAAAACTACCAACAACGCGCTCGTTGCCGGTGCAGGCACATTTGCCGGAACCTTGCGCAATGAAGGCCGAACGATCCGCCGTAATGTCGTAAGCGCGACGACAGTGATATCGCGCAGCGAACGCAGACCTGACACCGGTGCGTGCCCCTCGGCCTGTTGCCATGCGTCGGCGCGGCCCATCACGGCGCGCACGAGCTGACGCGATTGAAACATCGACAGCTTCTCGAAGCGCAGGCGTACCGTGCCCGCATCGGTACGAACGGTGTCGACCGGCAGGGTCAGCATGTCGTCTCCCATCGGCATGGAGACGTGGGTCACATCACGGTTGTTGATTTCAAAACCTTTTGGCAGTTGCGCCGCTAGCCCGCCCATCGAAAAATCCGAAGTGATACAGTCCACAACCACACCATCCTCGAAGTAAACGGTGACGGGCAGCTTGGTATCGATACGGATCTGACCGCGGATCTGGCGGGTTTCACGTGCGACCGACACTGCCGCTAGCAAGATCAACATGCTGAAAAGCGCCCAACCCAGATTGAGCAGCAGCGTGCCAAGTTGCATGTCGAAGAAGTCCTTCCATAACATATATTTAGCAATGCCAAGTACCACGCCAAAAATCAGCAGGCCGATAGTGAAGAGATGCGGCTGCACGGTTTTCAGATCGAAATGGGTACGGTCGAGCACGCTACCCTTATCGGTCACGTTGAACTTGCCCTTGCGGGGCTGAAATAACGTCATGATCGTGGGCCGCGCCAAATGGAACGCCAGCAGAGTTTCATAGATTTCACCCCAGAACGGCCGGCGGTCGCCGCCCTGCGTCCGCTCACTGGACAGGGTCGAAATGAATAGATGCGGCAGCGCATTGGCAAAGATCAGGGATGCCGATGCGAAAATAATGTTCTGCCCAGCGATCAGGAATGCCAGCGGTGCGGTCAGGAATACGATGCGCGGCAGCGGAAACTGGAAGTGCATCATCGCATTTAGATAACAAAGCCGCTGCTGCCAGCTAAGGCCCCGCCCCATGAGCGGGTTGTCGATGCGGAAGATCTGCGTCATCCCCCGCGCCCAGCGGATGCGCTGGCCGATATGAAGGACGAGGCGTTCGGTCGCCAAGCCAGCCGACAGGCGGGCGCCAATATAAGCGGTGTTCCAGCCCATGCGCTGCAGTTTCAGCGCCGTATGCGCGTCTTCGGTCACGGTTTCGCCCGCAAAACCGTTGGTCTGCATCAAGGCTGTGCGCCGGATGATGGCGCAGGAACCGCAAAAGAAGGTCGCGTTCCACAAGTCGTTACCCGATTGCACCGCGCCATAGAACAGATCGCCCTCGCCCGGCAGGTCCTTGACGGTACGCAAATTGCGCTGGACCGGATCGGGCGAATAAAAATGGTGCGGTGTCTGCATCAGCGCCAGCTTGGGATCTTTCTGGAACCAGCCCACCGTCATTTGCAGAAATGCACGGGTCGGCACGTGATCGCAGTCGAAGATCGCGACCAGTTCGCCATGGGTCTTTTTCATGGCAGCATTCAGATTGCCTGCCTTGGCGTGCAGATTGTCGCCGCGCGTCAGATAGCCACATTTGGCCTGACGGGCGAATTCGCGGAATTCCTCACGCTTGCCGTCGTCAAGTATATAGACGTTGAACCGGTCACGCGGGTAATCCATGTCCATCGCCGCAAAAACCGTGTTGCGCACGATCTCCAAACTTTCGTTATAGGTCGGGATATAGACGTCGATCGTGGGCCAGGTTTCGGGTTCGCCTTCGATCTCGACGATGGGGCGATGCAATGGCCAGCTCGTTTGGATCAGACCTAGCACAAGGATCAGCCATGCATAAGCCTCGGCCAGATAGAGGCCCATGCCCAAGCAATATTCCAGCGGCGTTTCGAATGAAAGCGTCTGCATCGTGCGCCAAATCATATAGCGGGTAGACGCTAACAGAGCGAGAACGCCAATAATCAGCGTGGCGCGGCGACCGGCATTGCGGTGGACGATAGCAGCGACACCGATCATGCCGATGGCAAAAATCCATTGCTGGGCTTCGTCTAATGGAATGGTGATTATGAGCGCCATGCAGGCGAAAGCGGCCAGCCACAATGGCAGGCGTAGAAGCAGATTCTTAGGCATGGTATCCCCGACGTGTCAGACGGTTTGGCGTTCGGCGGATTGAACGGCGCGCGAATTGATTGGATCGCGCGACTTATGCGTGCGAACCAGTCGCTGATGAATAGAGCCGATTAGTGCATCAATATCGGAGATAATGACGCTGTTGGGAGCATATTCGGCCAGCGATTCAAACCGTGCAATTGCCTCGTTAGCAGCCTCGTCACGACGAATTGATCCTAGGAACTGGTTATCGAACAATTGCTTCATGAAGCGGTGGCAATGTCGTGACAACTTACGCCTATCGTCCAGTTTATTGAGGACGATAGCAATATCTTCGCGTTCTGTGACCGGGATCTGCTCGCCCAAACGTGTGAGGCTGGCAAGTCCAATGGGATTGGGTTCGACTACGCAAATGCTCAAATCCGCAAAGCGGTGGATTTGCTCCCAGCCCTCCCAGTCGGCGGAGGCAATATCGACCAGTGCTAATTCGTCGGCCGGCGTAGTCTTGATCTGCTCGATCGCCACATCGCGCTCACGCTGGGTCGTGATATTGCCGACGAGCCTTACTCCTCGCACTACCATCGGTTCGCCGTCGGTTCTGACCGGTTTTTGATCGGGCAGAAGACCGAAAAACAGTTTCAAAGAGTCCTGCCGGGTCATGTCATACGCCGTAATAGTCTGCCCGCGTGTGGCGGACCGGCGGGCAATTCCCGCAGTCACCAGCGTATTACCCGCGCCTCCTTTGGGTGAATGAAACGCAAGTATCGTCATTTGGAAAGTCCCGACAGGAACGAGCGCAAGTCGCCCGCACCGTCACCATGCCGCTGTCTGCGAGACTGTGATTGCAGTGCATCCGCTTCGCCATACGAAGCGAAAATATTCGTTGCTGCGGGGTCTGTCCGAATAGGCGCTGCGACGGGTCGATCGGCAATATCCGCGCGTATGGCTTGCCGATGCTCCAGCGGCGTCTTGCGCGGCGGAACGATCCGTGGATCTTTCAATAGTGCCTCAAATATGGGCCACAGTTCCATATCCGCATATTGATCTTCGAACTGGCGATATTGGAAATCTTGCCTGCTCAATTTTTCTAGCAAGGCCTTAGCATCTTGGCGCATGGCAATCTCCGAACTTCTTAAGGTGTCAATCTGACGCAGATTGCTTAATTAACCTTTAAAAGCCGCGGTTTTGCTAAGGTCATCTCGGCATTTCTGTCTTCTGCGACAGTCTAGCGGCGCTGTCGACCGACGAGGCCATGGAAATCTTGCAGCGCAAAGCCGGACGAGCCATTGACGAGAGATGCCTTTCAGCACTTCGCGAAGCGCAGATCTGACGGGCGCAGTGAATTACCAGCCCATGAGAATAGGGCATGACCATGGCGTCTACCCACCCCGTTCTCGACACTAAGGCAGCGCCAGCTAACCGCTGAAACCTACGACAGTAGGAGAAAGCGGACCGGCAGGGCTAAATCCAAGTTGCCAGCCCGCTTATTAGGGTCCAACCCAATCAGGCTCTTGAAAATTGGCGCGCACATTGATTCAGGGAGTCTCCGCTGAGGTAGGAGGCCCCTTTGATGCCGCGTTCGTTGTTCTGGCTGTCGGATGAAGCATGGGGCGCGATCGAACCCCACCTGCCGAGGAACCAGCCAAAAGCGCGGCGGGTCGATGATCGCAGGGTAATCTCCGGTATCATTCACATTCTCAAATGCGGTGGCCTCTGGGCGGATTGCCCGCCCGAATACGGCCCCTCGACGACGGTCTATAATCGCTCGAACCGGTGGAGCCGCCGGGGCATCTAGACGCGCATTCTGGCGGCGCTGACGGCAGAAGGCTGGATCTCGGAAACCGGCCAGATCGATAGCAGCTACATCAAGGCCCACCGCTCTGCGGGTAGCGCAAAAGGGGGGGCGCGGGCCAATGCCATTGGCATCTCGCGTGGCGGCAGGACAACCAAGATCCACGCGCTTGTCGATGTCCTCGGACGACCACTCCGCCTCGTCCTGACACCCGGCAACACGTCGGATGTAAAAGGGGCCGACCTGCTAATCGGCGAGACCATCGGCATGAAGCGGGTGACCGCCGACCGTGGCTACGATGCCAACCGCATCAGGGCTGCCTTGCGCGAGCAGGGCACGACCTCGGTGATCCCCGGCCGTCGCAATCGGAAGCGCCCAATCCAGTATGACGCACGCCGCTACAAGGATCGCTGGAGGGTCGAGGCCATGTTCTGCCGCCTAAAGGACTTCCGCCGCGTCGCGACCCGTTACGACAAGCTCGCCCGAAACTTCCTGTCAGCCGTAAGGCTCGCAGCAGCGGTCGCCTTCTGGCTGTCATTGAATCTCGACCCTAAAATTTACCCAAAAAATACGGACTCTTCGCCCTGATCAATCAATCGGCAATAAGTCGGAACTCTGATCTGGAGCGATGAGCAAAAACATGCGGTGCGCACTGAAAACAGAACGCGTGTACTCCCGCATGAATTACGGTCCGTGCCTGGTCTGTCGCGACCCTGCCTGTTGTTACGCGTTCGATTCGCTGCCTGTTGCATATGAGCTAGCAATTCGGCTCGGCTGAAAGGCTTGGTGACATACATGTCGGCGCCGGCGAGCAAGCAGCTCCGCTCATCATAGTCATCGGTCAGCACAGTGACAGCAATGATCGGAACGGCACTGAGTTCGCGACGGCGACGCCAAAGTGCGATCAATTTTAGTCCGTCGATATGAGGCAGGTGCAGGTCGATGATCGCAATGTCGGGCGGATGCTGCAGCATTACCAGCTCAGCCTGTCGCGGATCCAGCACGGCGATCGCTTGATGGCCGGCCCGTTCAATCCAGGCGGCGAACAACTTCTGGTGGAGCGGTTCGTCCTCGACTAGCACAACCCGCAACTTACCGATCCTTTAACCAATTTTCATATTGGTCAGCAAAGGGTTACATCGCTAGCCACGTCAAGCCGGTTGAGACGAGCGCTTCCGAACAGACACATCTAACAGGGTTTATCATATTCGCTGATGTGATTTGTAAGCAGATCCAGAAACGGCGGGTGTCGGCGTAGACGGACATTCCCACCCGCCGTTCTGGACTGGCATCTGTGGACGCCCCTTCGGATGCAAGCAGTAAATCGGGGCATGTTGGCACGTAGTCGAATGCTGCCATCTGTCCGGCCTCGATGTGCAGCGTCTTTGCTGCGGGCCAGTATGGGAGTTCGCGGACCAGATCCAATACAGCTAAGCGCGCTTGGATAGCGCTCTGCCATTCACTGGTTCTTCCAGCCCCGTCTCGCCGACGATTGTGCCATACCCTCCTTCGACCGCCTACGTCCCCGACGCCTCTGGCCTCGACCTCGGCTTACGCCGTGATCGCTGCCGGAGCTCTGTAATCTTCTTTCTTGGTCAGCAACGCCCAGACCATGCGCGCCATCTTGTTCGCAAGTGCGACCGAGACGAGCATGCGCGGCTTGCGGGCAAGCATGCCCTCCAGCCACGAGCCGGCCGGCGCACCGCGGCGACACGCCTGCCGCACAATCGAGCTGCCGCCGATGATCAGCAATCGCCTGATAGTAAGCTCGCCCATTTTCGAGATGCTACCGAGCCGCTGTTTGCCGCCGGTTGAGTGCTGTCGTGGCGCAAGCCCCAGCCAGGCTGCAAAGTCGCGGCTCTTGCGGAAGGTCTCGAGCGGCGGTGCCAGTGCGACGATCGCTGTTGCGGCGATCGGCCCGACGCCCGGAATAGTCATCAGCCGCCGCGCCGCCTCATCTTCCTTGGCGCGCCTGGCGATCTCGCGATCAAGTGTAGCGATGCGCTCATCAAGCTCCGCCAGCATGTCGACCATGAGCCTGAACATCGGCACTGCTGCCTTGGGCAGACTTGAGGCCATCTCCTCCTCGCCGAGCAGGTCGGCCAGCATCGTCATGCTCGCCTTTCCGCGTGGCGCGACCCAGCCATACTCCGTCAGGTGGCCGCGGATCGCGTTGATCAGCTGAGTGCGCTGACGCACAGCGAGGTCACGGGTGCGGAACACCAGCCCTGCTGCCTGCTGCTTTTCGCTCTTCACCGCGACAAAGCGCATGCCGGGACGCTGCGCTGCCTCGCAGATCGCTTCCGCATCGATCGCATCGTTCTTGTGCCGCTTCACGTACGGCTTCACGTAGGCAGGCGGGATCAGCCGCACGGCAAACCCCATCTCCTGCAGCTGGCGGGCCCAGTGATGCGCTCCGCCGCACGCCTCCAGAGCCACAATGCAACGAGGCTGCCCTGCAAAAAACTCGAGCAGCTTCGCACGGGTCAGCTTCCTGCTGAACAGCATAGCACCGTGCTCATCAGCGCCGTGCGCGTGAAAAACACTCTTGGCGATATCCAGACCGATTGTGGTAACTTCCGACACGGACGCCTCCTCTCAGTGGTGATCAACACCTCCACTATGGCACATCGATGCCGTCGGGGGGCGTCCACCCCATCAGCTAATGAAGAGCTTCGCTGGCAGCGATTCTACGGGATTGAGCTCGCGACTTTACTTCGTGAATATACGACAAGTTTAAGGAAACCTTTTCGACTGACGATATGCCTGCTATGTCGGCGGTTGCTGACCATAGTGGTGGTCGGTTCCAACGTCCGCTTTCACAGTTTGCAGCCCAAAAGCTGACGGTCCGCAATCGGCCATTTTCATGCATATTCCGCCGCGTGAATGTATGTCCGGTGGTCGGTCTTAAGACCGGGAACGTCGTTATCTCGGCGACAGCCGTCCGATGATCCGGGCGACCCCCGGTCTGACCGGTTTGTCATCACACTCAGCTACTCCTACGCCATCCTGCCGCCGGCGTTGACCGGCAGCGCGGACGACGGTCACTCGGTCGCTGCCGCGTAAACTTCTTTGCGAGACATCACGGCCCAAGCGATGCGCACTGTTTTGTTGGCGAGCGCGACCGTCGCGATCTTTGCCGGTTTGCGCTAGAGGATTTGCACCAGCTACGGCTGCCGATCTGCGTTTTTGCGCGTCATAAGCATCATTGCGGTCTTGCCGACCACAAGAAGTCGCCGCAGGTAGCTATCGCCCTGCTTGGTGATCACACCCGACCGTTCTTTGCCGCCCAAGCTGTTCGCTCTTGGCGTGAGCCCCAGCCAAGCTGCGAGCTGGCGCCCAGATCGGATCAAAGATGCGTCTGATACAGCAGCCGATATAGCTGACGCAGTAATCGGCCCGACGCCCGGGATCGTGGCGAGCCTCTGGCTGGTCTCGTCGGTGAGATGCCATGCGATGATCTGCACTTTCAATCTGTCGATCTCGCTGGTGAGCGCTCTCAGCGGGGTGCGATTTCATGCAGCGCTGATCGAGCAAGAGCGGGCAGATCTTCCTATTGCTCATGCAGCTTCTTGAGCATGGCAGTTACCCGCGCAAGGCGGCCCTCGCCGGAGGGGTTCGATCCAGCCGATTTTTCAGCTAAAAGCATCAAATTTGTATCAAAGCAGCACCGATACGATTTTTAAGTACTATTCCCTAATTGCAGCGATACAGGTCAACTGTAGTTTAACCTTAACAATTATGAAGGGGCCAAATGGGTCTCCCCTCTCAGTGTCGAAGGGCCTATAAAAGTGACTAATGCTCTCCCTCCAAGGATTTGGTTCCAACGTGTCGCCTACGTTGCAGAGCATATAGAAACAAATGAGGAGGGTACCATGGATCGTTGCTTGCGACACATGATCCATTTGGCCCAATTGGCACCAGGGCCGTTAGGTGATCTTTCAAGACCAAGGATTGAAGAAAGCGCTTTCGAGGTGCTTGTTGCTGCCGGGAAATATGATGTCGCATCGCTCGGGATGATAAGTGATCTAGCGACGTGCGCGGTTCGCTATGACGAGCAATCCAAGGTTTTCTCTGCAACGATCGGGTTGTCCGCGCTGGCCATCGCAGTCGAATTCACCTCTCATACGGTTGCACACGCAGTCCTTACAGCTTGGGTTCAGTGCTTTTTAGCTGTGAATTCGACACATGGTGGCAAGTTTAATGCTATTGGTGATGCACTCCAGCGTACAGACCAACTCGGACAGCCTCAGCCACCGACCGAGCATTGATTTTGTGAAAGGCACTGGCACGATGGATTTCCACGGTTCGATGACTGATGCCCAAGTTTCTTGCAGCGCTTTTGCTACAATGACCATCTACCACTAACTTTAGGACTTCACATTCGCGCTTGCTTAAGCTCGACACCGCATTGATCGCCAAAGAACGAGCCTGCATCTCTCGAATTTTTATANATTGTTGGCATGAAGTCTTTTCGATCAGATAAGACAGCTTTTCCGGGGAAACCGGCCACGTCATATAATCAATCGCACCGTCGAGCATCGCTTGAACAGCGCGAGCCAATACAGGTTTTTCACTGTACAGGCTTAGAGGAAGCCCAATTTGGGCAAATAGTCTCGCTTCGTCGCCGTCGTTAGCTGCAGAAGAGAATGTGTCATGATGGGCGATAACAATACCTGAAGTGACGCACCGGGCAGACAACTCATCCATACACTCATAAATTTCAGCGTGGACGCCATTTTCGATCAAAGATCGAGCCAATTTGGCCCGTCGCGTTGAATCTGAATCTAGCACATGCGCCTTATTTTTATCCATTTCCAGACCTTTGCCACCCGAACACCTTAAGATGTCTGTACGGGTGATTTACCTAACTACGGATTAAGCAGTGGATGAAAAACTCAGTTAATATTTTCACATATTCTAAAAATTTAGCGCTGACGATCTCAGTTTAGAGAATCCGTCTGAGCCGCCGCGATAAATGTCGCAACGTCCTCGCTCCTGTTGACAAAGTAGGGTGGCCACCGGCGGATGGCGGCGAAATTGAGGAAACTGTCGAAGAACAGCGCGGTCTTGTCGTAGCGGGTGGCAACATAACAGCGCGCATCGCTTGTGCAGTGATGTCGCGCAAAGAAGTTTACGCGGCAGCGGCCACGTCACCGTCGTCCGCGCTCCCGGTTAACGCCGGCGGGAGGATGGCGTATGCGCCAACACCTTCATCTGTCCGCTTCCCACTGCTAATCGGTCGCGAGAGCCAAGATCGATAGCCGCGTTCACTGATCAGCGGGACACGACTGACGTGACCCCCAGCTTTCCTCCAAGCTTGATTAGAGTCCGNCCCTACGATGCTCTGCTACCCAACCTTGGACCGCTCAGGTCTGGAGTTTTCGGCTTTGCTCAGGTTCGGTGGGCTGGTTTCACCGGCTGAGTTTGCAAGCATGATCGGGGGGATATTCCCGATCGCGCTGTGCGGTCGATCCTCGTTGTAGTGTCTACGCCAAGCCTCCAGCTTTTCGCAAGCATCTTGCAGCGACAGGAACCAGTGGGCGTTCAGGCATTCGCTGCGCAGCTTGCTGTTGAACGCTTCGATGAACGCATTGTCTGTGGGCTTGCCTGGGCGGTAGAAGTCCAGGATCACACCGCGCTGGTAAGCCCACAGATCCATGTCCCGCGAGATAAATTCGCTGCAATTGTCGACCCTGATCGTCTTCGGATAGCCGATCGTCCGGCAGGCGCGATCCAGCGTGGCGACCACGTCCTCACCCCGGTAGCGGAACCGGGGATCGATCACCGGCGATAGCCGGGAGAACGTATCGACCACGGTCAGGATACGAAGCTTACGCCCAGTCGCCAGTTGGTCGTGAACAAAGTACATCGCCCACACATCGTTCGGTCGGACCGCCGGTGCGCGATCCTCGCGCAGCTTGGCCTTGACCCGCCGCTTCGGCGTCTTGTTCCGCAGCTGCAGGCCCAACTCCCTGTAAAGCCGGTAGACCTTCTTTAAGTTCACGCACCAACCGTCCCGGCGCAGGATGTAATATACCCGCCGGTATCCGTAGCGGACGTGCGTCTCGCAGATTTCCTTGATGCGCTTCTTCAGAAAGGCCGGATCAGTACGACGGGACTGGTAATGATAGGTCGAACGATCAAACTGCAAAGCCGAACATGCCCTGCGGATCGTCACATGCCAGTCCTGCCGAACAGCGTCGATAAGCTCGCGCTTCCGATCCGGCCTTAAAGCTTTCGCTTGATGACATCCTGCAGCATCTCGCGATCCAGCGTCAGGTCCGCGACGATCTTCTTCAGACGTCCGTTCTCATCCTCAAGCTCGCGTAGGCGGCGCATCTCCGACGGCATCAGCCCAGCGTATGAACCGCCCCGGGATTGTCGGAGGCTCCAACTCTTGAGTAGATGGAGTCCTTATGAGCAAGACAACGAACAAGTTTTCGCCGGAGGTTCGTGCCCGTGCGGTGCGGATGATATTGGATCACGAAGGCGATTATCCGTCCCGCTGGTCGGCGGTGGTGTCGGTTGCCGACAAGAT
>NZMY01000037.1 GCA_002694745.1 Croceicoccus sp. | reverse complement strand
GCAGGGCCGGTGTAGACACCCAGTTCCTAATTCAGATCAGAGGCTTATGCCACTCCCGCCAACCCTTCGTAGCCAACCCCGTGAATAAGACGGGCTAGATCGCTGGGGCCATGAAAAAGGCGCAGGCCGGTCGGTGAACCCCTTGGCCTGCGCCGCTTTTCAGCGCTGTCAGTTGGCGATCTTCTCCGCGGCCTGATCGGCGGCGTTGCCGATCGATTCCGCCGCATTGCCGACGCTGCCGGCGGCATCGGCCACGGCATTGTCCTTGGCGATTTCGGCGTTCTGGCCCTGCATCAGGACGAAGCCGCCCACCAGCAGCGCGATGACCAGCACCACCAGCAGCATGACGCCGAACCCGCCCGAACGGCGCGGTTCCGCATCGCGGATGACTTCGGTACGGACATGCGTATTGCCTTCGGGCGTATCCACCCGCGTAATGCGTTCTTCTGTCATGCGAATTTCCCCTTCGCTATCGATGGACGGGGAAACGCCGGATGGGGCATGCGGTTCCGGAGCCGGTTCCGGGCGGGGTATTCCGCCCATCCGGTCTGCAAAGAAAAACGGCGGAGATTTCTCTCCGCCGTGTTTCGTCAATTGTTCATCAGGGAATCGATGGTACGTCGAAATCCGCGAGAAACGTCGTCTGCGGGTTGCCTCAACGCATCCAGCCAGGCAGCGATGTCGCCCAGTCCTTCATTGTCGTTGAGTGCATTCTGTTCGTGCATCTGCGCATACATTTGCTTCATGCTCGCCCTCATATCATACCGAGCCATTGGTCATGAAACTTGCAGATTTGACAGGCTTGTCAATAGAACAGCGGCTTCGTCATGAAATTGAAACGAATGACCGAAGCTGTGGCGGAAAAGCGACTTATTATTACTTTTGATTGCAGAAGGGGCTTGCGGTGATGCAAGATCGCGCAAGCAATTTTTTTTGGGCCGATGTCCCCGGACGGCTGACAGAGGACGATACGGAAGAATTGCGCGCTGCGTTGGCGATTCTATCGGGTCTCTCCGGCGGTGAGGCAGGTGGTTTCGATTGGCCTGACGATGTGGTGTCCATCAGCGCTGGGCTCGACGATTTCCAAAGCGAGATCGGGCGATATGTTGCATCCGGCAAGCGCGTAGTCGTGCTGGCCGGAAGAGCGCATGCCGCGCGCCGGCAGGCCGCGCTGGCGGCGGGCGCGGATGAATTTCTGTCTACGGGGCCCATCGAACCGACCGAACTGGCGGCGAGACTGCGGTGGCTGAACACCGGGTCTTCGCTGCCGCCGTCGATCCGGCTGGACGGGACCGTGCTGACGCTGGACGGCACGGACCATGCGCTGACCGAACGCGAGGCGCAGATCATGGCGCTGCTGATCGCGGCGAAAGGGCGGTTCGTGCCGCATGAAGACCTGCTGGCGCTGTGGGGCCGCCATGCGCATGACGCGCAATATGTGCGGGTCGCGATACGGGCGCTGCGCCGCCGGATCGAGCCCGAGCGCGACATGCCGCGCTATCTGCTGAGCGAACCGGCCATCGGTTACCGGCTGGGGCCGGGCCACGCGCCCGGCTGGCCGCCCGTCACCCCCTGATCACATGTAGAACATCACCAGCAGGATCGACAGCGTGGTCGCCATCAGCATGACGAGCGGCACGCCGGTGCGGATATAGTCGCGGAACTGATAGCCGCCCTCCTCCATGATCAGCATGTTGGTCTGATAGGCGATGGGCGTCGCGTAGCACAGGTTGCAGCCGAACAGCACGGCCAGGATCAAAGGTTCGGCAGGCAGGTTCAGCGTCTGCGCGATGTTGAACGCGATCGGCGTGCCCACCGTGGCCGCCGCCGCATTGGACGCGAAATTGGTCAGCAGCGTCACGAACAGCATGATCGCGGCCAGCACCGCGGCGGGCGGCAGGAATTGCAGCCCCGCCGACATGACGAGGCCCAGCCATTCCGCCGCCCCGCTTTCGAGGATCAGCCGACCGATCGCGATGCTGGCCGCGACCAGCACGATGACATTGGCCGACAGCGCCCTGCCCACCCGGTCGAACTTGACGCAGCCGGTGACGAACATGGCGATGGCCCCGCCCAGCGCGGCGATGGCGATGGGCCACAGGCCGAAGCTGGCGGTGGCGACCGAACCGACCATGATCGCGCCTGCCAGCACCGCCTTGGACCGGCGCGGCACTTCCTTCGCGCCTTCGAGCAGGAGCAGCCGGTCGGTCTCGGCGAATTCCTCGATCTCGGCGATCGGCCCCATGACGAGCAGCACGTCGCCGGCCTTCAGCTGAAGCTCGGAATATTCGTGGCGGCCCTTATCGGGTCCGCGCTGCTGCTGATGGATGCCGAGGACTGCGACGCCGAACTGGCCCGCGACGCCCGAGGACGGAATCGTCAGCCCGACGAGGCGTGATTCGGCGGTGATCGCCATTTCCACCACCACCACGTCGGCCTGCTGCGAATGGGCGGCGGCGTTCAGGCGCTCGATCACCCAGGCGGGCGCGACGCGGGCCTTGAAGGTGCGCATCGCCTCTTCCAGCGCGCGGTGCGATCCGCTGACGGGCAGTCGCGAATTGGCGGTGATCTGGCGGTCGAGCGGGCCTTCGAAGCGGAAATTGTCGGGCAGCTGCTCTTCGAGGTCGCGCGGGGTCAGGCCGATCAGTTCGGAATTGTCGTCGACCCGCAAGGTGGCGGCAAAGGCGCGGTGCTGGCGCAGATTCGCGGTGCCGTGATCGGGCAGCAGGCGCGGCATCCCCAGCCACAGATAAGGCAGCGCCACCAGCGCGGCGATGGCGACGATGGGCGTGAAATCGAACACGCGCATGTGCTCCATGCCCAGATCCTCGGCGATGGAGACGACCAGCAGGTTGGTCGAGGTGCCGATGGTCGTCGCCATGCCGCCGATCAGCACCGCGGCATTGAGCGGGATCAGCGTTTTCGATGCCGCCATCGCGCCGCGTTCGGCCAGCGCCACGAAGATCGGCAGCAGCAGCACCAGCACCGGCGTGTCGTTCACCATCATCGACAGCAGCATCGCCATCAGCAGCGAGACCAGCATGCCGAGCTGCGTGTTGATCTTCCACACGCTGTCGAGGAAACGCGTCGCCGGTTCGAGCGCGCCGGTCACGACCAGCCCGCGGCCCATGATCATCAGCGCGCAGATGGTGATCAGCGCGGGATGGCCAAAGCCCGAGAATGCCAGCATCAGCCCGTCGGTGGGGTGCAGCGGATCAAGCGGGAAGAAGAACAGGCCCAGCGCAATGAGCGCGATGGTCGCAAGGCTTACGATCTCGGTCGCGATGCGGCCGCGCGCGAAGGCGATGAACATCCCCACGGTCAGCACCATGGCGCCCAGCGCGTGATATGTTGGAAAACCGGGCATTAATCAGCCCGATAACAGCCGTTTGACCGCCGCGCCAGCAAGATTGCTGCCCGATGAACGCGAATTTTTGCGGGAAGTGGTGCCCCTGGCCCGACTCGAACGGGCACGTCTTGCGACAAACGATTTTGAGTCGTTCGCGTCTACCATTCCGCCACAGGGGCACGTTTCGCGAATGCAAAGCGCGGTGGAGCAGGCCCTTTAGTAACAGAAGGACCTGCCATCAAGCAGGATAAAAGATCAATCCGCTTTCAATGCGCCCACCAGCAGCTTGTGCAGCCGCGAATGGAGCGTGTCGTTGCCGGCAAGGATCGTCTGGTCGCAGATCGGCAGCGAACGGCCCCGCCAGTCGGAGACGAAACCGCCCGCCTCGCGGATCAGCAGGCAGCCTGCCGCGCTGTCCCATGGCTTGAGGCCCGCTTCCCAGAAACCTTCGTACCGGCCCGCCGCGACCCATGCGAGGTCGAGCGAGGCCGCGCCGAAGCGGCGGATGCCCGCGACGCGCGGACCGATGGCGCTGGCGATCTTCATCCATTCGGGGAAATTGCCGTGGCCGCCGAACGGAATGCCCGTGGCGATCAGCGATTCGGACAGGTCGCGCCGGGCCGAAACGCGCAGGCGCGCATCGTGCAGCCATGCGCCGCGGCTCTTTTCCGCCCAGAAGCTTTCGTCGGTAATCGGCTGATAGACAAGCGCCGCGGTCACCTCGCCCCAGCCAGACCCGTCGAGCTTGGGTTCCTGCACCGCGATCGAAATCGCGAAATGCGGCATGCCGTGGAGGAAGTTGGTCGTGCCGTCGAGCGGATCGATCACGAAGCGCGGCTTGGTCTCGTCGCCCTTGATCTCGCCCGCTTCCTCAAGGAGGAAGCCCCAGTCGGGGCGCGCGGCGCGCAGTTCGTCCCACAGGATGCGCTCTGCCGCCTGGTCGGCCTTGGACACGAAATCGGCAGGCCCCTTGCGGCTGACCTGCAGATGCTCGACCTCGCCGAAATCGCGGCGCAAGCGCGAACCGGCCTTGCGGGCGGCGCGCTCTAGCACGCGAATGATACCGGAAACTGCCATATCGATTACTCTGGTTGGTAAGGTCTAAGGTGCCGGATTTGGGCCTAGGCCGGAGCGAAAATGGTGTCCGCCGAGAACCGGCGCCCCCGTAAACTGCTTTGGGCGTACTGCAAGTATGTGAGCACCGGAAGCGCAAGGCGGATGGCTTTCGCAGCCCGGCATGGGGCGAAAGCCGGTGCCTTAGCCGGCTTTGCCGACGTAGGTGCGCTCATACACATCGACCACGATGCGCGTGCCGCTTTCGATGTGGGGCGGGACCATCACGCGCACGCCGTTTTCAAGCACGGCGGGCTTGTAGCTGGAGGACGCGGTCTGACCCTTCACCACGGCGTCGGCCTCGACGATGGTGGCCTCGATCTGTTCGGGAAGCTGGACCGAGATGGGCTTTTCCTCCCACAGTTCCAGCGTGACCTGCATGCCGTCCTCAAGGAAGGCGGCCGCATCGCCGAGGAGGTCGGCGGGCAGGTTGATCTGCTCGTAGGTCTCGGTGTCCATGAACACCAGCATGTCGCCCTCGGCATAGAGGAACTGGAAGTCCTTGGTGTCGAGGCGGACGCGCTCGATCGTGTCGGCGCTGCGGAAGCGGACATTGGTCTTGCGGCCGTCCTGCAGGTTCTTCATCTCGACCTGCATGTACGCGCCGCCCTTGCCGGGCTGGGTGTGCTGGATCTTGGCGACCTTCCAGATGCCGCCTTCATATTCCAGGATATTGCCGGGACGGATGTCCACGCCGCTGATCTTCATATGCCGATTACCTGCCGATAGGGGGCGCTGGCGGCGCAAGGGCCGCAGGCGTCCGATTCCATGGATGAGAAAGAATTGAGCGCGCCCTTAGCGTCTGGCGAGAGGCGGCACAAGCCGCTAGGCTTTCGCGATGATTACGCAAGAAACGCCCAATGCCGATCTGGCAGAGTTGATCCGCACGATTCCCGACCACCCGAAGCCGGGGATCGTGTTTCGCGATATTTCCACCCTGATGCTGGACGGCGGCGCGTTCGCATCGACCATCGACCGGCTGGCTGAAGCGCTTGAGGGCGATCCTCCGGAGCTGATCGCCGGGACCGAGGCGCGGGGTTTCATCTTCGCCTCCGCCCTCGCCTATCGACTCGGCTGCGGGGTGCTGATGCTAAGGAAGCGGGGCAAGCTGCCCGGGCCGCGCGTTTCGGTCGAATATGCGCTGGAATACGGCACCGACATGCTGGAAATGCACGACGATGCCTGCGGACCCGGCGCGACGATCGTGCTGGTCGACGATCTGATCGCGACGGGAGGCACCGCGCTGGCGGCGGTGGAACTGCTGGAAGGGCGCGGATCGCATGTCCGCCAAGCGCTGTTCGTGATCGACCTGCCCGATCTGGGCGGCGCGCAGCGGCTGCGCGATGCGGGAGTGGAGGTCCATTCCCTGATTACCTTCGACGGCGACTGACGGGCTTCCAAAGCGCGGCATGCAAGCGCAGTTGCGCAGAATGAGGTTCAAGTGCCCGCGATAAAGGTCTAGGAGCGCGGTCATGTTCGAGGGACTCGACGCTCTGTTTCTGGCCCGTGCGCAATTCGCGTTCACGGTCAGCTTTCACTTCATCTTCCCATCGTTCTCGATCGGGCTGGCCAGCTATCTGGCGGTGCTTGAGGGAATGTGGCTGTGGACGGGGCGGGAGCGCTATCTCGACCTGTTCCGGTACTGGCTGAAGATCTTTGCCGTCGCCTTCGCCATGGGCGTCGTGTCGGGCATCGTGATGAGCTATCAGTTCGGCACCAACTGGTCGGTGTTCTCGGACAAGGCGGGGCCGGTCATCGGGCCGCTGATGGCTTACGAAGTGCTGACCGCCTTCTTCCTCGAAGCCGGGTTCTTGGGCGTCATGCTGTTCGGGATGGAGCGCGTGGGGCGCAAGCTGCATTTCGCCGCCACGCTGATGGTGGCGCTGGGCACATTCATCAGCGCGTTCTGGATCCTGTCGGTCAACAGCTGGATGCACACGCCCACCGGCTATGTCATCGGTGCGAACGGGCAGTTCCTGCCGGGCGACAGCTGGCTCGACATCATCTTCAACCCCAGCTTTCCCTATCGCCTCGTCCACACCGGGATCGCGGCCTATCTGACGACCGCGCTGGTCGTGGGCGGCGTCGGCGGGTGGCACCTGCTGCGCGATCATACGAACAAGCAGGCGCGCACCATGTTCTCGATGGCGATGGGCATGATCGTGGTGGTCGCGCCGATCCAGATATTCGCGGGCGACATGCACGGGCTGAACACGCTGGAGCATCAGCCCGCCAAGGTGATGGCGATGGAAGGCCATTTCGAAAGCCATCCCGACGGCGCGCCGCTGATCCTGTTCGGCATTCCCGACAGCGAGGATGAGACTGTGCGCTATGCGGTCGAAATTCCGAAAATGTCCTCGCTGATCCTGAAGCACGATCCGGATGCGCCGCTGGCGGGTCTGGACACGGTGCCGAGGGACGAACGCCCGCCGGTCGAGGTGATCTTCTGGACATTCCGCATCATGGTGGGGCTTGGCTTTGCGATGCTGGGGCTTGGGCTGTGGAGCCTGTTCGCGCGCGTCCGGGGCAAGCTCTACGACTGGCCGTGGCTGCACCGCGCGGCAATTCTGATGGGGCCGTCGGGCTTTGTCGCGGTGATCGCGGGCTGGTTCACCACCGAAGTCGGGAGGCAGCCCTATACTGTCTATGGCCTGCTGCGGACCGAGGATTCGGCAAGCCCGCTGGCGGCCCCCGCGCTGGGCGCATCGCTGACCGCCTTTGTGCTGGTCTATTTCGCGGTGTTCGGCGTGGGCGTGTGGTATATCCTGCGCCTGATGTCCTCGATGCCGCACAGCCATGAATCGGCGATGCAGCGCGGCGACGATGGCCCGATCCGCACGGCCGGCGTCACGCCCGGGCTTGGGCAGGACGACCTGCCGGCCGAGACCCGCGATACCCCGCCCATGGAAGAGGAAGGCGACTGATGGCCGTTTCCGTCGATCTGACCGTCATCTGGGCCTTCATCATCGCCTTTGCCATCTTTGCCTATGTGGTGATGGACGGGTTCGACCTTGGCATCGGCATATTGTTTCCCTCGATCGAGGCGGGGGTCGAGCGGGACCGAGCGATGAACGCCATCGCGCCGGTGTGGGACGGGAACGAGACCTGGCTGGTGCTGGGCGGCGGCGGATTGTTCGCGGCCTTTCCGCTGGCCTATGCGATCCTGCTGCCCGCCACCTATCCGCTGATCATCGCGATGCTGCTGGGGCTGGTGTTCCGGGGCGTGGCGTTCGAATATCGCTGGCGCGACCCGCGGCACCGCGCGTTCTGGGACTGGGCGTTCTGCGGTGGATCGCTGGTGGCGGCGCTGTCGCAGGGCATGGTGCTGGGCGCGATGCTGCAGGGCGTGACCATCGCGGACCGCGCCTATGCGGGCAGCTGGTTCGACTGGCTGACGCCCTATACGCTGCTGACGGGTGCGGGCACGGTCGCGGGCTATGCGCTGCTGGGCGCGTGCTGGCTGGTGTGGAAGACCAGCGGCAAGTGCCAGCTGCACGCCTATCGCATGGCGCGATACGCCTGCGCGATCACCGTGGTGCTGATGGGTGCGGTTTCGCTGTATAATATCGTGCTGCGCCCCGAATACGAGGAGCGCTGGCTGTCCGCGCCCGAGATCTATTACGCGTGGCCCATTCCGATCGCGACGGCGATCATCGCGATCTGGCTGTGGCGATCTTTGTGGAAGGGGCGCGAAGTGCTGCCGTTCTGGCTGGGCATCGCGCTGTTCGTGCTGGGCATGGTGGGGCTTGGCGCGACGATCTGGCCCAATGTGGTGCCCCCTGACCTTACCATCTGGGACGCCGCCGCGCCCGAACGCAGCCAGATATTCATGCTGGTGGGTGTCGCGATCACCATGCCGTTCATCTTGGCCTATACGTTCTGGGCCTATTGGGTGTTTCGCGGCAAGGTCGGCGACGAGGGGTATCATTGACGCGGCAGCACACCCCGCCCGGCGCGAAAGCCGAAGCGCGGCCGCTGTGGAAGCGGCTGGCCTGGATGGCGGGGATCTGGGCGGCCAGCGTCGCGGTGCTGGGCGCGGTCGGCTGGCTGATCAGGCTGTGGATCGCCTGACCGCCAGCCTCGCTTTGAGACAAGGCGGACTGGACGCGAAAGCGTTTTGGCACATTGTCGCTGAGAATATCGTGGCCGCGTAAAGCGGTATTGCGAATTCATTGGCAAGTCGCAACAATCGTGCAAAGCTGCTCATGCAGATTTGTTGACCGAACATGCGCCATCTTTGCCAGACAGGAGAACCGCCCATGGCCCTCACCCGCATTTCCGCCACATCTTTTGCCGCGCTTGCCATGACCTTGTCGCTGGCGGCCTGCGGCGAAACGGCGGATGACACGGCAGTGGCCGATACCGAAACGGAGATGGCCGCAGCGCCCGCCGACATGGATATCCTGAAGGTTCGCCACGATAATTTCGAGGGGATCGGCGATGCTTTCAAGGTGATCCGGGGCGAGCTTGAGAAGGGTTCTCCCGATTTCGATGCGATCCAGGCGAATGCGCGAATCATCGCTGACAATGCGGTGCTGATCCCCGAACATTTCCCCGAGTGCACCGGCCCCGCCGATGGCGCCGATACCGAGGCGCTGGACACGATCTGGGAAAAGCCGGAGGAGTTTTCCGCTGCGACCGAACGCATGCTGGGCGCAAGCCGCACCATGCTGGCCGCTGCCGACAGCCGCGATGCCGCCACCGTGCAGGCCGCGGTCAAGGAGCTGGGCGGCGCCTGCAAGAACTGTCACGACCAGTTCCGCGAAAAGGAAGACTGATCGGGCGCGGAACGCAAAGCCCGTTCGTGATTTGAGCGCGTAAATGCCCGAAAAACCTGTGAAACTCTGGGACCTGCCCGTTCGCATCTGCCACTGGGCATTCGTCCTGCTGATCCCCGCATTGTGGTGGACGGCAGAGAATAACGAGATGGGCTGGCACATGCGGCTGGGCCTGTCGCTGCTGGTGCTGGTGGTATTCCGCGTGCTGTGGGGCTTCTTCGGAAGCTCCACCGCGCGTTTCGGCTCTTTCGTGAAGGGGCCTCGGGCCGTGGCCGCCTATCTTCGGTCGCTGCGCGGCCGCCACGAACCGGCCGCGGGGCATAATGCGGCCGGAGGATGGAGCGTGCTGGCGCTGCTGAGCGCGATGCTGCTGCAGATCGCGATGGGGCTGTTTGCCGGCGATCCCTGTGACGGGGCGACCGGCCCGCTGAACGAACTGGTCGGGGTGATGACCGCCGACTGGTTGACCGACTGGCATCACAATTTCTTCTGGGTCCTCGTCGCCCTGATCGCGGTGCATATCGCCGCGATCATCTTCTATCTTGCGGTGATGCGCGAGAATCTGGTCGGCGCGATGATCACCGGACACCGCCCCTTGCCCGCCGGCAAGACAGGCATGGAGCCCGTACCCGTGTGGCGCGCAATCCTGTGCCTTGCCGCGTCGATGGCCTTTGGCGGCTGGATCTGGGTCGGCGCGCCGCCTTTCTGACATCGGGTCAAAACCGTGAGTGTGGCATTTTGTGCACTGCAACAAAGTAATCGGCAACGGGGGCTATGAATTGGCCCCTTTTTTTGTCACAATCCTGTTCGATGGTCGCAATCGACTGGCTTCGAATTTCAGGGGGGCTTGTCGGAACTACGCTGCGATGCGTGAAAATGGCCGGATTTTGGGCCAAGAGAACCGGAGAAGCCGATGAAGAAGATCATGCTTACTGCCGCTGCTGCATCCCTGCTGGCCGCGGGCCCCGTCATGGCAGCCGAGGATACGCGCGCGAGTGCACCTGCGAAGCAGGCCAGCCAGCTTGAGGCTTCGCCGATCCTGGCGGTTGCTGCTCTGGCCGGTTTCGTGCTTGCCATCGTGCTGGTCGCCGACGAAGACGACGACGAGCCGATCAGCGTCTGATTTTTTCAAACCGAACAAAGAAAGGGGCCCGGCGCGCGATGCATCGGGCCCCTTTCCGTTGGGGTAGCAAAGAGCGCTTTATGCGCCCTCGCCCCCGACCCCTGCCAGCGGTTCGCCCGGCATCAGCACATAGCGCCAGATCAGCGCGCCCAGCGCTCCGCCTACAAGTGGGGCGACCCAGAACAGCCAGAGCTGCGGAATCGCGGCCGTTTCGGCGAACAGCGCCACGCCGGTGGACCGCGCGGGATTGACCGAAGTATTGGTCACCGGGATCGAGACGAGGTGGATCAGCGTCAGCGCGAGCCCGATGCCGATCGGCGCGAAACCGCCCGGCACCGCCGCGCTGGTCGATCCCAGGATCACGATCAGGAAGCCCGCGGTCAGCACGATCTCGATCAGCAGCGCCGCCATCATCGAATAGCCGCCCGGCGACAGCAGGCCATAGCCATTGGTGGCAAAGCCGCCCGGCTCCCCCCCCGCCTGCCCCGATGCGATGGCGAACAATACGGCCGCGGCGACGATGGCGCCCACCACCTGCGCGATCCAGTAGGGCACCAGATCCTTCCACGCGAAGCGCCGCGCCACGGCCAGCCCCAGCGACACCGCCGGGTTGAAATGCCCGCCCGAAATGCCGCCGACCGCATAGGCCATCGTCAGCACGGTCAGCCCGAATGCCAGCGACACGCCCGCAAAGCCGATGCCAAGTTCGGGAAATCCCGCCGCCAACACCGCCGCACCGCATCCACCGAATACCAGCCAGAACGTGCCGAAAAACTCGGCCGCCAGATTTCGCATCATCGCCTGTCACTCCCTCCAATCGCCCAAACAATGCCGATGAAGTTGGTGACATGATCGAGGTGGCAGGCAATCGGGGTAAACCCGCTGAATGAACGGTCACGCCCCCGTTTCGGAGGCGATCATTCCGCGCGCACTTGCATGTCTCTCGGGGTTTCGAAGCCGATACGAAAACCGCGGGCGGTGCCATATGCACCCCCCGCGGCCTTGTTTCACCGATAGAAGGGGATCAATGGTTGTCGCGCGGCAGTCCCTTGGTCTGGGCGATGCGCTGGTATTTCTCCGCGCCTTCGAGGATCGCGCCGGTGTTCATCTGGCCGACCACGCCGCGCTGCATTTCCTGCCACGGCGTCTGCGAGGCGGGATAGGGATAGCCGCCCTTGGCTTCCAGATCGGCGCGGCGCTGGGCCAGTTCCTCGTCGGGGATCAGCACGTTGACGGTGCCCTTGCGCAGGTCGATCCGCACGCGGTCGCCCGTCTTGAGCAGCGCCAGACCGCCCATCGCCGCCGCTTCTGGGCTGGCGTTGAGGATCGAAGGGCTTCCCGATGTGCCCGACTGGCGTCCGTCGCCGATGCAGGGCAGCGCCGAGACGCCTTCGGTAATCAGATAGCTGGGCGGGCGCATATTCACGACCTCTGCCGCGCCGGGATAGCCGATGGGGCCTGCGCCGCGCATGAACATCAGCGTCTGCGGCGTAATGTTCAGCGCCGGGTCGTCGATGCGCTCGTGATAATCCTCCGGACCGTCGAACACGACGGCGGGGCCTTCGAACGCCTCGGGGTCGTCGGGGTTCGAGAGATAGCGCTGGCGGAACTCGTCCGAGATCACGCTGGTCTTCATGATCGCGGCGTCGAACAGATTGCCCGACAGCACGATGAAGCCCGCGTCCTTCAGCAGCGGCTGATCGAAGCGCTTGATCACGCGCTCGTCCTCGATCGTGGCGTCGCGGCAATTGTCGCCCATGGTCTTGCCGTTGACGGTCATTGCGCCCTCGCGGATCAGGCCCTGCCCGATCAGCTGCGCGACCACGGCGGGGACGCCGCCGGCGCGGTAATATTCCTCGCCCAGATATTCGCCCGCGGGCTGCAGATTGACCAGCAGCGGGACGTGGTGGCCCAGCGTCTCCCATTCCTTCAGCTCAAGCTCGACCCCCATGTGGCGCGCGATGGCGGCAAGGTGGATCGGCGCATTGGTCGAACCGCCGATGGCCGAGTTGGTGACGATGGCATTGTGGAACGCGTCCTTCGTCATGATGTCCGACGGCTTGAGGTCTTCGTGCACCATCTCGACCACGCGCTTGCCGGTGAGATAGGCGCACTCCTGCCGGTCGCGATAGGGCGCGGGGATCGCGGCGGAACCGGGCAGCATCATGCCCAGCGCCTCGGCCAGCGAGTTCATCGTGGTCGCGGTGCCCATGGTGTTACAATAGCCCGTTGACGGGGCCGACGATGCGACCAGCTTGATGAAGCCCTCGTCGTCGATCTGGCCCGCGGCCAGCATCTGGCGCGCCTTCCACACGATGGTGCCCGAACCGGTCCGCTCACCCTTGTGCCAGCCGTTCAGCATGGGGCCGACCGACAGGGCGATGGCCGGGATGTTCACCGTGGCCGCCGCCATCAGCATGGCGGGCGTCGTCTTGTCGCAGCCGGTGGTCAGCACGACGCCGTCGAGCGGATAGCCGTACAGCGCCTCGACCAGACCCAGATAGGACAGGTTGCGGTCGAGCGCGGCGGTGGGCCGCTTGCCGGTTTCCTGGATCGGGTGGACCGGAAATTCCAGCGCGATGCCGCCCGCTTCGCGGATGCCTTCGCGCACGCGCTCCGCGAGCACCAGATGGTGGCGGTTGCAGGGCGACAGATCGCTGCCCGATTGCGCGATGCCGATGATCGGCTTGCCCGAGCGCAGTTCCTCGAGGCTGAGGCCGAAGTTCAGATAACGCTCAAGATAGAGCGCGGTCATGTCGATATTGTCGGGATTGTCGAACCAGGCGCGCGAGCGCAGTTTCGGCTTCTGGGTGTCGGTCATGATAGCGGTTACTCGGTTCAGCGGTCGACGGACACGCGATAGATCATGACATGCCGGTAGGGCTTGCCCGGATCGACGCGCGGAGAAACGAATTCGGGTTGGTTGGGGGCGTTGGGGAATTTCTGCGGTTCAAGCGCGATGCCGTCGCCCATGCGATAGACGTGGCTGTTCTTGCCGATATAGGTCCCGTCGAGGAAATTGCCGGTGTAAAGCTGCAGCCCCGGTTCGGTCGTCAGCACTTCCAGCACGCGGCCCGAGGCGGGATCCTCCAGACGGGCGGCCATTTCCGGCTCGGCCGTCACGCCCTTGTCCAGCGCGAAATTATGGTCGAAGCCGCGGCCGACGACGATCTGCGGATTGGTCCCGTCGCGCAGCCCGTCATGCAGCGGCTTGCCTGCGCGGAAATCGAACACCGACCCTTCGACGGGGCGCAATTCGCCGGTGGGGATCAGATTCTCGTTCACCGGGGTGTAATGGCTGGCGGGAATGGTCAGCACATTGCCCATCGCGCCCTCGGGTGCGCCCTCGCCCGCCATGTTGAACAGCGCGTGATTGGTCATGTTGATGATCGTTGGCTTGTTGGTCGTCGCGTCAAATTCGATGCGCAGCGAACCCGCGTCGTCGAGGAAATAGGTCACCGCCGCATTGACCGCTCCGGGATAGCCGTTCTCGCCGTCGGGGCTCTGCAGCGTCAGGCGCACGCTGGCGTTCGGGCCGGATTCCACCGATTCGACGGTCCAGTTGCGCACGTCCCACGCGCTGCCGCCGCCATGCAGCGAATTCGCGCCGTCGTTCTGGGTCAGCTGATAGGTCTTGCCGTCGAGCGTGAAGGCGCCGCCGTCGATGCGATTGGCATAGCGCCCGATGGTCGCGCCCCAATAGTTGGGTGCCTTTTCATAATCGGACACCTCGCCATAGCTGACGGCGATGTCCGCGACATTGCCGTCGCGGTCGGGGACCATGAATTCATGCAGCGTCGCGCCCAGGGTCAGGATGGAAACGGATACGCCGTTCTCGCCGGTCAGCGTGATTTCGGTCACTTCGGTGCCGTCGGCCAGCGTGCCGGCGGATTGCTGCGTCGCCTCTGCGGCCAGCGCGGGGGCGGCGCCCACCGACAGCGAGGCAAACGACAGGGCGGCAAATGCCGCGCCAGTCATGATATTCCAGCGATTCCTCATTCCCAATTCGCTCCCGTCTATGCATGGAGTTGTCGTGCCCCATTGACGGGACCCTTTCCTCGCATATAGTCCGACAAATCAAGAAAGCGCAAGCCGCTTCATAGGCAATGCAGGCCGCGCTGCGTCAGAGAGGAAACCGATGCCTTCAACCCCCTCGTCCCCCGGCGTGTCCAGTGATGGGCGCGCGTTGGCGCCCGACGGCACCGTCGTGAAATACGGCCCGGCGCTGACGCTGCTGGCCAGCCTGTTCTTCATGTGGGGCTTTATCACCGTCATCAACAACACGCTGCTGCCGCATCTGCGCAGCGTGTTCGACCTCAACTATACCGAGACGACGCTGATCGAATCGGTGTGGTTCATCGCCTATTTCGTGGCATCGATTCCCTCGGCCAAGCTGATCGAGCGGATCGGGTACAAGAGCTCGCTGGTGGTCGGCCTGCTGGTCATGGCGGCCGGATCGCTGGGCATGATGCTGGCAGCCAGCCTGCCGTCCTATGGTGTGACGCTGACCATGCTGTTCGTGATCGCCTGCGGGATCACCCTGCTGCAGGTCGCGGCCAATCCCTATGTCGCCGTCGTCGGCAAGCCCGAGACCGCGTCATCGCGCCTCAACCTCGTGCAGGCGATGAATTCGGCGGGCACGATGCTGGCTCCGCTGTTCGGCGCCTATCTGATCCTTGGCCGGTCGCGCGGCGGCACGGCAGAGGCCGGAACCGTCCTGACCGAAGCCGAACGGCTGGCCGATGCGCAATCGGTGATCCTGCCCTATGGCCTTGTCGCTGCGGTGCTGATCGTGCTGGCCATCATCATCGCGCGTTTTCCGCTGCCTGCGATGGGTTCGGCCAATGCGCGCAGTTCCAAGGAAGAGCGCAAGAACCTGTCGCTGTGGAAGCACCGCAATCTGGTGTTCGGCGTGCCCGCGATCTTCATCTACCTGATCGCGGAAATCGGCGTCGCCAATCTGTTCGTCAACTTCGTCGCCCAGCCCGACATCGCCAATCTAACCTATGAGCAGGCCGGCCGCTACCTGACCTTCCTGTGGGCGGGCATGATGGTCGGACGCTTTGCCGGATCCGCGATCATGCAGCGATTCGATCCGGGCCATGTGCTGGCGGTGTTTTCGGTCGGCGCGTTCGTGGTGATGATGATCACCGTCTTTGCCAGCGGTCCTGTCGCGATGTGGTCGCTGATCCTGGTGGGGCTGTTCCACTCGATCATGTTCCCCACGATCTTCACTTTGGGCATCAAGGGTCTTGGCCCGCTGACCGAGGAAGGATCGGGCCTGCTGATCATGGCGATCGCGGGCGGCGCGCTGGTCGTGGTGCAGGGCTGGCTTGCCGACCGCTATGGCCTGCAGCTGTCGTTCCTGCTGACCGCGGTGTGCGAGCTTTACATCCTGTTCTACGCCTTGTGGGGCAGCAAGCCGACGCAGGCGCTGCCCGAGCCGAAGGTGCAGGCCGCGGCCTGATTCGCCATCGACCGGCATGAAATGGAAAGGGCGGCACTTGCGGGTGCCGCCCTTTTTCGTCTTTTCGTCCGGATGCAGCCTCTCGCCCGTCAGCCGCGGTCAGGCCGCGAGGATCGGGATCATTCCTCCATCGCGCTGCGCGTATCGTCCAGGGCGAGTTCGACCAGCACGTTCATCGCCGCCGCCGCCGCCTCGCCGTCGCCGGCTGCGATCGCGTCATAGACCAGCACGTGGTCCGGCATGGGATTGCGCGGCAGGGCGCGCGAACGCTGCTTGAACTGGGTCGTCCAGTTGACCGCGGCGCCGATGCTGGCGCTCAGCACCATCAGCGCGTCGTTGCGGGTCGCCTGCAGGATCGCATTGTGGAAATCGCGGTCCGCGGCGCGCCCGGCCTCAGTCGTCAGCGTATGGCGGCGCATGTCGGCCAGTGCGGCCTTCATGGTCTTGAGGTCGTCGCGATCGCGGCGCTGCGCGGCAAGGCGGGCCGCGGCCGGTTCGACGATGGCGCGCAGTTCGAACAGGCTGCGCACGAATTCGACATCGGGATCGCCGGTGAAGGCCCAGCCCAACACATCGGGATCGAGCAGGTTCCAGCGGTCGCGCGGCATGACGCGCGTACCCGCCTTGGGCCGGCTGGCGACCAGTCCCTTGGCCGTCAGCACCTGTATCGCCTCGCGATAGGCGCTGCGCGAAACCTTCAATTCCTCGGCAAAGGCGACCTCGCCGGAAAGAATGTCTCCCGGTTGGTACTTGCCTGACAAGATCTCCGTTCCCAGCTTGTGGGCGATCGCGCCGTGCAGGCGCCGTCCGGGGCCGCGCACATCCTTGGTTGCCTTCTTGTCGTCCGTTTCGGTCGAGATGCTATCGGTTTTCACAGTTTTTCGTCCCTCCAGCGGCGAACCTATCAGTCCGGTGGACACGAAGGAACACAAAGATTGCGTTTAACGTGCGCCCGTAATATGTCGGAGTAAATAGGGAGATACCAATGAACGAATTTCGCTCCGTGATCGCCGAAACCGGCGAAGCCCATGGCGACCCCCTCACCGTCCATGGACCCGACGATGTCGCGGCCGCCTGCGCCGCAGCCGATGCCGCATTCGATAGCTATCGCGCGACCAGCAACGAGGAACGCGCCGCTTTCCTTGAGCGAATCGCCGACGAGATCATGGGTCTCGGCGATGCGCTGATCGATGCCTATACCCGCGAAAGCGGCCTGCCGCGCGGACGCGCCGAAGGCGAGCGTGGCCGCACCTGCGGACAGATGAAGATGTTCGCCGATGTCGTGCGCAAGGGTCAGTGGGAACAGATCCGCATCGATCCCGCCATGCCCGACCGTGCGCCCCTGCCCCGCCCCGATCTGCGCCTGCGCATGATCCCGGTCGGTCCGGTGGCGATCTTCGGCGCGTCCAACTTCCCGCTCGCCTTCTCCACCGCGGGCGGTGACACCGCTTCGGCGCTTGCGGCCGGTTGCCCGGTCGTCGTGAAGGGCCATCCGGCGCACCCCGAAACTGGCGGTCTTGTCGCCAGCGCCATCGCCAAGGCGGTTGCCGCCAGCGGCCTGCCCGAAGGCGTGTTCCAGCATCTGATGGGCCCCTCGAACGAGCTGGGCGCCGCGCTTGTGAAGGATCCGCGCATCATGGCGGTGGGCTTCACCGGTTCGCGCGCAGGCGGCCTTGCGCTGGCCAAGCTGGCGCAGGAACGTCCGGTGCCGATCCCGGTCTATGCCGAGATGTCGAGCATCAATCCCGTCATCCTGATGCCCTCGGCCCTCAAGGCGCGCGGATCGGACCTGGGCACGGCTTTCGTCGGTTCGCTAACCATGGGCGCGGGCCAGTTCTGCACCAATCCGGGCCTTGTCCTTGCCATCGAAGGCGACGGGATCGAGGAATTCATCACTGCGGCGAGCGGCGGCGTGTCCGAAGCCAAGCCGCAGACCATGCTCACCAAGGGCATCGCCGCGGCCTATGCCAAGGGCTTGGAAGTGCTGTCGGGCCTGCCCGGCGTCGACACGCTGGCCAAGGGCGAGGAAGGCAGCGTCACCACCGGCGGCACCGCGTTGTTCCAGACCTCGGCCGAGAAGTTCCTGGCCGAACCGGCGATCGCGCATGAAGTGTTCGGTTCGTCCTCGGTCATCGTTCGCTGCAAGGACGAGGCGGAACTGAAATCCGTGCTGGAGGCGCTGGAAGGACAGCTGACCGCGACGCTGCACATGGACGAGGCGGACGAGCCGATGGCCGCGCGCCTGATGCCCGTGCTGGAACGCCGCGTCGGACGCATCCTTGCCAATGGCTGGCCCACGGGTGTCGAGGTCTGCCACGCGATGGTGCATGGCGGTCCCTTCCCCTCGACCACCGACCCGCGGACCACGTCGGTCGGCAGCCTTGCCATCGACCGGTTCCTGCGTCCGGTCAGCTATCAGAACCTCGCCGCCTCGCTTCTGCCGCCCGAACTGCGCGACGAAGCCAAGGGTGACGGCATACCGCGCCTGATCGACGGCAAGCTGACCGTCGGCTGACAAGACCACCATCCTCGCGGCGCGCCCCGGCAACAAGGGGCGCGCCGTGACAGGGAGAGTACGACTGCAATGCCCTTTCTTCGCCTGCTTCAGCACCGCGCGGCCGACGGTTCGCGCTCTGTCATCCTTGCAGAGGACGACACGGCCCATTTCCTTGAAGGCGTCGGCTCGGTCCGCGAACTGGCGCTGCGCGCCATCGCAGCGGGCGACACGCTGGAGGCCGCGGCGCGCGCCTGCGGCATGGGCGCTTCGGTCGATATCGCCGCCGAACTGGCCGCCGGAAGGCTGCTGGCCCCGATCGACCACGAGGATCCGGCCCATTTGCTGATGACCGGCACGGGGCTGACGCATCTGGGTTCCGCCGAAGGGCGCGACAAGATGCACAAGGCCGCCGCCGCGGGCGAGAACGTCACCGATTCGATGCGCATGTTCCTGGAAGGGCTGGAAGGCGGCAAGCCGTCCGATGGCGCGGTGGGGCAGCAGCCGGAATGGTTCTACAAGGGTGACGGGTCGCAGCTGGTCGGGCCGGATCAACCACTCACCATGCCGTCCTTCGCGCAGGACGGCGGCGAGGAGCCGGAGCTGGCGGGCATCTATATCGTCGGCGATGACGGCACGCCCTACCGCCTTGGCGTCGCGCTGGCGAACGAGTTCAGCGACCACGTGACCGAGCGGCATAATTATCTGTGGCTTGCGCATTCGAAGTTGCGGCAGGCCGCGCTTGGACCCGAGCTGCTGCTGGGCACGCCGCCCAGCCATGTCGAGGGGACCAGCCGGATCCTGCGCGATGGTAAGACGATCTGGGAAATGCCGTTCCTGTCGGGCGAAACCAATATGTCGCACAGCCTTGGCAATCTGGAACATCATCATTTCAAATATGATCTGTTCTGCCGCCCCGGCGACATTCACGTCCATTTCTTCGGCACGGCCACGCTGTCGTTCAGCGACGGGATCGAGACGAAGGAAGGCGACGTGTTCGAGATCTCGGCCGCGCCCTTCGCGCTGCCCGTGTCCAACCGCCTGACCCGCGCCAGCGAGCGCGCGGTCAAGGTCAAGGTGCTGTAAGGGCCATGGAACCGATCCGTATCGCGCTTGTCGGCATCGGCAAGATCGCCCGCGACCAGCATATCCCCGCCATCGACGGCTCACCCGCCTTCAGCCTGGCCGCAACGGTCAGTCCGAACCACAAGGGGCCGGAGGGGATTGCGCATCACGCCAGCCTTGACGAATTGCTGGAAAAAGGGCCCGCGATCGACGCGGTCGCGCTCTGCACCCCGCCGCAGGTTCGTTATGATCTTGCAGTTCAGGCGCTGAAGCGCGGGGTTCACGTCTTCCTCGAAAAACCGCCGGGTGCGACCTTGTCCGAAGTCGTCGCCCTGCGCGACCGCGCCGACAAGGTAGGGGTCACGCTGTTCGCATCGTGGCATTCGCGTTTTGCCGCGGGCGTGGCCCCGGCCCGCGCATGGCTGTCGGACCGCACGGTGCAGAAGGTGTCCATCGTCTGGCGAGAGGACGTGCGCGTCTGGCATCCCGGACAGGACTGGATCTGGGAGCCGGGCGGTCTTGGCGTGTTCGATCCCGGCATCAACGCGCTGTCGATCCTGACCCATATCATGCCGCGCCCCGTCTTCATGAAGAGCGCGGCGCTGTGCATCCCTGAAAATCGCGCGGCGCCCATCGCGGCCGATATCCAGTTCAGCGATACCGCCGGCGCGCCGATCCACATGGATCTCGACTGGCGGCAGACCGGGCCGCAAAGCTGGGACATCGTGGTCGAGACCGATGCGGGCACGCTGAAGCTGTCGCAAGGCGGGGCCGTGCTGACCCTGCCTTCGGGTACCGAGCATAACGAGGACCTGGAATATCCGGGCCTCTATTCACGTTTCGCCAATCTGATCCGCGGCGGGCGCAGCGATGTCGATATCGACCCGTTCCGCCTTGTCGCCGACGCGTTCCTGCGCGGCCACCGGCAGATTGTCGAACCGTTCCACGACTGATCCGCCGGGAGGGGACAGAACAATGATCAAGACCATTCGCAATACCGCCGCCGCCATGCTTCTTGGTGCGACGGCGCTGTCGGCCCCTGCGCTGGCCGATACCAATGGACAGCCGACCACCGCCAGCATCGATGCCGATGCCGAAGGGCCCGTCTATGACAAGGCGATGTTCACCCAGTTCGCCGAGCATCTGGGCACGGGCATCTATGGCGGCCTGTGGGTCGGCAAGGATAGCGAGATCCCCAACACCAACGGGTTTCGCAACGACGTGGTCGGCGCGCTGCGCGATCTGTCAGTGCCGGTGATCCGCTGGCCGGGCGGCTGCTTTGCCGACGAATATCACTGGCGCGAGGGCATCGGCCCGCAAAACGAGCGTCCGGTCAAGGTCAACACCCATTGGGGCGGCGTGACCGAGCCCAACGAAGTCGGCACGCATGAATTCTTCGAGCTTGTCCGGCAGGTCGGCGCGGAGGCCTATGTCGCGGGCAATGTCGGCAACGGCACGCCGCAGGAAATGGCGGAATGGGTCGAATACATGACCGCCCCTGCCGGAACGCTGGCCGATCTGCGCGCCGAGAACGGCCATCCCGAACCCTGGGACGTGCCCTATTTCGGCATCGGTAACGAGCTGTGGGGTTGCGGGGGCAACATGCGGCCCGAATATGCCGCCGACGTCACGCGCCGCTATGCGACCTTCATCAAGGCCCCCGCCGATACCAAGATCCTGAAGATTGCCGCGGGCGCCAATAACGACGATTACAACTGGACCGAGACCATGGTGCGGGTCGCGGGCAATATGCTCGACGGCTTGTCGCTGCATTACTACACCCTGCCCGAAGGCGGCTGGCCGCCCAAGGCAGACCCCGTCAATTTCGACGAGACCGGCTGGGCCGATACGCTGGCGGCCACCTGGCGCATGGACGAGTTCATTGCCGGCCACAGCGCCGCGATGGACAAGCACGATCCGGAAAAGCGCCTGTTCCTTGCCGTGGACGAATGGGGCGCGTGGTATGCGCAGGATCCCGGCACGCATCCGGGCTTTCTGCGGCAGCAGAACACGATGCGCGACGCGCTGATCGCGGCGATCAACCTCGACATTTTTGCCAAGCATGCCGACCGGGTGCGCATGTCGGCCATCGCACAGATGGTGAACGTGCTGCAGGCGATGATCTTTACCGAGGGCGACCAGATGGTGCTGACGCCCACCTATCACGTGTTCGAGATGTACAAGCCGTGGCAGGACGCCACCGTGCTTCCCATCGCAATCGACACGCCGACCTATAGCCATGGCGAGTTTTCGCTTCCGGCGGTCAGCGGTTCGGCGGTTCGGGCCAGGGACGGCAAGGTTCACGTGGGCCTGTCGAATGCCGATCCCGATGAAGCGAACAGCGTGACCATCGATCTGGACGGGCTGGATGCGTCGCGCGTCACGGGCCGGATCCTGACCGCGCCCGCGATCAATTCGCACAACAGCTTCGACAATCCGGAAGCGGTGAAGCCTGCAAGCTTCAGCGCGGCGCGGATCCGGAACGGCAAGCTGTCGGTCACGCTGCCTGCCAAGTCGGTCGTCGTCCTCGAACTGCAATGAGCGGGGACCATGTCCTCGGCGACTGGGGCACCAGCCGTCTGCGGCTCTACCGCATGCGCGGTGGAGCCGTGACGGCGCGGCTTCAGGGACCGGGGATCGGGGGGTTGGCCGACCCCCCGGCAGCCGTGCTAACCGGATTGCTGGAGCAATGGCTGCAGGAGGGCTCGCTGGAAGGCGGGGTCATCCTGTGCGGCATGGCGGGGGCAAAGGGCGCGCTGGTCGAGGCCGGTTATGCCCCCTGCCCCGCCGGTCGCGGGTCGTGGCTGCAATCGCGGTCGATGTTGACCGTGGCAGGCCTGCCCGTCGCCGTTCTGCCGGGACTGAGCCATCGGGGCGCAGACGGCGTTCCCGACGTCATGCGGGGCGAGGAAACGCAGGTTTTCGGCGCAACGGCCCTGCATCCTGAGCTGGCGGAGGGCGAGCATCTGATCGCGCTGCCCGGCACGCATTGCAAATGGGTGCGGCTGAAGGATGGCGACATCACCGGCTTTTCGACATGGCCGACCGGGGAATTGTTCGCGCTTCTGTCTGAGCAATCGACATTGGCCGGGCCTGTCGATGGCGGCAGCGGCGAATTCGACGAGGGGTTCGAGCGGGGGCTTGCCCGGCGGGCCGATCCGGTGCCTGCTGCACTGTTCGAGGCGCGGGCCGCGCGCATGGTCGATGGCAGGTCGCAGGCGTGGTCGCGCGGCTATCTGTCGGGGGTGTTGATCGGTTCGGAAATGTCCGCGCTGTCGCCGCAGGACACGGTGGTCACGCTAATTGGAGAGGCCGCGCTGGTGTCGCTTTACGAACGAGCGCTGGCGGCGATGGGCCGTGCGGTGCAGCGCGTGGACGCCGAAGCTGCGGTGATCGCGGGGCTGGAACTGGCGCGCCGTGCCGCTCAGGGAGAACAGATCGCATGAGGCTGCAGGACGCACTGGATGCAGGAGCGCCGCCGATCGTCGCGATCCTGCGCGGCATAAGGACCGACGAATCCGCCGAAATTGCCGAGGCGCTGGTCTCTGCCGGTATTCGCCTGATCGAGGTGCCGTTCAATTCGCCCGATCCGGCCGGTTCGATTGCCGCCATGGTCGATGCGGTCGGCGAACAGGCTGCCATCGGCGGGGGCACGGTCGTCGCCAAACCCATGGCCGAAGCGCTGGCGGCGGCGGGCGGCAGCTTCATGGTGTCGCCCAATATCGATCCCGACGTCATCGCGCGGGCCAGGGAACTAGGCCTCGACCTGCTGCCCGGATTTCTCACCCCGACAGAGGCTTTCGCGGCAGTCGGCGCAGGTGCACGGGATCTCAAGATCTTTCCCGGTTCGGTGCTGGGCAGCCATTACGTAAAGGCGGTCGGCGAAGTGCTGCCTGCCGATGTGCGCCTGTGGGCCGTGGGCGGTGTTGGCGCGGCCAATATTGCGGAATATCGCGCCGCGGGCGTGTTCGGGATCGGCGCTGGCGGCAGCCTCTATCGCCCCGGCGACGATGCCTCCGCCGTTGCCGCCAAGGCACGCGCGCTGGTCGAAGCGTGGAATGCAGTGGAAGGATCCTGATGTCTGTGCTTTCGAAAATCACCCCCCTGCTCGCGCTCTCGGCTCTGGCGCTGACGGCGCCTGCCGCGGCGCAGGACGATGCGGCGGGCACCACGCTGAACGACAGGCTGTCGGGCGATCTCATCACCCACGACCCGGTCATCATCCGCGAGGACGATACCTATTACGTCTTCACCACGGTCGGCCGCTATATCGGGATCAAGACCTCGCCCGATCTGGAACACTGGACCAATGCGGGTGCGGTGTTCGAGGAGATCCCGGCGTGGGCGAAAGAGGCCGTTCCGGGGACCGAGGGCATCTGGGCGCCCGACATCGCCTTTGTCGATGGCGAGTACCGGCTGTATTATTCCATCAGCACCTTCGGATCGAACCGGTCGGCCATCGGCCTTGCGACCAACAAGACGCTGGACCCTGATGCGAAGGATTATCGCTGGGAGGATCAGGGCATGGTCGTCATGTCCACGAAGAACAGCGATTTCAATGCGATCGACCCCAATCTGATCGTCGATGCCGAAGGGCGCCACTGGCTGGCGCTGGGCAGTTTCTGGTCGGGGATCAAGCTGTTTCCGCTGAACCCCGAAACCGGCAAGCCGGAACCGGGGGCGGAGCCCTATTCCATCGCGCGCAGGCTGGGTGTCGAAGGCGGCCCTAACCCGATCGAGGCGCCTTTCATTTTCCGGCACGACGGCTGGTACTACATGCTCAACTCGTTCGACTATTGCTGCAAGGGCGTGAACAGCACCTATTACACCGTGGTCGCGCGGTCGCGGAACGTCACCGGGCCCTATCGCGGCAAGGACGGGACCGAGGCGATGATGGGCGGCGGCACGATCTTCCTGCGCGCCGATCTGCAGGAGAAGGAGCGCTTTCGCGGCCCCGGCCACGCAGGCTTCTTCACCGACGAGGATGGCACCAGCTATGTCGTCTATCACGCCTATGACAAGGATGCCGATGGCGCGCCCAAGCTGCGCATCGCGCCGATCCGCTGGGGCGAGGACGGCTGGCCCGTCGCCGAATACTGATCACTAACAAGACCGGAGAGGTTTCATGTCGTTCAAACTTTCGCGCAGGGCCTTTGCCGCCAGCGCCGCGCTTGTCCCGATTGCCTGCACGAATGCGGGGCCGATGCGCTCGGCGGCTTCGACGGGGGCGGACCCGGACAAGCGGATCGTCAATCCGCTGATCAAGAACCGCGCCGATGCGCAGATCTTCCGGCACGACGACGGTTTCTACTACATGACCGGATCGGTGCCCGAATACGACCGGCTGGTGCTGCGACGCGCGCGCACCATCGCCGGGCTGACCGATGCCGAGGAGCGCGTGTTGTGGCGCCATCAGGACACCGGGCCGATGTCGGGCTTCCTCTGGGCGCCGGAGCTGCATCTGGTCGATGGCCGCTGGATCGTCTATTTCGCGGCGGGCCCCAGCGGCGGCGGCGAGGACGTGTTCCGTATCCGCACCTATGCCGTGGTCTGCGACGGCAGCGATCCGATGAGCGGCAACTGGTCGGTGCTGGGCGAGTTCAAGGGGCCGTGGGACAGCTTCAACCTCGATTCCACGATCTTCTATCACAACGGCACACGCTATTTCGCATGGGCGCAGCGCGAGCCGGGGATCGAGACCAATTCCAACATCTATATCGCGCCGATGGCCTCGCCGCTGACGCTGGCGGCAGCGCCCGCGCGGCTTTCGGTGCCCGAGCTGGACTGGGAGATCCGCGGCTTCAAGGTGAACGAGGCGCAGGCGATCCTGCAGCGCAACGGCAAGATCTTCATGACCTATTCGGCCAGCGCGACCGACGACCGCTATGTGCTGGGCCTGCTGACGGCCGATGCCGATGCGAACATCATGGACCCGGGCGCATGGACCAAGTCGCAGCAGCCGGTGTTCCAGACCAGCGTGGCGACCAGCGTCTATGGCCCCGGTCACAACAGCTTTACCGTGGATGAGAACGGCCATGACATGCTGGTCTATCATGGGCGCGACTACAAGGAGATCGAGGGCGATCCGCTGTTCAATCCCGACCGTCACACGCGGGTCCAGCGCCTCTATTACGACCGCGAGGGCAATCCGGATTTCGGCGTGCCGGTCGGCAATGGCCCCCTGCCCGACCGCTATGGCGTGCCGGACCGCGAATGGACCTTCCTGGCGCATCAGGGCCAGTCCCTGATGACGGGCGATGCGCCGCTGCCCAATACGCAATTTCGCGCGTGGCCTGAACAGGGTGACGCGATCCGCCTGTCGCCCATCCTGCTGCGCGACCAGCACCTTTTTGTCGGCGAAAACGGAGTCGTTTCGATCGGCACGGCAGCGCGCGCGGGCAGCGACATGTTCCGCCATGTGCCCGGACCGGTCGAGGGGACGGTGCGGATCGAATCCCTCGCCTTTCCGGGTCAGGCACTGGCCCGTAGCGGCAGCGGCATCGCGCTTGCCGCCATTGATAGCGGTAACACGGTCTGGACGCTGGGCTGACTGGCGTAAACTCAGACAATTACCCGGGTGGCGCCATCAGGTCTGTGTATTCGTGATAGCGGTAACATCATGGGCAAGATTGGCTGAAACGTGCGGGTTATACGGACAAATCGGGACGGCCGTCGCAGTATTGCAACAGCGACGGCAGTTTTGACACCGCGCGCCAAAATTTCCTCTTGCATGTTATAACTCCGACAAATAACAGGACCCATCAGGTTAGAAAGAGGCATGGTATCGACCAGCCTCGATGGGAGGGTAGTGTCATGGCGCTCAAGCCAATCGCATTGTGTACCGCATCCGTTTTCGCTCTGGGCTTCGCGGGTATCGTCCATGCGCAAGACGCCGCGCCCGGCGACTTGCCGACAACTGACTCGCAGGCCGGCGACACCAGCGGGCCGCCCGCCGATGACGTGATCGTGGTCACGGGCGTCAAGGCGTCGATCATCGGCGCGCTGGATGTGCGTCGCGAATCCGTGCAGATCGTCGACTCGGTCGTGGCCGAGGATGTCGGCAAATTGCCGGACAACAACGTGGTCGAGGCGCTGCAGCGCGTGACCGGTATCCAGGTCACCGACCGTGCCGGCGGCGAGACCGCCTTCATCACCATTCGCGGCCTGCCCGATCCGGTTACCACCTGGAACGGGCGCAACATCTTTACCGCGGGCGGCACCTCGTTCGCGCTGCAGGATATTTCGGCCAACCTCGTCAGGCAGATCGACGTCTACAAGACGCGTTCGGCGGACCAGCTCGAATTCGGACTTGCCGGACAGATCGACGTGCAGACGCGCCGCCCGTTCGACTTCGACGGGTTCACCGTGTCGGGCCTCGCCCGCGGCATCTACAGCGAGCTGGCGGACGAGTTCAATCCGAACGTCGCGCTGCTGGTCAGCGATACGTGGGACACCGACATCGGCGAAATCGGCGTGCTGGTGAACGGCAGCTACACCAAGTACAAATATCGCAACATGAACGTGCAGGCGGGCGCGATGGTGCCCTTCGCGACCGAGAACCCGCCCGAGGGTTCGAACCTGTTGCCGCTTGAGCGCATCTTCCCCAGTAACAACCCCGAATTCGCCAGCTGGACGCCGGGGCTGAACGCAGGGCTTCCCACCGCCCCCGGCTCAACCTTCAACTATGGGCCCGATGGCGGGGTCGAGGTTCCCTATTACCTGTCGCGTGACGCGGTCATCAGCTCGGACCTCTATGGCGAGCGTGAGCGTCCTTCGGTCAACGCGGCGCTGCAATGGGCGCCGAACGGCAGCTCGGTCTATACGGCCGAGTTCTATTACACCGGCTTCCGCGGCAACACGTTCAACTCGCTGTTCTTCAATTTCGCCGACTGGTGGAACGCGCTGGGTCCGAACCCTGCCGAGACGTTCGAGCTGTATGAAGGCACCAATATCATCAAGTCGCGCCAGGTCGGCGATGTCTATGGCTTCAACAGCGGCGACTATGGCACCGCCAAGACCGACAGCTATGTCTATGCGGTAAACGGCGCGTGGGATCTGGGCAATCACGGCCAGATCACCGCCGATCTTGCCTATCAGGACAGCACCAACGAAACCTCGTTCATCGCGGTTCGCACCGATCACGCCGGTTTCAGGCAGGACATCGACGTCGATTTCAACGCTGGCGGCGGCATTCCTTCCTACAGCTTCAGCGATCCCGATCTGCACACCGATCCCTCGCGCTGGTTCGTGCGCGACCTGTTCGACAATGCGAACCGGGCCGAAGGCAGCGCATGGACCTTCATGCTCGACGGTTACTACGAGTTCGACGAAGGCTTCTTCCGCCGCGTCAAGGCGGGCTTCCGCTTCGACGACCGCGACACCAGCACATTTGTGCGCGAACAGGGCGCGGGCGGTCTGGGCATCAGCCTGGCCGAGCTGGGCGAGCAGTACCAGTTCACCAACAAGGGCTTCTATGACGGCAAGGCCGATGTGCCGACCAGCTGGGTGCTGGCCGACGGTCCCGCGATCTATGAAAACCGCGATGCGATCCGCCAGCTCTATCAGCCGAACAATCCCAATATCCTTCTGTCGGACCAGCTGACGTTCGACCGGGTGTTCGACATCAACGAAGTGACCATGTCGGCCTATCTTCTGGCCGATGGCGAGGTCGACATCTTTGGTCGTCCGCTGCTGGTTCAGGGCGGTGCGCGGCTTGTCGCGATCGACACCGACTACAACTACTTCGACCGTCTCAACAATTTCGCCGAGAGCAATGTCTCGACGAACCAGATGAAGGTGCTGCCCAGCTTTACCCTGCGGTATGAAGTCACGCCCGACGTGCGCCTGCGCTTCAACTATGGCGAAACGCTGCGCCGCCCGGCATTCGGCGATCTCAACCCCAATGTCGCGCTGGTGGGCGATCTCTCGCGCCTCGGCTTCGGCACGGGCAGCGCGGGCAATCCCGAGCTGAGGGCCACCGAGTCCAAGAACTTCGACCTTGCGCTGGAATGGTATTTCGATCGCAGCAGCGCGATCACCCTCACCGCCTTCCGCCGCGAGATCGACGGGCTGGTCGTTCCGCTGACGCAGCTGGAATTCATTCCCGACAATCCGATCGTTGGCGACACCGCGACCGATTTCTTCCAGATCACCCGCCCGTCGAACGCATCGGACGGCTGGCTGCAGGGTCTGGAACTGGGGCTGACCTATTTCCCCGACTATCTGCCGGGTCTTCTCGACGGTCTGGGTTTCCAGGGCAGCGTCACCTATCTCGATTCCGAGCAGACGATCCCCGACACCGATGTCGACGGCAATCTGACCGAGACCGAGTCGCAGTTCTTCAACGTGTCCAAGTTCTCGTACAACGCGACGCTGGCCTATGACCGCGGTCCGATCGGTGCGCGCCTGTCCTATGTATGGCGCGACGGCTTCCTGCGCTTCAACGAGGCGCGGGCCTTCGCCAACCCGATCGGCATGTGGCGCCGGCCCGAGGACAGCCTGGACTTCCAGCTGACCTGGGACGTGACGCAGGATGTCGCGCTGACCTTCGACGCGGTGAACCTGACCAAGTCGAGGCAGCAGGAATACTACAAATACGCAGACGCGGGTAATCCCGAGCAGTTCAACACCAATTCGCTGCTGCTCGACCGTACATTCGCGCTGGGCGTGCGGTTTACCTTCGACTGATCCGAACCCGGCCGGGCGTGGCCATGCGGCCCTGCCCGGCCCGTCGTCGGCGGCTGCCTGCCGGGCAATCCGCTCCCTCTCTCCCGTCCGGAAGGGGCCGCCGATGTCGCACGGACAGAAGGGTCAAGGCGCGCTGCCGGAATGGATCGAGCCTGCCCGCCGCGATCTTGCTCGCGGCGGGCGTTTCCGGAAACGCCGGCCCTTCTGTCCGCGCAAGGGAATTGATCGGGGGCAGCCGCTGCCACCGGATTTGACGGCGGAATAGGGTCTGGCCGGGCCGCCGGGCTCCCGCCGCTCTATCCGACGCCAATGAACGACGTCCGCAAGTGGGTGGCCCCATTTCGGGATAGGCCCAATCGACGCCCGCATCCTATCGCCAGTGCGCGCGCAATCATGCCCCGAGCGATCCGGCTGGCCGAATTCACGGTGGCGACCTCCGACCATCGGGGCACGATCCTACCGTCAGCAAAGGGGAGCGGCGCGCGGGTTTCGATAGATCGGGAAAATGGCTGGGGCGGCAGGATTCGAACCTGCGCATGCCGGTACCAAAAACCCGCCTTCAGCGCTGATTTTGTTGCCGAACTTTGCGGAACGCCAATTTTCGTGAGCACGATAAATCAATAACTTATAAGAGAAGTGCGGAACAGAACCGTCGAAAACTCTTTAGCAAGACTCGACTCTCTAGGACCGTTCGCATGATCCCCCTCATCGACTATGGACCTACAGTAATCCTGCCCCGGGGGGAGCATGACGCCAAACAACGAGCGAGAAGTCGTTCAGTTTACCGTCCACCTGAACACGACACCGCAGGGCCGCTTCGGAGATATCGAAGATTTAGCCGAACAGATCGTGGACGATGCTAAATCAGGTATCTGCGTCAAACTGATCGATGCTGGGCGCCTCCAGATCGGACTGTCTGATGCCAAGGTCGTAAAGCTGCCGGATGGCGGCAAGGCTCTGGCGATGCTGTTCGATCTGACTGATCCCAACGCTTCGGTTGCGGCAAATCGCCACATGCAGACTAGGAAGATCAGGACTTTTGACAAGGAAGAGGGCGAAGGCAGAGCAGTTTCTGCTCATATGCTTCTGGCGCTGAACCCAATCGACAATTCGAACCGCTTCAGGGCACTTCTCGAAGTTTCAATCGGTCTCGGACAGAGCCGGGTCAAGCCTCATCTTCAACGGATCATCCGTCGCATCTTCAGCGAGAAGGGATACATGGTCGAGGATGCAGACGGCAATGAGGTTGTCGCGCAGCCGAGCTTTGGCATGTTCGCCGTGCGGTCGGATCGTCTGAAGCAGGAGATCGAAGCAGCTGAAATTGCCGAACTAGTTTTGATCCAAGCGTCTGTTCCCCAGGGTGAGTTCGACCCTCCGGATGTGATCGACGTTCGAAGACGCGAGATGAGGTTGAAGGTTCACAAAGACGCTGCAACTCGCGCAGCCGAAGTTCTCGGCAAAATCAAACCTTGGGCTCGAGATCAAGGCTACGATCAAATATATGTTCGCTGGAAGCCCGGTCCTGATGAGACGTCACTTGTGGGCTCGGCTCAAGGATCCTACAATCGAGCGAAGATCGATCTCCGGAACAAAGACATCGGGGAAACGCTCTTCGCAAGACGTCATTTCATAACGCTGCAGAGCGAAATGATCGATTGTGTGGAAGATATCCGAGACGATATGATCCATGCGATGATCGACTTGATTTGAGTCCGCACACCACAGGTGGATATTGAGCCCTCTCCTCTCCCCCCTACGGTATCTGACGATCCGGCACGGATGGTGGGTCAGATATAACCTGGTGTTTCCGGGAATTGGCGGAATTTGCCTCGCAGCGGTGGCAGTAGCATCGCCCGCACGGGGGTTGGTCTTCGGAGGTGCTGGGCTACTTAATGCTTTGGAACCGCTGCTGGCGATCGTAGGAGGCTTCTTTGTCGCCGCGCTCACCTTAGTCACCTCAGACCGCAGTGACGTTCTGAAAGCGCCGGTGGGTGGTCAGAACCCGCCGCGCCTCAAAGGCGAGGTGCTAAGTCGGCGACGATTCCTTGCCTTCCTGTTCGGATACCTAGCTTTTTCATCATTCGCGCTTTTGGGGGTTTCTGTATTGTCGACGCTCCTCGCTGCGATTGCAAAGGCTTGGCTCTCCGAATCGCTATTGGCTATCGTTGAGAATACCGGCGCAGCATTCGTCGGCGGTTGGCTAGCTCACATCGCGATCACCACGCTCCTGGGCCTCTACTATTTTACCGAACGCCTCCAGGTTTCGGATCGACGGGTTCGTATGGGCAAGAGTTCCGAAACGCATCAGAAAGATAAGGCAGCACCAGACGCCGCTGGCTAGGAGTAGTCTCAATTGACGAGAACGAAAGACTAGCAATTCTGCCCGGTCCCGTTCCCTCAACATTTACCGATTCTACATGACTTCGGCGGATGATCACGGCCTACTCAGGCTAGGGATATGCGTGTGAACTTCATTAAGACGCTGATGACAAAAGCAGCGCAGGACAAAGCCGCAAGGCTCGATATTCTCGAAATCACCGAGGGGTGGAGCGCTGGCGAATTCGGCACGAGCTTCACGCGCAAGAGTTCGCTCTATACCTGGGCCACCATTGGCGCCGCTCTTATTGCACTTTCGCTGATAACGGCTTCGGAACACAACGCAGATGATGCTTTCAAAGTGCTGGCGATGTTCGCGGCGGGGATGCTTATTGTCGTGATAGCGCCGCTGATGCACTACTACATGCAGGAGAAATGGCGCCTGATCGCTGAGGCCAAAGATCGACTGGCAGCCGATCCACAGGTACATGCCGAGTACCTGGCTGCCGCAGAACGACTGGAAGCTTTGAACGCAGCCCGCGCTCAAGCAGCAGCAGCCGAGGCAGCAGAGATGCAGTCCGCTGCAGCTCAGGCTCAAATTTGCGCCGCCAATGCACAAGCCCAGGCTGCCAAGATTGAGATGAAGTCTGCCCTCACCTCACGCGACAGAAGTAGGCTGGAAAACGAAATTCGCTCGGCAACATCGACGATAGAAATTAAGCAACGCCACGGAAGCGATGCCACGGCAGCCAAGACCCGGCTCGCAATCGCGCAGGCCAAACTTGCGAGCGGGAAGAAGTAACCTTGCCCGTGCGGCAGAGATGCTCCGCCGGACGCCTTCCAAGGTCTGCGGTAATTCTGCTCTTCCCGACCACTACAATGCCATTGAAACGGCGTCGGCGGAGAAGCGCAGAAACCCGCGTTTTTTAAATGCCGCAGCTTGAGAACGGCACATGAACAACGCCGCCTCTTGCGCGAGTTTTACCGCAGTTTTACCGCGCGTTCGACTGAGCGAATTCCGAGAACTGGTTGCCACCGATCGGTACGACGCCAATGTCCTTGCCAAAATCGAAGAGAGCGACGATGAGTGCGGCACAATTCAGATCCGCTGCAATTCGACCAGCATCGACAGCACTTCCAAGCGGCTTCGCCTCGTCTGGTCGCTCGGTAAATATCCGCAAAGCTGACCCTCTGGTCTCATCAGTCCCCATGTAGAAGGTGCCGTTGTCAGGGCATTGGACAGACCATCCGATAAACGGAGTTTCCTCTGGAAGATTGAGGTCCATCAGCAACTGATCAGGCGTAGGCGCGGCACCGATGATTTCCATGTAAGTCTCCTAATTCGGACTAACATGGCCACTTCTCAATGATTTACGAGCGGCTATCGGCAGAACGAGCCTTTTCGGACATCGATCGACCTTGACCTGCCGGATGGTCGATGCGAGACGCTCCGCAGGAAAAGCTTTTCCTGGTCAAGGAGCCGCCCTGCTCACCCCGAACAGGGCGGCTCATCCTTTGAGCAATGGCATGAAGCTGAAGCTGGAATTCGCCGCCCTGCTGCTATCAACGCTGGTCTTCCTTGCCTGGTCGATCGAGCAGATCGTGGCATTTCTGACGCTGGCTTGAGATTGCTTCCATGATCAGCCCATTATTTATCTTGAGTTTGCTCGCCTTCATAATTGGGGGTTATCTCGCTATAGCCTTCGATCTGCCCAAGGCGTACCGCAGCAAGCAAGACGCTGTGAATGCAATTGGCGCCATTCTCCTCGTTGGCGGCTTCCTAGGCATGGCGTGGGCAGCGCTCGCTTAACGCACGTTGCTGATAATTTCCGGCATGGCGGCGCTGATCTTCGCACCCCGCGCACCACAAAAGCCGCAGCGCAACTTCGGCTCCAGCCTCTCGACATCGTAAGGCAGTCGTCGTTTCTGCAACATGACGATCATCTCGAACGGCGACCAATCGACCTTCCGTCCGCAGCTGCAGCTGACACGCACCTTGTACCCGTGACGCGCGAATTCATTGATCGAATCGAGTTTTGTCCGGCCCATGCCTCCTGCTGGAACGGATGAGGAACAAATTCAAGCTTCAGAACAGCCCTAGGAACTTCGGCCGGACAGTTTCCACCGCCGCCCTATCACGCGCCTCGCAGCGCCCCACGATACCGATCGCGTCGGCGGTGCGCCCGTTCGCCTTGTCGAGCTGCGCCGTCTGCGCGTCGCCAAAGGCGATCCAGTCACCGACGGTGTTACCTTCCGGCAGCGGGGCGCCGGGGACACCGCTCCGCCACTCGTTAGGAAGGAGGCTGCTGCAGGCAGCGCGGGTCGCCGCGATAGGCGGCCCTCCGGCACAGCCGGTCAAGCCCGACACCGTGAACGCCAGCATCGACAGGAGCATCGGCCCCCGGCGCATTTCGGATCGCATGTTCGTTATCCCTCGTCTGTTGATCGATGGCGCGCTCGCGCCCGCCGGCCGCGCCGACAGTGTTCGCCGCGTCCTGACCGCTGGCGATTCCGGCATCCGCACGGCCAGCGTTCAGCTCGGCCTCGACCCCGGCGCGCTTGCCTCCGGACAGAGCGGCCGACAGCCAGAAGCCAAGGGCGATCAGGGCGGCGATCGCAACCGCCGCCCCTGCCCATCTTGGCAGCCCCGTCACGCGCGGAAACTCGCCCATGCCAGCTTCAGCGTCTTCCACAGGTCGCGCCCGCCGGTGATCAGCGCGATGCCGATCCCGATCGCCTGCGCGACATACTGGATTGTGGCCTCGGGGATCTCCTTGCCCAGCACCGCGGCGATCACCGCCAGCACCATGATCAGCTGCTCGACCACCGTGTCGGTCTGAGGCTTCGTCGACATGGCGGCGAAGGTCTGAACGCCGGGCACGGCGGAAGCCAGCCTGCGCTGCGCGCGCCATTCCCACACCAGCAGCGCCGCAATACAGATCGCACCCGAAACCAGATAGACCGCCGCGCCCGTCAGGATCCCGAACGCGACGAAGACCGCCGCCAGGATCAACAGGAACTTCCGCAGGCCCGTCCAGGCAAGCGGGTTGATAGCCTTGAAATCCATACTCACTTCCCTTCTTCAAGAACCGCACCATGCGGCGTTCCCGGCTCTGTGCCGAATAGTGGGTCGCACCAGCTCAGGCCCACGCGCCTGCGCATCGCGATCGGGTAGGCAGCGCCGAGCTTGGCGCGCAGATGATGGGTGCGAACGGCCAGCCCATTCAGCGGCCAGTCCGGTTCATTGTCGGTGGCGAATTCTGCGATGAAACTGCGCCTGACAGGGCGTCCCTTGCCTTGTGCGACGGCGTACAGAACCTTTGCTTCACCTGCCGAAATGGCGAGACGCTGCCCATCGATCGTTGCCCAGTCCGGCCCCAGCGTCCACCTGCCCAGGCAGATCGTCTCGTTCGGATCGAATGGCTCACCGCACTTCAGGCACCAGAGCGTCACGGCTCGTCGTCTACGACCGGCACCGGATGGCTGGGATCGTTTGTCACCTCGACCTGTTCAGGGCCATGCCGGTCACGATCCTTGTCCGTGAACCAGAATGCCATCGCCAAGCCTACTAGTCCCTGGACGATAATCGCCTGCGCAAGCGTCTTGAACAGATCGTCGCGCGCCAGTTCTGGCTTCGTGTAGATCATGACCAGCACCGTCATGCTCAGCAGAAAGATGCCTGCACCGGCGATCGTGCGCGCCTTGATGCCGGAAAGGCTACCGAAGGCGGATTTGATCCGCTCGATCACAGCGCCACCCGATTGGCGATCCAGCCATACAGAAAGCTCTCGTTTGCGCTGCGCCGCTGCGCCAGGTCGATATAGCGCGCACCCTGCAGGCAGTTCAGCGCCTTCAGCAGCACCCGCTCGCCCGCGTCGCCCCGGCGGCCGAGAAAGGCGCGCAACGCCGCCAGCGTGGCAGGGCCGATGTCGCCGTCTTCCCTGATGTCCGCGTAATGCGTGCCGCCGCTGTTCAGCGCATTGAGGCACTGCTGCAGCCACAGCGCGGGATAGGCCGGGCCCATGTTGACGCCAGTGTCGAACAACTCCGCTCCGATCGCTGGAGAAACCCGCGCCACCGACGAGAAGCCCGGCTTGTCAGCATATTGCCTCCGATAGATCGCCTTCGCGTGGTCGCGGGTCAGCTGACCCATGGGGCCACCATAACCGTTGGCCCGGGCGACCGCCTTCGTGATGCCGAACATGGTCTCGCCGCCGGTATCGTCAGCGTGGTTCGAGTAGCGCCCCTCGTGACCGATGGTACGCTCGATCATATCGTCAATCGTCATCTGCGTTTCCCATAAAAAAGCCCGCACGGCGGCGGGCGAAGGCTTCAGTCTCGGTTCGGCGACGGCGGAGGATCGTCGATCTGCTCGGCCATCTGCTGCAATTGCTCGCGGTCCTCGCCCGCAACGTTCCCGGCCATCCGCCGGCGCTCCTCGGATCCGCGACGCGCCATCTCAATCGCCTGCGCCTGCCGCTTGTCCGCGATCTTCCCGACCAGAGGGGCGAGTTGGTCGAACAGCCACAGCAGCATCTTCATCGTGCCGCCCAGCAGCCGCTTGATCATCCGCACCCCGCCGAACGCGATCGCGCAGGAAATCAGCGCTGCGCCCAGCGGATCGGCCCGCAGAGCCCGCACAATGAAGATCGCGAACAGCGCGCCCGCACCGCCGACCATCAGCGCCACGATCATCGCCTTTCGGATCTCGGCCCAGGACTGGCCTTCGTCGTATTTCACCGCGGCCAGTGTGGCCCAGCCCGTCACCATGCCGAACGCGATCGCCGCCGCCAGCGGGTCGATGGCGCCCGAAACGGCTATGATCATGGCCAGCCCGTACTTCGCCGCCGCTTCGCTCCCTCCCGGCACCATATCAGGCGGTCGCGGTCGCGACGAGGCAGACGGCGGCAAACCAGCACCCCGCCGCGATCATCCGCATCTTGCGTGCGCGCGAGAACGCGACCGCCGCCAGCCACGCCCCGCCCGCGCCCAGCGACCAGGCCACCGCCATCACGCTTTCAAACAACCAGTGGTCGAGCCCGAAGCCCGAGATCCGTGAGGTGAACGGAATGATGCTGCCCGCGATCAGCACGAAGGTCAGGAAGCCCATCAGCGCCGAACCGGCATAGACCAGTGTGATGAGGGGCAGCACTACCGTCCGGCGACCGCTGCGGATCTTGCCACGCACGATGGTGACACCCTTGCCGATCGCCGGAAGAGCCTGCGCCGCGCCCACGAAGGACCACCAGCGCATGATGTCGGACCAGTCATTGGCATCGAATTCGGCAAGCGGCATCAGCCCGCACCTGCAGGGTATTTCATGGCGACCTCAGTTTTCGTTCTTAGTAAAAGGCGATGAACAGCCCGAATGCTGCGATTGCGCCGCCTATCCAGCGGGCGACATGATTATACGTCGTTGCGGCCCATATCGAGCCAATGGAAAGCAGCGCGAATCCGATGATGGAGAGCATGCAGGGCTTTTACTTGATTTTCATCCCGCGGCGCTAGACGCTGGCGCATGGCCAGAATTACGGGACTTGATGCACTGCGCGGCATAGCCGCCCTGATGGTCTTCGTGTCGCACTTAAAAGTGTACGTTCTTGGTACCGGCTATATTCCCGGAGCCGGTCTAGCCGTCGATTTCTTCTTTATGCTTTCCGGCTTCGTCATGGCCCGAACCTATGAACACCGGATGCCCAGCACCGCAGCCTTCGCGCTTCTCAGGGGCAAAAGATTGTGGGCACCGCTTGCGGTAGGAACCGCTCTGGGGCTGCTGATCGTCGGTCCTTCACCGATGCTATTTCTAGCGCTGCTGTTCCTGCCCAGCCCAATTAACGGCAGGCTGTTCCCGTTCAATGCGCCCGCCTGGTCGCTGTTCTGCGAGATAGTCGCGAACATCGTTCATGCACTCATCCTGTGCAGACTGAGCAATCTGCGCCTCTCTGTTCTGCTACTCGCAATCGCGCCTCTATGGGCCATCACCCTGCTTGATGGGGCAAGGGCAGCTTCCACATGGGCCGGTATGCCTGAAGGTCTTCTGCGCGTCGGCGTGGCCTACATCATCGGCATTCTGATTTACCGGACTTTCGGGGACACACCACCGTTACGCATTCATCCAGCGATCACACTGGCTCTGTTGCCGATTGCCGCAGCCATGCCGGTTGTCACTTCGCCGCTCATCGTCCTTATCGTATTCCCACTGGCGATGTTTGGCGGCATGACTTACGCGCCCCGCTGGGGGTCCTTGATGGGCCGGTACTCCTATCCGCTTTACGCCGTGCATTACCCAATCATGCGGATGGGGCTGTCGATACCCGCAACGTTAGCGCTGATATTGGCGGCGACAATATTGGCCGATTGGGCCTCTAGGTTAAAGGGTCTACCGGGAATGGCGCGCTCGGCGGCGTGAAGCCCTCCGCATAGCGCACCGCCCTCAATATGCAGACTGTATCGATTTTACCGTTGAAATACAGCGGCGTCGGGCGAAGTCGCGCAACAATGGCGGTGGCCAAACCACGGTCGCCGCTGTGATATTGTTTTATTAACCGATTGAGACGATACCAGCGGTCTGGATCGGCGTCTCAACTATACGAAAGCCATAACCATGGTGGGCAAATGACTTTGGTGACATCTATCGCGATCTCAACGGCCATACACTTTGCCTTACTATGCGGCATTTTCTCGATAGTCTTTGCCATGGAACTGGCGCGCCCAATGGGCGAGCAGGCCCCTTTGCGGGCGCGGTTCGATGGCATCCGGTTCATGTTTATACAGGTGATGGCAGGGGCGTATATTCTCGCAGTCCTGCAAGCTGTCCTGTTCTACTACGACTACCGACCTGAACCCATTTTTGACGCCAGAACCGTACTTGGGAGCGTGGCGTCCGCTTTTGTCGCTATAGTCCTGTATGATTTCTTTTATTATTGGGTGCATCGCGCCCAGCACACTTACCCGCTGCTATGGCGCTTCCATGCCGTTCATCATTCCGTCCGCCATCTTTCAGTCCCGTGCGGTTATGGCCATTTTACCGAGCAAATCTTCAAGGCCATCATCATCTTGGGGCCGCTTTCGCACCTCATCGCATGGAATGGCGCTGTGGTCGCTACGCTCTTCATCCTATTTCAAGGCACATACATTCATTCAAGCACGAGTATTTCACTTGGACGAGGCGCGTGGTTGATCGGAGACCCTCGAACCCATCGAATTCATCACTCGCGAGAGCCGGAACACTTTGACAGGAATTTCGGCTCGCTCACGCTAGTTTGGGACAAGCTATTCGGAACTGCGCATTTTCCCCGTCGCGATGAGTGGCCCGATGTCGGTATTGATGAACACGGCCCGCCAACCTCCGTCGCGGATTATCTTTTCCTACCCTTTCGTCGGCACAGCGAAGCCCTAGGATCCGAGAACGAGAAAGGCACAGTCGAGCCGCAGTCAATCGGTTGAGACGCAGTTTGGTTTACCCCTGGCGGTAGGGTAATATTGTCCTGCGTCATGCTCCCACTGGACCGACCGGGAATGGCGCTGTCGGCGGCGTAAATGCGCCGCCATAGCGTGCGACCTTGGAAATGCGGACTCCCTCTATTCTGCCGTTGAAATATAGCGGCGTCGGGTGGATCCGCGCTCCGATTCCAACCGCGGTCGATACCGATTGTATTGGCCTGCTGTCGGTTACTGTATTGAGAACGATGCCGTTCTTATAGAGGCGAAAGGTATTGCCCGAACGTTCGACCGCGACATGATACCAGGTTCCGACCGTCATGGCCGTAGACGATGAAAGGACGGCGACGGTCGTGGAATTGATGCGATAGACAAACCTCAAATCGGTGCCGGTATGATCGAGATACCAGGCTTCGGCTGAGAGCGAACTGCCCGCCTTTGTGACGATCATCATCTGGCCAGTCGCGGCGCGCTTTACCCATGCCTCGATTGTGAAATCCGACGATCCTAGGTTTGCCTCGGGCGCAGGAGAGACGGTCAGATAGTCACCGCTTCCATCGAGCAATATGGAGGAGGATGCGGTAGCGCTGCCCCCAACTACCCCCTTCGTATTGCCGAATGATGTTACCTCGTTCCAATTGAAGCCAATATCGTTGAATCGATCCTCATCCCCGAAAGCATAGCCGGGTACATAGACCACGACGGATGACCAATCCGGATCACCTGCACCCGGCAATGCCATGCGGATGCCCTCGCCAGGGAAGACATAAATAAAGGTTCCAGCCTGGGGGTGAAGCATCGTCGTGCAATCTCGGCTTATTGACGCCAGGGGCGCACCGATTGCATCTGTCCAGTCGATGAGGTCTGAACTCGTCGCCACGCCAGCGCGAAAATCCCAAACGCCCGAGTTGAAGCCGCGACCGTGGAAATGCAAAACATAGGTCGAGCCGGTCTTGATGATGTCATCGGGCACGATGCCGTTCGACCACGAGATTGCGCCAGCAAATCCGAAGCTTGCGTTCTGGCCCCTTACTACCGGATTACTGGCGCTGCGTGTCCACGTTAGACCATCGCTCGAAGTCGCAAGGCCAATCGCGCCTTCCTGCCCGCTAGCCCGCCCCTCATAAAGCATGTACCAAGTCGCACCCTCGCGAAACACAGTCGGCGAGGAAACGTCCTGAGCTTCCCATCCCGTCGTCGGTCCGAGGACTTCCCCTTGGTCGGCCCATGTAACGAAGTCCGTTGATGTGTAGCAGCGAATATCGCGAAAAGGGACGTCCGACTTGTCCTCGACGTAGAGGTAATAGGTAGACCCGACCTTAACGAGATACGGGTCTTCCGAGGCGCGATTTGCGCCAAGGGTAAGCTTTCCGCCTTTGGTCCAGTTCACCCCATCAGACGAATAGACATAGCCGACATAAGTGACACCGCTGTAAGCGCCTTGGTGACCGCTATAGACGAGCTTGTATTCTTTGCCCGTGTCAGCCGGGTCGTGCAGAATATTGCCAATTTCACGAATAGTCTGATCGAAATCAGACGAGCTGCCGGGTGCGACAATGGTGGCGCCCAAAGCAAGACTACGCGGACTATAGACTTCCGGTGCGACCGTCTGCGCTGGAAAAGGCATAACCTGCAACAGCATCACGCACGCCTCAGATGCGTGGCGCAGAAGCCCGACACACCGGCCGCTGTAACACGCAGCCATGCTCCAGCTTCCAATGTCACCGGCAGTGTGGCGCTGGTGAAGGCGTCGGGATCAGCAGCGCTCGACTTGGCGAAAGTGATTGTGCCCATACCGATCTTTGCGTTCCCCTGCGCAATCTGCATCGCAGTATAGGCGGGCAGATAAATGCTCGCATCGCCCGTCCAGTTCAGGGCCCACTCCTGCGAACTGCCGCCACCGCCAACGCCCTCGACATCGCCCAGAGAACTGACTGGGATAAGCCCTTGGCTGTTCGGCGTGCCTGACAGGACGCCGTACAGCTTCACATTGGGAATATCGTCGGTAGCGAAATTCGGAAGATCCTGAACCTGTGTCGTCATGTCCTGCCCTTAATATCCGTCAGCGTGCCAGCTGAGTTCGGCGGTCGTATCGTCGGGATTGCGCCAACCCTGACCGGTCGTGGTCGGGCTTCCGGTTACGGTCGGATAGTTGTCCTGGTCGTTGAAGCCGCCGCCACCCGAGCCGCCGGTCGTGACACTGATCGAGGCAGCATTCGTGTAAGGGACCGGGAAAGTAATTGTCCCGGTGCTGTTCGCGGTGGCGCTGATCCGCCCCCACTGGCGCCAGAATATGCGATTTCCGATGCGGGTGCCCATTGCCGTGCCATTCGCATTTTCGACGAATAGCCCCGTCTCGGCCGCAAACAGGATGCGGAACGGCCCGAAGTCCACGCCCGCCACGTTCACCGTCAGGTCGATGTGGCCGCTCGTCCCTCCGGTCGCCGTGATCTTGCCCTTGTCGGCATCGCCGGGGGTATTGTTGACCGTCGCAGTGATTCCGCTTGTCGCTATCGAATAGCTGACATCGTCGTCATCGCGAATGTCGGTCGCGCCCCGCTTCACCGTCGGCGTCAGGTTGCGCGGATAAGCAAGGCTGGAAATTCAGCCCCACCGATGTCGCTAAGGAAGCGAACAAGATCATCGAGGCCATCCGCGCTAGCGATGGAATTAATCTGCCATGACCGCAACCGCAAGCTTCATCCCCGCCGCGCGCCTCCAGTCGAAGGAAGGCATCTGCGCCTATCTCGGCGGAATCAGCACGGCCACCTATGACAGCTGGCACGCCAAGGGCATCGTGCCCGGCCCGGTTCGCGGCACGAACCGCTATGACGTCAAGGCGCACGACTTGGCGCTGGATCGGCGCGGCGGGCTGGAGCATACCGTGTCCGGCGGCTCGACGCTGGAAAACTGGGAACGGAGCCATGCGGCTTAAGCTGAAGGGCGTTTACGCGAACACGAAGACGCTGTCCGACGGCACGAAGCGAACCTATTATTCGCTCCGCGGCGTCGGCGCGATCAGGCCGGAACCCGGCGACGAGGATGCCGCCTTCCACCCCGGCACACCCGCCTTCATGCGCGCCTATAACAAGCTGATCGAGGCACCGCGCCAGGCGCGTGTCAGCGGAACGCTGCAATCGATCATCGACGGCTATCAGAAGAGCCCGCAGTTCACGAAGCTCGCTCCGCGCACGCAGAAGGACTATATCGAGCACATCGTGAAGATCGAGCGAGCGAAGTTCAAACCGAACCTGCCGCTGCTGCCGACCTATCCGCTCGACGTCATCGACGATCCCAAGATCCGCAAGCGCTTCCTCGACTGGCGCGACGAGATGGCGCGCTCATCGCCTCGCCAAGCCGACGCCACGCTGGGCGTGCTGCGCATCATACTCGAATGGGGCCGCGATCGCGGCATGATCGCCAATAATCATGCCACGCGGCCGAAGAAGGTCTACAAGGCCGACCGGTCGGACAAGCTTTGGCTGCCCGATCACATCGCCGCCTTCCGAGCCGTTGCCCCGCCAGAGATACTGCTTGCGCTGGATCTCGCGCTATGGACCGGCCAGCGTCAGGGCGACCTGCTGAAGCTAGGCTGGTCGAGCTACAAGGATGGCCGCCTGACATTTCGCCAGGGCAAGCGGAAGCGCAAGGTCGACATGCCGGCCCCCGCTGCTCTGAAAGCGGTCCTGGACGCGGCGCCGAGAAAGGCCGCGACGATCTTGACCAGCAAAACCGGCAAGCCATGGGGCAAGGTCAACTTCCAGCACAAATGGCGCGCGGCCACGCTGGCAGCTGAGCTTGACGGTCTGCACTTCCACGACATTCGCGGCACGACATGCACGATGCTGGCCGATGCAGGCTGCACTCCGTCGGAGATCGCGGCCGTGCTGGGCTGGACCGTGTCGACCGTCAACGAGATGCTCGACCGCTACCAGTCCATGACCGCCACGCAGTCGAATTCCGCTATCCGAAAGCTGGAAGCGCGGGCCTGAAAGTGCGGAACGGGGTGCGGAACGGTGCGGAATGCCTTCTGGAACAATCCGAGAAAACCGTTAAATATCAATGGCTGGGGCGGCAGGATTCGAACCTGCGCATGCCGGTACCAAAAACCGGTGCCTTACCGCTTGGCTACGCCCCAACATCTGACGGCCGTTTCGGGCCGAGGGCCGCCATATAGCCGGTTTCGCCGCGTTGAAAAGGGCTTACGGCGCGAAAATGCCCTGCTGCGAGGAACCGCCGCGGCCTTGCCCACGTTTTCCGCTTCACCATGGCCAGCGCAGCAAAAGAGGGCCTTGCTCCCTCGCTCATCTATGTCGACGATTCCCTTCCGGGCATTACCCGCACGAAGCGGGGGCGCGGCTGGGCCTATCATGATCCCACGGGCAAACGGATCGAGGATCGGGCCGAGATCGACCGGCTGAATTCGGTGGCGCTGCCGCCAGCCTATACCGATGCGTGGTATTGTCCGGCGGCGAACGGGCACATATTGGCGACGGGGATCGATGCGCGCGGGCGCAAGCAATATCGCTATCCCCCCGATTTCCGCAGCCATCAGGATGGCGAGAAATTCGATCGCTGTCTCGCCTTCGGCAAGGCGCTGCCGCTTGTGCGCAAGCGGGTCGCGGACGATCTGGCCGGCAGCGCGCTCACCCGCGAGCGCGCCATCGCCAGTGTCGTGCGCCTGCTCGATCTGGGCCGCCTGCGCATCGGGAACGAGAATTACGCCAAGTCGAACAAGAGCTTTGGCGCGACGACCCTGCGGCGGCGGCATGCCGAGATCAAGGGCGCACGGCTGATGCTGCGCTTCAAGGGCAAGTCGGGACAGAACCGAGAGGTCACGCTGACCGACCGCAGCCTTGCCAAGACCGTGCGCGAGATGCACGAATTGCCGGGGCAGCACCTGTTCCGCTACATCGGCGACGACGGCGAGGCGCATTCCGTGCTGTCCTGCGATGTGAACGCCTATCTGCGCGATACGATGGGCGGGGATTTTACCGCCAAGGATTTCCGCACTTTCCACGGCAGCGTGCTGGCCTTTACCGAGCTTGCGCAGGCGGACGGGCGCGTGCCGATCAGGGCCCTGCTGGAAGTGGTGGCGAAGAGGCTGGGCAACACGCCCGCCGTGACGCGCAAGGCCTATATTCATCCGGCGGTGATTGGACTGGTGGACACGCAATTGCGCTGGCGGGCAGCGCTGAAACTGCCGCGCAAGACACGCTGGCAGAGCCGCGAGGAGCGCGCTTTGATCGCGCTGCTGGAAAAGAGCCCCAGCGCGGCGGAGTTGCTGGCTGCCTGAGGTTAAGGCAATTTTACATTATTGAACGCCAAGCCATTCATCGCGAATGGGTCTATCGCTGACGCAGACAAGGTAACCGGCTTGAGCGTCGCGTGGTCTGGCAGTTCGTTGTTACGCCCCGAATGGAAGCTGTTGTTCCCGCGGTAGTCTCACACCTAGGCGCGGTAACGGCAAGTCTCACCTAACCCTGAAATGTTAGATGGCTTGCCGTCGCGTGCCTTCCACACGAACATAGGTTCATGCTGTGAGTGGTAAAATTCCCTTTCCGCCCTTGCCCTCGTTCCAAATGACAAAGTTCTTGAAAATGCCATACGCAGTACCCCCACCATCGAGCATCTCGCGCATGTGTTGCCAGTCGATGCACTGGTAATGGATCGCACCGTTGACGCTGTACCGCGCCGTGCGCCCGAACGCCGTCGTAAGGAACTTGGTAAATTCCTCTCGCGACATCTCGCCCGACGCTATTGCGAACTCACCGTCCTGGGTTCTGCCCTTGCCCGAGATCGCATTCATCGACTGGTTATAAGAGGCATCAATAAAGGCCATCTGCGCCTTCTCGCCATCAAGCAGTCGTTCGTAACTGACATTCTCCAACGCATCACCGCATAGCAGGCGATGTTTGCACAGCAGCTATAAGTCACCCTCGCGCGTCAACGGCGGGAGGAAGGCAGTGGTTTCACTCTCGTCCTCGTTGACCGCCTGCTCGATAAGCAGATCGTCGAGCTCGCTCATCGTAAAGCCGAACGGTTCCAGATGGAGATCGAGCCTGAACCCGAGATCGACCAGTTCGCCAAACTCAAGCCGCAGCGCTTCGGCGTCCCATTCGCCCAACTCGCCCGACTTGTTCTCGGCAATCGCGTAAAGCCGCTTCAGTTGATCGGTCAGATGGTCGACACCGATGGCCGGCGCTGCTGCAAGATCGAGATCCTTCGCCACCATCCAGCCAAGCGTAACCGCAGATGATCCGCCCCGACCCGTCGACCAGTATCGGGTTGAGGAAACCGAACTCGGCAGTCGCGGATCGCGGCCATCTGGCGGGTACCATTCACTTGCAACCTGCGCGGCGGCGGCTTCAGCGTGGCGGGATGTCCAAAAACAACCGCCAGTGCCCGCGCGTTGCCAGTATCGTTGGAGGTGGATGAAGGGTTGGAAAGAGTAGCGGGATTATCAGTATGCAGCACGGCACGTTTGCAAGTGCGAACGGGCTTTTCCATTCGGGGGCTCCGGACACGGGCCTGCGCGCGCCAAACCTTAAAGGCAGGTAAAGTCGTCCTGCCAAAAGTAATGTCCGCGAAGCACGTTCTTTGTTTTATCGGCAGGAACGGGAAGAAATGGAACGGAAGCAACCGCAATTGGCGGTCCCTTACCTCATTCAATGCTGGCGGAGAAAAGGCTTAGTTATGGCGCGGAGTTCTCTCGCTTCCCGCCCTCCGTGGTACGGGATGCCAGCGCAAAGCGCGCAGCACTGCGCCGTTTGCCGAATTCGTCAGAGGTCCAAGAATTGGTGGACTGCATGGCGGAGCGGGAGGGATTCGAACCCTCGATACGGGGTTACCGTATACACACTTTCCAGGCGTGCGCCTTCGACCACTCGGCCACCGCTCCGCTTGCCTGATCCCAAAGGGAAACGCGCCCTAACGCCGGTGTGAGAATTGTGCAAGGCGCTCTATCGGCAAAGACGCAATCCGGCGCGGATAATTTCTAGATGGCGGCGAAAGACGGAGCGATCCGCGCGAAATAGGCCGACATGGCGTCTTCGGCCGGGCGGCTCAGCCGGATGATGGCGCGCCGCCGGTCGGCGGGATCGGGCAGTCTTTCGAAAAGCCCTGCATCCGTCATCTGTCCGATCCAGCGCAGAGCCGTCGTCGCAGGCACGCCCGACGCGATGCACAGGCTGGACACGCAGACATCGTGACCTTCCGCACGCGCCGCCGTCAGGTCCAGAAGCATGTCCCAGGCCGGATCGGCGAACAGATCGCCTTCGAAGAAATTGGCCCGCAACTGCCTCTGGCGAATGATTTCGCGCAGCAGAGCCGGCGGAGGCAGCCCCTCTTCGGCGCGATCATCCACATCCTGCTGCACGGTGCGGGATGGCGCGGCCATATAGGCCAGCGTTGGGGATTGCACATGGTCGCGGCTGTCCGGCTCCATCGTCACCCCGCCCAGCTTGCGCGCCAGCGAATGCACCTGTTCGGTCAGCCGCACGAGCGCAATCCGGTCTTCATGCGCAATCTCATGCACAGAGCGTCCCGGCAGGCGTGCCAGCGCGGCGCCGACCGCCAAAGCGTAGTCGGCCAGCGACGGGTCGACCAGAAACTGCACATCGGCACAATCCATCGCGCCGAACACGGCATCGATCGCGTCGACCCGCGTCGCCACAACAAGCTGCGTCCCGCTATGCGCGGCCCGGGCATCAAGCCGCGCAAGTGCCGCCAGGAGTTCGGCACCGGGAACAGGTATGTCGATGACGACGATATCGCCGAGCACAAAGGCCTCATCCGACAACAGCCGGTCGAGGGGATCCGCCTGCCGCAAGAGCAGGCCGGCTTCGAGCATATGATCCACCAGATCGGCACGGATGCGCGGTCGATCCGACAGGACAGACACCGGAACCGACGGCCGATCGACCATCTCTCCGGTGCCATCGTCTTCGTCAAATACGAACGGCTGTGCGATCTGCATGATTCGTTGCTCCCCTATGCAGGAACAACTATGGAACATTCCGGAAACATGTCAATATGTTCCGTGAATGTTCCTTAAGATCAGTCGACGAAGGGGTCCCGCACAAGGATGGTGTCTTCACGCTCGGGACTGGTCGAGACCAGCGCCACCGGAGTCTCGATAAGCTCTTGAACACGCTGGATATATTTGATCGCCTGCGCCGGCAGGTCGGCCCAGCTGCGCGCCCCCGCGGTGGTCCCGGACCACCCCTCGACTTCCTCGTAGATCGGCTCGACCCGTGCCTGTTCCTGCGCATGCGACGGCAGATAATCGAGGATCTTGCCGTCCAGCCGATAGCCGGTGCAGATCTTCACCGAATCGAATCCGTCCAGCACGTCCAGCTTGGTCAGCGCGATGCCGGTTACGCCCGAAATCGCGCAGGCCTGCCGCACCAGCACCGCATCGAACCATCCGCAGCGGCGCTTGCGCCCCGTCACCGTGCCGAACTCATGCCCGCGCTCACCCAGTTTCTGACCGGTCTCGTCGTCCAACTCGGTCGGGAACGGCCCCGATCCGACGCGGGTGGTATAGGCCTTGACGATGCCCAGCACGAAACCGGTGCTACCCGGCCCCAGCCCCGACCCGCTGGCCGCCGTGCCGCTGACGGTGTTCGAACTGGTGACGAAGGGATAGGTGCCGTGATCGACGTCCAGCAGCACGCCCTGCGCGCCCTCGAACAGGATCTTCGCCCCCGCCTTGCGCACCTTGTTGAGCCGCTTCCACACCGGCTGCGCGAATTGCAGCACATAGGGCGCGATCTCCCGCAGCTGCGCGACCAATTCCTCGCGGTCCACAGGATCCTCGCCGAAACCGGCGCGCAGCGCGTTGTGATGCGCGCACAGCCGGTCGATCTGCGGATCCAGCGAATCGAGATGGGCCAGATCGCACACGCGGATCGCGCGGCGGCCGACCTTGTCCTCATAGGCAGGGCCGATGCCGCGCCCCGTCGTGCCGATCTTGCCGGCACCCGCCGCCGCCTCGCGCAGACCGTCGAGGTCGCGGTGCAGCGGCAGGATCAGCGGACAATTGTCGGCAATCGCGAAATTCTCGGGATTGATCGTCACGCCCTGCGCGGTCAGCTTCTCCACCTCCGCCTTCAGCGCCCAGGGATCCAGCACCACGCCATTGCCGATGATCGACAGCGTCCCTGTCACGATGCCCGACGGCAGCAGCGACAGCTTGTAGGTCACATCCCCGACGACCAGCGTATGGCCCGCGTTATGCCCGCCCTGAAAGCGAACCACGGCATCGGCGCGGCTCGCCAGCCAGTCCACGATCTTGCCTTTGCCTTCGTCGCCCCACTGGGCACCGATCACCGTCACATTGGCCAAAGTCTTGCCTTTCCAGCCCGGGAATGAAATCCGTAGCGGCGCTTAGGGTGTGGCGCCGCGCACGGCAAGAGCATGGCCGTGCAAAATGCCCATCCGTTCGGATCAGCGAAAGCTTTCAAGGGGTATGGCCTGCCGCATGAAGATCCTGTTTCCCATTTCGGCGATCGTGTGCGCCGCCAGCCTTGCCGCCGCGCCGTTCCTTGCGCAGGCGCAGGTCGCGCAGCCTGCCGCGCGTTCCAACGCGTCAATGCCTTCCGCTCCCCCCGCGCAGCAGGCCCCGCCCGCCCAGCAGATCGTGCCCACGGCACAGGAATTGTCGTTCGGATCGCATCCGCTGCAACGCATGGATTTCTATCGCTCGAGCGCACAAGGCCCGCGGCCCTTGATCCTGTTCGTGCATGGCGGGGCTTGGATCGGGGGCGACAAGTCGGATTCGACCGGCTCGGCCAAGATCCGGCATTACACCCAGTCGGGCTATCAGCTGGCCAGCGTCAATTACCGCCTGCTGCCCGAGGTAGACATCGAACATCAGGCCGACGACGTCGCCGCCGCGCTAGCCGCCTTGCTGGAGCAATCGCGCGAGCTGAACATCGATACGCGGCAGATCGTGCTGATGGGCCACAGCGCGGGTGCGCATCTGGCGGCGCTGGTCGCGACCGATCCGCGGTTCCTGAAACGATATGGCCTGACGCCCGGCGACATCGGCGGCGTGGTGCTGCTGGACGGCGCGGCCTATGACGTGCCCAGCCAGATCGTGGACGCGGGGCCGCTGCTGGGTTTCGCCTATCAGATCGCGTTCGGCTCGGCGCAGGCGCGGCAATTGTCGCTGTCGCCCGCCAATCATGCCAACGGCGACAATGCGCGCGATTTCCTGCTGCTGCATGTTGAGCGGCCCGAGGCGGAGAGGCAGGCGCGCCGCTTCGCCAATGCGCTGCAAGACAGCGGGACCCGCGTGTCGGTGGCGCAGGTGCCGGGGCGCGGCATGGATGGGCACAACATGATCAACGCCATGCTGGGCCGCAGCGATTCGCAGGCCACCCCGATCGTCGACCAGTGGCTCGCCGGGCTGTTTGCCGCCCCGACCTATTAGGTCAGAGCGCCTCAGGACCTTCCGCGCGCAGGACATGGGTGCAACCCAGCGCCTTGCCGTCATCCTGCGGCGTCAGCGCCGCGCGCGTACGCCAGCCATCGGCGCGTAGCTGCTGCGCCGCAGCGCGGTCATGGCCCAGCGGCAGGAAGACGATCCTGTCTCCGCCGTTCAGCGCGTTCGCGTCGATCAGCGGATCGGGATAGAGCGAGAAACCGGTCGCGACCTCATCATGCGCGGAATGTCCGGCCTTGGCCTGCCCCATCACGCGATAGGTGCCGCCCCGCCCCAGCGCGCCGCGCAGGCCATCGGCATAGACGGTAAAGCCGAACCAGCTCTGATATTCGAAACCGTGCCGCTCGGTCGGGTCGAGCGTGAGGCGCGCCGCATCGCCGACCAGTGCCGCGATCTCGCGCAGCGCGGCGATCCGCGTGCCCAGCGCGCCGCCGTCGATGATCGCGCGGTCGAACTCCTCAAGCTTGGCGATGGCGGTGTCGAAAGCGCCGGTGGCATAGAGTAGCGGAAGGAATGCCTCCCCCCCCGCTGCGGTCAGCCCGCCCGCGTCCTTGGCGTCAAGCTCATGCCGCACCGCGTCGACCGTCTCGGCATCCATCGGATGCGCGCGTTCGGCCAGCGTGTCGACCAGGTCGGGCAGGGTGAAGTCGACCGATATGCCCGTCGCGCCCGCGGCCCGCAGTGCCTCGATCGCCAGCAGCACGGCTTCGGCGGCGGCGGCGACATTGTCCGCGCCGACGATCTCCGCACCGATCTGCAATTGCTCGCGCTCTGGCTCTAGCCCGTTGCCTTTCAGCCGCAGGACCGGCCCGGCATAGCTGAGCCTCAGGGGACGCGGCGCGTCGCCCATGCCGGTGGCGGCGATGCGCCCGACCTGCACGGTGATATCGGCCCTGACCGCCAGCGTGCGCAGCGATACCGGATCGGTAAAGCGCACCAGCCGGTTACGGCTGACCCCCGCCATGCGCGCGGCGAGCGAGCGTTCGAATTCGACCAGCGGCGGCTGAACCGGGTCATAGCCATGCGCCGCCATCGCATCGACCATCGCGCGGGTCACGCGCATCGCCTCGGCTGCGCGCGGCGGCAGGCGGTCGGCCAGCCCCTCGGGCAGCAGGGCGGGATCGGGCGCACCGCTGCGCGGCGGGCGAATGGCGGTCGGCTTGGTCATGGTGAGGCGCGTGTATGCCGGCGCGCGGGGAGAGGCAAGGCGATTGCCGCCCGCCCCGCCCCACGCGCCGCGTCCTTAGAAGGACAGCGCCTTGACGACCTTCACGCCGGGCGTGTCGCAGATCTGCTTCATCACGTCCTGCGAGATCGGCTGGTCGACCGACAGCAGCAGCACCGCTTCCCCGCCCGCTTCGCGGCGGCCAAGGTGGAAGGTGCCGATGTTGATGCCGTTCTTGCCCAGCAGCGAACCGATGCTGCCAATGAAACCGGGCGCATCCTCGTTCACGACATAGAGCATGTCGCCGGTCAGATCCGCCTCGATCCCGATGCCGAAGATATCGACGAGGCGCGGCTGCGTCTTACCGAACAGCGTGCCTGCGACGGTGCGTTCGCCCTGCTCGGTATCGACCTTCACGCGAACCAGCGTCTGGTAGTCGCCTTCGCGCTCACGCCGGATCTCGCGCACGTCGAGGCCGCGCTCCTTGGCGAGGAACGGGGCGTTGACCATGTTCACGCTCTGCGAATAGCGCTTCATCAGGCCTGCCAGCACCGCGCCGGTGATCGGCTTGATGTTGAGCTGCGCCGCCGCGCCCTCGACCTCGATACCGATGCGGGTGAGGTTGCCGTGCGCCAGCTGCCCGACGAGCGAGCCGAGCTTTTCGGCCAGCGCCATATAGGGCTTGAGCTTGGGCGCTTCTTCGGCGCTCAGCGACGGCATGTTGAGCGCGTTGGTGACGCCGCCGTTGACGAGATAGTCGGCCATCTGCTCGGCCACCTGCAGCGCGACATTGACCTGCGCCTCGGTGGTCGAAGCACCCAGATGCGGGGTGCAGATGAAGCCGGGCGTGCCGAACAGCGGGCTGTCCTTGGCCGGTTCGGTGGCGAACACGTCCAGCGCCGCGCCCGCGATATGCCCGTTGTCGAGCAGTTCCTTGAGAGCCGCCTCGTCGATCAGCCCGCCGCGCGCGCAGTTCACGATGCGCACGCCCTTTTTGGTGCGACCGAGCCGCTCGCGATTGAGGATGTTGCGCGTCTCATCGGTCAAGGGGGTGTGAAGCGTGATGAAATCGGCGCGTTCGATCAGGGCTTCCAGATCGACCTTCTCCACGCCCATCTCGACCGCGCGTTCCTCGGTCAGGAACGGATCATAGGCGACGACCTTCATCCGCAGGCCCAAGGCGCGGCTGGCGACGATCGCGCCGATGTTGCCCGCTCCGATCAGGCCCAGCGGCTTGCCGGTGACTTCCACGCCCATGAAGTCGTTCTTGGGCCATTCGCCAGACTGCGTGCGCGCATTCGCGGCCGGAATCTGGCGCGCGAGTGCCATGATAAGGGCAATCGCGTGCTCCGCAGTGGTGATCGAATTGCCGAACGGGGTGTTCATCACCACCACGCCCTTGGACGAGGCGGCGGGAATATCGACATTGTCGACGCCGATCCCGGCGCGGCCGATAACCTTCAGATTGGTCGCGGCCTCGAGGATTTCAGCAGTGACCTTGGTCGAGGAGCGGATGGCGAGACCGTCATAATCGCCGATGCGGGCCATCAGCTGTTCGGGGGTTTCGCCGGTAATGACATCGACATCGCAGCCGCGCGCTTCGAAAATGCGAGCGGCATTGGGGTCCATCTTGTCGGAAATAAGGACTTTCGGCTTGGCCATGATAAAGCCTTCCTGTGTTTTGAAATCAGGGGGTTGCGGGCAGAACCTGTGCGCCGTCCGCAAGGAACGTCAGGCGGTCAGCAGCCCGTAGGCCCAGTCGAGCCAGGGGCCGAGCGCCTCGATATCCGCGGTGTCGACGGTCGATCCGCACCAGATCCGCAGGCCCGGAGGCGCATCGCGGTAACCGGCGACATCATAGGCCGCGCCTTCATCTTCCAGCAGCTTTGCGAACTGCTTGATGAAATCGGCATCGGCGCCCTTCACCGTAAGGCAGACGCTGGTGTTCGAACGGATCGCCGGCTTCTCGACCAGATGGCCCAGCCATGCCCGCGCCTCGACGATCTTGTCGAGAGCCGCCGCATTGGCGTCGGCCCGCGCCTTCATCGCGTCGGCGCCGCCGATCTGCTTTGCCCATTCCAGCGACACGATCGCGTCTTCCACCGCCAGCATCGACGGCGTGTTGATCGTTTCGCCCTTGAAGATGCCCTCGATCAGCTTGCCGCCCTTGGTCAGGCGGAAAACCTTGGGAAGCGGCCACGAAGGCGTATAGCTTTCCAGCCGTTCGACCGCGCGGGGACCAAGGATCAGCACGCCGTGGCCGCCCTCGCCGCCCAGCGCCTTCTGCCACGAGAAGGTGGCGACATCGATCTTGTCCCACTCAATGGTCTGCGCGAACACCGCGCTGGTGGCATCGGCGAAGGACAGGCCTTCGCGGTCGTCGGCGATCCAGTCGCCGTTCGGCACGCGCACGCCGCTGGTGGTGCCGTTCCAGGTGAACAGCACGTCATTCGACCAGTCGACCTGCGTGAGATTGGGGATGTCGCCGTAGTCGGCCTTCATCACGATGGGGTCCAGCTTCAGCTGCTTGACCGCGTCGGTCACCCAGCCTTCGCCAAAGCTTTCCCACGCCAGCGTGGTGACGGGGCGCGCGCCCAGCATGGTCCACATCGCCATTTCATAGGCGCCGGTGTCCGAGCCGGGCACGATGCCGATCCGGTGCGTCTCGGGCAGCTCAAGCAATTCGCGCATGAGATCGAGGCAATAGGCCAGACGCGCCTTGCCGATCTTGGAGCGGTGCGAGCGTCCAAGCGATGCGGGATCGAGTTTTTCGGGGGACCAAACCGGCGGCTTGGCACAGGGACCGGACGAGAAATAGGGACGCTCCGGCAGCGTCGGTTTTGTATCAGTCATTTAAGACTCTCCTTTCAGAGAGCTCGCGCGGCGTTGGGACCGCGTGGCCCGTCGGCCGCCCTAGAGATCCTCGCCGTCCTGTCAAGCGAATGCAGCGATGGCGGGGCGGACCGTTGTTCAGCCACGATGAAGGCGGGAGGCGTAAAACCCTTGGAAAAGCGCCCTGTTCGCCTTGGCCGCAAGATCGTCCAGGGACTAAGGATTGCAGCCATGGAAACGCATCGCCACGCATTTCGATCGTTGCCGGTGACGCACTGGCCTCGCCGACTCGGCCTTGCCGCCGCGCTGGTCGCACTATTCGCGGTCGCCGGCTGCGCGCCCGAGGCGACCCGGCAGGTGCCCGCCCGTCCCGTGTCGCGGCCCGTCGTCCAGCAGGACTTGCCCACGCAGGCCGAGCGGATCTGCCGGACCGGCCTCGCCGAACTGGGTGCCGATTTCGTGCCGCTGCCTGACCTCACCGCCGGATCGTGCAGTTCCAGCAATGCCGTCACGCTGTATCACCTTGCCAGCGACAACACGCGGGTGGTGGTGACCAATCTTCCCCGCATCTCGTGCAGTCTTTCGCAGGATCTGTCGAACTGGACGCGCTTTGGCGTCAGCCGTGCGGCGCAGCAAATCCTTGGCAGCCCGGTGGTGAAGCTGGAGACATTCGGCAGCTATAATTGCCGCAATGTCGCCGGTTCCAGCCGGCTTTCCGCGCATTCGACGGCCAGCGCGGTCGACATTTCGGGCTTCGTGCTGGCCGACGGGCGTCGCATAACCGTCAAGGGCGGATGGAGCGGAAGCAGCGAGGAACGGCAATTCCTGCGCACCATCCATCAAAGCGCCTGCAAGCGCTTCGGCACCGTGCTCGGCCCCGAATACAATCGTGCGCACGAGGATCACCTTCACCTCGAACTTGGCGGCGGAAAGTTCTGCCGCTGACGGCTTGATCGCCCTGCCCGTTTATCCTAACCCGCCCGCGTCATCCGGGGAGTAGCCACCCGCGCCGTCCTTCATTGGGCAAGCGGGCCCACCATCGACATGCTCGGCCGAGAGGTCGCGGTGTTGGGACAAGAGCCGGGAAGCACATGCTGCTTCCAAAGGCGCTTCTGGCGAGACCGCATGACATGGGCACTGCCTTGCCGGGCGGGTGCGCATGTCATCGGTTATCGTGGAAACGCCCGGCGTGCCTTGATGGAACATTGCCCTATGGAAGCCTTCCTCACCTCCGCCACCGTGGTCGCCCTTGCCGAAATCGGCGATAAGACCATGCTGCTCGCCATCGTGCTGGCCGCCCGGTTTCGCCGGCCGTGGCCCGTGGTGTGGGGCATATTGTTCGCGACGCTAGCAAACCATTTTCTCGCCGCGCTGCTGGGCGCCACCATCGCGGGCGTTCTGGACGGAGTGTGGTTCCGCTATGCCGTCGCGGCAGGATTCGTCGCGATGGGCCTGTGGACCCTGATCCCCGACAAGCTCGACGAAGACGAAGAACCCAAGGGCCGCGGCGGTGCATTCCTGACGACGCTGATCGCGTTTTTTCTGGTCGAAATCGGCGACAAGACTCAGATCGCGACGATTGCGCTGGGCGCGCGGTTCGATGCGACCCTTGCGGTCACCGCCGGCACGACGCTGGGCATGATGATCGCCAATGTGCCCGCCGTGTTTGCAGGCGACGCGCTGACAAGGCGCGTGTCGCTGAAGGCGATCCGCATCGTGGCTGCAGTGCTGTTCGTTGCCATCGGCCTGTTGCTGGCGGCGCAGACGGCACGCTGGATCTGAACGCCTGGATCTGAAAGTCAGGGCGACGCGCTGCGGTCAGGGCTTGCGCTCCAGCAGCGTCACCTGCCCGCCCTCGTGGATGGCATTGCCAAAGGGTCGGTAACCCAGCCTGTCCGCCAGCGCGAGGCTGCGCACATTTTCGGGATCGATCATGCAGATCGTGCGCTGCGGGCCGAAGCATTCGAAGAACCAGACGTGCGCGGCCGATGCCGCCTCATGCGCGATGCCCTGTCCCCTCGCCTTTTCCAGCATCACCCATGCCGCCTCTGGAGCCTGATTCATCGCATCGATGCAACGTCCGAAACGCGCAAGACCCGTGTCGCCCAGATAGGCGCCGTCCGACCGGTCGGTGACGACAAAGATGCCATAGCCGAGCAGCGCCCAGATGCCGCAATTGCGGGTAAACTTGGCCCACGCCGTCCCCCGGTCGATCGGCGGCGATCCACGCATGATAGGCGGCATCGAACGCGCAGCCTCGAAAAAACTTTCGAAATCGCCTTGCCGTGGCGGGCGCAGCAACAGCCGATCGGTGCGAATGACGGGTTCGGTCGGAAGTCGGGGCGGCGGGTTCATCGGGCATGGATAACCCCGCCGCCCACCAGGAGCAATCAGTGCAGCCAGTCGACAAGGCTCGCCTCAAGCTGCAAGCGTACGGCTTCTGCCGCGTGGCGTGCGCCCAGCTTTTCCATCATATTGCCGCGGTGGATTTCGACCGTGCGGGGCGAGATGTCGAGATCGCGCGCGATGACCTTGTTCGAGCAGCCCTGCGTCAGCCGGTCCAAGACCTCGCGCTCACGATTGGAAAGCATGGAGATGCGCATGCGCGCTTCCATCGTGCGGCGGCGCTGGCGGGCCTGCATCTCGGCCTCTCCGGCCACGCGGCGCAGAACCGATTGAAGTGCCTGTGGATCGAGCGGCTGGTCCAGATAATCGAAGGCGCCTGCCCGCATCGCGTTGACGACACGCTCCATCGGGGGATGACGGTCCATCGCGATGACCGGCAGCCAGGTGCCCTTTTGCGAAATAGCGTCCATGATGTCGATCACGCTCTCACCGCCGGGATCGTCATGAGCCAGCACGATACCCTTGCCGGGCATCTGGGTGATTAGTTCGGTGACGCTCTCGTACACCTCTGCATGGTGGCCGAGATCGAAGATGGTGCGGGCAAAGCTGGCGCGATTGCGAGCGTCCGCGTCAACGATGTGAATGATGATGCGCTGTTCCATGCTTCTGACCATGTAGGTGCTGAAGCGCGCTCGCCATTACGGATAAACCCGTAATGGACCTATTGAAATCGTTCGTCTTTTCTTTCGCAGATTTGCGTGAGGGGTCGATCCGGAATGGATGGAATTGCCACGATTGAAAGCCGCACCTTGCTGAATTCCGCGGTTCGGAGGCAATGTTTCGTTATTGGTGAACGCCTCGTCAGCCTTCCGACTCGGAATCCTCGAAACTATAATCCGGCAGCGAATGAAAGGCGGTGCGCAGCGCATCGCTCCAGCTCGACGAGATTTCCTGGAAATAGGGATCGCTCGCCATGATCCGGCGTTCGTGCAGCGGTTCGAAGCGGTCCCTTTCCAGCACCAGCACGTCCAGCGGCATGCCGACCGAAAGATTCGCGGCCAGCGTCGAATCCATCGACACCATCAGCAGCTTGATCCCATCCTCGAAACTCATCGTGCGGTCATAGCCGCGAATGATGATCGGGCGCCCGTATTTGGTCTCTCCGATCTGGAAGAAGGGCGTATCGGCGCTTGCCTCGATGAAATTGCCTTCCGGATAGATCAGGAACAGGCGCGGCTCCATGCCCTCGATCTGGCCGGCAACGATCATGCTGGCGGTAAAGCGCGGACCGCCCGACTGCCCGTCGGTGGACATCTGCCGCTCCTCGATCGTGGCGCGCAGCAATTCACCCACCAGATTGGCGACCTGAAACATGGTGGTGCATTTCAGAATCGACGGTTCGCGGTCTTCTGGCGCCTTGTTGCGCTCCTCAAGCCGGCTGACGACCGCTTGGGTGGTCGCCAGATTGCCCGCCGTCATGATCGCGATGATGCGATCGGGATCCGACCAGTGGAACATCTTGCGGAAGACGGAAATATTATCGACGCCCGAATTGGTCCTGGTATCGCTCATCATGACGATACCCCGGTCGAGCATCATGCCGACGCAATAGGTCACGCTTCCCCCCAAGGCTTCACTGGATGACTTTCACTGACGCCCGCGCCCGATCGCGCGGCCGGTTCGCATCATAAGGCGAAACATCGCAAATTACAGATACGCGGCCACTAATCCTGTGGGTCGGGCGCGTTTTCGCTGCCGAAATGGTCCTGCTGCGACTGGCGCTGCTGCAGCTGGCTCTGCGACTGGCTGCCGGTGCCGGAACCGTTGCTCTGGCTCTGCCGCTGGCCGTTCTGCGACTGCGTCTGCTCCTGCCTGCGAACGGCGAGTTCGACGTTGAGGTCCGCGCTGCCGCCGCCGATCGAGATGCCCTTCACGGGCGCCGCCTCGGCATAATCCTGCCCGGTGGCGACACGGATATAGCGTTCGTCGGGGCAGATCTGGTTCGACACGTCGAACCCGACCCAGCCCAGCCCGTCGATATGCGCCTCGGCCCAGGCATGGCCCGCCTCCTGATCGACGCGGTCGTCCATCATCAGATAACCCGAGACATAGCGCGCCGGAATGCCCAGCAGGCGCGCGCAGCCGATGAAGATATGCGCGTGATCCTGGCACACGCCTTCGCCGCTGTTCAGCGCATCCTCGCCCTTCGTGTTGCTGTCGGTGCGGTCCTTCACATAGGACACGGCATCGATCACGCTGTTCGACAAGGCGTGCAGCCGGGCCAGCGTGTCGTTCTCCCGCTCGACCTTTTCGGCAAGCGCCCGCATCCGGGGCCCGGGGCGAGTGAGCGGGGTGTGGCCCGAAAAGTGCCAGCACGGAAGATGGCCCGCATGGCGCCCGATGATGCCCGCATTATCCGCCGTCTCGATCGTACCGTCGCAATCGATGATCACTTCGGTCACGCCCGGCTCGATCTCGATCAGCGTGGTCGTGTTCATGTTGTGGTCGTCGAACTGCAATTGTTCGTGTGCACCCTGATAGCTCATCTTCCAGTCCAGCACGCTCTGCCCGCTGGTCGACTTGGGCGTCATGTGCAGCCGTTGAAGGGCGTGCACGACGGGGGCGTCGAACGTGTAGCGGGTGCGGTGGTGGACTGTCAGGCGCATGGGACGGCTATCGTCTCCTTCATTCGGAAAATCTGTATTCGGTTTCGACCGCGCGGCCGATCTCGAAATTGTCGGCGATGAAATCGGACAGGAACTCGTGCAGTCCCTGTTCGAAGATGGCTTCGATATCGGCGTCGTTCAAGCGCATGTCCGCCTTGCGCATCAATTCATGCGCGTGCAGTTCCTCACCATATTGCAGCGCCAGATTGCCGAGATTGGTGCGGATCTTGGAATAGCAGAACGCCAAAGAGCGCGGGAAGCGCCCGTCCAGAATCAGGAAATCGGCGATCCCGCGCGCATCCATGTTCCCCGCGTTCAGCCAGCGATAGGCGCGTTCCGCCCCCAGCGAGCGCAGGATCGTCTCCCACTGCACATTGTCGAGGCTGGATCCGACATAGGACAGCGACGGCAGCAGCACGTAATATTTGACGTCGAGGATCCGCGCCGTGTTGTCCGCGCGTTCGAGGAAACTGCCGATGCGCCCGAAATTATAGATGTCGTTGCGCAGCATCGACCCATCCATCGCGCCGCGCACCAGCGTCGCCTCGCGTTTTACCGCCGCGATCGCGTCACCCAGATTGGCCTGCGTGACGGGGCGCGACAGCAGTTCGTTAATCTGCAGATAGCTCTCGTTCACGGCCAGCCACAATTCGGCGGTGATGACGTTTCGAACCGCGCGCGCATTGGTGCGCACCTGCCCGATCAGCGAACGGATCGAGTTCGGGTTGTCCTTTTCGCGCAGGATGTAATTCCACACCTGCATGCCGGTAAACGTCCCGTTCTTTTCGAGATAGGACTGCGTCATCCCGGCGGTTTCGAGGACCGAGCTCCACTCCTGCTCCGCCGTGATGGAATCGCTGGTCAGCGCCATGCGAAAACCGGTGTCGAGGAGGCGCGCGCAATTCTCCGCCCGCTCAAGATAGCGGAACATCCAGAAGACGCCATTTGCACTGCGACCGAGCATTATTCCTCCAGCACCCAGCTGTCCTTGGTGCCGCCGCCCTGGCTGGAATTCACCCCCAGCGATCCCTGTTTCAGCGCCACGCGGGTCAGTCCGCCGGGGGTTATGTCGATGCCGTTCGGGCTCATCAGAACGAACGGGCGCAGATCGACGTGGCGCGGGCTCAGGCCCTTTTTCGCCAGGATCGGCACTGTCGACAGCGACAGCGTGGGCTGCGCGATATAGTTCTGCGGGTTTGCCTTCAGCTTCTGAACGAACTTGGCGATCTCGCGCTTCGACGCGGTCGGCCCGATCAGCATGCCATAGCCGCCCGAACCGTGGACCTCCTTGACGACAAGCTCCTCGATATTGTCGAGCACGTATTTGAGCGCGTCGGGCTCCATGCAGCGCCACGTCTCGACATTGGGCAGCAGCGGCTTTTCGCCGGTGTAGAACTCGACGATTTCGGGCATGAAGCTGTAGAGCGCCTTGTCGTCCGAAATGCCGGTGCCGGGCGCATTGGCGATGGTGATCCCGCCCGATCGATAGACATCCATGATGCCGGGCACGCCCAGCATGCTTTCCGGATTAAAGGTCAGCGGATCGAGGAAATCGTCGTCCACCCGGCGATAGATCACGTCGAGCGGCTTGTATCCGCGCGTCGTGCGCATCTGGACACGCCCGTCGATGACACGAAGATCCCCCGCCTCGACCAGTTCGGCGCCCATCTGGTCGGCAAGGAAGCTGTGCTCGTAATAGGCGGAATTGTAGATGCCGGGCGTCAATACCGCGATGGCGGGCTTTCCCTTGCCGTCGAACGCGGGCGGGGCGCAGGCGGCCAGGCTGCGGGCCAGCCGCCGGGGATAGTTCGATACCGGCGCGACCTTCACCCGCGTGAACAGCTCGGGGAACATCGCCATCATCGTCTCGCGGTTCTCCAGCATGTAGGAGACGCCGCTGGGCGTGCGGGCATTGTCCTCCAGCACGTGGAAATCGTCGGGCCCCGTGCGGACGAGGTCGATACCGGTGATATGGGTGTAGATCCCGCCGGGCGGGGTAAAGCCGCACATATTGGGCAGGAACGCCGCATTGTCGCGCAGCAGCCATTCGGGCACGCGGCCCGAACGCACGATCTCCTGCCTGTGATAGAGGTCGTGCAGGAAGGCATTGATCGCCCTCACCCGCTGCTCGATCCCCTTGGACAGGCGGCGCCATTCCTGCGCGGTGATGATCCGCGGCACCGGATCGAACGGGATCAGCCGTTCCTCCGCCTCATCCTGTCCATAGACGTTAAAGGTGATGCCCGTGCGGCGGAAGAAATTCTCCGCCTCGCGGTGTTTTCTCCGCAGGGCCTGCGGGTCCTGCTCTTCGAACCAGTTTGAATAGCCCGCATAGGCGTTTCGTATGGAGCCATCCGCTCCATGCATTTCATCGAAGGTTGGGTCCCGGTCCCTGCTCATGCGCCAATGCTCATGAGTCGGGGTTGTCTCCGGTTTTTTGCTGCGTTGCAAGATGCGTAAAACTTTCGGGTGAGCGCGCCAGCACGCGCGACACGGCTTCGATGGCCGCGGGATGCCATGCAAACCCCATATGCGTGCAGCGCACCGGCAGCGCTAGGTCGCGTTCCCCCACCTTGCCGCAGGCGCAGTGGCGGTGGACGACACCGTCCTGCGCGCTCCACATCGCGATGGTGGGCACCGGAGGCTTTTGCGCGAATTCGCCACCTACCGGCGGTTCGTCGACCGGATGACCCGCGATCGCATGATAGAGCCGCCACCCGTTATTGCCATGCATGTCGCCCGAAAACGGCGAGCCCATGGTCACGACCATCTCGACATGATCGGGCAATTGCTTGGCCGCCTCGCGCGCGAAGACGCCGCCGAGGCTCCATCCGACCAGCACGATCTTGCGATCCTCTGCCCGCGACACCCGGCGGATGCGCGAAAGCAGGCGGTCGAAGCGGTCCTCGCTCGCCCCCATGTTCCAGCCGAGGCCCCAGTCGGTGACCGAATGCCCTGCATCCGCCAGCGCCTTGTGCATCGGGGCCATGCGCCACGGATGCGATCCGAACCCCGGAAGCAGCATCACCGCGCGCGGTTCCTCCGGCGTCGCCACGTCCATCTTGCCATAGGCCATGCGGAACGCGGCAGGCGCCGCAAGCGAAGCGAGTTCCTTGAGCAGCAGACGCGATGCCGGCGTCGACACACCCTGGGGCTGTGGGCGCATCGCAAGCGAATGGCGCCGCTGCCATTCGCGGAACAGAACCAAAAAGCCCTTGCCGGGACGTTCGGCGCGCGCTTCGCGGGTCTTGTCGCGTTTCCGGGCCAGAGCCGGACCGGCTTGCTCACCAGGCTTGCCGACGGACGCATCGGCCCATTGGCGCGCGGGCAGTGCATTCGCATCGATGCCGGGCAAGGCATGGCTGGAAGGAAGACTTTCGGGTTTCATGTAATCTGGCTGTAACAGTTCCGGCATCATAGAACCAATGCGAAACGGCCCTGCAGTTTCCCGCAGGGCCGTATCATTTATCCGAGATTATGTATCTGAGGCAGCGCGTTCTACGCCGCGCAGTCGCCGGTTCGCGTCTGCACCATGCGCATGGTCATCTCCATGGTCTGCCCCTGCGCATCCATCTTGGTATTGGCGACGATGTCCGAACCCGTGGCGCTGACGGTTCCGTCCATGTCCAGCGTCATGGTGCCGCCCTGTACGTCGCACACGGCATTGGCGCTGACCTGTCCGCCATCGACATCCATCCTGCTGAAATTGCACTCGCCGCTCTGAGCGACCTGGCCAAGCTGTTCCTCGAACCCCTTGTCGGCTTCTTCCGGCGTCAGGCAGAACCCTTCGCCATAGGCGCCTTCCAGCGCGCTCCTCATCTGGTCGAGCATGCCTTCAGGCGCGCCGGGCATTTCAAAGCTGGTGACGTCGACCTTCAGCGAATACTGGCCGGGCTGCGGCTTTTCCAGCTTGCTGAATTCCTGAGCGGCTTCCTCGACGCTCATGGCCGATCCCGCATCGGCAGAGGCGTCCTCGCTCTCGCTCTCGCTCGAACAGGCGGCGAGTGCCATGGCGGCACAGGCTGCCAGCCCTGCGGTCTTCCAGTTCTTCGTCACGCTACATGCTCCCCTTCGGCACCGGAATGGCGGCTCGATCGAAGGACGGGACATTGCAGATGCCAGACCGCTTGGCAATTGCACCCTTCTCATGAGATTGGACTGGGCTCATGGAATTGCACTAGGCGGCCATCGCACCCATATCATACCGCATGGCCGAACTCGTCATCCGTCGCGGACTGGAAGAGCCCGACACATCCGACAATTTCACCCCCCACCGCCCTGCCCGGCCCGAAAAGTCGCTGCCGGGCAAAAGGTTCGAACTGGTCAGCGATTACCAGCCGGCCGGCGACCAGCCGACCGCCATCGAAGAGCTGGTCAAGACGGCTCAGGAAGACGAAAAGACGCAGGTCCTGCTGGGTGTCACGGGCAGCGGCAAGACCTATACCATGGCGCAGGTGATCGAACGCCTGCAGCGCCCCGCGCTGATCCTTGCGCCCAACAAGATCCTGGCCGCGCAGCTTTACGGCGAGTTCAAGAGCTTCTTCCCGAACAACGCGGTCGAGTATTTCGTATCCTATTACGACTATTACCAGCCCGAGGCCTATGTCCCGCGCTCCGACACCTATATCGAGAAGGAGAGCTCGGTAAACGAGGCGATCGACCGGATGCGCCATTCGGCCACGCGCGCGCTGCTGGAACGCGACGACGTGATCATCGTCGCCTCGGTTTCCTGCCTCTACGGCATCGGTTCGGTCGAGACCTATTCGGCGATGATCTTCGACCTGAAGAAGGGCGATGAGGTCGACCAGCGCGAGATCATCCGCAAGCTGGTCGCGCTGCAGTACAAGCGCAACGACGCCGCATTCGCGCGCGGCAATTTCCGCGTGCGCGGGGACAATCTGGAAATCTTCCCCAGCCATTATGAAGACATGGCCTGGCGCATCTCGTTCTTTGGGGACGAGATCGAGGAGATCAGCGAGTTCGACCCGCTCACCGGCAAGAAGGGCGCTTCGCTGGACAAGGTGCGCGTCTATGCGAATTCGCACTATGTCCCCCCCGGGCCGACGATGAAGCAGGCGACCGAGGCGATCCGCTTCGAGCTGACCGAACGGCTGAAGGAACTGGAAGCCGAAGGCAAGCTGCTGGAGCACCAGCGGCTGGAGCAGCGCACCAATTTCGATCTGGAAATGATCGCCGCAACCGGCAGCTGCGCGGGCATCGAGAATTACTCCCGCTTCCTGACGGGCCGCCTTCCCGGCGAGCCGCCGCCGACCCTGTTCGAATATCTGCCCGACAATGCGCTGCTGTTCGTGGACGAAAGTCACCAGACGATCCCCCAGATCGGCGCGATGTCAAAGGGCGATCACCGCCGCAAGATCACGCTGGCCGAATATGGCTTTCGGCTGCCCAGTTGCATCGACAACCGCCCGCTGCGCTTCAACGAGTGGGACGCGATGCGACCGCAGACCTTCGCCGTGTCCGCCACGCCCGGAAGCTGGGAGATGGAGCAGACCGGCGGCGTCTTCGCTGAACAGGTCATCCGTCCCACCGGGCTGATCGACCCCCCGGTCGAGATCCGCCCGGTCGAGGATCAGGTTCAGGACTGCATCAATGAGTGCAAGGCGGTCGCCGCCAAGGGCTATCGCACGCTGGTCACCACGCTGACCAAGCGCATGGCCGAGGACCTGACCGAGTTCATGCACGAGGCGGGCGTGCGCGTGCGCTACATGCATTCCGACGTCGAGACGCTGGAACGGATCGAGCTGATCCGCGACTTGCGGCTGGGCGTCTATGACGTGCTGGTCGGCATCAACCTGCTGCGCGAGGGGCTGGATATTCCCGAATGCGGCCTCGTCTGCATCCTCGACGCCGACAAGGAAGGATTCCTGCGCAGCGAGACATCGCTGATCCAGACCATCGGCCGCGCCGCGCGCAATGTCGACGGGCGCGTCATCCTCTATGCCGACCGCATCACCGGCAGCATGGAGCGCGCCATCGCGGAAACCGATCGCCGCCGCGAAAAGCAGCGCGCCTATAACGAGGAACACGGCATCACCCCCGCCACGATCAAGCGGCGCATTGCCGACATCGTGGCCGACACCGCCTCGCAGGACAGCGTCACCATCGATACCGGCGACGACGAGCGCAACAACATGGTCGGCCATAATCTGCGCGCCTATATCGAGGAGCTGGAAGGCCGCATGCGCGCCGCCGCCGCCGATCTGGAATTCGAGGAAGCCGGCCGCCTGCGCGACGAGATCCGAAGGCTGGAGGGCGAAGAGCTGGGCCTGCCCGACGACCAGAAGCGCGCCCCCATCGTGGGCCGCAGCAACGAAGGCAAGCCGGGCACGCGCAAAACGCGTTTCGGCAAGACCCAGCGCAAGTGGAAGAAGTAACCGCGGAAACCGGTTTTACGGCAAATCGAGGGGAAAAACAGGCGACATAAATTGCGTTTTGCGCCCTGCCACCGCATGAAGCCTGCCATGCTCTATCGACCTTGCTCGCGCCGCCTGATCGCGCTCGCCCCTGCCTTGCTTCTGGCCACGTCGCTTTTCGCTGCCCCCGCCCTCGCGCAGGACGACGAGAAGGAAGACGCGAAGCCCGTCGCAGATTACGAGCCGAATGCCGCGTCGAAGAAGATGAGCGGCACGTTCGGCGGCAAGCGCATCAGCTATACCGCCACGGTCGAGGAACAGGTGCTGGAGGACGACGACGGCAATCCCGCCGCTGCCATCGTCACCATGTCCTATGTCGCCGAACCGCAGGACAAGACGCGGCCCGTGACGTTCCTGTACAATGGCGGCCCCGGATCGGGGTCGGTCTGGCTGCAGATGGGCGCATTCGGGCCAAAGCGGGTCGCGATCCCTTCGGATGCGCGCGACGACGGCGGACCGCCTTACCCCATAGTCGACAATCCGGATTCGCTGCTCGACGTCACCGATATCGTGTTCATCGACCCGGTGGGGACCGGATTCTCGCATGCCATCGGCGACACCGATCCCAAGGATTACTGGGGCGTCACCGCCGATGCGAAATCGGTCGCCGCGGTGATCCGCAAGTGGATCAGCGACAATGGCCGCTGGAACAGCCCCAAGTTCCTGGGCGGCGAAAGCTATGGCACCACGCGCAGCGCCGCCGTGGTGCACGAGCTTGAGGGTGCCTATAACGATGTCGCCCTGAATGGCGTAATCCTGATCTCGACCATCCTCGACTTCGCGGCGGGCGCGGATACCGAAGGGAACGAGCTTTCCTATATCACCAACCTGCCCACCATGGCCGCGACCGCGCATTATCATGGCAAGGTGCAGGCAGCTTCGGTCGAGGCGCTGGTGCAGGAGGCACGCGATTTCGCGACCGGTCCCTATGCGGCCGCCCTGCTGAAAGGCCAGGCCCTTCCCGATGCGGAGCGGGCAAGCGTTCGGGCCGAATTGTCGCGCCTGACCGGATTGTCGGAAACCTATCTCGACCGCGCCGATCTGCGCGTCAGCCCCAACCGGTTCTATAAGGAACTGCTGCGCGACCGCGGCCTGACGGTCGGTCGGCTCGACAGCCGCTATACCGGCGTCGATTACGACAGCGCGGGCGAGACGCCCGATAACGACCCCAGCTTTTACGGCATCGACGCGGGCTATGCCGCGGCGATCAACAGCTGGCTGCGCGAGAGCATCGGTTACGAGACCGATCGCCAATATGTCACCATCGGCGGCGTGGGCGACTGGGACTGGCGGCTGGAAGGCGGCCGCGACACCAATGCCTATCTGTCGGTCGCCCCCTATCTGGGCCGGGCCTTGCGCGAAAATTCCGACCTGCGGATCTTCGTCGGCCAAGGCTGGTACGACTTTGCAACCCCGTTCTTCGCGGCCGAATATTCACTGTCGCGCACCGGGTTCGATCCTTCGCGGATCGAGTTCCAGTATTATGACGCGGGCCACATGATGTATATCCGCGACGAGGACCGCGCCAAGCTGACCGCCGACCTCAGGGCCTTCATCAATGCGCGCTGATCGCCTTTGGGCCGCGGCGATCGCCGCGCTGGCGCTCGCATCCTGTTCGGGTGACGAGGACAAGGCCGCGACCGCGCCGATCCGCCTGCAACTGACCGATGCCCGCCCCGCGCCGGACGAGATCTCGATGCCGGGCAAGATCGATCCTCCCGACGGCCGCTGGATACGCACCGGCGAAAGCGCGGTCTATGGCGAGCCGGGCATGCCCGCCCTGCTCAAGCTGTCGTGCGAGAACGGATCGGTCCGCGCGATCCGCAACGTTCCGTCCGACGACGGCGCCAAGGCGATGCTGAGCTTTGTCGGCTATCGCGGGATATTGCGCCTGCCGGTCAGCAATGACGGCGACAAATGGGCGGGCGCGCTGGCTTCTGACGATCCTCACTGGATCGCGCTGACGGGCGGGCCGTTCTATGCGACGGTCGCGGGCGGCGGGAAAGTCATCTTCCCCGCCTCGTCCACGCTGGGCGAGCTTGTCGATGGCTGCAAGACGCGGCTCGCCAAGGGCACCGAGCGCGACTCCGCTTAAACGCGGTCCCTTACAGCTTCCCGAATTTTTCCTCGTAGCCGTCCTTGTCGCCGGATGCGAGATAGCGCGCCTGCGTGCGCCAGTCGTCGCGATTGATGCGCCCCGCGAAACGGCCCATCCGCGCATCCATCTCCTGCACGTCGGCATCGCTCCACGCGGCGATCTGGTCATAGCGCGATATGCCCATAGAACCGAGCAGTTCGGCAAGCTTGGGTCCCAGCCCCTTGATCTTGAGCAGATCGTCGGACTGCCCCTCGTCCTGATCGTTCGAATGCATCTTGACCGCAGCCGCCACCGCCTGCGCATCCCGCGCGTCGGCGGGCATCTGGTCTTCATTCTTGTGTTTCTCGGCCTCGCGGGCTTCGTGCTCTTCCTCGGCCATCAGCGCCGCGGCGGCGACGGCGACGCCTGCGCCGCCGACCCCCTCGGGCGCGGCGGGGGGCTCATGCTCGTGCAGCGGTCTTCCCGCGCTGGCGGGCGGCGCGTCGATGAACGCCTGATTGCGCTGAGCGGGCGCGACCCCTTCGTCCAGCACATCGGGGCGATACATGCGGTCGCGCGGCTTCTTGGGCCTTGCGATCAGCCATATGGCGATCAGCACGGCCACGATCACGACCAGCAGGAACGCCAGCCAGTTCGACTGGATCATCTCAACCATTTAAATATCCTCGCTCTTCCCACTTTTCCCGCCAATCGGCTAGTTCTTGTCGATCCGGTCCTTCGCAACCTGCCGCTTCGCACGCTCGCGCGTCAAGCGCGCAAGCCGGGCGCGGCGTTGCAGCCAGCTCATCATCACGGCCAGTACGGCACCATATATGATGAGGAGTAATACCATCAATTCTACCCAAAGCGGCATGTTTCGCACCTTTCCGCCATGGTTCAGCCCGCGTCCGGAATATCGATCGGCGTCGGTTTGAGCGGCGCGACCTCGATCACCGAGAACTCGATGCGGCGATTGGCCGGATCCTCGGGCTCCAGCCCTTCGATCGGCTGTGCCGAGCCGAGGCCCGTCGCGCGCAGGGAATCGCGCGGCAGCCCCCGGTCGACCAGCGCGGAGCGCACGGCGGCGGCCCTTTCGCGCGACAGGCGCAGATTGACCGCGGCATCGCCGACCGCATCGGAATGGCCGGTGATCGCGATGATGCTGCCCCGGCAAGGCTTGAGCGCGGTGGCGACCTCGTCCAGCAACACTTCGCTGGCGGGATCGATTTCGGCGCTGCCCTGACCGAAGCGGATGACGCGCACCGACAGCAGGCTTTCCACGTCGCGCTGGCAATGGAACGGGCCGGGTTCGATCACGGGTTCCGGCGCGATCACCCCGCGCGAGCGCGTTTCCCAATGCGCACCGCCCACCCCCGGCAGGTTGGCCACCGCGCGCGCCACCCGGGCGCGAACATCGTCGGGCAGATCATCGCCCCCGCGCAGCACGGGATGGCGTGTCGGCCAACCGTTCGAGGTGGTGAAATCGGCCGTGATGCCCGCCCCTCCATTCGCCTCGATCGCGCGCTCGGCGCGGATCTGCAGACGTTCGATCACGTTCCGCCCGGTCTGGGCATTGGCGACCAGCGCAATGCAGGCCACGATCACCGCTCCCGTCAGGATGCGCAGCCAGTTCGGTATTTCGAACAAGAGTTTCATAGCAGGGTCCTAGCGATCCCGCGCAGGCGATGGAAGCGGCTCGGTGGGCGGAACCGCCCCGCTTTTCCCGGCCGATTTGAACAGCACGCGGTCCTCCGGCCCAAAGCCCTTTTTCCAGATCACGAAGCCATAGGTGGCAAGGATCGCGGGCACGCCCAGCGCCAGCTCGATCCATTCGGGCGCGAAGGTGAACAGATAGCCGACGACCACCGCGGGCGCGATTGCCCAGACCAGCGGCCAGCGGAAATTATTGATCGATTGCCCCAGCATCCGGCCCAGCATGAGCGACTTGGTGATCGACGCAAAGCCAAGCGCGAGCCCAAGGCCCAGCGCCACCGCAGCAGCCTGAAACGGCTCCGACAGGCCGAGATAGCGCGCCAGCATGATCAGCCCGACGGTGAAGGCCGCCTGCAGCGCCAGCGTCATCACCGACACGAGCAGATTGCGGATCCGCGCAAGATAGATAAGCGCCGCTTCGGACACCACCGCGGTCGCGGCGACGACCTCGGCCCCCAGCAGGAACGCCAGCGCGCCGGTGCCGCCGACGAAGCCCGGACCGACAAGCCCCATCACCGCCTCGCCCGGAATGCCCAGCGCCAGCGCCACGCCGGTCTGCGCGGCGATGATCCAGAACCCCGCCTGGCAGACCTGCCGCGCGATGGCGGCATAATCCTTCTCGTTCAGCTTGCGCACGATGACGGGGCCGAGGATCGGCTCGAAACTGGTCTTCAGCTTTTGCGGCAGGCTGGCGACCTGCACCGCGACGTAATAGACGCCGACGGTCGCAGGGCTGACGAAAATGCCCAGGATTGCGATGTCGAGCCGCCTCGTGCCCCATTCGATCGCATCGGCCAGCGCCAGCGGCAGATTCTCGCGCGCGATTTTCAAAAGGCGCAGCGTATGCGGCTTCCACCCGCGCGGCAGGCCGTACATGCGCAGCATCGGGATGAAGGCCGTGACGGCGGCCGCCGCGACCGACAGCAGATAGCTGATCGCCAGCCCGCCATCCGCCAGCGCAGGCACGAACAGCAGCACGCCCGCCGCGATCGACAGCACCCATGGCTCGACCACGGCGCGGCTGCGCACGGTGGCCGCGATGTTATAGCGAAACGCCAAGGCCGCCAGCATGACTTCGGTGATCGCAAGGAACACCAGTGCAAAGGGCAGCAGCAGGTCCCAGCGGCTGTTCATGCCATTGGGGAACATCGGATCGGGAAAGAGGAACAATATCCCCGCCAGCAGCGATGAAAACATCAGCGACAGCAGCAGCCCGTCCGCGATCACCGCCGCCTCATCGCGGTCCCCCTGCCCCAGTTCCTTGGCCAGCCCGCGCTTCAGACCCAGCGTCGCAAGCTGTCCTCCGATTTCGATAATGATCAGGGCAGAGGCAAAGCGGCCCAGCTGATCGGCACCGTAGAACCGCCCCGCGATGAACAGGAACGGCAGGCGCGCAACAAGGCGCAGCAGGAAGCCGAAGAAATTGGTGCGCCCGCCCTTGGCCAGCGTCGCGAGATCGTCGGCCTCGCCCTTTTCGGGCGGTGCCGCGCTGCCCGCGCCGTTCTGGCCCGTCACGGCGTTTCCATCTCGGTACGAAGCGGCCGGGCGAGGACGCCGCGCACCATGTCATTGGCGCTGACCTCGCCCGCCAGCAGGGCGCAGACCGCTTCGGTAATGGGCATCGCAATGCCCAGATCATCGGCCAGCGCCTTCAGCACCGGCGCGGTGAAGGCACCCTCGGCCACGGTGCGGCGATGGGCCATCAGGTCGGCGGCAGGCGTGCCTTCCGCCAAAGCCCGGCCCAGCGAGAAATTACGGCTGGAGGTCGAGGAACAGGTCAGCACCAGATCGCCCAGACCGCACAGGCCCGACAGCGTCTCCGCCTGCGCCCCGCGGGCAAGACCAAAGCGGAGCATCTCGGCATAGCCGCGCGCGATGGTGGCGGCTCGCGCGTTCTGGCCCAGCGACAGCCCGTCGACGACCCCGCAGGCAATGGCGAGCACGTTCTTGACCGCGCCGCCGATCTCGGCCCCGACGATGTCGTCGGAGAAATAGGGGCGAAAGCTGGGCCGCGCGATCTGCGAGGACAGGCGCTGCCACTGCGCATCGCCGCCATCGCAGGCCAAAGTCACCGCCGTCGGGAGCCCCGCGGCGACTTCATGCGCGAAAGTGGGTCCCGACAGCACCGCAAGCTGTGCGTTCGGCGCCACATCATGCGCGACCTCTGCCATCAGGCGGCCGCTGCCTGCCTCAATCCCCTTGGCGCAGAGCACCGCATCGCCCGCAAAACCGGACAAGGCCCCCGCCATGACCGAGCCGAGATGCTGGGCAGGTGTGACGATCAGCAGCGTATCCAGTTCGGCAAAGGCAGGCAGGTCGCTGCTGGCCGTGATCGAACCGCTCAGCGTCGCGCCGGGCAGATAGAGTTCGTTGCGATGGGTCCGGTTGATCGTACCCGCCACCTCCTCTGTCCTTGCCCACAGCGACACGGGCGCGCCATCCGCCGCCAGCATCTGCGCCAGCGCCGTTCCCCATGCGCCCGCCCCGATCACGCCGATGGGCTTTTGTGCGCTCATGCCTTTACTCCCGCTCCCCGCACGGCTTCCGCTTCGGGGTCGAGCGGCCAGCGCGGGCGGGCCGCGATGGAAAGCGGGTCGCCGCCCGGTTCCACCAGCCCTGCGCCCAGCCTTTCCTGCCCGGCCCATGCGATCATCGCCGCATTGTCGGTGCAGAGTTTCATCGGCGGCGCGGCAAATTCAAGCCCGTGTTTCACGGCCAGAGCTTCCAGCGCGTCCCGCAACGAGGCATTGGCCGCAACGCCGCCCGCCACGACCAGCGCGGTCATGCCCTGCGCGCGCTCCAGCGCCCGGGAGGTGCGGTCGATCACACAGTCCATCGCCGCCTGCTGAAAGCTCGCCGCCAGATCGGCGGGTTTGTGAAGGCCGCTGTCATTCGCGCGCAGCACGGCACTTTTCAGCCCTGCGAAGGAGAAATGCGGTTCCTTCGATCCCTTCAGCGGCCGCGGCAGATCGACCCCGTAAGGATCGCCCTCGCGCGCCAGCCGTTCGACCGCGGGCCCGCCCGGATAGCCCAGGCCGAGGATCTTGGCCGTCTTGTCGAACGCCTCCCCCAGTGCGTCGTCGATGGTGGTCGCAAGACGGCGATAATTGCCCACCCCGCGCACTTCCAGGATCTGGCAATGCCCGCCGGATGCCAGCAGCAGCAGATAGGGAAACGCAAGATCCGCATCGGCCAGACGCGGGCTGAGCGCGTGGCCTTCCAGGTGGTTGATCGCCAGCAGCGGCTTGTCGCCCGCCAGCGCCAGCGCCTTGGCAGTGACCAGCCCCACCATGACGCCGCCGATCAGCCCCGGCCCCGCCGTCGCCGCGATCGCGTCGACATCGGCCAGCGTCATGCCGCCGTCGGCCAGCACGCGCCGGACCATCGGGGCCAGCACCTCGACATGCGCGCGCGCCGCGATTTCGGGGACCACGCCGCCATAAGGCGCATGCTCCGCGTCCTGCGAGGCGATGGCCTGCGCGATGATGGTGCGGTCGTCCGCGACCAGCGCCACGGCGGTCTCGTCACAGCTCGATTCGATGCCGAGCACGATGCGGCGGCCGGACAAGACGCCGTCTGGTGCCACCTCCGCCTTTTCCGCGAAACCTGGCCATTCGGGGGATGGGCTGCTCATGGGAACTTCCCCTGAACGCTTTGCCCCGCTAGCACAAGCCGCTGCATGACACCGACCGAACCCCTATCGCCGCCGCGCCCCCTGCGGCTTGGCACACGCCGCTCCCCCCTCGCCATGGCGCAGGCGCATGAGGCGCGCGACCGGCTGATCGCCGCCCATGGCTGGAGCGTGGATGCGGTGGAGATTCTGCCCGTCCTCGCCAGCGGCGACCGGATACAGGACCGCCCGCTGGCCGAAATCGGCGGCAAAGCACTGTGGACCAAGGAACTCGACGCCGCGCTGGGCGAAGGGGAAATAGATTTCGCGGTCCATTCGATGAAGGATGTCGAAACGATCCGGCCCGATGCGCTGACCATCGCCGCGCTGCTGCCACGCGCCGATGTGCGCGACGTTCTGATCGGGGCGACTTCCATCGCGGCAATTCCGCAGGGCGCCCGGCTGGGCACCAGCGCGCCGCGAAGAGCCGCGCAAATGCGGAACCTGCGGCCCGATATCGACATTACCGGCTTTCGCGGCAATGTCGCGACACGTCTGGCAAAGCTGCAGGCGGGCGAAGCAGATGTGACGCTGCTGGCCTCGGCCGGTCTTGGACGGCTGGGCGAAACGGGCGTGGGGCGGCCACTGGACGCGGACGAATGGCTGCCTGCCCCCGCGCAAGGCGCCATCGGTATCGAATGCCGCACCGATGATAATCCCATGCGCGCATGGCTGGCGGCCATCGACCACGCGCCTACGCGCGCGCAAGTCATCGCAGAGCGTGCCTTGCTGCTGGCGCTGGGCGGAAATTGCCACAGCCCGGTCGCGGTGCTGACGACCGGCAGCGACCGTCTTACAATGCGCGCCGCGATCTTCAGCCCCGACGGCGCAATCCGCATCGAAAACAGCGCCGCATTCGATGCGGACGACACCGCTGCCCCCGCCAAACTGGCACGCGCACTCCTTTCCGAAGCGCCCGAGGCCGTGACCGCCTTCTTCACCGGTTCGCCGGGGTGAAGCGCATCGTCACGATCCGGCCTGCCCCCGGCGACCGGGCCACGGTCGAGCGTGCGGCACATCAGGGACTGAAGGTAGAGACGTATCCGCTTTTCAGTGCCGGTCCGGTGCCCTGGTCGGTTCCGGAACCCGTCGATTTCGATGCCGTCCTGCTGGGCAGTGCCAATGCTTTGCGGCACGGGGGCGCGGGGCTGGCCGCGCTGACCGGCCTGCCCGCGCTATGCGTCGGCCAGACGACGGCCATGGCTGCCGAGCATGCCGGTTTCGACGTGGTCGCGACCGGCGCGCGCGGGATGCAGAGCCTTTTGCCGCATGCCAAGGCGAGGCAAATGAACCGCCTGCTCCGCCTGTCGGGCGAAGCGCATGTGCCGCTCGACCTGCCGGAAGGGATCGCGGTCGACACGCGCATCACCTACACTGTTTCCGCCCATCCGATCGATGCCGAGCTGGCGGAGATGCTGGCGGACGGCGCGCTGATCCTGCTGCATTCGGGACAGGCGGCGCGGCATTTCGCGCAGGAATGCGGCCGTCTGGGTCTGGAGAAGGACCGGATCGCGCTGGCCTGCCTTGCGCCGCGCATTGCGGACATGGCCGGAACGGGCTGGGCCGATTGCCACCATGCCTCCTCGCCCGACGATAGCGCCTTGCTGGAATTGGCGAGACAAATGTGCCAAGGCGGTCTTTGAGGTAAGAAACAGAACCCGATGGTATCCAATTCCCCCGACATCTATGCCCCCTCCGGTCCGACAAGGGGCACCAACCGCATGCGCAAGATCGCGGCAAGCGTGCTGCTTGCCTTTGTGCTGGGTGTCGCCGCGGCCTTCTATCTGGCGTGGAGCACCGGCTGGCTGGCCGAGGAGCCGGCTGAAACCGCGGCGCCTGCCGCGGCGGTCGAGTCCGCGCCGACGCCGGATGCCGAACTGACCGCTGCCGCGCCCTTGCCAAGCGTGCCGGTGGGCGAGCCGACCGCGGCGCAGCGCATGCGCGATCTGGAACGACGGCTGGACCGGCTGGACATGCAGGCAGAGGCCGCGTCGGGCAATGCCGCGCGCGCGGAAGGCCTCCTCGTCGCCTTTGCCGCACGCCGGCTGGTCGAACGCGGCGCACCGCTGGGCTATCTGGAAAACCAGCTGCAACTGCGCTTTGGCAATGCACAGCCCAATGCCGTGCGCACGATCATCAACAGCGCGCGCAATCCGGTTACCCTCGACCAGCTTCGTCAAGGTCTGCAGAACCTGCCCCAGACCGCGACCACCGAATCCGACGATCTGACCGGCTGGCCGCGCATCCGTTCCGAAATCGCTAGTCTGTTCGTGCTTCGGCAGGCCGATGCGCCTTCTCCGCAGCCCGTCGTGCGGCTTGAACGCGCGCAGCAATTGCTGAATGACGGGCGGGTAGAGGCTGCCGCCGCGCTGGTCGAACGCCTGCCCAATCGCGAAGCGACGCGGGAGTGGCTTGAGAATGCGCAGCGCTATGTCGCGACGCAGCAGGCGCTGGACCTGATCGAGACTGCCGCCTTGCTCGAACCGCGCAATCTGGGCGATTCGCAGGGGCAGCCCGTTCGCCAGCCCAGCCCCGCGTCTCCGGCTTCCGAAGGCAACGCTGCGCCGACTGCCAGCACCCAGACGGTGCAATCGGCGCGCTAGGCCGCGCTCACCGAACGATCAGCCGTCCTGAAGCAGTTCGGGAAGCTTGCCCGACACGCCGCGCGCCTCGTCCATGAACCAGCGCTTCAGCGGATCGGTGCGCTCGATCGCGCCCATGCCAAGGCGGCGGATCGCGCTGGCGGCGCGGCCGGGGACGCCGAAGATCCATGTTAGCCCGTCGGTCGCCACCGCGACCATCAGATCGTCCAGCCCGCGCCATTGCTGATAGCGTTTCAGCAATTCAGCATCGCCGAGGTCCAGCCCCAGCCGCACGCCTTCGCCCAGCACTTCGGCCAGCGCCGCCGCGTCGCGCAGGCCAAGATTCAGGCCCTGCCCGGCAATCGGGTGGATGCCATGCGCGGCATCGCCCACCAGCGCCAACCGCTCGGCAATGATGGTAGGCGCGTGATGGAACCCCAGCGGATAGGACGACCGCGGGCTGGCAAGCTCAAGCCTGCCCAGCAGCCCGCCCATGCGCTTTTCCGCTTCGGCAAGGAACGCCTTCTCGCCCAGCTTCAGCCACGCGGCGGCGTCGTCCTCGGCCACGGTCCAGACCAGGGCGGTACGATGGCGGCCCTGATCGTCGTCCTTCATGGGAAGCAGCGCGAAGGGCCCGGCGGGATAGAATATCTCCCACGCGATGCCGTCGTTGGGCTTGTCATGCGCAAGGCCGCAGATGATCGCGCGGTGGCGATAGCTCCAATGCGCGATGGCAAGGCCCGCCTGATCACGCGTGGGCGATGCGCGCCCTTCCGCCCCGACCATAAGGCTGCCTTCGAACCGCCTGCCGTCGTCCAGCACCGCCGCCACGCCGTGATCGCCGCGTTCGCGCACGGTGACATTGGCATTGGGGTGATAGGCGATCTCGGGCACGTCTTTCACCGCATCGAACAGCGCAAGGCGCAGGCGGCGGTTTTCGAACATGCGGCCCAGCGATCCCTCTTCGGGCGCGGGGCGAAACCGCAGTTCGCCCGGCTTCAACTGGTCGCTGACGGCGATTTCTGTAATCGGGCTGGCAAAGGCCTCCAGCCTCTCGGCAAGGCCGATATTGCCGAACAGGTTCCAGCTGGCAGTGGAGATGGCGGAGGCGCGCCCGTCGAAACCCTCTGCCGTTTGCGATGCGGGATCGGCTGCGTCGAGCACATGGCTGGTGATCCCCTGCCGCACCAGCGCCAGCGCCAGTGTCAGCCCGACCAGGCCGCCCCCGACGATCACCACATCGCGCCTGCCCGTTTTACCAGTGTGGCCCGTTTTACCAGTATGGCCCGTGTCACCGGTATGGCCCGTATCGCCTGTCGCCATCTCATCCATCGCCCTATCAATCAGCCCGATATCGACCATTGCATCATCGGACATCCAAGTGCCCTTTGGTGCGAAATGGCCGCGCGCATTGGTGTCATCGCGCCTCGCCACTTATGGACATGGCGCAAAGCCAGCCCTAAGTCCCACGCGAGTTTAGATATGTCACCCAGATGGCCGCCCCCTCGCCCCGGTGCAAGCCCCACGGCCCCCATGGCGCGCTTTCCAAGGTTCATGACCGCCGCATGATGCAGACCAGCCCATTCACGATGCCGATCCGGTCGATCCGCCTGCTGGCGGCGGCCCTGCTGGTCGTGCTGGCGGCCTTCGTTTCCGTTGCGGCAAGCGCGCAGGATCAGCGTGCCAATCACATCGCGGCCCGGCTTGTGCCCGAACGCGCCGCCATGCCGGGCGAGACCATCGAACTGGCGATCGAGATGGTGCCGCAGGACGGCTGGCACGGCTATTGGCTCAATCCCGGCGATGCCGGTTTCGGCATGGGGCTCGACTGGGACCTGCCCGTCGGGGCGAGCACCGGGGAACCGCGCTATCCGACGCCCGAGCCGCTGCTGATCGGCACGCTGATGAACCATGTGTACGAAGGGCCCTATGCGGTGCTGGTGCCCTTTACGGTGCCGGACGATGCGGCGCCGGGTTCAAGGCTGAAGATCGGGGTGGAGGCCGACTGGCTGGCGTGTACCGACCGCGTGTGCGTTCCCGAACAGGCCGATCTGTCCGCAACGATCACGGTTGCCCAGACGGCGGGCAAAGCGGATGCACGCTTCGACCGCTGGCGACAGGCGCTCCCCGCCCCGGTCGCGTCACAGGGCCGCTATGCCATCGACGGCGAGCAGATGCGGATCGCCGTCCCCCTTGCCGCCGGGGCGGAGGCCTCGGATCCGCACCTCTTCGTCGCCGACGACGGCTATGTCGATTATGCCGCGCCGCAGAGCTTCTCTCGCGAAGGGGACTGGCTGGGCGCCTCCACCACGGCGCGGCAAGGCGCGGAAGGCGACGGACCGGTCGCCATGGTCCTGCGCCTCGACGGTGCGGGGACCGGCATCGCCTTCACGGCAGAACCGGGAGATGTGCCAGCAGTCGCGGCAGCGGGCGGCGTTCCCGATACATTGTGGGGCGGCGCGGGGCTGGCGCTTGTGCTGGCGGCCTTTGCGGGCGGCCTGCTGCTGAACATCATGCCGTGCGTTTTCCCCATCCTCAGCCTGAAGGCGATCCATCTGGCGCGCGCGGGCGGAGACGGCCATGCGGCGCGGCGCGAGGCGCTGGCCTATACGGCAGGGGTCGTGCTGGCCGTCCTCGCGCTGGGCACGGTGATGCTGGCCCTGCGCGCCGCCGGGAACGAGGTTGGCTGGGCCTTCCAGTTGCAGGAACCGGCCACGGTCGTGCTGCTGCTTGCACTGGTGGCGGCGATCACCGCCAATCTGGCCGGCATGTTCGAATTCACCCTGCCCGTCCGGGTCGAGGCTGGCGGAGGCGGCGCATTCATGACCGGCCTGCTCGCGGCGGTCGCGGCCACGCCTTGTACCGCGCCCTTCATGGCGGCGGCGATGGGCGCGGCACTGCTTCTACCGCCGGTGCAGGCGCTTGTTCTGTTCGCAGCACTCGGCCTTGGGCTGGCCGCGCCTTTCCTCGCGATCGGTTTCATCCCCGCCGTGCGGCGCATGTTGCCAAGGCCCGGCGCGTGGATGGTTCGGTTCCGCCATATCATGGCCATGCCAATGGCGCTGACTGGGCTCGCACTGCTGTGGCTGTGCGTGCGGCTGGGCGGCGTGCCGCTGCTGGCGGGCGGACTGGTCATCGTGGCAATCGTGCTGGGCCTGTGCTGGATCGCGCGGAGGAAACAGCGGGGCGGCGGATCGGCCCTGATGCCTGCCGTCGCGGCCTGCCTCGTCGCGGTCGTCGGTGCGGCCGGTGCCAGCGCCCTTGCGCCGCCGGACGGTGATCGGGGATCGGATGTCGCTATTCCCGGCTCGATTCCGTTTGACGAACAGGCCTTGGCGCAGGCACGGGCGAAAGGCCCTGTGTTCCTCTATTTCACCGCCGATTGGTGCGTGACCTGCAAGGTCAATGAAAGCGTGGCGATCGATCGCGATTCCGTCATCGACAGCTTTGACGAACACGGGGTGACCGTCATGGTCGGCGACTGGACGCGCCGCGACCCCGCGATCACCCGCTTTCTCGCCAGCCAGGGCGCCGCGGGCGTTCCATTGTATCTGTGGTATCGTCCGGGACAGGGTGCCGAGCAATTGCCGCAAGTTTTGCACAGCCAATTGCTGATTGACCGGGCCACCTTGTCGAACCCCACCACACGTCTATAACATTTGGTATATTCGTCGCTGCACGGAACCCGGTGTCACATCCCGCGTTTTCGAATTTGCGGTCGGCTATCCCGGACGGGACAGATCCGGGTAACGACAATTGAAGCTTGCAGCGTTTTAGTGGGGTAGTCGGTTCGATCATGACTGCGGGGGGGCCAGTCCAGCAAATGGATTGCAGAGAACGGCCAGTGATTCTTCTTGTTGAAGATGAAATGATCATCGCATTCGACCTACACGATCGGCTCGAGGATTCGGGCTTTACCGTCGACGGGCCATATCCCAGTGTCGCCCGTGCGATGACTGCGATCGGCGCGATGCGCCCGCAGGCGGCCGTTCTGGATGTTCAACTGACCGATGGCGACGTGATACCCTTGGCCGACCGGCTTGTGGAAATGGACGTTCCGATCATTTTCCATTCCGGCCACGCCAAACCCGATGCGCTTAAGCTGCGCTATCCCACTGCAACCGTTTGCGCCAAGCCCTGCTCTCACGGAATTCTTGAGGATTCGCTGCGCACGATCCTGGTCCGGAATTGCTGATCAGTCGCTTGCGCGCCGGCACCAGAGTATTCGGATCGACCGGCACCCATTGCAACAAACCGGCAGTCATGTCACGAGACGGGCGCATGCACCGGCGGGGGACGACATCATGGGGCTGATCTGCGTATTTAACGGGCCCAATCTGAACCTTTTGGGCACGCGGGAGCCCGAAATCTATGGCCGTGACACGCTCGACGATGTCGAGAGCATGTGCGCCGAACGCTGCCGTTCGCTGGGCCATGCGATGCGGTTCACCCAATCCAATTCCGAAGGCGATCTGGTCACTTGGATCCAGGAAGCACGCGGCAAGGCGGATGGCATCGTCATCAACCCCGCCGCCTATACCCACACCTCTATCGCGATCCGCGACGCGCTGGCCGCGTTCGACGGACCGTTTGTCGAGGTTCACATCTCGAACGTCCATGCGCGAGAGAGTTTTCGCCACCGCAGCATGCTGTCCGATCTGGCCGCAGGCGTGATCGTAGGCTGCGGCGTGGCAGGGTACGGCTATGCGATCGACACGGTTTCACGGCTGCTGGAAAAAGGCTGACCGGCCTGCCCGGCACCGCCGGTGGCGAACGGAACAAAAGCGTTTCTGACCAGTCCATATTGCAAGCGCAGGCCGATCTACGGCCTTTCGAACATGCAATATCGACAGGGATTTAAATGGAACGCTTCAAGGACAAAACGGTCATCGTGACGGGCGCGGGATCGGGAATAGGCACGGCAACCGCACAACGCTTTGCCCAAGAGGGCGCGACGGTCGCCCTTTTCGGTCATTCGGATTCGGTCGAACAGGCCCTTACCAAGATGCCGGGCGACAAGGCCTTTACGGTGAAGGTCGACGTACGCGCCCCGGACAATGTGAAGGCGGCGATCGACATGGTCGCCGAAAGGACCGGCCGGATCGACGTGCTGGTCAATAATGCGGGCGTCGCGGTCACCGGACCGCCGGACGAGCTGACCGACGAGGATTGGGACAAGGTCCTTCGTACCAATGTCGATGGCGTGTTCCATTGCAGCCGCGCGGCCATCCCGCATCTTGAGAAGACGGGCGGCTGCATCGTGAATACCAGTTCGGTTTCCGGCATGGGCGGCGACTGGGGAATGCTGGCCTACAACACCTCGAAAGGCGCGGTGACCAATTTCACGCGCGCTCTGGCGCTGGATCTGGGCAAGCGCGGGATACGGGTGAACGCGGTCGCCCCCTCGCTGACCGATACGAAGATGGCGCAAGGCATTCTGGAGGACGAGGAGAAGCTGGCCAAGTTCAAGGAACGCATGCCGCTCGACCCTCCCGCGCAGCCGTCCGACGTCGCGGCGGTGATTACGTTCCTGGCGAGCGACGACGCGCGCATGGTGTCGGGCGTGATCCTGCCGGTCGATGGCGGCGTCACCGCGGCCAATGGTCAACCGCCCTTGGGCTGACGGGCAACCTGGGCCCCGGCCCCACCGCAGGGCCGGGTCCAGGGCACGAAAGCCGTCAGGACAGTTCCGACACCAGCTTGAGCACCCGCTCCGCATGCTCCTTGCGGCAGATCAGCAGGTCGGGGAGCGAAACATCCTCGCGGTTATAGAGCAAGGGCGACCCGTCGATGCGCGAGGCGTGCAGCCCATGCGCCAAGGCCACCGCGGCGGGAGCGCAATTGTCCCACTCGTACTGGCCGCCCGAATGCAGATAGATATCCGCCTCGCCGCGGATGATCGCCATGGCCTTGGCGCCCGCGCTGCCCATCGGGACCAGTTCCGCCCCGATGGCCTCGGCCACGGCCTCGCTGTCCTTGCCGGGGCGCGTGCGGCTGACGACCATGCGCAGCTTTTCGGGCGCCTGCGGCAGGGCTGCGATCCGGTCGGTGCGCAGCACTTCGGGAACGCCGGGTAGCGCAACAGCGCCGATCACCGGCTCCCCCTTGATCGCAAGACCCACGTGGACGGCCCAATCGGTCCGGCGTTCGCCATATTCGCGGGTGCCGTCGACCGGGTCGATGATCCACACGCGGTCCTTGTGCAGCCGTTCCAGCGTGTCGCGGCTTTCCTCGGATAGCACGCCGTCCTCGGGCCGCTGCGCCGCGATGGCGCGCATCAGGAAAGCGTTGGCGGTATTGTCGCCCGCGCTGCCCAGCGGCTTGCCGTCGATCAGGCCGCTGTCGCGCACCTCGACCGCGATGCGTCCGGCGAATTCGGCCAGCCGCGCCGCCAGTTCGGCATCGTCCTTGATGATCGCTTCACCCATCGTCACCACCCTAGCACATGTTCGACGATACGGTCGGCGGCTTCCTCGGCCGTCATGCTCGTCGTGTCGATCCGGATTTCCGGGCTCTCGGGCGCTTCATAGGGGCTGTCGATGCCGGTGAAATTCTTGAGTTCACCCGAACGCGCCTTCTTGTAGAGGCCCTTCACATCGCGCGATTCCGCCACGCTGAGCGGGGTATCGATGAAGACCTCGACGAATTCGCCTTCCTCCATCATCGCGCGCACCATGTCGCGCTCGGCGCGGAACGGGCTGATGAAGGCGGTGACGACGATAATACCCGCGTCGGTCATCAGGCGCGCGACCTCGCCCACGCGGCGGATATTCTCGATCCGGTCGGCGTCAGTAAAGCCGAGGTCCTTGTTGAGCCCGTGGCGCACATTGTCGCCGTCCAGCAGGAAGCTGTGGCGGTTCATCCGGTGCAGCCGCTTCTCCACCAGATTGGCGATGGTCGACTTGCCCGAACCCGACAGGCCGGTGAACCAGAGCACCTTCGGCTTCTGGTTCTTGAGATCGGCGCGCGCCTCGCGCGTGATGTCCATCGCCTGCCAGTGTACGTTCTGGGAACGGCGCAGCGCGAAATGGATCATGCCGGCGGCGACCGTCTGGTTCGTGATCTTGTCGATCAGTATGAACCCGCCCAGCGCCTTGTTCAGCCGGCCCTGATCGTCGCGATAGGGCAGGAAGGTCAGCGGCTTGTCCGTCACCATCTCGGTCACGCCGATGGCATTCAGTTCTAGCGTCTTGGCCGCCAGATGATCCAGCGTGTTGACGTCGATCTGGTACTTCGGCGCCTGCAGGCTGCACGACACGGTCTGCGCCGCGCATTTCAGCCAGTAGGAGCGGCCCGGCAGCATCGCCTCATCCGCCATCCACACGATGGTGGATTCGAACTGGTCGGCGCTTTCGGGCGGATTGTCGGCGGCGGCGATCACACTGCCGCGCGAGACGTCAACCTCGTCCTCCAGCGTGATGGTGACCGACTGACCGGCCTGCGCCTCTTCCAGATCGCCATCGAAGGTGACGATCGACTTCGCGGTGCTGGACTTGCCCGATGGCACAATACGGACGGGATCGCCCGGCTTGACCGTGCCGCCGGTGATCTGCCCCGAAAAGCCACGGAAATCGAGGTTCGGGCGGTTCACCCATTGCACCGGCATGCGGAAAGGCTTGGCGAGATCCTCGTCCGCCGACAGCTCCACCGATTCCAGGTGCTGCATAAGGGTCGGACCGGTGTACCACGGCGTGTTGGCCGACAGTTCGGTGATATTGTCGCCCTTGAAGCCGGAGATCGGGATGGCGGTGAACGCCTCGATCCCCAGTTCCTCGGCGAATTCTCGGTAATCCTGCACGATGTCGAGGAAGGCCGAGCGGTCGTAGTCGACCAGGTCCATCTTGTTCACCGCCAGCACGACATGCTTGATGCCGACCAGATGGGCGAGATAGCTGTGCCGCCTCGTTTGCACCAACACGCCCTTGCGCGCATCGACGAGGATGACGGCCAGATCGGCGGTCGATGCACCCGTCACCATATTGCGCGTATATTGCTCGTGCCCCGGCGTGTCGGCGACGATGAACTTGCGCTTTTCGGTCGAGAAGAAGCGATAGGCGACGTCGATGGTGATGCCCTGCTCGCGCTCTGCCGCAAGCCCGTCGACCAGCAGCGCGAAATCGATTTCCTCGCCCTGCGTGCCGACCTTCTTGCTGTCGGATTGCAACGCGTCGAGCTGGTCCTCGAAAATCATCTTGGAATCGTAGAGCAGGCGCCCGATCAGCGTGCTCTTGCCGTCGTCCACGCTGCCGCAGGTGATGAAGCGGAGCATGGTCTTGTGCTGGTGCGTTTCGAGATATGCGTCGATATCTTCCGCGATCAGCGCATCGGTCTTGTAGACGGGCTCTTTTTCGATGTCGGCCATCAGAAATAACCCTCCTGCTTCTTCTTCTCCATGCCGGCGCCGCCGGCATCCTTGTCGATGACACGGCCCTGCCGTTCGCTGGTCGTGGTGAGCAGCGTTTCCTGAATGACTTCGGACAGCGTGGTCGCCTCGCTCTGGACCGCACCGGTCAGCGGGAAGCAGCCCAGCGTGCGAAAGCGGACCGAGCGTTCGGTGATCTCGGGCCGGGTACCCATCACCTGCTCCAGTCGCTCGATGTCGTCGGCCATGAACAGGCCGCCCTCGTAAATGAAGGTGGGGCGCTTGGCGGCAAAATAGAGCGGGACGATCTCGATGCCCTCAAGCTGGATGTATTGCCAGATGTCCAGCTCGGTCCAGTTGGAGATGGGGAAGACTCGGATGCTCTCCCCTTTCGCCTTCTTCGCGTTGTAAAGGTTCCAGAGTTCCGGCCGCTGGTTCTTGGGGTCCCAGCCATGGCTGGCGGTGCGGAACGAAAACACGCGCTCCTTCGCGCGGCTCTTCTCCTCGTCGCGCCGTGCACCGCCGAAGGCCGCGTCGAAACCGTATTTGTCGAGCGCCTGCTTCAGCCCCTCGGTCTTCCACATGTCGGTGTGCAGCGGACCGTGGTCGAACGGGTTGATGCCGCGCTCCTTCGCCTCGGGGTTCTGATAGACCAGCAGCTCCATCCCCGCGTCCTTCGCCGCCTTCTCGCGCAGCTCGTACATCGCCTTGAATTTCCAGGTCGTGTCGACGTGCAGCAGGGGGAACGGCGGCGGGCTGGGATAGAATGCCTTCTTGGCAAGATGCAGCATCACGGCGCTGTCCTTGCCGACGGAGTAGAGCATGACCGGGTTGTCGGCCTCTGCCGCCACTTCGCGGATGATATGGATACTCTCGGCCTCTAGCCGTTCGAGATGGGTCAATGCACGCGGCAAGATACGCTCCCGTTGTCAGGTCGCACAGCGGTCTGGCTGCTCGATCAACGAGATAACGAGAGCGATTTGACGCGGGTAGAAATAAAAGCTTGCTAAGCCTCAAGCCATTTTTTTGCGGAGATGTCGCGCAGATGATCCGGCGTCAGTTCAACTGCCAGAATTGCAGGTTGAGCACCGATGCGAATGCGACCCATGCCAGATACGGCACCAGCAACCCCGCCGCCAGCGGACTCACTCGCGCGAAATAGGCGATAGTGGCCAGCACCAGCACGACCATCATCACGATCCAGAAGAAGCCGAAGGCGATCATGTGCATGCCGAAAAAGATCGGCGACCACAGAAGATTGGCGGCGAACTGGACGCCGAACATCACCAGCGCGGATTTCTTATGCTCCTTGCGGTCGCTTGCCAACACCAGCGCGAGAGCAAAGCCCATGAGCGCGTAGAGGATTGTCCATACGACACCAAACAGCCAGCCGGGCGGATAGATGTCGGGCTTGACCAGCGCCTCGAACCAGGGATCGTCCGCTCCCGAACCGGAAAGCTGGCCCGACAACAGGCCAAGCACGACGATGACGGGCACGCAGACCATCGCCCACCAGAGGACGGACTTCTGCCGGTAAGCGGGCTGATGTTTCGCTGCGGGCGGTGCGTCGGCTTTGTTGCTGATCGGCTCGTTCATGCCTCTTCAAACCCTCCATCCGCCGCGCGCGTTCCCCGTCCGGCCCAGATCAGGAACTCGACATTGCCTTCGGGCCCCTTGATCGGGCTTTCAGTCAGGCCGCGCACGGTCCACCCCTCGCCCTCCAGCCATGCGGCCACTTCATCGCACACGCGGCGATGCAGGACGGGATCGCGCACCACGCCGCCCTTGCCCACTTCTTCGCGGCCCACCTCGAACTGCGGCTTGATCAGGGCGACCAGTGTCGCGTCATGCGCGGCCAGCGACAGAGGAACGGACAGCACTTTTGCCAGCGAGATAAAGCTGGCGTCGCAAACGACCCAGCTGCAGGGGCGGTCGATGTGATCGGTCGTCAGGATACGCGCGCTGGTCTGCTCCAGCACCGTCACGCGCGGATCGCTACGCAGTTTCCACGAGAGCTGGTTCGTCCCCGAATCGACCGCGAACACACGTTCGGCGCCATTGGACAAAAGGACATCGGTAAAGCCGCCCGTCGAGCTCCCGATATCCATCGCGGTCGCGCCCTGCGGATCAAGAGCGAAATGATCCAGCGCATGGGCGAGCTTGATGCCGCCGCGCGAAACCCATGGGTGATCGCGCCCGCGCACCTCGACCGGCGCATCTTCGGGCAATTGCTGGCCGGGCTTCGACATCTTCACCTCGCCTGAAAAGACCAGCCCCGCCATGACCAGCGCCTGAGCCCGGCTGCGGCTTTCGGCCAGTTCGCGTTCGACCAAGATCTGGTCGATGCGTTTTTTCTGCGGTTTGGCGCGGGCAGAGGTTGGAGGCATGGGATGGCGGGTTTCTGTGATGATCGGTCGGCGGGAAGTCGGCGGGAAAAGGCGCTCTGGCCGATTGGGCTTGAGCATGCGGCCAAGGCTTCGCATAAGCGCCCCATGACGCCAAGCCGCAATTCAGCCTCGCCCCTTACCGAAACCCTCTCCAGTTCTCAGCGAAAAGCCCTTGCGGCCCGCGCAATGCGGCGTTGCTGGACGATCACGGGCACGATGATCGCGGCGAGCGGGCTGCTGCTCGCCGCGGCCTGTGCGCCGAGTCGTCCGGCACCGGCGCCAGCCCCCGCACCGGCTCCGACGCCTGCACCGGCCCCGGCGCCCGCCGTCACGCCGCAACATTCGATCGCGGATTGGGCTGATCTGCCCGCGACGCCGGGCACGTGGACCTATCGCGCGGACGGCAATGTCACCCGTGCGCTATTCGGGACCACGCAGTCGGGCGCCCAGTTCACCATGGCCTGCGAAAAGGCCAGCCGGCAGATCCGCTTGTGGCGCGCCGGCAGCCCGGCCAGTGTCGCCGAGACGGGCATGACCATCGCCACCACGTCGACCACGCGGACCGTTCCCGGCGCGATCCAGTCCGGCCAGATTCCGCAACTGGTCGCAAGCCTGTCGCCCAATGATTCGCTGATCGACGCGATCGTCTTTTCGCGTGGACATTTCGCGGTCGGGGTCACGGGAATGCCGCTGCTTGTGATGCCCAGCTGGGGGGAAGTCGCAAGGGTTGCGCAGGACTGCCGCTGAACCCTGCGGAACCGCCGCTTTGCGGGGACAGGCCAAGGCTATGTCAGAAGGCTGCGCCGGTATTCGCGACAACCCGTCTATCCTGACAGTGAATAAAACCGATTCAAGTCTTGTCGTTGCAAGGCAAAAAAAGCACGTTGCGAATCAAGGACGGGGCGACGGGATGTCGGCAGCCACAGGGCAGCCAACGGCCCGTATCCCGCCCCGGCCCGGCCGCACGCAAGGCACCTGGGGGCTTGCGGATGAGCGGTAGTCTTGGCCCCGGCGCGAAAGGAGGTGATCCGATGTCTCATGGTCCAGCAGAGAGGTCGGTGAAGTCCACTACGAGGCATTATCGCTAAGTGGTCGCCGCCCCGTTATTCGGTAACGACTGACCATCTGTGGAACGGCGTTCCGAACGGAACATTTCCGAACGAAACAGGGGCGCGAAAACGCGATAGAGGCATCGTCAGGGCGGCACTTCCTGGCCGCTGACCATGCGAAACCCCGTGGCGAGCATTCTCGCTGCGGGGTTTCTCATATCGAGTGGGATATCCCATCAGCGTTGCATCTGGCGGCAGCGTGAGTGCGATTCATCGCATTTGCGAGAACCTTTCGCCCTTCGGTTCATTTCAAGGGCAAGGTAATGTGAAAAAAACGAGCGTGGCTCAAAGACTTCTTGGAACGCTAATTGTCTGAAAGTCTGATTGCGGTAACTGTCAGGTTCTCCGCACACATGGCGGAAAGTGGCCCGGGCCTTGGTAGCTTTAAGATGTTGTCGCTGATGCGCTCCATCTCGCAACTGCAACAAGATCGCGCCGAAAATACGCTGCATTGCAAAGTGATCGATTTTCGGATATAACGGAATAGAACGCTAACCGAATAGCCATATCAAAAGCGGGGTAATATGCTGCTGAAGAAAGTCACTGCCGCGATTACAATCGCTGGATTGGCGACCGCACCGGTTGCCGCTCATGCTTCGCCGCTGGGCACCGTTGGTACGTCGAACCTGCGCGTATCGGCCCCGGCCGGTTCTGCCAGCAAGCTTAATGCCGAAGGAAACGGCACCCTGCTGATCCTTCTTGGCCTTGCCCTTATCGCGGGCGGCGTGATCGTGCTTACGGATGATGACGACTGCGGTTGTCCGCCGGTCAGCTTCTGATCCGTCACCAGTAATTCGAATTTCGGGCTGCTCGATTTTCTGGATCGGGCGGCCTTTTTCATGGCGGGCGCATCGGTTGGCACGACAACTGGCATTTCGTCCATTTGCCATTCGCGACCGGGCCAGCCATCCCACAGCCTGCATATGCGAAGCGATTCGCTTCAACAGGCCGTTTGGGAGAGCAAGCTATGGGCGAAGCCGTCACCGTCAGCGTAGAAAATGGCATCGCGATCGTCACGATCGCCAATCCGCCAGTCAATGCATTGGGTCATTCCGTCCGCTCGGGGCTTGATAAGGCTGCCGACCGAATCGATTCGGACGTCGACATCCGCGCCGCCATCATCCGCGCCGACGGATCGACCTTTCCCGCCGGCGCCGACATCGGCGAATTCCCCAATGTTCCGCAGCCCTTTCACGGCGACGTTTTCGACAAGATCGAGGCTTTGCCGAAACCCGTCATCGCCGCCATCCACGGGACCACGCTTGGCGGAGGCCTGGAACTGGCGATGGCCTGCCATTACCGCGTTGCCGCCGACGATTCCAAGATGGGACTGCCCGAGGTTCAGCTGGGCCTGCTGCCCGGTGCGCGAGGCACGCAAAGGCTGCCCCGGCTGATCGGCGCGGAAGCAGCGCTTGGCATGATGCTGTCCGGCAAGCCGATCGCGGCGAAAAAGGCGCTCGATGCCGGGCTGGTCGACAAGATTGTCCCGCAGGCCGAACTGGACGCCGCGGCCATCGAAATGGCCACCGCGCTGATGGCGAAGGATGGCCCCCTGCCCCGCGCCTCGCAGGATAGCAACTGGACCGAAAAAGACCGCGCCGATCCGCAATTGTTCGACCGCGTGCGCGAAACCCATGGCCGGTCGTTCCGCGGGGTGATCGCGCCCAACGCGATCCTGACCTGCGTCAAGGCCGCCGTCGAACTGCCCTTCGAACAGGGCGTCGAAGTTGAAAGCAGCGAATTCGAACGACTTTTGGCATCCGACCAGTCCCGCGCGCTGATCCATGTGTTCTATGCCATGCGCGAAACGGCGAAAGTGCCCGGCATCGGCAAGGAGACGCCTCTGGTCGACATCAAGAGCGTCGGAATCATCGGCGCGGGGACCATGGGCGGCGGCATTGCGATGTGCTTTGCCAATGCGGGCATTCCGGTGAAGCTGGTCGAGGTAAAGCAGGACGCGCTCGACCGCGGGCTGGGCGTGATCCGCAAGAATTACGAAAACACGGCGAAGAAGGGCCGCCTGACGGACGATCAGGTCGAATCGCTGATGGATTCCATCACCGGCACATTGGCGATGGAGGACTTGTCCGACGTCGATCTGGTGATCGAGGCCGTGTTCGAAAGCATGGAGATCAAAGAAAAGGTCTTCACTCGCCTCGACGCCATTGCAAAGCCGGGCGCGATCCTCGCCTCTAATACCAGCTTCCTCGACATCGACCACATCGCGGCAATGACCAAGCGGCCGGAGATGGTGCTGGGCCTGCACTTCTTCTCTCCCGCCAATGTCATGCCGCTGCTGGAAGTGGTGCGGGGCGAGAAAAGCTCTGACAGCGTGATTGCGACGGGGATGAAGCTGGGCAAGACATTGCGCAAGACGCCCGTGCTTGCCCGCGTGTGCGACGGTTTCATCGCCAACCGCCTGATGTTTCCCTATATGGTCGCCAGCCAGAACATGCTGCTGCGCGGCACGCCCATGCAGGAGATCGACGCGGTGATGCGGCAATATGGCTTTGCCATGGGCCCCATCGCGCTGCTCGACCTGATCGGGCTGGACGTCATCACCTTCCCCGGCGAGACGACGATGACCGGCGAACTGGTCAAGGCCGAACGCCGCGGGCAAAAGCTGAACGGCGGCTTTTACGATTATGACGAGAAACGCCGCGGCACCCCCTCGCCCGCCGCGCTGGATATCATAGACAAGGTGCGTCAGGCGAACGGCGTAGAGGCCGCTCCCCCACTGTCACCCGATGAGATCCTGACCGGATTGCTCTATCCTGTGGTGAACGAGGGTGCGAAGATCCTTGAAGAAGGCATTGCCCTGCGCGCAGGAGACATCGATGTGACGGCGATCCTCGGCTATAACTGGCCGTCCTATCAGGGCGGGCCGATGTGCTGGGCCGACATTCACGGGCTGCCGAAGATCGTCGCGGGGCTTGAAAAGATGGGCATCGAGCCTTCCGCCCTGCTCGCCGAAAAGGCCGCGTCGGGCGGTTCGTTCACCTGACCGGCGCCGCCGCGGCGGTCCTAGCCGGGCGCATGCGCCTGGGCATAGGCCGCCGCCGCGCCGAACAGGCCGGGTTGCGGGTGCGTGATCAGCTTGACGGGTATCTTCTCCATCAAGCCCCTGAACCGGCCCTTGTAGACGAAGCGGTCGGAAAAGCCGGGCTTCGACAGCTCGTCCTTCAGCCGCAGGCCCAGCCCGCCGGCAATGACAACCGCATTCGCGCCATGCGCAAGCGCAAGATCGCCCGCCGCCGCGCCCAGGATCATGCAAAAGCGCTCGCACGCCATGACCGCGACCGGATCGCTGCCTGTCAGCGCGGAAAGCCATAATTCGCGGTCGTCGCCAGACGGCACCGTCAGCCCCTCGATCCGGGCGATCGATTCGGCGAGATAGACGATAGCGGGTCCGGAACACATCCGCTCAACCGATACGCGCGGCAGCGAGGCGCGTACATGCGAGAGGATCTGCTCCTCCACCCGATCCTCGGGCGCGAAACCGATATGTCCGCCTTCGGTCGGCTGCACGCGGTAGGACCCGTCGGGCCGCCGGACCAGCGCTGCAACGCCCAGTCCGGTGCCCGGACCCGCAATTGTGGTGGTTCCATGCGGAGGGAATTGCTCGGGTCCGGTCAGATGGACGAAATGGGCGGGATCGGCGGCGGCCACGGCATGGCCCACCGCCTCGAAATCATTGATCAACAGATGCGAATCGAGCCCGAGTTCGCTTGCGATGTCCGCAGGCCGGATCACCCAGTGCGAATTCGTGAACTGGATTTCCTGCGCGCTGACGGGTCCGGCAACCGCGATCGCCGCCGCGCGGGGCAGCGGCTCGCCCTGCGAATCCGCGAAACGCTTCCACGCAGCGGCCAGCCCCGATACGCTTCCCGTGGCCAGCGTGACAGGTTCGGCCAAGTGAGTGACTGAACCGTGATCCACTTCGGCAAGGGCAAAACGGGCGTTGGTGCCACCGACATCGATGGCGACGATTTTCTGTGCGGATGTCATGGGAAACCTGCCTAGCAGCGCTGCCGTGATACGAAAGCCTGCAATCGTATGCGTGTCATCGCGGGAGCAAAAAGGCGCCTTGCGGAACGGGGTCGTCGAAACGCTTCACGCTGCCGGCCAGCGCCTCGGCGACGAGATGGTTGACCAGTTCGGGAAACAGCAGCGGCTCCTCGGCCGCTTCCCACAGAAAGAAGCCATAGCTGCCGGGGATGGCATTGATCTCGTTGAACCAGATCTCGCCGGTTTCGCGGTTCGACATGAAGTCGATGCGCGGCGCTCCGCGGTGGCCCAGCGCGATGAATGCGCGGCGCGCATAATCGTGGATCGTCGCCTTCATTTCGCCCGGGAGATCGGGATTGATGTCGCGGGTAAGCGACAACATGCCCTCGGACGGCAGGAAGGAGCCCTTTGAGCCGCCACCGGACGAAAGGTATTTTTCCTTGAAATCAAGCAGTTCCGCGCCGCTCTTGGGCCGCTCTATCGCGGAGAGCTTCACCTCCTGCGTATCGCGGTCCCAGCGCATGGCGATGTTGTATTCGACGAGGTTCTGAACCTGCGGCTCGATGATGGCCAGATTGTCCTGCGCCAGCACATAGGCGACCAGCGCGGGCAGATCGGCCGCGCTTTTCGCCAACCCGACGCCGATCGAACTTCCCAGATTCGCGGGCTTCACGATGGTGGGAAAACCGAACTTCGCCTCGACCTCTGCGATCAGGGCATCGGTGTCCGCCAGCCTGGCGCGATTGGCGGTGACGTGATCCAGCACGTTCACGCCCGCCAGCTTGACCAGCGCCTTGGTCGCGTCCTTGCGCATTGCCATCGCGCTCGATCCCGCGGCAAAGCCCGTGACCGGAATGCCCAGCAATTCGAAATGGCCCTGAAGGCGACCGTCCTCTCCGAACGGGCCGTGGAACACGGGCAGCACGCAATCGATCGGCATCTGCTCGCCGCCCTGCAGCGTCTGCATGACCGGCCCGCGCTCGCTCCAGCGAAAGAACACCTCCGGCGCGCCGGACGGTTTCGGCTTGAACCGCCTGATATCGCGAAGAAAAGGCGCGGAGAAAAAGCGGTTCTCGAAATCGGTGTACACGGGGATCACCTCGATCTCGCGCACGTCGCAGCCGTCCATCAGCTGATGCGCCGACACGACCGAGACGTCATGCTCCTGGCTCGCGCCGCCGAACAGCACGGCGACCCTCAGCCTGTTGTCATTCGCGCCTGTCATTCCCGCTCCGCCATTTGCGCTATCCCCAGTTCCAACGCAGGCCACCCACAGGGCATCGCCCGCCAATCTTGTGCGCCGCATCTGGCGCTGTAAGAAGGGCGGCATGAAGCCTCCCCATCATATCCGGATCGGCACGCCCGGCGCACCGAAAGTGGCGTTTGGCCACGGCTGGGACCGGTCGCATCGCGATTTCATCCCTGTTGCCGAGGCGCTTGCGCCGCTTGTCGATGCCTACCTGTTCGATCTGCCCGGTTTCGGCAAGAGCGAGAGGCCCGATGATGCATGGGGAACGGTGGAATACGCCGATTACATGGCGCGCCACATGGTTGACCAGCTGGGTTTCGATCTTTGCACATGGGTCGGACACAGCCTTGGCGGGCGCATCGGCCTGCGGCTTGGTCGCCGTTCGGGCGGATTGATCGAGCGGCTGGTGATTGTCGCCGGTGCTGGCATCCCACGAGAGCTGAGCCAATGGGAACGGCTGAAGCGCAAGCGCAATTCGGCCAAATTCCAGAAGCTGAAAGCCAGTGCGAAGGACGAGGCGGAACTGATCGAACTGGAACGCAAATTCGGCAGCGTCGATTACGTGCACAGCCGCGAAACCGGCATGCGCGACATCTTCACCGCGACTGTGAATGAGGATCAGAGCCCCGATCTTGCCCGCATCATGATGCCGACAACGCTGATCTATGGCGCCGAGGACAAGGACACCCCGCCGGAGATCGGCCGCAAGATCGCATCCTTGGTGCCCAACGCCAGCTATGTCGAAGTCCCCTTCTGCGACCATATCTCGATCCTCGATCGCGGACGGCACCAGATTGCGCTGGCGATCAAGGAGGGACTGCCAAAGGGCGCGCCGACGGCTGACGGCTTTGCGGGGGCCCGGACATGATACTGGCGCCTATCGCGATCTTCGCCGCCGCCTTCGCGTTCCTGCTGTGGGTGCGGCTGCACACGCTGCTCACCTATTTCCAGCAGGAGGAATATGATGCGAAGCGTTTTCCCGCCGCGATCCTGCGCATGCGGCTTTACGACGTGCGCGCCAGCATTGTGCTGCTGGTCCTTACGCTTGTCAGCGCGCTGGCCTATTCGCGCGGGAACCTGATCGGCGTATCGGTAACCGCCATTCTGGCCAGCGCCGCGCTTCTGGCCGGTATCGCCTGGCTCGAACGGCAATACCGCTACAAGAAGCCGCTCGCCCTGACGGAGCGGGCGCGGCGGATCCGCAACGTGGCGGCGATCATATCCCTGCTGCTTGTCCTGCTGGCCTCCATGGGGCCAATACAGGCGCTGATCGCGGTGCAATTGCCGCCGGTTGCGCTGATCATCGCGAATGCCATTCTCCAGCCTGTCCAGAACAAGGTGAACGAAGGCTTCGTGACCGAGGCGCGGGAAAAGCTGGCCCGGCTCGACCCCGTCCGCATCGGCATCACCGGCAGCTTCGGCAAGACCACGACCAAACACATCTTTGCCGAGGTTCTGGGCGTGGCCGGGCCGGTGTTCTATTCGCGCGGGTCGATCAACACGGTGCTTGGCCTTACCCGCCACATCCGCGAGCGGCTGCAATGGAGCCACCGGTTCTTTATCGCGGAAATGGGCGCATACGGCATCGGTTCGGTGGCGCGGCTGTGCCGCTTCGTGCAGCCCGACTATGGCATCGTCACGGCCATAGGCGACGCGCATACCGAACGTTTCGGATCGGTCGAGAATATCGCGAAGGCCAAATCCGAACTGGTGGAATCCGTCTGCGAAAAGGGCGGCACGGCCGTCGTCGCGACCCAGGTAATGGACTATGCCCCCTTCCGCGGTCTGGCCGAGCGTTATCCCGGTCAGGTCGTGACAGTCGGCCCCGAGGAAACCGCCGATATCCGGATCGCCTCCGCCGCGCTGCAGGATGCCGACTGGGTGATCACGCTGGAAGACCGGCGGCAGGGCGGGTTCGGCACGCTCAGTTACGACCTGCCGCTGCTGGGCGAGCATAATGTCACCAACTCGGCGCTGGCTGTGGCGATGGCCGCGATCATCGATCCCTCTATTGCCAAGCGCATTCCACTCGTCACGCCCGATGTCGAGCAAGTCCCGCACCGCCTGCAAAAGCGCGAAAGCCCCGGCGAGCCGCTGGTTCTGGACGATGCCTATAACGCGAATGAGGCGGGTTTCCGGAATGCCGTTGCCGTAGCAGCGGAACTCGCGCGGCAGCGCGGCGGGCGCGCGATCCTTGTTACGCCGGGAATCGCTGAACTGGGCATGGAGCACGACCGCGTCCACGCCAAGCTGGGCGAATATGCCGCCGGGCTTGCGGATGTGATCTATGCGGTAAACCCGTCGCGCATCGGCAGCTTTACCTCTGCCCTGTCGGCAGCGGGCAAGCCCGCGATCGAGGTCGCCAGCTTCAGCGAAGCGCGCAAGGCCTTGAAACTGGACGCCAAGTCTGAAGACGTCGTGCTTTACGAGAACGATCTTCCCGATCTGCTGGAGGAAAAGCGCCTGCTGTGATCGCGAGGCCGCAGGCGAATCGCGTTGACAACAGCGACAGCTTGCTGACGATCCGCGCCAATCGATGATACTTGTCGCCTGAACCCATAGCCGGAGCCGCCATGAATCTGCGTATCGAAGACCGCTCGCGAGTGACGGTTCACGGCCTGTACCGCGTTCAGAACGGGCGTGAGCGTGCCGCGATCATCATCGACCTCTCTTCCAAGGGATGCCGCCTGCTGGAACGCATGTACCAGTTGCCGATCGGCGCCGACATCATGCTGACCATGGGGCATATCTCAGCATTTCCGGCGCGCATCTGCTGGAACGAGGGATCGTTCTATGGCGTGGAGTTCAAGCGTCCATTGCACCGCGTGGTGCTGGACCATCTCTATCGCGGCGGCGCGCCCATATTGCGCGCGCCGTCCGGTGAGGAATTGCCCGCCAGCGAAGCCTAGAGCGTTTCGAAGATCGCGCCGAAATCCTTGCCGCCCAGCCCGGCCGCATTCGCGGCTTCGTAGATCTCCGCCGCCTTGCTGCCGAGTTCGACCTTGGCACCGCTACGCTCTGCCGCGTCCATCGCCAGCTTGAGGTCCTTGAGCATCAGCGCAACCGCGAAACCACCCGCATAGCCATTGTCGGCGGGGCTGGCGGCGCCCACCCCCGGCGCAGGCGTATAGTCGTTGAGCGACCAGCAATAGCCCGTCGATTTCGAACTGATCTCGTGGAATTTCTCCATCGCCAGCCCGTTGCGCTCGGCCAGCTTGAGCGCTTCGCAAGTGCCGATCATGTGGCAGGCGAGCAGCATGTTGTTGCACATCTTGGCGACTTGGCCCGCGCCGCCCTCGCCCGCGCGGATGACCGCCTTGGCCATCGGGTTCAGCACCGTTTCGGCCCGCTCGAACGCTGTATCGGTGCCGCCCACCATGAAAGTCAGCGTGCCGCCATTGGCCGCCGCTATACCGCCTGAAACCGGTGCATCGACCATGTCGTATCCGGCCTTTTCCGCAGCCTCGATCACCTTGCGCGCGGTCGCGACGTCGATGGTCGAACAATCGATCATCAGCGCGCCTTGCGGAGCATGGCCGATCACCTCGTCAGTATAGACCTTGTCCACGATCTGGCCGTTGGGCAGCATGGACACCACCGCATCGACGCCTTGCACCGCCTCTTTGGCCGAGCTGAAGCCCGTGCATCCAGCTTCGCGGGCCTGCGCGAGCGCGGTTTCGCTAAGGTCGAAGGCGCGTACGTCATGTCCCGCCTTCGCCAGATTCGCGGCCATCCCGCCGCCCATGTTGCCAAGGCCGATGAAGGCGATCCTCATGCTTTTAGTCCTCTCGATATCGTGATTTGCGGAACGTCTCAGCGTCCCTTCCACTGGCCTTCGCGCTTTTCGACAAAGGCGGACATGCCTTCGGCCTTGTCCTCGGTCGCGGTCAGGATCTGGAACATGCGGCGCTCCGCGAGCAATCCCTGATCAAGCGTGGTCTCGAACGCGATATTGACCATCTCCTTGTTCATCATCGCGGCCATCGGCGGCATCGCGGCAATGGCGGCGGCGGTCGTGAGCGCGTCGTCCAGCAGTTCGGCGGCGGGCACCACGCGTGCGACCAGTCCGGCCCGCTCGGCTTCCCCGGCATCCATCATCCGGCCCGTCAGGCACATTTCCATCGCCTTGGACTTGCCGACCGCGCGGGTCAGCCGCTGCGATCCGCCCATGCCGGGCGCGACGCCCAGCTTGATCTCGGGCTGGCCAAATTTCGCGGTGTCGGACGCGAGGATGAAGTCGGCCATCATCGCCAGCTCGCACCCGCCGCCCAGCGCGAAGCCGTTGACCGCGGCGATCCACGGCTTGCGGGTTTTCTTGACCAGATCCGCCGTCCAGCCAGCGAAGAAATCCTCGAGGTAGAAATCGGCCGCCTGCTTATCGAGCATTTCCTTGATGTCGGCGCCCGCGGCAAAGGCCTTGTCGCCGCTGCCCGTCAACACGAGGCAGCGCTGGCCTCCGTCCTTCTCATAGGCGGCGAAGGCGCGGATCAGCTCGTCCAGCACCTGCGAGTTCAGCGCATTCAGCGCCTTGGGTCGGTTCAGCGTCACCAAGGTGACGGCATCTTTCTGTTCGACGAGGATCGTTTCATAGCTCATAGCGGTTTCCATTCCTGTTCTGGCGGGAGTGGCGCGAACACCGCATCGACGGCCTTGGGATCGATGTCGGCGACCCTGGCGGGTTTCCACTGGGGGTCGCCCGTCTTGTCGACGATCAGGGCGCGAACGCCTTCGGCAAAATCGGGGAGCATGATGGCACGCCCGGCCGCCCGATATTCCATCGTCATGTTCTCGGCGAAAGTCGATGCCCTCACCCCTTCGCGCAGCTGACGCAGGACGAGCGCGCAGGTCATCGGGCTCTTGCTGCGCAGCGTCTTCAGCTCCTTGGTCGCCCATTCGCCGCCATCGGCCTGAAGCGCATCCATGATCTCGGCCAAGGTATCGCCCTCGAACAGGCGGTTGATCGAGTCCATGTTTCCTTTCAGGCGCGGCTCCGGCGGCTCGACCGACAACTCGTCGAGAATGGCCTCTATCTGGCCGGGATCCTCGCTGATCCGGGCCTTGGCCTCGGCGGTCGCGCTGCTGTCCAGATAATGCGTGCCCAGCCCCGCCCACAGGCATTCCGACCCGTCCAGCCTTGCACCGGTCAGTCCGAGGAACTTGCCCAGCTGACCCGGCAGGCGCGACAAATACCAGCCGCCGCCGACGTCGCAGATCAGCCCGATGCCCGTTTCGGGCATGGCGTACCGGGTGTTTTCGGTGACGACGCGGTAGCGCGCGGGCTGCGATATGCCCACTCCGCCGCCCATGGTGATGCCGTCCATGAAGGCGACCACCGGCTTGGGAAAGGTGAACAGCAGGTGGTTGAGCTGATACTCGGTGTGAAAGAACGCGCGGCCCGATTTCCCGCCGTCTTCCAGCGCCGAATTGCGCAGGAGCGTCACGTCGCCGCCCGCACAGAAACCGCGGCCTTCGGCATGATCGATGACCACGGCCTTCACCTCGGCATCGTCGCGCCATTCCAGCAGCGCAGCGATCATCGCCTCGCACATTTCCATCGTCAGCGAATGAATCGCCTTGGGCCGGTTCAACGAGATGTGACCGATCCGGCTGCCCGGCTTGCCATGGGTATGGATCAGAACCTCGCTCATCGCACCATCTCCCGCCCTATGATCATGCGCATGATCTGGTTCGTGCCTTCGAGGATCGAGTGGACGCGCAGATCGCGCCACAGCTTCTCGACCGGATATTCCTTGAGATAGCCGTAGCCGCCGAACAGCTGCAGCGCCCGGTCGACGACACTGCTGCCGGTTTCGGTCGAGATCATCTTGGCCATGGCGGCAAAACGCGTCTTGTCGGGCGAGCCAGCCGTCACCTTGGCGGCGGCAAGGTAAAGAAGCGCCCGCGCCGCCTCCAGTTCTGCCGCCATTTCGGCCAGCATGAACTGCGTGTTCTGGAAATCCGCGATGGCGCGGCCAAACTGCTCACGGTCTTTCACATAGGCCAGTGCCTCGTCGATGGCGCGCTGCGCGCCGCCCAGCGAACAGGCGCCGATGTTCAACCGCCCGCCATCGAGACCCTGCATCGCGATCGCGAAGCCCTGCCCTTCGGCACCGATGATGTTCTCCTTGGGCACCTTCACCTTGTCGAGGATCAGCGCCGCGGTCGGCTGGGAGTTCCACCCCAGCTTCTTCTCCTGCGCGCCAAAGGACACGCCTTCCATGTCCTTTTCGATCACCATGCAGGAAATGCCCTTGGGCCCGTCCTCGCCGGTGCGGACCATGGTGACGTAGAGCTCGTTCACGCCGCCGCCCGAAATGAACTGCTTCGAACCGCTGACTTCCCAGTGATCGCCCTTGTCGACCGCCTTGGTCTTGAGCGCCGCCGCATCCGATCCCGATCCGGGTTCGGTGAGGCAATAGCTGGCAAGCGTTTCCATCGTGACCAGCGAAGGCAGATATTTCTCCTTCACCGCATCGGCGCCAAAGCAGTCGATCATCCAGCTGGCCATGTTGTGGATCGAGATGAAGGCGCTGGTCGAGGGGCAGCCATAGGCAAGCGCCTCCATGATTAGCGCTGCCTCCAGCCTGCCTAGCCCGATCCCGCCCGATTCCTCGGACACATAGATCGAGCCGAACCCCAACTCGCCCGCCTGCGTCAGCGTGTCGCGAGGCAGGATCTTCTTCTCATCCCATTCGGCGGCATGCGGGGTGATGGCATCAGCGGCGAAGCGCCGCGCCATCTCCTGTATGGCCTGCTGGTCGTCGGTAAGGTCGAACTGGCCTGTCATGGGTCCTCAAATCATCTGTGGGTGGCTCGCCCGATCAGCCGCAGCTGATCCGGTCGATCACCATGTTGTCGTCATAGGAAACCGTCAGGCGGTCGGGGCGATAATCCATCGTCATGGCGCTGCGCGGCGGACCCCAGCGCAATGTCCGCGCACCGGTCGCAGCGAGCAGTTCGGCGCCCAGCTCCGGGGTGGCGACCTGTCCGATACGGTCCTGAACATTATCGGCGTTACACACGCCCGAACCTCCGCGTTCGATCGGCGCGGCATCCGTGGACGGGGTCGTGCATCCCGTCACTGTCAGGGCTGCAACGGCAAGAAGAGAGATATGTCGCATCATCGGTCACCTTTTGCTCAAGTGCATTTGCGGTATTCGATGGCACCGGGCATCGCCTCATCACCCAATTCCTGCCTGACCAGAACCTGCCCGTTACCGCGGGTTTCCAGCTTCATTTCGCGCGTCCATTCCATGCCTTCGCCTTCGAAGGCGAATTCGGCCTGGATCGAACCGGGACTGGCGTTGTCGACGTTTTCCAAAGTGCCGACCGATTCATAGAAGGTCAGCGTCGTCCCGTCGATCTCGAGCAGCCCCTTGGCGGATGCACCGCCTTCGCAATCGGCTGCGTTCATGCCCCAGTTGCCGCGCAGGTTCGTGGGGATCGTGTCCGCCTCAACCTCCGCGGGTGCCTGAGGCGGAACCTCTTGCGCGGCGCCAGCCGTATCTTCCGGCGATTCCGACGGCGAAGGTCCACAGGATGTCAGCACCGCCGTCGCGCCGAGCGCCAGCGGAAAAGCCAGATCCCTGAATGATATCGAACGAGCCATTGCGTCTCCTGTGCAATCGAATGGGCATTGTTCCCCATCAACGCGCCAGCGTGCGTCGATGTCCCGCGGCGACAATGCCCGATGCGATTGAATGCCCGCTACGATTACAAAGTCGGTATCACGAACGCATTGGCCCCGTCGCCGACGCCGCCGTCGGGCCAGCGCTGGGTCACGGTCTTGACCTTGGTCCAGAACCGCAGGCCTTCCATGCCGTACTGGTTGGTGTCGCCGAACGCGCTGCGCTTCCACCCGCCAAAGCTGTGATAGCTGACAGGCACCGGGATCGGCACGTTGATGCCGACCATGCCGACATTCACCCGCGCCGCGAATTCGCGTGCCGCGTGGCCATTGCGGGTGAAGATCGCGACGCCATTGCCGTACTGGTGCTTCGACGGCAGCGCGACCGCTTCCTCGAAATCCTTGGCGCGCACCATCTGCAGCACGGGGCCGAAGATCTCTTCCTTGTAGCTTTCCATGTCGGGCGTCACGCGGTCGAGCAGCGTGGGCCCCATGAAGAAGCCCTTCTCGTGCCCCTGCAGCGTAAAGCCGCGCCCGTCGACGACCAGCTCGGAGCCTTCGTCGATGGCGGTCTGGATCCATTTCTCGATCCGCGCCTTGTGCTCAGGCGTGACGACGGGGCCGTAATGCGCATCCGGATCGTTCGAAACCCCGACACGAAGCGCATCGATCGCGGGCAAGAGCTTGTCGCGCAGGCGGTCTGCGGTCTCTTCGCCGACCGGCACCACGACGGGGAGCGCCATGCAGCGTTCGCCAGCCGATCCGAAAGCCGCGCCGGTAAGGTCGTTCACCACCTGGTCGAGGTCGGCGTCGGGCATCACGATGCCGTGGTTCTTGGCCCCGCCCATCGCCTGCACGCGCTTTCCGGCAGCGACGCCGCGGTTATATACGTAATGCGCGATGTCGGACGAACCGACGAAGCTGACCGCCGCGATGTCGGGATGGTCGAGGATCGCATCGACCATCACCTTGTCGCCGTGCACGACCTGCAGCAGGCCTTCGGGCGCGCCCGCTTCGACAAAGAGTTCAGCCAGACGGACCGGTACGGACGGATCGCGTTCGCTGGGCTTGAGGATAAACGCATTGCCCGCTGCGATCGCCATGCCAAACATCCACATCGGGATCATGGCCGGGAAGTTGAACGGGGTGATGCCCGCGCCGATGCCCAGCGGCTGACGCATCGAATAGACATCGATGCCGGTGCCCGCGCCGACCGTGTATTCGCCCTTGAGCACCTGCGGAATGCCACAGGCGAACTCGATCACTTCAAGCCCGCGCTGCACATCGCCCTTGGCATCGTCGACGACCTTGCCATGCTCGCTCGAAAGCAGCTCGGCCAGCTCCTGCATGTTCTGCTCGATCAGTTCCTTGAAGCGGAACATGACCCGTGCGCGGCGCTGCGGATTGGTCGCGGCCCATTCGGGCTGAACCTTTTTCGCGATCTCGACCGCCTTGTCCAGCAGGGCTGCATCGCCAAGCGGAACCTCCGCCTGCACTTCGCCGGTCGAGGGGTTCCAGACCTGGTGCTTGCGGCCCGTGGCCGCGCCCGCTCCGCCCGCGATGAAATGGTCTATCGTGCGCATGACCTGTCACTCTCCGTAGTTTTCCGGCGCAAAACACTGGCGCCTTTGTATTGCCAAGCACCATCGCAGGGCGCACAGTTGCAAGCAACGATCAATTTTACGGCTTGGCGCTGCAAAAATGCAGGATATAGACTGGAGCGACTTTCAGGTGTTTCTGGCACTGGCCCATTCGGGCCGGACGGTCGACGCCGCCAATCTGCTGGGGGTCGATGCCACCACGGTCAGCCGCCGGCTGAAACGGCTCGAAACGGCGCTGGGCGCCGCCCTGTTCGAACGCGGGCGCGAAGGGCATCAGCTGACCGAGGCGGGCGAAGATCTGTTCGAACAGGTCTCGACCATGGCCCGCGCCGCCGCGCGCATCCGCGACGGCGCCGATCCCGCAGGAGGGCTGGCCGGGACCTTGCGCATCAGCGTGTCCGAGGGTTTCGGCACATGGTTCCTGTCGCGCCATATTCCCAAGCTGGCCGCGGCCCATCCCGCGCTGACCATCGACCTTGTCGCCAGCAGCGGGTTCCTGAACCCATCGCGGCGGGAAGCGGATATTGCGGTGATGCTGTCGCGGCCGCGATCGGGTCAGCTGATCGCACGAAAGCTGTCGGATTACTCGCTCGGGCTCTATGCGACGCAGGGGTATATCGAAAAGTCGGGCATGCCTGAAAAGGCAGAAGACCTGACCCGCGGGCACCGGCTGATCGGCTATGTCCCGGAACTAGTCTACGCGCCGGAACTCGTCTATCTGGACGAGATCCATCCCGGACTGCGCGCCAGCCTGCGATCATCCAGCATCAATGCGCAGCACCGCCTGATCGCGCAGGGCGCGGGGCTTGGCGTGCTGCCGCGCTTTATCGCCGGGGCCGATACGGCACTGGTGCCGATCCTGCCCGACCGCACGATCCTGCGCAGCTTCTGGCTGGTCACCCATGCCGACACCAGCTCGCTTGCCCGCGTGCGTGCCGGAAAGGAATGGCTGATGGATACGGTGGCAGAGCACCGGTCGGTATTGCTGCCGCGATAAAGGCGAAGCAGGGCCTTCTCGGCCCTGCCCGCGTTCGATCAGATATGCAGCGCGCGTCCATATGCTGCGAGCACGCTTTCATGCATGCTCTCGCTGATGGTCGGGTGCGGGAAGATCGTGTTCATCAACTCCGCTTCGGTCGTCTCCAGGGTCTTGCCCACGACGTAGCCCTGGATCATCTCGGTCACTTCCGCACCAATCATATGCGCGCCCAGCAGCTCGCCGGTCTTGGCATCGAATACCGTCTTGGTGAAACCCTCGGCCTCGCCCAGCGCGATTGCCTTGCCGTTGCCGATGAAGGGGAAGGTGCCGGTCTTCACCTCATAGCCCGCTTCCTTCGCCTTGAGCTCGGTCATGCCGACGCTGGCGATCTGCGGGTGGCAATAGGTGCAGCCCGGAATGTTGCGGCGATCCATGGCATGCGGATGCACGTCCTTGTTGCCCAGTTCCTTCGCAATCGATTCCGCCGCGGTAACGCCTTCGTGGCTTGCCTTGTGCGCCAGCCACGGGCCGGGCGTGCAATCGCCGATGGCCCACACGCCCTTCACATTGGTGCGGCCGTAATCGTCGATCTGGATAAAGCCGCGGTCGGCGGTGATACCCAGCTTCTCCAGCCCGATCTCCTCGGTATTGGGAACGATGCCGATGGCGACGATCGCATGGCTGAATTCGGTTTCCTCGGCCTTGCCGGCCTTGTCGGTGATCTTCGCCTTGACCGACTTCGCGGTCTTTCCGGTAACCTCGACCTTGGCGCCGGTCTTGATCGTCATGCCCTGCTTGGTCAGCGCCTTTTCCAGAAAGGCCGAGACGTCCTTGTCTTCCACCGGCACGATGCGGTCCATCATCTCGACGACCGTGACGTCGACACCCATGTCATTGTAAAAGCTGGCGAATTCGATCCCGATCGCGCCCGATCCGATGACCAGCAACTTGCTGGGCATTTCCTTGGGCGTCATCGCGTGGCGATAGGTCCAGATGCGGTCGCCATCGGCCGGATTGCCGGGCAGGTCGCGCGCCCGCGCGCCGGTCGCGACGATGACATGCTTGGCGGTCAGTTCCTCGGTGCCCTTTTCGCCCTTCACCTCGACCTTGCCCGCAGCGACAAGCTTGCCGCTGCCCATGTGGACCGTGATCTTGTTCTTCTTCATCAGCCCGGTCACGCCCTTGTTGAGCTGCGCGGCAACCCCGCGAGAGCGCTTGACCACCGCGTCCAGATCGGCCTCGATCTCCTTGGCGGCAAGGCCATAGTCCTTGGCATGCTGCATGTAATGGAAGATCTCGGCCGAACGCAGCAGCGCCTTGGTCGGGATGCAGCCCCAGTTAAGGCAGATCCCGCCCAGCAGCTCGCGCTCCACGATGGCGGGCTTGAGGCCAAGCTGCGCGCAGCGGATCGCCGAAACATAGCCCCCCGGACCCGAACCGAGCACGATTACGTCATAGCTGTCTGCCACTTTGCAGTCTCCTAACCCTGTATCGGGCGCGGCCGCCCGTTGTCATCTATCGCCACGAAGGTGAAATCCGCCTCGGTCACCTTCACCGCATGTTCCTCGAAGCGATGGCGGCGCCATGCCTCGACATTGATCGTCATCGAACTGCGTCCGACGCGCGTGATCTCGCCATATACCGACACTTCGTCGCCCACGGACACTGGTGCATGGAATAGCATCTTGTCCATCGCGACGGTCACCGCGCGGCCCTTGCCGTGGCGCGAAGCGATCAGCCCCGCCGCATTGTCCATGACGCTGACCAGCCAGCCACCGAAGATGTCGCCATAGACATTGGTGTCGGCGGGCATTGCGACCACGCGGATCGCCGGTTCGCCTTCGGGGGGATTACCGTCTTCGGCGGTCATGCGGGCGCGACCATCAAGCCAGCATGCCCAGCGGGTTTTCGACCAGCTCCTTGAAAGCGGCCATCAGGCGGGCGCCGTCGGCCCCGTCGATCGCGCGGTGATCAAAGCTTCCCGTCGCGCTCATCATCATGGCGGGGGCGATTTCGCCGTTTTCGTCCACGATGGCGCGTTTTTCGCCCGCGCCGATGGCAAGGATCATGCCCTGCGGCGGATTGATCACGGCCTCGAACTGCTTTATGCCCATCATGCCCATGTTGGACAGGCTGGCGGTGCCGCCCTGGTATTCCTCGGGCTGCAGCTTGCCCTCGCGGGCACGGCCGGCAAGGTCCTTCATCGCCTTGGCGATCGAGCTGACCGAACGGCCATCGGCATCGGAAATGATCGGCGTGATCAGACCGGCCGGAATGGACACGGCGACCGAAACATCGGCCCGCTCGTACTGGATCAGCTCGCTGCCCGAGAACGCGACATTGCATTCGGGCACCGCGATCAGCGCCTTGCCCAGCGCCTTGACCAGCAGATCGTTGACCGACACCTTCACGCCCTGGCTTTCCAGCGCCTTGTTGATCTCGCCGCGAAGCGCCAGCAGCTTGTCGAGCCGGACATCGACGGTCAGGTAGATGTGCGGAACCTGCTGTTTGGATTCGGTCAGGCGGCGCGCGATGGTCTTGCGCATGCCCGACAGTTTCGACACCTGATGCGGAATGCGCGCATCGAGAATGGCGCGGGTTTCGTCCGACATCTCGACCGTGGAGGCCGGAGCAGCGGCGGGCGCACCGGCAGCCGGTGCCGCAGCCGGAGCGGATTTCGCCGCGCCTTCCTTTGCGCCCTTAATGTCGGCCTTCACGATCCGCCCGCGCGGTCCGCTGCCCTGCAGTTGGGCAAGGTCGATGTTCTTCTCAGCGGCCAGACGGCGCGCGAGCGGCGATGCGAACACGCGGTCACCCGACGCGGCCGGAGAAGGTGCCGGAGCCGCGGAAGCGGTCGGAGCAGGACTGGACGAAGCAGGACTTGACGAAGCAGAACTGGGCGAAGCAGCGGAAGCGGATTCCGAAGCGGCAGGCGCGGAACTGGGCGCGGGCGCAGCGCTGGCACCGGCTTTCGCGGCTTCCTCCAGATTCTCGCCTTCCTCGGCCAGCACGGCGATGACCGTACCGACCTTCACGTTCTCGGTCCCCTCATCCACCGAGATGGCGGCGATCGTTCCCTCGTCGATGGATTCGAATTCCATCGTCGCCTTGTCGGTCTCGATCTCTGCAATGATGTCGCCGGGTCCGATCTTGTCGCCGGCCTTGACGAGCCACTTGGCCAAGGTGCCCTCTTCCATGGTGGGGGACAGGGCTGGCATCTTGAGAGAGATCGGCATGATCGTCGGCGTTCCTGGCTTTGATTGCTGGCCGTATCCGGGGGATCGGAAGGCCATGGCGGGGAGAATTTCGGAGCATATCTCTAGCCTTAACCGGAATGGGTCAAGGCCGGATTTGCGTCATCCTCTTGCGAAAAGCCGCGACGTGCCGCAGGCTTTGCAGATAGTTCAACTGGCAGGCCGATATTCGCAATGCGCATCTATCTCGTCATCATGGACGAAACCCCGGAGTCCCGCACTGCGCTGCGCTTTGCATCGCGGCGCGCGCTGGATACCGGAGGCGCGGTGCACATCATCGCCGTGGTGCCCAAACAGCAGTTCGTGGCGTTCGGCGGCGTGCAGGCCACGATCGAGGACGAGGCGAAAAGCCGCGCCGAGGTTCTGGTGATGGCCGCGGCGGGTTCCTTGTTCGAGGAATCCGGCAGGATGCCGTCGATCGCGGTCAAGGTCGGCGATGCGACCCGCGTGGTGCAGGATTATCTGGCCGAGCATCCCGGTATCGCCGCACTGGTGCTGGGCGCGGCGGCCGAGGGTGCGCCCGGCCCGTTGATCGCCCACTTCGCAGGCCAACGCGCCGGACAGCTGCCCTGCCCGCTTATGATCGTACCGGGCGCGCTGACCGACGAGGAGGTCGACGCGCTCAGCTAGGTGCTGAATTCAGCTTTATGCGTGGACCTTGCCGGTCGCAGTGCCCCGCGCCGGGTAGTCGTTCTTCTTCACGAAATCGATGCCCTTGAGCAGTTCGTCCAGCGGAGGCCGCGTGAAAGGCGCGCTCTGCACCTGCGCAAAGAATAGCGTGCCGTCGGGCCGGATCAGGAACAGGCCGGGTTCCGAAAACATGTCGGGTTCGTCCGACCCTTCGCGCTTCTCGGACAGATAGAGGCCCCATTCGCGCGCCTGCTCTGCCGACAGATCATAGGCAAGCGGCAGGTCGCCCGTATCCCATTCGCGGTCGACGACCATCGCCCGCTCCTCGCTATCCATCGAGATGGCGAAGATCGAAATTCCGCGGCTGGTGAAATCGTCGAGCTGGTCGGCGATCTGCTCCAAATAGGATTTGCAGATCGGGCAGTGCTTGCCGCGATAGAACACCAGCATCGTCATGTAGTCGGGCGACTGATGCGCCAGCTTGAACCGCGCATCAATCGTCAGCGGCAGGGCGAGTTCGGGAACCTTCGAATTCGGGGTCAGCATAAGAATCTCCTTTCCATCCGAACGGACGGGCGGGAGGATCGTTTCAGCAAACCCTCACTTCTTGCGGCCCTGATGCCGTATGTTCCCCGGTCGGCCGCGCTTTCCAACGACATGCTTGCCCGCCTTGTCGTGGCGGATCTGCGGCTTCGCCTTGCGGCGCGGCGCGGGCCGGTTGCCGCGCGGTTCGATGCTGCCGGCGAATTCGGGCGGTTCGAATTTCAGCGCGCCGGACAGGGGATTGGCCTCTGCCAGCCGCAATGTCAGGCGGTCGCCCGCGCGGAAAGTGGTGCCGCTTTCCTGCCCGACCAGCACCTGCGCCTTGTCGTCATAGTTGAAACGCTCATCCCCCAGCACCGATACGGGCACCAGACCGTCACCGCCGAGACCCAGAATGGTCGCGAAAAGACCGAATTTCTGCACGCCGGTGACACGAGTTTCAAAGGTTTCGCCCACGCGGCCCGATAACCATGCCGCGACATAGCGGTCGATGGTATCGCGCTCCGCCTCCATCGCGCGGCGTTCGGCGCGGCTGATGGCTTCGGTCACGCGGTCCAGCGATTCGCGGTCTCGGTCCGACAGGCCGCTGCCATCGGGGATGGCGTTCGATTGCGGTTTGGGCTGCTCCAGCCGATAGGCATCGACCAGTGCGCGGTGGACCAGCAGATCGGCATAGCGGCGAATGGGCGAGGTGAAATGCGCATAGCTGCCCAGCGACAGGCCAAAGTGCCCTGCGTTGCGCGGCCCGTAATAGGCCTGCATCTGCGTACGCAGCACCTGCTCCATGATCAGTTCCTTCTCTGCCACGTCGGCCACATCCTTGATGAGGCGATTGAACAGCGAAGGGGTGATCACCTGACCCAGCGACAGGCTGCGATCCATGGTCTTGAGGTAGTCGCGCAGCGAGACCAGCTTCTCCCGGCTCGGCGTTTCGTGGACGCGATAGACGACGGGCGCGGCCTTGGCCTCCAGCGCCTTGGCGGCGGCGACATTGGCGGCGATCATGAAATCCTCGACCACGCGGTGCGCGTCGAGCCGTTCGCGCACGACGATGGCGTCGATGCGCCCCTTCTCGTCCAGCACGACGCGGCGTTCGGGCAGGTCGAGGTCGAGCGGCTCGCGGTCGTCACGCGCAGAGGCCAGCCGTTTCCAGCAGCCCCATAGGTTCTTCAGATGCTCGGGCGCGTCGCCGTCGTCGATCCGCTCCTGCGCGTCTTCATAGGCGATCACCTCGTGGATACGAACGATGGCGCGGGTGAACCGGAAGTTCCTCACGCGCCCGTCGGCGTCGATGGTGAGGTGGCAGGCCATCGCAGCGCGATCCTCACCCTCGCCCAGCGAGCAGACGTCGGCGGACAGCACTTCGGGCAGCATGGGGACGACGCGGTCGGGGAAATAGACCGAATTGCCCCGCTTGCGCGCCTCGCGGTCGATCTTCATGCCGGGGCGGACGTAAAAGCTGACATCGGCAATCGCGACCAGCGCCTTCCACCCGCCTTCATTGTCGGGATTGTCGTCGGGCTCGGCCCAGATCGCATCGTCATGGTCGCGCGCATCGGCGGGATCGATGGCGACGATGGGCAGGCCGGTCAGATCCTCGCGCTCGTCCCTGGACAGCGGCAGCCGGGCCGAGGTCTCTGCCTCGTCCAGCACCTCGTTCGTGAAGACATGCGGGATCTCGTATTTATGGATCGCGATCAGGCTGAAGCTCTTGGGTGCGAGCGGGTCGCCCAGCACCTCGGTCACCTTCACGCCCGAACGGGGCGATTTGCCCGCCGGTTCGGCCAGCACAAGTTGCCCTTCCTCGGCCCCGCCCAGATCGGCGATGGGCATCGAATTGCGCACGGATTTCTCGACCGGCGCCAGCCAGCCCTTGCCGCTGCCGTCGATCTCGACAACGCCCATCAGCGCCTCGGCCCGGTCGGGCAGCTTGCGCATGACATGGGCGATCCAGCCCTTTCCGGCCTCTTCCGTCCGGGCCAGGATGCGGTCGCCCTTGCGCAGGGCGGGATAGGCGCGCTTCGCCTTGCCCTTGGGTTCGACCACGCGCAGCCGCGGCGGGGCCTGCCCGCTGTCGGGATCCCATGTCTCGGGAACGGCGACAGCCTCGCCCTCTTCGATCTCGACCACGCGCAGCACGGTGACCTTGGGCACGCCGCCCATGCGGTGATACGCGGTGCGCTTGCCGTCGATCAGCCCGTCTTCGGCCATGTCCTTCAGCAAGGCCTTGAGCGCAATCTTCTCCTGACCCTTCAGCTTGAAGTGACGCGCGATCTCACGCTTGCCGACGGGGGTGTCAGAGCCGTTGATAAGCTCCATGACCTGCTCCTTGCTGGGCAGGCCTTCGAATTTCTTGTGATGTGCCATTGGACCCTATGTGGCCCTGCCCGGCCCGCTTGCCAAGCGGTGCCTATTCCGCAGCGGCAAGCGGATAGAACGCGCCGCCCGGCACGGCTGCCGCGACGGGGCTTTCCGCGCCGCTGGCCGCGATGGCCGAGACGCCCACGATCCAGTCGTCGCCGCGCAGGTTCAGCGTGCTGCTGGTCGTCCCTGCAGGCACTTCGCGCACACGTTCCCAAGCCGCGTCGTCGGTGCGGCGGCGCCACAGCGCATATCCGGCTGCCCCCTCAGAGGGTTGCCATTCGACCAGCGTGTCGGTCCGCACGGCGGCATCCGCCGTCACGCGCGGCGGCATCGGCGTGCGCGCTAGCTTTGCCAGCGCCAGCGTGTTGAGCCTTGTCACCCGCGCCAGATAGGGAAAATCCATCTCGTCGGGCACGTCGCCATAGAACACGCCTTCCTCGGTCCGGACGTTCTGGTGCTGGTGTTCGTAATCCTCGACCGCCACGGACAGGCGGACCGCGGGAAAGCCCTTTTCGAGCATCGGCAAATGATCGCCGCCGCGCCCCATGCGATCGGCGCGCCAGACCTGCCGCACCGTCAGAGCGTCGTCGCCGTCATTCTCGGACAGATCGGCCAGCCAACGCGAGAGATTGCGCGAAGGCGCGTCATTCTCGCCACCATTGCGGCGCATGTCGCTGCGCTGCTCGTCGCCCGCATCGGCGCGAACGGCTTCGGAAAAGACCCGCACATGGCCGTCGTCGGTGAAACCGTCCGACCCGTGGCTGCCGCCCACGATGTCGTTGTTAAGCACCGCCTTGACCGTCCAGCCCTGCTCCTCGGCATAGTCGGCCAGCAGCTTGCCGCCATACAGGCCCTGTTCCTCGCCCGAGAGCACGGCATAGACGATGGTGGTCGGAAACTTGAAGCGCGAGAGGTTGCGCGCCGCCTCGAATATCAGGACCGTGCCGGACCCGTCATCGTTCGCGCCGGGGGCATCGGTCGTCGCATCGGTCGGATCGGATGCCATGGAATCGATATGGGCCGATACGATCACGACCTCGTTCGGGCGCTCGGTGCCGGGCTGGATGGCCAGCACGTTGACCAGCCGGGTCGGCTCGGCAATGCGGCGGCCCTGCACCATGCGTTCGGGCAGCGCGATCTGCAGACACCCGCCGCATTCCTCAGATATCCGCCGAAACTCCGCCTCGGCCCAGCGGCGCGCGGCACCGATCCCGCGCGTCGGATGATCCTGCACCGACAGCGTGTTGCGCGTGCCGAAACCCACCAGCGTGTCGATATCGGCGCGAAGCCGGTCCTCGGAAATCCGGATGTCGGATTCGCTCTGGGCAAAGGCGGAGGGCGGCAGGGACGTGGCGCAGGCCAGCGCGGCGAGCGCAGCGACAGTAGAGCGGATTTTCATGACCCGCACTGTGCGTCGCGCTCCCGCGCTTGGCAAGGGCCCTGCCTAGTAAGCGCGTGCGATATAGATATATTCCACCGCTTCCTTGCCGGTGAAGATGCAGGGATCCTCGGGCTTGTCGCTGTCCGACGGGATATTCCGCAAGGTCAGCTTCAGGCTCTTGAGCTGTTCCACCACCGTGTCGAGTTCGGCACCGGTCGGGCGGGACCATGCCGCGCGGACCCAGCCGGGTTTCACAGCACCTTCCGCGAAATATTCGGCAACCGCGTCCATGTCCGAAATGTCGGTGCGGATCGCCTCGTCGCGGCGGGTCTGCGCCTCGGTGAACAGGGTTTCCTGGATCTGTTCCAGAATACCGGCCGCGTTGAAGAGAAAATCGTCGCGCGCTTCGCCGTTGATGTCCGCCTTGCCGTCCTCGCGCCAGAGCCGGTCGCGGCGCAGCACCGACACCTGCTCGCTCGCCATGTCGCGCGGGCCGACCTCCAGGATGATGGGCGCGCCCTTGCGGACCCAGTCCCACCGCTTTTGCGCGGCCTTGCCCGGGCGCTGATCCAGCAGCACGCGCACGGGTTCGCGGAACGCGTCCTGCGCGGTCAGGGTCTTACGAACTTCTTCGCAATAGGACAGGATGTCGCTGTCGCCATCCTTGCCGCGCAGCATGGGCAGGATGATGATCTGGTGCGGCGCGATGCGCGGGGGGACGCGCAGCCCGTCATCATCGCCATGGGTCATGATGACGCCGCCGATCAGCCGCGTGGATACGCCCCAGCTGGTCGTGTGGCACAATTGCTCGGCGCCCTGATCGTCCTGGAACTTGATGTCCGCCGCCTGCGAGAAGGTCGTGCCCAGATAATGCGAGGTGCCGGCCTGCAGCGCCTTGCCGTCCTGCATCATCGCCTCGATCGAGAAGGTCGCGTCGGCGCCCGGAAAACGCTCGTTCTCAGGCTTTTCGCCTGCGACGACGGGCATCGCCAGCACATCCTCGGCAAAGCTGCGATAGACTTCGAGCATCAGCAGCGTCTCGTCCATCGCGTCTTCGCGCGTGGCATGGGCGGTGTGGCCTTCCTGCCAGAGAAATTCGCTGGTGCGCAGGAACATTCGGGTGCGCATTTCCCAGCGCACGACATTGGCCCACTGGTTCAGCTTGAGCGGAAGGTCGCGCCAGCTCTGGATCCAGCGGCCCATGGCCTGACCGATCACCGTCTCGGACGTAGGGCGGACCACCAACGGCTCTTCCAGCTTTGCGTCGGGATCGACGACCAGCGAGCCATCCTCGGCCTTGAGCCGGTGATGGGTGACGACCGCCATCTCCTTGGCGAAGCCCTCGACGTGTTCGGCTTCCTTGGCGAAATAGGACAGCGGGATGAACAGCGGGAAATAGCAATTGTCGTGGCCGGTTTCCTTGATCCGGTCGTCCAGCAGGCGCTGAATACGCTCCCAGATGCCCCAGCCCCATGGCTTGATGATCATGCAGCCGCGCACGCCCGATTCCTCGGCCATGTCGGCCTGGCTGACCACGGCCTGATACCATGCGGCGAAATCGTCCTTGCGCGAGATGTCGAGCGCGTGGCGGATGGTGGCCTGCTGGGGATGGTTCTGATGGTTCGAGGGCGCGGTCACTAAGCGGCAAACCTTGATAAAGAACGGCCCGGCGCCACGGGCGAAACATCGGCGCGTCGAGTCAGCACGAAAAAGGGGGCTCGAACCGGCCCCCTTATTGACGCAAGAACGCATTGCCAAGAGGCAGTGCGCCAACACGTTCGATTGCGACCCCGTAAGACCGCGCCCATTCGATTGCGCGTCCGGCCGTGACGATCACGACCGGCGCGCATTCGATCAGTTGCTCAGCTTGTCGATCTGTTCCTTCATCGCGGCCATCTGCTTGCGAAGCTCGTCCAGATCGTCGCTGGACTGGGCCGAGGGCTTTGCGTCCTCTTCCTTGGCTTCACCCTCTTCGGGCGCGCCCTTGACCATGCCGGGCATGAAGGCATCGGTCGCCGCCTTGAACATCGCCATGTTCTGCTGCGCAAGCTTGGCGAGCGGATTGCTGCCCATCGAATCCTCGAACGCCTTGCGCATCTTCAGCTGGTTTTCCCGGAACTGCGCCATCGACATTTCAAGGTAATGCGGCACCATCGCCTGCATCGAATTGCCGTACATGCCGATCAGATCGCGCAGGAAAGCCACGGGCAGCATCTGCGAGCCGGCCGCTTCCTCATCCATGATGATCTGGGTCAGGATCTGGTGGGTAATATCCGCGCCGCTCTTGGCGTCGATCACCTGAAACTCAACCCCCTCGCGCGTCATTTCGGCAAGATGGTCGAGGGTAATATAGCTGGACGAATCGGTGTTGTACAAACGCCGGTTCGCGTATTTCTTGATGATGATCACATCATCCGATTTTTCTTTATCCGCCACATATCCCCCAGGATTGAATTGCGCCCCATTTCAGAAATGGCGGATGCAACCCGGGCATTTCCAGCAATGCTGCGCAAGTTTGCTGCAAATGCTAATAGCACGGCCGGGCCCGATGCTGCAAGCTATCCCCGCCGCAAGCGCGGTCCGGTGGCCGTCAGCAATTCATACTGCGACAATCCAGAGGCTTGCGCCGCATCGGCCAGCGAATATTCGGCGCGAAGCCAGTCACCTTCCTGCAAATGCGGCGCTGCGGTGATGTCGACCGCGGTCAGATCCATCGACACGCGGCCCAGCACGGGAAGGACCGCCCCGTCTTGCGCCGTGAACGCGCCAAGGCCCGACCAGCAACGCAGATAGCCGTCCGCATAGCCGAGCGAAAGTATGGCCACACGCATGTCATGCGCGGCGGTAAAGGTCGCGCCATAGCCGATGGTCTCGCCCGCGGGCACGCGGCGGATCTGCACGATGGCCGCTTCCGGCGTGACGACCTGCTGCACCGCTTCCGCAAGTTCGCTGCGCGGAATGCCGCCGTAAAGCGCAAGGCCGGGACGCGTGAGATCGAAGTGGTATTTATCGCCCAGCGCGATGCCCGCGCTGTTGGCAAGGCTGGCGCTGCGATGACGCACATGCGGCAGGACATCGGCAAAGGCCTGCCATTGCTGCGCGTTGAGCGGCGCATCCTCGTCCGCGCAGGCAAGATGCGACATCAGCACTTCTATATCCAGCGCCGCGATGGCGGGATCCGATATGTCCCCGACCCTCAGGCCAAGGCGGTTCATTCCCGTGTCGACCATCAGGTCGCACTTGCCGCCCCCGGCATCCACCCAGCGCCGAGCCTGTTCAATACTGTTGATGACCGGCCGCACGCCGGTTTCCAATCCATAGCGCGCATCGGCATCCGTCATCGGCCCCAGCAGGACCGAGATCGAAACTGCCGGTGCATGAGCCAGAACCGCTGGCACCTCCGACCAATGCGCGACGAAGAAATCGCGGCATCCCGCCTTGATCAGGGCCGGAACCGCACGGTCGACACCAGTACCATAGGCATCGGCCTTGACCGCCGCGCCCGTTCTTGCCCCCTTGGACAGGCGGTCCATCGCCCGCCAGTTCGAACCCAGCGCCTCGGCATCGAAAGCCAGACGCAGCGGCGGCTGAGGCAAGGAGGGATGCGGGAAAGCGCGGGGATCGCCGGAATCAGCCGTCATTCACCGCCGTTCGCACATCGCCGCGGCGCGCGCCAGCCCCGGTTTCATCCAATTCCGCTTCGTGGAAATCTCTTGGCGGGCCGCCCTTCAATCCGATCACCGCAAAGATCAGCCCGATCAGCATGAAGCCCCAAGTGTACCACAGACCTGCATAGGCATCCCCCGTGCGCGCAATGATATAGGCAGCGATCAGCGGCAGGAAACCGCCGAAATAACCGGCCCCGATGTGGTAGGGAATCGACATCGAGCTGTAACGGATGCGCGGCGGAAACATCTCTGCCAGCAAAGCCGCGACCGGCCCGTAGGTCAGCGCCGACATCACCGCCAGAACCGACAGCGCGGCAAGCACGCCGACAATCTGCAACGGGCCCGGATGCTGCGTCGAAAAGTCATAGCCAGCCGCGGACAGCCGTTCCTGCAAGGCTGCCCGCCTGCTGGCCGGATCGACGGCGGGATAATCCGGCACCATCACCGTGCTCGCGCCGACGCCCAACGACAGGACCGGTGCTTCGGACAGCGTATAGGGGACGCCGCTTGTCGTCAGATCCTCGATCAATCGCCCGCAATCGGTTGCCTGCGCATCGGCGAACGGATCGTAATCGCAGTGCGGCCCTGCCACGCTGACCGGATTGGCGTTGGCGGATTGCACCAGGCCGGGATTGGCCATCTGCCCCATGAACCAGAATGTCGGGAAGAGCAGTAGCAGGGTAACGACCTGGCCGATGACGATCGGCTTCTTGCGGCCCACGCGATCGGACCATTTGCCGACCACCACATAGAGCGGCATCGAAATCAGTCCGCCCGCAAACAGCAGCAGTTCGGTCGTCAGCGCGTCGACCCGCATCGGCCCCTTGAGGAACGACAGGCTTGAGAAGAATGCCGTGTACCAGATCGTCGTCAGCGATCCGGTGATTCCGAACAGAGCCACAAGGATCCGCCACTTGTTGCCCGGATAGGTAAAGCTTTCGACGAAAGGGTTCTTCGACGTTTCGCCCGCGGCCTTCATCGCCTTGAACACCGGGCTTTCCGACAATTTGAGCCGCATCCATAGCGATACGGCCAGCAGCACCAGCGACAGCAGGAACGGAAGACGCCAGCCCCATGCCGCGAAATCGTCGGCAGGGATCAGGAACCGGCACGCCAGCACGACCGCGATGGACAGAACGAAGCCGCCCGCGACGCTGGCCTGGATGAAAGACGTGTAGAAACCGCGCTTTTCCGGCGGGGCATGTTCGGCGACATAGATGGCCGCCCCGCCATATTCGCCGCCCAGTGCAAGGCCCTGCAGAATGCGAAGGACGATCACGATGATGGGGGCTGCGATCCCGATCGTAGCCGCGGAGGGGATAAGACCAACCCCCGCCGTGGCGATCCCCATCAGCGTTACGGTGACCAGAAACGTGTATTTGCGGCCCAGCCTGTCGCCCAGAAAGCCGAACAGGATGGCGCCCAGAGGCCGGAAGCCGAAACCGACCGCAAAGCCTGCCCAAACGAGCAGGATCTGAAGCGTTTCATTGTCAGAGGGGAAGAAAGCCGCGCCGATCAGTCCGGCAAGCGTGCCATAGATGAAGAAATCGTACCACTCGAAGATGGTCCCGACAGAGGAGGCTCCGATCACCAGCCGGATGTCCGAACCGCTGAGTTCCTCGTCGAGCCCGGCCGACCCATCCTGCGCCAAGCCTGCTTGCGCCATTCCCGTCTCCCCAACTTGATGCGCAATCCCTAGCCCGCGACAGGCGCGCTTGCCAAGAACCGCCGGTGACGGATCGGTGGAACGCTGCGCTCAGGCCTGCTGCCCGGCGGCAGATCCGCCGGCATTTTCCAAGGCCCTGAGCGCGGCATCCCAAGCCAGCATGATCGCGCCGTGACGAGCGGGATAGGCGCGCGCCGGTTCGATAAGCTCGATCCCCGGCCAGTCGGGCATGCCGCCCTGCCCCGCGAGCCACGCCCTCATATCATCCGCCGTGGCGGCAAGCTGCGCGCCAGCGCGTCCCGACGCGCCTTCGGCGAATAGCGCCGCCGCCGCCTGACCGATCGCGCAGGCCTGCGCCGACACGCCGATGGTCTCGACCCGCCCCGCTCCATTTAGCGCAAGCCCGATTTCCAGTGTGCTTCCGCAACTGGCGGAACGCGCCGAACCGCGAAGGGGCAGCGCGTCGGTCATCGGGTAACGCGCCAGCGACACGGCAGACGCCAGCACCTGCGGCGTATATAGGCGAGCCGCGTTCATGGGCGGCGGGGGCTCGGTGAATGCATCAGATCGCCTCTGCCGAATCCTGGAGATCCTGTTGCCGCGCGGATATCGTCTCGACCAGCGCATTGCTGGCCGAATTCACGAAGGGATAGCTGCGCGCCAGCTTGATCCAGTCGGGCCTGCCTTCCGCGCCCCACGCCATGTCGTAGCCCAGCGCCAGGATCGAGAAGGACAGCACCACAAGGATCGCCCCCTTCACGATGCCGAAACCCATCCCCAGCACGCGGTCGATGGGCCCCAGCACCGAATTGCGCGACTTGCCCCCTGCCCAGCGCGCGACGAGCTTCATCACGCCATAGGGCACGAGGAGCAAGAGGACGAACGCGAGCAGGCCGGCGTTGGTCTGGTTGTCCTTGAAAAAACCGACCAGGATTTCGGTCAGCGGCGCGTGGAAGAAATAGATCGCCGCGATCGCCGCGATCCATGCGCCCAGCGACAGCACCTCGTGCACGAAACCACGCAGCAGTCCGCCGACCGCCGCGAGGCCCACGATCACCAGCACGGCCAGATCGAAACCGGCGAAGTTCATTCCGGAAATGTCCATGAAATCAGTCTGCGCCCACCACCCTGTCGACGAGGCCTATCAAGAGGTCGAGCGCGTCATATCGCACACCCCCTTGTTCCGAGCTTAACGACGCCGAACTTAGAGAGGGTCCGAAAGCCTTGTCAAAGCCCAGTTTCGCCGACTCCCTCAGGCGTAGGGGTGCGTGGGCGACCGAACGGATCTCTCCCGACAGCGAGACTTCGCCGAACCACACCGATTGTTTGGGCAGCGGCTTGTCCGCCAGCGCCGAAACGAGCGCCGCCGCCACCGCAAGATCCGCTGCCGGGTCGGACAGGCGATAGCCGCCCGCGACGTTCAGATAGACCTCGGCCGAGGAGAAATTCAGCCCGCAGCGCGATTCCAGCACCGCCAGCAACATGGCCAGCCTGCCCGAATCCCACCCGACCACCGCCCTTCGCGGCGTCGCGCCCGACTGGAGGCGCACGATCAGCGCCTGTATCTCAACCAGCACGGGCCGCGTACCCTCCAGCGCCGGGAAGACGGCACTTCCGGCGACGGGCTCGTCCCGGCTTGATAGGAACAGGGTGGACGGGTTCGATACCTCGGTCAGGCCGACACCTTCCATAGCGAAGACCCCGATCTCGTCCACCGCGCCGAAACGGTTCTTCAGCGCGCGCAGCACGCGGTACTGGTGCGACCGCTCGCCCTCAAAGCTCATCACCACATCGACCATGTGTTCAAGGACGCGCGGGCCGGCAATCGTCCCGTCCTTGGTGACATGGCCGACCATGACCAGCACGCATCCCGATTCCTTGGCATAGCGGATCAGTTCCAGCGCGCAGCCGCGAACCTGGCTGACCGTGCCGGGCGCGCCTTCGATCTGGTCGGAATGCATGGTCTGGATCGAATCGATGATCAGCAGCGAGGGCGGCTCCATCGATCCCAGCGTCGTCAATATGTCGCGCACCGAGGTGGCGCTGGCCAGCCGGATCGGGGCGTCGGCAAGACCAAGCCGTCCTGCGCGCAGGCGAACTTGCCCCGCCGCTTCCTCGCCGCTGATATAGACCGCGTCCTTCCCGGCGCGTGCCACGCTGGCGCTGGCCTGCAGCAGCAGGGTGGACTTGCCGATGCCGGGATCACCGCCCATCAGGATCGCGCTACCGGGCACCATGCCGCCGCCCAGCGCGCGGTCGAATTCGGCCATACCGGTAGGCTGGCGCACCGGCAGCGGCGTATCGGCATCGAGCGCGGTGAAGGCGATCGGCCTGCCCCCGCCCGACAGATCGTGCTTGGCCGCGAAGACGGTGGCGGGCGCTTCCTCCACCAGCGTGTTCCATTCGGCGCAATCGGCGCACTGTCCCTGCCAGCGGGGCGCGACGCTGCCGCACGCTTGGCACACGAATCTGCGTTTGGGTTTCGCCATGGCCTCGCTTATCGGGAACGGATGGGGAACGCAATCGGCGAAAATTGCGCATTCCCCGTTCAATTCACTTGGCTTTCGCACCGCTCTGCTGCCACAGTCGGGCGATGCGGGAGAAAGAATTGAGGATCGCGCTGGTCTGCTATGGCGGGGTAAGCCTGGCGGTCTATATGCACGGTGTCACCAAGGAAATCTGGCACTTCGCCCGCGCCAGCCACGATGCGCGCAGCGACGAGCCTTCGGTCAATCCGGTGCAGCAGGCCTATCGCAAGCTGCTGGATGCCATCGCCGAACAGGGCGAAACGCGGCTGCGGGTCATTCCGGACATTCTGACGGGCGCCAGCGCGGGGGGCATGAATGCCATCTTCCTAGCCGAAGGTCTGCTGACGGGCCGCTCGCTCGATCCGCTGACGCGCCTCTGGCTCGAAAGGGCGGACAGCGACGTGCTGGTCGCGCCCGAGGCGCGGCCCGGCAACCGTTTTTCCAAGCTCTGGGCGCAGCCGCTGGTCGAATATGCGCTGCGGCGGCCCGGTAATGCCGTCTCGCGCACGGTCGCGCCCGAAACGCGCGAGGAAGTGCGGGGCAAGCTGTCGCGGCTCATCCGGTCGCGCTGGTTCGCGCCGCCGTTTTCGGGGATCGGTCTTGCCCGCCTGATCGACGACGCGCTGATCGCCATGGCCGAGCAAGGCGATGGGCCGTCGCTGATCCCGTCCGGCCACCCGATCGACCTGTTCGTGACAGCCACCGACTTTCGCGGCAGCCGCGTGCCCTTGCGGCTCCATTCGCCCGCATTGGCGAGCGAAACCGAACACCGGTTGCCGATCTCCTTCCGCGCGCATGGCGGCGATGCGACCATGGCGCCGCGCACCGATCTGGTATTCGCCGCGCGCGCGACCAGCAGCTTTCCCGGCGCCTTCCCGCCCCTGACGATTGCCGAGATCGAGAGGCTGGCGGCAGAACGGGGCATGGGCTGGGCGAGCCGCGACGCGTTTCTATCGCGGATTATGCCGCATCATGCGCATGCGGATGATCTGGAGCAGGTCGCGCTGATCGACGGTGCCGTGCTGGTCGGTGCGCCCTTTGCCGAGGCGATCGCCGCCTTGGACGGACGGCCTGCCACGCGCGAAGTCGACCGGCGCTTCATCTATATTGATCCGCATCCCGAATTGCGTCTGAACGGCAGGCCGCACAGGGAGGAGCCGAAGGAGATCGGCTTCTTCTCCTCGATCTTCGGCGCATTGTCGGCGATCCCGCGCGAACAGCCGATCCGCGACGACCTTGAGCGCATCGATGCCCACAGCCGGGAAGCCGCCCGCCTGCGCGCCATCGTCGAAGGCTTGCGCCCGGAGGTCGAGGCCACCGTCGACCGCCTGCTGGGCCGCACCCTGTTCCTTGACCGCCCCACCCCCGAACGGCTGGCCAAATGGCGCAAACGCGCACAGCAAGCCGCCGCCGAACGGGCGGGTTTCGCCTTTCACTCCTATGCCCGCAGCAAGTTTGCCGGGATCGTCGAGCATCTTGCCAATTTGATCCACCGCGCGATCCCCGGCGAAAAACCCGCGCGCGAAAGCGTCATCGGCGCGCTGTCCGCCCATTTCCGCCACGAAGGACTGGGCAGCCTGTCGGGCGGCAAGCTTGGCGCAAGCGAAGAGGCGATCCTGTTTTTTCGCACGCATGATCTGGGCTTCCGCATCCGGCGGCTGCGGCTGCTGGCTCGCCGCCTTTCGCCCAACGATGTCGGCGGCGCACTGCCGCCCGCCAAGCGCGAACTGGCCCGCAAGGCCGTGTATGACGCGCTTTCGATCTATACCAGCCTCGACGGCGTCAGCGCGCTTGGCGACGGTTTCGACGCGCTTGCCGTCAATGTGCTGGCCGACCCCGAAGCGGCGGTCGAACGCATCGCCCGGACCCGCGATCTTGCGGCCACCGATACGAAGGTCGATGCATTGCTGGTGGAGGGACTGGGCCAATTGCCGCGCGAACAGCGACGCATTCTGCTGCTCGCCTATCTGGGTTTTCCGTTTTACGATATCGCGACCCTGCCGCTGCTGGGCGCGCGCGGCTTTGACGAGTTCGAACCGATCAAGATCGACCGCATCGCGCCCGAGGACGCATCGGCCATCCGCCCCGGCGGCGCATCGAACTGCCTGCGCGGGATCGAGTTCTATAATTTCGGCGCCTTCTTCAGCCGCGCCTATCGCGAGAACGACTATCTATGGGGCCGCCTGCACGGCGCGGACCGGATGATCGAGATCGTCGCCTCCACCTTGGGTTCGGAGCATTATCTGTCGGACGACACGCTTTCGGCCATCCGATACGAGGTGTTCCTCGCGATCCTGGACGAAGAGCGGGACGCTGGCCTGTGCCGCCCCTCTCTCGTCGATGCGCTGCGCAAGGAAGTGGAGGCCGAACAAGCAGCTAAGGCCAGCGCCTAGCGTTTCGTGAAGTTCGACTTGATCCGCTCGAAAAAGCCCATCGCGTCGGGGCACTGCGCCTTGGTCTCGCTCTGCTGGAATTCGCGAAGCAGTTCCTTTTGCTTTGACGAAAGCTTGCGCGGTGTTTCGACCTGGATGTCGACCACCAGATCGCCGCGGCCGCGGCCCTGCAGGACCGGCATGCCCTCACCCCGCTTGCGCAATTGTTCGCCCGACTGGACGCCGGCGGGAATGTTCACCGTGATCCATTCGCCGTCCAGACCCGGCAGGCTGACCGTGCCGCCCAGCGCCGCCTTGGTAAAGGTGATCGGAACCTTGGTAAACAGGTTGGTGCCGTCCCGCTCGAACACCTCGTGCCGGCGGACATGCATGAAGATATAGAGATCGCCCGACGGCGCGCCTTGCGGCCCCGCCTCGCCCTTGCCGGACAGGCGGATGCGCGTGCCGGTTTCGACGCCGGGGGGGATCGTGATGTCGAGGTTCTGGACCTTGTCGACGCGGCCTTCGCCGCGGCAGGCCTTGCACGGGGTTTCGATGACTTCGCCCCGCCCATGACAGGTCGGACAGGCGCGTTCGACAACGAAAAAGCCCTGCTGTGCGCGGACCTTGCCGAAACCGCCGCACGTCTCGCACCCGCGCTTGCCGGTGCCGGGTTCCGCGCCCGATCCGTGGCAAGGCTCGCAGGTCTGCGAAACCTCGATCGAGATCTCCGTCTCCTTGCCATGGAACGCGTCTTCCAGCGTGATTTCCATGTCGTAGCGCAGATCCGCGCCGCGCCGCTGGCGGCCGCCAGCCGATGCGCCGCCAAAGGCGGACCCGAAGATCGTCTCGAAAATATCGCCGATGTCGGAGAAGCCCTGCCCCCCGCCATGGCCGCCGCCGCCGCTGGCCGCCTGCTCGTAAGCGGCATGGCCGAAACGGTCGTATGCCGCGCGCTTTTGCGGATCCTTCAGGCAGTCATAGGCGCGGCTGATCGCCTTAAAGCGCGCCTCGGCATCCGCATCGCCCGGATTGCGGTCCGGGTGAAAGCGCATCGCCAGCTTGCGATAGGCAGACTTGATCGTCTTGTCGTCCGCCGACCGCTCGACTTCCAGCAGTTCGTAAAAGTCGATTTCGGTTTCCACTCAACCTCCGTAACGTCCGGTTCGCGCGATGCTGCACCGGATCGGCATATTCAAATTCCTGATCAGCGAGAAGCGACCCTCACCACGATTGCGTCCCCGGGCCGCAAATGGCCTGCCGTAGATATAAAAACGCAGCAGACCCGCGAATACATAGACCCGCGGGCCTATCGGCAAGGTTAACGCGGTCGGTTAACCGTTTCATGCCTAATAGACCCGCGGGCCGATTTTCAAGTCCGGCCCCGACGCGGGCGCGGATAAGTTACGACGACTTGGTTTCGCCCTCGCTGTCTCCGTCCACTTCCGAGAACTCGGCATCGACGACATCCTCGTCTCCGCCAGCCTCGCTGCCGGCAGCCGCGCCTTCATCCGCCGGAGCGGCTTCGGCCTGCTGCTTTTCATAGATGGCCTGACCCATCTTCATCGCCTTTTCGGCAAGCGCGGCGGACTTCGCATTGATGTCCTCCACGTCCTCGCCTTCCAGCGCGGTGCGGGTTTCGGCAATGGCGGCTTCGATCTCGGACTTGAGCCCTGCGTCGATCTTGTCGCCATTTTCCTTCAGTTGCTGCTCGGTCGAGTGGACGAGGCTGTCGGCCTGGTTGCGCGCCTCGGCCTTGGCCTTGCGCTGCTTGTCCTCCTCGGCGAACTTTTCGGCGTCCTGCACCATCTGTTCGATGTCGTTGTCGGACAGGCCGCCCGACGCCTGGATGCGGATCTGCTGCTCCTTGCCGGTACCCTTGTCCTTGGCCGACACGTTGACGATGCCGTTTGCGTCGATGTCGAAGGTCACCTCGATCTGCGGAACCCCGCGCGGAGCGGGCGGAATGCCGACCAGGTCGAACTGGCCCAGCATCTTGTTGTCCGCCGCCATCTCGCGCTCGCCCTGGAAGACGCGGATCGTGACCGCCTGCTGATTGTCGTCAGCGGTGGAATAGACCTGCGACTTCTTGGTCGGGATCGTGGTGTTGCGGTCGATCATCTTGGTCATGATGCCGCCCAGCGTCTCGATACCCAGCGACAGCGGGGTGACGTCGAGCAGCAGCACGTCCTTGACGTCGCCCTGCAGAACGCCTGCCTGAATGGCGGCGCCCATGGCCACGACTTCGTCCGGGTTCACGCCAGTGTGCGGTTCCTTGCCGAAGAAGTTCTTCACCGTCTCGCGCACCTTGGGCATGCGGGTCATGCCGCCCACCAGCACCACGTCGTCGATTTCCTTGGCGGTCACGCCGGCATCGGCCAGCGCCTTCTTGCAAGGCTCCAGCGTGCGCTGGATCAGACGGTCGACCAGACGTTCCAGATCGGCGCGGCTGATGTTCTCGACCAGATGCAGCGGGGTCGTGCTGCCACCTTCCATGCGGGCGGTGATGAACGGCAGGTTCACTTCGGTGGTCTGCGCGCTCGACAGCTCGATCTTGGCCTTTTCGGCGGCTTCCTTAAGGCGCTGCAGCGCAAGCTTGTCCTTGCGCAGGTCCATGTTTTCCTTCTTCTGGAAGGATTCGGCCAGATATTCGACGATCGCGCTATCGAAATCCTCACCGCCCAGGAAGGTGTCGCCGTTGGTCGACTTCACCTCGAACACGCCGTCCCCGATTTCCAGGATCGAGATGTCGAACGTACCGCCGCCAAGGTCATAGACCGCGATCGTCTTGCCGTCCTGCTTGTCGAGGCCATAGGCCAGCGCCGCGGCGGTCGGCTCGTTGATGATGCGCAGCACTTCGAGACCGGCGATCTGGCCGGCGTCCTTGGTCGCCTGACGCTGCGCGTCGTTGAAGTATGCAGGCACGGTGATGACGGCCTGAGTGACAGTTTCGCCCAGATAGCTCTCGGCGGTTTCCTTCATTTTCTGCAGCGTGAAGGCCGAGATCTGCGAGGGCGAATAATCCTCGCCCCCTGCCTTGACCCATGCGTCGCCGTTCTTGCCCTTGACGATGTCATAGGGGACCAGCTCCATGTCCTTCTTGGTCATGGGGTCTTCGAAACGGCGGCCGATCAGGCGCTTCACCGCGAAAATCGTGTTGTCGGGATTGGTCACCGCCTGACGCTTGGCCGGCTGGCCGATCAGCCGCTCGCCGTCCTTGGTGAAAGCGACGATCGAGGGCGTGGTGCGTGCGCCTTCCGAATTCTCGATCACCTTGGGATTGTCGCCATCCATCACAGCGACGCAGCTGTTGGTCGTGCCGAGGTCGATACCGATAACTTTAGCCATTGAGTTTATTCCACCCTTCTATTGCGGACACCGCGTTCGGCACACTCCCCATCGGGGCAAGCGAGCGCTGGCGGCTCTTCGATTGTGGGGGCGATATAGGGGCGGTTTTCGGTGGCACAAGTGCGCGCCGCGCCCTATCTGGTCGGCATCCACACTTGCTTTTCAGGGAACCGCCACATGACCCCCGCGCCGCGCCTCGTCGCCTGCCTCGCCGCTCTGGCCTTGCCGCTTGCCCTGCCCGCTTGCGGCGATTCGACCAAAGTGGACGAGAACCTGCAGGAAGAGGCGACCGAGCCCAAGCCTCAGCTGGGCCTCCTGCTTACCGATGTGGCCATTCGCCTGCCCGCCGTGGCGGACCGTCCGGGCGGCGCCTATTTCACCCTGCAATCGCTGCGCGACGAACCGGTCCGCATTGCCGGAGCCTCGGTCGAAGGCGTGGGCGAAGCGCAATTGCATGAAACAAAGATGGAATACGGCGTGTCGATGATGGCATCGGCCGGTACCATCGTCCTCGACCCGCGCGAGACCGTGCAATTCGCGCCCGGCGGCTTTCACGTGATGCTGTTCGATGTCGATCCCTCGCTTGAGGCGGGCGGGACGACAGATCTGATCCTGACGCTGGAGAACGGCGACAAGATTTCGGCCATTGCCCGCATCGTTGGCCCTTCGGAGGAACTGCCGGTCTCGACCACCCCATCCGCACCGGGCGCGATGGAAGAGATGGATCATTCCGGCATGGCGTCGCATGAGGGGATGGAAAACTGAGCGCTGCACAGCCCACCCACGCCTGCCCCGCAGGTGGCACCCGCGGGCTGACGGATGGAGAAAAGGAACTGGTCGCGTCGGTGTTCGGCGACGCGATCGACACCACGCCCGTCACCATCCGGCGCAGCAAATGGTTCCCCCTGCAGCCGCGCAACACGGTGATGGCACCGTGCGGTCATATCCATTTCCCGACACAGCACGCGCTTTACTGCGATGATTTCGCGCATGGCTCGATCAGCGCGCAGGGGCTGTTCATTCACGAGATGACGCATGTCTGGCAGGCGCAGCAAAGGGGCAAGTACTGGCTGGTCCTGATGCGCCACCCGTTCTGCCGGTACGACTATGCAGTCCGGCCGGGGCTCCCGCTGGTCCGCTATGGGATCGAGCAGCAAGCCGAGATCGTGCGCCACGTTTTCCTGTTACGTCGCGGCCATGGCCTGCGCGGTGCGCCGCCGCTCGACCAGCTTGAGAGCATCTTGCCATTTGGCAAGAAAGCACCGCATTCCACGGGTTTATAACATTTCATGCAGCCAAAACTATCTATCGACAGCGCAGCCTTGCTTTAATATCACCCCCCTCGGAACGGGAGTCAGGGTAGACGGTCGGGAATGGGATTGCGCGCAGGGACGATGGATTTCGCAGGATCGCTGGACACGCGCTGGCAGCGCATCCTCGTCGGTATCGCCTTCGGGATCATTGCAGCAGCAGTGATGATCCTGCTGAGGTCGGTTCTGAACATGTGGGCACCGACGTCCGGGCCCTTCGCGCTCGTTTATCCGACGGTGCTGATCGCGACCTTGTATGGCCGCTGGCAGGCGGGCCTGGTCGCCTATGTCATCTGCTTCCTGTGGGCGTGGTGGGGCATTCTGCCTGAGACGCATTCCTTCCGCTTCGTCGTTCCGACCGATCCGTCGCGTGTCGCAATCAATGCCTTTGCCGCAATGATCGTCGTAATCTTTGCCGAAGCATGGCGTCGCGCCGTGCGCGAAGCCGCGGCCGCCCGCGATCTTGAGATCGAGCGGCGCGACATGCTGATGGCGGAACTGGAGCATCGAACGAAGAACAACTTCGCGCTCGTCGCCAGCCTTTTGTCGCTGCAAAAGCGGCGTCTGGACGATCCGGCATCGGTCGCGGCGCTAGACGAGGCCATCGGGCGTGTGAGCACCTTTGCGGGTGCCTACGCCAATCTGGCCGCCACACACGGCGAAGGCGTGCATGTCGACATGCATGAATATCTGACGGATGTCGTCCAGCGTGTCGCCCGCGGCGCGTTCGAGAGCAAGGTGGCGGTCGCGATGGACATAGACCAGTGCTCGATCCCACGGCAGACCGCCGTCGCGGTGGGCCTGTTCGCGAACGAGGCGCTGACCAATGCAGCGAAATACGCCTTCCCCGAGGCGCATGACGGAAAGGTGGATATTGCCTTCAAATGTCATGAAAAAGGTTGGGCGCTGACGATCAGCGACAATGGCATCGGCAATGCACAAACCGTCGGCAGGGACAAGGCCGCTAAACCCGGACTAGGCACGGGCCTGATGGCAGCCTTCGCGCAGCAGGCCGGTGCGGATCACGAATCCCGGATCAGCGAAAGGGGCCGCACCCTTATCCTCCGACGAGAGTCGGAATAGGAAAGGGTACGGCCCTTACGAAATCAATCAGCGGCAGTCGTTATCGAGATAGCCGGCTTCGTTATAGCCGTCGCAGCTGTCGTTCTTGTCCGTAAAATAACCGATCGCCCCGCCCGCAGCAGCACCCACGGCGGCCGAAGTTCCTACGTCAGCACCGGTCACGGCGCCGACGCCAGCACCTGCTGCCGCGCCTAGCGCAGCGCCTTCGACGGCATAATTGTCGGCACAACCCGCCGTCGCCAGCGCAGCACCGGCGATAAGAGGAAGGGTAAAGGTCTTGATGTTCATGGCAATTCTCCGCATCGAGTAATTTGCAGACTCAATGCGGAGGCAGGGCCAAACGTTCCTGAACATTTGTAGCGAACCGACGGTACGAGCCCCCGCGTCGACCAAACGCCGGGGGCATGCGCGCATCAATCCGGTTTCTTGGCGACGCCCACCATGGCCGGACGCAGCAGACGGTCCTTGATCATGTAGCCCGCCTGCATTTCCTGTATGACCGTGCCCGGTTCGGCATCGTCGGTCGGAATCTCAATCATCGCCTGGTGCTGGTTGGGATCAAGCGGAAGGCCTTTGGCGGCAATGCGGCTGATGCCGTGCGAAGCGAACACCTTGTCGATTTCGCGGCCCGTGGCCTCGATACCGGCGATCAGGCCCTTCCACTTCTCGTCCTCGCGCAATTCCGCGGGGATCGCTTCAAGCGCGCGGGACAGATTGTCCGAAACCGACAGTATGTCGCGCGCAAAGCCGGTCGCGGCATAGGCGCGCGCGTCGGCGATTTCCTTTTCCATCCGGCGGCGCAAATTCTGCGTGTCGGCGCGGGCGTAAAGGACCTGCTGCTTCGCTTCGTCCAGCTCGGCGCCCAGCTTGGCCAGCGCGTCGTCGACGCTTTCCCCTTCGGAGTCCTCGCCCTCGATCATGTCCTCGGGAACGCCCTTCAATTCATTCTCGACTGCTTCGTCGCGCGTTTTGTCGTCGCTCATGGCGCTAGTTCTATTCCTGACTGTTCCGAAAATACCCTATCGCCAAACCGGCTGCCGAGGGAAACGATCCCCTGCTAGCGACCCGAATGGCCCACACGCGCATCAAGGCTGAGGCCAAGGCTGCGCGCGGTGAAATCCACCATGGGGACGAGCCGCGCGTAATTCAACCGCGTTGGCCCGATCACACCCACCACGCCGATCACCTTTCCCTCGCGGTCGCGATAGGGCGAGGCGATGACCGAGGAGCCGGAAAGCGAGAACAGCTTATTCTCCGAGCCGATGAAAATCCGCGCCCCATCCGCGTCGCGCGCATTGTCGAGCAGCGCTGCGACCTGTTCGGACCGTTCTATATCGTCGATCAGCATGCGCACGCGTTCAAGATCGCCCATCGCGACCTCATCCAGCAGATTGGCCTGCCCGCGCACGATCAGCACCGGGCGGCGCGCCGCATCCTCGCTCCACACCGCCAGCCCGCGCTCGACAAGATCGCGCGCGGCATCGTCGAGTTCGGCCCGTTCGCTGGCAATTTCGCGGTGCATGGCGCGCGCGGCTTCGGCAAGCGTGCGTCCCTGCAGCCGCGCAGTGATATAGTTCGCGGCCTGCTCCAGCGCCGCCGGATCGGTCCCGCCCGCCAGCGGTATGACGCGGTTTTCGACGTCGCCATCCTCGCCCACCAGAACGGCCAGCGCGCGGTCGTCGCCCAGGGGCACAAGGCTCATCTGCTGCAGCCGCGGTTCGCGTGCCGGGACCATCACCACGCCGGCACAGGCCGACAGGCTGGACAATAGCGCAGACGTGCGGGCAAGCGCGGTTTCCACCGGCCCGGTTCCGGACAATTCCCGTTCGATTACGGCGCGTTCGGCGGCGCTGGGCTCCGCCACCTGCATCATGCCGTCGACGAACAGGCGCAAGCCAGTCTCGGTCGGCAGCCGCCCCGCGCTGGTATGCGGCGCGGCAAGCAGGCCCAGCCGTTCGAGATCCGCCATCACGGACCGAATCGAGGCAGGCGACAGATCCAGCCCGCCCGCCAGAGTTTTCGACCCCACGGGCTGTCCATCGCTCAGATAACCTTCGACGACGAGCCGGAAGATCTCTCGCGCACGGTCCGACAGTTCGAGGAGCGGTGGGCTGGGCATGCACATGATCTAGGCAGTGACGGCCCGGCGCTCAACCGGTTTCGAGCCGGGTGATTTATAAGGCCACATCGCGGCAGCGCGCCGCCGACACAAATGCGCGCGAATGCGTCAGTCGGGGATATAACGCAGAACGCCGGATCGGCGGGTGGCGCCCGTATCGCCGGGATGGGCCTGCCCGTTGAGGACCTCGACTTCGCGGAAATCGAACGGGCTCATCCCTTCAAGGCAGGCGACGTTCACGCCGTATTGCGTGGGGTTCGAACGGCGTTGGTGATGCGTGTAGATCCCGCAGGTCCCGCAGAAATAGTGCTTCGCCGTGCCAGTGTTGAACTGATAGAGCCGGAGCGCATCTTCGCCCGCCAGTAGGGTGAACCTGTCGAGCGGCGCGCTGACCGCGACCGCGCCGCGCATCCGGCATATCGAACAATCGCAGCGGCGGGCGGACGTCAGATCGACCTCCGCCTCGAACCGGACGGCACCGCAGTGGCAGGCGCCCTTTTTCAGTTCACCCATCCGCTGCGGCCTCCCATCCGATCAGTCGCCCGTGAGTATGCGGTCGACCAGTTCCTTCACCGTGGGCGTGTAGCCGTTGGAGTAGAACGGATCCTGCTTGAACCGATAGGCCGCATGTCCCGCGAAGGCGAGGTTCTCGTCCGTGTCGCCGCCATGCGCGATGTCCTGCAGCGTCTTCTGGATACAGAAACTGCGCGGGTCGGCGAGACGCCCGGTGGTATAATCGTCATGGTCCTTCCACGACGAGAACGCGCAGTGAGACAGGCAGCCCATGCAGTCGGCCTGATCCTTGCGGATCGTCTCGCGCTCTTCAGGCGTGACGAACACGACCGTGTCGTCGGGCGTCTTCAGCGCAGTTGTCTCGCCCGCCGCGGCCCATGTGCGCGCGCGTTCGCGGTCATGCGGGGTGACCCAGAAATTCTTGCCCTTCACGCCGACGTCGAGCTGGACAGTATGGTCGCCCGCCTCGATCCGCGAATAGGGGATCTGGCGCGCGCTACGCTCTTCAAGATTGCGCAGGAACGGGTTGCGCACGGCAGAGGAATAGAAGCCCGTCGGCGAGAAACGGTGCAGCAGCACATCGCCCGGCTCCAGCGTGCGCAGCATGTCCTTCCAGCCCTGCGGGATCGGGCTTTCCTGCGTCAGCAGCGGCCGCGTGCCGAACTGAAACGCGATCTTGCCCAGTTCCGGATTGTCGATCCAGTCGTTCCATTCGCGCAGGAACCACACGCCGCCCGCCATCACGATGGCGGTATCCTCCGACACGCCTTCCTTGCGCATCGTCTCGCGCAGCGCCTTGACGCGGGGATAGGGATCTTCCGGCTTCAGCGGGTCTTCGGCGTTGGACAGCCCGTTATGGCCGCCCGCCAGCCACGGATCTTCATAGACCACCGCGGCCATCAGCTCGGGCACCTTGGAATAGCTGCGCTTCCACAGGGCGCGGAATGCGCGGGCGGAGGAGATGATCGGCAGGTAATGCACGCCGTAATGCTGCGCGATCTCGGCCAGCTTGTACGGCATGCCCGCGCCGCAGGTCACGCCGGTGACCAGCCCCTTAGTACGCTCCAGCGTGCCTTCCAGCACGGCTTGCGCGCCGCCCATTTCCCACAGCACGTTGATATTGATCGCGCCATTGCCGCCCGAAAGCTCATGCGCCTTCTGCACCTGCGCCACCGCACCCTCGATCGCATAGTCGATAAGCTGCTGGTGCCGTTCCTTGCGGGTCATCTGCTCGTAAACCTGGGGAACGATCTTGCCCTCGGCGTCATAGCTATCGGCGTTCACCGCGCTGACCGTGCCGATGCCGCCAGCGGCCGCCCATGCGCCCGAACTGGCGTGGTTGGTCGCCGAAACGCCCTTCCCGCCCTCGATCAGCGGCCAGACTTCGCGTCCGCCATAGTTGATCGGCTGCAGTCCCTTAAAACTCATGTTTCTATAATCCTGTCAGGGCGGTCCCCGGCGCCGTCCGCGCTGGCATCCGCCTTCCCTGCTGCAACAAGGTCCTGCTTGCAGGGTTCTATGTCGGCCGGATCCGGCCTTGGGCCCGCAGCTTCGAAACGGGCGTAATAGCCTGCCAGTTCCGGGCGGCGGATGAAAGCGGCCAGCTTGAAGCCGACCGATTCGAATTCGCAGAAGAGCAGCTTGGGCGGAATCCCGTGGCTGTCGGTGGGGCGGTCAACGTCGACGACGATAACCTGCCCGCCGGGGTTCAGCGCCGGCCTCAGCCTCCACAGGAAAGCGTAGGGCTCGGTCACCTCGTGGTACATGTGCACCAGAAAGATGCGGTCGAAGCTGGCTTCGGGGAGACCCGGATCGTCTTCCTGTCCCAGCTTGATCGAGACATTATCCAGCCTCTCGCGCTCGACGCGTGAACCCAGCCTCTGCAGAACCTCGCGGTCGATGTCCTGCGCAAGCACCCGGCCATTGTCGCCGACGCGTTCGGCAAGGCGGGTGGTGTAATACCCCTCGCCCGCGCCGATGTCGGCGACCGTCATGCCCTTGCGGATATTGGCAAGGTCCATCACCGTCACGGCCTCGCGCCGGTCGTCACGTGCGCGTTCGGATGCGAACTGGCTGGCACCCAGCGAGGATACGGGGCGATCGGCTTCGGGAAATTCGCGCGCGCTTTCGGGACGGCCGTCATCCACATCGGTGATATTGCATCCCGACAGGAGACACGCCGCCATAACCGGAAGCAGGGCGACCCGATGGATCAATCGTCGTCCTCCACGTCCACCTTCTCGCCCGTCACGCGCTGCGCGAGCGCGGCGGTGATAAAGGGATCCAGCGCACCGTCGAGCACGTCGGATGGATTGGTCGAGATGTGGCCGGTGCGCAGGTCCTTAACCTGCTGATACGGCTGCAGCACGTAGGAGCGGATCTGGTGGCCCCAGCCGATCTCGGTCTTGGCCTGGTATTCGCCCGATGCCGCGGCCTCGCGCTCCGCCAGTTCCTTTTCGTAAAGGCGCGCCTTCAGCATGTTCATCGCGGTGGCGCGGTTCTTGTGCTGCGAACGGTCGTTCTGGCTGGCGACGACGATGCCGGTCGGCTGGTGGGTGATGCGGACTGCGGAGTCGGTCGTGTTGACGTGCTGCCCGCCCGCGCCCGATGCGCGATAGGTGTCGATCTTGAGGTCGGCGGGATTGATCTCGATCTCGATGTCGTCGTCGATCACCGGATAGACCCAGACCGAGCTGAACGAGGTATGCCGCCGTGCGCTGCTGTCATACGGGCTGATGCGCACCAATCGGTGCACGCCGCTCTCGGTCTTGGCATAGCCATAGGCGTTCTCGCCCTTGATCAGCAGCGTCGCGCTCTTGATCCCGGCCTGTTCGCCCGCGCTGTAATCGACGACCTCGACCTTGAAGCCGCGCCGTTCGGCCCAGCGGGCGTACATGCGTTGCAGCATCTCGGCCCAGTCCTGGCTTTCGGTGCCGCCAGCGCCTGCGTGCACTTCAAGATAGGTGTCATAGCCATCGGCCTCGCCCGAAAGCAGGGCGCCCACCTTGTCGCGGTCCGCCCGTTCGGCCAGCGCGGTCAGGCTGTTCAGACCGTCTTTGACCACGCTGTCGTCACCCTCGGCATCGCCCATCTCGACGAATTCGACCGCATCCGACATCTCGGCGCTGATCTCGTTCACCGCCTTGACGGCGTCGCCCAGCTGCTTCTGCTCGCGCGTAATTGCCTGCGCCTGCTTGGGGTCGTTCCACAGGTTCGGATCCTCGACCCGCGCACTGAGTTCGTCGAGGCGGCGCAGCGCCTGATCCCAGTCCAGCGACCGGCGGATCAGCGCAAGCGATGCCTCGATACGATCGACAAGAGCCTGCCCTTCGGCACGCATGAAACTTCTCCTGTGAGGGCCCCATGCCCCCGGACTTGCGCCCGCTTAGCGAAGGGTCCCGAAATGTGAAAGAGCGCAATGCAGTTCTGCGCAATGGGAAAACGACCGGCAGACCGGTGCGCCCAGTGGCGTATCACGCCAGAGAGCGAGAGCCGGATTTGCCTGCCGAACGGCTTCGTCAGCTCTTGAGTGCGCGAACCGCCGCCAGAGTGCGCGAGACATGTTCGCGCCAGTCGCCGTCCGAATGGACCATCACGATCTTGCCGTCAGGCGCGATGACATAGGATGTGCGGTCGCTCATCAGCGCGGCAGTATCGTCGCCCCTGTTGAGCACCACGTCATAGGCCTTGATCGTCGCCGGGGTGGCGCGCGCCACCGGGAACGCATCGCGGCATTCCTCGGTCGAGAATTTCTTCAGCGTTTCGACATCGTCTGCGGACATGCCCACGACCTGTGCGCCCGCGGCCTTGAACTGCGGCATCGCCTCGGCAAAGGCGCGCGCTTCCAGCGTGCAGCCCTGCGTGAACGCCTTGGGGAAGAAATAGAGCACGACCGGCCCCTTCTTCAGCGCATTCGCAAGGTTGAAGGTGAACGCCTTGCCCGCCCGTGCGCCCGTCGTGGACACCTGCGGCGCAGTGGCCCCCTTGGGAAGCGAGGCGGATGCAGGGCCGGCGGCCAGTGCGGAGAGGACCAGCGCGCCCGTCAGAACGCTCGATATGATGCGATTTTTCATGGGCTCTTCTTAGGCCCCTATTTCGGCTCAGTAAATGCCGCCCTGATCTTCGAGGAAAGTATCGTCGATCGCGACCGCATCATTGCTGACCGCTGCGCTGCGTTCGGCCCGTGCCGCGCGGATCGCGGCGAGCGCGGCCATGCGCCTTTCCTCAAGCGTCTGGCGGTCGAGCGAACGGCGCGGTTCGGTGTCGGGCTTGAACGCTTCCCAGATGGTGGATGGCACATATTCGGTCAGCGAAGGCCAGCCCTCGAACACCCTTTTGCCGCTGCGGCGGTCAATGCGGACCATGCGAATGCCGTCGGGCGCCTGCACCGGGGTCGTGGGCCAGCGAGCCTTGGTGTCCTGGATCAGTTCCTTGATGATCGGCGCCGCGGTATTGCCGCCCTGCACCCATCCGCCCAGGTTGCGCGGCTGGTCGAAACCGACATAGACGCCCGCGACCAGATCGGCCGAACCGCCCATGAACCAGGCATTGGTCGGGCCCGAGGTGGTGCCGGTCTTTCCAAACAGCGGCAGGTCAAGATCGCGCAGCCGGGTCGCCGTGCCGCGCTGCACCACGCCTTCCAGCATGTGAACGACCTGATAGGCGGTGCCTGCGTCCATCACCTGCTTGCCTGCTTCGGCAAGGCGCGGCATCGGCTTGCCGTCCCATTCATCCATGTTGCAGCGACCGCAGCGACGCTTGTCCGCGCGCCAGATCACCTTGCCGTTCTTGTCCTGCACATAGTCGATGACCGAAGCCTCGTACTGGCGGCCATGACTGGCGAGCGCGCTATAGGCGTTCACCATCTGCAGCACCGTCGTATCGCCCGCACCCAGCGCGAACGCCAGATAGGGGTCATAGCTGCCAATGCCGACCCGCTGGAACGTGTCGATAACGTTGTTCATGCCCGAATCGTTCGCGATATGGACGGTCATCAGATTGCGCGACTGTTCCAGCCCCCAGCGCATCGTCTGCTCGCCCGCGCCGCGGGTATTGCCAAAGTTGCGGAAGCATTTCTCGCCCAGCGCCGCGCCCTGATAGACGCAGAACGGACCGTCGGTGACCAGCGTCGCGGGCGTCATGCCCTGATCGAGGCCGGTCGCATAGACGAAGGGCTTGATGGTCGATCCCGGCTGGCGCTCCGCCTGCGTGGCGCGGTTGAAACTGCCGAGGCGCGAATCGAAACCGCCCTGCATCGCCAGCACGCGGCCGGTCTGCGGGTTCTGCACGACCAGCCCGCCCGACACCTCGGGAATGGTGCGCACCCGCCAGCCCGAACCGTCCGGTGACGCGACGATCACATCGCCCGCCTTCAGCGCATCGGGCAGATTGCCCAGCGGAAAGGTCTCGCCGTCGCTAAAGCCGATCTGCGCATTGCTGCCGCTGCGCTCGGTCACCACGCCAACGCGCCAGTCCTGGTAGTCGATGGCAAGGTTCGAAACGATCAGCTGGGTCTGCCAGTTCTCGTCCATGTTCACGGTCGCGATCGGGCCGGTCCAGCCGCGTGTTCCGTGATAGCGCATCAGTCCGGCGCGCAGTGCCTTGCGCGCCGCCTTCTGCATTTCCATGTCGAGCGAGGTGCGCACCCACAGCCCGCCCGCATAGACCGAATTCGGCCCGTCCTCGGCCTTCTCGCCATACATGTCGAGCAGGCGGCGGCGCACTTCCTCGATGAAATAGCCGCCTGCAGGGTCATAGCTTTCGCGGCGGCGCTGGACGAGGCCGAGCGGCTGCGCCTTGGCGGCACGGGCTTCGGCCTCGCTCGCCCAGCCATTGTCGACCATCTGGTCCAGCACATAGTTGCGCCGCGCTATCGCCATGTCGCGGTACTGGCTGCGGCCATAGCGTTCGGGCGCCTTGGGCAGGATCGCAAGGAACGCCGCCTCGTGCAGCTCCAGCTCGTTCACGTCCTTGTCGAAATAGGCGCGCGCGGCGGCCTGCACGCCGAAACTCTGCCGGCCAAGCGGGATCTCGTTCAGATAGAGCTCGAGGATCTGCTCCTTGCTCAGGACTCCCTCGATCCGCTGGGCGAGGATCATTTCCTTCAGCTTGCGGGTGACCGAATATTCATCGCCCACAAGGATGTTCTTGGCCACCTGCTGGGTAATGGTCGAGCCGCCCTTGGCGCGCTCTCCCGATCCCATCTTGGACACGTAATCGACGACCGCGCCCGCAAGACCGCCGACATCGACGCCGCCATGGGTCCAGAACGTCTTGTCCTCTGCCGCCAGGAACGCGTTCTGCATCTGCTCGGGAAAATCGACATAGCGCAGCTGAACGCGCCGTTCGCGCGCATAGCTGTTGACGATCTCGCCATCCGCGCCGCGCACCATGGTGGGCAAGGCAGGTTGATAGGTCAGCAGCCGGTCGGCCGATGGCAGCCCCGCCCCCAGCCATGCGTAACCGGCCGCGAACACCAGCATCCCGGCGATCACCAGAATGGCCAGCGCCTTGAACAGCCGGCTCTCGCGCCAGCGCCGGGCGAAACCGGACCGGGCAGCGGCAAAACCGCTTCCGATGCGTCCGGCGATGGAGGGGGATTGCTCGGTGGGGCTCATGATCGGGGCGGCACTAGCATGGCATTTGCGCAAGAGAAAAGACGAAAGGACCTGACGATACGATGAATGGGGATAAGCTAGCGACGGGCCGGCTAAGGACTGGGCGCGAGCAGCCCTGCGGTGATGGCCGCGGCAAGCGCGTTGACGATCGCTTTCCGTCCCTCCGCGCTGGCGATGCGGGCGGCATCGTCGGGGTTGCTGATATATCCGGCCTCGAACAACAGCGACGGCATCTGCGCCGACCGCAGCACGACCAGATTCGCGCCGCGCCGGAAACGTCCGTGCACCGGCATCGCGCGCCTGACCCTATTCTCCAGCCTGTCCGCGATGCGCGCAGAACCCAAGGTCACTTCGCGCCGGGCAAGCTCGGCCAGTACCGCCTCGACATCTCCCATCGCGGCTTCGTCGAGGCTGGCATCGCCCTCGCCGCCGAACGAGCGCGCGAGCGCCAATGCCTCGGAATCGCTGGCGCGCGGGGCGAGCACATAGACATTGGCGCCCTGCGCTTCCTCTACCGGCGCGCTGTCGGCGTGGATCGAGACGAAGATGTCTGGCTCAAGCGATTCCGCCAGGGCGACTCGCGCTTCCAGCGGCAGGAAGCGATCGTCCTCACGCGTCAGCGCCACCCTGACCGCGCCCAGTTCCAGCAATCGTTCGCGCAGGTCACGCGCGATGGGCAGCACGACATCCTTTTCCGCGATGCCGTCCGGACCGGTCGCGCCCGGATCGAAGCCGCCATGTCCGGCGTCGATCACCACCAGCGGCGCCTCGTCGCCAGCCCGGCCCGCGCTGATGCGAGGCAGAGCGGCAGCGCGCGTTTCGGGAAGCGCCATGCTGACCAGCGCATCGCCGCGTCCGCCAGCAGGAAACAGATCGGCCAGCAGCAACCCTGCCGCCGCGCCCAAAGCCAGAGCAGCGCAAACCGCACCGCCGATCAGCGGCCAGCGGCGCGTGTTTTCGGCCTGCAGTTGCAGCACGGTCTGTTCCATTGTGCCCGGATTGCCCGTCCCGCCCCCGCCCGACAAGAGTCCAGCGTCTGCGCAAGCACGTTCTATTCCCGGATTTTCGCAGCGAGCGACCCCGTGCGTGACCAACGCGTGGCGGAAATGCCGCGCAAACACCCGTCACGCGCACGAATGTTCCACTGGCCCGAAGGCTTTTTATTGCCGAACCCGCAGGCGGGTGCTAGCGTCGCATTCGTCGGATGGTTCGGATATCCGGTGCATCGCAAGTCGGCCCCCTTGGCCGGCGGCTCTCGAGAAGGGCCGACGAGCGCTCGATACCGGCCAATATCTTCCGACTTTGGCGCTGACTCGCCGGAACGACCAGATTGCGGACCTTGCCGACTTACAGGCCGGTCAGCAGCATCGTCATACCGCGATGGGCGCAGCCCGGATACATGTCCGGGCCCGGATTGGAATTGATGGATATGGTCAGGAACACGATGATTGCGGCGACCACCCTGTCTTGCAGGGCCGCTGGCATCGTCGTTTTCGGCGCGTTTGCGCCAGGTCGTTCCGTTACAAGCTTTTCGCCGCCGTCATCGCGCCCCATTGCGCGCCATGCCGGCTATTACCTTTTTGCGCCGGACTGCAGGACTTTGCCCGTTCGTGCCGCGCGCACCTTACTGAAATGTCGCGCCAACCCTGCTGCCCGCCGCTCGCGGTCGGCTGCAGCGTCGCGCGTCTGGAGATCCATGAATGACAACGCGCATGCTAATCGATGCGCGCCACCCGGAAGAAACGCGGGTGGCGGTGCTCAAAGGCAACCGGATTGAAGAATTCGATTTCGAATCGGCTGAACACAAGCAGATAAAAGGCAATATATATCTGGCAAAGGTGACGAGGGTCGAACCCTCGTTGCAGGCCGCCTTCGTCGATTTCGGCGGCAACCGGCATGGCTTCCTCGCCTTTAGCGAGATCCATCCCGACTATTACCAGATCCCCAAGGAAGACCGCGACGCGCTGCTCGCCGCAGAGCAGGAGCATGCCGAGGAAGAGGCACGTCTGCGCGCCGAGGACGAGGATTCCGACGACGGCCAGCATTTCGACGACGACGGCAACGACGACGAAGGCAGCGATGCGTTCGCGGGCGAAATGGCCGGCGAAGACGGGGTCGAGGATGTCGGCGACGAGGAATCGAACGAGGTCTCCACCATCGAGGACGGTTCGGTCTCTGGCGACAATTCCGACGACGACAATGGCGATAACGGCGACAATGGCGACGAGAACGGCAATCGTTCGCGCGGTCGTGGCCGTGGCCGCGGTCGCCGTCAGGGCAATCGCGGCGGGGGCGGCACTCGCTCCAAGGCCGCCGACGAAGCGCGCGCCAAGCGTCTTGCGCTGCGCCGCCGGTACAAGATCCAGGACGTCATCCAGCGCCGTCAGGTCCTGCTGGTGCAGGTCGTCAAGGAAGAGCGCGGCAACAAGGGTGCGGCGCTGACCACCTATCTGTCGCTGGCGGGCCGCTATTGCGTGCTGATGCCCAATTCCAGCCACGGCGGCGGCATTTCGCGCAAGATTTCCAGCGCCGCCGATCGCAAGCGTCTGAAGCAGATCGTCGCGGAGATGAGCCTGCCCAAGTCGATGGGCTGCATCGTGCGCACCGCGGGCCTTCAGCGCACCAAGACCGAGATCAAGCGCGACTTCGACTATCTTGCCCGCCTGTGGGACGAGATCCGCGAGAACACGATGAAGTCGAGCGCGCCCGCGCTGATTCATTCGGACAGCGACCTGATCAAGCGTGCGATCCGCGACATCTATAACCGCGAGATCGAGGAAGTGGTGGTCGAGGGGCCGGAAGGCTACAAATCCGCCAAGGAATTCATGAAGCTGCTGATGCCCAGCCATGCGCGCCGGGTGAAGCAATACGCCGACCCCGTCCCGCTGTTCCAGCGCTATGGCGCGGAAGACCAGCTTTCGGCGATGTACGATCCGGTCGTGCAGCTGAAATCGGGTGGCTATCTGGTCATCAACCCGACCGAGGCGCTGGTATCGATCGACATCAACTCGGGCCGCTCCACGAAGGAGCACGGGATCGAGGCGACCGCGCTGCACACCAATATGGAAGCGGCGAAGGAAATCGCGCGCCAGTTGCGCCTGCGCGACATGGCCGGTCTGGTCGTGATCGACTTCATCGACATGGAGCACAACAGCTCGATCCGTAAGGTCGAGAAGTGCATGAAGGAGGCGCTGAAGAACGACCGCGCCCGCATTCAGGTCGGCCGCATCTCGGGCTTTGGCCTGATGGAGATGAGCCGTCAGCGGCTGCGCACCGGCGTTCTGGAAGCGACCACCCGCACCTGTCCGCATTGCGACGGGTCGGGCCTTGTCCGCACCGCCTCCAGCGCGGGCCTGTCGGCGCTGCGCCTGATCGAGGACGAAGCCGCCAAGGGCAAGGGTTCGATCATCACGCTCCACGCCAGCACCGAGGCCGCGATCTATCTGCTCAACGCCAAGCGCGCCGATTTGCAGGAGATCGAGGACCGCTATGGCGTGAACGTCGAAGTCCTTCCCGAGGGCGAGGACGAAGGCGCCAAGATGCGCGTCGGTTCGTCCGGCCCCCGCCCCACCGGCACGCCCAAGTTCGAGGTCATCGTCGACGAGGAAGACGATTACCTGCCCGAGGACGAGGACGAGCAGGAAGAAAGCGAAAACCGTTCGGACAACGACGACAACGACGACGGCCAGTCGCGCCGCAACAAGCGCCGCCGACGCCGTGGCGGTCGCCGGAAGCGCGGCCGCCGCGAGGATGGCGAGCAGAACGGCGATCAGCAGTCCGACAATGACGATGGCGACGACGCCGACGATGATGGCGATACGCAGGTTTCGTCTGGGGATTCGTCCGGCAATCGCGGCAATGGCGAATCGGGCGACGAGGACAACGCCCCTCGCAAGCGCCGCCGCCGCCGTCGGAGCAAGTCTGGCCGTGACGACAATGGCCGTGACGATAACAGCCGCGACGAAACGGGCGACCAGGGCGGGCAGGACGATGAAAGCACGCAGGCTGAGCCTGTGGCCGAAAACGCCGAACCTGCTGCGGTAGAAGCGCAGGACAGCCCTGCCGAGGCCGAGGCTCCGTCCGAGGAGCCGGTCGCGGAGGAAAAGCCGAAGCGTCGCCGGACCCGCAAGAAGGCCGCGCCGGAACCTGCAACCGAAGCGAGCGACGCCGACCCCGGGACTGCCGCCGAGGCCGAAACCGCCGCGACGGACGAGGGTGCGGTCGAGGAAAAGCCCAAGAAGCCGCGCGCACGCCGCAAGAAGAAGGCCGACGTCGAGGAAGCGCCCGCCCCCGAAGCTGAAACGCCCACCGAACCGGAAGCATCCGCACCCGAACCCGAAGCGGCCCCCGAACCCGCCGCAAGCGATGGTCCGGTGGCAGCCAACGACGCCTCGGAAGCGCCTGCCGACGACGGCCAGTCGAGCGGTGAAACGTCCGAAGCACCCGCTGACGAGACGCCCCGCCGCGGCTGGTGGCAACGAACCTTCGGCAACTGATAGTCGGTAGCCCAAAAGCAAAAGGCCGCTCCATTCGGGGCGGCCTTTTTCGTTTGACTTCAGGTCGTTGCGCTAGAACTCGATCGGTTGTCCGTCCCACGCAAAGAAACCGCCGCTGTCCTTCGCTTCCAGCCCGTCGATGACCGACAGCAGGCACTGGGCCGAATAGTCCGGGGTGAACATCTGGCCGTCGGGGACATTATTGCTGAACGGTTCGGACAGCGCGGTTTCGACCGTGCCGGGATGCAGCGACACGACCACCGCACCCTTGTTGCGCCGGCCCAGTTCGATGGCGAAATTGCGCATGATCTGGTTCAGCGCCGCTTTGGATGCGCGATAGGAATGCCAGCCGCCCAGCCTGTTGTCGCCGATCGAACCGACGCGCGCCGAGATCGCCGCGAAAAGCGGCCTTCCCTCGCCGCGCAGATGCGGGACGAAATGCTTGGCGACCAGAGCGGGGCCGATAGTGTTGACGCGAAATACCTCTGCCATCGCCGCCCCGTCGAGCGCGCGCCAGCTCTTCTCTGGGGCAACGTCTGGCTCGCGCTGCAACAGGCCAGTGGCGACGATCACCAGGTCGAGCGGACCATCGCCCGTGATGCGTTCGGCAGCGGCGGCGATACTGTCCTCGTCACCCAGATCGAGCGGCACCGCGACGACGTCGCCAATGTCCGGAACCGCGTCCATGTCGCGCGCGGTCGCATAGACCGCCTCGACATGTTCCCGCGCGGCCAGATGGCGGACCAGCGCCGCGCCGATACCGCCCGACCCTCCGACTATCACGCAGCGCATGCCCATCATTCACTCTCCTGTCGGCGGTCCAGCAATCGCCGTGCCAGAACCAGATCGGCGGCCTTGTCGACATCGACCGCGGCTTCGCCATCGCGCGCGGCGACCACTTCGGCGGCAATGCCATTGCGCCTGCCAAGCTGCCGGACGCCCTCGGCAAGGCTCAGCCGCCCGAGGGCATAGCTGAACAAGGTCCCGATGCCGAGCCGCCGGACGATGCGCCATGGCCGCTTGCGATCCGCCTCGACCCCGCTCCACAGGCGCAGGGCCTTTTCGGCGTCGGGTCTGTTCAGCAGGAACATGTTGCAGCCCGACCAGTCGCCATCGGCAAAGCGCAGCCATGTCCGGCTCGTATCGGGCACGGCCTTTTCGACAAGCGAGCGTTCGGCCAGTAGCATCGCCACGTCGCAATCGGCGGGCGCATCGATCAGGAAATCCCGCACCCATTCGGGCCGCAGCAGCGCATGATCGGAAGTCGTGACCAGCAGGGGCGCGCCGGATAGGGCGAAGGCGCGCGCCACGCTTTCGCTGGGCCCGGCGGCGGGAGGCACGATGATGGCGCCGAGCCCTTCGGCCAGCCGCCGAACCCCTTCATCCGAGGTCGAGACATAGATCCGGCGATAGCCTGCCTGCGCCAGCGCGCGGTGCACACGCTCCAGCATCGTCATGCCGCCGATCGGGATCAGCGCCTTGTGCGCCACGCCTTCGGACAAGGCGAGCGGGTCCGTTTCTGCCCGCGATCCGGCAAGGATCAGCGCGCTGCCCTGGCTGGCAGTAATATTGTTATCCATCCTCTTTGTCTTAGCGCCACCGGATCGGCGAGAGCAATCTTCGTTGCGAAGCGGCGCGGCTCTATCTAGGGGATCGAGTGATGACTAAGAACGCGCCACCCGTCGCCATCGAGAGCGTGGGAGAGAACCCAACCCCGATCTGGGGCCTTTCCAATCGCGAACGGACGCGGCGGATCGCGGCCGCCAGCGCTCTGGGTTCGGACGGCGCGACGCTGGTGATCGCCCATGATGCCTATGCCTGGGACCCGGCCTGGCTGCGCCATATCGCGGAAAACCCCGGCCTTGTGCTGACGATGGGGAATGTCCCCGCGCTTGGCCATGCGCGCAGCGAGGAAGAGGCGGACGCGATCCGCACCTCGATCCGCGAGGACAGGGCGCTGGTGCCGGGGAACCTCACCGTGCTGGCCTATGAGAACAGCCCGACGATCGAGAACAAGCAGCTGCGCAAGCGCGAGACGCCGTTCCTGATGGCGCTGTTTCCCGACACGATCCGGCGGATCGAGCGGGCGAGCTATTTCGGCGCGTATAAAGGCGTGACCGACATCCTCACCAAATATCTGTGGCCCGAATGGGCGCTGGTCATCACTCGGCTGTGCGCAAGGATGGGCATCACGCCAAACATGGTGACTGCGGTCGGCGCGGTGCTGTGCGTGCTGGCAACGGTGCTGTTCGCACGGGGCGAATATTGGGCGGGCATGGCGGTTGGCCTCGGCTTCATGGTGCTGGACACCGTGGACGGCAAGCTGGCGCGCTGCACCATCACCTCCAGCTGGTGGGGCAATGTGTTCGACCACGGAATCGACCTGATCCACCCGCCTTTCTGGTGGTGGTTCTGGGCCACCGGACTTGCCTATTGGGGCATGGAGCTTTCGCCCGAGAGCTTCAATTCGGTGATGATCGCGATCATCGGCGGCTATGTGTTGCAGCGCGTGATCGAGGGGGTGTTCATGCGCCGCAACGGCGGGATGCACATCCATGTGTGGCGGCGTTTCGATTCGCGCTTTCGCCTGATCACCGCGCGGCGCAATCCCAATATGATCATCCTGCTGATCGCGATGGTCTTTGGCCGACCCGATTTCGGCATCGTCGCGGTGGCATGGTGGACGGTGATTTCCTGCGCGATCCATGCCGTGCGGCTGCTGCAGGCCGAGGTTGCGCGCACCCGCGACGGCGGGCTGACCAGCTGGCTGTCGGAAGCCTGATCCACACCGCGACTGAAGGAGGCACGACATGAACGAGACGATGCGCAAATTCGGCTACCCCGCAACGCTGGTGGCAGAGTTCGAGCATTGGACCGTCCTGCTGCGCCCCGCGCAGCCGACGCTTGGCAGCCTGGTCCTTGCGGCCAAGTCCGATGTGACGGCGCTGTCGGACCTGTCCGCCGAAGCGCATGCCGAAATGAAGGCCGCCAGCACCGCGATCGAGCGGGCGCTGCGCGATTTCACCGGCTATGCCAAGATCAATTATCTGATGCTGATGATGGTCGACCCGCATGTCCACGCGCATGTCATCCCGCGCTATGAAGGCAGCCGGCAATTCGAGGGCGTGGATTTTCCCGATGCTGGCTGGCCAAAGCTGCCCGATCTGGGGACCGCCGTAACGCTGGACGAGGATCAGATCGCCTCGCTGGTCACGGCGCTCAAGACGCGCTTCGCCTGATCCCCGCGCCGGCAGCGACGCGGCAGGTCAGGCCCAGCGGTCGGTCAGTGCAGTCGCATTCTCGATATCGGTCAGGAAGTCGACCTCGGCCCATTCCGAGCCGGTGATCGTGCAGGTGCCGACCTTGCCGCTGTCCGCGATGGTGTCGATGACCTTCAGATACCAGTGCTCGACCCCGTCGCGTTCGCGCATCTTGCTGCGCACGGCCTCGCGGAACAGTTCGACGCCTTCGCCCCGGAACGCAAGGAAGCCGATCGATTCGCAATTGGTCTCCTCGGCGGCAAGCGTCTTGCCGATATGCAACAGGCGGCCGTCGGGTTCGCGCAGGACCTTCATGTCGTCGCTGTCATAGGCGGCTTTCTCGTCGACGGTGACGGCGATGGGCCATGGTCCGTCCGGACCCTGTGCGCCTTGCTGGACCTTATTCACGATCTCTTCGGATACCAGCGTGTCGCCGTTCAGGATCATGAAGTCGTCCTTCATCAGGTGCCGCACGATCCAGCACGATCCCAGATTGTCGGCCACCTTGAAGAATGGATTGAAATGGCAGGTCACCTTCACGCGCGGATCGTCGATCTGCGCCAGCGCTTCCTCGACCTCGTCGGTCTTGAAGCCGGTCACCACGTCGATCCTTTTCACCCCGCCGCGTGCCAGCATCTCGATCTGCCATTCGATCAGGGTTCGCCCCGAAAAATCGATAAGGCACTTGGGGCGTTCGGCGGTCAGCGGCAGCAGGCGCGAGCCCTGGCCGGCGCTGAGCAATATGGCGTGTTCGATCATGGCGAGCCGTTTAGGGGCATCGTTCGCAGACCGCAATCACCGTCGCGCCGCGCACCAATCCATCCCGCCGCACGCATGTCGGTGAGTTCCGCCCTGCCCGCGCTTGCCTCTGCGCGCGTGTTCAGCCAAGCACCGCTCTATGAAGCGTAAACGTCCCGTCGCCCTGGAAGACCGGTCATTGCTGGGGCGCATGCTCGCCAATCTTGGCTGGCTGATCGGCGGCAAGGGGTTCGGGGCGATCTGCTCGCTGGTCTATCTGGCGATCCTGACGCGCACGCTGGGGCTCAAGGATTTCGGCCACTTCTCGCTGATCTTCGGTACATCGCAGGCACTGATTGCGGTCGCCGGGTTCCAGACGTGGCGCGTCGTCGTCCGCTTTGGCGCGGAACACGTGCATCACAAGAACTGGGACGCGTTCGGGCGGCTGGGCATGCTGGCGGGCGTGCTGGACGTGTGCGGCGCGCTTGTAGGCTGCGCCATCGCCTATCTGGCGTTCTACCAGTTCGCGGATGCGCTGGGCCTCAATCCCGAACTCGTCGATCTGGCGTTCTGGTTCAATGTCGCCTCGCTCTGGGCGCTGGTGTCGGCGCCGACGGGCATCGTGCGCGCGCTCGACCGGTTCGACGTGGCGGTCTACGTAGAGGCGGTGGTGCCGCTTGGCCGGCTGGTCGCGGCGGTTGCGATCTGGCTGACCGAACCGACGCTGGCGCGGTTCCTGATCGCATGGGCCGCGATCGATATCCTCGAGGCGCTGATCTACTGGATCATGGCGCGAAGGCTGTGCCCGCAATCGATCCGCCTTTCGCATCTGAAGGATTTCACCGGCGCGCTGAACGACAATCCCGGGGTGATCCGCTTCTTCATCATCACCTTCTGCTCCGCCACGCTGGAGGCGACCTATCGCAATGGGCCGCTGCTGGCGGTGGGCTATCTGGTGGGTACGCGCGCGGCGGGCCTGTACCGGCTGGCGCAGCAATTGGCGCAGGGCCTTGCCAAGCTTTCCACCCTGCTGGCCCGCGCCGCCTATGCCGAGATTGCACGCGCGCGCGTGGCCTCCGCGCTCGACGAATTCCGCAAGCTGATCCGCCAGACAAGCATTCTTGCCGGTGCGGGAAGCGCGATCGTGGTGCTGCTCGTGCTGGTCGCGGGCGGACTGCTGCTGGAACTGCTGGGCGGCGAACAATTCGCGGCGGGCAAACCGATCCTGATCGCGCTAGTCGTGGGCGCCAGCTTCGAACTCGCAAGCGTCGCGTTCGAACCCATGCTCGATTCCACCGGCCGGGCAAAATTGTCGCTAACGTCGCGCTTTCTTGCCGTGGCGGCGACTGCTGTGGGCATTTTGGCCTTCGCCCCTTCCGGCGGGGCGCAGGGGATCGCGTGGGGCGTCGCGCTGGGTGGTGCAGTGCATTATATCGCCATGGGCGCGATGGCGTGGATCGTTCTGCGCATCCTCGTCAGGAACGACCGGCAGGAGAAAGCGGCGTCCGCACAGGCCGATAACGGGACAAAACTTGAACCCTGACGCGGGAATCGCCATTAAAGAATGGCATCCCCCGCTTGTGCAGCGCGGCAAGCTTGGCTAACCCGCACCGCAGAACCGGGCCGCACACGCGCCAAGGCGTGACATCGCGGCCCCGCAGAACGGAAAAGCGACGATCATGGCGACCTTTACCCTTCCCAAGAACAGCAAGATCACCGGCAAGAGCCAGTCCTATGGCTCGTCGTCTGGCGGCAAGGTAAAGAAATTCAAGGTCTATCGCTATGATCCCGACAGCGGTGAAAACCCGCGCTACGACATTTTCGAGATCGATCTGGACGATTGCGGCCCGATGGTGCTGGACGCGATCATCAAGATGAAGAACGAGATGGACCCGACGCTGACCTTCCGCCGGTCTTGCCGCGAAGGCATTTGCGGGTCCTGCGCGATGAACATCAACGGCAAGAACGGCCTGGCCTGCACCACCGCGATCGAGGATTGCGGTTCGGGCGAGATCCGTATCACGCCGCTGCCGCACATGGATGTGATCAAGGACCTCGTCCCCGATTTCACGCATTTCTACGCGCAATATGCCTCGATCCGTCCTTGGCTGCAGACCGTGACGCCGCCCCCGTCGGGCAAGGAACGTCTGCAGTCGCCGGAAGACCGCAACAAGCTGGACGGCCTTTACGAGTGCATCCTGTGCGCCTGCTGTTCGACGGCATGCCCCAGCTATTGGTGGAATTCGGACAAGTTCCTCGGCCCGGCGATCCTGCTGCAGGCCTATCGCTGGCTGGCCGACAGCCGCGACGAGATGACGGGTGAGCGTCTGGACGAGCTGGAGGATCCCTTCCGCCTCTATCGCTGCCACACCATCATGAACTGCGCCAATGTGTGCCCCAAGGGCCTGTCACCTGCCAAGGCCATTGCCGAAATCAAGAAGATGGAAGCCGAGCGCCTGGTCTGACGGCAGTGCATCCGGCGGTTGCATTCGCGCCCGCCCCGGATCACCCGGGGTGGCAAGAGTGGGTTATCGGTCCCGAGGGGCAGTTCAACCGCCATACTTTTGCGCGGATATTGTCGCGGCTGGACGATCCGGCGACCGCTCGCATCCGGATATTTCCGGACGAGCGTCATGCCAATTTTAACGATGTGATCCATGGCGGCGTCATCCTCGCCTTTATCGACATGGCGGTCTATCCGGCCAGCATATTGATCACGGGGAATGAGGATCTGAAGGTGGTCACCGTCGATGTGCACACCCAGTTCATCAGTCCCGGCGATCTGGCAATGCCGTTAGACGCGCTCGTCACACTGACAAAGGAAACCGGGCGAATGCTGTTCACGCGTGGAACGCTCGTTCAGCAAGAGACCGTGGTTGCGGCCTTTACTATGTTGCAGCGCAAGGTCAGGTGACATCTTGGCGGGCCTGATCGCGCGATACGAAGAATTGCTGGCGCATGACGAGCTGCGGCCTGACGAGGAGCAGAAGGCCGCGATCCATCGTCTGGCGCGCCTTCAGGAGGAGCTTGAGGCATCTCCGGCCAGCCAAGGTTTCTTCGCACGGCTGAAGAGGGAGAAGCCGCCCCGCCCGCGCGGCATCTATATGTGGGGCGATGTCGGGCGGGGTAAGTCCATGATGATGGACCTGTTCCACGAGACGCTGGACATCGCCGCCAAGCGCCGCGTCCATTTCCACGAATTCATGCTGGAGGTCGACCAGCGTCTCCGCGACGAGCGCAAGAAAGAAAGCGGCGATCCCGTCGCCCCCGTCGCGCGCCAGCTTGGCGAAGGCATCCGCTGCCTCTGCTTTGACGAGATGGTCGTGAAGAACACCGCCGACGCCATGATCATGAGCCGGCTGTTCACCGCGCTTATCCGCGACGAGGGCGTGACGGTCGTGACAACGTCGAACCGCCCGCCGCGCGACCTCTACAAGGACGGGCTCAATCGCGGGCTGTTCCTGCCCTTCATCGACCTGATCGAGGCGGAACTCGACACGCTGACCCTCAACGGGCCGACCGATTACCGGCTCGAACGGCTGGGCGGCATGGACGTGTGGTATTCGCCCACCGGGCCCGCCGCGACCGAAAAGGCGCGCGAGGCGTTCTTTCGCCTGACCGACTATCCGCCCGAGGATGCCGAGCATGTCACCGGCCATGAGCTGAAGGTCGGCGAGCAGCGCAGCCTGTGGGTCCCCAAAAGCCTGAAGGGAGTCGCCGTCTTCTCGTTCAAGCGGCTATGCGCCCAGCCCCGCGGTTCCAGCGATTTTCTGGCCATCGCGCGGCATTACCATTCCGTGATCATCGTCGGCATACTCGTCATGGGCCCCGACATGCTGAACGAGGCGGCGCGCTTCGTCACGCTGATCGACGCGCTTTACGAAAACGGCGTGAAACTGATCGCGACGGCCGATGCCGACCCTGCGGATCTCTACCCCTCCGGCAATGGCGCGTTCGAATTCGGCCGCACCGTCAGCCGGCTGATGGAGATGCAATCGGCCGATTACCTCGCGCGCGGCCACGGCGAGCAATAGGCGGTCATCACCGCAGGACGGCAGGCACATGATTGTGCCTTCTTGAACGCTTCGCACGATCCGCCATCTCTCGCCCATGCCGGCGGCCCCGCACAGACGGGGGAACCCCGCCGAGGTGAGAGACGCAATGATTGAAATTCGCCCCTTCGACCGACTTGGCAAGGCCAATCACGGCTGGCTGGACACCAGCTATCACTTCAGCTTTTCGGGCTATCACGATCCTGACCGCATGGGCTGGGGCCGGCTGCGCGTGTGGAACGACGACTGGATCCAGGCCAAGAGCGGCTTTCCCCCGCACCCCCACCGCGACATGGAAATCGTCACCTTCGTGCGTAGCGGCGCGATCAGCCACCGCGACAGCCTGGGCAACGAGGGCAAGACCGGTGCCGGTGACGTCCAGGTGATGAGCGCGGGCACCGGCATCACCCATGCCGAGTTCAACCTCGAGGACGAGGACACGACGCTGTTCCAGATCTGGATCCTGCCCGAGAAAACGGGCGAGGCACCGGGCTGGGGCCAGCGAGAATTCCCGCGCGGCGACCGTGCGGGTTCGTGGGTCACCGTCGCCAGCGGCGAGCCCGAGAAGGATGATGCGCTACCGCTGCGTGCCGATGCGCGCGTGCTGGCGGCGACGCTGAAGGCGGGCGATACGCTGGACCTGTCGCTCGATCCCGCGCGCCATTACTACACCGTGCCGGTCGGCGGCGCGGTGAGGGCTAACGGGCATGAAGCGCAGGAGCGTGACGGCATCGCCGTGACGGGCGAGGACGTGCTGACGATCACCGCCAAAGACGACGTCGAGCTGCTGCTGGTCGATACGCGCTAGACCAGCACCTCGCGCGCGGGGCCGTGGCCGAGGAAAGCCGAAGGGCTGGCACTGGCGCCATAGGCCCCCGCGCAGAAGATCGCGACAAGGTCGCCTGCCCGAATTTCCGGCAGGGCGACCTTGTTCGCCAGCAGGTCGAGCGGCGTGCAGAGCCGTCCCACGATGGTCTGTTCGCGCTCGATCGGATCCGCGTCGAAGCGATTGGCGACGGCCACCGGATAGTTGCGCCGCACCACCGTGCCGAAATTGCCGGATGCGGCCAGTTGGTGATGCAGCCCGCCATCGGTCACCGCGAAGATTTCGCCGTGGCTTTCCTTCACATCGATCACGCGGGTGAGATAGACCCCCGCCTCGCCGACCAGATAGCGGCCGAGTTCGATGGCGAACCGCGTATCGGCCAGACGTTCGGACCGCCGCGATAGCGCCGCGCTCAATGCTTCCCCAACGCGTTCGATATCGAGAGGCGCGTCGCCCGGAAAATAGGGGATGCCGAACCCGCCGCCGAGGTTGCAATGCGGCACGTCCACGCCCGCCCGCTCCGCCAGATCGCCTGCCAGCGCCAGTGTCGCCGCCTGCGTCGCAATCACCGCGTCGGCATCCAGCGCCTGGCTGCCGGCATAGATGTGAAATCCGCGCCACTGCGCGCCGCTGTCTGCGATTTCGCGCGCGAGAGGCGGGACCAGATCGGCGTCGATGCCGAACGGCTTTGCCCCGCCGCCCATCTTCATGCCCGAACCCTTGATGTCGAACACGGGGTTCACCCGGATCGCAAGACGCGGCGCGATGCCCAGCCGCTCCCCAATGGCAAGCGCGCGCCTGATTTCCGCCGCCGATTCGGTGTTCAGCGTGACGCCTGCCGAAATCGCGGCTTCGAGCTCGCCATCGTCCTTGCCGGGCCCTGCAAAGCTGATCCGGTCCGGTGTCACGCTCGCATCCATTGCCAGCCTCATCTCGCCCGCCGAGGCGATGTCGATCCCGTCGACCAGCCCGGCCATGTGCGACAGCAGCGGCGGAAAGGGATTGGCCTTCATCGCGTAATGGATCGCCAGCGTTTTGGGCATCGCCGCGCGCAGGCTTGCCACGCGGCCATCCAGCAGGGCGCGGTCATAGACGAAGACAGGCGTGCTTTGCTCCGCCCAATCGCTCGCCTTGCGCCCGCCGATGGCCAATTCGCCGTCGATCGCGCCAAATCCACCCGGCACCGGACCCATCGGTTTCATCGCGCATCCTCCAGTCCCCGCTTCAGCAAGGCACGGTCGAGCTTGCCCGTCGCGCCGCGCGGCAGTTCGCTGCGCCAATGGACCGCCTGCGGGACCATATAGGCGGGCAATTCCCGGCGCAGCGCGGACACCAGCGCCTCGGTCGGTTCGGGGTCGCCGCCCGCCGCCGCCCGCGCGATCAGGTGGACCGACTGGCCCAACCTCTCATCGGGTAGACCCAAGGCCACGCATTCGGCGACCAGTCCGGTCGCGGCGGCCGCATCCTCGATCTCCTGCGGGCTGACGCGCTGGCCCAGCACCTTGATCATCGCATCGCGCCGACCCACGAAATAGAGCAGCCCCTGCCCATCGCGCACCACCCGGTCGCCCGACCAGACCGCCGTGCCGCCATATTCCGACCATTCGGGCGCCGGGCGAAACCGCTGCTGCGTGCGTGCCGGGTCCTGCCAATAGCCTTGCGCCACGAAGGGTCCGGCATGCACCAGTTCGCCTTCCTCGCCCGGACCGGCGGGCTGGCCTTCGTCGTTCACCACCATGATCTCGACATGCGGGACGGCCTTGCCGAATGACGTGGGGTGGCTGTCGATCAAGGCGGGATCGAGATAGGCAGAACGAAACGCCTCGGTCAGGCCGTACATGGCGAACAGCCGCGCGTCGGGGAATTGCGCGCGCAAGCGCCGCACCAATGCTTCGCCCAGCGCGCCGCCGGTGTTGGTCAGGCGGAGCAAGGGCGCGACCGCGGCTTCGGGCCAATCCTGTTCCAGCAATTGCACCCACAGCGGCGGAACCGCCGCCAGCGTGGTGATGCGGTGTTTCTCGACCGCCTTCACCACCTCTCGCGGCAACAGATAATCGATAGGGACAACCGCGCCGCCGCCATACCATGTCGAAAGCATCTGGTTCTGTCCGTAATCGAACGCCAGTGGCAGCACCGCCAGCACCCGGTCGTCTGGAGAGATGCCAAGATATTCGGCCACGCTCTCCGCCCCAAGCCACATGTTCGCATGGCTCAGCATGACGCCCTTCGGCTTGCCGGTCGAACCGCTGGTGTAGAGGATCGCGGCCAGCGCGTCGGTATCGGCAGCAGACGGTCTGATCGGATCGCAGCCTTGCGCCTGTTCGGCAGCCAGTTTTTCGTCGATCACCGCGCAGGCGTCAGGCACGTCGTCCTCGTCCAAGGCCGCCAACCGGCCCGTATTGGCAATCATCAAGCGCGCGCCGCTGTCCGACAATATGTGCCGCACCTGCGCAGCCTTGAGCACGGGATTGATAGGCACATGCACCAGCCCTGCACGCGGCGCCGCCAGCGGCATCAGGCAAGTCAGCAGCCCCTTCCCCGCCCAGCTGGCGACCCGCGCGCCCTTCCCCCATCCCTCTGCGGAAGCGCGCGCCGAGAGCCAGGCGGCCAGCCTGCCGGTCCAATTTTCCAGCTCAGCGAAATCGAGAACGCGGTCCTTCAACACCAACGCAACCGCGTCGCCGCGTCCGCGCAGCGGGAGGTGATCGAGCGGTTCGGGAAAGGCAGGCCGGGTCATTGCGGCCACGATAGCACCGGCAGGCGATGTCGCCACGCTTGCGTCGTCATTTGTCAAAAGCTAAGCCCCCGCCCCGTGATGAACGATGCCATCCCGCCCGCGACCGAATCCGCAGACGACAAGCTGCGCGCCATTCTGGTCGATACGCTCGCGCTCGACGAACAGCGTGTCTCCACATTCGACGAGGACACCGAATTGTTCGGTGCCGTCCCCGAACTCGATTCGCAGGCGGTGATGGGCCTGCTGACCGAGATCGAGGATCGCTTCGGCTTCATCATCGACGATGACGATGTCGATGGCGAGATGCTGGAGACCTATGGCGCCCTGCTGCGCTTCGTGATGGCCCGTCGCCCGGACTGACTGCGGCCGGACTAGGCGTCCGCCGCTTCCTTCTTCGCGAATTCCAGCGTGCCGAGGAAACGCTCGGCATCCAGTGCGGCCATGCAGCCTGTGCCCGCCGCCGTCACCGCCTGGCGATAGGTGTGGTCCATCACGTCGCCGCAAGCGAACACGCCCGGCACCGCCGTCTTGGGCGTCCCCGCCTCGACGATCAGATAGCCGCTGTCGTCCATTTCCAGCTGGCCCTTGAACAATTCGGTTGCGGGCGCGTGGCCGATGGCAACAAACGCGCCCTGCGTATCAAAGCGCGAAACCTCGCCCGTCACCGTGTCCTTCAGGCGCAGCGCGTTCAGGCCGCCCTCGTCGCCGAGGAATTCCTCGACGGTCTTGTTCCACAGCACGCTGATCTTGGGATTGCCGAACAGCCGGTCCTGCAGAATCTTTTCCGAGCGCAATTCGTCGCGGCGGTGGATCAGCGTGACGTCGTCGGAATGATTGGTGAGGTACAGCGCCTCTTCCACCGCGGTGTTGCCGCCGCCTATCACCACGACCTTCTTGCCGCGATAGAAGAACCCGTCGCAGGTCGCGCAGGCCGATACGCCCTTGCCTGAATATTTCTGCTCGCCTTCGACGCCCAGCCACTTGGCCTGCGCGCCCGTGGCGATGACCAGCACGTCGCCGACATATTCGTCGCCGCTGTCGCCCACCGCCTTGAACGGCGATCCGCCCGCGATATCGACGCTGGTGATCGTGTCCCACATCATGCGCGTGCCGACATGCTCGGCCTGCGCCTGCATCTCCTGCATCAGCCACGGCCCCTGGATCACGTCGCGGAAACCGGGATAATTCTCGACATCGGTGGTGATGGTCAGCTGGCCGCCGGGTTGCAGGCCCTGCACCACGATCGGTTCCATGCCCGCGCGCGCACCATAGATTGCGGCGGAAAGGCCGGCAGGGCCGGAGCCGATGATGAGCATGCGCGTGGTATGGGTAGTCATGGTCGGGTCCCGTCAAACATTACCTGAAAACGTCAGGGTGCCCGATCTAGGCGACCATGCGATCTTTGCAATGCCTTGCCGGGGATAAGCCGCGCTGCATCCCCCGATTGACGCGCATCAATCCCGGCTGGAACCCTCGGGCTGCCAACCTTGGGGTGCCAGTTCGAACCCTTCGAACGCAAAGCCCGGCGCGACGATGCAACTGACCAGAGACCAGCCCTGTCCCGCGTGGGCGGCCTGCCAGTCGCCTGCATGATAGAGGTGCTGCGGATGCTGCCCGGCCAGCAAATCATTGCCCAGCGTAACGTCGGGCAGCACATCCTCGCCGCGTTCACCCCGCGCCGTGGAAAGGGTCAGCGGCGATCCCGCGTTGAATATCCACATTTCCGCCGCATCGATGCGGTGCCAGTGCGACCGCTGGCCTTCTTCCAGCAGGAACAGGATCGCGCTCGCATGGCCGCGCTCGCTGCCTTCCATGTCGGCGCGCCATGTTTCGCGGTACCAGCCGCCTTCGGGATGCGGCTCAAGCGCCAGCCGCGTGATGATGTCGCCTGCTTCGCTCATTACCGGCCCTCCGTCGGCTGTCCTGCCAGCAGCGGAAAAGGATTGATCGCGCTGCCCTCGTACCATTCCTCGCCCGGAGCCATCTGCATGACCGCCAAATGGAGATGCGGGGCGGCGGGATCGGCATTGCCCGTCGATCCGACCCGGCCGATCGGCTCACCCGCCCGGATCGCCTGCCCCTCGGCCAAGCCCGGCGCATAACCCTGCAAATGCGCGTAATAGTAGATCCAGTTCCCGTCGGCGGACCGGATATAGATCGTCCTGCCGCCTTCTTCCGAATCGAACAATTTTTCCACCGACCCCGATGCGGCGGCCATGACGGGTGTCCCCGCCGCAGCCATGATGTCGATCGCATCATGGCTGCGCGCACCGCCTGCGCGGGCGGCGGTAAACGTATCGGTCAGCATGCCCGGCTTTACCCCCGCAACCGGCATGACCAGCGAAGCCCCCGGCGCGCGTACCGGCAGAGCCGATGCAGAGCGCTGCCGCGCGGACCGATCGGCACCGCCGTCAGCCAGAGCGCGGTCCGCATCTGTCAACGCCCGGTCCGCATCGGTTACCAGAGGCTCCTCGTCCGGCCTGTCGCTCCACAGCCAGCCCATTAGCAGGCCGCCGATGATCAGCCACGCCAGCGAGGTAAAGCCGATCGTCGTCAACACCAGACGCAGGTCGCGCCCCCAGCCGCCCTTCGCGACAGGAGCAGACGCCGCAGCATCGACCCGGCGCGACGGATCATTGGCTCTTGCGAATACAGGCTGCGTCATTGCTGGAAATGAACCTCGGTCGATTGCGAGACCATCTGCGCCAGCCGCGCCGCGTCCCAGTTGGTCAGGCGCACGCAGCCATGGCTTTGCGCGCGGCCAATCGTTTCCGGTTCGGGCGTGCCGTGAATGCCGTAATGTTCCTTTGACAAATCGATCCACACGACGCCGACCGGACCGTTCGGACCCGGCGGCAATTTCTGCGGCTCCTCGCTGTCGGGCACATCCCAGAATAGCGAGGGATCATAGGAAAACGGCGGATTATGCGCGACGCCCGTGATCTTCCAGTCGCCCAGCGGCAGCGGGTCATGCTCCGACCCGGTCGTGACCGTGAAAGCCCCGATGATCTTTCCGGCCTTGTCATAGGCGATCAAAGTGCTGTCCGACTTGTCCACGACGATGCGAGCCGCCTGCGGCTGGTCGCTGCCCACGCCCAGATCGCGCAAGGTGTCGCGCCAGTCGCTGTCGAGATCGGCCTGCGCGTCGATAAAGTCGGCGCCGATATTGGGCACGCGAATTTTCTGGCCTGCACGGAAATGGCTGGCAGGACCGGGGGTCACGTCGTCATCGGGATTGGGATCGTCGACCGTATCGGCGGTTCCGGTCTCTCCTTCCGCCTCATCCGTCTGCGCGCCCTCAGGGGTGTTCAGCATCTTGAGCACCTCGACCGTGGTGTGAAACCGTTCGGCCAGCTTCTCATCCAGCGACTCGTAGCCCATGCGCGACAATTCAGCCTGCTTGGCCGGATCGTCGGGGATTTCCTCGAACCGGCCCACTGCAAAATCCTCGGGGATCGTGACCACGCGGGTCGCGGGCACGGCGCGAGAGCCGGGACGTGTCGATGTCGGCATCGGCGTGGCGCTTTCCCGTTGCGCCTCTGCCTCATCTCCGTCATCCGCCAGCGCCGTCGTGCCCAGCAGAGCCGCGCGGGTCGCATCGTCCAGCTCGCCCGTCTGGTCGAGCCCGTTCGCCTCCTGGAAGGCCTCCAGCGCATTGCTGGTGCTCATCCCCATCTCGCCGTCGATCACGCCGGGCGAAAAGCCCATCCGGTCGAGGATGACCTGCGCCTGCATCACGGGGCGTTCCTGCGCGTCGGGAACGGCGTCGGGTGCCGCCGCCTCATTGTCGCGGCTGCGCATGGCGTCGGCGTAATTATTGTCGGTTTCGGGCGCCTCTGCGGCAGGTTCGGGCGCGGGCTCTTCGTTCGTGCCGCAAGCGGCGATCATCAGTGCAAGCGCAAACGGCGCCGCAAAGCGGACGGCGGTCTTTCCAGCGGGCATTTTCTTCCCTTCGCAAATCGTTTCAGGCGCATAACGCTCTGGAAAGACGAAGGGTCCGGGTCCGGCGCGCAGCCGACGGGTACGCTTATTCCGGCGGCGGGGGCGCTTCGCCGATGGCCTTGGCAAAGGCGCGCACCGCGGCCTCCTCGTCACCGTTCCAGACCGCACCCGATACGGCGAGGAAATCCGCCCCCGCTGTCACCAGCGGGGCGCAATTGTCGGGCGTGATGCCGCCGATGGCCACGCAGGGGATCTCGAAGATGCGATACCACCATTCCAGCGTGTCGAGATCGGCGCGGTATTCGGTGTCCTTGGTGGTGCTGGGGAAGAATGCGCCGAACGCGACGTAATCGGCCCCCGCCTCGCCCGCTTCCATCGCGAAATGGCGGCTATCGTGGCAGGTGACGCCGATCTGCGCCTCGCGTCCCAGTTCCTCGCGCGCTTCCTCGACCGATCCGTCCTTCTGGCCAAGATGCACGCCGTCGGCCTTCAAGCGCTTGGCCAGCGCGATCGAATCGTTGACGATAAAGCCCACGTCCCGCTCGGCGCAGATCGCCTGCAGCGGTTCGGCCAGCGCAGCGGCCTGATGCTGGTCCACATCCTTCACGCGGAACTGAAAGGCCGTCACAAGACCGGGCGCGGCGTCGATGGCGCGGGCGAGCCGCTGCGGGAAATCGCCGGAGACGTCCAGCGGCGATATGAGATAGAGTTGGGTCGCGTTCATCCGCGCCCGTCTAATGCGCTGCGCGAGGAGAGTGAAGTCAAATGAAGGTCAGTCTGACGGTATTCGCGCTTTTCGTGGCGGCCACATTGGGCGGATGCGCCGCGACATCGGGCACAGGCATCGGTACGGCGGCTATCGCACCAGCCGAGCAAGGAAGCGCGGTCGCCCTCGGGCAGTCGGTCCGGGCCGACGATCTGGTGCTGACCCCCATCGCCGTGGCGGAGGACAGCCGCTGTGCCGAGGGAACGCAATGCATCTGGGCGGGCCGGGTGGTCGTGACCACGCAGGTCGACGGCCCCGGCTGGCGCGAAACACTGGATCTGACCGCGACCGAAAGCACGGCGGTGCGCGATCATGGCGTCATTCTGGCGACCGTGACACCCGAACGCCGCCCGTCGGTCGACATCGCGCCGGGCGATTACCGGTTCATCTACATGGTGGAATAGGAAAGGGCCGCCCTCCCCAGCGGGAGAGCGGCCCTTCCTGTCGTCAGTCGGATCAGTTGACGCTGGCGGCGTGGATCATGTCGATCGCGGCCGAAAGCGTTCCGTCGAACTCGTCGTCGCTCTGCTGGGCGCGCAAATCCTGCAGCAGGCCGCGGCTGAAGCTGGCGATCATGCCCTTGTTCTTCGCCAGATGCTCGCACGCTTCCTCGGTGCTGTAGCCGCCCGACAGCGCGACCACCGCCAGCACCTTGGGATGCGCGATCAATTCGGCATAAAGGTTCGCCTCGACCGGGATCGAGAGCTTGAGCATGATCTGCTCACCCTCGGGCACGGTGGGCAGGAGCTTCAGGATCTCGTCCTTCAGGATCTTCTCACCCTCGGCGCGGCCCTCGGACTTGATCGAGTACTCGGGCTCCAGCATCGGCACCAGGCCGTGCGAAAGGACCTGCATGCCGACTTCGAACTGCTGCTTCACGATGGCGGCGATGCCCTCGGCATTGGCGTCATTGATGACAGAGCGTTCCTTGGTGCCGAACACGTTCAGGCCCTTCGCCCGCTTCAGCAGCGCATCGAGGTCAGGCATCGGCTTCATCAGCTGGACGCCGTTCGCCTCGTCCTCAAGTCCCTTGTCGATCTTGATGAAGGGGACGATGCCGCGGTCGATCAGGGCCTGCGGCGTCGGCTTGCCCTCGACGGTGCCGTCCATGGTCTTTTCGAACAGGATCGCGCCAATGACCTTGCCCTTGGAAAAACACGGCGAGGTGATGATGCGGCTGCGCATCTCGTGGATCTTGCCGAACATCTCGTCATCGCCCGACCATTCGTGATCCTCCACGCCATAGCCGCGCAGGGCCTTGGGCGTGGAACCGCCGGACTGGTCGAGCGCGGCGATAAAGCCTTGCCCCTCGGCGATCTGTTTCTTCATATCCATCGTCAATGCTCTCCTATTGAACGATCATGGCCCGGATGGACCGGGTGATTGCGGGAAGGACGTTGTTCAGCGCGTAAGCGCGGCAACGCCGGGCAGCTCCTTGCCTTCCATCCATTCGAGGAACGCGCCGCCAGCCGTTGAAATATATGAGAATTGATCGGCCACGCCCGCATGGTTGAGCGCCGCGACCGTGTCGCCGCCGCCAGCCACCGATACCAGCGACCCCTCGTTCGTCAGCGCCGCCGCGATCTTGGCGAGCTTAACCGTCGCCTCGTCGAAGGGCTGCGTCTCGAACGCGCCCATCGGGCCGTTCCACACCAAAGTCCGGCAGGTTTTGAGCACGTCGCCCAATGCTTCCACCGCTTGCGGCCCGACGTCGAGGATCATCTCGTCGTCCGCCACCTCATGCACGTTGCAGGTGCGCAGCGAGGGCGGATTGGCGGCGAATTCCTTGGACACCACCACATCGTAGGGCAGATGCACGGTGCAGCCCGAAGCATCCGCGGCGTCCATGATCTTCTCGACGGTGCCGGTCAGCTCATGCTCGCACAGCGACTTGCCGACATCCACGCCGCGCGCGGCCAGGAACGTGTTGGCCATGCCGCCCCCGATGATGAGGTGATCGACCTGCCCCACCAGATGCTCCAGCACCGCGAGCTTCGACGAGACCTTGGCCCCGCCGACGACCGCGGCGACGGGCTTTTCCGGGCTGCCCAGCGCCTTGTCGAGCGCTTCCAGCTCCTTCTGCATCGCGCGGCCCGCATAGGAGGGCAGCAGCTTCGTCAGCCCTTCCGTGCTGGCATGGGCGCGATGCGCGGCAGAGAAGGCATCGTTGACGTAAAAGTCGCCGTTCGCCGCGATGGCCGCGGCGAATTCCGGATCGTTCTTTTCCTCGCCCGGCCAGAAGCGCGTGTTTTCCAGAATGGCGATATCGCCATCGCGCATGATGCCGATCGACTGCGCGACGACTTCGCCCGCGACTTCGGGCACGAACATGATCTCGCGCCCCAGCACGTCCTGCACCGCGTCGACCACCATCGACAGGCTCTGCGTCGAACTGCGCGCGCCCTTGGGGCGGCCGAAATGGGCCAGCAGCAGCACCTTGGCACCGGCATCGGCCAGTTCCAGTATCGTCGGCGCAGAGGCATTGATGCGGGTCTTGTCGGTCACCTGCCCGCCGTTCATCGGCAGGTTCAGATCGACGCGCACCAGCGCGACCTTGCCTCTTGCATCGCTGATATCGTCCAGCGTCTTGAAAGCCGTCATTCCTCAATCCTCACATCGTCGCCCACGCGGATCATGCCGTCCGCAAGCACACGGCCCAGAACCCCGCCGCGCCAGTCGGGCGTCAGCGCGGCCTTCAGTCCGGGATGAATCTCTTCCATGCGGCTGCAGGGGTCGCATTCCTGCGCCACCTCGATCACCAGCGTCTCGCCGATATGGATGCGCGCGCCTTCGCGCCGCGGCAGGGCAATCCCTTCCACGAGCAGGTTTACGCGCCGGTTCCACCATTCGATGGCGCCCGGATCTATATCGAGATCGGCCATCGCGGCCGCCCAGCCCTCTGCGGTCATAAGCGAGATCTGCCGCCTGCGCGGCCGGTCTGGCTTCATCGCGCCGCGATAGTCGCCGTGCACGCCCTCTCGCGTGTTCACGGCGACTTCGCTGACGGTTTCGATGGGGCCGCGCGGACGATCGTGCCTTGCTATTCCGGCCAATCGCCCGCTGCTCATGCCCATCGACCTCCGATCATCCTCAGATGAATTTCGCCATCACTCCGGCGGTGTCGATCATGCGGTTGGAGAAGCCCCATTCGTTGTCGTACCAGCTGACGACACGGCCCAGCTTGCCTTCCAGCACCGAAGTTTCGAGGCTGTCGACGGTCGAGCTGGCGGGGTAATGGTTGAAGTCCGACGACACCAGCGGCTCGTCCGTATAGGCCAGAACGCCCTTCATCGCGCCTTCCGAAGCCGTCTTCAGCGCCTCGTTGATGGCGTCCTTGGTGATGTCCTTGCCCGGCACGAACACCAGGTCGACCAGCGACACGTTCGGCGTGGGCACGCGCACCGACGATCCGTCCAGTTTGCCGTTGAGTTCGGGCAGCACCAGACCGACGGCGCGAGCCGCGCCGGTGGTGGTCGGGATCATGTTGGTCGCACCCGCGCGGGCACGGCGCATGTCGCTGTGCATCTGGTCCAGCATGCGCTGGTCGTTTGTATAGCTGTGGATCGTGGTCATGAAGCCGCGCTCGATCCCGAACGCGTCGTTCAGCACCTTGGCGACCGGCGCAAGGCAGTTGGTCGTGCAGCTGGCGTTGGACACGACGATGTCGTCGGCGCCCAGCTGATCCTGGTTCACGCCGAACACGATGGTCTTGTCCACGCCCGATGCGGGAGCGGAAATCAGCACGCGCTTGGCGCCTGCCTTCAGATGCGGCTCAGACGCTTCCTTCGACTGGAAGAAGCCGGTGCATTCCAGCACCAGTTCCACGCCCATCGCGGCATGCGGCAGATTGGCGGGATCGCGCTCTGCGGTGACGGCGATCTTCTTGCCGTTGACGGTGATGCTGTCCTCGCCCGCCTCGACCGTGCCGGGGAAACGGCCATGGGTGGAGTCATAGCTGAACAGCAGCGCATTGGCCTTCACGCTTGCCAGATCGTTGATGGCGACCAGTTCGAGGTCGTGGTCGTCGCGTTCCAGGAGGGCCCGTGCCACAAGCCGCCCGATGCGTCCGAAACCGTTGATCGCAACCTTGGTCGCCATAGAAATATGCTCCTGTTATTCAGCCATTATTATCGTGACGGACCGGGTCAGTTCCCGGCCAGCCTTTTCTTGATCCGGGCGGTCACCGCTTCTGCCGTGAAGCCGAAGCGTTCGAAGAGATCCTCCGCAGCGCCCGAAGCGCCGAAACGGTCGAGCCCGATGTTGAGCCCGCGCGCCATCGTGTAGCGTTCCCAGCCCTGCGTGACACCCGCCTCGATGGATACCCGCAATATCTCCGAGGGATTAACCTCGGGCAGCAGGTCCTCCTTATAGGCATCGTCCTGCTGCTCGAACAGGTCGAGGCACGGCATCGAAAGGACATCGGCGCCAATACCGTCGGCCTCCAGCTTGGCCGCCGCTTCCATTGCGAGATGCACTTCGCTGCCCGACGCCATCAGGATGACCTTGCGCTCCGCTTCGGCCGACTTCAGGCGATAGCCGCCGCGCGCCGACTTGTTGGTCAGGCGCGTCCAGCTCTCGTCGCCCTCCCCGCGAAGCTGCGGCAGGTTCTGGCGCGTCAGGGCCAGCACCGAGGGCGTGTCCGACGTTTCCAGCGCCAGCGCCCAGCATTCCGCCGTCTCGATGATGTCGGCAGGGCGGAACACGTTGAGGTTGGGGATCAGGCGCAGGCTCATCACCTGCTCGACCGGCTGGTGCGTCGGTCCGTCCTCGCCAAGACCGATCGAATCGTGGGTCAGCACGAAGATCGAGCGGATCTGCTGCAGCGCGGCCAAACGGATCGCGTTGCGGCAATAGTCGCTGAAAATCAGGAACGTGCCGCCATAGGGAACGACACCGCCATGCAGCGCCATGCCGTTCATCGCGCAGGCCATGCCGAATTCGCGGATGCCGTAATAGACATAGCGCCCGGCGTAATTGTCGGCGGTCAGCGGATCGGTGAACTTGGTCTTGGTGTTGTTCGAACCGGTCAGATCGGCCGAACCGCCGATCAGGCTGGGCAGCTTTTCGGTCAGCGGGCCTAGAGCCATCTCGCTCGCCTTGCGGCTGGCGACGGTCTTGGGTTCCTTGGCAAGGTCGGTGATGAACGTCTCGATCGCCGCGCTGGCAAGATCGCCGACAGGCATCATGTGCTGTTCCCACTCGCCCCGGTTGGGCGCGCTTTCCAGCCGCTTGTTCCATTCGGCATGGGCGGCCTTGCCGCGCTCACCCGTCTTGCGCCAGTCGGCAAGAATGTCGTCGGGCACGGTGAACGGCTCGGCAGTCCAGCCCAGCTCCTTGCGGGCAGCGGCCACTTCGTCCGCCCCCAGCGCCGCGCCGTGCACCGCGCTGGTGCCCTGCTTGTTGGGCGCACCCTTGCCGATGACGGTCTTGCACGCGATCAGCGAGGGACGCGGATCGGCCAGCGCCTCGTCGATCGCTTTGCGGATCGAATCCGCGTCATGCCCGTCGCAGCGCACGGTGTGCCACTTCGCCGCCTGATAGCGGCTGAGCACGTCCTCGCTAGACGACAGGCCGACGGCGCCGTCGATGGTGATGTTGTTGTCGTCCCAGAACACGATCATCCGGCCAAGACCCAGATGCCCGGCAAGGCCGATCGCCTCGTGGTTGACGCCTTCCATCAGGCAGCCGTCGCCCGCGATCACCCAGGTGCGGTGATCGACCAGATCGTCGCCAAATTTCGCATTCAGATGCCGCTCGGCAATTGCCATGCCGACCGCCATCGCAAGGCCCTGGCCCAGCGGACCGGTGGTGGCTTCGATGCCGGGGATCAGGAAGTTCTCCGGGTGTCCCGCGCAAGGGCTGCCCAGCTGGCGGAACCGGCTGATCTCGTCCATCGTCGGATTGGCATAGCCCGACAGGTGCAGCAGCGAATAGATCAGCATCGAGCCATGCCCCGCCGACAGCACGAAACGGTCGCGGTCCATCCAGTCCGGCGCGGAGGGATCGAATTTCAGATATTCGCTCCACAGCACGGTCGCCACATCGGCCATGCCCATCGGCATGCCGGGATGCCCGGAATTGGCGGCCTGCACGGCGTCCATGCTAAGAGCGCGGATGGCATTGGCCATGGAACCGAGGCTGCTTACGGCAATAGTGGTATTGGTGCTCATATGGGTTTCCCGGGCCTTCCCGAACATGGAGCTGAAACACACGTCCTTCGGACGATTCGGCTAGCGCCGCGTGCAATGGGACGCAGGCTCGGTCCCGTCAAGGCCGCCCACCCGTCGGCCCCGCCCGTCGCCCCCATCCACCGCCACCGCGAACCGGCCCGGCGCAAATGTTTTGATCGCTGGGCCCGACCGGACGTTACGCGCGTTCGGCAACCAACTTTACCGCCCCCTTTCGATGATTTAATCTGGGCTCTTATGATGATCACTCACCCTTTCCGGCGCGCCGCCTGCGTAGCCGCCGACCCTATTATGGGCCCCCGCTCGACGGGCATTCGCGCCGATGGTTGAGGATGTTTCGCGCACGCCCGCCACGCCGGAAAAGCTGACGGTTGAAGGCGGGGCCTCCGCCGACACGCTCGATCAGGCCTTTGCCCGGCTCGAAGGCGCCGTGTCGCGGCTGGAACGCGCTGCGACGCTAAGGCCCGCGGGCGACGGCGATGCGGTGATTTTGCGCCGGGAGAATGACGCGCTTCGCGGCAAGGTCGGCGACGCCTTGCGGCAATTGGACAGCGTGCTGGCCGAACTGACGTCCGAGGGCGAGGGCTCGTAGGATGGCCGACAGCAATCTGATGCTGGAAATCGCCGGCCGCCGCTTCGCCGTATCCTGCCGCAAGGGCGAGGAAGCGCATATCACGACGCTTGGCCGCATGATCGACGGCAAGGCGCGCGCCGCCGGCGCGGTCGAGATGTCGGAACCGCGCATGCTGCTGTTCGCGGCGCTGATGCTGGCGGACGAGCTTGATGCGATGCGCCACGCCGCCGATCGCCCGCGTCCGGCCATGGACGACAAGATGCGCGACATGATCACCAATCGCGTCGATTCCCTGACGCAGCGCATCGAAAATATCGCAAGACACCTTGAGGGCGGCGACCACCACGCCTAGATCACACGCGACGGGTTCTGCCCGGCACGAGCCGACAGAACATCCCTGAGGCTATAAATAATCCAAAGGGGGCTGACCCTGTCCTGGCTCGTGGGCCGGGGCAATCGGTCCCCACCTGATGCTTGAGGCGTCAGAGGATTTCAAACGGCAAACGACCCATGGTGGGCCCGTCACAGTTTTTCCGGATCGGGGTTGGAATTGGAAGCCAAGCGCAATCTTCGCAAGAACCTGCGCAAGGCGCGGCTGGATCATGTCTCATCCCTGCCCGAATCGGTGCGGGGCCTGCTGTTCCGGCGCCCGCCCGCGCCGATCGAGGCACTGGTGCCGGAAGGCGCGGTCGTCGGGCTTTATCATCCCACCATCGGCGAAGCGCCCACGGGCGGCTATGCCCGCTTCTTTGCAGAGGCAGGCCACCGGCTGGCCCTGCCCCGTTTCGCCGATGAGAAATCCATCATGGAATTCGCGCAATGGTCGGATCCATGGGGCGACGGGGATCTTGAGGTCGGACCCTTCGGTGCCTTGCAGCCCGATGACGAGGCGGAAGCGCTGGATCCCGACGTGCTTTTCGTCCCGCTGCTGGGCTTTACCGCCAGCGGCGCGCGGCTGGGGCAAGGCGGCGGCCATTACGACCGCTGGCTGGCCGCGAATCCCGATGCCCTGGCGATCGGCCTTGCGTGGGACGTACAGGAATTGCCCGCCCTTCCGGTTGAGGCGCATGACAGGCCGCTCGCCGCCGTAGTGACCCCGCAGCGGATGTTCGGCCCCTTCGGCCTGGTCGGCGCGCGATGAGCAGGCCCGATTGGAAACCGACATGGCGCAAGCCGGTCGGCATCCTGCTGCTGCTGCTGGGCCTGATGATCTACGCGGGCGTGGTCGTCACTCTAATAGAGCCGATCTCGCGCTGGCCGGTGCTGCTGCAGGTGCCGGTCTGGCTGGTTCTGGGGATCGTCTGGCTGCTACCGCTCAGGCGGTTTCTGATCTGGATGGAAACCGGCCGCTGGGGCTGATCCGGCAGCGTCTTTCCTGACGCGCAAAGACCCTCGGGCCAGTCGCAGTGACCGGCCCGAAGTCTTGTATCTCAATGCTTTGAGAAGTTCCCAAGGTGGCGCGAGTGACGGGGCTCGAACCCGCGACCTCCGGCGTGACAGGCCGGCGCTCTAACCAACTGAGCTACACCCGCGTATGCCTTGTAAGGGGCAGTCCGTGGAAGCGTGCGCCCCTTGGGAGCCGCGCAACTAGGGCAGGCTTTCGGCCCTGTCAACGGCTTTCAAAACAGAAAAATGACGAGATCGTGAAACTTCCCGCTTCGCGTCCTTTTACACTGCCACCGGCGCCGCAATATGCGCCTGCGGAGCATAGGCCTCGACCGCAAAATCCTCGATCCGGTAGTCGAAAATCGAATCCGGCTTGCGAAGAATCGTCAGCCTCGGGTCGCCGGCGGGCGTGCGCGACAATTGCTCCTCAACCAGCTCGGCGTGATTCAGGTAGAGATGCACGTCGCCGCCCATCCATACGAACTCGCCCGGCTCCAGCCCGACCTGATGCGCCAGCATCACCTGCAAAAGCGCCGCCGACCACAGGTTGAACGGCAGGCCCAGCGCAATGTCGCAGCTGCGCTGGAACATCAGCCCGTTGAGCCGCCCGTCGGCGACATGGAACTGATAGGTCTTGTGGCAAGGCGGCAGCGCCATCTGGTCCAGTTCGGCCACGTTCCACCCTTCGAGGATGTGGCGGCGGCTGCCCGGATTATGCGCAAGGCTGTCGACCAGCTGCTCGACCTGATTGATCCCCTCACCCTTTCGATAGAGACCGTCGCCCGCGGGCAGATAGACGGGCCAGTCGACCCATTGCTTGCCATAGACGGGCCCCAGCTCGCCCCATTCGGCAGCGAAGGCCGCGTCCTCGGCGATGCGGGCCGAGAATGCGTCCATGTCGATATCGTCGCCGGTCGCGGCGCGGTATTTGGCCAGCGGCCAGTCCGTCCAGATCCCCACCCTATGCTGAACGAGCGAACGGATATTGGTGTCGCCCGTCAGGAACCACAGCAACTCGCGGGTCGCCGTTTTCCAGAAGACGCGCTTGGTCGTGATCAGCGGCATGGCGCCACCCGACAAGTCGAAGCGCATCGTTTCGCCGAACAGAGAACGCGTGCCGACACCGGTACGATCACGACGCTCGCTGCCCGTTTCCCAGACGCGGCGCATCAGGTCGAGATATTGCTGTTCGTAATGGGGTGCTTCGCGCGCGTGCGCGTCGACAATGTCTGCAGAGCTGGCCATGCGCCATCATAACCCGGCAGCGCACATTGCCCATATGCAGGCGCTGCGCGACGGGTGCTTCCCCGGCAAAACCCTGTGGAAAGCCTGTGCGGCGGCATGTGGACGAAAACTTGCGAAATGCCCGCTTGCCAGCCCCGCCTCGCCCGCCTATAGGCGCGCCTCTGCCTCACCGCCCGCATGTCGGGCGCGTCCGGTCGGGGAGTAGCTCAGCCTGGTAGAGCACTGTCTTCGGGAGGCAGGGGCCGGAGGTTCGAATCCTCTCTCCCCGACCAATTTCTCTTCTGCATGATCATGGCCTTTTGGCCTCACCCCTCCTGCACCGTTGGCGGGCAGTCGACGCGGATTGGCCTTCAGGATCGATGACGCGAAATGCGCTCTTGCAGAAGATTTGGCGCCGGCAAACATGGCCGGAGCGCCCTTAATCCCGTGCCCCCGCTCCAACCGCATGGCTGACCCGCAAGAATAATCCCTGTTACTCACGGCAAAATGGCGTGAAACGACATGAAATGTCCGACCGGGAAAAACGTCCTTGTCCAAACTATTGTTTCTGGGCAGAAATAACGCATCGACCGATGTCGATCATTTGAAGGGAGAAACGGGCGCCGAATTTGCGGCCCAGAGAGCGGAGGATTGATATGTCCCGAAACACTATCGGAAGAATAGTCGCGCTACCGGTCATGCTGTCCCTGGTGGCCACCCCCGCCCTGGCAGAAAAAGCCGATCAACTCACCACCCTGACCGGGCTCGAAGCGGCGGGTGTCGAAAGCGCTCTTCAATCCCGCGGTTTCAAATATATCACCAGCGATACCAATACGATGGGCTACACCTATGCCTATTGGTGGGATACCGACGACAAGAACTGCGTGCGGACGGAAACCTATCGCGGCACGGTCGAAACGATCGTCGATGCAAGCGATTCCGATTGCAACCATTCGGGTGGCGGCGGCGACGCGGCCGCGGCGGTTGGCGTAATTGCAGGCGCCGCCATCCTTGGCGCGCTCTTGTCGCACAAATCGCATCATCACGAAGACGACAAGCATTACAGCGATTCAAAGGACGAGCAGCGTTACGAGGACGGCTATAATGACGGGCTGTACAACGCCCCCTATCATAACAAGCACGATTCGGATGCCTATTCGGCCGGTTACACTGCCGGCGTAGATCAGCGTAATGCGAACCTTCGCCATCACAGCGGCCGTGGCGGCTATGTCGATACCGCCGACTTCAAGGATCTGCGCGGCGCACGCGCGGCCGGGGGAATGGACGAGCTGGAACGCCGCGGCTTCCGGCAGGTCGATAATTTCACCTCGGGCAATACGCGCTATTCGATCCAGTACCGCCCGGCCTCGCGCCAGTGCGTGCAAGTGACGATCGCCGATGGACGCCTTGAATCGCTGGACGACATCCAGACGCATCCGCAATGCCGCTGAGCATCGTTTGCCAATTCTGAGGACCGTGGTTCGGGCAGCCTGAGTGAGCATTCAGGCTGTTCGCACCCGTCCGGACCATGCCTTTCCTGAGATTGGCGGAGCATGTTTCGGCTGCTGCGGCCCTCTCTTGTCCACAAGAGCGATGCGCCTATCCCGTTCGGCCAAAAGGCTAATCTGGCTAAGTTCGGGACACCCCGAATTTGAAAGCGAATATTTAAGGGCGATCCGATAACATCCCCGCAACGTGACGAAGTATCCCCATGCGACCGGCACACTGGCCGGTCGGGTGGTGAGGCTTCCGCTCCAAATTCGGATAAGGGGTCTGTTCACAGTGACGGTTCATTCGCGGGTTCAGGTGGATCCGGCCGTGTTGTCGCCGTTCCGGACGATCCGCGAAATTGCGGAGTCCCATGCAGTCGGCCCCGGCCATGACGCGGTTTCCAGCATGGCCTGCTTCGTGTCGCGCCGCCTGGTCAGCCGCGATCCCGATCTGGGCCGCACCGGTCCCGTCTGTCCCTTCGCGCGCCGCGGCGTGGCAAGCGGCGGTATACGCATTGCCAATTGCACGGCTGGCCCCGATGCCGAGGAATGCATTGCGGGCATCATGGATGAGGTGCGCAGCGAATTCATCGCATGGGGCGAGAGTTCCGGCATAGATCCCATGCTGCGCGCTTTCGTCGTCACCTTCTCCGCCCTCGATGGCGAAGCCGACTGTGCCATGATCGAGCGGGTGCAGAAGCGGCTAAAGCCCGAATTCGTCGATTGCGGCCTGATGATCGGGCAGTTCTATCCCGGCTGCGAGGAGGGCGGTATTCGCAATCCTCAATTCCGCCCGCTCGACGCGCCGGTCATCAGCCTTGCGGTGCGCTACATGGCCTTGGCAGACGCGCCCTTCATGCTTGACGATGCGCGGTATCAGGCGGCATTTTCGGCGCGTTACGGCGTAGCAGGCGAACGCGAAATGCAGATTGCCCGTCAATCGCGATCTGCCGCTGCCGCCTAGGATCGTGAACGCCAGAAGCGCATTGCCGATTCCATCGCTTGAAACGACCCCTCCCGTCGACGGGGATCTTCAGCGGCTCGACACGCTGTTCGTAGAGCAGGCGCGCCGCACGCCCGGCGCGGTCGCCATCATGCGCAAGGGCGAAGCGACGACCTACCGGGCGCTGGGCCAGCTTTCGAACCGCTTTGCCAATACGCTGAAGGCCAATGGCCTGCGCCGCGGAAGCCGGGTCGCGATTGCACTGCCCCGGTCGGGGGATCTGGTCGCCGCCATGATCGGCTGCATGAAGGCGGGCTGCGTCTATATCCCGCTGGACATGGCGCAGCCGACGGGCCGCCTAAATTTCATCCTGCAGGACAGCGGGGTCGAGGCCATCGTCGGCCTCGGCCAGAACGGGCTGGAAACGGAATTTACGGGGCTGACGATCGACGCCGCCGATCTGGTCGCGGACGACACGGCGCACGGCGAGCCGTTCCCCCCCAGCGATCCGGCCTATATTCTCTATACCTCGGGTTCCACGGGACAGCCCAAGGGTGTCCTGCTGGGCCATAATGCAAGCCATTACATCACCGGTTCGATCCGTCATTTCCAGCATGGCGAACTGGCACGGGTCGCGGCGGTCACCTCGGTCTCGTTCGACCCCTCGGTGTTCGAGATTTTCGCGCCGCTGGCCTCAGGGGGGACGATCCTTCTGAAAGACAATGCGCTCGAACCCTTCACCGCTGACGAGCAGCCGACGCTACTCCAAGGCGTGCCGACCGCACTCAGGCAACTGGCAAGGGCTGGCGCCATCCCTGACAGCGTCAAGGTCATCAACAGCGGCGGGGAGACGCTGACCCGCGACATCGCCGACGAGATCTTCGCCTCCTGCGCCGCCGGACGCATCTACAACCATTATGGTCCGACAGAGGCATCGATCTGCACGACCATCGCCGCGGTCGATCGCAATTCGCGCGAGTTGCCGGATATCGGCGTACCGGTTGCCGGGGCCAAATTGCTGATCCGCGACCCCGCGACCGCTCGTCCGGTCGCGGAAGGCGAAACCGGCGAGATCTGGATCGGCGGTCCGGTACTGGCTCATGGCTATGTCGGCGACGGGCGGCTCACTGCCGAACGCTTCGTAGAGGATCCCCTGACCGGACTTCGCGCCTATCGCACCGGAGATCTGGGGAGGATCGGACCGGAAGGCCGACTGGCCTTTCTGGGCCGCATCGACGACCAGGTGAAATTGCGCGGACACCGGATCGAGCTTGCCGAACTCGACGACGCGATCGTTTCGATCGACGGCATCGAGGACGGCGGAACCATCGTATCCAATCCGGCTTCGGACCATGCGCGCCTGATCGTGTTCGCATGCGCGCGCAGTCCCGAGTTCGAGAATGATGCCGCCGTACTCGCGCAGTTGCGTAAACGTCTGCCCGCCAGCATGATCCCGCATCGCCTCATCTGGCTGAGCACAATTCCGCGCCTTGCCAGCGGCAAGATCGACCGCGCCGCGCTCGCAAGGATGGCCGATCGCCTTCAGGACACCCCGCCTCCCCGTCCGGCGCAGCAGGACTTGGCCGACTCCGGCCCCGACGGCGCCATCGCGGACACGATCGGCAGGCTTTTCGGCGAGGCGCTGAAGCGGGAGCCATTCGCGCCCGATGAGGATTTCTTTGCCGCCGGCGGGGATTCGCTGATGTGCGTCGATATCGCGCTTCAGCTCGAGGATGTTCTCGACCGGCCCATCGCGGTCAACCTGCTGGCGCATCATTCCAGTCCGCAGGCACTGGCCCGCGCCATCAGCCATCGGCGCAACGGGGATGTCTTCATCACCCGCGACGGCAATCCGGACGGAGAGAAGCTGTTCTTCGCACCCGGCATTCGCGGGACGGACACCGATTACGACAGTCTCAAACCACTGCTGGCGCATCGCAGCCTCATCATGCTCCATGCGCTGCCGCTGGCGGAAGAGATGATCGCGGAGCCGCGGATCGAAACGCTGGTCACAGCGCTGGCTCCCCTGATCGACAAGGAGCAGCCCGAGGGAACGGTCGCTCTGCTCGGCTATTCGTTTGGCGGTATCATGGCCTATGCGCTCGCCGATGCGCTTGAGCAGATGGGACGCAGGACAAGGGTGATCATCATCGACGCGCAGATCACCCATTGCTCCGCCGGCCCGCGGCAATGGGCGCATTGGGCGGGGCAGGAAATGTGGCCCGCCTTTCGCGAACACGGCATGGACCATGCGGCGCGCAGGCTGGCACGCTCGCTGTGCTTCTGGTTCCCAAGGACTTTCGGCCGCTTTCGCCCGAGATATATTCCCGAGTTCATCAGCAACGAAAATCCGCGCTTCGTCGGCAGCCTCGTGAAGGCGGTTACCCGCTATCGCTTTCGCCGCCGCACCGCCCCGACGCTGCTGATCGTGGCAGAGCGGATGCATCCGACCGACCTGCTGAACAATCCCGATCGGCTATCCGGCTGGCGCGGCCTGCTTCGCGGACCCGGCATCTCGATCCGGCATATGGATGTGACCCATTCCGAGCTGGTGCGAAGGCCGGTGGTGAACAGAGTCGCCGCGCTGCTGGAAGGCTGGCTGACCGAGCCGGTCCAGCCTGCGGAATAGGCAGCCAGAAACTCCGCAACCCTAGCCAGTCGTCGCAAAATGGTTTCATTTGCGACCGTAAATTGCCATAAAGGCTGCAGGGGCGCGGTCTGTCGATGGGATTTCTGCAGGCATGCAGCCTTGGCGCGGCCATGAACGCCGCGTCGTCGCAAAAGGTAATATTCCCGGAGAGTTTTCTTGTATAAATCAGCCCTGCTGATCGGAACGGCGCTTTGCGCCGCATCGCTCGGCGCTTGCACCACGACCGCGACGGACAGTTCGATGGCGACCACCGCACCCACTGCAAACGCCATTCCGGAAGGAACCGGCATTTTCGCCCAGCCGTCCACCCTCCCCTTCCATGCGCCTGATTTCAGCCGCATCCAGGACAGCGACTTCAGGCCCGCGATCGAACAGGGCATGGCCATCGAAAAGGCCGAATGGCAGGCGATCGCCGACAATCCCGCAGCGCCGACATTCGACAACACCATCGTCGAACTGCAGCGCACCGGCCGCATGCTGGACCGCGTGATGCGTGTTTTCTCGGTGATGACCGGCACGGTGACCAACGACACGCTGGACGCGATTGACGAGGAAATGTCGCCCAGGCTGGCCGCGCATAGCGACACGCTCTACCTGAACGACGAGATCTTTGCGCGGGTTAAGGCGGTCTATGACAACCGCGCCGCGATGAGCATGACGCCCGAAGACGCGGTGCTGCTCGAAAAGACCTATGAGAACTTCGTCCACGCGGGTGCCGAACTCTCGCCCGAGGCGAAGACGCAGCTGCGCGACATCAACACGCAATTGTCGACGCTGAGCACGCAGTTCTCGCAAATGCTGACGCAGGCGACCAAGGACGAGGCGCTGGTCGTTTCGGACAAGGCCGCCCTTGCCGGCCTGTCGGATGCGCAGATCGCCGCTGCGGCTTCGACCGCTGCCGATCGTGGGCTGGACGGGCAATATGTCATCGCCCTGCAGAACACGACGCAGCAGCCGATGCTGTCCTCGCTCGACAATCGCGATACGCGCAAGGCTTTGTTCGAAAAGAGCTGGAACCGCACTGTCGGCGGCGGGGCGAACGACACGCGCGAGCTCGTGAAGACCATTGCCACCCTGCGCGCGCAAAAGGCTGCTCTGTTCGGCGAACCCGATTTCGCCAGCTACCAGATGTACGACCGCATGGCGGAAACGCCGGAAAATGCGACCCGCTTCATGGAGGGTCTTGCCGGTCCGACTGCACGCGCCCAGTCGCGCGACGCCGCCGCGATCGACGCGATGATCAAGTCCGGAGGCGGCGATTTCACCGTTCAGCCGTGGGACTGGGACTATTACGCGTCCAAAGTGCGGGCGCAGAAGTTCGATCTGGATGACAACGCCACAAAGCCCTATTTCGAAGTCAATCGCGTGCTGGAAGACGGCGTGTTCTTCGCCGCCAACAAGCTTTACGGGCTGACCTTCAAGAAGCGCGACGATATCCCGGTGTGGCACCCGACCGTGTCGGTCTACACCGTCTATGACAATGACGGTTCGGAACTGGCGCTGTTCTATTTCGACCCGTTCCAGCGCGACAACAAGCGCGGGGGCGCATGGATGTCGGGCTTCGTCGGCCAGTCGCACCTGTTCGATGAAAAGCCGGTGATCTACAATGTGCTGAACATCCCGCCGCCGGCGCAAGGCGAACCGGCGCTGGCGAATTTCGACGAGGTGGAGACGATCTTCCACGAATTCGGCCATGCGCTGCACGGCATGTTCGCGGATCAGCGCTATCCGATGCTGTCGGGCACGGCCACGCCGCGCGACTTCGTCGAGTTCCCCAGCCAGGCGAACGAGAAATGGGCGGTCGAGCCGACGGTACTGGCCAATTACGCGCGCCATTATCAGACTGGCGAACCGATGCCTGCCGAACTTCTGCAAAAGGTGCAGGATTCGCAGACCTTCGACCAGGGCTATTCGCTGGGCGAGACGCTGGCCGCGGCCATGCTGGACATGGACTGGCACACGCGCACCGCCAGCGAGGTTCCCGGCGACGTCAACGCGTTCGAGGCCAAGGCGCTCTCGGAAACCGGTCTTCATACCGAACTGGTGCCGCCGCGCTATCGCAGCAGCTATTTCCGCCACATCTGGGCCAGCGGCTATGCGGCAGGCTATTACGCCTATCTGTGGACCGAGATGCTCTCGGCAAACACCGGCGAATGGTACGACGCGAATGGCGGCATGACCCGGGCGAATGGCGACAGGTTCCGCGAAACCGTGCTCTCGCGCGGCGGGACCATCGACTACAACGATGCGTTCAGGGCCCTGACCGGCCGCGAACCGCAGGTAGAGCCGCTGCTGCGCGCCCGCGGACTGCTCGACACCGCGAAATAGGCTTTTCGCCTGTTCGATACCCCGTCGACCGTACCGGCGATCGACGGGGTTTTCGTGCCCGGCTTCGGTCCATTTGCAAGAAAATCAAGTTTATGCCCGCGCCCCCCTTCCCTCGCGCGGCATAGCTGCATATTCGTCCCCTTATGGCGAGCGAACTGCACCTTACCCCCGTCCTGTCCGATGCTTTGGTCATCCTTGGGGCGGCAGGCATCGTCATTCCGGTCTTTGCGCGGTTCCGCGTCACGCCGATCATCGGTTTCATCCTTGTCGGCATGGCGGTGGGGCCTTTCGGGCTTGGCCGCTTGGTGTTCGATTATCCCTGGCTGCAATATGTCACGATAACCGACCCACAAGGGCTCGATCCCTTTGCCGAGTTCGGGATCATCCTGCTGCTGTTCACCATCGGTCTTGAACTGAGCTTCAACCGATTATGGTCGATGCGGCGGCTGGTGTTCGGGCTGGGCGCGCTGGAACTCACCATATCGGCGGCGCTCATCGCCTTTGCCCTGATGGTGATGGGCCAGTACTGGAGCGGCGCGCTGGGTCTCGGCCTTGCGCTTGCCCTGTCCTCGACCGCGCTGGTGCTGCCGATTTCGGGGACCAAGTCGCCCGTCGGCAAGGCGGCCCTGTCGATGCTGCTGTTCGAGGACATCGCCATCGTCCCCATCATCTTCCTGCTTGGCGCGATGGCGCCCTATGCGGCGTCTGACGGAGGGGACGGACTATGGACCACGATCTGGACTGGCGCGCTGACGATCGCGGTGCTGATGATCGCGGGCCGCTTCATGCTGCCCCGCCTGTTCGCACAGGCAGCCCGTACCAAAAGCCCCGAACTCTTTTTGGCCGCCAGCCTGCTGGTCGTCATCATCGCCAGCCTTGCGACGGCGGCGGTGGGGCTGTCCCCTATCGTCGGTGCGCTGATCGCGGGCCTGCTGATCGCCGAGACCGAATATCATACCGAAGTTGAGGGCATCACCGCCCCGTTCAAGGGTCTTGCGCTCGGCATCTTCCTGATCACCGTGGGCATGGGCGTCGATCTCGGCGTGGTTGCCGAGAATATCGCGCCGATCGCCATCGCGGTGGCAGGGGTTCTGCTGGGCAAGGCGCTCGTCACGGGCATATTGCTTCGCATGATGGGCGCGCGGCGCGGAACTGCCGTCGAAACTGGCATATTGATGTCGGCGCCTTCGGAAACCCCCCTGATCGTGATGGCCGCCGCCGCCAGCGCACAGCTCATTCAGCCCCAGACGGCGCAATTCTGGCAGATCGTCACTGCCATCGGCCTGACCATTACGCCGATCCTCGCGCTGATCGGCAAGGCGGTCGCCCGCCGCGTCGACGCCGCGCCACCTGTATCCGTGGACGATGGCACGCAGGAACGCGCGATCATCCTGGGCTATGGCCGCGTGGGGCAGCTGGTTGCCGAGATGATGCAGAAACACGGCCGCCCCTTCCTCGCGATCGACGCCGATCCAGAGCTTGTGCATGTCGCGCGGCGCAAGCAGCACCCGCTGCTCTATGCCGATGCACGCGGCCCGGCGATGGACAGGATCGACCTGTCGGGTGCCAATGCCTTCATCCTGACGATGGACGAGCCGGTGCTGGTTGCCCGGCTGGTCCGCAAATTGCGCGAGAGCTATCCGGGCGTGCCAATCGTGTCCCGCGCCCGCGACACCGCACATGCGGCCGAACTCTACCGCGCCGGCGCGACCGAGGCGGTGCCCGAGACGCTCGAAAGCTCTCTGCAATTGAGCGAGGCCGTGCTGGTCAATGTCGGCGTGCCGATGGGTCCCGTCATCGCCTCGATCCACGAGAAGCGCGACGAATTCCGCGACCAGCTCATGCTGGAAGGCGAATTGAGCAAGAGACCCAAGCTGAAGACCTCCCCCGCCGAGGGGTAGGTCTTGCGCCCGTGCCTGGCGCGTTCAGGCGACCGTTTCCGCCATGGCCGCCTTGACCGCAGCGATTGCGTCGGCCGCCTTGCTGCCGTCAGGCCCGCCGCCCCGCGCCATGTCGGCACGGCCGCCGCCGCCCTTGCCGCCCAGTGCCGTCACGCCTTCGCGCAGAAGGGCAACCGCGTCGAAGCGATCGGTCAGATCGTCCGTCACGGCCACAGCGATCGCGGCGCGCCCATCGTTGACCGCGACGATCGCCGCAACGCCGGAGCCCATCCGCTTTTTCGCTTCGTCAAGCAGGCTGCGCAATTCCTTGGGATTCATGCCGTCGAGGACCTGGCCCGAGAATTTCGCACCTCCGACATCTTCGTCCGCTGGGGCCGAGGCCGAACCGCCGCCACTGGCACCTGCAAGGGCCAGCGCCTTGCGCGCCTCGGCCAGTTCGCGGTCCAGCTTTCGGCGTTCGTCAACGAGGGCCTGCACGCGGTCCAGCGCTTCGTCGGGCGACGCCTTGATCGCGCCGGCAATGGCCTTGAGCGCATCCTCGCGCGCCACGAGCCACTGCCGGGCCGCTTCGCCCGTCAACGCCTCGATACGGCGCACGCCAGACGACACCGCGCTTTCGGATACGATGCGGAACACGCCAATGTCGCCCAGCGCATTGACGTGGGTGCCGCCGCAAAGCTCGACCGAATAATTGCGCGCATCCTGTCCTGCGCGCCCCATTGAAAGAACGCGGACCTCCTCGCCGTATTTCTCGCCGAACAGCGCCATCGCGCCTGCCTCGATCGCATCGTCGGGGCTCATCAGGCGGGTGGTGACCGGTTCGTTATGCCGGATCTCGGCGTTCACTTCCGCCTCGATCGCCGCGATATCCTCGGGCGTCAGCGCCTTGGGATGCGAGAAGTCGAAGCGCAGCCGTTCTTCGGCCACCAGCGACCCCTTTTGCGTCACATGACCGCCCAAACGGTGGCGCAGCGCGGCATGCAGCAGGTGGGTGGCCGAGTGATTGGCCCTGATCGCGTCGCGCCGTTCGGCATCGACGGTCAGATGCACGGTTTCCCCTACGGCAATCGTGCCGGCTTCGATCTTGCCGTGATGCGCGTGCAGGCGGCCCAGCGGCTTGCCGGTGTCGGTAACCTCGATCTTCAACCCGTCAGGACGCGTTATCGTGCCCGCGTCACCCGACTGACCGCCGCTTTCGCCATAGAATGGGGTCTGGTTAGTCAGGACGATGACCTCCTGACCAGCGTCGGCACTCTGCGTTTCCGCGCCATCGACGATCAGCGCGACAACGGTGCCCTCGCCCGCGGTCGACGTATAGCCGGTGAATTCCGTGACCCCTTCGCGCTCGGCAATGTCGAACCACACCTCGCTGGAGGCCGCATCGCCCGAGCCCTTCCACGCGGCGCGGGCTGCGGCCTTTTGCTGGTCCATCGCGGCATCGAAACCGGCGCGGTCGACGGTGATCTTGCGCGAACGCAGCGCGTCCTCGGTCAGGTCATAGGGGAAGCCATAGGTGTCATAGAGCTTGAACGCGGTTTCGCCCGGAAGTTCGTCGCCTTCGCCCAGATCGGCGGCGGCATCGTCAAGCAGGCGCAGACCCTTCTCCAGCGTCTGGCGGAAGCGGGTTTCCTCACGTTCCAGCACTTCCTCGACCAGCGCCTGCGCACGGGCGAGTTCGGGATAGGCCTGCCCCATCTCGGCCACCAGCGACGGCACCAGACGGTGCATCAGCGGATCGGCGGCGCCCAGCAAATGCGCATGGCGCATGGCGCGGCGCATGATCCGGCGCAGCACATAGCCCCGCCCCTCGTTCGACGGCAGCACGCCATCGGCCAGCAGGAACCCGGTCGAGCGCAAATGGTCCGCGATGACGCGGTGGCTGGCGCGGGCATCGCCCTCGGCCGCGACGCCGGTGAGGCTTTCCGAGGCCGCGATCAGCGCCTTGAACGTGTCGATGTCGTAATTGTCATGCACACCCTGCATCACGGCGGAGATGCGCTCCAGCCCCATGCCGGTATCGATCGAAGGCTTCGGCAGCGGCTGGCGCGTGCCGTCGGCCTGCTGCTCGAACTGCATGAACACCAGGTTCCAGATCTCGATGAAGCGATCGCCGTCTCCCTCGGGCGATCCCGGAGGGCCGCCCCAGATCTTGTCGCCGTGGTCGTAGAAAATCTCGCTGCACGGACCACACGGACCGGTATCGCCCATCGACCAGAAATTGTCGCTGGTCGCGATCCGGATGATCCGCTCTTCCGGCAGGCCCGCGATCTTGCGCCACAGGTCGAACGCCTCGTCATCGGTATGATAGACGGTGGCGGTCAGCTTTTCGGGTGCGAGACCCCATTCCTTGGTCAGCAAGGTCCAGGCGTTCAGGATCGCCTCCTCCTTGAAATAGTCGCCGAACGAGAAATTGCCCAGCATCTCGAAAAAGGTGTGGTGCCGCGCGGTATAGCCGACATTGTCGAGATCGTTATGCTTGCCGCCCGCACGCACGCATTTCTGCGACGAAGTGGCACGCGGAATTTCGCGTTTTTCCAGGCCCGTGAAGACGTTCTTGAAGGGCACCATGCCCGCGTTCACGAACATCAGCGTGGGATCGTTATAGGGAACGAGAGGCGCGGAATGGACCTTCTCGTGCCCCTTCCCGGCGAAATAGCCCAGGAACGAGGAGCGGATATCATTGGTCGACGTCATGCGGGGCAGTTAGGACAGCTACGCCGCTTCGACAAGAAGCCATCTTGCGCAATGCCCGTTCCGTCGCAGCGGAAACGCCGATAACAGGCGATGGCGCAATGAAAAGGGGCGGGAATCGCTTCCCGCCCCCATCAACATACCTGGTGGCTGACGATCACTCTTCGCCGTCGTCGTCATTGCCCGGATTGGTCATCATCTCTTCGGCGACCTTGTCGGTCTTGCCGCGAATCGCCGCCTCCAGCTTTTCGCGCAGTTCAGGGTTTTCCTTGAGGAAGGTCTTCGCGTTTTCACGCCCCTGACCGATGCGGACACTATCATAGCTGAACCATGCGCCGGACTTTTCGACGAGGCCGGCCTTGACGCCAAGGTCCAGGATCTCGCCGATCTTGGAAACGCCCTCGCCGTACATGATGTCGAACTCGACCTGCTTGAACGGCGGCGCCACCTTGTTCTTCACGACCTTCACGCGTGTGGAATTGCCGACGATATCGTCGCGATCCTTGATTTGGCCGGTACGGCGGATGTCGAGGCGGACCGACGCATAGAACTTCAGCGCATTGCCGCCCGTCGTCGTTTCGGGGTTACCGTACATCACGCCGATCTTCATGCGCAGCTGGTTGATGAAGATCACCATGCACTTCGACTTGTTGATCGAGCCGGTAAGCTTGCGCAGCGACTGGCTCATCAGGCGGGCCTGAAGGCCGACGTGGCTGTCGCCCATCTCGCCCTCGATCTCGGCGCGGGGCACCAGCGCCGCCACCGAATCGACCACCAGCACGTCGATGGCGTTGGAACGCACCAGCGTATCGGTAATTTCGAGCGCCTGCTCACCCGTGTCGGGCTGCGAGACGATCAGCTCGTCGATATCGACGCCCAGCTTCTTGGCATAGACCGGATCGAGCGCGTGTTCGGCGTCAACGAACGCCGCCGTTCCGCCCGCCTTCTGCGCCTCGGCAATGACATGCAGCGCAAGCGTGGTCTTGCCCGAGCTTTCCGGGCCATAGATCTCGATAATGCGGCCCTTGGGCAGGCCGCCGATGCCGAGGGCGATATCCAGCCCCAGCGATCCGGTCGAGATCGCCTCCACATTCATAGCCTCACGACTGCCCAGCTTCATGGCCGAGCCCTTGCCGAATGCCCGGTCGATCTGGGCGAGTGCGGCGTCCAGCGCCTTTTGACGATCCACGTCGGGTACCCCGTTCACGAGTTTCAGATTTGCTGCCATTTCACGGCCCCCTGCTGCCTAGTTCGTTGCCCCCAAAGGTCAACTGCATGGACAGTGATGTATCGCATTTGTTCTCACAGAACAAGTGGGGAACAAAGAAATTTCCTACAACCCATTGTCGCGCGTTTCCGCGGGTTTTGCGGTTGCCGCCTGCTCTCCCAAGATAGCCCCAACTTTCTTTCCTATCTGCGCGACGGAAAAGGGTTTCGGCAGGAAATGCATGCCAGCAAAGTCGATCTCGCGCCGCAGCTGCTCCTCGGCATAGCCGGACATGAAGAGCACCGGCAGGCCGGGCTTCAGCTTGCGGATCTCTCGCGCCATGGCAGGACCGTCGAGCGTGGGCATCACCACGTCCGAGATCACGAGGTCAAACTCGCCCCCATCGCGCACGATCTGCAGGCCTTCCTCGCCGTCACTGGCGGTCTGGACCTTGTAACCCTGCCGCGTCAGCGCGCGTTCCGCGACCGCACGCACGGTGTCCTCGTCCTCCACCAGCAGGATCGTTCCCGTTCCGCCGAAAACGGCGCGCGGTTCCGCTTCGTCAGGCCGGCGAGGCGATTCGCTCCCTGCGACCGGAATATGCACCGGAAGATAGACTGAAAAGCGCGCGCCCTGGCCCGGCTCGCTCTCTGCAAAGATAAAGCCGCCCGACTGCTTGACGATGCCATAGACGGTCGACAGGCCGAGGCCCGTGCCCTTGCCCATTTCCTTGGTCGTGAAGAACGGCTCGAAGATCTTGCCGAGCGACTCGGCGGGAATGCCTGTGCCCGTATCCTCCACCACCAGCGCGGTGTAATTGCCGGGCGGCAGCACCTCGTTCTTCATCGCGCGGACGTCACGCGGGCCGACGCGGCGGGTCGAAATCGTGAGGATCCCGCCGTCTCCATCGCCCTTGGACATCATCGCATCGCGCGCATTGACCGCAAGGTTGATGATGACCTGCTCAAGTTGCTGAGGATCGGCTCGCACCGCGCCAAGGGCCCGGTCGTGATCGACGCGCAGCTCGATCTTCTCGCCGATCAGCCGTTTCAGCAGGTTCGAGACCTCGCTGACGACGTCGGGCAGTTGCAGCACTTGAGGGCGCAGCGTCTGCTGGCGCGAAAAGGCCAGCAATTGCCGCGTCAGCGAGGCCGCGCGATTGGAATTCGCCTTGATCTGCTGAATGTCGTCGTAATCGCTGTCGCCCGGCGCATGGCGGAGCAGCATCAGGTCGCAATAGCCGATGATTGCGGTCAGCACATTGTTGAAGTCATGCGCCACGCCGCCTGCCAATTGCCCGACGGCCTGCATCTTGGTCGCCTGAGCGACCTGCCTTTTCAGGCGCGTTTCCTCGGTCGTGTCCTTCAAGCTGAGCAGCACCGCCGCATCGCCAAGACCGCGCACGCCCGCCAGGCTGAGCGTGACCGGCTCTTCCGAGTTGGCTTCCAGTCGCACAGGCATGGCGCCTGCCGAGGAGGTTCCGGCCGCATGGCGGCGGATGGCATCGGCAAAGGCGCCCTTGTCCTCACGCACCACCAGATCGCTGGGGAAAGGGGGAATCTCGCCCTGCTCCTCAAGCCCTGCGGCGCGGCGAAAGGCCTTGTTGGCAAACAGGAAGCGGCCGTCGCGATCGGTCATCGCCAGCCCCAGCGGAAGCAACGCCAGCAGTGCCTCGATCTCGGGCAATGCCGCCGAATCGTTGGCACGCAGCCCGCCATCGAGGATCAGGAACAGCGAAGGCGCGCTGTCGTCCATCGGCAGATCGGGATCGGCGATCGGGAAATGGAGCAGGCGCAGATCCTCGCCGCTCGTCCCCTCGCGCGCATAGAAAATGCGGTCATATTCGTCGGCGGTCAGGAATTCGACGAATTCGCGTCCCGCCAACTCGGACTCGCTATTGCCGGTCGCACGGCGCAGGAAGTCCTTGTTGGCACCCAAGATTTCGCCGTCATCATTGACCGCTGCCGCCTGGATGCCGGCGCGGGACAGCGCGCGGCCCAGCTTGTCGCCCAATTGCCGCACGACACGCGCACCCAGATCCACCATCTCGACCGGAGCGAGGTCCCAGACCAGATAGTCCTGTCCGCGCCCTGCCCGCCTGATCGCGGCGTTCCAGCGGCCGCTAGTGCCGACCAGCGATTCGACGCGGACCGAACCGGCACGCCACGCCTCGCGCGCGCCTTCGCGCAGGCGGTCCGTCGATTTTTCGTCGAGCGCCAATTCGGGCGGCGCGCTATCAAAGCCGAACCATTCGCCGTATCGCGTATTCGCGCAGACGACGCGCCCTGCCCCGTCGGTGATGACGGTCGCCATATTGTCCCGCTCGATCGCAGAAACGGTGACCGACCAGTCGGGCGGGGCGAGGCTTTCGTCCGCCGGCACGGCGCTGCGCATGGCGACGCGCCGCAGCGCAAGCGCGATGACGGCGGCGCCGCCCGCATAGGCGGCGGTCAGCAGCCAGATACCCGACAGCAATTGGATGAGAAACGCGCTGGCCGCCAGCGCCACGGCGACGGGCAGCCAATCGGGCCATGTCGACAGCCCGCCCGGTCCGGTGACGGTAGTGCCCTTCAGCTTTCCGACCCCATTGCCGCAACTTCGCGGCGGCGGCGGATCATGCGGAAACGCTTGCGACCGATCCACCAGCGCCAGCCCCACGAGGAGACCAGATAGCCGACCGCCGCCGATACCAGCGCCAGCACCATGAAACCGAATACCGTCACACCGGCAAGCTGGAACAATTCGCGCAGCCAGTCCAGCCTGCCGCCTTCGATTTCCCTGACGGCGGAATGGCCTGTCGCCACGTCGATCTTCAGGATGAAGCTTCCCAGCCGGTTCGCGGCCAGCGCCCAGAAGGGAAAGGTGAAGGGGTTGGTGACGAAGGTGACCAGCGCGGCAACCGGCACGTTGGCCCGGGTCGGCAGCGCAAGGAATGCGGCGAGAAAGATCTGCCCCAACGGCACTATAAAGCCGGCAAAAAGCCCCAGCGCGACACCGCGCGGCACCGATCGGCGCGTAAAACGCCACAATTCGGGCGACAGGAAGCGATGCGCAATGGGCGCCAGCCAGCGATTGCTGGCCAGCCCTTCGCGGGTGGGCATGTTTTTGCGCGTCCAGCGCATGATCCGGTTCTTCACCGAGGAACCCATCCAACCTTCCTGGCCGCATCGTCCGGCTCCGATTCGACTCCGGAGCGGCGGCGGTTTGCCATCTGCCTTTGGGCCTTCCCTAGGGCAAATCGGTTACACAAGTCATGAACGGACCACCGGAAATTCGACGGACCCGCCAAATTAATGGCCCAACCGTTGGACGGCCGGACCGCTGCCCGCGGCCTAGCCTTTTTCGCGCATCAGCCGCGCCTTGTCCCGCTGCCAGTCGCGGTCCTTGATGGTCGCGCGCTTGTCATGCGTCTGCTTGCCCTTCGCCAGCGCAAGCTCGACCTTGGCGCGGCCCTTGCCGTTGAAATAGACCGACATCGGAATGAGCGTCATGCCCTTGCGTTCCACCGCGCCGAGCAGTTTCTCGATCTCGCGCTGGTGGAGGAGCAGCTTGCGGGGGCGCTTCGGCTCGTGGTTGTGACGGTTGCCGTGGCTGAACTCGGGGATATTGGCGTTAACCAGCCACGCCTCCCCGTCGCGCACTTCGGCATAGCTTTCCTTGATCGACCCTTCGCCAAAGCGAAGCGACTTCACTTCGGTCCCGGTCAGGGCGATCCCGGCCTCGAAAGTGTCCTCGATGAAATAGTCGAAGCGGGCGCGCCGGTTGTCGGCGACGGTCTTCACCTTTTCGAACGTGGAGGGTTTGGGACGGGCCATGCCGCCCATCTAGTGACGCCGGGGCCGCAGGGAAAGGGCATCTTTCGCAAAATTCACCGCTTCGCGCGGCGCGGCGAACAAGGCTTTCAACCTATTGCAAGAAATGATTGTTTAATGCCATGAGCGGCACAGGGTTCCGGGGGTCGTTTCATGGGTTTGTCGTCATTGCGTATGCCGCTGTCGTTTATCGGCGCGGTGTTCCTGCTCGCCATCAATCCGGCTTCGCGGGCCGCTGCCGAAACGGCGGTCGTGCCGCCGCCGCTCGATGCCTATGGCGCCCTGCCCGATTTCGAGGATGCGGCGATTTCGCCATCGGGCGAGCGGATCGCCGCGCTGATGACCAGCAACGGGCAGCGCTATGTCATGGCACTGAATTCCGAGCTTGAGACCATTTCGATGCTGCGGGTCGACGACGCCAAGATCCGCTCGGTCGGCTGGGCCGGAGACGATCGCATGGTCGTCAACATGACCAGCACGGAAAAGCTGCCCTTTGGGTTCACCACCAACCGGGCCGAACTGGCGAGCACCGTCGTGGTCGCCGTGGACGACAAGGCCGAGCTTCCCAAGCCGCAGGCGGTCTTCGCCAACGACCAGAGCATGGGGAACTATGTCGTCGGCCATTACGGCACGCGTTTCGCGGATGGCCAGTGGCAGCTTTATGTCGGCGGCGTGACCTTCCGCAGAAACACGATCGGGTCACGCCTCGGCTATGAATTCGATCATGGCAGGCCTGGTCTGTTCGCGGTGAATGCCAGCGATCTCTCGGCCACGAAAGTCGATGGATCGGCCAGCGAAGGCTCGTACCGCGACTGGATCGTCGATGCGTCGGGCAATCTGGCCGTGCGGCTCAACTTGATGGTCTCGACCGGCAAATGGCAGATCATGAACACGCAGGGCGGCGTGCTTGCGTCGGGTGTGTCGCCCTATGGCGATGTCGCGCTGATTTCGCTCGGCCATGAGGGCCGGACCGTGATCTACGCACTGGAGGAAGACGGACGCGAACGCTGGATGGAAGTGCCCCTCGACGGATCCGCGCCCGCCGCGGAAATCCTTGAGGACGAGCCTGTCGAACGGCTCTATTTCGATCACCGGACCGGCTATCTAATCGGCTATCTGCGCGCGGGAGAGGATCCGCAGCCGGTGTTCTATGACAGCGATCACCAGGCGACGGCATCGAAAGTGCGCGCCGCCTTTGCCGGGGTCCGCCCGCATATGGTGGACTGGACCTCCGACATGAAAAAGGTGCTGGTCCGCACCAATGGCGGAAAGGACAGCGGGACCTGGTTCCTGGTCGATATCGATTCCATGAGCGCGAAGGCCGTCGGCTATGAACGCGTGGCGATCCCGCCGATCAATGTCGGTCTCGCCAGCCGCTTTGCCTATACCGCGCGCGACGGGCTGGCGATGGACGGCATCCTGACCCTGCCGCCCGGAAGCGAGGGCAAGAACTTGCCGCTGGTGGTGCTGCCGCATGGCGGCCCACATTCCCATGACACGGCCGGTTTCGATTGGTGGTCGCAGGCCTTTGTCTCACGCGGATATGCGGTGTTCCAGCCCAATTTTCGCGGATCGACCGGGCGCGGCCTCGCCTTCAAACGCGCCAGCGACGGCGAATGGGGCGGCAAGATGCAGACCGACATCACCGACGGGGTCGACGCGCTGGCCGAAAAGGGCATCGTCGATCCGGCCCGCGCCTGCATCGTCGGGGGCAGCTATGGCGGCTATGCGGCGCTGGCCGGTGTGACGATCGAACAGGGCCGCTATCGCTGCGCGGTGGCGGTCGCGCCGGTCGCGGACATTGCGATGATGGTCAATTCCGAGAGCTATCAGTCAGGGCGAAACCCGATGCTGGAACGGTCGCTGGAACAGGAACTGGGGCCAAGCTCGCGCTATGCCGCAATTTCGCCGGCGCGGCTGGCGTCCCGCGCGGATGCCCCGGTGCTGCTGATCCACGGGCGCGACGACACGGTGGTCGAGATCGCGCAGAGCCGCAAGATGGCGGACGCGCTGAAAGACGCCGGCAAGCCGCACAGGCTGGTCGTTCTGGACGGTGAGGACCACTGGCTGTCGCGTGCGGAGACGCGCAAGCGCATGCTGGCCGAAAGCGTCGCCTTTGTGATCGAGCATAATCCGCCGGAATGATCCGGCGGATTATGTGCGGCCAGTGATCTGGTCGCGGCCGGTAATGGCGTCAGGCGATCAGGCGTTTTCCAGCAGGCCCGCGTGCACCAGCGCCTCGTCCACCGCCTTGCGCGCCGCCTCGCTGCAGGCTGTCAGCGGCAGGCGCACCGAATCGTTCATCCAGTCGTGCACGCGGCTGAGCGCATATTTGACCGGCGCGGGCGAGGAATCCTCGAACATCGCGTAGTGCAGCGGATAGAGCCGGTCGTTGATCCGGCGGGCGAGCGCGAAATCATTGTCGACGCAGGCCTGCTGAAACTCGGCGCAGAGTTTCGGCGCGACATTCGCGGTGACGGAAATGCAGCCCGCCGCCCCGGCCGCATTGGCAGGAAGCGACAATTCGTCGTCGCCCGACAGCTGGCAGAAATCGCGCCCGATGCCCATGCGGTGATCGACCACGCGCGAAAGATCGCCGCTGGCGTCCTTGATCCCCACGATCCGGTCGGGGAACAGATTGACGAGGTCGCACACCGTTTCGGGTTCGATATCGGTCACGGTCCGGCCGGGCACGTTGTAAAGCACGATCGGAAGGTCGGAATTCTTCGCCAGATGCGAGAAATGCGCGATCAGTCCCGCCTGGCTGGGCCGGTTGTAATAGGGCGCGACGACCAGTGCCGCATCCGCGCCGTACCGAGCGGCATGCTCCATGTGCATAAGTGCTGTCGCGGTGTCGTTCGACCCGCAACCCGCTATAACCGGAACGCGACCCGCCGCCTGTTCCACGCAGATCTGGACCACGCGGTGATGCTCGTCGACAGAGAGGGTGGACGCCTCGCCCGTGGTGCCGCAGGGGACCAGCGCGGACGATCCGCTCTCGATCTGCCAGTCGATCAAGCGGCGAAAGGCGGCCTCGTCGACCGCGCCGTCCGCGAAGGGGGTGACCAGTGCCGGAATCGAACCCGAGAACATTATTGGAATCGCTCCTGAAAACAACATCTTGGTGGCGTATATTCGCGCCGTCTAGCGGGATCGAATTGCCGATCCCGCCGTTCATTCGCTGATAAGGAGGGACCCCCTACTATGTCCAGCATGGACACCCAACGCAATTTTCGACTTTTTGCCAGACTGCGCGCGGGCGCCGCGCCGCTTGCTATCCTGGCACTTTCCTCTTCGCCAGCGCTAGCGCAGGATGCGATGGCGCAGCAAGCCTCCCCCTTGCAGCAGCCTGCCGCGCAGCAGCCTGCCTCGCAGAGTTTCGGCGACATACAGTGGAACCCGGGCGACTGGGAACGGGCCCGCGCACAGCAGATGGCGGTGCGCCCCGGACCGATGGCCTATGCCGTCACGCGCTGGCAGCAATTGCAGGCACAGCCCAACCCAAGCTTTACCGAGGTTTCCGGCTTTATCGCGCAATATCCGGGCCTTCCCAATCAGGAATCGCTTCAGGAAAAGGCCGAGGGCCGGCTGGACAGCGAATATGTCGATGCCGCCCGGCTGGTCGCGTTTTTCGACAGCCATCCGCCGCTGACCGGGCAGGGTCAGGCGCAATATGCGCTGGCGCTGCGTTCGCAGGGCCGTCCGCAGGCGATCGACGCCGCACGCCGTGCATGGCGCGCGGGCGCGATGTCGCCCACTGCCGAGGCTTCGCTGGCCGCGATGTTCGGCGGGGCGTTCACCGTGGCGGACCATGTTGCGCGCATGGACGAATTGCTGTGGCAGAACGAGGGTGAGGCTGCCGCCCGCCAGATGCGCTATATCACCGGGGCGGAACGTCCGCTGATGATGGCACGCCTTGCCGCGGCGCAGGGCAGCGATCCCGCCGCGCTGGGCCTTCAGGTGCCTGCGTCTGCCGCGGGCGATCCGGGCTGGATCTATAACCGCGCACGGCAATTGCGCAGTTCGGGCCAGCAGGCCGCCGCGCGCAGCTTCATCGTGAATTCGCCCGCCCTTTCCAGCCTGCCAGGCGATCCGCTGCTATTCGTGCGCGAGATGCGGTACCAGGCAAATTCCGCGGTTGAGAGCGGCGATATCGGCAGCGCGGTCCGCATCGCGCAGCGCGCCGATGCGGCGTTCGGTCCGGGAACCGACGTGTCGAAACTCTCCGGCCCGATCCGCGACGAATACGAAAAGCTGTTCTACAATGTCGGCGAAGCCGCCATGCGGCGCGGCGACAACGCCAGCGCGGCGCGCATGTTCGCGATCTATGGCGCCTCGCAGATGACGGCTCCGGCTCGCACGAAGGGCTTCTATTTCGCGGGCGTTGCCGGGCAAAAGGCGGGCATGGGCGATTTCGCGCGTACCGAGTTCGAGAAGGCCGCCGCCTATCCCGACCAGTTCTATGGCCAGATGGCGCATGAGCGGCTGGGCCGTCCGCTTGCCGTGCCCGCCGGCAGGCTGGGCAATCCCACTGCGGAAGAGCGCGCCGAGTTCAATCGCAGGCCGCTGGTGCAGGCAGCCCGCGAAGTTGGCCGTTCGGGCGACTGGCGCACGGGCGTCGCATTCTTCAAGGAACTGGGCCGTCAGGCCGAAACGCCCAGCGAATATGCCCTGATCGCCGAGCTTGCCCGCGAGACCGGGCGGCGTGACCTGGCCGTGATCGCGGGCCGCGAGGCCTCGACCAAGCAGATCTATGCGTTCTCTCCCTATGGCTTTCCGCGGATCGACGTGCCCGCGGGCGGCGACTGGACGATGGTCCATGCCATCTCGCGGCAGGAAAGCCAGTTCGCGACCGACGCGGTCAGCCACGCGGGGGCGCGCGGATTGATGCAGCTGATGCCCGGCACCGCGCGGGAGCAGGCGGGGAAGATGTATCTGAGCTATAATCCCGGCTCGCTGATCGCGGATCCGCAGTACAATATCCGGCTGGGCGCGGGTTATTTCGCGCGGATGATGGATGTGTTCGGCGGTTCCTATCCGCTGGCCATTGCGGCCTATAATGCGGGTCCTGGCAATGTCGGCAAATGGCTGCGCGCCAATGGCGATCCGCGGCGCGGCGAAATCGGCTGGGTCGAATGGATCGAGGCGATTCCGTTCAGCGAAACGCGCCGCTATGTCGCGCGCGTGCTGGAGAATGCGGCCTATTACGACGCGCTCTATCCCGAGGCGGGCAAGAAAAGCGGGGCCTATCCGCTGAGCTATTACATGCGCAAGCAGCCCGGTAGCTGACCGAATTCAAACCTATCGAAAACATGTGCGGGCCGGGTGACATCGTCATCCGGCCCGCGCTAGTCATGGCGCATGAAAGCCACCGGGAATCCCATTACGCCGCACGGTTTTGCCGCGATGCGCGCACGATATGACGCGCTTTTGGGCAAGGACCGGCCCGAGATCGTCGAGATCATCAGCTGGGCGGCCGGAAACGGCGACCGCAGCGAAAACGGCGACTATATCTATGGCCGCAGGAAGCTGCGCGAGATCGACCGCGAACTGGCTCGGCTCGCCCGGCGGATGAAGGCGGCGCGGGTCGTCGATCCGGCGCAGCAGCCGGATCGCAGCCGCGTCTATTTCGGCGCCACGGTCACCATCGCCGACGAGGATGACGAGCACCGCACCGTCACCATCGTCGGCGACGATGAGGCCGATGCGGGCGCGAACCGGATCGGATGGGGCAGCCCCCTCGCCCGCGCCTTGCGGGGCGCGTCCATCGGCGATCTGAGAACGGTGCGGCTGCCCGCTGGCGACAAGGAATGGGAAGTGGTCGGCATCGCCTATGATTAGGCCCCTCACCGCCCTTGTCTTGCTGGCGTGCGCCGTGCCCGCGCTGGCGGCTCCGCAGGCGATTTCGGTGCATTCGGGATGGGGTGCGTTTCGCGACGGCAAGCGCTGCTATGCCATTGCCGAAGCGGAACCGTCTCTGGCGAGGGGTGAGCTTGAGCCTTTCGCGTCGGTCTCGCTCGCCCCCGATGCGCCCGCCTTGCAATTGCGCCTGTCGCGCGTGATCCGCACGGGGAGCGCGGTGACGCTGCAGGTCGGCAATCGCCGCTTTCGGCTGTCGGGCGAAGGCGCGACGGCCACCAGCCGGGATGTCGGCAACGGCGGAAGCCGCGCGGTAATCGCCGCGCTGCGCGAGGCCGACACGATGGTGGTTCACGCCCGCGACCGGCGCTCGCGATATTTCCGCGACATCTATGACCTGTCGGGTGCGCCTACCGCTATCGACGCCGCGCTGATCGGCTGCGCGCTTTGAGCGACACGGCCTGACACGCGAAAGGGCGAGGCCGGTTGTCCGGCCCCGCCCCTCACGTTCATCGGGCTATGCTTTAGAAGCGGTAGCCGACCGAACCGACGATCTGGTGACGATCGGTGTCGATGTTGAAGCGGTCGCTTTCGATGTCGTTGCCGTAATCGAACTCCGCCTCGCTGTAGTTCGAATAGCGATATTCGAACTTGGCAAAGCTGTTCGGCGTCATCGCATATTCAAGGCCGGCACCCAGACGCCAACCATCGGTGTCGATGTTGTCCTTGAGCTCGGATTCGCCGTCGCGCGCCAGCAGGTTGTAGCGGGCATTGGTGTAGCCGCCCTTCACATAGGCCAGCAGGTCGGGCTGAACCTTGTAACCGGCGCGCGCGCCGATGTAGAGGTCGCGGCCCGTGTCGACGCGGCCAAGGCCAAAGCCTTCGAAGTCGTTGCCGTCGCTATATTCGGTCTTGGCGGTCGAGTCGGTGTATTCACCTTCAAGCCCGATCACCGCATTGCCGAAATCATAGTCATAACCGATGCCGACACCGTAGAGCAGGCCGTCGATGCTCTGGTCGTCCTGGTCGTTGATGTCATTGTCGGAATCGGAACCGGCCTTCGAAATGTCATAGCCGATGATCGCCTCGACGCGCGGACCCGAAAAATCGTAGTCGTTCATCTGCGCATGGGCGGGCATGGCGACGATGGCGGCAGCAGTACCGGCGGCGGCCATGGAAATCAGCTTCTTCATAAGTACTCCAATCTTTTCCCTCATTACCCCTTTGCGGGGCCATGGACCGGGGAAATGCTCGGACACAATGTTGCGTTTCATGAACACAAGACAACAATGCAGCTTGCCGCAAATTACGGTCAACTCGTCGCCATCAGGTGCGGATTTTGCGACAAACACCATGTGATACATATAGATACGGAACAAATTCCGCAGATGCGAATTCGCGCACGCCCGAAGATATAGAAGGTATCCGGCAGGCTGGCGCTTTGGGCGCTTGTCCCCTATATGGCGGGCATCATGACAGCAGTGCCGACCAACATGCCCATCTCGGGCCACATCGACCCCGTGCCCGTCCCGCGCCCGATTACCGAGCGGGAGGACGGCCGCCTCGACTTGCTCGGCCTGCCGAAGAAGCAGATCGCTTCGCTGTTCGAGGATGCGGGCCTCGACAAGAAGGAGGCCAAGCTGCGCGCCAAGCAGGTGTATCACTGGATCTATCACCGCGGCGTGTCCGATTTCGAGGCGATGACCGACATCGCCAAGACCATGCGCCCGTGGCTGACCGAACGTTTCGTCATTGCGCGGCCCGAAGTGATCGAGGCGCAGCATTCCAGCGACGGCACGCTCAAATGGCTGCTGCGCACCGCCGACAACCATGATTACGAGATGGTGTTCATCCCCGACGAGACGCGCGGTACGCTCTGCGTGTCGAGCCAGGTGGGCTGCACGCTGAATTGCCGGTTCTGCCATACCGGCACGATGCGGCTGGTGCGCAACCTGACGCCGGGCGAAATCGTCGGACAGGTCATGCTGGCCCGCGATGCGCTGGGCGAATGGCCCAAGGGCCGGATGGACAATCTGGGGGACGAGAGCGAGAGCGACTATTCCGCCGACGGGCGCCTGCTGACCAATATCGTCATGATGGGCATGGGCGAGCCGCTGTATAATTTCGACAATGTGCGCGATGCGCTAGGCATCGTCATGGACGGCGAAGGGCTGGCCCTGTCGAAGCGGCGCATCACCCTGTCGACCAGCGGCGTCGTGCCGATGATGGACCGCTGCGGCGAGGAGATCGGCGTGAATCTCGCCGTCTCGCTCCACGCGGTGACCAAGGACGTGCGCGACGAGATCGTGCCGATCAACAGGAAATACGGCATCGAAGAATTGCTGCAGGCCTGCGCCGATTATCCCGGCGCATCGAACGCGCGGCGCATCACCTTCGAATATGTGATGCTGAAGGACAAGAACGACAGCGACGAGGACGCGCACGAGCTTGTCCGCCTGCTGAAGAAATACCGCCTTCCGGCCAAGGTGAACCTGATCCCGTTCAATCCGTGGCCCGGCGCACCCTATGAATGTTCGACGCCCGAACGCATTCGCAGCTTTTCGAACATCGTGTTCGAAGCGGGGATCAGCGCGCCCGTCCGCACGCCGCGCGGGCGCGACATCGATGCCGCCTGCGGCCAGCTGAAGACGGCCGCGGAAAAGAAGAGTCGGGCCGAGCTGGACCGCATCGCCGCCGAAAAACAGGCGGCGCTGGGTTGAGCATCGCTTTCAGGCGCGCCACCGCCGCCGATCTGCCCGCCATCGTCTCGCTATTGGCCGAGGACATGCTGGGCCGTAGCCGGGAAACCGCGGGCGGCACGCTGGACCCGCGCTATGAAGCGGCGTTTCAGGCGGTGGATTCGGACCCGCGCCAGATGCTGGTGGTGGCCGATCTGGATGGCGCGGTCGTGGGCACGATGCAGATCACCCTTCTTCCCGGCATCGGCCGCATGGGCGCGCTGCGGGGCCAGATCGAATCGGTGCATATCGCCGAACATCTGCGCGGCAGCGGACACGGCGCGGCGATGATCCGCTGGGCGATAGAGCATTGCCGCCAGCAGGGCTGCACGCTGGTCCAGCTGACCAGCGACAATCGCCGGAAAGACGCGCATCGTTTTTACGAAAGGCTGGGTTTCGAAGCCAGCCATACCGGCTTCAAGATGACGATCTAGCCGTCCTCGCGCAGGTCGTATTCGCTGCGCGCCTGCGCCACCGCTTCCCGGTTCGCCACCGCCCAGTCGCCCAGCAGAGCCACGGGGCCGCGCAGCGACTGGCCCAGCGGCGTCAAAGCATAGTCGACGCGGGGCGGCACGCTGGGAGTGACCGTGCGGTCCACCAGCCCGTCGCGCTCCAGCCCGCGCAAGGTGCGGGTCAGCATGCGCTGCGAAATGCCGTCGATCTCGCGCCGCAGCTGGTTGAAGCGCATCGATCCATAGCCCAGCTGCATCACCACCTGCATCGACCATTTGTCGCCGACCCGCGACAAAACCTCGGTCACGGCGGGGCATGCGGCGGGCGAATGGCCCGGCACGATGTCGCCCGCATCGCCATGGGGAACACGCGTGTGACTAGCGTACGATTGTGTGCCTTCTTGCGGATGGGGGCGGGTGATCTCCATATGCCGGTGGTTATCGTTTGATACCGGAGTTGTCACATGAAAATACTGAAAGTCGATTCGAGCACCAATGGCGGAGATTCGGTCAGCCGCGAGCTGACCGACATGATCGTCGAGAAGCTGAAATCCGACAATCCCGACGCGGACATCGTGACCCGCGATCTGGGCACCGAGCCGCTGGCCCATCTGAACCCCATCACCACCGGCGCGATCCGCATGGGAGAGGATGACTGGACCGACGACATGAAGGCCGCCGCCCCTGCCGAAAAGGCCATCCTCGAGGAATTCCTGTCGGCCGATGTCGTGGTGATCGGCGCGCCGATGTATAATTTCACGATCCCCTCCGCGCTGAAGTCGTGGATCGACCGGCTGGGCGTTCCGCGCGTGACCTTCCGCTATTCGGAAAACGGGCCCGAGGGGCTTGCGGGCGGCAGGAAGATCATCGTTGCATCGGCGCGCGGCGGTAATTACGGCGACGACAGCCCGATGGATTTCCAGGAGAGCCTGCTCGAGACCTTCTTCAACTTCATCGGCATCGACGACATCACCGTGATCCGCGCGGAAGGCGTCGGCATGCCCGAAGGCCGGAAAAAGGCGATGGCTTCGGCCAAGGAGCAGATCGCCGCTCTCTGACCCCTCATCGCATCGTGGCAGCGCTGCGCCGGTTCGGTATGGTTATCAACGGGTTAACTTCATCCCGTCGCTCGATGATAACCATTCGTCGGGCACAACGCAGCCTGTCAGGGTCGTTCATCAAAGGTTTGGCTTTCCTGAAGCATGATGCATGCAAAGGCCGCCAGCCAGCGGCGAACGAGTTGGATGAAGGGACAAGACTATGAGAATGGCACTGATGGGAACCGTTCTGGCTGCTGCGATGGCGATTCCCGCCGCACCCGCCGCCGCCGATCCGCCGCCGTGGGCACCCGCGCATGGCAAGCGCGCCAAGGAGCGGCATGATTATCACCCGCGCCAGATGCGTTCGGGCGATCGGTACTGGCGCGGCGACGACGGTTACTATCGCTGCAAGCGCGATGACGGCACCACGGGCCTGATCATCGGTGCAGCCGGCGGCGCATTGCTGGGCCGCGAGATTGACGGCGGGCGCGACCGGACGACCGGAACGGTGCTGGGCGCCGCGGCGGGTGCCCTGATCGGCAGGGCGATCGACCGGGGCGACGCCCGCTGCCGCTGAGGATCGAATGACGGGGCCGGAAAGCATATGTCTTTCCGGCCCCTTTTCTTTGCGCGCCATTCATGGCTAGGTGCCCGGCATGACAAAGCCCGCCGTCCTTATCACCGGAGCCGCCAAGAGGCTGGGCGCGAAGATGGCGCGGACATTCTCCGACGCCGGATGGCATGTGGTCATCCACTACCGCGGATCTGCCGATGCGGCGCATGCGCTGGCGGATTCGCTGCCCGATGCCGAAACGGCGCAGGCCGATCTGTCGGATGCGGAGGAGGCCGCGGCGCTGATCGACACGCTTGCAGGCCGCCTGACGGATTGGCGCGCGCTGGTGAACAGCGCGTCGCTGTTCGAATATGAAGATGCGCATTCGATAGAGGGTCCGATCTTCGAGCGCGCCATGCGCACCAATGCGGCGGGGCCGGTCTTGCTGGCACAGCGTTTCCTGCAAAAGGCGCAGGCTTTGGTAGGGCGGCGCGTGGTCAATGTGCTCGACCAAAAATTGTGGAATCCCAATCCCGATTTTTTCTCCTATTCCATGTCAAAGGCCGCCTTGCAGATGGCCACGCGCATGCTGGCGGTTGAACATGCCGGCAGCGCCGACCGCATTTACGGCCTCGCCCCCGGTGCCATGCTGCCCAGCCACGACCAGCAGGCCGAGGAGCATCAGGCCAGCGGGCGCATGAACCTGCTCGAACGGCTGACGCAGCCCGAGGAGCTGGCCGAGGCCGCCGTGTTCCTGTGCGAGGGCCATCTTGCCAGCGGCGAAATGCTTTGCGTCGATTCGGGACAGCACCTGATGACGCAGCCGCGCGACGTGCTTTTCATGGCGCGCGAGGAGTCGCAGGGCTGAGACGCTTTGGCGTCGCAGGGCTGAGACGCTTTGGCAAAACCGGCCCTGCGCACTTGATCGCGGATGATCAAACCATAATCTGCACGAAAACCGGCCATCTACGTCATGGCGCCAAGTTCAGGAGAATTCGCCCATGATCGGTGCCAAGCGCGTTCTGGAAGCGGTGCTGTCGAAGGCGGTGAAGCGCGGGCGCCTGACCGTCGCCTATGCCGACGGCTCGACCAGCTCGTTCGGCACGCCCGACGGCATCATGCCCGAGGTCGGGATCCGCTTTACCGACAAGAAGGTGCCGCGCGACATCGTGATGGACATGCGCCTTGGCGCGGCAGAGGCGTTCATGGACGGGCGGCTGATCGTGGAAAGCGGCGGCGGGATCATGGAAATGGTCGAGCTGCTGCAGGGCAACAACCATTGGGATGCGGGCCAGCGCATCTCCCCTCCCCGCTTTCGCCGGCGCATGGCCGACCGGCTGAAATTCATCGCCACCCAGTTCAACAAGGCGACCAGTTCCAAGGCCAATGTCGCCCATCACTACGACATCGGGAACGACCTCTATCGCCTGATGCTGGATGCGCCGCACATGCAGTACAGCTGCGCCTACTGGCCGCGCGAGGGCATGACGCTGGAGGACGCGCAGACCGAGAAGCTGGCCCATATCGCCGCCAAGCTGGACCTGAAGCCGGGACAGCGGGTGCTGGACATCGGCTGCGGCTGGGGCGGCATGGCGATCTTTCTGGCGCGCCATGCCGATGTGAAGGTTCTGGGCATCACGCTGAGCGAGGAGCAGCTCGCCCTCGCCCGGCAGCGTGCCGAGGCCGCCGGGGTCGCCGACCGCGTGACGTTCCGGCTGGTCGATTACCGCGACCTTGCCTCGGAAGGCGCGCAATTCGATCGGATCGTGTCGGTCGGCATGTTCGAGCATGTCGGACAGCCGCAGTTCGAAACCTATTTCCGCTGCTGCGCGCGGCTGATGAAGGAGGACGGCGTCGCGCTGATCCACACCATCGGCCGCATGGGCAAGCCCGGCACGACCGATGCGTTCACCCGCAAATATATCTTCCCCGGCGGCTATATCCCCGCCCTGTCCGAAACCGTCGCGGCAAGCGAGAAGGTTCGCCTGATCGCCTCCGACGTCGAGACATTACGCCTGCATTACGCGCTGACCCTGCGCGAATGGTATCGGCGCTGCCTCGACCACAAGGACGAGATCGTCGCCATGTACGACGAGCGGTTCTTTCGCATGTGGACGTTCTACCTGTCAGGCGCGACCGCGGCGTTCGAGAGCGGCGGCATGTGCAATTTCCAGATCCAGTACGTGCGCAGCCGCCACGCGCTGCCGATGCACCGCGATTACATGGCCGGGGCGGAAGAGGCGATCATGTCGTCGCAGAACGCACCCGCTCGCCCCAAGGCGCTCTCGAACGCCTGAGCGCACAAGCGCGACGCCTTCGGGTCTTGCCCGCCGTTTCGCTCTGTCCTAGGGGCGCGCTGCAACGCGCGTTCGCGCATTTCCTGATCAGAAAGCCCTGCCATGACCGACAAGTCCGACATCAAGAAGGTCGTCCTCGCCTATTCGGGCGGTCTCGATACCTCCGTGATCCTGAAATGGCTGCAGGTGACCTATGATTGCGAGGTGGTGACCTTCACCGCCGATCTGGGCCAGGGCGAAGAGCTTGAGCCCGCGCGGCACAAGGCCAAGCTGATGGGCCTGCCGGACGAGAACATCTATATCGACGATCTGCGCGAGGAATTCGTGCGCGATTTCGTCTTCCCGATGATGCGCGCCAATGCCCGCTATGAAGGCGATTATCTGCTGGGTACCAGCATTGCGCGCCCGCTGATTTCCAAGCGCCTGATCGAGATCGCGCATGAAACCGGCGCCGACGCCATCGCGCATGGCGCGACCGGCAAGGGCAACGATCAGGTGCGGTTCGAACTGTCCGCCTACGCGCTCGACCCCGATATCCGCGTGATCGCGCCATGGCGCGAATGGGACCTGACCAGCCGCACGGCGCTGATCGCATGGGCCGAATCGCATCAGATTCCGGTGCCGAAGGACAAGCGCGGCGAAAGCCCGTTCTCGGTCGATGCGAACCTCCTCCACACCTCGTCCGAGGGCAAGGTGCTGGAAGATCCGTGGGAAGAGACGCCCGACTATGTCTATTCGCGCACCGTCGATCCCGAAGATGCGCCCGATACGCCCGAATATGTCGAGATCGGGTTCGAGAAGGGCGACGGCGTTTCGCTGAACGGCGAAGCGATGAGCCCCGCGACGCTGCTGACCGCACTCAACGAGCTGGGCCGCAAGCACGGCATCGGGCGGCTGGACCTAGTCGAGAACCGCTTTGTCGGCATGAAGTCGCGCGGCATGTACGAGACGCCGGGCGGCACGATCTATGCCGCCGCCCACCGCGGAATCGAGCAGATCACGCTGGACCGCGGCGCAGCCCATCTGAAGGATGAGCTGATGCCGAAATATGCGGAGCTGATCTACAACGGCTTCTGGTTCGCGCCCGAGCGCGAGATGCTGCAGGCCGCCATCGACCTGTCGCAGCAGAAGGTGACCGGCACAGTGCGTCTGAAGCTCTACAAGGGCGGCGTGCATCTGGTGGGCCGCAAGAGTCCGCTGAGCCTTTATTCGGAGAAGCACGTGACGTTCGAGGACGACGCAGGCGCCTATGACCAGAAGGACGCGGCCGGCTTCATTCACCTCAATGCGCTGCGGCTGAAGCTGCTGGCCAAGCAGGGCGGATAATATTTTCGCTGAGGTCGGCGGGCGAAAAAGTGTCGGAATTCGGCAGTTTGTCCCCGGCCAGCCGGACAAAACTCGCGACACATAGTCAGTTTTCCACCCTTGTCCACCGCCAAATTGCATTTCTGTGGATAAGTTTGTTGTGCGACTCAGCGATGCGGCGCATTCTTTGAAGGTCGAAAGGGAAGGTTGCTTTCCGGATCATGCCGAAAGGCACTGAAAAGGAAGGATTTACCGAAACGATCGGCCCATCGTTCGAATGCCGGTGAGACGGAACAGGCACCCCTTCCGTACGCATCCCTGCGATGCTTCGGAGACAGCCTGACCGGATCGCCAAACCGCAGTCGAACGATGGAAAGGCCGGGTGTCGGTCGTCGCGGACAAGTCGGATGATCTTCGGATCGACGATGCGGATGAAGCGGCGGCAGAAAGCCGGTCACGGTATGAGGCCGCGCTTGCGACCCGATCTCGAACGGCTTTGCCCAAGATGATCGAACTGGAAGGCGAAGTCATACCGGATGCCGGCGCGAGCACCGAGCGACAGAGGCAATGCGATCTTCGGATCGAATGCCGAAACCGCCGGGCGCCAAGCCTTCTACTCATGCTTGCATGACGTGGAAGCCACGGGCCGGTGAGAGTGGGGCCGGTAGCGATACCGGCCCCATTTGCATTGGTTTTCAGCATCTACGCAGCCATGTTTCCAACAGCCGGAGTGTCTATTCACACGGCGGCAATATCGTGATTCGCGCCAACTCGGTTAGAACGCGATCGTGCCGGGTAAATGTTCGTTAAGGTAAAAACGCAGGTTCAATTGTGGCCGAAAGGCGGCCGGCCGAGCCCACAGCCCGATTTAAGCTGCTATGATCAGGGACATGAAGACGCTTGCAAAACGACGTCTGCGCCCGATGCGCACCATGGCCCTTTTCGGCATCGCCTCGATGGCGGCCGTCCCCGTTTCGGTCGCCCGTGCGGGCACCGAGGAACCGGCGCTCATGGAAGCCACTATCGGCCTCGCCACAGATAACGCCGCGGGTGTGGATTTGATCCCGCAGCCTGAAAATATGGAAAGCGCGATCCAGCCCGGTGCCGGCAGCGACCTTGCCGAGCCCGAAACTCTTGAGCATCTGGGTGAAGGCGTGGCCAGCTGGTACGGCCCGAAATTCGCCGGTCGCCGCACGGCCAATGGTGAAACTTTCAACCCTACCGAGCTGACGGCGGCGCACCGCACCCTGCCCTTTGGCAGCCTCGTGCGCGTGACCTCCAGCCGCACCGGCAAATCTGTCGTTGTCCGCATCAACGATCGCGGCCCGTTTCACGGCAACCGCGTGATCGACCTGTCCGAAGCAGCAGCCAGCGAAATCGGGCTGAAGGCCCGCGGCAGCGGCACGGTCGAAATGGCGCTTCTCGACGGCTGAGGCCTATTCGGCGGGGGTTGCGCTTTCAGCGGCTTCCTTGTTTTCCGATGCATCCGCCTCCGCATTTGCCGAGGCTTCCTCTACATCTTCGGGCGTCACCGCATTGGCGGGGGCCTCTATACGGCCCGGCGTCTGCAGCGGCACGGCGCCGCTTTGCGTCATGCACCAGCGGACCTGCTCCATCGCGCGGTCGCGGTTTTCACTGTCGAGGTCGGTCAGGGTAAAGCCCTGCTGCGCCAGCCGCCCCGTCGTGCAATCGCACAGGCGCTTCAGCTGCGCCTCGCCGTTCGCCAGCGCCGCCAGCTTCACATCGCAGCGCTCAAGCGCCTGCGTCCGTTCGGGCGTTTCCAGCCCCGGTTCCGGCTCACCGCAGGCCGCCAGCACCGCGAGTGCCGCGAAAGGCACGATCCGGATCGTCAGTCTGCCGAGGTCAAATTCCAACTCATATTCTCCCGCCGTATCCCGGTCTTACTGTTTCGCATGACGCGCCCGCTTGCAAGCATGGCGCGCCCCGCTACCCCCCGCGCAAAAGCTGAACCCCATAGTCGCGTTCGAACAGATAGAGCGCGATCCGGGCCGCTTCCCCGCGCGCGCCTTCCAGATTGGCGCCCGCCCGGTCGATCAGCAGGCGGGCATCGTCATGCGCGGCCTCCAGCAGTTCGGTGATCTGCTCGGGTGTCGCCACGCGAAAGGCGGTTTCGCCCGACTGGCGCGTGCCGAGGATCTCGCCCCCGCCGCGCAGGCGAAGGTCCTCCTCGGCCAGCCGGAACCCGTCCTGCGTCTCGCGCATCAGCGCAAGCCGCTCGCGCCCCGTTTCGGACAGCGTCTGCCCGCGCAGCAGCAGGCACACCGATTCCGCCGCCCCGCGCCCGACGCGTCCGCGAAGCTGATGCAGTTGCGCGAGGCCGAAGCGCTCCGCCTGCTCGATCACCATCAGCGAGGCATTGGGCACGTTCACGCCAACCTCGATCACCGTCGTCGCGACCAGCACCGCGACCTCTCCGCTGGCGAAGCGGACCATGTTCGCGTCCTTGATCTCGGGCCGCAATTGCCCGTGGACCAGCGTCACATTGCCCTCGCCCAGCACGGCCTTCAGCGCGTCGAAGCGCTCCTCCGCGGCGGCCAGGTCTTCGCGCTCGTTCTCATGCACCATCGGGCAGACCCAATAGGCCTGCCTGCCCGACTGGACGTGGCGGACAAGCCCCGCGACCACGTCGTCCATGCGCTCGGTCGGCACCACGCGCGTATCGATCGGCTTGCGGCCCGGCGGCAATTCGTCGAGCTGGCTCACCTCCATCTCGCCATGCTGGGCGAGCAGCAGCGTGCGCGGGATCGGCGTGGCGGTCATCGCAAGGCAATGCGCCGTCCCCCGCGCCTTTTGCTGCAGCATCAGACGCTGGCCGACGCCGAAGCGGTGCTGCTCGTCGATCACGACAAGGCCAAGGTCGCGGTAGCTCACGCTCTCCTGAAAGATCGCGTGGGTGCCGACGACGATATTCACCGACCCGTCGAGCAGCCCCATCAGGATGGATTCGCGCGCCCTGCCCTTGTCGCGGCCGGTCAGCAGCGCGATCTCGATCCCGGTCCCGCGCGCCATTTCCTGTAAGGTGGCATGATGCTGGCGCGCGAGGATTTCGGTCGGTGCCAGCAGCGCGGCCTGCTTGCCGCATTCGATGGCGTTCAGCATGGCGAGCAGCGCCACCACCGTCTTGCCGCTGCCGACATCGCCCTGCAGCAGGCGCAGCATCGGGTGCGGCTGCGCCATGTCGCCCTCGATCTCGCGGATCGAGCGTTGCTGCGCGCCCGTCAGCGCAAAGGGCAGCGTCAGCCGGTCGCGCACATGGCCGTCGCCCTGCATCGGAATGCCCTTGCGGCGGCGATTGTCGGCTCGCACCAGCATCAGCGCGAGCGCGCTGGCGAACAGCTCGTCATAGGCCAGACGGTCGCGCGCTTCCTTGTGCCGCGCGCGGTGGACCAGATGCAGCGCATCGCGCCATGACGGCCAGCCGCGCCGATCCATCACGCTCGGCTCGATCCACTCGGGCAGTTCGGGGAGCAGGTCGAGCGCCTGTTCGACCAGAGGTTGCAGACGCCCCCCGGTCAGCCCGTCGGACAGCGGATAGACCGGCTCGCAGGTCTGGCCCAGCGCGGTGCCGCCGTCCTCGGCCACATGGTCGGGGTGCACCATCTGCAGCGTGTCGCCATATTGCTCCAGCTTGCCCGCGACCCAGCGCGCCTCGTTCAAGGGCAGCAGTTTTTTCGCCGAAAAAGACGCGCGTCCGAAATAGGTCAGCGCGATTTGCGCGCCTTCGGCATCCGTCGCCATCACGCGGAACGGCCCGCGCCCCGATCCGCTGGCCCGGTACTGGTCGGCGGTCAGCTTCACGATGATATGTTCGCCGATCCCGGCTTCGGCCAGCGCGCCGACCCGTCGCCGTTCGATAAAGCGGTCGGGCAGATGATAGGCGAAATCCTTGACCCGCGTCAGGCCCAGCCGGTCCAGCGGCTTTTCCAGCTTTGCGCCCACGCCTTTCAGGCTGTCGGCGGCGGCGAACAGGGGATTGAGCACTTCGGGACGCATGATGATGGCTATAGCGCCGCATTCCCCCGCTTGCACCGCATCGCGGACAGGTATACCCGACCGACATGAGCGACGCTGCGAAACCCGAACAGGACGGCCCCAGCCCGGACAGGCTGAACAGGGCAAAGTTCCGCGCATGGCACCGCGGCACGCGCGAGGCCGATTTCATGATCGGCGGCTATTTCGACCAGCGCCATGCCGAATGGGTCGAACAGGAACTCACCTGGTTCGAGGCGCTGCTGGACGAGGATGACGTCGACATCATGGCCTGGGCGCTGGGCGTCCAGCCCCCTCCCCAGAGGTTCGAGGGGCCGATGATGGATGCGCTCCAGCGGCTCGACTACATCTATATCCATAAGTAGGTCGGGGGTTGCAGGGCGGCCATTCCGTCGCCAGATAGCCCCGACATGACCGATCTTTCACGCCTGATCGCCGCGGAACAGCCGCTGGTGCTGTCTTCGCTTGCGCGCGGTGCATTGCCGCTCGTGCTGTCCGACCTTGCACGGGCGTGCCGCGGCACGGGAAATGCCGCGCGCGCGGTCTTCGTCGCGCCGGACGAGCAGGCGATGATCGCAATCGCCGATGCCGCGCCGTTCTTCGCGCCCGAACTGGAGGTGATCGAGTTTCCGGCGTGGGACTGCCTGCCCTATGACCGGTCCAGCCCTGCGCTGTCGGTCAGCGCACGGCGGCTGGCGGCACTGCAGGCGTTGCAGGGAAAACCTGACGGCCCGCAACTGCTTGTCACGACGGTCAATGCGCTGCTGCAACGTGTGCTGACCCCGTTCCGCATTCGCGAGGCGACTCGCATGCTGAAGCCCGGCATCGAGATCGGGCACGAGAGCCTGACTGCCCTGCTGCAGCGGCAGGGCTATGCGCGCAGCGACACCGCCATCGATGCGGGCGAATTCGCGGTGCGCGGGTCGATCTTCGACATCGTGCCGTCGGGCCTGAAGACGAAGAACGAGGCGGGAGAGACGATCCAGGCCGGGCTGCGGCTCGACTTCTTCGGCGACGAGCTGGAGAGCATGCGGCTCTATGACCCGACGACCCAGCGCACCACCGGCGTGGCGGAGGAACATTTGTTGCTGCCCGCCAGCGAGGCCCTGCTGACCGAGGACACGATCAAGCGTTTCCGGGGCCGCTACCGCGAAATGTTCGGGGCCAATGCCACCGGCGATCCGCTGTATCAGGCGGTCAGCGAGGGGCGGCGTCTGGCGGGCATGGAGCACTGGCTTCCGCTGTTCGAGGAGAAGCTGTCCACCCTGTTCGACCATCTGGGCAAGGACGACTGCGTCATCATCGACGGCGGCGCGATCCGCGCTGGCGAGGAACGGCTGGCCGAGATCCGCGACTATCGGCAGGCGCGGCAACAGGCGGCGGGGCAGAAGGCGGGCAGCTATCGCCCGCTGGCCACCGATGCGCTCTATCTGGCGGAGGACGAGTTCAGCGCGGCATTGACCGGTTGGCCCGTGCATCGCAGCTCTATCTTTGCCGAGCCGGAGAGCGAGCGCTCGCTGGATTTCGGATTTGCCTCGGCCCGCGACTTCGCGCCTGAAAGGTCGCGGTCGGAGAATGTCTACGAAGCGGCGTCGAAGCATTTGGAAAAGCAGGCAAAGGACGGAAAGCGCGTGGTGCTGGCCTGCTACTCCCCCGGCTCGCGCGGGCGCATCGCGCCGCAGCTGGGCGAAGCGGGCAAGCGGGAGCCCGCCGTTGCAAAGAGCTGGCAGGAGGCGCTGGGCCTTGCCGCCAAGGGCAAGCCCGTGGCCGTGGTGCTGCCGCTGGAAAGCGGGTTCGTCAGCGACGAGATCGAGCTGCTGACCGAACGCGACCTACTGGGCGACCGGCTGGTCCGCCGCAAGAAGCGGCGCAAGGACGCCGATGCGTTCCTGGCCGAATTGCAGGCGCTCGCACCCGGCGATCTGATCGTCCACATGGATCATGGCATCGGGCGCTATCTCGGCCTTGAATCGATCCCTGTGGGGAAGAGCCCGCACGATTGCGTCGCGCTGGAATATCACGGCGGAGACAAGCTCTATGTCCCGGTCGAAAACCTCGACGTGCTGTCGCGCTATGGCAGCGAGAACGAGAATGCCGCGCTAGACCGGCTGGGCGGCGAGGCCTGGCAGAAGCGCAAGAGTCGGCTGAAGGAGCGCATCCGCGAGATCGCGCATGAACTGCTGGCGACCGCCGCGAAACGCGCGCTGCAAAAGGCGCCGGTGATCGAGCCGGAAGCCGACTACAATGCCTTCGTCGACCGCTTCCCGTGGGACGAGACCGACGATCAGGAGCGCGCCATCGGCGACGTGATGACCGATCTGGCCGATGGCCGCGCGATGGACCGGCTGGTCTGCGGCGACGTCGGCTTCGGCAAGACCGAGGTGGCGCTGCGCGCCGCGTTTCTTGCCGCGATGGCGGGGCAGCAGGTGGTGATGATCGCGCCGACCACCCTGCTCGCGCGGCAGCACTACAGTAATTTCACCGAGCGTTTCGCGGGCTTTCCCATCAAGATCGGCCGCCTCTCGCGCCTGGTCCCGTCCAAGGAAGCGTCCGAGACGCGCGACGGGCTGGAAGACGGCACCGTCGACATCGTCATCGGCACCCATGCGATCCTGTCCAAGAGCGTCAAGTTCAAGCGCCTCGGCCTCGTCATCGTGGACGAGGAACAGCGCTTTGGCGTGACGCACAAGGAAAAGCTGAAGGCCCTGCGCGCCAATGTCCACGTGCTGACGCTGACCGCCACGCCGATCCCGCGCACGTTGCAGATGGCGATGTCGGGTCTGCGCGAACTGTCGGTCATCCAGACCCCGCCTGTCGACCGGCTGGCGGTGCGCACCTATGTGATGGAATGGGATGACATGGTGGTGCGCGAGGCCTTGCTGCGCGAACATCACCGCGGCGGGCAGAGCTTCATCGTCGTGCCGCGCATTTCCGACATGGGCGAGATCGAGGAATGGCTGCGCGAGAACGTGCCCGAGGTGCGCTATGTCGCCGCCCACGGCCAGATGCCCGCGACCGAGCTGGAAGAGCGCATGAGCGCCTTTTACGAAAAGAAATACGAAGTGCTGCTGTCGACCACCGTGGTCGAGAGTGGGCTGGACATCCCTTCGGCCAATACGATCATCATCCACCGCGCCGATCGGTTCGGCCTTGCACAGCTTTACCAGCTTCGCGGGCGCGTCGGCCGGGCGAAGCTGCGCGCCTATGCGCTGCTGACGCATGATGCGGGCACGCAATTGTCCGAGGTCGCGGAAAAGCGGCTGAAGGTGCTGGGCGATCTCGATTCGCTGGGCGCCGGTTTCCAGCTGGCCAGCCACGACCTCGACATTCGCGGCGCGGGCAATCTGCTGGGCGACGAGCAGTCGGGCCATATCCGCGAGGTCGGCTTCGAACTCTATCAATCGATGCTGGAAGACGCGATTCTGGCGGCCAAGGCGGGCGATCTGGGCGTGGTCGAGGACCGCAGCAGCCTGAGCCCGCAGATTACCGTCGATGCGCCGATCATGATCCCCGAGGATTACGTCCCCGATCTGGCCGTGCGCATGGCGCTCTATCGCCGCCTGAACGACGCGGACGACAAGGAATCGATCGAGGGTATCGCGGCCGAGATGATCGACCGGTTCGGTCCGCTCCCTTCGCCGACCGAGAACCTGGTCAAGCTGATCGAGATCAAGGCGCAGGCGCTGGCCGCCAATATCGCCAAGATCGATGTCGGCCCGCGCGGCGCGCTGATCCATTTCCACAAGGACGAGTTCCCCGATCCGATGGGCCTGATCGGCTATGTCGAACGGCTGAAGGGAACCGCGCGCCTGCGGCCCGACAACAAGCTGGTGATCGAACGCCCGTGGAACGATCCGAAGGCGCGGCTCAACGGCCTGTTCCAGCTGACCAAGGGACTGTCGGGCATCGTGCGGCGCGCCGCCAAGCCTGCGAAGAAGACCGAACCCGCCTGATGCAACGCCCGGCGGTCATTGCTTTCGCGCCATCCCGCCCATAGGGTCGCGCCGAATTGCGACGAGAGGGCTGAATGGCAGAATACAGGCGACTGGCGCTGGCCGTCTCTGACACCGACAAGGCGCAGCGGGCGGCCCAGCGCCTGCGCGGTGAGCATGACTGGGTGCCGCTGGAGGAAGCCGACGCCGTGGTCGTGCTGGGCGGCGACGGCTTCATGCTGCAGACGCTGCACCACATGCTTGAGACCAAGCGGATCATCCCCGCCTATGGCATGAACCTGGGCACGGTCGGCTTTCTGATGAACAAGCTGCCCAGCGTGAATGCGCCTATCGCCGAACGGGTCGCGGCGGCGCGCGCGCAGACCGTTTCGCCGCTGGACATGACCGCCGTCACGCAAAGCGGCGAGACGATCACCGGGCACGCTATAAACGAGGTCTCTCTGCTGAGGGAAACGCGCCAGACCGCCAAATTGCAGATCAGCGTGGGCGGCAAGATCCGCATTCCCGAACTGGCCTGCGACGGCGTGCTGGTGGCGACGCCTGCCGGGTCCACCGCGTATAATTTTTCCGCCAATGGCCCGATCCTGCCACTATCCTGCGGGCTGCTGGCGCTGACCCCGATCAGCGCGTTCCGCCCCCGGCGCTGGCGCGGGGCGATCCTGCCCGATTTCCTGCCCATCTCGATCAAGGCGCTGAATGCGTCGAAGCGTCCCGTCTCTGCCGTTGCCGATCAGAAGGAGATCCGCAACGTCGCCAGCATCGATGTGAAGATCGCGCATGAGTGCGACCTGACCCTGCTGTTCGACCGCGGCCACAGCCTGGACGAGCGGATCGTGGGCGAGCAGTTCATGATCTGAGCCGGATGCGTTTCGGGTGTTTTTTCCGCAATCTGGCCGTCTTGCGGAAAAAGATGAAAATCGCGGCTTGCCAAACCCAATGCGCCTTCATATAGGCACGGCCCTGCCCCCCTCAATACCGCTTGGGGGGCTGCTCCCCGATAGCTCAGCGGTAGAGTAGGTGACTGTTAATCACTTGGTCGTTGGTTCGAATCCAACTCGGGGAGCCACTTTCTTCCGGACTACGCAGGCGGCCCAAGGCCTCCGCCGCTGGACGGTAAAACCCTCATAAACTGTGGCTTTTTTGTGGCTTCGCGCCCAGACGCGCCTTTAGCGCGGCAGGACGAGTGCAAGCCTGGATCGTACGGCTTGGCCACCCGTTTCCATATCAAAGCCCGAATGACCGGGCCAGATAATGGAAAGGAGACCACCATGGGTGAGCTCACCGAAAAGATCAAAGGCAACACCAATGAAGCCATCGGCAAGGCCAAGCAGGAAAGCGGCAATCCGCAGACCCGTCAGGAAGGCCGCGAGCAGGAAGCCAAGGGCGATGCTCAGCAACTGAAGGGTGAAGTCGAAGGCAAGCTCGGCAACGACATCTGACCTTCACACAGTTTTGCCGCAAGCCAAAGGAAACGCCCCCGCCGCAAGGCAGGGGCGTTTTTCTATTTGGCGGCTATCGCGTCGCTCCACTTGCGGTCGGCAATCTCGTCGCGCTTCGCGGCGAAATCTTCCTTTGACAGGATTTCGACCGCGGGGGTCAGGCCCAGATGCTCAGCCAGAAGCTTTATGTCCTTGCGCGGGGGCGAGCCGTACAAGGCGGCATGGCTGCTGCGCAGATAGAGTTTCAGATCGCCATCCTCGACTGCCAGCAGGCTGACGTTGAGCGATTTGCGCGATTGCCCGCCCAGCCGGCGGCACAGCCGCGTCGCCAGTCCCCATCCCGCCGCCTCGTGCAGGCGATCCGCGGGGGCGAGCGCGGCAATGGATTCGGGCAAGTCGGTCTGTCCGCTATTGGCGAGGACGGCGGCGGCCAGCATGCCCCGCTCACTATCGGTCAGATCCAGCCAGCGCTTGTAGAGCGCCCATTCGACCGCCTGCGTCGTGCGAAGATTGGGCTCGACCTGCATGGATGCGAGTGAGAGCATCGTGGCCGCCAGCCGAAGCCGTTCGGTTCCGTGCCGCTCCGTCGGCAGGGCCGCGACGGTCCAGCCTGCGATCCGGGCGGAAACGGCAGGCGATGCGCCGATCTGCGCCGCGAAATAGCCGATGCCCGCCAGCAAGGGGTCCTGTGCACGCTCAGCCTTGCTCAGCCGCGAATGCAACAGCCCTTCGCGCAGGCCCCATGACGAAAAGACGAGCCCTTCGGGTTGCAGCCGCGTCAGCAGGGCACCCAGCAGCACCGCCGCTCCCGGCAGGATGGATGCGCGCATCGATGACACGCGCGGCACCGCCTTCAGGTCGCCCACGTCGGCCCGCGCAATCCGCTTCGCCAGCTTGGCGGCATCGGCCGAATTGATCGACAGGCCATGCGGGTCGGACAGCGGATGCGACTGGCGATGCATCGAATAGAGCGCCATCGAGCGCCAGGTGCCGCCCACCATGAACAGCGGGCCGGTTATGGAATGGTCCCAACCCGCGTCGCGCAGCGCCTGTTCGATCACCTCGTCGACGCGGTCTTCGCCCTGTTCCAGCAAGGACGCGAGACGCAGCGTGCCCAGCGGCATGCTGACCCCGCCCTGCGGCTCCCCGTCGCGGATCGCCACGAGTTCGAGGCTGCCGCCGCCCAGATCGGCGACCACGCCTTCGCGCCCCGGAAAAGCCCCGATGACGCCCATCGCACTGACCTGCGCTTCCTCCTCGCCCGAAATCAGGCGGGGGTGCAGCCCCAGATCCTCGACCTTTGCAAGGAATTCAGCCCCGTTCTCCGCCTCTCGCACGGCGGCGGTGGCGACCGTCTGGACGTCGTCGATCTCAAGATCCGACAAGATCAGCGCAAAGCGGGCCAAGCCGCCAAGCGCAAGTTCGATCGCCTCGTCCGGCATCCGGCCCGTATCGGCAAGGTCGCGGCCAAGCCGCGCCGTGACCTTTTCGTTCATCAGCACGGTCGGCGCGCGCGGCGAGCCGCCATAGACGACCATGCGGACGGTGTTGGAACCGATATCGATCACGGCGCAGGTAAACCCGCCATTGCTGCGGGACGCGTCGCGCTTTCTTCGAATATTCTGAGAGGTCATTTTCTCTATCTTGTCAGACCTGCGCGCCCTTGCGCAAGGCGAGGCGGGGCACGGCATCCTCGACAAGGGCCTGGCCGCGTCCCGAAAGCGAGGGGTTGGTCATGAAATAATTATGCAGGTTGAATGGCCTGTCCGAGGAGTCGGCGCGGGTATAGCTGCCATCGGTCTGCAATATCCAGCTTTGTTCGGTGTCGAGCAGGTTGGCCAGCAGCACCTGCTGCAGGATCTGGTCGTGAACGGTGCGATTGCGGATCGGGACCATCGCCTCGACCCGGCGGTCGAGATTGCGGCTCATCGCGTCGGCGCTGGTGATGAACACGCGGGCCCGCGGACTGGGCAGGCGATAGCCGTTGGCAAAGGCCCAGATGCGGCTGTGTTCGAGGAACCGGCCGATGATCGACTTGACCTCGATCGTGTCGGAAATGCCGGGGATCCCGGTTTTCAGGCAGCAGATCCCGCGCACCACAAGGCTGATCTGCACGCCCGCCTGCCCCGCCTCGTACAGCTTGTCGATCACGCCCTTGTCGGTCAGCGAATTCAGCTTGGCCCAGATGGCCGCCGGTCGCCCGGCTTGCTGGTTCGCAATCTCGCGGTCGATATTGCGGTAGAGTTCGTCGCGCATGTCGATGGGCGAGACGACCAGCTGTTCCATATCGTGCGGTTCGACATAGCCGGTGACGAAATTGAACAGCTTGGCCGCGTCGCGCCCGAAACGCGGATCGGCGGTAAAGAAGGACAGGTCGGTGTAAATGCGCGTCGTCACCGGATGATAATTGCCGGTGCCGAAGTGGCAGTAAGTGCGATAGCGATTGCCCTCGCGCCGCACGACCATCGACACCTTGGCGTGGGTCTTCCAGTCGACGAAGCCATAGATCACCTGCACGCCCGCGCGTTCCAGCTGATTGGCCCACAGCAGGTTCTGCTCCTCGTCGAAACGGGCCTTGAGCTCGACCACGGCGGTGACCGACTTGCCCGCCTCTGCCGCCGCGATCAGCGCGTTGATGATCGCCGACTGCTTGCCTGCACGGTAAAGCGTCTGCTTGATCGCCACCACGTCGGGATCGCTGGCGGCCTGCCGGACGAAATCGACCACCACCTCGAAACTCTCGTAAGGGTGGTGGATGACGATGTCCTTTTCGCCGATGGCGGCGAAGCAGTCCCCGTCATGCTCCATGATGCGTTCGGGATAGCGCGGCGAATAGGGCTCGAACTTCAGGTCGGGGCGGTCTTCGTCGACGATGTCGGCGAGCCCTTCGACCCCGATCAGCCCGTTGGTCTTGATGACCTGCGCATCGGACAGGCCCAGTTGCTCGCGCAGCAATTGCTCGGCAACGGGATCGAAATCCTCCTCGATCTCAAGCTGGATGACCCTGCCGCGACGGCGGCGCTGGATCGCGGTGCGGAAATAGCGGACGAGATCCTCGGCCTCTTCCTCAAGCTCGATATCCGAATCGCGCAGCACGCGGAACGCGCCGTCGCCCTCGATCCGGAAGCCGGGGAACAGCAATTCGCCGAACCGGCAGATCAGCCGCTCTATCGAGATATAGGTCGCGTCCTCCCCCGGCACGCGCACGAAACGCGGCAGCGCCGAGGGGATGAGGATCATCTCGACCACCTGCTCGCCGTCGGAAATGCGCGTCAGGTGAAACAGGACGCCTAGACCCTGATTGGCGACGAAGGGGAATGGATGGGCCGGATCGATCGCCTGCGGCGTCAACACCGGCAGCAAATGGTCGAGAAAATAATCCTTCAGCCAGTTGCGCGCCGCGGTATCGATGCGCCCCTCGTCCGCGACGTGGATCCGCTCCTTCACCAAAAGCTCGCGCAGGTCGCGCCAGACATCCTGCTGCGCCACTTCCAGCGCCTCGGTCGCTTCGCGAATGGCGGCTAGCTGCTGCGAGGGTGTGCGCCCGTCGATCGACAGCTTCGAAATGCCGCGCCGCACTTGCCCTGCAAGGCCCGCGACGCGGATCATCATGAATTCGTCGAGATTGCTGCCCGAGATCGAGAGGAAGCGCACCCGTTCCAGCAGCGGATATTCGGGGCGCGAGGCCTCGGCCAAGACGCGCCGGTTGAAGGCCAGCCAGCTGAGTTCGCGATTGTAATAGAGATCCTGCGGCGCGAGCGCCTCCGGGCTTGCAGCTTCCGATCTCGACATCTCGTTCATCACGCTCGCCATGAAAGGTAAAATGGGGTGGGCGCGCGATGGGGAACCGGTGTTACGACCGTGTTACAGTTTTCTGACAGAGTTTGTACCGTCATCTCGACTGCAGGCGCTTTGGATCGACAGGTTGCGCCGCAAGAACGGCGCTCGCGGAGCGATCATGCGCCCAAGCGCCGCGCGTGACAAGGCGGGAGTGGAAGGGTGCGGCCTCCCGCACGGCCAATAATAAAGAGCGGACCGGCCATCAGGAATGACCGATCCGCCGATTATTCGAATGTGGCTGCCGGAAGGTTCCGGGTCAGTCGGCCTTGGCGACGCGCGAAGGGACGAATTCGCCGCGGTCGAGCATGCCGAGAGCCTTGCGCGCCAGATTGCGCGAGTCCGCCCATTCGCCCTGCGCGGTTTCCATCTGGTAGCGCATCCGGTTGTCGGCGACGCGCGTGAACATGGCGCGGGCGCGTTCGGTTTCGCCCTGACGGGCAAAGTCGACGCCGCGATTGAGAAGCTGCACCGGATCGCCGCTGTCCATCACGGCCGCCACTTCGATTTCTTCGCTTGCGCCAACGGGTTCGGCGGTGTTCGCGGCCGTAAGATCCGCCTGCGGAGCCAGCGCCGCCCCTGCGGCGAGCAGGCCTGCGAACAGCGTAGCGATTGCCATATCCATCTCTCCTTATCCGTAAGTTGAGACAAATATGCGCCGTATCGCTCCCTACTGCAACAATTCTGTAACATTGTCATTTTTCTGAAACATTAGAGCCGCGGCAATCGTCGGAAAATCTTTTTGCAGTTGCGGAATGGCGGAATTGTGCGGGATTGAACACGAATGTCAGTCGGATGATCACGTCCTTGCAAAGAAACTGTCACAAGCGGGGTCTAGCGGAGCCGAGCGATCCGAAATCGCACGCTATTCGATTCTCGGTACCAAGGGGACCAATTGCCGTGACCAATATTCACCGCTCGCTTATTCTTGGCTGCAGCATGCTGGCTCTTGCCGGCTGCGGCGGCGACCAGATCGTCTCTCCCGGAACGGGCGGTGACATCATCATCGAAAATCCTGCACCCGCGCCGTCGCCTACGCCGACGCCTACTCCGACGCCAACTCCAACGGTGACGCCGGCCAATGGCTGCCCCACCATCGCGTCGACCGGCGGCCTGACCAATTCGGGCACGATCGAGGGCGACAGCGGCGAATACCGCGTCTGCACCCTGCCCGCGCAGTTCGATGCCAGCGACACGCTGCCCTATATCGAGGGCCTGCTCTACGCCATCAACGGCCGCGTCGATGTCGGCACCGACGGCGGTCCGGTCGCTTCGGCCAGCGACAGCGACGTGACTCTGTCGATCGAACCCGGCGTGATCCTGTTTGGCGCAACCGGCCGTTCGTACCTGGTCGTCAACCGCGGCAACCAGATCGACGCCGTGGGTGAGCCCGAGCGTCCGATCATTTTCACCAGCCGCGACAACGTGCAGAGCACCGCGGGCGAGAATTCCGACGCACAGTGGGGCGGCGTCGTCCTGCTGGGCCGCGCGCCGGTTTCGGACTGCCGCGACGGCGTTCCGAACAAGGCCAACCAGGCCGAGTGCGAGCAGCTTCTGGAAGGTGCGGCCGTGACCACGCTTTTCGGCGGCAACACCCCGGACGACAGCTCGGGCACCATGCAGTATTTCCAGATCCGCTACTCGGGCTTCACGCTGGAAGGCGGTTCGGAACTGCAGTCGCTGACCACCGGCGGCATCGGTTCGGGCACGACCATCGACCACTGGATGAGCTTCAACAGCTCGGACGACGGTACCGAGTTCTTCGGCGGCCGCGTGAATATGAGCCACATGATCGTGGTCGGCGCTTCGGACGATTCGATCGACGTCGACACGGGCGCCCAGGCGAACCTGCAATATGTGATCGTCGCCCAGCGCGCCGGCACCGGCGACAACATCGTCGAGCTGGACTCGCCCGATGAGGACTACTCGACCGGCGCCCTGCCGCGCACCAACCTGCGGATTGCGAACGCGACCTTCCTGTCGCGCAGCAGCGGCAGCGCACAGGCCCTGCGCCTTCGCGGCGGTGCGCAGTTCAGCCTCGTCAACTCGGTCATGGACATCGACGGCGACCGCACCTGCGTCCGTCTGGACGAGACCGTGACGCTGGCCCAGGACCCGCTGTTCGCTTCGGTCGTCGCCAATTGCGGCACCACCCAGCCGTTCCGCGGTTCGTCGGGCGTGACCGACGCCGAGGTCGCGGCGGCCTTCGACGGCGGTGACGACACGGACTCGTCGTTCACCATCACGCTGACCGGCGGCTTCATCAACGGCACCGGCGAAGCGGGCGTGGCCGCCTATGACCCGACCGCTCTGTCGAGCTTCTTCGATGCCACCGACTATATCGGTGCCGTCGCGGACGAAACCGACACGTGGTACGAGGGCTGGACCTGCGACAGCGCCACCCTGACCTTCGGGAACAACACCGGCCTCTGCACCGAGCTGCCGGTCTACTCCTGATCGCGTAATCGGGGAGGGTGCGATCCGGACCAGCGCCGGGTCCGCCCTCCCCCTTTTCGTATTTGCTTTTGACAGGTCCTTGGATGGGCCTGACCCGACTGATCCATTGAGGGGGTTTCATAGCCATGTCGACCGGCAAGCGCCTTGCAGGCGTACTCCTGCTTTCCACCGCGCTTTCCTTTCCCGCCACCGGTTTTGCGCAGGATGTTATCGGCGTACCCCCGGGCGATGACCCCAGCACGGAATCGGCCGAGATCCAGCAGGCCGAGGACGCGCTTGGCCCCGGTGCCGAAGTGCTGCCCGACAGCGATACGGCGACCGAAGAGGAATATCAGGACACCGACATCTCGGTTCCCGGCGGCGACATCATCGTCACCGGCCGCCGCGTGCGCGACGTCACCCGTTCGTCGACGCAGGTCGTCAGCGTCCTGTCCGCAGAGCAGATCGCCCGCACCGGCGAAGGCGACATCGCGGGCGCGCTGAACCGCGTCACCGGCCTGTCGATCGTCGGCGACGGACGCGTCTATGTCCGCGGCCTTGGCGATCGCTATTCGCTTGCCATGCTGAACGGCCTGCCGCTGCCCAGCCCCGAACCGCTGAGCCGCGTGGTGCCGCTCGACATCTTCCCGACCAGCGTCATCGCATCCTCGCTGGTGCAAAAGACCTATTCGCCCAACTTCCCCGGCGAATTCGGCGGCGGCGTCATCAACCTGACCACCCGCGCCGTTCCGGACGAGAGCTTCTTCACCATCTCGGTCAGCGGCGGCGGCGATACCCGCACGACGGGCCGCGACGGGCTGACCTATTTCGGTTCGGACATCGACTGGACCGGTTTCGACAACGGCAACCGGGACACGCCGTCCAACCTGGAGGCTTTCTACCAGACCGGCGAGCGGATCGAGGATTCGGACATCGCCGTGCAGGAAGGGATCGCGGCGCAGATCTGGCCGACCAATCTCGCCACCGTACAGAAGGACGGCAATCTGCCGCCGAACTGGTCGGGATCGGTCACGGCGGGCACATCGTTCGACGTCGGTTCCGATGCGGTGCTGGGCGTGATCGCGACCGCCGGCCTCAAGAACAGCTGGCGCAACCGGCTCGTCACCTCGCAGAGCGGTACGACCGACCTGCAGCTGCGCGACGATACGGAAAACTTCATCACCGATCAGCGCATGCTGTTCAATTCGCTCGTCGCCTTCGGCCTCGATTTCGGCGAGCACACCATTCGCTGGACCAACCTGTACATTCGCGACACGCGCAAGCAGGCGAGCCTCGCGAACACCTATCAGTTCGAGGACAACTTCGACGTCGTCACCCAGAACACGGCCTGGTACGAACGCCAGCTGATCGACAGCCAGGTGGTGGGCGAGTTCGAATTCGGCCCGCTCTCGCTCGACCTGCGCGGCGGCTATGCCCGCACCGATCGCGAGGCGCCGTATAATCTGACGTTCAATTACGTGCGCACCAATCTCGATACGCCGACCGGCAATTATTACGTTGCCAACGTGACGGGCAACCAGATCCAGAACGTCGACCCGATCAGCTCGGTATTCGAGGATCTGCAGGAAGAGCTCTGGTTCGGCGGCATCGATGCCAGCTACGAGATCACGCCCAACCTCGTTTCGACGATCGGCTATGCCTATTCGGACACCGACCGCTATTCGGAACGCCGCGACTTCCGCCTTCAGATGAGCGTGGATCCCGAGAATGTCGGGCTTGGCCTGACGAACGACGTGCTGACGCTGGTCGGCCTGCGCCGTCCGGGGGATATCGTGAACGGCGCGACGCTGGCCGGTTTCAATGTCGGGCTGGTCGAGGCTTCGCAGAACCCCGCGTTCGACGCGGCGCTGCGGGTTCACGCCGGTTACGGCCAGATCCGCTGGCTTCCGCTCGACACGCTGACGGTGGATGTCGGCGTGCGCTATGAAGAAGGCAAGCAGAACGTATCGCTGGCGCCTGTCTTCAACGACATCGATCCGACCCTTGCGGTGACCAATATCGAGGAGGACTATTTCCTCCCCGCCGCGACGATCACGTTCGAGGCGACCGACGATCTTCAGCTGCGCCTGTCGGCATCCAAGACACTTGGCCGCCCGCAGTTCCGCGAGCTGATCGAGCAGTCCTATTACGACCCCGAGACCAACCGCCAGTTCCGCGGCAACCCGTTCCTGACGGACAGCGAACTGCTGAACGCCGAGGCACGCGCCGAATATTACATCGGCGGCGGCAGCCGGCTGAGCGTCGCGGGCTTCTACAAGGAAATCGACAAGCCGATCGAGACGGTGGCGACCATCACCTCGGGCGGCGGGCGCGAATACAGCTTTATCAACGTGCCCGAGGCAAAGCTGTACGGCGCGGAAGTCGAGGCGCTGTACAATTATGAACTGTACGATCTGGGCGGCTGGTTCGATACCAAGCAGCTGGTCCTGATCGCGAACTACACCTATTCGAAATCCGAACTGGGCGGCTTCGACGAGACGACCACCGCGCCCTTCACCGGCGCGCCGGTGATCATCGGCAGCTTCTTCGACGAAGGCGATGCGATGACCGGTCAGTCCGAGCATGTCGCCAACCTTCAGCTGGGCTTCGAAGACATGGACGTGCTCCAGCAGTTCACGGTTCTGCTCAACTATGCCAGCGACCGCGTGATCAGCTACAGCCCGCAGCAGCCCCCGATCGTCGAGGATCCGGGCCTGACCGTCGATTTCGTGGCGCGAAGCGAAGCCTCGTTCCTCGGCCAGAATGTCGAGCTGAACTTCCAGGCCCGCAACATCTTCGCGCGCTCGCATCTGGAATATCAGGACAATGGCACCAACCGGCTGGACGTGAACAGCTACAAGCGCGGCGCCTCGTTCTCGATCGGTGCATCGATGGAATTCTGACCAACCCACTTTTCTGCGCCTGACGGGCCCGGTCTCCGCTATGGAGACCGGGCTCTTTTTTATGGGTTCGCCGCCTGAAAATGCGTCAGGCTGATACATGGCGACCGTGCTTTGGCACCGATTTGACGGAATCTTTTGCCTTCGGCCGTTTCCCTTGGCACATCGGTGCGGGGATCGAAAAAGGGGGTTTGTTCCGAATGCGTTATGTCACTGCGCTCATGCTGCTTGCACCTGTCATGCTTGCGGCGACGCCCGCGCTTGCCGGTGAGGAGGTGCTTTACGGCCCCGCGCCCGACTGGATCGATATCGAGGGCGCAGCCCCCATCGACACCGCGGCCAAACTGCCGATCGCCCGCATCGACGTGCAGCAACGGATCGAGGATGGCACGGTCACGATCTACGTCGACCGCGCGATCAAGCTCGACAGTGCCGAGGCGCTGACGCAAGGCGGCACCAGCACCGCCACATGGATGCCAGAAAAGGGCGATCTGACGATCCATGCGGTGCGGATCCTGCGCGGGGACGACACCATCGACGTGCTGGCCGCGGGCGAGCGATATACCGTGCTGCGCCGCGAGACGCAGCTTGAGCGCCGGACGCTCGACGGGATGCTCACCGCGACCATGCCCATACCGGGACTGCGTACGGGCGACGTGCTGCAGATCGCGTTCAGCCAGACCGTGCACGACGAGACGCTGGCGGGCGGCGCGCAATTGAACTCGCTTCTGTTCGCCAAACCGTTCGAGGCTGGCTTTGCCCGCAACATCGTGTCCTGGCCCAAGGACGAGACGCTGGTGTGGAAGGCGGGTCCCGGCATCGCGCAGCCGCAGGAAGAAATCCGCGGCGGCTATCGCCAGGTCAGCATCGCCCTCCCCCTGCCCGAACGCGACGAAATGCCCAGCGACGCGCCCAGCCGCTTTACGCGTCCGCAGGTGCTGCAGGCGGGCACGTTCGGAGACTGGGAGGAAGTCTCTTCGGTGTTCGCGCCATTGTACAAGACCGAAGAAACGATCGCGCCCGGCAGCCCGCTTGCCGCCGAAGTCGCGCGGATAAAGGCGGCCAGCAGCGATCCGCTGGAACGCGCCGTCATGGCAACGCGATTGGTGCAGGAACGCATCAGCTATCTGATGAACGGCATGTCGGGCGGCAACTATGTCCCGCAGGCGCCCGCCCGCACATGGGAACTGCGCTTTGGCGACTGCAAGGCCAAGTCGATGCTGCTGCTCGCGCTGCTGGACGAGCTGGGGATTGAGGCCGAACCGGTCCTCGTGAACACGCAGTTCAGCGATGCCGTGCCCGATATGGTTCCGATCCCCGGTGCGTTCGACCATGTCATCGTCCGCGCCGATATCGGCGGCACGCCCTATTGGCTGGACGGCACTATGACCGGGACGCGGCGCGCCAATATCGCGAATACGCCCGCGATCCGTTACGGCCTGCCGATCCGTGCCGGGGGCGCAGGCCTGACCTCCATCGAACCGCGCGTGCCCGAATTCGCCGATATGGATATCCGGATCACGCTGGACCAGCGGGGCGGCGTCGACATACCCGCGCTGGCCACGGTGGTGACGCGCCTGTCGGGTGCCTCTGCCAGCAATCTGTCCGCTTCGATCGGCCAGATGAGCGACGAGCAGCGCGAGCAGATGCTGGAGGCGCTCGCGGCCAGCACGCAGCTGGGGGCGCTATCTTTGGTCGATGGCGATGTCGAGGTCATCGAGGAGGACGCGGTCGTCCAGTTCACCGTGACCGGTCTGATGACCACGCCGTGGCAGGACGAAGGGGCCCGGATGCGGCAGAACCTCGACATGCTTCCGGGCGCCGGTTACGAATTTTCGACCGATCGCGCACGGGCCGCATGGCGCGATATTCCGGTCGAACTCGGCTATCCCGGTCTTGCGAAAAGCGAGATCACCATATTGCTGCCCGAAAAGGGCGAGGGTTTCGCGCTGCGCGGTCGGCCCGATCTGGACGTGTCTTTCGCCGGGGAACGCATCGTGCGCCATGTCGAGCTGGCGGACGGAAAGCTGATCGCGCGCGAGACGCTGGAGAGCCGCGGCGGCGAGTTGCCCCCGTCGGGCATCAGCGAAGCCCGCACCCAGGCCGCGCGCGCCAGCAGCGGGGTGCCGTTCCTGCTGGCCCCCGTCGATGCCTCGCGCGCATGGGAATATGCGCGCGCCGATCTGCGCAAGCGCCTTGAACCGTATGAGGACGCCTATGCCAAGGCCATCGCACGCGACCCGGAAGAGGCCGGCAGTTTCCTCAATCGGGCAGGCTTTCGTCAGCAGACCGGCAATCTGACCGGCGCGCTGGCGGATATGGACGAAGCGATCGCGCTCGACCCGAACGCCGACAACTATCGCTATCGCGGCTATCTCAACAGGAATTTCGGCCGCGACGAACAGGCGCTGGCCGATTTCACCACGGCGTTCGAGTTCGATCCTAACGGCGCCAATGCGCGCACGATGGCCGCGCAGCTGGGCCGCATGGGGCAAACGTCGGAGGCGCTTGCCCTGCTCGACGAATATGACGACCATGGCGAAGATCACGAGGGCTTCGTCGACACGAAGGCAGAGGTTCTGGCCTATGCCGGACGGGCCGAGGAAGGGTTGGCGCTGGTCGACACGCTGATGGATGACCAGCCCGGCAAGGGCTATCTGGTGAACAACGCCTGCTGGTACCGGGCGCGCTTCGATGTCGGGCGGGACAACATGATCGACATCTGCGACAAGGCGGTCCAGCAGGCGGGCAGCCCCGTGGCCGCGCTGGACAGCCGGGCGCTTGCGTGGCTGACCATGGGCGAGCCGGAGAAGGCACGCGCCGATGCAGAGGCGGCGCTGGCCAGTTCGCCGCAGTCGTTCATGACCCGCTATTTGCTGGGCTTTGCGCAGCGGCGGCTGGGCGAACGGGCGGGAGAGGACACGATTGAATATATCGCCGGGACATGGCCGGGGATCGCGCAGGACTATGCGCGCTATGGTCTGCAGCCCTAGCCCCGTCTAGCCGACGTCGAGGACATAGCCGATCGAGCGCACGGTGCGCAGCGGATTGCCCGCGCCCGCCGCCTTGAGCGCGCGGCGCAGGCGTCCGATCCAGACGTCCACCGTGCGTTCGTCGATGGGCGGGTCGAGCTTGCCCAGACCCTCGATCAGATCGTGGCGCGTCAGGACGCGATTCGGATTCTCGGCAAAGAATCGCAGCAGGCGGAATTCGTTGGGCCGCAGCATGACCGGCGTCTGGCCCCAGCGCGCCTGCAGCGCCATCAGGTCGATCGCCAGTTCGCCGGCCTGCAGGATCTGCGTCGCGTGGCGGTGGCGGCTGCGTGCCTGCACGGCCAGCACGCGGTCCAGCACCGCGTTGCGCTCCACCGGCCCCACCATGTAGTCATCGGCCCCGGCGCTCAGCGCGCGGCGGCGGTCGTCGATGTCGTCGCGTTCCAGCACCATGGTGACATGCGCATCGCGCGTCCGTTCGTCGGCGCGGAGGCGGCGGCACATTTCGAGGCCGGACAGATCGTCCATCACCCAGTCGACGAAAGCCCATAGCGGACCGTCGAGCAGCCGCCTCGGCCCGCTGGCATCCAGTCTTGCGAAATGGAAATGCATGTCGTCATGCGCGAACGGTTCCATCGCCTCGGCGTATGGGTCGGTAAGGTAGATGTAAACGATGTCCACGATGCGGCGGCCCCACTGTTGCGGGGACGGGTTGGCGCAAGGATGTGACGCATTCGTGACGCTTTCACGGCGATCGTAACAATGAACGATCGCCGCCCTCCGGAAGCGTCAATTTCGTCCGGAGGGCGGTGCCGTGATACCGGCGATCAGCTGATCGCGCCGTGGCAATGCTTGTACTTGTTGCCCGAACCGCAGGGGCACGGCGAATTGCGGTTGATGTCCATGCCCTCGTACGGATTGTCGCGTTCCGATCCGCCCGGGCCGACCTGTGCGAAGGTCGAACCCGCCAGCGCTCCGAACATGGCCTCGCGCCCGCGCGAACCGTCGCCGTCATTGCTGTTGTCGAGACCGGTCAGCGGATCGACATGGCCCGTCATGAGCCCTGCCGGATTGCCCTGCTGCATGGCCGGGTTCTGGCCCATGTTCGGATTGGTGAGGAATTCAGGCAATTCGGGCAGCGGCGCAGGCTCCGGCGCGGCCATGCGCAGGTTTGTCGTCATCAGGATGCGGGTGACGTCCTCGCGGATCTCCTCAAGCATACGCTCGAACAGGGCGAAGGCTTCCTGCTTGTATTCGTTGATCGGCTGCTTTTGCGCATAGGCGCGCAGCCCCACCACCTGCCGCAATGCGTCGAGCGTGGCGAGATGCTCCTTCCAGTGGTGGTCGAGCCGGTCGAGCAGGACCGATTTCTCGACCTGACGCCAGATCGACGGATCGACGCTGGCCAGTTTGGAATCCATCTTGGCATCGGCCTGCGCGGCAAGGCGCTGTTCGATGTCCTGCGGATCGATGCCGTCCTCTTCCAGCCAGCTGTCGATCGGCGCATCCTCGCCGATGACGTCGGCGAAGCGCTCTTTCAAGCCTTCGACGTTCCACTGCTCCGGATAGGATCCGGGAGGGCAGGCCTCGCCCACCATCGAATTGACCGTGTCGGTGCGCATTTCCAGCACGACATCGTCCACCGTCGCGCTGTCCATGATCTCGGCGCGCTGCTCGTAGATCACCTTGCGCTGGTCGTTCATCACGTTGTCGTATTCGACGACCTGTTTGCGGATGTCGTAATTGCGCGCCTCGACCTTCTTCTGCGCGGTCTCGATCGCCTTGGACAGCCACTTGCTACCGATGGCCTCGCCGTCCTGCAGGTTCGCGTTCATCATCTTGGAGAACAGCGTGTCGGGGCCGAAGATGCGCAGCAGATCGTCTTCGAGACACAGGTAGAAGCGCGACAGGCCGGGATCGCCCTGACGGCCCGAACGGCCGCGCAGCTGATTGTCGATGCGGCGCGATTCGTGCCGTTCGGTGCCCAGCACGAACAGGCCGCCCGCTTCCAGCACGCGCTGGCGCTCGGCGGCAATCTCGGCCCTGATCCGCTCGACGGCAGCGTCGCGTTCCGGCCCTTCGGGCATGTCGCGAACCTCATCCTCAAGCCGGAAATCGAGATTGCCACCCAGCTGGATGTCGGTGCCGCGGCCCGCCATATTGGTCGCGATGGTCACCGCACCGATACGGCCGGCCTGCGCGACGATATGCGCTTCCTGCTCATGCATGCGGGCATTGAGGACCGAGTGCTTCACGCCTTCCTTGGTCAGGAAGTTCGACAGCAGTTCAGATTTCTCGATCGAGACCGTGCCGACCAGAACCGGCTGGCCGATCTCGTTCTTCTCCTTGATCGCCTTGGCGATGGCGGCGAATTTTTCCAGCGTCGACTTGTAGAACTGGTCGTCCTCGTCGATCCGCTGGATCGGCACATTGGTCGGGATCTCGACCACGTTCAGCTTGTAGATGTCGAAGAATTCCGCCGCCTCGGTCGCGGCGGTGCCGGTCATGCCCGCCAGCTTGGGATACATGCGGAAATAGTTCTGGAAGGTGATCGAGGCCATGGTCTGGTTCTCGGGCTCGATCTTCACGCCCTCCTTGGCTTCGACCGCTTGGTGCAGGCCGTTTGACCAGCGGCGGCCGTCCATCATGCGGCCCGTGAACTCGTCGATGATGACGACCTTGTCGTCCTTCACGATATAGTCGGTATCGCGCTTGAACATCATGTTCGCGCGCAGCGCCTGGTCGAGGTGGTGAACGACCTGCGTATTCTCGAAATCGTAGAGATTGTCGGTTTCCAGCAGGCCCGCCTCGATCAGCTTCTGCTCGACCTTCTCGATCCCGTCCTCGGTCCAGCCGATGTTCTTGGTCTTCTCGTCCTTCTCGTAATCGTCGTCGTCCATCGTCTTCACGATGGCGTCGATGGCGACATACAGCTCGGACTTGTCCTCGGTCGGGCCAGAGATGATCAGCGGGGTCCGCGCCTCGTCGATCAGGATCGAGTCCACCTCGTCGACGATGGCGTAGTTGAACGGGCGGTGCACCTGCTGCTCGCGCGAATGCTTCATGTTGTCGCGCAGATAGTCGAAGCCCAGCTCGTTATTGGTCGAGTAGGTGATGTCGCAATTATACGCCTCGCGCCGCTGGGTTTCGTGCAGGTTCGGCACGATCACGCCCACGGTCAGGCCCAGGAAATTGTAGAGCCTGCCCATCGTCTCGGCGTCGCGGCGGGCGAGATAGTCGTTCACGGTGACGACATGCACGCCCTTGCCTTCCAGCGCATTGAGATAGACGGCCAGCGTCGCGACCAGCGTCTTGCCCTCGCCCGTGCGCATTTCGGCGATCTCACCGCGGTGGAGCACGATGCCGCCGACCATCTGCACATCGAAATGACGCATGCCGAACACGCGCTTCGAAGCCTCGCGCACCACGGCGAAGGCCTGCGGCAGGATGTCGTCGAGCGTCTCGCCCTCCTCCAGCCGCTGGCGGAACGTGGCCGTCGCGCCCTGCAACTGCTCGTCCGACAAAGCCTCATACTCGGGCTCCAGCGCGTTGATGCGGGCGACGATCTTCTCGATCGACTTGACGTAACGGTCGTTGGACGACCCGAAAATGGACTTGGCAAGGCCGCCGAGCATGGGCGTTCCCTTCTGTAAATGCGGTTCTGGGATAAGGCTGCCCGGCTGACGGGCATGGCGATCCGGCGCATGGCGCGCCGGCAGATACGAATAAGGCCGCGCGGCATCGTGCCGGCGGCCAGAAAGCGTCCGCTATTCCAGCGGGCGGTCCACCAGCATGACGGTGGGCATCAGGACCATGCGGATGGTCCGCGTCTGCGGGGCACCCAGTTCGCGTGCGCGCCTTTGACGCAGCTTGGTCGCGACCGACTTGTCCTGGTGGTCCGAACGGGCGGCCGGGGCATTGTGCTGTCCGGCCGATTCGCTGCATTCGGCGCTGACCGTCATGCGCGCGTGGGCGGGCGCGACCAGATAGGTCATGCCGAGCACCAGGGCAAAGAGGGCGAGGAGCCGTTTCATGCGAGCGGCAAGATAGGCGTTGTTGCGCGCCGCGTCCAGCGTCGGGCGCGCTTATGCGTATAAATCGGCGTCTGGATCAGGCGAAAAGATCGTGGTCCATGTCCTTCTGGTGCGAATTGGGCACCGGAAGCTGGCAATCCTCGCAGTCGCGGTCGATCTCGGGCTCGTCCGCCAGTTCGGTGCGGCCAAAACCCATCATCTGCGCGGTCAGCGTGATCGGCATCATCCACCACTCAAGCCAAAAGGCCTGCAGCGACAGACTCAGGTCCCTGTTCGCGGGTTCCCCGCTTATGAGATCGTTGTTCATGGCGTTCACCGGACACTCCCATTCGTGGGCGTCAATTCATGACGACCTGTTGTGCGGGCGGCCTGTATGCCCTGCCCGTTCAATAAACGAACGGACCGCAGGATAGCCTGTTCCGGTTTTCGAGGGAAATGGTTTACGCGCCCGCTAGATGCACTCCAGCCTACCAGCCGCCCGACCCATCATTCCCATTCAATCGTGCCCGGCGGCTTCGACGTATAGTCATAGACGACGCGGTTGATGCCCTTCACCTCGTTCACGATGCGCGTGGCGCATTGCGACAGGAAATGGCTGTCGAAGGGATAGACATCCGCGGTCATGCCGTCGGTGCTGGTCACGGCGCGCAGGGCGCACACGAAATCATAGGTCCGCCCGTCACCCATTACGCCCACGGTCTTGACCGGCAGCAGCACCGCAAAGGCCTGCCAGATCGCATCATAGAGGCCGGCGTTGCGGATCTCTTCCAGATAGATCGCGTCGGCCTTGCGCAGGATGTCGGCCTTTTCACGGTTGACTTCGCCGGGGATGCGGATGGCAAGGCCCGGTCCGGGAAACGGGTGGCGGCCGACGAAGATATCGGGCAGGCCCAGCTCGCGGCCCAGTTCGCGAACCTCGTCCTTGAACAATTCGCGCAGCGGTTCGACCAGATCCATGTCCATGCGTTCGGGCAGGCCGCCGACATTGTGATGGCTCTTGATCGTAACGCTCGGGCCGCCGGTAAAGGAGACACTTTCGATCACGTCGGGATAGAGCGTCCCTTGCGCGAGGAAATCGGCGCCGCCGATCTTCTTCGCCTCGTCCTCGAACACGTCGATGAAGGTCTTGCCGATGAACTTACGCTTGGCTTCGGGGTCCGAGACGCCTTCCAGCCCTTTCAGGAACAGGGTCGAGGCGTCCACGTGGACCAGCGGTATGTTGTAATGACCCTTGAACAGGCCGACGACCTGCTCCGCCTCGCCCATGCGCATCAGTCCGTGGTCGACGAACACGCAGGTCAACTGGTCGCCGATCGCCTCGTGGATCAGCACGGCGGCAACGGCGGAATCGACGCCGCCCGACAGGCCGCAGATCACCCTGGCATCGCCGACCTGCTCGCGAATCTCGGCGATCTTGACGTCGCGGAACTGCGCCATCGTCCAGTCGCCCGCGCAGCCGCAGACGTGGCGCACGAAATTAGCGATCAGCTTTCCGCCGTCGGGCGTGTGGACAACCTCGGGGTGGAACTGCGTGCCATAGAAGCGGCGCTTTTCGTCGGCGATCACCGCGAAGGGCGCGCCGTCGCTGGTGGCGACGATCTCGAACCCCGGCGCGAATTTCGTGACCTTGTCGCCGTGGCTCATCCAGACCTGATGGCGCTCTTCGTTCTGCCACAGCCCGTCGAACAGGGCGCATTTCTCGGTCACGGTCAGGAACGCACGGCCGAACTCGCCGCCCTCACCCGTCTCGTGCCCGGGACGGACTTCTCCGCCCAGCTGATGCGTCATGACCTGCTGGCCATAGCAGATGCCCAGAATCGGCACGCCCGCCTCGAACAGCATCTGCGGCGCGCGCGGGCTGTTTTCGTCGGGGACGCTGGCGGGGCTGCCCGACAGGATCACGCCCTTGGGACGCATGCGTTTGAACGCCTCTTCCGCCATGGTGAAGGGCGCGATTTCGGAATAGACCCCCGCCTCGCGCACCCGGCGTGCGATAAGCTGGGTCACCTGACTGCCGAAATCGACGATCAGGATCGTGTCGCCCACGGAATCGGAGCCGATGCGCGCCGCCGCGCCAGAGGTTGCTGAGGGTTCTTGAGCCATGGCCGCGCGATAGGAACGCTTCCTGATTCTGTCCAGATGCGCCGCACGAAAGAGGCGGCAGGCCAGAACGGGGCGTTATCGGCACCTTGCAAGGTTAAAGCCAAATTCATCGTTGCATAAAACGCAAGATTGATCGTCCTTTTCGCATTTGCACAACGATATGGTGCAATGCACAAAGGGCTCGAACGAATGATAACTGGCTGACCTAAACCAGACTGGATGTTTGAACCTGGCGGCAACTCATTAGGAGGAAAATATGCGTAAGTTTATCGTTCCTGCTCTGGCCGCTCTTGCCACTTTCGGCATTGCACCGGCCGCGCACGCTGAAGACATTGAAGTTCGCGTCGACTTCTCGGATCTCGACCTGTCGCGGGACACCGACGTGAATGCGCTCAAGTCGCGCGTTCTCGCCGAAGTGACCGAGACCTGCAATGAAGAGGTTCCCACTTTCGCAAGCCGCCTGCTCGTTCGCTCGTGCATTCGCGACGCGATGGAACAGGCCGATGCGCAAATTGAAGCGCAGCGTTCGCTGGCCATGGGTGCGAGCGACGAACTCGGCTGATCGCGCCTGATCCGGCTGAACCGCCGGACAGAATTCCGAAGAGGGCCGCTCCGCATTGCCGGGGCGGCCCTTCTTCTTTGGTTCTTCATGGTTTCTGGGCCGGCAGTGCGGGGCCCCGCTGAATCATGAACTCATGTTCCCCAGATCCCCCAGCAAGAATGCCAGCACCAGGCCGAGCGCCGTTGCGATCCCGGCAAGATGCTGGTCCTTGCGAAAGGCGGTCGGAAACACCTCGGTCGCAAGGCTGGCGACGACCGCGCCTGCTGCAATGCAGCGAATGAAGGCCAGCCAGTGCGGTGACACGCCCGCCAGCAGCATATTGCCCAGAATGGCGGCGACCGACAGCACGGCGGCGGTCGCGCCCCAGATGGCGATGATGCGTTTTTTTGAACGATCTCCATTCTCGGCCATCTGCTTCGCGCCGCCCGCCGCTTCGGGAAGATTCGAAAGAAAGATCGATCCGGCCAGCGCGGCAACGCCCATCGGCCCCGCACCGATCAAGGCCACGCCCAGCGCAAGGTTTTCGGGAATGCCGTCGAGGCTGATCGCCGCAAGCAGCCCGCCGCCCGAGTTCGGGCCCCACTTCTCATCGATCAGGTAATCGATCACCGCGAACATGATCGCGCCCACAGCCACGCCCCCGCTTGCCAGATAGACGCTCGATTGCTCGATCGACGGTTCGATCAGCTCGCTGACCAACGACAGCACCAGCGCCCCGCCAGCCAGCGCGATCAGAAACCCTTCCAGCCGGACCGACATGTGCCCATAGGCGCCCCACGCCGCCCCCAGCATCAGCGCGCCCGACACGACAAGCACGGTAATCAGGGTCATCAGCATGGTCATTTCCTTCCGCCCGCGACACCGGTTGGCCGCAATTGTGGAAAATCGCCTCGCGCGGTGCGGTTCCGCTTGGGGGTTGGGGGCAAAATTCCTATATCGTGGTCATGGAAGAAAACGGTGCAACGCCCGCCAGCAAGGGCGCAGAGAACAAGCCAAACGGTCCCAACGGCAACGCATACGGCGCCGAATCCATCAAGGTGCTGAAGGGGCTGGACGCGGTCCGCAAGCGTCCGGGCATGTATATCGGCGACACCGATGACGGATCGGGTCTGCACCACATGGTGTTCGAGGTGTCGGACAACGCCATCGACGAGGCGCTGGCGGGCCACTGCGACCGCGTGATCATCGAACTGCATCCCGACAATTCGGTGTCGGTCGACGACAATGGCCGCGGCATCCCCACCGACATTCACCGCGAAGAGGGCGTTTCGGCGGCAGAAGTCATCATGACCCAACTCCACGCCGGCGGTAAGTTCGAAAATACCAGCGACGACAATGCCTACAAGGTGTCGGGCGGCCTGCACGGCGTGGGCGTGTCGGTGGTGAACGCATTGTCCGAATGGCTGGAACTGACGATCTGGCGCGACGGCAAGGAACACTGGATGCGGTTCGAGCATGGCAATGCCGTCTCGCCGCTGAAAGTCACCGGCGATGCGCCGCTGAACGACAAGGGTGAGCCGCGCAAGGGCACGCGCGTGCGCTTTCTCGCCAGCGACCAGACGTTCAAGAACGTCAACGAATATGATTTCGACAAGCTTGAGCACCGCTATCGCGAGCTGGCGTTCCTGAATTCGGGCGTGCGCATCATCCTGCGCGACCTGCGTCATGAGGAGCCGCTGGAACACGATCTGTTCTATGAAGGCGGGATCGGCGCATTCGTCACCTATCTCGACCGCAACAAGCAGCCGATGATCCCCGAGCCCATCGCCATCATGGCCGACAAAGACGGCATCGGGATCGAGGTCGCTCTCGAATGGAACGATTCCTATTACGAGAACGTGCTGTGCTTCACCAATAACATCCCGCAGCGCGACGGCGGCACCCACCTAGCCGCCTTCCGTGCCGCGCTGACGCGCACGCTGAACGGCTATGCCGACCGGTCGGGCCTGATGAAGAAGGAAAAGGTCAGCCTGTCGGGCGAGGACATGCGCGAGGGGCTGACCGCCATCGTTTCGGTCAAGCTGCCCGACCCCAAGTTCGGTTCGCAGACCAAGGACAAGCTGGTGTCGTCGGAAGTGCGCCAGCCGCTCGAAAGCCTGATGAGCGACAAGATGAGCGAATGGCTGGAGGAGAACCCCGCCCACGCCAAGACGATCATCCAGAAGGTCGTCGACGCCGCCGCCGCGCGCGAGGCGGCCCGCCGTGCGCGCGAGATGAGCCGCAAGGGCGCGATGAGCGTCGCCAGCCTGCCGGGCAAGCTGTCCGATTGCCGCGAAAAGGACGCCACCAAGTGCGAACTTTTCCTGGTCGAGGGCGATTCCGCAGGCGGTTCGGCCAAGAACGGGCGCGACAGCCAGTACCAGGCCATCCTGCCCCTGCGCGGCAAGATCCTGAACGTGGAGCGCGCGCGGTTCGACCGCATCATCTCGTCAAAGGAAGTCGGCACGCTGATCCAGGCGATGGGCACGGGCCTGCGCGACGAATTCGATCTTGAGAAGCTGCGCTATCACAAGATCGTGATCATGACCGACGCCGACGTCGACGGCGCGCATATCCGCACGCTGCTGCTTACCTTCTTCCATCGCCAGATGCCGGAGATCGTGAAGGCGGGGCATCTCTATATCGCCCAGCCGCCGCTGTACAAGGTCGCGAAGGGCCGGTCCGAAGTCTATCTCAAGGACAATGACGCGCTCGAACGCTATCTGGTCAACGCGGGTCTGGGCGAGCGTGTGCTGGAGACATCGGGCGGCGCGCGGGCGGGTGAGGATCTGGCCGCGCTGGTCGAGAAGGCGCGCCGTTTCCGCAACTCGCTGGCCTTCGCCCCCAACCGCTATGACCAGGGCGTGATCGAGGCGCTGGCGCTGGCGGGCGCGCTCGCCCCGGACCTGAGCACCACGGCACGCGCCGCGGCGCTTGAAAGGGCGTCGCAGTGGCTTGGCCGCGGCGATACCGAGGCGCGCTGGGCCGCTGAGGTCACGAGCGAAGGATACGGCATCTCGCGCATCTGGCGAGGCGTGACCGATTTCCACGTGATCGAGACCAAATTCCTCGAAAGCGCGGAAGCCCGCAAGATCAGCAAGATGGCCGAGGAACTTGCCGAGCCGTTCGAACAGGGCGCCAGCCTTGTCCGCGTAGGTCAGACCGCGCCGACGGCGGAGGACGAGGAAGACGTTGGCCCCGCGGCTGCAGCCGTCACGATCAATCGCCCTACCCAACTGCTCGACCAGATCATGGCGGCGGGACGCAAGGGCCTGTCGGTCCAGCGCTACAAGGGTCTGGGCGAGATGAATGCCGAGCAGCTTTGGGAGACCACGCTCGACCCCAATAACCGCGCCTTGCTGCAGGTGAAGGTCGAGGATGCCGATGTCACGGACGAGATCTTTACCCGTCTGATGGGCGACATCGTCGAACCGCGCCGCGAGTTCATTCAGGAAAATGCACTGAACGTTGCCAATCTCGACATCTGATCATCGAGCCGGCTGGCCGGGCCGCTGGGCTATGCCTCTACCAGCGGCCGGACCGTATCCATCAAGGTCATGCCGTCGACCGGCTTGTCGAGGCAATGCGCGTTCGGAAATTCGTCGCGGATTTCCGGATGGGTGCAATTGGCGCTGATAAAGACGATCGGCACGGATCTTTCACGCAGCACGCGGGCCAGCGGCCACACCATTTCGTCCCGCAGATTGATGTCGAGCAGGGCGACCGACGGCGCATTGCTTTCGGCAAGCACCAGTCCCTGGTTCAGGGTAAGCGCCGGACCGATCACTTCGAACCCGGCCGCTTCGCACTGGTCGGCCACGTCGAACGCGACAAGGGCTTCGTCATCGACGACCAGAACCCGGATCGCGGAAACATCGGCGTCGCTCATTATCAAAAATTGCCCCTCGCACCTGTGGCGGCATCGGTACATGGTCTTGGATTATGCCACTAACCCGCCAACCGCCGAGTGACGGCGAAGTTCCGAGACGAGTGGTCCTTTCGACAGGAAATCGCACGGCATCAGCCGTTTCGAACGGCTGCTTCCGCCAGTAGGATGGAACCCAGCGGACCAGCATCCTCGCCCAGATCGGGCGGCACGATCAGCGTTTCCATCGCCGCGGAATCGATATCGGGAAGATAGCCGGACAGCAGGTCCGGCACCATGGCGGCGGCGCGGCGCACCATCTGCCGCTGCCCCAGCCCCACGCCTCCGCCGACGACGATCCGCCGGGGGGACACGGCCAGCATCAGATTGGCCAGCAATTGTGCAAGGTCCGACGCTACGATGTCCCAGCGCGTGTCATCGGGCGGCACCGATGCGCCGTCCATTCCGAACCGCGCCTTCAGCGCCGGTCCGCTTACCAGCCCTTCCATGCAATCGCCATGGAACGGGCAGACACCGGCAAAGCCATCGCCCGCCGCGCGCCGGAATGTCATATGCCCCAGTTCGGGGTGAAGCATGCCGCGAACGGCCTTGCCCGCGGCCACCAGCCCGCCGCCGATTCCCGTACCGATGGTCAGATAGACAAGCGTATCGCATCCCCTCCCCGCCCCCATGGCTGCTTCGGCCAGTGCAGCCGCGTTGACATCGGTATCGAGCGCAAGCGGCACTTCGAACCGCTTGAACGGAGCCAGCAGATCGGTACCTGCCCAGCCCGCCTTGGGGGTCGACAGGATGCTTCCGTAATCGGGCGCGGCAGGGTCGATCCGCACAGGCCCGAAACTGCCGATGCCGATCGCGGCGAAGGGCTGCGCGTCATGCCAGCCGCGCAGCACATCGACCGCCCTGCCCAATGTCTCGCCGGGGTCGGTGGTCGGAATGGTCACGCGATCGGTAATGGTCCTGCCATTCGCCCGGATAGCAACAAGCTTCGTCCCGCCCAGTTCGATCCCGGCATAATATGTCACGCCATTCCTTCCCGTGGCAATTTCGCGGTTGCAATAGGTAACGCCGGGGTCCGATAAGCACCCGCATGATCAGAGCAGCCCTGCACCACCGCACCGCCTATGTCTATGACAGGCCCGTCCGTCTCGGCCCGCAGGTGATCCGCCTTCGGCCAGCCCCCCATACCCGGACCGAGGTGCCCAATTACGCGCTGAAGATCGAACCTGCGGGCCATTTCATCAACTGGCAGCAGGACCCACACGGCAACTGGCTGGCCCGCATCGTCTTTCCCGAACGTGTCACCAGCTTTTCCATCGACGTCGACCTCATCGCCGATCTTGCCATCATCAACCCGTTCGACTTCTTCGTGGAGGAAGAGGCCGAGGAAGTCCCCTTCACCTATACGGACGAAATGCGCGAGGAGCTGTCCGCCTATTTCGACGCGGTTCCGGGCGGCGAATTGTTCGAGGCGCTGGTGCAGGACTGGGCCGGTCGGCAGCAGGGCCGCACCATCGACTTCCTTGTCGCCATCAACCAGGCGCTGGAACAGCGGATCAGCTATGTGGTCCGGATGGAGCCGGGCACCCAGACGCCCGAGGAGACGCTGTCGCTGGGCACGGGAAGCTGCCGCGATACCGGCTGGCTGCTGGTCAACCTGCTGCGCCGGCTGGGTTATGCGGCGCGTTTCGTGTCGGGCTATCTGATCCAGATGAAGGCTGACGTGGAGCCGGTCGAGGGCCCCAAGGGTCCCGAGGCCGATTTCACTGACCTGCATGCATGGTGCGAAATCTTCGTTCCCGGCGCGGGCTGGATCGGGCTGGACCCCACCAGCGGGCTGTTCGCGGGCGAAGGCCATATTCCGCTGGCCGCGACCCCGCATTACCGCTCTGCCGCGCCGATCACGGGCGTCGCCGAACCGGCGGAGGTCGATTTCACCTTCGAAATGCGCGTCGATCGCGTGCATGAGGCGGTGCGCATCACCAAGCCGTTTACCGACAATCGCTGGCAGGCGCTGCTGGATCTGGGCGCGAAGGTGGACGAGGCGCTAGAGGAAGGCGACGTGCGCCTGACGATGGGCGGCGAACCGACTTTCGTCGCCGCAGACGACCCGGAAGCGCCCGAATGGAACGGCGAAGCGGTCGGCCCGACCAAGGCCGGTTACGCAGACAGGCTGATCCGCAAGCTGCGTGACCGTTTCGCGCCGGGCGCCCTGCTGCATCACGGCCAAGGCAAGTGGTATCCGGGCGAAAGCCTGCCGCGCTGGGGCTTTTCGCTCTACTGGCGCAATGACGGGACGCCGATCTGGAACGATCCCTCGCTGATCGCGGGGGGCAGCGACGATCCCGACACCGATGCGGATCACGAACAGACGGTTGACGCCGACGATGCGCAGGCCCTGATCGGCGGGGCGGCTGCCGCGCTGGGCCTGACGGGCGATACGATCCAGCCGGTCTATGAAGACCCGCACAAATGGATCGAGCGCGAGGCGGAACTGCCGGTCAATGTCACCGCGCTTGACCCCAAGATAGACGATCCGGAGGAACGCCAGCGGATCGTGAAGACCTTCACGCGCGGACTGACCAAGCCGGTCGGTTTCGCCCTGCCAATCCAGCGGCAGGAGCCCCACAAGCAGAAAACCCAGAGCCAGCAGGCCGAACCCGCCAAGGGCCCCCGCTGGAAGACCGAGCAATGGACCACCCGGCGCGGCGCCCTGTTCGCGGTGCCGGGCGACAGCGCGCTGGGCTATCGCCTGCCGCTGGGGGCACTGCCGCATGTGCCCAAGTCCGATTTTCCCTATATCCATCCGCGCGTATCGACCGATCCGGCAGAACCGCTGGCCGATTTCCGCCGCCAGTCGGCCCCCACCGGCAGCGACCTGCGTGAAGCCACTCCGCCCGAAGAAGGCTTCGCGCCGACGGACCAGCGCATCGAGCGTGTCGCCGCCCCCGGCGGCCAAGCGCAGGAACGCGTCGAGCAGGAAATCAGCGCCGAGGCCGTGCGCACCGCCATGACGGTCGAGCCACGCGGGCATTATCTGTCGGTCTTCGTGCCCCCCGTCGAATCGATGGAGGACTTCCTTGAACTGGTCGCCGCGATCGAGGATATCGCCGCGAAGATGGGTAAGCCGGTGCGTATCGAGGGCTATTCCCCGCCGCCGGATCCGCGCGTCAACGTGCTGAAGGTTACGCCCGACCCCGGCGTGATCGAGGTCAACATCCACCCCGCCGCCAGCTTTGAGGAGATCCGCGCGATCACCGAGGGGCTGTACGAGGACGCCCGCGATGTCGGCCTCACCGCCGACAAGTTCATGGTCGACGGCCGCTCGGTCGGCACCGGAGGCGGCAACCATATCGTGCTGGGCGGCAAAAGCCTGCCCGACAGCCCGTTCGTGCGCCGCCCCGACCTGCTGAAGAGCTTCGTGCTCTACTGGCAGCGGCATCCCTCGCTGTCCTATCTGTTCTCGGGCCTGTTCATCGGCCCGACCAGCCAGGCCCCGCGTTTCGACGAGGCGCGGCACGACAGCCTGTACGAACTCGACATCGCGCTGGCGCAGGTGCCGGGGCCGGATACGCCGCCGCAGTTCCCGTGGATCAGCGACCTGCTGTTCCGCAATCTGCTGGTCGACGTGACGGGCAACACCCACCGCAGCGAGATCTGCATCGACAAGCTCTATTCGCCCGACGGTCCGACGGGCAGGCTTGGCCTTGTCGAATTCCGCGGGTTCGAGATGCCGCCAGACGCGAAGATGAGCGTGGCGCAATTGCTGCTCATCCGCGCGCTGACCGCGATGTTCTGGAAGAAACCGCTGTCGGGATCGCTGGTACGCTGGGGCACGACGCTGCACGACCGTTTCCTGCTGCCGCATTTCTGCTGGACCGATTTCCTCGACGTGCTTCAGGACCTGCGTGAGGCGGGCTTCGACTTCGATCCCAACTGGTTCGAGGCGCAGCGCCAGTTCCGTTTCCCCATCCACGGAGAGGTCGAGGCGGGCGGCGTGGCGCTGGAAATCGCGCATGCGCTGGAACCCTGGAACGTGCTGGGCGAAACCGGCGCGATCGGGGGGACGGTGCGCTATGTCGACAGCAGCACCGAACGGCTGCAGGTCAAGGCGCGAGGGCTGGTGCCCGGCCGACATGTCGTTGCCTGCAACGGGCGGCGCGTGCCGCTGCACCCCACCGGCAAGCCCGGCGAGGCGGTCGGCGGCATCCGTTACAAGGCGTGGGCGCCGCCATCCTGCCTTCATCCACTGCTCCCGGCGGATGCTCCGCTGACCTTCGATGTTTTCGATTCGTGGAACAATCGCTCGTTGGGGGGTTGTGTCTATCACGTGGCGCATCCCGGGGGACGATCCTACGACGATGTGCCGGTGAACGATTTCGAGGCGGAAGCTCGCCGCCGGGCACGGTTCCAGCCGCTTGGCCACACGCCCGGCGATGTCGAGATTCCGCCAGCAGAGGATGGTGGAGAATTTCCGATGACACTGGATCTTCGCAGGCCGCAGCGCGCGAGATGAACGAAGGCGCCCCCGCCTTTCAGGGCGAAACGCTGTTCGGGCCCGATCCCGGCAGCGCCCCGCTGGGCTGGTACCGCGCGCCCGAACGCGGCGACATCTTCGCCTCCGCGGGCGAGGACATGTCGCGTCTGTGGCGCGAAGTCGCGAGCAGCCTTGGCCAGCTGGGCGACGGCGATCTGGCCCGGATGCAGTCCTATCTCGACCGCAATGTCGAGGATCTGGGCCTGGCCTTTCGCCTGACCGGCGACGAGCGCGAGCGGCCATGGCCGCTGGGCCCCATGCCCGTGCTGATCGGTGCCGACGAGTGGGACAGGCTGGAGGCGGGGCTGATCCAGCGGGCCGAATTGCTGGAGCATGTCGTCGACGACATCTACGGCGAGCAAAAGCTGATCAATGACGGCCATCTGCCCGCCGCGCTGGCCAGCGGAAGCCCCAATTTCGCCCGCAGGATGGTCGGTCTGCGCCCCCCCGGCGGCTATCATCTGCGCATCTATGCCGTCGATCTGGCGCGCGGACCCACCGGTGAGTGGCGCGTGCTGTCGGACCGCACGCGTCTGCCCACCGGTATCGGCTATGCGCTGGAAAACCGGCTGGCCCTGATACGCAGCACGGGCGGGCTGCTTGCCAGCATCGGGGCGCGGCGGATCACCGAATTCTTCGAGGCGCTGCGGTTCGGCATTGCCGAGGATTGCGCCCGCGCCGATCCGCGCATCGGCCTGCTTACCCCCGGCCGGTTCAACCAGAGCTACCCGGAGCAGGCGCATCTGGCCCGCCACCTGGGCTTTTCGCTGGTGGAGGGCCGCGACCTGACCGTGCGCGACGGCAGGCTGTATGTTCGCACCGTCGCGGGTCTGAAGCGGATCGACGGGCTGTGGCGCTGGATCAATACCGGCGACATCGATCCGATGGCCTTCGACCAGCATTCGCAGATCGGCGTCGCCGGTCTGGTCGACGCGTGCCGTTCGGGACAATTGTCGGTGGCGAACTGGCCCGGCGCGGGCGTGGTGGAATCGCGCGCCATGTCGGCATTCCTGCCGCGTCTGGCCAAGGTTGTGACCGGCGGCCCGCTGATGCTGCCCAATGCGGCGACTTGGTGGTGCGGGCAAAAGGCAGAGCGCGACATTGCGCTGTCCCGCTTTGACGGGCTGGTCTTCGCATCGGCGTTCCGGGGCAGCGTTCCCGGCATACCCGAGGGCAGCACGCGCATCGGTGCCGACATGGATCCGCAGGCGCGCGAGGAGATCATGCAGGGTCTCGCCCGCCGCCCGATGGATTATGTCGCGCAGGAACTGGTCGAGACATCGACGACCCCCTCGATCGTGGACGGGCGGTTCGAGCCGCGACGCTTCACCCTGCGCTGTTTCCTTGCGCGCGGGCCGAACGGGCAATGGGTGGCGATGCCGGGCGGCTTCGCCCGCATCTCGAAACAGGGGCATCTGCGCACCGCGCTGATGGAGCGGGACGATTTCTCCGCCGATCTGTGCATCGTGGACGAGAGCCATGGCACCCGCACGGTCCGCCCCCCCGATCTCGACCCGCCACCAGTGCGGCGCGGCGGCGGGCAACTGCCCAGCCAGGCCGCCGACAATCTGTTCTGGCTGGGCCGCTATGGCGAGCGATTGCACCAGACCGCGCGCATCGTGCGCATATTGGTCGAAAATTCGGATGGGCCCGTCGGGCGGAGCGCCCTGCCCGAATCGCTCACCACGGCGGACCGGCTGGCGGCGCTGCTGCGGCAATGGTCCGCCGCCCCCGCCGCGCCTGCGGACGAGGATCACCCCAGCCCGCATGACATGGCGATTGCCGCGTTGACGGACAATTCGCTGTCGGGTTCGATCCCCTCGCTGATCGAAAAGGCCCGGCAGATCGCGCTGCTCTTGCGCGACCGGCTTTCGCGCGACAGCTGGCGCGCGGTGCATCGCAGCCTGCCCGCGGTGGACGCGATGGACAGCGATTCGCTGATCGACGCCTGCGACGCGGTGGTGGCGCAGACCGCCGCCATTACGCAGCTTGTTTCCGACAACATGGGCCGCACCGCCGCGTGGCGATTTTACGACATGGGCATCGCGACCGAGCGTGCGTCGATGATGCTGCAGGCGGTGCAGGCGATCGTGCCCGGCAGCGCCAGCGCCGAGGATCTGACTGCGCTGCTCGACCTGATCGACGGGACGGCGCTGTACCGCAGCCGCTATCTGACAATTCCCTTCATCGCCCCGGTGCTCGACATGGTGCTGCTCGATCCTGCCGAGCCGCGCGGTCTGGCGCATCAGGCCCGCCGGCTGGTCGATCATCTGTCCGCCCTGCCCGACCTGCGCGAGGACGGCTTGCCGGAAGAGCCGCTGCGGCTGGCGCAAATGCTGAACGCGAAGATCGCGGGGATGGAGGCCGACAAGCTCACCGGCCCCGTTCTGGATGGCCTGCGCGACGATCTGGGCGCGCTGGCGGCGACCATCGGCCGGCGCTATTTCCTGCAGCCCGATGCACCCGCCTCACGCGAAAGCGGAGGGCTGCTGGCATGAGCGATACGCGTGAGACGGTCACCTACCGGGTCGAGCACAAGACCGACCTGTCCTATGCCACCCCCGTGGCGCAGGCGCGGTTCAACATCAGGCTCAAGCCCTATGCCTGGCCGGGGCAGGAAATCTCCGAACAGCAGTTGGTCTTGACCCCCCAGCCCGCCAGCGCGGTGGACGAGGATGGGCCTTACCTGATCAACACCACGCGCATCCAGTTCGAGCAGCCGCTGACGGAATTGTCGGTGACCAGCCAGTTCACCATGGCGATCACCCCGCCCGCTCCGCCGACCACGGCGATGACGATCGCGGATGTGCGCGAAATGGCGGCGGCGTCGCGCGATCTTTCGATCCTGTCGCCCGCGCCCTATCTGTTCGCCTCGCGCATAGCGGGGCTGGACCCCGCCATCGCCGACTGGGCCGCGCCGCTGCTGCCGCCCGATCGCTCCATCGTCGAGGCGGCGAATGCGCTGACCCATGCTGTGCACGAAAAGATCGCCTATCAATCGGGTAGTTCGACCAGCCGGACCCCGCCGGGCGAAGCGTTCGCCGCCGGTCGCGGCGTGTGCCAAGACCAGAGCCACGTGATGATCGCAGCGCTGCGGGCGCATTCGATCCCGGCGGCCTATATCTCGGGCTATCTCAACACCCGCCCGCCGCCGGGACAGGAAAAGCTGGTCGGCGCCGACGCCATGCATGCCTGGGTCGCGGTATGGTGCGGCGAGGATGGCTGGGTGACGTTCGATCCGACCAACGATCGCCTGACCGACAGCGACCACGTCACCGTCGGCATGGGCCGCGATTTCGGCGATGTCTCGCCCATCGACGGCGTGTTCGTCGGATCGACCGTCCAGAACCTCAGCTATGCGGTGGATGTGCGCAGGGTGGACTGATCCACCCTGCTGCTCCGCAAGTTCAGTCCTTCGCCAGTTCGCGCGAGCGTTCGGCGGCCGCCTCGACCGCCTCGGCCACCAGTTCGCGCATCCGGCCCGTGCCCATCAGCACGTCCAGCGCCGCCGCCGTGGTGCCATTGGGGCTGGTCACATTGCTGCGAAGCTGGCCGGGATCCTCGTCGGACGAGCGTGCGTAGGACGCCGCGCCATAGACGGTCTGGATCGCCAGTTCCTTGGACAGCTCCTCGGGCAGGCCCGACTTGACGCCGGCCTCGGCCATCGCCTCGATAAAGTGGAACACATAGGCGGGGCCCGATCCCGATACGCCGGTGACCGCGTCCATCAGCCGCTCTTCCTCGACAAAGGCGACGCTGCCGCTGGCCGACAGCAGGGTTTCGCACACGGCGCGCGCCTCGTCCGTCACGGCATCGTTGGCGCAGCACACCATCATGCCCTTGCCCACCGCGGCAGGCGTGTTGGGCATGCAGCGAATGACCGCGCTGCCCTTGCCCAGCGCATCCTCGATCGTGCCGAGCAGCGTGCCCGCCGCGACCGAGACGAAGGTCGTCCCCTTGGCGGCAAAGGGTTTGTAGTCGGCGAGCACCTTGGCCATCATCTGCGGCTTGACCGCGATGATCGCCATGGCGGGCGCTTCGCCGCCAGTGATGTCGCCGGCGCTGGCGTGAACCTTTGCGCCGGTTCCGGCGGCACGCTTGCGCAGATCGTCATTGGGTTCGACCACGTCGATGCGATTCGCAGGGGTGCCCTGTTCGATCCAGCCCTTCAGCATGGCGAAACCCATGTTTCCGCATCCGACAAGCAAAACCCGTCCCTGCGGTTGCGTATTCTGACTCTGGCTCGAAATATCCGTGCTCATAAATCCTCTTTCGGGTCGAGTGTCTGTCTTTTCGGATCGAAGTCCGCCGCGAGCGGTTGCAGCTAACACAAAGAGATGATTTGGCCACCCGCAGCAGGCGGAAAATGCCGATCCGACCAGATAACGTCCAACGCGCCGAAAGGACCCCATGCTCGACAGGACTGCCGATTTGAACGACCCGTTTATCCGTTTCGCCCCCCCGATCCGCGAAGCGACGCCGCTGCGCCAAGCCATCACCGACGCCTATCGCCGCCCCGAGCAGCAATGTGTGGGCGACCTGCTTCCGCGCGCCGAAATGCCGCCGCATCTGCGCGGCCCGATCGAGAAGACCGCCCGCGAACTGGTGACCAAGGTCCGCAAGAAGCAGGACGGCTGGGGCGTCGAAGGGTTGATGCAGGAATATTCGCTGTCGAGCGAGGAAGGCATCGCGCTGATGTGCCTTGCCGAGGCCTTGCTGCGCATTCCCGATGCGGGCACGCGCGACGCGCTGGTCAAGGACAAGATCGCGCGGGGCAACTGGCGTTCGCATCTGGCGCCCGACCATTCGCTGTTCGTCAACGCCGCCACCTGGGGCCTTGTCGTAACCGGCGAGTTGTCCGAGCGTACCGACGAATTCGGCCTCGCCGCTGCACTGAAGCGGCTGATCGGCCGTGCGGGCGAACCGGTGATCCGTTCGGGCGTCCGCCTTGCCATGGAGTTCATGGGCGAGCATTTCGTCGCAGGCGAAACGATCGAGGAAGCGATCAGGCACGCCAAGGGCCCCGAGGCACGCGGCTTTACCTATAGCTATGACATGCTGGGCGAGGCTGCCGTCGATCTGAACGACGCCGCTGCCTATTACGCCGCCTATGAAAAGGCGATCCACGCCATCGGCCGCCGCGCCGACGGCAAGCCGGTGCATCTTGCTCCGGGTATTTCGGTCAAGCTGTCGGCCCTGCATCCGCGCTATCAGCGTGCGCAGGCCGACCGGGTGATGAAGGAACTGCTGCCCCGCGTGCGCGCGCTGGCCGTGCTGGCGAAGTCATACGGCATCGGCTTCAACATCGACGCCGAGGAAGCCGACCGGCTGGAACTCTCTCTCGACATTATCGAGGAGCTGGCCACCGCGCACGAGCTGGGCGGCTGGGATGGTCTTGGCTGCGTGATTCAGGCCTATGGCAAGCGCTGTCCGCAGGTGCTCGACTGGCTGATCGATCTGGCGAAGCGTTCCGACCGCCGCATTCCGGTCCGCCTTGTGAAGGGCGCCTATTGGGACGCCGAGATCAAGCGCGCGCAGCTGGACGGGCTGCCCGACTTCCCGGTCTACACCCGCAAGATCCACACCGATCTGTCCTATATCGCCTGCGCCCGCCAGTTGCTGGAAGCGCGCGAGCATATCTTCCCGCAGTTCGCGACGCATAATGCGCAGACGCTGGCGACGATCTATCACCTCGCCGACGAGATCAAGGGCGCGCCCTTCTCGCCCGAGGATTACGAGTTCCAGTGCCTGCACGGCATGGGCGAGGAATTGTACGACGAGGTCGTCCCCAAGAAGAAGCTGAACCGTCCCTGCCGCATCTATGCGCCGGTCGGCACGCATGAGACGCTGCTGGCCTATCTGGTGCGCCGCCTGCTGGAGAACGGGGCGAACAGCTCGTTCCTCAACCGCATCTCGAACCCCGATGTCGCCATCGAGGACCTGATCGCCGATCCCGCGCAGCAGGTTGCCGCGATGGAACGCCCGGGCAGCATCCATCCGCAGATCACGCTGCCGCGCGGCATCTTTCCGATGCGCCTCAATTCGGCGGGTATTGACCTGACGAACGAGGACCGGCTGGCGGAACTGACGCAGGACCTCAAGACCAGCGCCGAGCGCGAATGGGTCGCGGGCGAAGCCGGCAAGGGCACGCCGCGCGAGGTGACCAATCCGGCGGACCGCCGCGATATCGTCGGCATCAGCCACGATCTGTCGCCCGATGACGTCCCCGCCATCGTCGCCAAGGTCGCGGCTTCGCACTGGCACGAAGTTCCCGTCAGCCAGCGCGCATCCGCGCTCCACCGCGCCGCCGATACGATGCAGGCGCAGATGGGCGTGCTGATCGGCCTGACCATCCGCGAGGCGGGCAAGAGCGCCGCCAATGCCATTGCCGAGGTGCGCGAGGCGATCGACTTCCTGCGCTATTACGCCAATCGCGCGGTCGAGAACTTTGGCCACGAGCAGGAGCCGCTGGGCACGATCTGCTGCATCAGCCCGTGGAATTTCCCGCTGGCGATCTTCACCGGACAGGTCGCCGCGGCACTGGTCGGCGGCAATTCGGTGCTGGCCAAACCCGCCGAGGAAACGCCGCTTGTCGCGGCAGAGGCGGTGCGCATCTTGCATGAAGCCGGCATTCCCGATCATGCGTTGCAGCTGGTCCCCGGACCCGGCGAAGTGGGCGCGGCGCTGGTGGCATCGGAAGAGATCCGCGGCGTGATGTTCACCGGTTCGACACAGGTCGCGCAGCTGATCCAGAAGCAGTTGTCAAAGCGGGTGTCCCCCGCTGGCAAGCCGATCCCGCTGATCGCGGAAACCGGCGGCATCAATGCGATGATCGTCGATTCCTCGGCGCTGGCCGAACAGGTGGTGCGCGACGTGATCGCCAGCGCCTTCGACAGCGCGGGACAGCGCTGTTCGGCACTGCGCCTGCTTTGCATTCAGGACGATGTCTATGACCGTACGCTGGGCCTGCTGAAGGGGGCGCTGTCGCAGCTCGCCATCGGCTCGACCACAAAGCTGTCGAACGACATTGGCCCCGTCATCACCGACGAGGCGCTGGAAGGCATCGAGAAGCACATCGCCGAGATGGAAGCCGCCGGACACAAGGTTACGCGGGTGAAGATGCCCGCAGGGACCGAGAACGGCAGCTTCGTCGCGCCCGCGATCATCGAACTGGATTCGACGACCGAGCTGACCCGCGAAGTGTTCGGCCCCGTGCTGCATGTCACGCGCTTTTCGCGCCACGACCTTGTGCCCCTGGTGCATGAGATCAACATGTCGGGTTACGGCCTGACCTTCGGGCTGCACACGCGGCTTGACGGTACAGTCGACCAGGTGGCCCGCGTGATCGAGGCGGGGAACATCTACATCAACCGCAACCAGATCGGCGCGATCGTGGGGAGCCAGCCGTTCGGCGGGCATCGCCTGTCAGGCACGGGACCGAAAGCGGGCGGGCCGCTCTATCTGGGCCGCCTCGTCTCACAGCCCCCGGCCCTGCCGATGGCGATGTCGGACCCGGCGGTGCACCAGTTCGCGCAGTGGCTGCGGATGCGCGGCGAGATCGCGGCGTCGGATGCGGCGCGCGCCTATGCCGATCAGGGCGGGCTTGGCTACCGCGAGGTCCTGCCGGGCCCGGTGGGCGAGCGGAACACCTATGAGCTGCGCAAGCGCGGCCATATCCTGATCCGTCCCAAGACCAAGGCCGGTTTTCAGCAGCAATTGTCGGCGGTGCTTGCCACCGGCAATGTGGCGGTGATCGAGAACATGGACTGGGCCGCGGATCTGCCGCCCGAACTGCACGGCCGGGTCGAGGCGCTGGGCCACCACCCGGTCGCAGGCGCTCTGGTCGAGGGCGGAGAGGACGACGTGCGCAAGGCGCTGGCCGAATTCGCCGAGCGCGACGGACCGCTGGTGCTGACCCAGTCGGCGACCGAGGCGGATTGCGCATCGGATACGCCCGCCTATTGCCTCAACTGGCTGCTGGAAGAGGTGTCGATCTCGGTCGATACGACGGCGGCGGGCGGCAATGCCAGCCTGATGACGCTGGAATAAGAACGGATAAAGGGCCGGAGGCGCATAGCCCCCGGCCCTATTTCCTTATCCCACCACGCGCCAGCTGGGGCATTCGACGGTGCCGGCGGCGCCCCGCTTGAACACCTTGGCGCGCAGGCCGAAATGATCGCTGCCCCACGTCTGGTTGGGGCCGCCCGAGATCTGCACCTTGTCGCCAGCGGCAAGATCGATGTCGGCGCTGATGATGGTCTGCCCGTTTGTCAGGATCTTGGTCGCGGCGGGCTTGCCATTGCGGTCGATCGCAAGGTCGATGCCGTCGCCGCCATCCTCGCGCTTGTGGAAGCAGGCCTTGACGGTGACCGACACCGCCCTGTCCGTCTGCCACTGCCACAGCGCGCGCAGCGGATCGTTGCTGTCGCGTGCGGGCACCGCGCCGTCAGGATTGAGCGAGATGGCCGCATCCCATGCGCTGCGCAGATCGCTGCCGTACCACTGCGTCTTGTAGGTCAGCGGATCCATGCCGCCATCCTTGCCGCGCGCGAAATATTTCCAGGCGCCCGTGCCATATTGCAGCAGCGTATCGGCGAGCACGTCGCTTGTCCCCCGGTCGCTGATATTGCCGCCGATGAAGATCACCGGCACGTCGGACACCTGCATCTCGGTATTGGAGGGCAGCCGGTTGCCATAGGCATCGTAGGCCTCGCTCGCCCCTTCGACCCGTATAATGCGCGGCGTGCCCCAAACCACGGTCGCGCCCTGCCCGAAGCGATAGGCGAACAGGCCCGGATCGCCGGTATTCAGCTTGATCGGATTGCCGTGCGGCAGCAGCTTGCTGGCGGCAAGGCGCACCATGCGGCCCTGCGGCTTGATCGAGGAACCGTCGAACAGGCCAAGGTTGGGGAACCATTCCTCTTCATACAGCGCATACCACGCCGCCATGTCGACTCCCGCGGCCGCCATCAGCGTGATCGACTTCATCCCTTCCGACGCAGCCAGTTTCTGGTCGGGATGGTCATGCGCGAATTCGGATGCCCAGATCTCGACTTCCTTGCCGTGGTCGCGCATCGCCTTTTTCAGCGCGTCGATTTCCATCGGCAGGCCGTAGGAATAGCCCGAATAGGGGTGCACCGCGACGCCATCGACATAGTTCAGCATCCCGGCATCGAACAGGTTTTCAAGGAACCCCGTCCCGATCATGTTGGTCGAGCCGCCGATGATCTTGATATAGGGATGGCTGCCGCCCATCGCGGAATCGATGTCCTTCAGCAGCGCGACATAGGTATCTTCAAGGTCATAGCCGGCGGGATAGTCGGGCCGCGTGTTGCCGCCGCCATTGATCTCGTTCCCGATCTCGAACGCGGCGATGCAGCTGCCGAAACGGTCGGCGACGGCGCGCAGATATTTGGCGAATTGCGAGCGCGCCTCGGGCGAATAGACGAACTTGCCGCCGTCGTAATGCTTGTTGAGCGGGATCTGGACCAGCAGGAATTTCTTGCCGCGTGCGCAGGCCGCGTCGATCTTCTGGGCCGTTCCGCCGGTGAAGTCGAACGTGCCCTTCGTTTCCTCTCCCTGATGCCATTCCATGCCGTCGCGCAGCAGATTGACCGAAATGTCGTCGGCGCGGTCGATGGTGTCGAGCCCCCAGCCCTGGCTGAGATGGGTGGCGACGCCCAGCTTCATCGTTCCCTTTGGTGCCGTGGTCGGCGTGGGGGTCGGTGAAGGAGTGGGCGTTGGCGAAGGGGCCGGTGTCGGTGAAGGTGTGGGAGTCGGTGAAGGTGTGGGCGCGGGGCTGGGAGACGGCGACGGGCTCGGCGTCGGGCTGGGAGAAGGCGCGGGGCTGGGTGACGGGGCCGGACCCGCAGTCGGCGTCGGGCTGGGAGAAGGCGATGTCGTGGGGGTCGGCGAAGGCGATGGCGACGGGCTGGGCGCAGGGACGACCGTGCTGGGGACAGAGGCGACCCCTTCCGTCCCGGCCTCGCCCCCTCCGCAGCCGGCCAGACATGCCAGCGCCGTACCTGCAAGTAGAAACATACCTCGATTGTTCGCCATGAAGCCCGCCCTTCGCAAGTGCGATTTGTTGCCAGATCGCTGCGGGCGAGATCCCTCCGCGCGCAGCCTTGCGCCCGGGTTCGAAGTTCTAGGTAAATTTCGGGTTAACGCGCCTAACCCGATCGGATATGCCGAGCGCGGGTTGCGGCGAAGCGTTCAGCGGCACGAAAGGCGGGGTTTGGCGGCTAGTTCTTCAGCCTCTCGGCATGCCATTCCACGTGCTCGGCCATGAAGGTCGAGATAAAATAGTAGGAATGATCGTAACCCGGCTGCATGCGGATTTGCGCGGGGATTCCGGCGCCCTCCGCCGCCTGTTTCAGCAGGTCGGTCTTCAGCTGCTCTTTAAGGAAATTATCCGCTGTTCCCTGATCGACCAGCAGGTCAGGCAGCCTGGCCCCGTCCTCGATCAGGGCGCATGCGTCATATGCGCGCCATGCGTCCCGGTCCGGCCCCAGATATCCGCTCAGCGCCTTTTCGCCCCACGGGCACTGCAGCGGGCTGGCGATGGGCGCAAACGCACTGGTCGAGCGGTAGCGGCCCGGATTGCGCAGCGATATGGTCAGCGCGCCGTGCCCGCCCATCGAATGACCGGTAATGCCCTGACGCGCCATGTCGGCGGGGAAATGCTGCTGGATCAGCGCGGGCAGTTCCTGTTCGACATAGCGGCGCATGTTGAAATGCGCGGTCCATGGCTCCTGCGTCGCATCGACGTAAAAGCCAGCCCCCTTGCCGAAATCATAACCGTCGTCGTCCGCCACGTCGTCTCCGCGCGGAGAGGTATCGGGCGCCACGAAAATTATGCCCTGCCGCGCGCAGGCCGCGCGATATTCGCCCTTCTCGGTCACGTTCGCATGGGTGCAGGTCAGGCCCGACAGATAGGTCAGCACCGGCAGCATTTGCCCGTCGTCATGATCGGGCACGAAGACGGAGAATGTCATCTCGGTCCCCGTCGCCTCGCTCTGGTGCCGATAGACGCCTTGCGTGCCGCCGTGGCTGCGGTTTTCCGAGACGGTTTCCATGATCAGCGGTCCATGAACTTAAGCGCGCACAGCTTGTTGCCGTCCGGGTCGCGCAGATAGGCGAGGTAGAGCGTGCCGGCCGTCTTCTTGCGGATGCCTGGCGCGTCCTCGATCAGGGTGCCGCCATTCTCGACGCCTGCCTGGACCCATGCGTCGCCCTGTTCGGGGCTGTCAACGCGAAATCCGATGGTGGCGCCATTGCTGACGGTGGCCTCTCCCCCGTCGAGCGGCTTGCCGACGATCAGCATCGCGCCGTCATGGTTATAGAAATAGCGATCGCGCTCGGGGTCCTTGACCCCTTCCCCGCCGCCAAGGACGGCCATCACCGCATCGTAGAAGCGCTTGGATCGGGCCGGGTCGTTGCTGCCGACATGGACATGGCTGAACATTGGCGTTCTCCCTAGATTTCGATCGGAGTGAAGGCGGTGGATGTGTCGCCCGTATTTGCGGTGTCGGCGGGGTCGATGACGATCATCCTGACCTCTCCTTCGGGCACGCGCGGGAAATGTTCGACGCCGCGCGGCACGACGATCATCTCGCCCGGCCCCAGCGTTTCGACGTGATCGCGGAACTCCATGACAAGCCGGCCCTCGACCACGATGAACAATTCGTCGGTGTCGGGGTGGCAATGCCACTGGAAATCGCCCGCGGCACGCACCAGCCTGATCTCGTTCCCGTTGTAGCGCCCCGCCACGCGCGGCGCCCAGTGGTCGGAGAACTGGGCGAACTTCTCGGCAAGGTTGACCTTCTGCGCCATCAATAGACCACGACGCTGCGGATGCTCTCGCCCGCGTGCATGAGGTCGAAACCCTTGTTGATCTCGTCCAGTGTCAGCACATGGGTGATCATCGGGTCGATCTCGATCTGGCCGTTCATGTACCAGTCGACGATTTTCGGCACGTCGGTCCGGCCCTTGGCGCCGCCGAACGCGGTCCCCTTCCAGACGCGGCCGGTCACCAGCTGGAACGGCCGCGTGCTGATTTCCTTGCCCGCCTCGGCCACGCCGATGATGATGCTTTCGCCCCAGCCGCGATGGCATGCCTCCAGCGCCGTGCGCATGACATTGGTGTTGCCGGTGCAGTCGAAGGTGTAGTCCGCCCCGCCGTCGGTCATCGCGACGACTTTCTGCACGATCTCGTCATGGCCCATCCCCTTGGTGTTGAGGAAGTCGGTCATGCCGAACTTGCGGCCCCATTCCTCGCGGGTCGCGTTGATGTCGATGCCGATGATCTTGGCCGCGCCTGCCAGCTTCGCACCCTGAATGACGTTGAGGCCGATACCGCCCAGCCCGAATACAACCACATTGTCGCCCACCTGCACCTTGGCGGTATTTGTCACCGCGCCGACGCCGGTGGTCACGCCGCATCCGATGTAGCAGCTGGTCTTGAACGGCGCATCCTCGCGGATCTTCGCCACCGCGATCTCGGGCAGCACGGTGAAGTTCGAAAAGGTCGAGCAGCCCATGTAGTGATGGATCATCTCGCCCTTGTAGCTGAAGCGGCTGGTCCCGTCGGGCATCAGCCCCTTGCCCTGCGTGGCGCGGATCGCTGTGCACAGATTGGTCTTGCCCGACAGGCACGACTTACACTGGCGGCATTCGGGGGTGTAGAGCGGGATGACATGGTCGTCCGGCTTTACGCTGGTGACACCGGGTCCGATCTCGCGCACGATGCCCGCGCCTTCGTGCCCCAGGATCGAGGGGAACAGCCCTTCGCTGTCCAGCCCGTCGAGCGTGTAGGCATCGGTGTGGCACAGGCCCGTTGCCATGATCTCGACCAGCACTTCGCCTTCCTCGGGGCCTTCCAGATCGACTTCGACGATCTCGAGGGGCTTTTTCGCTTCGAAGGCGACGGCGGCGCGGGTCTTCATGGGGCAAACTCCGTATATTGAAACGCTGCGGCGGGCGGCCGCAAAGGCCTCTGAGCCATATGGCGTTTCTCGCCCGAGGGGCAACCCGGGAGGTCGACCGGTTCGCCGATCGCAGCATTCTGATGATGATGATGATGATGCCATGGGGCACGGTGGTGGACGGGGCTGGATTGGCCTTCGCTGCGCTACGGCCGTCTGCGGCGCTGGCGCGCCTCCGACTCCGAACCGGCTCATCGGCGCTTCGCGCCGAACGCTGGTTCACCAAGGCTTTGCAAATGCCGGTTGGTGCGGGCTTGCCTGCTGGCGGCTCCGGTGGTGGACAGGGCTGGATTCGAACCAGCGTACGCTTGCGCGGGCAGATTTACAGTCTGCTGCCTTTAACCACTCGGCCACCTGTCCACACCGGTGCAAGAAGAGCCTATAAGGCCCCTGGCGAAATGCTCCGGAAAACGGAGCCAATCGGCCGAGAGGCGCCCCTTTGGCGAAGCTGCGCTTGCCTGTCAATGGGGGTGCTGGCAACAGCGCGTGGAATACGCAGATTCATGGCCGCATGGGCCGAAACAGATAAGAGGTATCAGTGGCCAAGGGCGAGAAGAAAGCATTGCGCGGACGCGCGGGGCGCATGCAGGGCGGACGCGGCAGCGGGCGCGCGACCAAGGGCGCGGTGCGCCTGTGGGGGCGCCATGCCGTCATCGCGGCGATGGAGAACCCCCATCGCAGCATCAACCGCATCTGGGCCACGCACGAGATGATGGACGAATTGCGCGCCGAGGGGATCGAGCCGGCCCCCGACGTGCGGGTCGAATTCGCGCAAAACACCGATCTTGCCCGGCTGGTCGCGCGCGATGCGCCGCATCAGAACATCGTCATTGAATGCGACCCCCTGCCCGAACTGTTTTTGAAGGACGTGCTGGAAGGCGATCCCTCCGCGCCCGTCGTGATGCTGGACCAGGTGACCGATCCGCATAATGTGGGTGCGATCATGCGATCCGCCGCGGCCTTTGGCGCCGCCTGCATCGTCACGCAGGACCGTCACGCCCCGCCCGAATCGGGCGTGCTGGCAAAATCGGCGTCGGGCGCGCTGGAAACCCTGCCATGGGTTCGCGTGGTCAATCTGGCACGCGCTTTGGACGAGCTTGCCGAGGCGGGATACTGGCGCATCGGGCTCGACGGCGATGGCGAAGTCACCCTGGCGGAGGCTTTGCCGACCGGTCCGGTCGCGCTGGTGCTGGGGGCTGAGGGTGATGGGCTGCGGCATAATATCGGACAGCACTGCGACCAGATCGCGCGCCTGCCGATCAGCTCGACGGTCGAGAGCCTGAATGTGTCGAACGCCGCCGCCATTTCGCTTTACGCCTGCGCAACGCGTTCGATGTAGATAAGGATGCAGGGGGTCACGGTGCGAAGGGGGGCGGATATGAAAATTTCGATTCTGTCGCGGGCGGTCCGGGGGCTGGCCGCGGTTGCCAGCGTGGCGGCGCTTGGGGGCTGTTTCCTGACGCCGGGCAAGTTCGATTCCGAACTCGTGCTGACCAAGGGCGGTGCATTCGCCTTCAGCTATGAGGGCGAGATTACGACCATGGGCCTCAACCAGCTGGCCAATATGGATCAGTCCGCTTCTTTCGAGGCCGAATGCACCGACGACGATCTGGAACCGCGCGAATGCACTGCCGCAGAGGTCGATGAGCAGCGCGCCGACTGGCAGGCCGAACAGGAACAGGAAGCGCGTCAGAAGGAGCAGTTCATCAAGATGTTCGGCGGCATCGACCCGGCCGATCCCGAGATCGCGAAGAAGCTGGTCGAGACGTTGCGCAAGATGCGCGGCTGGGAGGCGGTGTCCTATCGCGGCGACGGCATCTATGACGTGCGTTTCAAGGCCGAGGGCGTGCTGACGCACAGCTTCCTGTTTCCGGTGGTCGAGGATCTGCCCGCGCCCTCTTATTTCGTGACCGTGACGCCGCGCGTCGATGGCCGCGTGCGCGTGCAGGCGCCCGGCTTTGGCGGCGAGCAGGCGGGCATGGGCCAGGGCATGTCGATGATGATGGCGATGGGCGCGATGCAGGACGACCAGTCCGCTTCGGCCGAGATGGTCCTGCCCGAAGGCACCTTCACCATCCGCACCGATGGCGAGATTTTGGCGAACAACACGGACGACGGGCCCGTAGACGAGAGCGGGATGAAAGTGCTGGTCTGGACCGTCGATCCATCCAGCAAGACCGCCCCCATGGCGCTGATCGGGCTATAGAGAGGACGCATCGGGGCCTTGCCAGGGCGCCGATAACAAGAACCGCGCGGATGTCGCCACCCGCGCGGTTCCTATGCCGTGTCCGCCAACCTTTCAGCCGGCGGCGAAACAGGCAGTGATCAGTTCACCGAATCCTTCAGGCCCTTGCCGGCCTTGAACTTCGGCTGGGTCGATGCCTTGATGGTCATCGGCTCGCCAGTGCGGGGATTGCGGCCCGTCGATGCCTTGCGCTTGGCAACCGAGAAAGTGCCGAAACCGACCAGGCGAACCTCGTCTCCCTTCGCCAGCGAAGCGGTGATCGCGTCGAAAACGCCTTCCACGGCCTTCGTGGCATCGCTGCGCGTCAGTCCGCTGGTTTCGGCGACTTCGCTGATCAGCTCGTTCTTGTTCATTTAGGAAAACCCCCTTCAGTCAGGTTTGTCGTTATCGATAAAACGATCCCCTCCGCCATCGGCCGGAATCGAAAGCGCGGATGCCGGGAACTGAGCATTTTTTGTCCGACTGTCAAAGGCAAAACATGCTCCGAACCGGCTTGAATCCGCGATTTTTTGAATGAATCCGGCATCAGATACGATGAGTTGAGCAGCTGCAGCACGGCATTCGCCCAAATGCTGCACTGCACCTAAATTGCAGCACGATTTCTTGCCGGGGATTGGGCGCGGATCGAAAGCGGGGCGAGCGCGATTCGCGCCCGCCCCGCTTGGCCGTTTATTGGTGGGACACCTGCGAAACGCTTCGGCCCTCCGTGGATATTAGTGCGCGGTTGGAGACAACCCGCCAGCGGCCAGTCCGGTGGGCTGGCTGGCGAGATCTTCTTCCTCGCTCCACTCGATCGGCTCAACCGGTTCGGCCAGCGCGCGGGCCAGAACCTCGTCGACGTGCTCGACAGGAATGATTTCCAGACGCTCGACGATATTGGCGGGAATCTCGACCAGATCCTTCTTGTTTTCCTCGGGAATCAGCACGGTGGTGATGCCCCCGCGCAGAGCCGCCAGAAGCTTTTCCTTGAGCCCGCCGATCGCCAGCACGCGGCCGCGCAGGGTAACCTCGCCCGTCATCGCGACATTGGCGCGCACCGGAATGCCCGTCAGCGTCGAGACGATGGAGGTGACCATGCCCACGCCCGCGCTGGGCCCGTCCTTGGGCACCGCGCCTTCGGGCAAATGGATATGGATGTCCTTGTGCCGGAAGATCGACGGCTTGATCCCGTAATGCGGGGCGCGCGCCTTCACGAAGGAGAATGCGGCCTGCACGCTCTCGTTCATGACCTCGCCCAGCTTGCCGGTGGTCTTGACCGCGCCCTTGCCGGGAACGGTCACGCTTTCGATGGTCAGCAGTTCGCCGCCAACCTCGGTCCAGGCAAGGCCAGTGACCGCGCCGATCTGGTTCTCCTCGTCCGAAACGCCGTGGCGGAACTTGCGCACGCCCGCGAAGTCGCCAAGGTTTTCAGGCGTGATCACCACGCTCTCGACTTCACCCTCAAGGATCTTGCGCAGGCTCTTGCGGGCCAGGCGCGCGATCTCGCGCTCAAGCGTACGAACGCCGGCCTCGCGCGTGTAATAGCGGATCAGGTCGCGCAGCGCCGGTTCGGTGAGTTCGAACTCGCCCTTCTTCAGACCGTGCAGTTCGACCTGCTTGTCGAGCAGGTGACGTTCGGCGATCTCGACCTTCTCGTCCTCGGTATAACCCTCAAGCCGGATGATCTCCATGCGGTCGAGCAGCGGCTGAGGCAGGTTCAGTGAGTTTGCCGTGCAGACGAACATCACGTCCGACAGATCATAGTCGATCTCGAGGTAATGGTCCTGGAACTTGGCGTTCTGCTCGGGGTCCAGCACTTCCAGCAGGGCGCTGGCCGGGTCGCCGCGGAAATCCTGACCCAGCTTGTCGATCTCGTCCAGCAGGAACAGCGGGTTCGACGCGCCGGCCTTTTTCAGATTGGTCACGATCTTGCCCGGCAACGAGCCGATATAGGTCCGGCGGTGTCCGCGGATCTCCGCCTCGTCACGCACGCCGCCCAGCGACTGGCGCACGAATTCGCGGCCCGTCGCCTTGGCGATCGAGCGGCCCAGCGAGGTCTTGCCCACGCCCGGAGGTCCGACGAGGCACAGGATCGGCCCCTTCAGTTTGTTGGTACGGGCCTGGACCGCCAGATATTCGATGATCCGGTCCTTGACCTTGTCCAGCGCATAGTGATCGGCATCGAGCACTTCCTGCGCCTTGGCGATGTCCTTCTTGACGCGGCTCTTCTTGCCCCACGGCAGGCCGAGCAGCACGTCGAGATAGTTGCGGATGACCGTCGCCTCCGCGCTCATCGGTTGCATCGAGCGCAGCTTCTTCAGCTCGGAATTGGCCTTGGAGCGCGCCTCTTTCGACAGCTTGGCCTTTTCGATCTTCTCGGCCAGTTCGGCGAGTTCGTCGCCGTCCTCGCCCTCACCGCCCAGTTCGGACTGGATCGCCTTGAGCTGTTCGTTGAGGTAATATTCGCGCTGCGTCTTTTCCATCTGCCGCTTTACGCGGCCGCGGATGCGGCGCTCCACCTGCAATACGCCCAGTTCGCCTTCCATGAAGGACAGCGACATTTCCAGACGCTTTACCGGATCGCGCTCGGTCAGCATGGCCTGCTTGTCTGACACCTTGGCGGCGATATTCGCGGCCACCGCATCGGCAAGTCGCGAGGCGTCGTCGATCTCGCCCAGCTGCTCGCCCGCGTCGGCCGACAGCTTCTTGTTCAGCTTGGCATAGTCGTTGAACTGTTCCAGCACCTGCCGCATCAGGGCCGACACCTCGGTCCCGCTGGCGGTAATCTCGTCCATCAGCTTCACGTCGGCGACCAGCATGTCGTTCTGCAATGCCATCGACTCGACCGAGGCACGCTCTTGCCCCTCGACCAGAACGCGGACCGTTCCGTCGGGCAGCTTCAGCAATTGCAGGACGCTGGCGATCACGCCGATGTCGTAAAGGTCGTCAGCCTCCGGATCGTCGCAGCCGGGGTCGAGCTGGGCGACCAGCATGATGTCCTTGTCGCCCGCCATCGCGGCTTCCAGTGCGGCGACCGATTTCTCGCGCCCGACGAAGAGCGGCACGACCATGCCGGGGAACACCACGATGTCGCGCAGGGGAAGAAGCGGGTAGCTGTTCATCTGTCACTTTCCGATTGACCGGCGCACGCAGGCTTTCACAGCCCCATGCGCCGAGTGGCGACATTGCGATCTGGCATTGCAGCCCGATGCCGCCTTTATACGCCTGCCCGCCGATGAGAGGAGCCTGTCTGCTCCGTTTTCGACCCTTTTCTGCCAGATTCGCCATTTGTCGGCGATCTGGCGAAGGGGCGGCGGGCTGTTCCGGCTGAATATGGTGCATCTGCAGCAAGGGACAAGCGCCCCGCCGCACTAATCCGAATTGGATGAGGTGAAACGGTGCCTTCAGATGCCCAGTTTCGACAGGTCGAAGCCCGGCGGAAGGCCTGCGCCTTGCTGGACCTTCTGCATCTCCTCGTTCGCGCGCTGGTCGGCGCGGGTGCGCGCATCGTTGAACGCGGCGGCGATCAGGTCCTCCAGCATCTGCTTTTCGGCAGGCACGATCAGGCTGTCGTCGATGGCGACGCCCAGGATGCGGCCCTTGGCGGTGCAGCGGATCTTGACCAGCCCGCCGCCCGAAACGCCTTCGACCTCGATCGCGTCGAGCGTGGCCTGCGCCTCGTTCATCTGCTTCTGGATGTTCTGCGCGGCCTGCTGGGCGGCCTGGAACATTTCTTCCATCGATTTCATCGTCTTGATCCTTATGCCTGTCGATAACGGCGGCCTTCCGCGGCCGCTGCATCATCATCAATACGCCCGTGTTCGAGCAGTTTCGCATCGGGGAACGCCGCCAAAGCCGCCTTCACCAGCGAGGAATCCTGTATGCTGCGCGTCTCCGCTTCGGCCCGTGCCCTGGCGGCTTCGCCCAGCGAGGGTGCTGCGTCCTCATCGGCGCCCGCCTGCTCGACAAGCCACTTTTCGCCAGTGGCCCTGGCCAGCCCGTCGCGCAGATCGGGCGCAGCATCGCCCTTGAACTCAGGCGAGAGATGGTAGCGCAGGCGGCCGTTCGCAAGTTCCACCACGCGCACATAATCGCGCATGATCTGGCCGACACGCAAAGCGCCCGCATTCTCGACGCTCTCGACCAGCGTTTCCCAATCGGGCCCTGCCTTGGCGGCCAACCCTGCTTCGGCGGCCAGCCCTGCTTCGGCGGACGCTCCTTGCGCCCCGCCCTGCCCTTCGGTCTTTGCAGCGGCGACGGGTCGCGACGATATGTCGTCCAGCCTGCGCATCAGTTCGCCCGGATCGGGCATTTCGGCGGCATGCATCACGCGCAGCAGCGCCATCTGCGCCGAGGCCAGCGGATCGGGCGCGGTGCGGACTTCGTCATGGCCCTTCAGCAGCAATTGCCACAAGCGGTGCAATTGCGCAGGCCGCAGCTGTTCGGCCCAAGCCCCGATGGCCTCGCGCTCCTCGGCGGTGGGTGCGTCGGGTTCGGCGCCCCGGCCGCCCTTTCTGCCCAGTTGGTACAGGGTGATGCGGTGGACCAGATCCATCTGCGCGCGCATCAGCGCCAGCGGTTCGACACCCAGCGAATATTGGTTGTCGATGACCGTCAGCATCTCTACCGCGTCGCCTGAGAGAATGGCCGTCAGCAGACGCCGCTGCACCCCCTTGTCGGCAAGGCCCAGCATGTCGCGCACCTGTTCGGCGGTAACGAAGGTGCCCTCCCCGTCGGTCGCCATGTCGGCATGCGCGATTGCCTGGTCGAGGATGGACAACCCGTCGCGCACCGATCCTTCTGCCGCGCCCGCGACCATCGACAGCGCCTCGTCCTCGGCCTCGACGCTTTCTTCCCGGCAAACCCACGCGAAATGGTCTTTGAGCATCGGCGAAGTGATGCGGCGCAGGTCGAAACGCTGGCAGCGCGAGAGCACCGTGACCGGCAGCTTGTCGACCTCGGTCGTGGCGAACAGGAATTTCACATGGGCGGGCGGCTCCTCCAGCGTCTTGAGCAATGCGTTGAAAGCATTGCGCGAGAGCATGTGAACCTCGTCGATGATATAGATCTTGTAGCGCGCGGAGACCGCGGCATAGCGCACCGCCTCGATGATCTCGCGCACGTCGTCGACGCCGGTGTGGCTGGCGGCGTCCATCTCGATCACGTCAATATGGCGGCCCTCGGCAATGGCGCGACACGGTTCGCATACGCCGCACGGGTCGATCGTCGGCCCGCCCTGCCCGTCGGGGCCGATGCAGTTCAGCGCCTTGGCGATCAGCCGAGCGGTCGAGGTCTTGCCCACCCCGCGCACGCCGGTCATCAGGAACGCGTGCGCCAGCCGGTCGCGCTTGATCGCATTGGCCAGCGTCTGGACCATCGCGTCCTGCCCGATCAGCTGATCGAAGGTCTGCGGCCTGTATTTGCGCGCAAGCACGCGATAGGGCTGGGCCGGTTCGGCCTTCGCCTCGACCGGCGTAGCGTCAGGAGGGGCGGCAGGAGGGGCGGCAGGAGCAGCGGAAGGCGCCTGTTCCTCTGCCGGTGCGGAACCAAACAGTGCGTTCTGCCCTGCCGCCTCAAGCTCGGCCGCGTTGGGCCGCGTTGCGTCTTCGCCGTCCGGATCACCGCCGGTCGCCGCGCCAAAGATGTCGGGTGAATCGCCCATGCCCGCAATCTAGGACCGCTTGCCGCGATTGTCGAAGGCGTTGCCGCATTTGCCTGTGGGATCATCGATATGCCTGCCCGAAAGCCGCGTTCAGCCCTCATCCCGTTTGGGAAAGCCGCAAATCCGCGCTAGATCCGGCGGATGGTGCCGATATCCGCCGACAGGATCGAAGACCTGCCCGCCTTGCGCGGCCTGTTCGACTTTCCCGTCGCTGCGTGCGGATGCGCGATTCCGCTGACCGGCGCGCGGCACCACCCGGCAGAGGCTGTGCTGGTCGCCGGCGCTGCGGAACGAAGGCGAGACGAATTCCTCGCTGGCCGGGCCTGCGCGCGAAGCTGCCTCGATGCACTGGGCTATGGCGACGCGCCCGTGCTGCGCGGGGAACGGGGCATGCCGATCTGGCCGCAAGGCGCGATCGGAAGCATCTCGCACAGCGGCACGATCGCCATGGCGGTCGTCGCGGCTAACGTTACGGCGCGATCAATCGGCATCGACGTCGAACAGCGACGGGCCGTAACGGACGAGTTGCAGGACCTGCTGTTCAGGACCGAGGAGCGCGAGCGACTGGCACTGCTGCCGCAGGACGAGCGCCGCGCCGCCGCGACCCTGATGTTTTCGGCCAAGGAAGCGTTCTACAAGGCGCAGTTTCCCATCGGCAGGGCCTTCGTCGATTACCGCGAGGTCGCGGTAGAAACGTCGGAAAGCGGTTTCGCTGTCACGACCTGTATCGACATCGAGGGTCTGGGCCGGTCAGGCACAAGGTTCGACGGCCGCTGGTTCGCGGCAGACGGCCATGTGGTGACCGCCATCGCACTCTAGTTCGGGCGCACGGCAGGCACGCAGACTTTCGGAAATGTGATCCGCCAGCCTGCCCAACTGCGGCTCCTTCAACATGGCGTGGTGGCCGCAGTCGAAGCGATAGACCTTGAGCTCGCTACACAGGTCGATCCAGCCGCCCGTTTCGGTGGGATCGACGAAGGTGGCCCAGAAATTCTCGGCCATGGTGCCGCTGGCGCGGGTCCAGTGGATCGCGGTCTTCACGGAGCTGGCCGCATAATTTTTCTGCACTTTTTCGGCGCGCTCTTCCGCCAGACGCAGTTTGAATTCCAGCTCGGTTTCGCCGCGCCGCCGTCTTGGCAGACGGCCAAACATGCGTCTTGCGCGGAAACGCAGATGGCCGGGTATCTCGTGCAGCGGCAGGCCGACGATCTCGTCGAAGTGCCCCTTCCAACGCGCCAGCTGGCTGGTCAGATAGATCGTGCCCGGCGCATAGGAATCGACCACCCACAATGTGTCGACCTTTTGCCCCTGGCTTTCCAGAAGTGCTGTGACCTCGACTGCCAGATTGCCGCCGGACGAAAAGCCGATCAGCGAATAGGGACCGTCCGGCTGCACCTCGCGCATCGCACGGGCCACCGCCTGCGTATAATCCTGCATCGTCGGCCAGCGTGCGGGCCCCGCGTCCATCTCGTGCAATTCGAATGCATAGACCGCGCGGTCCCCCTCCAGCTTGCGCGCCAGATTCTCGAACTGCAGCGCGACGCCGCCCGCGCCGGGTATGCAGAACAGCGGTCGCTGGGACACACTGCCATGCAGGCGGATCAGCCCCTCGGGAAGATCGGTTCCGGCTGTGTTTTCCAGTCCGTCCGAGATGCGGCGGATCGTCCGTCCCTCGACCACCGTCCGGATCGGGATACGCAGTCCCATCTGCCTTTCAAGCCGGACCAGCATCTGCAACGCCAACAGCGAATGACCGCCGAGCGCGAAGAAATCCTCGTCTATGCCGATTTCCGATGCGCCCAGCATGTCCTGCCAGATCGCCGCCATCGCCCGTTCGACATCGTCGCGCGGCGGCGTAGCGCTGCGCTGGCGCTCGGCAGGTCCGGGCTCGGGCAAGGCCTTGCGGTCGATTTTTCCGCTGGAGGTCAGCGGCATCTCCGCCAGTTCGACGAAAATAGCCGGCACCATATAGGACGGCAGCGAGCGCCCCAGTTCCGCGGACAGGTGTGCCGGATCGATTGGCTGGTCCGACGCGATATAATAGGCGATCAGCTGCGCGCCCTGCACGGGATCCTCGCGCGCCAGGACGACGCCTTGCGTGATGCCTTCGATCTCTTCCAGCCGCGCCTCGATCTCGCCCAGTTCGATGCGCTGGCCGCGGATCTTCACCTGGAAATCGCTGCGCCCCAGATATTCGATGGTGCCGTCCGGCAGATATCGCCCGACGTCGCCCGTCCGGTAGATGCGAGCCGCGGGATCGCCCGAAAACGGATCCGCAACAAACCGCTCCGCAGTGAGTTCGCCCTGGCCGAGATAGCCGCGACCGACCTGCACCCCGCCGATGAACACATGGCCCGGCGCGCCTTGCAGAACGGGCCGCAGGCGATCGTCGAGAATATGGATGCGTGTGTTCGCGACCGGCCTGCCGATGGGAACGATGGTGCCCTGCGCGTCCCGGCGGCAAGTCCAGTGGGTGACGTCGACACCCGCTTCGGTCGGGCCATACAGATTATGCAAATCCGCCTCTGCGAAGCGATCGAAGAAGGCGGTCTGAAGATCGTGGGTCAGCGCCTCTCCGCTGCAGATGACGCGGCGGATCGACGGGCAATCGGCGGCGGCCGGTTCCTCGAGAAACACGCGCAGCATCGACGGGACGAAATGCAGCGTGGTGATGGCGCGCGACCGGATCAGTTCGGCCAAATAGCCGCTGTCACGGTGGCCATCGGGCCGCGCGATCACCAGCCTTGCGCCGACCATCAGCGGCCAGAAGAATTCCCAGACCGACACGTCGAAACTGAACGGCGTTTTCTGAAGCACCCGGTCGTCTGCCGTCAGGCCGTATTGCGCCTGCATCCAGTTCAGCCGGTTCACGATGCCGCGATGTTCGTTCATTGCCGCCTTGGGCCGCCCGGTGGAGCCCGATGTGAAGATTACATAGGCAAGGTCGCCCGGCTCGCCCTCGTCTAAAAGCGGGGCGCCGTTCGCGATTTCCGTTTCCGCCGCGAGGTCGAGATCGAGGATCTTGCCTTCGAAGCCCGCGATACGGTCGCGCAGATGCGGCTGGCACAAAACCACTTTCGGTGCGGCATCCGCCAGCATGTCGGCAAGGCGCGCCGCAGGCAGCGACGGGTCCAGCGGCACATAGGCACCGCCTGCCTTCAGCGCGGCATAAAGCGCGACGACCATCTCGAAGCTGCGTTCGGCGCATACGCCGACAAGCGCGTCCCGTCTCACACCCGCCTGGCGCATGGCGCGCGCCAGCGCATTGGCGCGGCGGTCGAGTTCGCCATAGGACATCTCGCGCCCCTCTAACTCCAGCGCGACCGCCTGGGGTGTGCGGGCCGCCTGCCCCTCGAAGGCGGCGTGGAGGCGCTGGGGCGTGCCGAATTCGGTGGCGGTGTCGTTGAAATCGTGCAGCAATCGCCGCTCGGCAGCGGCGGAGAGAATGCGGACGTCCTCCGTCCTCGCATCGGGCTCGAACTCAAGCTTTGCGGCGATATCTTCCAGCGCGGCCGCCACGGCGTCGCACAATATGGCGGGATCCACCGGATGACGCGACTGCGCCTCCACCATGAAGCCGTCGCCAAGATCATCGACCGACAGTTCGAGCGCGTAATTCGTCCTTTCGGTGAAGGACAGAAGCTCAAGCCCCATCGCCTCGATCGCCGGACCCATCGCGTGGACCCTGGTACTCTCGCGCCCGCCGCGGATCTGCACATGGCGGAAATTGATCAGCGCATTGAACAGCGGAACACCCGGCGCGAGCCTGCTGCAGGCCTGCGCCATGGCCAGCGACGCATGTTCGTGGCGCAGCAATCCGGCCAGCAGCTCATGCGTGTCGGTCAGCGCTTCGGCCACGCTGCGGCCCGCAAAGCGCAGGCGCAGCGGAAGCGTATTGATCATCGGGCCAAGGATGCGATCCGCATGATCGCCCGCCTGCATCCGCCCGAACAGGACGGTACCGAAAACGACATCGCCGCGTCCGCAGCTTTGTCCGACCACCAGCCCCCAGGCGAGGTGGAACAGGCTGGCGACGCCTACGCCGCGCGATCTGGCAATAATGCGCAGCCGTTCCGATAGGCCGTCGTCCAGCCGCAGCCGCGCATCCTTTATCGGTTCATCCTGCGCCGTTTCGGTCAGGCCGAAAGCGGCAGTCGGTTCATCCAGATCGCCCAGCAATTCGCCGAACCATTCGCGCGATTCCGGTGCCTCCGCCTTGTCAGCGGTACGCGCGACGAATGCGCGAAACGGCAGCGGTTCGGGAAGATCCGCGCCACCGTCCGCCATCAGCGCCGCGATCTCGCCGCTCATCAGCTCGTCGGTCGTGTGGTCCTCTATCAGATGGTGATGCGAACGCAGGATCAGCCAGCGCTCGTTCGCCGGATCCTGCGCGATATAGAGCCGTATGGCCGGAGCGCGATCGACCGCCAGCCGGTGATGACGCATATCGAAACGGTCGAGCAATTGCCCGGCGACATCGCCCTCGGCAGGCTCGAACTGCATCTCCTCGACCGACACGCGCGCTTCGCGGCACACGACTTGCACCGGATGACGCAGGCCCTCGGCCAGAAAGGCGCTGCGCAGGATGTCGTGACGGTTCACCACGGACTGCACCGCCGCGGCATAGCGCATCGCCTGTTCGCGCGAGCGGGCGGCCATCAGTGTCGTGACCAGATAGGGATCGCCGCTGGCCGAAACGCGGTGGTGATAGAAGATGCCTTCCTGCAGCGGGGTGAGCGGATAAATGTCCTGAATATTCGCGGCCCCGCCCGGAACCGTGCGTTCGATCAGCGCAATCTCATCCTCGTCCAGCGTGACCAGATCCAGCATATCGGGCCGGATCGCGTCGCAATCGGGCGGAATATTGCTGAGGGCGATGGCTTCAGTCGATCCGTGCTGCTCTGCCAGATCGGCGATGGCCGCGATGGTGGGCGTCAGGAACATGTCGCCGGCGGAGACGTGCAGACCATGCGCCCGAAGCCGTTGCAGCACGTCGATGATCAACAGCGAATGGCCGCCCAGTTCGAAGAAATCGTCATGCGCGCCCATTTGTTCGACGCCCAGCACGTCCGACCAGATGCGCGCGATCAGTTCCTGCCGCTCACCCCTGGGCGCGACATAGGCCGCGCTGGCGCGTGCCTGCCCCGGTTCGGGAAGCCGCGCGCGGTCGAGCTTGCCGTTTTCCGTCAGCGGCAGATCGTCGATCAGAACAAAATGAGCGGGCAGCATGTAATCGGGCAATACGGCCCTCAGCCGCGCCCGCAGGCGGGCGGCTAGTCCCTCGTGCGCGGTCTGGTCGGTCACCAGATAGGCGACGATCTGCTGTTCCCCCGAACGGTCGGGCCGCGCGATGACGGCGGCGTTCCGAATCGCCTCGTCGCGGGTGATCTGCGCTTCGATCTCGCCCAGCTCGATGCGAAAGCCGCGGATCTTCACCTGATGGTCGGCGCGGCCGAGATATTCGATCTCCCCTTCCCGGTTGCGCAAGGCAAGGTCACCGGTGCGATACAGCCGTGCATTGCGGTCCGAAGAAAACGGATCGGCAAGGAAGCGCTGCGCCGTCAGTTCGGGGCGGTTGAGATAGCCCGACGCGACCCCTGCGCCGCCGACATAGATCTCGCCGCTGACACCGGTGGGGACGGGACGCATGTTCTCGTCCAGAATGTGAAGCGTGAGGTCGGGTATCGGCTCTCCGATGATGCTGCCGCGTCCTGCATCGAGGTCGTTCACCGTGACCGGGCGATAGGTGACATGCACCGTCGTCTCGGTAATGCCGTACATGTTGATTAGGCGGGGCGATCGGTCTCCATAGCGGGCGAACCACGGGCGCAGCGACTGAAACTCCAGCGCCTCGCCGCCGAATATCACATGGCGCAGCGCATAATCGGCGGGCGCAGCGGCGCGGTCCGCCTGGATGAAGCGGCGAAAGGCGGACGGGGTCTGGTTGAGCACCGTTACCCCTTCGGCAAGGACAAGGCTGCGAAACGCCTCGGTCGATCGGCCCACTTCCACGGGGACCACCACGACGCATCCGCCGTAAAGCAGCGCGCCCCAGATTTCCCACACCGAGAAATCGAAGGAATAGGAATGAAACAGCGTCCAGACGTCGTCGCTGCCGAAACCGAACCAGTGCTGCGTCGAATCGAACAGGCGCAATACGTTGGCATGGCTGACGGCCACACCCTTGGGCTTGCCGGTCGAACCCGAAGTATAGATCACATAGGCCAGATCACCGCCGCCCGTTTCCGCGAGCGGAGATGACGCGCTTTCGCCGCCGCAATCGCCGATATCGACAAGAACGGCCCCGGTATCGACCAGATTGCCCGCCAGCGCGCCCCTTGTAACGATGATCCCCACATTGGCGTCATCCGCCATGAAGGCGAGACGGTCGGCGGGATAGACGGGATCCATCGGCAGATAGGCGCCGCCCGCCTTGATGATGCCCAATATGCCAACGAGAATATCGAGATCGCGGCCGACATGCAGGCCGACAAGCGCGCCCCCCGACACGCCCATGCGCCTGAGCCGATTGGCTAGCTGGCTCGAAAGCCGGTCCAGCGCGGCATAGGACAGTTCTTGCTCGCCGCAGCGGGCAGCCACCTTGGCGCCCTGTGCGCGCGCGACATCCCGAAACCTTGCGGACAGGCTGTCGGCGCTCTCGGGTCCGGTATCGGCATCAGGCACGGCTTCGCCGCGATCCTCTGTCACGAGATATGCAATATGATCCGGCCCCATGCGGCCTTGCCCCCTCCATCGCCCGCCGCGCATAATGCCCCCCGGCGCGCGAAAAAGGCCAAAGCCGCCCGATCACCCGAGCGTCGCCCCGAATATTAGCGGAGCATCCTGCAAAAGAAAATCTGAAGTCAAAGTCGTGCCATTTCTGAACCGAACAACAACAACGGGCACTTTGCTGTTAAGGGCGACGGTCGCATCTTCGGCAGGCCCGGCCCGACCGGTGCCTTCCCCTGCCCGGCATGGTTGGCGCGTCGCCGGCGTGGCCAGCGGCAACAGATGTCGTTATGGATAGCCGGACGGAAACAATAAATTACATTCGGGACATCAAGGGCCGCTTTCAGTCGGCCGCCTGTCTCCATATGTACCGCGACTGCGAACAGTTTGATCGATCAAGGGGCTAGAGTGGCGGGACAAAGACTGGGATTGCGCGATGCGGCATTGTGGATGTCGGAAGTCATCGGGCCCGATTACGGCTATGTTCGGATCGGCATCGTCTATACCGTCGCGATAACCCTGCTGTCGCTGGCCACGCCGATTTCGGTCCAGGTGCTGATCAACAGCGTCGCGCGGACCTCGCTTCCGGCTCCGCTGTGGACGCTGTCGGGCATATTGCTGCTGCTGCTGCTGATCGTGGCGGCGCTCAGTGCGCTGCGCCTGTATGTCATGGCGATGTTCGAACGGCGGCTGTTCGCGCGCATCGTCGCTGGCATCACGGTCAAGGCCGTGCACGCGCAGAACCCCTATTTCTCAGACGCGAACAGCGAACATCTGTTCAACCGCTTCTTCGACATGCCGGTGCTGCAAAAATCGGTGCCCAGCCTGGTGATCGGCGCGTTCACCATCATCCTTCAGGCCGTGGTGGGGCTTGCCGTCACCAGCTTCTATCACCCGTTCTTCCTGGCCTTCAACGTGCTGCTGGTGTTCGTCGTGATGCTGATCTGGATCATGTGGCGGCGCGGCGCGGTGACGGGCGCGGTGGGGCTGTCGGATGCAAAGCACAAGGCGGCGCACTGGCTGGAAAGCGTCGGCGGATCGAACGGGTTCTACAAGTCCAGCCGCCACATGGGCTTTGCGATGGACCGCACCGAACGCGTCACCGCCGCCTATATCGAGGCGCACAAGCAATATTTCCGCTACAGCTTCTCGCAGGCGGTGGCCTATTTCCTGGTTTATGCGCTGGCGAGCGCGGGCCTGCTGGCGCTGGGCGGCAATCTGATCATCCAGGGCCAGCTGTCGATCGGACAGCTGGTGGCGGCCGAGCTGATCCTTTCGGGCGTGTTCTACGGCATCTCGCAGCTCGGATGGTACCTCGACACGTTCTACGAGATGATCGCCAGCTCGGA
>NZMY01000047.1 GCA_002694745.1 Croceicoccus sp. | reverse complement strand
CTTCAGCCGGCTGTTCTCCTGCTCGAGCGTCCGCAGCCGCCGGGCATCGGAGACCTCCAGCCCGCCGAACTTCGACTTCCATTTGTAGAACGTGGCTGAGCTGATCCCGTGACGGCGGCACACCTCCGTCGTCGGCATCCCAGCCTCCTGCTCTTTCAAAACCGCGATGATCTGCTCTTCGCTGAACCTGCTTCGCTTCATTATCGTCCGACTCCTTTGCGTCGGACTCTACCAAAAACCGGTCACATTTCAGGGGAGCACGTCAGCTGGAACTCACCCGCGCGATCAAGAAGGAAATGCCGCGGGTGGAGATCCTGATCTTCACCATGCACGACCGCGAGGATATCCTTGCCGAGGTGTTGATGGCCGGTGCGCGCGGCTATCTGCTGAAATCGGATGCGAGCAAGCACCTGATCTCGGCCATCGAGGCGCTGGCGGTCAAGCGGCCCTATTTCTCGGGAAACGTGTCGCAGACATTGCTCGACCGGTTCATCGAAATGGCGTCGCGCGATTCCACGGCGACCGCGCTTACCCCGCGTGAGCGCGAGATCGTCCAGCTGATTGCGGAAGGCCGCCTGAACAAGGAAATCGCCGCGATCCTCGATCTGTCGATCAAGACCGTCGAGACACATCGCGCGGCCGCGATGCACAAGCTGGACCTCAAGAGTTCAGCCGACCTCGTGCGCTATGCGGTGCGCAACCACATCATTGAACCCTAACCAGTTGGGGCTTTGATCTCGGCAAACCGGCTCGGTTTGATGACAGCGGGCTGAAGGCCGTCACTGCCGTTCCCCGTTCCATCGCTCTTACGTATATGACACCTCCCAGCGATGCCACGCGTTCGCGCATACTGGCCAGACCGACGCCTTTTCCGCTTTCGATCGCGGCCTTTGCTCGGCTCCCAATGCCGAAATCCCTGATGCGCATACAGATCCAGTTGCAATTGCAATAGAGGTGAAATTCCGCATGGTCGGACTGGCTATGCTTGAAAATGTTCATCAGGGCTTCCTGAGCGATACGCAACATGGTCATTTGCGTTTCGCTTGGAATGTCATTGCGATATCCTCGCGATCGGAAATTGATCGCGATGCCGCTGCGCTCGCTCATGCCAAGAGCTAGAGACTCGAGTGTCCGCTCCAGCCCGTAACGTGACAATTCGGGCGGATGCAAAAGATAGCTGACACAGCGAACCTGTGATTGAAGCTTTGAGATAACGTCGTGCGCACTGACCATCGCACGATTGGCAAGAGGGCCATCGTCGTTATTGATCGTGTTGAGGGCAAACTCCAATTCCAGAAGCAACTGCGCTGTGACGTCATGGAGGTCACGGGCAATCTGCCTGCGTTCATCCTCCCGCGCCTCCAGCAATCGCAGTTCAGTCGTGGGCGAAATCGAGATATCGGAGATGTAGACATCTCCAATCGGCTGGGCATTGCTGGTAACAATGCCTTCGCTGTTCGAACGCATGTGTTTTCCCCTGCGGCGTCCCTGCATTCCGCTCGTGCTGTAAGCAGATTGGTCGGCGAAATTGCCCGACATTCTTACTGCTTACCGACCTTCAGAGCCAGGCAAAGCTAGGACGCGATCATTTCGGTTTTAAGACTGCTTTACGATCAATCGGAAATGCAAACCGTCGATTTTCGCAATAAATATAGGGGGATGAGCGGTTGAGACTAATTAACGCAGCAGATTTGTCAAATGAATTCGTAACAAACTTGCGACGTCGTGTTCAGCCCTTTCCTGACATTTGTTAAGTTGTCGGTTCCTGTCTAACGACGAGGCGAAATCCGACATGGCTAGTCGATGTATCCTCTGGCTGCGCATGTCGCGCTGCGGGTCGATAGCGCCGGCAATAATTGGGTGCGCACAGATGCGATCCACCCTTCAGAACGCGGCGTGCGATTCGCACCTCAGGCATGGCCGGGTCATAGCTATCTTTCAGCGCAGCGCCTCTGGGATTCCGCGGGCCGCAGCACGAACTGCCTTTCGTGACGGAATGTCCGTCGGCAAAGTAATCCTCAGTCCATTCCCACACATTCCCGATCATGTCGTAGATGCCATAACCGTTGGCGTCATAGCTTCGAACCGGTGACGTACGCATGAAGCCATCCTCCAGCGTGTTCTCGTTGGGGAAGTCGCCTTGCCACGTATTCGCCATGGCTTTCCCGCCAGGCATCAGCTCGTCGCCCCAGGCGTATTCGCTGCGGTCGAGTCCGCCACGTGCGGCATATTCCCATTCTGCTTCGGTCGGCAATTCTTTGCCAGCCCAGCGCGCATAGGCCTGAACATCGGTGAACGAGACATGGGTCACGGGATGATCCTCAAGCCCCTCTATCGATGACCCGTCCCCCAGCGGCTGCCGCCAATTCGCGCCTGCGCGGTAGTCCCACCACTGCGAAAAATCCCGCAGCGACACCGGCCGATGTGGCGGCTCGAATACCAGAGATGCGGGATAGAGCATTTCGGGAAGCGCACCGGGATAATCAGCTGGGTCCGGCGCGATTTCAGCGGTCGTCACATGGCCGGTCGCCTGCACGAAATGGGCGAAATCGCGGTTCGTGACGGGCGCGGGATCGATCCAGAAGCCATCAACCTTCACCTTGTGCGCGGGTTTCTCCTCTTGGTAATGGTCGTCGGATCCCATCCAGAAGCTTCCGCCGTCGAGATATATCATGTCGTCGGTAAGGCATTTTCGGGCGATGGGGGATGCGGCCTGATTGGCCATGGCTAGTCTCCTGCATTCGGTTTTGAAACGGCGCCTTGTTTCGCGCACTCTCGCCACTTCGACCGCGATGATCCATCAGTAATGTCCACAGTCAACTTACCGGGCAAACCCTTAGACCGAAACACGACGGACGTCGGGCGTTGGCGCGGACCGTTCGCCTGCCTGCCATGCGCTCTAATGCGAAGATATCCATGCCCGAAAACAGCCACGACATGTGTTCGCCAAGGTTGATGTCATCTCTGGCTCTAAAGCCTTTGAGTCGCCCGACCATTGATACGCGGCACAGTTTTCTGTCGATCATGCTTTGCGATGATCGCAGCATGAGCGCAGACGGCGGTCCTGCTTGGGTGATATCGAATGTCTGGCGGCTGCGATCGAGATGGATCTGATTACCGCCAAATCAGCAACCCGGGAACGGACCACTGTCCTGATTACAGTGCTCAAGCATAGTCACGGGCTGTCCTCGACAGGCTCCGGCTTGCGCCACAGGCCATTGTCACGATGCAGTGTCATCATGCGGGCGGCATTGTCTTCATCGATCCCGATACGGTTTTTACGTTGGTATCGGTGACGTATTCCGACCCGAGACGGGGTAGCGAAGCTGTTGCTCTCGGGGTTATTCCCAATGCGCGCGGTCACTTCATGCAATATTCTGCCACTTAAAGGCTGAACATGCAAAACCGGGGGTGACGACATGTTTTTGGAAGAAGCTCTTACTGAACTCGCTTCATTCTCGGCACTGTTTCTCGAGGCGATCGTCGCACTTTTGGTCCTGTATGGCGCTCTTGAAGCGTTGGTGAAACTTGTCAGCAGCGGTTTCGGTCGGTTCAGCCACGCGACGCGGCGCATGATCTGGATGCGTTTTGCGCAGTGGATCATCCTGGCGCTCGAATTCGCGCTGGGTGCCGACATCATCCGAACGGCTATCGCTCCAACCTGGGATGACGTCGGCAAGCTGGCGGCCATCGCCGCAATCCGGACTTTCCTCAGCTTTTTTCTTGAACGCGACATGGCGGAGATCGCGCCGCACGACGAAGCGGTGGAGCGCAAGCTATCCGAATAGGCGAAAGCCGAAGATGATATTGGCGGCGGCCGCCAGTCCGACGAACATCAAACCGATGGCGACAAGTAAGCTGACCGATACGGGATACGCGCTATCGCCGTGAATCAGGCCTTCGCCGATCATCATCTTGCGGCGCGCGCGCAATTCTTGCGCAAATTGGACGTGGCGCCATATTCCGCCAAGCAGAATGGCGACGCCAAGCAAGATCAGGACCAGTCCAAAGTTCCGCGGTGAAACGGTGCCCGCCAATACGCCGCTATCGCCCAGACTGCGGAATGCTTCATATAGGGTGAATCCAAACCCGATGAGCGAGAGCGCCGTCCGGATCTCGGCCATTAATGTGCGATCCGCGCCCATCCGCGTTCGCTGCAGTCCCATTCCCGTTCGCCGCATCGATAATTCTGTGCGGCGGTCGGAAAGTCTCGTGCGGTGCTCCGACAGGTCGGTCCGGTGGTCCGACATCTGGGTGCGGTGGCGGGAAAGTCCACTGCGGTAATGAGAGTAGATCGTCGACGCCTCGCCCTTCTGATCTTCGCGGATCTCCGGGATGTCGGGGACTGGACTCGATACCGACCGCGGCATCTCATTCTGTGGATCCGTGGGCGTAGGGTCGGCCATCGAAGCAACTCCATCTTTTCAGAAAGATCGCCATCTTCCTGCTAAGCCCGCTTCGCACAATAGGGCGAACCCCCAAAGGACCCTGCGGAAGTTACGGACTAACGCAGCGCACGCGACTTGAATCTCGCCGGCTCCGAGCGCCGGATGCGTTTTGTCGGAGCGGTCTGCCAATACGCTAGCGTCAGACCACCAGACTGCGCGCGTTCTCCATCTTCCGTACCTGTTTGCGCGGAACAGCGGGTCACCATCGTCGCCAATCAGCATTTTCCCCGATGGGGGGATGCACTGCGCCGTCCGATAGTCGGCTCAATGTCCGTGGCCCACCGGGTTCAGAGGAGGGAGTGTTCAATGTCGAAAAAGGCGAAACCTGCGTGCTTCAAGAGCATGGCGATGATCGCTGCGCTTGCATGCGGCGCGGCCACGATTGCCGCTGAAGATGCAGCCGCCCAAACGGCGGGCATGGAGACGGCCGATCCTGCGCCGATCGATCCCGTAGCGATTGCCGCGCTCGACCAGATGGCAGCCTATCTGCAAACGCTCGTCTCGTTTCGCGTAAGGGCGGATGCCACGACCGAAGTGGTGCTGGAAGGCGGGCAGAAGATCCAGTTCGGCGGCGATATCGACCTTGCGGTCCATCGCCCCGATGCATTCAAGGTCGTATCCGATGCCGACACCCGCACCCGCGAGATGTATTACAACGGCGGCACCTTCACCATCTTTGCGCCCCGCCTTGGTTATTACGCCAGCTTCGATGCGCCGCCGACGATCGGGCAGACGCTGGACGTGGCACGCACGAAATACGGAATCGAGGTTCCGCTGGCGGATCTGTTTACGTGGGGAACGGACCAGACCATCCGGGCCCGCGTGCAGGAAGCCATGGTCATCCTGCCCGAGACGATCGGCGACAGGCAGTGCGTCCATTACGCGTTCCGGCAGGAAAACGTGGACTGGCAGCTTTGGCTAGAAGAAGGGCCAGAGCCTTTGCCCTGCAAGATCGTGATCACCAGCAAGGACGATCCGGCCATGCCGCAATACACCTCTGTCCTGCATTGGGATCTGTCCGAGCCGGTGCCTGCCGATTCGCTGGCTTTCAACCCGCCCGCCGATGCACACCGCATTACGATAGCGGAAGTCGAGGATGCCATGGGAGACGATCAATGAAGCGGCCCGGACATTGCATCGCGCTCGCCGCCGCGGGCCTCATGATCGTTGCCCCCATCGCCGCGATTGCGGAAGAGAACGCGTCTCGTCCTGCATTCGATCAGGACAGCCCGGTCAGTCTTGGCGAAACGGAGGCGGCCTCGATCATGGCGCTGCAGCAAAGAGCCCAGACACGGCAGGGCGCCGGCGCCAACCGCAGTCGCCCTTCAAAACCGAAACCGGCAGCGCGCAACAGCTCTAAGAAGAGCGTCAACCATAACAGGGACCGTAACCCCAACCGGAATAGCGGGAACCGGAACAACAACAATCGCAATCGCAATAACAACCGGATCACGAATGTCAGCGGAAACGACGTGAACATCAACGTCGACCGTAACGTGCGGTATGATGATCATCACCACCATCACGATCATTGGGACGACTGGGATGACGACTGGCATCCATGGGCGACGGCAGCGGCCGTCACCATGACTGCGGCCGTGATCGGTAGCATCGTCGCCAGCATTCCGCCCGATTGCAGCACGGTGATCGTGAACGGGATCAGCTACTCGCAATGCGGCAACACTTGGTATCAGCCGCAATATTATGGATCGTCCGTGCAATATGTGGTGGTGAACCCTCCACGCTGACACTGGGCGTCCTGCAAACAGATTCCGGAGAGATCGATGACCTTGGCCATGACGCTCAAGCTGATGATCGTGCTCAGCGTCATCCTGATGCTGTTCGCGATCTCGCTTCGCGCAAGAGCGTCCGATCTGGGATATCTCTTCACGCACTGGCGGCTGGGGCTGGGCGCCTTTGCTGCCATGTTCGTAATCGTTCCCGCCGTCGCAATCGCGATCAGCTATATCTTCAATCTCGATCCCGCGGTGGAGATTGCCTTGGTCGCCATTGCCCTTTCGCCCATTCCGCCGATCCTGCCGAAAAAGCAGGTCAAGGCCGGGGGAAGGGCGTGCTACGTCACCGGTCTTCTGTTCGGCGCCACGATCGTCGCGATATTGGTCGCGCCCTTGGGGGTGTATATCGCATCGCGGATTTTCCATTTCGACGCGCAGATCGGCTTTATGGCCATCGCGATGCCATTGATCGTGACGATCCTGGTGCCGCTGATTTTGGGCGTGGCAATCGCGCCATTGCTAGGCGAAAATCTTTTGACGAGGATCAGCGGCATTGCAAGCAAGCTGGGGCTGATCCTGATGATCGTTGCCACAGTGGGCCTGCTGATCATGATCTTCCCCCGCATGCTGGATGTCATTGGCAACGGTGCCTTGCTGGCGTTAGCGCTGATGGCGATCGTGGGGCTGGTGGCCGGCTATCTGCTGGGAGGATCTGATCCCGGCGACCGGGCCACTCTGGCGCTGGCGTCATCGACCCGGCACCCGGGTGTTGCGCTGGCGATCGCGGCGCAGGTGTTCCCCGATAATCAGCTCGCACCCGCCGCGATCCTGCTGTCGCTGCTGGTGGCCACCATCGTGTGCATTCCGTTCATGCGCATGATTGGCAAGCATCAGCGTATTGACGCCGCGGCCGCGTAGATAGCGCTTTACGTCGCGCTAGAAACTCGCCTGCGCGATCAGGGCCGGGCCGTTTAGCTCGTACATCATACGGCCGTTCCAGAGTTCCTTGTCGACCCCGATCCGGTACCTGACATAGCGATAGGCCGCGCCGATCGCGATATTGCGGGTGATGGAATAGTTGATCCCTGCCTGCGCGTTGATCAACTCTCCGTCGTAATCGTCGATGGTGAGCGACAGATAGTCGACGCGCCCGTTCGCCTCGAAATTCCTGCCGATCCGCCACGTTCCGTACAGGCCGACGGTGGGAAGCGGCGCAAGAATGCTTCGACGGCGCGCCTCGCTTTCGGCTTCGAATTCGTTTCCGGCGATTTCGCCTGAAATCGACACCGTGAAATCGGTCGCATGCAGCCCCAGTGCCGCTCCGACTTCGAGGTCCGTTCGCTGGATAAAGGAATAGCCGACCGTCAGCCGGTAGACATCGCTGTCGAAGCCGCTCTCGACCCGTGCATTCAGCGGGAAGGTGACGTCGTCGAAATTGATGTCCCGGCCCAGTTCGACGACACCGTCGCGGTTTAGCTTGTAGAAATCGAACCCCACGACGATCTTGCCGAACCGTGATCCGATGGTCACGGCGGGCAGGATGTCCCGATCGTCCAGCGACAAATCGCGTTCCAGATCGATATCGGTTCCGATCGTATCGGCGATGTCGGCCGTCACGCGGACATTGGTATCGACCTTGGGGTAATAGGCCTGCACATTGATCCAGTAATCATTGTCGAGGCTTTGTCCGCTTGCCTGCGGAGCGGCCAGCATGGCGAGCGCAATGGCGCTGCCGGAACCGAAAAGCGCCCGCTTTTGCGTTTTGCGCGGCATCGATCCGCTCCCCTTCTTCATTGCCGAGTTAACCGGCTTTCGTCGATCCTATCAGTCACCGCCCTCCCTCATATCGGGAGAAACCCCAACCGCATCGCGCATGAATGTGGGGCGACCTGCAAACTCGACGCGCTGCGCCGCCGGTGCAATCGACACGCCCATGCCCGACAAACGCCGGAGCAAAGCGAGAAGAAATCTTTCCTCGACGAAATGGCCCTGCACATACGTCTCCGCCTTCAAATGACAGCGGATGTGGATTTGAAAACCGGATGGCGTGAAACCTTCGAAACGAACCGGGCAGACCGTGGGAATATAGCTCGCCTGCTCTTCCAGCAGTTCTCTTGCGGCGGTCAGGATGCGTTCGATCTTGTCCGGCGCGGTATCGTAAGGCAGCAGAAACCTCTGCTCGACGAAATAGCGGTCGCGAAGCGCAAGGTTCTCGATACTCTCACTCGCGAAGACATTGTTGGGGATGGTCAGCACGGTGCGGCTCAGCGTCTGGATGCGGGTGGACCGCATGCCGATGTCGATGACGTCGCCCTCGATCCCGCCAATCCTGCACCTGTCGCCGATGCGAACCGGCTTGTCGGCAAGGATCATGACACTGCCGACGATGTCCTCGACCGCCTTGCGAGCGCCAAGCGCCAGCGCGATACCCCCGATGCCAAGTGCGGCAAGGCCCGTGGTGACATCGATGGCGAAGGTTGCCAGAAAGGTCGCCACGGCGACGACGACCAGCGCCAGTCTGAACAATCTCGTGACGAAGTTCGACAGGCCGATCCATGCCGGCTTGTCCGTCTGCCTGAGCCAGCGGTTGAGCAGATGATTGACCACACCAGCCAGACGCCATGCCAGCCACACCGTAGCGAAGCCCATGGCAATGTCTGAGTAGCGTTCGATCGCGGTCCTTTCCACCAGGCCTGCCCCCAACGGCATCGCCAGGCGTTCCAGCACCAGATAGACCCCCATCAAGGCAATCGGCGGGAACGCTGCGAGAAGGATGGCCGCAACGGGATGTGCATGGCGCTGATCGTCGAGCCCAAGCCTGCGAATGATGAGCTTGAAACCGAGAACTATGGCCGTGAACAAGGCCAGCCCCAATCCGACAAGGAAAAGCCACGCGGACAGGGGCGCGCCCAACAACATGATATCGCCGCGTCCCGGTTCGACCGGGTCGTCGACTGCGGCGGAAAAATTATCGAGTGGAACCTGGTCGATCGTTTCCGCCGACACCTGCCAAATCGCAGTTCCCGCATCCGTCTCGATCCTTCTGGCGAGGATCGGGACCGTGCCGCTTTCAAGCGATAGACTGCCGATCTCTTCAAGATCCCGATCCAGGCCGTCTGTCAGACTTCCTTCCGGAGCGATGGGTAGTCCCAGTCGGGGAATCAGCTCTCCGCTATTGTCGAGGGCGGCGGCAAAGGCACGCAGCTGGCGGAGCGATGTCTCCGACGCGGGATTCGCGCCTTCGACATAGGGGGCCAGATCCGATTCATCGCCCGAACCGAGCACGTTGAATAGGCCGATCTGCATGGCGCGGGGCGATTCCCGGCCGAAGGGATCCTCGATTTTTTCGGCGGGTTCGCCGCTGGTCTCCGTCAAGGCTTCCGACGCCGCGGCCCGTCCGGTCGCGGAGACTGCGAGCATGAGCATGACGGCGCAGAAAATCAGGGCGAGCAAGGGGATGCGATGCTTCGCCGAACCGCGGTGTGTGCGATGAACCAAGACTTCCCTCCGTAATGAGCAGGCAAGTCTGTTTCACCGATATTCCGAAATGGCGCCCTAAGGGTAATACCCCATTCGTCGGGGGCATTTATATGGAGCGGGCCTAGCCGACCGGCCATTTCAGCCTGCCGAATGGCCACGCGACAAAAAAAGGGGCCGGATTTCTCCGGCCCCTTTCGTTTGATCGAGAGATCGTTTGTTACATGCCCGATCCGGGACCGTAGGTGATTTCCACCCGGCGGTTCTGGAGTTCGCGCACGCCGTCGGCGGTGGGAACGCGGGGGTTCTCTTCGCCGAAGCCTTCGGTGGTGATCGCCGCGCTCGGGACGTTGCGTGCCGTGAGGTACGATTCCACGGACTGCGCACGGCGTTCCGACAGGCCCACGTTGTAGGTCTTCGAACCCGAGGTGTCGGTGTAGCCGGCGACCATGATGGGCACCGAGTTACAGTCGGCATAGGACGCAATGGCGCTGTCCAGGATGCTGGCTGCCTCAGGCGTGATTTCCGACGAATCCCAGTCGAAGAACACGATGTAGGGCCCGGTGTTGCAGACCACTTCCGGAGCCGGCGGCGGAGGCGGCGGCGGCGGCGGGGGAGGCGGCGGCGGCGGCGGCGGGGGCGGCGGCGGAGCAGGCGACCAGAAGTTGTAGGTCAGCGAGCCCAGCAGCGAGTGCGAGCGGATGCTCGTCTCGAGATCGTTGCCGTCCGGCGTCACGAGTTCGATGTCGGTGTGGTTGAAGAAACGATACTTCAGACCGACGTCCCAGTTGTCCGACAGCGGCGCGCGGATGCCCGCGATCGCCTGCCAGGCAAAACCGGTGTCCGAATCGTCGATCAGGACAGGCTCTTCGAATTCGCTGCGAGCAACACCGGCGCCGCCGCCGATGAAGCCCTGCAGGCCATCGTCGTCGCCGAAGTCGACCATGCCGTTGACCATGAAGCTCAGCGTATTGAACTCATGGTTCACCTCGCTGTCGGCATAGTCCACGCCGAACAGCGAAATGCCGTCGTCGCCGGCACCCTTGTAACCGGCTTCGGTTTCGAGGCGGAAGCCACCNAAATCATAGCCGGCCACGATGTCGAAATCATAGCCATAGTCCCAGTCGAACGTCGCCTGGTCGTCGACGCCATTCACGTCAACGTCCGAGTCCTCGACGAGCATGGCACCGCCATCGACACCAATATACCAGGTGCCGTCGCGGGCCAGGGCAGGCGTCGCTATGGCCGTAGAGGCCAGAGCAAGGCCGATTACCGCTTTACGCATCAGCGTTTCCCCTTATTTTCCATCTTGTTGATTGAAGCCACGGAGGCGAGTTCTATCCGTAGTTGATTTTGCGTGCAAGCTTGGTGAGACGAAGCATTGTTGCATTCGCGCATCACTATTCTTCCACGACAAGGTCCTTCCGCTGATAGATTTTACCCTCACGATATGGCCGCAATCGCTCTGGAGGAGAAAAGTTCCCATTCAGTTACACGAAAAAATCCAGCATGTTGCGCAATGGCATCAGGTGTTTGGAACGGCTCCAGCCATGCCAAGGCAATCGAGAATGGCATCGATCGCCGAGCGCGCCTCGATATCGACGTTGGCGCCTCCCAGAGGCCGCGCTATCGGCGCGGGCGAAGTCCAGCCATCGCTGAAACGCCGGTTCGCACCGATGTTACGATCAAAGACCGACATGCCCGGTCGAGGGGTGATGAACGTCCACTGCTCCTGCTGCCAACACGCGAGTTCGTTCGCGTGGTCCTCGAACACTCCGATTGGTGAGGCTGATACGATCCAGCACTCTCCGGATGCCGGGTTTTCCTGAGGTTCGTCGGCAATGCCTTCGACGATGGGCTGCAAGAGCGCGTCGACCCTGACCAGTGCTTCGTTGACGAAAATCTCCTTCTGCGCCTGCGCGACATGCATGGCTGTGCTGGGGACCGCGCAGGCTCTCCGGCTCTGCCGCCGAATACAGATAGGCCTGCGCGCCATTAGGCCAGACGATCCGCCGCAGCGAAGGTTCGAACACCGGACGGCGATAGGGCGGCGACACCGCCAGCAATCCGCTCTCACCCTCCACCATGATCGAGCGCGCCTCACCCAAAGAGGCGCCGATCAGGGCGATGCGCGCATCGGGATTCGCTCGGGCCACTTGCCGAACCCATTCGGCCCCTGCGCGTGTCTTGCCAAAGCCGCGACCGGCGCAGATCAGCCATACCGACCATTCTCCCGGTGGCGGCAGCTGTTCGGGCCGCGCCCACAATTCCCAGAAATAGCGCAGCTCGCGCCGTTCCTGCGGTTCCAGTTTCTCGAGAAGCGGTTTGCGGCTGCCGGGTGCCAGTTCGCTCAGCCAGGCGATCAGGGCGGCGTCATCCATCGTCCCGCTTCGTCTTGTCAGACTGCTTCATCCGTTCGCGCATCGCATTCAGCTTGGCATTGATGCGGTCGATGATTTCCTTCTCGTCCTCGCAGCTCTGCTTGGCCTTGGTCTTGCCGAACGCCTCGCGGTGCGAAAGCAGCAGGCGGATGGCCTGGGCGGTATCGTATTTGCGGTCATTCAGACCGTCGCGCAGCTCGCCTTCGCGCAGGCGGCAGAGTACTTCGAGTTCGAGCGCCTCGTATCCCTGGCACAACGCTTCCTGCCACGCCGCTGCAAATGCCGCCTCGTTGCGCCGCGTCTTGTAAGCCGTGCTGACGTCGATCCCGCCGGCCCGAGCTGCCGCAGCTACGTTCGAACTGATTGCCAGATGTTCCAGAAAGCGTTCGCGCCAGTTGTGCGGCCGGCGCACACGTTTCTTCTGCCGAACCTCAGCCATGGTCGGCTCCTCCCGTCGCTTGTATTGGATCGGGCAGGCCAGAGCGGCCCGCATGTTCCTGATTGCCCCCCGCGAGAGCGTCGGCGGATGCTCCCGGCGACTCGCTCTATCGCGATGTTCCGTTTCTCTAACCAAAGAGTGTGACGATGTCAATATAAAAGTGCCAAATAGGTTATTTATTAGCACTGGCCATGCACATCCACCCTGCTAAATGCCAGGAGAACGCAGGGATTCACGGGGGGCGCGGCAGGCAAATGCTACGCAAGCTTTACGACTGGACGATCGACAAGGCGCAGCATCGCCACGCGGAATGGTGGCTCGCCGCCATATCCTTCATCGAATCGAGCTTTTTCCCGATCCCGCCGCATCCGCTGCTGGGCCTGATGTGCCTGGCAAATCCGCGCAAGGCGATCCGCTACGCGCTGATCTGCACGATCGCTTCCGTGATCGGCGGGCTGTTCGGCTATGCGATCGGATATCTCTTATATGATGCCGTAGGTAAGGCTTTGATCGCCGCTTTGGGCTTGTCCGACAGCTTTCCCGTCGCCGCCTGCTATCTGCGCGAGCGTGATTGGGAAGTCATCGTCATCGCGGGCGCAACCCCGGNACCGTTCAAGTTGCTGACGATCACCTCGGGCTTCATCGAGATGAACCTCGTCACCTTCACGCTGGCCGCGATTGCCGGACGGGGCTTCATATTCATGACCGTGGGCGTGCTGTTCCGCCTGTTTGGCGCTCCGATCAAGGCGTTCATCGACCGCTATCTCGGCATGCTCACCACGGCCTTCGTGCTGCTGCTGGTGGGCGGCTTCGTCGTCGCGTCCTATGTGGGGACAAGCGAAGGCGACACGACGCGCGACAAGTGCCAGATGCAAGCCCCAGCAGCGGCCTGAACACACAAAAGCGGGCAGCCGGCGCCTGCCGGACTGCCCGCTTTGCTGCCGCAAACGCGGTCAGATGATACCGGTCTTCCGGCCCGCAGTCTCAAACATGGTCAGGATCTGCCCGACCTGCTCCTGGCTGTGCTCTGCGCATAGCGAACAGCGCAGCAGCGTCATGTTTGCAGGTGTCGCCGGGGGACGCGCCAGATTGACGTAAAGTCCCTCCTTCAGCAGCGCTTCCCACATGGCCGCGCCGCGCTCCAGATCGGGCATGATGACGGCGATGATGGCGCTCTGCGGTTCATCCGTACCCAGTTCGAAACCGAGACCTTTCAGGCCTGCATGCAGACGCTTGGAATTGTCCCACAGATGGGCGCGCTTCTCGCCTGCCTGCATCAGCTTGCGGATCGAGGTCGCGGCGGTCGCCACCACGCTGGGCGGCAGGGATGCGGTGAACACATAAGGGCGGCAGACCAGGCGCATGATCTCGAACTTGGGATGGTTCGACACGCAGAACCCGCCGACCGTGCCGACCGACTTCGAGAATGTTCCGATCACGAAATCGACATCGTCCAGTACGCCCTGATCCTCGGCCACGCCGCGCCCGTTGGGGCCGATGAAGCCCATCGAATGCGCCTCGTCGACCAGCACCATGGCGCCGTGCTTCCTGGCGACAGCCACCATTTCCTTCAGCGGCGCGATGTCGCCCAGCATCGAATAGACGCCTTCCAGCACGACCAGCTTGCCCGCGCCTTCCGGAATGCGGCGCAGCCGCTTTTCCATGGCCTCGATATCGTTGTGCTTGAACGGCACCACCTCGGCATTGCCCATCGCGCAGCCGTCCCAGATGGACGCATGGCTGTCGATGTCGAGAACGATGTAGTCGCCCTTGCCTGCGATGGTAGAGATGATGCCCAGATTCGCCTGGTACCCGGTCGAAAACACCATGGCATGATCCATGCCATAGAATTCGCTCAGCGCAGCCTCGACTTCCTTGTGGCCCGAATAGGTGCCGTTCAGGACCCGGCTGCCGGTGGTGCCGGCGCCGAAATCCCTCAGCGCCTGCTTGCCCGCTTCCAGAACGTCCGGATCGAACGTCATGCCCATGTAATTATAGGTGCCGAGCAGGATCGTCTCACGACCGTTGCAGATCGCGGTTACGGGCGACAGCACCTGCTCCATCACCAGGTTGAACGGATCCTCCTGTCCCGCGCCCAGCAGGTCGGCGCGCTGCTTGATGAGGGGATCGAATTTCGAAAACAGGTCGGTCGCATCGCCCGGGGCGGCATCGGCGCCGGGCAGGGGCATCGGCTTGTCGGGCTGGCTGATCGCTTCACTCATGGCGTCAACCGCGCAGCCGCGTAACGGCGTCGATCAGCTGGCCATAGGTCTCGATCTCGGCCTGCTGGTTCATGCTGATGATGATGTCGAACTCGTCCTCGATCGCGGCCACGAAATCCATCACCGTCAGGCTGTCCCATTCGAGATCGCCTGCAAAGGTCGTGTCCTCGGTGATCGCCACGTCCTTCTTGTTGAAGGGCTCGATCAAGGTATCGATGCGGTTCTTGGTATCGTCGCGGTCCATGGGTCCTGCCAATCGGAATGCCTGTGGCCTCGTGGCAAAGACGCGCAGAGGCCGCCTGTCAAGCCGAAGCGGCCGCCTAGACCGCCGTTCGGGCAATCGGAATCGGCGAAACGGGCGGGTTTTGCCGCTCAGGCGGCGGCGCGGTTGTCCACCAGCGAATTGACCGCGTTCATGAACGCGTTGATCGATACGGGCTTCGACAGATAGGCATGCGCGCCTGCCGAACGAATCCGTTCCTCGTCTCCCTTGCCCGCATAGGCCGTGACGGCCAGCACGGGGACGTCCGCCAGCCGCTCGTCCACCTTGAGCGACTCGATCAGCGAGATGCCCGAGATATTGGGCAACTGAATATCCATGATGATGAGATTCGGTTCGAACGCGAGCGCCCGCTCGATCGCTGCCAGCCCGTCTGCCACCGGCTCCACCGCAAAGCCGTGCGCTTTCAGCAGGTCGCAAAAAAGCTTTCTGTTGAGATCGTTGTCTTCGACAACCAGAACCCGTACTGCCACTTCCAACCCCCTGCGGATCGCTGTTGCCCCTGTCGTTCCGCTGACCCTTGTGTAAAACCGGCAGGCACCATTTGACAATCCCGTTAAGCGAATCGTCCCGAAGCGAAGCGAATACTGTGGCGCTGATGGCACTTGCCTGGATACTGCAGGACGACGACAGGGCGCAGCGCCTGCTGTCGCTGACGGGTCTGGAACCCGATCATTTGCGTCATGCGCTGGATGATCCCTCGGTCCTCGCCTCGGTGCTCGACTTCCTGGCGAATCACGAACGCGACCTGCTTGCCGCGTCCGAGGCGCTCGACCNGCCGCCCGAAAAGATCGTCGCGGCGCGTAACCGGCTGGCCCCGCCAGCTGACGAGATGTAGACGCTAACCCATGCCGATTCCCGAAAAGAACAAACCGCTCGTCATCACCGATTGTGACGAAGTGCTACTGCGCATGGTCCATCACTTCCGCGCCTGGCTGAAGGAGGATCATGCGATCACCATGACCGTCAGTCGCGATTTCAGCGGCGCGCTGGCACATGACGACGGACGCACACTCGAACAGGAAGAGGTCTGGGAACTGCTGGGCGGCTTCTTCGACGACGAAATGCACCGGCAGGACGAGGTGCCCGGCGCGATCGACGCGATTCGCACGATCAGCGAACATGCCGAAGTGGTCGTGCTGACCAATCTCAACGACGAGCGGCGCGAGGATCGGATCCGGCAACTCGCGACTTTCGGTATCGATCTGCCGGTCTATACCAATCAGGGTCCCAAGGGTCCCGCACTCGCCCGCATCGTCGAGGAGCGGGGGTATGACGCTAACGGCAAATTGCGTCCCACCTTCTTCATCGACGATCTGGCCGTGCATCACAATTCGGTCGCCGAAACCGCGCCCCACGTGATCTGCCTGCACTTCGTGGGCGAGCCCGAGGTCGCCCCCCACACCACCTGCGCATTCACGGCGGGCCACGCCCAGGCGCGCATCGACAACTGGCAGCAGGCGCTTCCCTGGCTGCTGGAACGCATCAAGGAGCATGCATGAGCGTGAAGAGTATCGACAAGCGCCTGTACGACATGGGTATCACCCTGCCCGAACCGGCCGCCCCGGTGGCCAGCTATGTCGCCACGGTCGAGCATGGCGGTCTGCTGCATATCTCCGGACAACTACCTTTCGTCGATGGCCAGATCGTCAAGGGGCGGCTGGGCGAAAGCGTCACGCTTGACGACGGGGTGAATGCGGCGCGGGCCTGCGGCATCATGATCCTTGCGCAGGCCAAGGCCGCGCTCGGCAGCCTTGAACGGGTGGAGCGCGTGGTCAAGCTGGGCGGCTTCGTCAATTCGACGGGCGATTTCGTCGACCAGCCCAAGGTGGTGAACGGCGCGTCTGACCTGATGATGGCGGTGTTCGGCGAGAATGGCCGCCATGCCCGCAGCGCCGTCGGCGTCCCCGTCCTACCACTCGGCGCCGCGGTCGAGGTGGATGCGATTTTCGCGGTAAGGCCGGCCTGATCCATGGGCGGGGGCGTTGCCGCATAACCGTCCCTCATGGCTGACCGGCTGGTCCTACGCCCATCGCGGATTGCACCAGCCGGGCGGTCCGCTTGAAAATTCCCTGCCTGCGTTCGGCGCGGCCATTGCGGCCGGACACGGCATCGAATGCGATGTCCAGCAAAGCCGCGACGCGCAGGCCATTGTGTTTCACGACTGGACGCTCGACCGGCTGACCGCCGAAACGGGCGCGGTCCGCGAGCGAACCGCCGCCGAACTTCGGCGTATCGCACTGTGCGAACAGAGCGGCCATATCCCCACGCTTCCAGAAGTCCTGCGGCTGGTTGCGGGCCGCGTACCGATTCTGGTCGAGATCAAGTCCCGCCGCGACGTCGACTGGCGGCCGCTTGCCCGTGCCACACGCGATGCGCTCGCTGCCTATCGCGGGCCTGCCGCGATGATGAGCTTCGATCCGCGCATCGTCCGCTGGCTGCGCCGCCGCACCAATCGCCATCCCACCGGTCTGGTGATCGGACGACGCCAGTGGGGCGCGAGCGGCGGGAAAGCCGGATTCGCGGCATGGCGGGGTCTTGCGATCCGATGGATCGATCCCGATTTCATCGCCTGTGACATTGCCGACCTTCCCGATCCAAGAATTGCCCGGCTTCGCGCCAGGGGGCTTCCCGTGCTCAGCTGGACGATCCGCTCGTCCGAACTGGCAGCGCGCGCCGCGATTCATGCCGATGCGCCGATCGCGGAAGGGAAAGGCATAGGGTGAGCGAAGGCGATCTCGCCATCCGCCTCGCCGGATCGGTCGGCACGGTTCCTCAGCAGGACTGGGACGCGCTGGACCCATCCGGCAATCCGTTCACCAGCCACCGCTTCCTCGACATCATGGAGCAATCGGGCAGCGTGGGTCCGGGCACCGGCTGGGCACCCGCCCCGCTCGTGCTGGGGGATGGCGTAGCGCCGCCACGCGCCGCGCTCCCCGCCTATCTCAAGTCGCACAGCCAGGGCGAATATGTCTTCGACCACGCCTGGGCCGATGCGTGGGAGAGGGCAGGGGGCAATTATTACCCAAAGCTTCAGATCTCCGTCCCCTTCACGCCCGCCACCGGTCCGCGCGTGCTGGCCGCGGACGAAGACGACGCGCGGATCATGCTGCGAGGTGCCGAAACGCTGGTGGTGAACGAAGGGCTGTCGTCTGCCCACGCAACCTTTATCGCGCCCGACCAGATCCGCCTGTTCGAGGAAGCCGGCTGGCTGATCCGGCAGGACATCCAGTTCCACTGGACCAATCGCGGGTTCGAGGATTTCGACGAATTCCTTGCCACGCTCGCCTCGCGCAAGCGCAAGGCGATTCGCAAGGAAAGGGCCCGCGCCGTCGAGGGGCTGCGGATCGAGCACCTGTCGGGCGACGCGCTGCGGCCCGAGCACTGGGATGCGTTCTGGCTGTTCTATCAGGACACCGGGTCGCGCAAATGGGGGCATCCCTATCTGACGCGCGAAGCCTTCGACCTGTTCGGCACGCGCATGAAGGAAGATGTGGTGCTGATCCTCGCCTATGAAGGCGACATGGCCATCGCGGGCGCGCTGAACTTTGCCGGACCGCAGGCGTTATACGGCCGTTACTGGGGCACGCTGGTCGATCGGCCCTTCCTGCATTTCGAAATATGCTATTATCAGGCCATCGACGCCGCGATCGCCCGCGGTCTCCCACGGGTGGAGGCGGGCGCGCAAGGTTCGCACAAGCTTGCCCGAGGATACGAGCCGGTGACGACACACTCGGCCCATTTCATTCCGCACGAAGGCTTCCGGCAGGCCGTCGCCGATTATCTCAGGCAGGAACGCGCAGGGATCGGCTTGCAGCAGGAAGCGCTGCGCGAAATGGCGCCCTTCCGAAAGGGCTGATACGCCTCAGCCGTTCAGCGCCGAGCGTTCGAGCAGCCACGCCCGCGCGCGCCGCTGCGCCTCGGCGATTTCGCGCGGCGTCATTTCTTCGGCAATCTCGCACCGGCAATGCGGTGCATCCTCGTGCCCCTTCGAAGCAGCGAGATTGAACCATTTATGCGCCTCGATCAGGTCGCAGGCCACGCCGTGGCTACCGGTCGAATAGGCGCAGCCCAGTTCGAACAGCGCTTGATCGTCGCCTGCGCTGGCCAGGGCCCGGTGAAGATCGATGTAACCCGCAACGCCGCCTTTGGCGGACGCGATCGGCTTTGCATTCGCGAAATTTTCCTGTCCCAGCTGCACCATTATTCGAAACCCCCTGTTCGTCGCCAGCCCCCCGGCCGGCCTGACACAAGTGTGGATGATGATGGTCAACAAGGCGTTAACGATAATCCCGCGCCGGATTCGAACATCGGGACGCCGTTCGGGAAAGCTTAATCTGTGCACGAATAGACCGCAGCCGTAATGCGCGCTTGTGCCCGAATCGTCGGGCAACTATAGGGCCGCGCATCGGGATTTCACATTTGTCGTCAAAAGGGGTCCAATGACATCTGCGCGGCATCTGGAGGTGGGATGGCAACGAGCATGAACCTTGCGACCGGAAGCGAAATGGACGATCTGGCCGCGGCACGCAGCGCACTCGCTGGCGAATATCTGCCCAGCGCTGACGAACCCTATATGAACGCCCGGCAGCAGGATTTCTTCCGCCGCCTTCTCACCGAATGGAAGCAGTCGATCCTCGACGTGTCCGCCGGAACGCTCCAGAACCTGCAGGAAGGCCCGATCCGCGAGCCGGACCTCAACGATCGTGCGTCGAGCGAGACCGACTGGGGCATCGAGCTTCGCACGCGCGACCGTCAGCGCAAGCTGATCGCCAAGATCGATTCGGCCCTGCGCCGCATCGACGAGGGTGAATATGGCTATTGCGAGGTCACCGGCGAACCGATTGGCCTGGGCCGCCTGATCGCCCGCCCGATCGCCACGATGACGGTCGAAGCGCAGGAAGCGCACGAGCGCCGCGAAAAGATCTCGCGCGACGATTAAGCGGCGGCGCATGCGTCGATGCGCCAAAGCGAGCCAATTCGGCCATGAGCCGAGCGCTCGATGTCCCGATGCGGTACAGAAATGTGTCGTTGGGGATAGTCCGAATGCGCTTTAGACTTTCTTAGTCCTCTTTCTCTACTGAATGCATATCGGGTTGGGCAGGCAGTGCGGCTGTCCATGTTATGGATATGCAATCCCCAGGGAATCGAGCGATGATCGACCGCCAGGATAACCGCAGGCACGGCCGCGACTCGCTCTTCCTCGTGGCAGAGCTGAGGCTGGAGCGTGACGGTCCGCCTTACGAGGTAAAGCTCCGCAATATTTCGGATTCCGGAGTGATGGCCGAGGGGTCGATGCGCGTGTCGCGTGGAACCCGGGTCTATATCGATCTTCACAATATCGGCATGGTGGCTGGCCATGTCGCATGGGCGGCTGGCGATCGCTGCGGCATTGCCTTCGATGAGCCGATTCGCTCCTCGCTCGTCCAGTTTCCGGTCGCCAATGTCGATTTGCCCGAAAATGGCTCGGCGGATGGTCAGGCTAACGGCGCCGTTCCGCAGAATTCCGGACCCGGCGCAGACGATTGATTTTTCGGTGTTCGCGGATGGCTGACCGCCGATCCGCTTGCTAGAACCCGGCTCATGATGCGTATCTCCTTTGGCCGGCTGCTTGCGCCTTTGACAATGGCTGCCGCGCTATGGGCCTGCAGCAGCGAGGGCGACGCGCCGATTGACGTGGTGCTTGTCGGCGACAGGGCCGCTGCGCTTTCCGACGATGGCAAATCGGATCCTGCAGGGGCCGCGCTGGTGTCGGCAACGCATGAGGGGCTGGTCGATTTCGACACTGAAGGGCGCATCTCGCCCGGTCTGGCGGAAAGCTGGATCGTCACCGATGACGGGCTAAGCTACATCTTTCGCCTGCGCGCCATGCGCGATGCGGACGACGAACCGATCGATGCGCGTGACATCAGGCGTATGCTCCTGCGCGCAATAGACGATCAGGACGGAACGGCCCTCGGTCTTGATCTGGAGGCGATCGAAGCGGTGTATGCGCGGACGAGCCGCGTCGTTGAAATCCGCCTGAAATCCCCCGTTCCCGAATTCCTGAACCTGCTGGCGGGGCCCGAACTGTCGTTTCAGACCGGCCGCGTCAATCCGCATGTGCTGGTGATCGACACCGATCGCGCGGGCGAACCGCGCTTGCTTGCGCCCGCGCTTCCGGAAGGTGCGGATAATCCGTTCACCTCGGCCGATCCGCTTGAACTGCGCATCCTGCCGCCAAGGGAAGCGGTCGAATTTTTCCAGGACGGCCGTGCCGAAGTGCTGCTGGGCGGTAATATCGACGGATTGCCGTTCGTGCGGATGGGGGGACTGCTGCGCGGCGCAATACGGCTCGACCCCGTATCCGGCATGTTCGGCCTTGCAGTCGCGCGCCGTGAGGACGGTTTCCTCAGTGATGCCGTCAACCGCGAGGCGCTGGCCATGGCGATTGACCGCGAGGCGCTGATCGAACCGTTCAATATAGGCGGCTGGGTGCCGATGACACGCATCGTACCCGCGGGCCTCCCCGACAGCGCCAGCCCGCCGCAGGAACGCTGGGCCGACCTCAGCCTTGAGGATCGGCAGGCGATCGCGCGGAATCGTGTAGCGAACTGGGCAGGCGCAAATTCGGGGGGTACGCCCCAGCTGCGCATTGCGCTGCCGCCGGGCAGGGGCGGCGATCTGCTCTTCAGCAGGCTGCGGCGCGATATGGCAGCCATCGGGGTCGCGCTTGAAAGGACGGCTGACCCGGACAAGGCGGACCTGCGCCTCGTCGACGAGATTGCCGCCTATCGCATGGCCCGCTGGTACCTCAATCGACTGCATTGCGACATCAGCGAGGCGGTCTGCAGCCCCGAGGCTGACGCGCTGCTGGCCGAAGCCGTGGCCGAGCCGGACGATGCCCGCCGCGCCGCTCTGACCGCAGAGGCAGAGGCGCTGCTTGTCGCGCAAAATGGCTTCATACCCTTTGGCGCGCCCATCCGCTTTTCGCTTGTGCGCGGCTCGGTCGAAGGGTTCGCGGTGAACCCGTTGGGCGTTCATCCCTTGTCGCAGTTCGTCTTGAACCCCACTTGATGGGTATGGACGAAGACAAGACAACCGCCGGAGCCGAGCGCTTTCAGCCCATGTTCGAGGCGAATTCGATCGGCATGGGCAGCGATCCGGCGTCGATCCGTCAAAGGGTCGAAATGCTCGAACGCGTGCTGGAGCGCAGCTTTCGCATCCCTGGGATCAACTATCCGGTCGGACTGGATGCCATCGCCGGCCTCGTCCCGGTCCTCGGCGATCTGATCACCGCGGCGATGGGCGCCTATATCGTCTGGGAAGCCCGCAATCTGGGCATGCCCAAATGGAAAATCTGGCGGATGGGGGCGAATGTCGCCTTCGATACGGCGGTAGGCGCTATTCCGCTGGTCGGCGATGCGTTCGATCTGGTGTTCCGGTCGAACACCAAGAACCTGCGGATCATCCGCAACCACCTTGAAAAGCATCACCCCGAAACGCGCGTCATTGATCAATAGGCGCGCGCCGGTGACGGGGTTCGACCGTCAGAAATCGATGGCGATACCGTCCTTTTCCCAGTCGCCATAGCGCGTGGGATCGGGCCTCTCGCCGTCCTCGTGACGTTCGCCCTTGCCCGGTTCGGGGGCGGGGTCGTTGGTCCAGTGGGCAGGCTTCTCGAACCCGTCCGGTCGTTTCGTGGCTCGCTTTGTCATGATGGCAAGATGGGGTGGCTGGTGCAGCATGGCAAGCGCCGCTAGGGGGAGGACTTTCCCAATCGTCAGGAGCCTCGCTTGCCCGATATCGCCGGATTGCCCGCCCGCAAGGCGGCCCTGCAGGTCCTCGACGCCGTATTGCGCCGGGGGGAGACGATGGATCTTGCCCTGCCGCGCGCCACCGCGCGCCTGCGCGGCGCCGACGCGGCGCTTGCCCGCGCCATAGCCGCCGAAACCCTGCGCTGGCTGCGCGATCTCGACGATCTGATCGACAGCGCCACGCGGCAGAATCTTGCGGACGACGCGAAAGTGCGCACGGTGTTGCGGCTGATGCTGGTGCAGGCGCTGCGGCTGGACACACCGCCCCACGCCGTCGTGTCGACCGGCCTTGAATTGCTGACCGGCGGACCGCGGCGGCTGGCGCATGGCGTATTTTCCACTCTTACGAAGCGCGGGGCCAGCCTGCCCGATACGCCCAGCCTGCCGGAATCGGTCGCCGAACGCTGGCAAACCCAGTGGCCGAACCGCATCGGGGCGATCAGCCAGGGTCTTGTCGATCCTCCGCCGCTGGACATCGTGCTTCGCGATTCGGAAGCGGAAAGCGAATGGGCGGAGCGATTGGGGGCGGAGCCGATGGGCGGCGGACGGCTTCGGCTTCCGCGCGGCCATGCGGTTACCGATGTGCCCGGCTATGACGAAGGCGCGTGGTGGGTGCAGGATTTTGCCGCAACCCTGCCCGCCGCGCTGCTGGGCAAGGGTGAGGGGCGACGCGTGCTCGACCTCTGCGCCGCACCGGGCGGCAAGACGCTGCAATTGGCAGCGGCCGGCTGGAACGTCACCGCGCTGGATATATCCAAACGGCGGCTGGAACGCCTGCGCGACAATTTGCGCCGCACGGGCCTTTCGGCGCAGATCGTGACCGCCGATGCGCTCGATTGGACGCCGGAAGGCGCATTCGACGCCATATTGCTCGACGCGCCCTGCAGCGCGACCGGCACCTGCCGCCGCCATCCCGACGTGCTCCATCGGTTCCTGCCCGCGCGGTTGGGCGAACTGACCGATTTGCAACAATCGCTGGCCGATCGCGCCACCGATTGGCTTAAACCCGGCGGAATGCTCGTCTACGCGGTCTGCTCGATGGAACGCGAGGAAGGGGAAGACAGGGCGCTGGCGTTGTCGAATGACGACAGGCTGAAACCGGCGCCGATCGGGCCGGACGAATTGCCCGCCCCGATCTCGCCCACTGCCGAGGGCTGGCTCCGCACCGACCCCGGTCTGATGGCCGGGGCAGGGGGAATGGACGGCTTCTTCGCCGCCCGCTTCACGCGGCGCTAGATTCTATTCCGCAGTCGTCTTCGACCGGCTGGCAAAGCTCTTGCGCAGCTTCGCCAGCTTGGGCGGAATGGTCGCCATGCAATAGGGATTGCGCTGTCCGTCGCCTTCCCAATATTCCTGGTGATAGTCCTCGGCGACGTAGAACTCGGTCGGTTCCTCGATTGTGGTAACGACCGGCAGATCGCGCTCGTCCTGTGCGCGGCGGATCGCGGCCTCGGCTCCGGCTTTCTGTGCATCGTTCAGCGGGAAGATTGCCGAGCGGTATTGCGTCCCGACATCGTTGCCCTGCCGGTTGAGCTGCGTCGGATCATGCGTGCCCATGAACACGTCCAGGATGTCGGCATAGCTGATGGCATCGGGATCGAAGGTCAGCCGGATCGCCTCGGCATGGCCGGTATTGCCGGTGCACACCTGCTTGTAGGTCGGATTCTCGACGTCGCCGCCGATATAGCCGCTCTCCACGTTGCTGACGCCGATCACGTCGCGGAACACCGCCTCGGTGCACCAGAAGCACCCGCCGGCGAGGATTGCCTGTTGCTCGCTCATGATTTTTCTACGCTCATGAAAGTCTCCTTGGCCCTTCAAATAGGAATCCGTTCCGCAGCTTGCCAGTGTCCATCGGTGCAGCCCGTCCCATCGCTACGCGCAGCCCGCACCTTGCCACCGGGGGTCCCGCATCATATCTGCCGCGCATGACCAGCATCACCGTCGCCGCCCTGCAATGCGCCCTCGGCTCGGATGACGAGCGTGAGAATATCGCCGCCGTCTCCGCCCTGGTGGAGGATGCCGCAGGCAAGGGCGCACAGATCGTGCTGCCGCCCGAACTGTTTTCCGGCCCCTATTTCTGCCGTGAGGAGGACGAGTCCCTGTTCGCGCTCGCCCGCCCGACGGCCGAGCATCCTTCGGTCCTCGCCATGCAGGCGCTGGCGGCAAAGTTGAAGATCGCGATCCCCACCAGCTTCTTCGAACGCGACGGTCATCATTATTACAACACGCTGGCGATGATCGGCCCGGACGGCGAGATCATGGGCACCTATCGCAAAAGCCATATTCCCGACGGACCGGGCTATGAGGAAAAATATTACTTCCGCCCCGGCAACACCGGTTTCAAGGTTTGGGACGTGTTCGGCACGCGCATCGGCGTCGGCGTCTGCTGGGACCAGTGGTATCCCGAAACGGCGCGCGCCATGGCTCTGATGGGCGCGGAACTGCTGTTCTATCCCACTGCCATCGGGTCCGAGCCCTATGATGCCGATCTCGACACCAGCCGGATGTGGCGACGAGCGATGATCGGGCATGCGGTGTCGAATTGCATGCCGGTGATCGCCTCCAATCGCATCGGGCGGGAAGGGGAATGCCAGACCTTCTACGGCCACAGCTTCATCAGCGACGAATGGGGCGATTATGTCGAGGAGTTCGGCCGCGAGGAAACCGGCGTATTGGTCGCCACGCTGGACCTGAAGCGTGCTGCCACCCACCGCGCGGGCATGGGCTTTTTCCGCGATCGCCGCCCGCAGCTCTACGGGCGGCTGGCCGAGGATATCTGACCGCACCGTGACCGGTCAGGGCGACCAGTACTACCTCCTCGGTCTGGGATCGAACATGCGGCACATGCGGCACGGCGCGCCTGCCGATGTGCTGCGCGCCGCATGCCAATGGCTGGGTCGCCACGGTTTGCAGGTCGAGGCGATGTCCGACATCGTGCGCAGCGCCGCCATCGGTCCATCGGCGCGCGACTATGCCAATGCGGCCTGTATCGTGCGGTCGGACCTTGGCCCGCGCGACATGCTGGCGCTGGTGAACCGGGCGGAGCGGGCTTTCGGCCGGCAGCGCCGCGGGCAGCGTTGGCGTCAGCGCACACTCGATATCGACATCCTGCTGTGGAGCGGTGGGAGCCACGCCGACCGCCATCTGCTGATCCCCCATCGCGAATGGCGCAAACGCCACTTCGTGCTTGGCCCCGCCGCGCAGATCGCGGGCGACTGGCGCGATCCCCTGACCGGACTTTCAACGCGACATCTGCATGCACGCTTGACCCGGCCGCGCCCCCTGCCTAGTTGACCACCCGCAGACCGCGCAACGCGTCGTGGATCGGGCCCTTAGCTCAGTCGGTAGAGCAACTGACTTTTAATCAGTAGGTCGCTGGTTCGAACCCAGCAGGGCTCACCATTATGAAATCGTTGAAGAAATTTTCCGATTTCGATGGTGATTTGCGGCTATCAGATTAGCCCGTTATCGCGAAAATAAGCATATCGTAAGCAAGCAGGCCGATCTGACAACAGGATCGACCGCTGCGTGTGAACCGCAGGTGCTAAGTGAATGCTCGTGTTAAGATTTAGACTTTCTTAACATAAGTGGCTGACCTTGCCTCTTGGAGGTCAGCCATGATTATCGCCCGAATGTACACCGACCACTCGTTCCGCGGTTGGCGGGCGAAGCCTCGAAAAGCCATGCGATTGGAGATCCAGGCCAGTACGGGATCCGATGGCGCTCGTGCACTCGTTCGGGATCTTTCGGAACATGGATTGCGTCTAGAGACTGCAGCCGAACTCACCGTAGGCGATCAGTTTGAAGTTAGTCTTCCAATGGCGGAAAACGTTCTCGCCGAGGTTGTCTGGTCAGACAGCAATTCCCACGGATGCAAATTTCTCCGGCCGGTGCCCAAGGCTGTCGTTAGTGCCGCTGCCCTCTTATCGCCGATTGACGAAGGCCCGCCTCAGGAAGCCTTTGCACCGGGCGCGATAGACGAGTTTTTAGACCAAACTGAACCCCAGGCGTCGGATAAAATCTGGTACACGGCGACTGCGGTTCTATCCGCTCTCGTTTTTGCCGTCCTTCTTTTCGTAGTCGGATTACTGAAATCGGCGGCCGGGTAGACTGTGGAAGCAGTTTCAGCGCGCGCGTGCATGAAATTTTTAACCTAAAATTAAGGGTGTTCCTCCAATCCTTGGACATGCCTCATCTCCGCCATTTCTTCGCAAAATTCTGGAGCGATAACTTTGGCGCCAGCTCAATCGAGTACGCCATGATAACGGCCGTTATTGCGGCGGCGCTGCTAAGCGCGGGCTCGTACTGGGGACAAAATCTCAACATGACATTCGAAGCGGCCGAAGATGGTTTTGCTGTCGCGGCGGCCTCGGGTAATGGCGACCACGGATCGTCCAGTGATGGCAGTACACAACCGGGCAGCACGCAGGCAGGATCTAGCCCCAGTGACGGAGAAGGCTCATCAGGTACCAGCGCTGCAGCCGGTACCGGTGGCGCGGAAGGCNCGGTCGGTTCAGGCGATCAGGCTTCCGGAGATGATGCAGGTCGGCTCATTTTAACCGAACGATAGCTTCACCGTCAGCTTGATCAAAACTGCTCAACCGGTTGGATGATCGCCCGCCACTTCCCGCAGTTAGCCGAGGGAGTGTCGCCAACGCGCGGAACCGGTCGGACGGCGCTACGTTGTCGGTGAACATGGTTGGCGAGCGATAGCCACCTTCAATGGAGGCACTGTTGCTGACGGAACCCATGGATGCGCTTGCGGCCCTTGAGACTTTGCTAATCCATACGAGTGAGCTCACTTCGCTGGCAAAGGGGTTCAGCGAAATTGGCGATCACCAATTAGCCTCTCAGCTGCAAAATCTAGCTCAAACGACCCGAGAAGCTGTGCAAGAACTGAGCCGCCGAGCATAGGTCTCACTCACGCTCCCTCTTCTTTTACTCCTCAGCCTATCATCAGGTCATTGCATCCCTTCGAGAACGTAAGGCACCTGTGCTAGAGGTCGATTAAACGCCTCCTCTGCGGTTTGGATAGAACGGCCCTTTAGGCTATGGAGCGAGCGCAGCGCTAATTGCCGATGCCGGCGTGCTTACAAAGTCGAAGACGGCAAATACCAGGATGGCACAAAGGGCGACCCCCATCGCCGTAATCGCGACCCTTTCAACGGTATGCCCCAGCCACTGCCAATCGCTCGGCTTATCAATTATCCGAGCGCTGCACGGGACTGGCCGGGACTGATAATTTCTCCTGTCATTGGGGCCTTTGGCGGAGGAGCCCTCTATGATCGCCTGCATGTCTATTTTTTCGGCAAGCAATACGCCGAATTTTTGGCCACTTTTCCAAACGACGCGTCCGACAAGAATTTGATTGTATCGCCTGATCTCGATGTAATGCCCTCTACCGGGCGGGTCGTCTGCCTCTGCCATAAGTCCGCGATTGGACAGATCGCGTATGCTGATATCCAGCCAGTCGTATTCCTGCCTCAAGCGTCCGTGCAGCCGCACCTGTTTGCGAGGCGCGCGCGCCTTCCACGCTGCAAGTCTCATCAGCGACCTCCCCTTGTTCCGATAAGGGTTAGTAAACATTAAAAAGGTTACGTCTTTATGAGCAAGGCTCTGAAATTTCAGGATTAATAAATGATAATGCCGTTAGAGAAGCGGCGATCTCAAGACTGCTCGGTTGGCTGGATCATGACCCGGCGCTTGCCGCATGATTTGCACTTCATCAGCGGTTCGAACGACGACGGCAAGGTCGTGTTAACGCACTCGAAATCTATTCGCGCAACTACAACTAACCCCAAATTCTAATTGTCGCGATTGTAGTGCGTCGTTAGCCGAACCCTTCATAATGGGGGTCGCTAATGCTTGATGACATTTCCGCCGCCGCCCGTGCGCGAGAAGCGCTGCGGGGGCCGGCAGACAAACTTTCGCAACTCGCTGATGGCTTTACATCCATTGGCGATGAAACGATTGCCAAAGAGTTAGAAACTCTCGCGAGCAACATCCGAACTGCAGAGCAATTGCTCGATTTTTCCATCGCCGCGCCAACGGAAGGCGACGCAGGGGAGACGATTCTGAAGACCGCTGGCTTATCGGAGTTCCTGCGAAGGAATTAAGCAGCTTTCGGCGGCGAAGCGCTTTTTCCAAGGCCTTCAGGCGGCGGGAGTGGGTTTCCCTCATCTCAGTGTTTAGGCCCGCAATGGAGCCTCTCCATATCGTCAGCGTGCGCGCGAAGCATGGCTACATACTCCTCAGGTGCGAGCTTGAAGGGCAGGCATTGGGAGGTTCTCCAAAGAGCGCCGGTAAGCGCAGCACAGATGTCTCTCATCTGCTCGAAGCCTTCAGTACCGCGCTCTGCCATGCGGGCCTCAAGCAGCAGGAAAACCTCGTCTGCGAGTTCGTCGTATATGCTCATCGACCCGACAGCCTCGAATTGATCGCACCACTGTTCTGAACGAAGAAGTCGAATAGGCGGCGTTGACCGCCCGGATCGGACAGGGCCGCATCAAGCGCCGCAGCGGGGCTCAGGGTTGGATAAAGATTGATTGCGGGCATGGTCCGCGCAGCTTCCGCAACAGCATCGCGGATCTCTGCCTTGAAGCCTCGATCCATTGAAGCGGAGAGTGAGAAGCCTGCAGCCTTCGGGGCGGCCGTCGACACATCGGGGACTTCCCCGGTCCGGTTCATGAACTCAAGTGCCGGATAGCCGATCGATTTCGCCGCGCTGGCCTTGATCATGAACTCGTCGCGGCTCGCGCGGATCGGGATGCTGTCGGAAGTCGGCGAACCGGGGCCGTAGATGCGACCACCTTCAGCGAAGCCTGCACCAGATGTTGCTGCGATGCCTGCGGATATCGCGGCTGTCGTTGCCAAAGCGGCGGCGGCGGGTCCTGCATTTGCCCCCAAAGTGGCTAGGGAAGCAAGGGCCGCAGCAGGAGCCCATGCAGCTGCTGCGGCGGCAGCCTGAGCAGCCGTCGAAGCGGCCGATGCGGCACCAATGGAGCTATTAGCAGCCTGAAGCGCAACCTGTTGGGCGACAAGTTGACCGATCTGCACCGCAGTTCCCTGGACAGATTCTCCACTGTCCTTAGTGTTCTGACCGAACTGCTTAGCGAGCGTGTTCACAAGGATCTGCTGGATTGCAAGTTTGACCAGTCCTTCGGTCAGCGTGGCAAGCGCCGCACGGCCAACATCGCCGAGGGAACGGAAATTAACGATGGCGTCGGTGAGGCGATCGTTGAAAGTGCCAAGCACATCGACCCCGAGGCTTTCCAGTTCCAGCGACATGTTCGCCTGCGTGTCCCGCAGGTCCGAGATATACTGCTGAAATGGCGATTGCTGGCCCTGCCGTAGCGCTTCCTGCTCAGCCGCCTGCTTCTGAGCCAGCAAGGCTTCTGCTCGCGCTGCGTCGGCAATTTCCCCGTGTGCGATCTGTTGAGCCAGAAGACTGCGCTCGATCTGATGCTGGATATCGATCGCCTGGCTTTCTGGATGGCGTCCGCGGCCTGTGCATCGGTGAAGGGCAGCGGGTTGGAAGAATACCGCTGGTGGCTCAAGTGCACGTTCATGGCGCGCTGGACGGCGAGATTGCGTTCGGCGTCGGTCAGGGTGACGCTATCGGTGAGGAAGGTGGAGCTGCTCGATCCGTCGCGCATCAGCAGATCGAAGGACACTCGCTCGCCGTTCTTGAGGGTACCAGCCTTGCGGCGGCGTTCGTCTTCGAGGTCGACTTGGCGGGAGGTAAAGAACTGCATTCGAGTCACTCCATGTTGGGCCTCGGCTGGTGCGAAGGCTGGTCAGCACGATGCCGACGATGGAGTGAGGATAACTTGGACGACCTTAGACAAGTCGTTCTTTGATTTCGCGCTTCCTATTCGCTTATTTTCCGGCGCCCCCCCAAATTTGAGCCGCGGATTCAACGCCGCCTCTAGCATTTTCAATGGCCTACGGATCTTGGCCAACTAATCGCGAATTATCTGGACGGGCTCTTCGATGTGTTTCGTGCCTCGCACACGCGCGCGTGTGAGCCTGCTTTGGCAGGGCTAGGCCGTCGATCGTTGTCGCGGACACTGGAAGCATCTCTCGCCAGATTCGGTGAAAACCTCGATGCGATCGGCATAGCCATGTTCGATGTCCCGCACTGCTTGGGCCTGCAGTGATGGAAGGGAATCGATCCACGCGGCGTCGAGTATCTTCTCGCCAGCTTTCCAGTGTTCCACCCGATACACCATGAATGCCTCCATCCTCTCGGTTTGGAAATGGGAACGGTGAGCGGTCGGTCAAGCCTTGCGCATGCGCGATAGGTGTCAACTGAGTGGGGAGGTCTGGCCACAATCCCGTCCTGTATTTTACCGGCGCGCCCTCCCTCAAAGGAGGCGCGCCGAGTATACGTAGTATAAGGGTGTGTTTGCGCCGCAGCCCCCCGCAGTAAAATCAATAGGTTGAGAGGTGGTCTCCCGCGTCCCCCGCAAGTGTTTCACGCGGGGTTTCCCGCAGCGTCTCCCGCAGTTTCTCGCAGGCCAATGACGGCATGCCGGTGACCATCATTCCAAGGCATTTCACCGCGCTCGATCGCGCCGATATTGAACAGCCGTTCCATCGCTTTTTCGAGGCGATCTTTGCCGATGCCCTTGCTCTGCGCCATGCGAGCGAAGCGGGTCGGTGCATAGGCGCTGGATGTCTTTTCGGACACGTTGCGCTGTTGCTTCACGGACTCACGGAGGCAGGCCAGAAAGATGCCGTTGTCCGCAGTAGCTTCGGCTGTATCGCGCAAGGCCTTGGCACGATCGGGCGGCAGATCATCTTCCAGTACGAACGCCCAATCTATCCATAGGAAGCGGCAAATCTCGCCCTTGCGCCCATAGTTCGCCTTACCGACACGGAGAGTGCGCAGATCGGTGTCGAGCTCGTGTTCGATGTTGAACTGCGATCGGACGGCGTTGAGCCAGGCTGTCGAACCGGAATAGTCGTCGCCGCTCTTGTTGGGGTGGCCGAGCAGGACGATGGCAGCGCCAGTCTCGCCGGCCAGCCGGTTGAGCAGATTGACGAAGCGCGTGACCTCTCCGCGGTCGTTCTCGTTGCCAACGAAAAGATGGGCCAGGTTATCGAGGAAAAGTATCTGCGCGCCGCGGCTTCGAATGGTTGTGCTCAGAAGCTTGTAGAGGGGTGACGGCTCCGGTTCGCCCTTTTCCTTCATGACCTCCAGAGCATTGTCGAGACGCCCTCGCAAACTGGACAGAAGCAGTCGGCCATCCAGCGAAGCCATTGGTACGTTGAGGGCTTTGCAGATATGCGCTTGTCGCCAATGAAGCTCGCGCTCATCATCTTCGCAGGTCACGTAGACCGCAGGACCATTCACCATTTCAAGGCCTAGCGTTGTCGATCCGGCCGCAATGGCCGTCGCGATCTGCTGGGCCAGAAGTGACTTGCCAGCGCTACCAGGTCCCGTGAACAACGTGACTTCGCCAGCAGGCGCGAGGCGTCCAACGGCAAAGCGCTTAGGCTCCGGATCAATATCGGCTAGGCGCGCGAGGGCGAGGGTAGGCAGGTGAGGCGTCGGCATCTCACCGTGAAGTTCGGCCGAACGACGTTCAAGTTCGGGCTCTATGTCCTCGAAGCGGTCCATCTTCACTGACAGCGCTCCAAGGTTTCGGCCGCCAGCGCAGCCTGAAGCACGGCACGGCAGTAGATTACTGCAAGCTTCAGCGCGGGCTCGTCGACCGATGCAAAAACGAAGTCGCCTGCCACTTCATGAGCGTAGGCTGCCAATGAGATTGAATGTTCGCAGGGGGTCCGTGAGCGGAGCGCCGCAGCGTAATCACGGGCCTTCAGAAGCGCGATACGATGAGCCAGTTCTGCACCGGCGGCGTCAGGGACGAACTGGTGAACGTGAAAGGATAGATCGCTCATCCCAGCACCTCCGGCCAGACAGGGCGCTTGTCCTCTTTGAGAAGCATGTCGATCGCCTGACGGGCAACTTCGAGACTGGGCGCAGTGCCAAGGACGAGCCAACGCGCGCTGGGCACGCAGAAGGGCATGAATTTGCAGACCTCGAAGAGATCGCCGACCTGGCGGATGCGCCAGCCGTCGGGCTTCATGTCGACGCGAATGACCTTGCCGTTAGACCGCCAGCGGGTAGCCCGCCTAGGTGGCTCAGGATGGCGTTCTAGCTGGCCCATCCATTCCGGCTGGAGATAGACGAGCGAGAGGCTTGCGCGGCGTTCGGGCTCGCTGTAAAAACGCAGTCGATCCTTCCCGTCAGTTGGGTCACGGCCGCCTCCCGCAACGGGGCGGCCATTTTTATTATGCCTTCCCATTTGCCGAGACCTCACTGGTCGACTGGAAGGAAGGTCTCCCTTTCACCCACTCGTCCAAGTCGTCGCTGCGATAACGAACGTAGTGACCAAATTTGACGAAGCTCGGCCCGCGGCCCGCCCACCGCCATTGCTGTAATGTTGCATGCTTGAAGCCAAGCCGTTCAGCGGCTTCTTCGGTCGTTAGAAGTTGGCTCATATGCCGGTCCTCTATGGTTTGCAGCCGCAATATGTTTGCCGCCGCGCTGAACTCTACGGACGCAATACCTCATGCCCCGGAGAGCAGGTCGTTCTTTGATTTCGGGGGGGGTAACCCTAACGAGCGTAGCGAACGTGAATTAGGGGACGCGTTTTAAGCATCGGGAAGTGCCTCGCTCGCAATGCATAGTCATTCGCCCAGTTGGCCAAATCTGAGCAAAGGGCAGGCTGATCGTTAGTTGATAAAAGCAGGCCGCGACACAGGTCTCTCGCGCAGATGTCTTTGCCGAGACGTCTTTTTTCGAATTCAATTAATTGGGCAAAAGCGGCTGCGATGTGTATAGACGCCCACCGGTGTTCAAAGAGTGCCTTCGAGCGATTGTTGTATTCCCACTTATTTCGAGATGCACCGCTCTCGCGGATGAGGTCTTTGTGATCACGCATCGTTTCGAAGAAATCGAAATTGGCTGGACCTTCGAAAGCTGTCTGCTTTATCTCACCGATATTTGGGTCGTCTAAGACTGGCACGCTTAAAAATGCACGGCCTGCGTCCACGGCGCGCTTAACCCGGTTTATTCATGAGGCCGCAGCAGCGAAGTGGATGGGCCTTGATCTGACGTTGGCGGCGTAGTCCGGGCGAGCGTCTTCGACGGCATTTTTCA
>NZMY01000046.1 GCA_002694745.1 Croceicoccus sp. | reverse complement strand
AAAAATGCCGTCGAAGACGCTCGCCCGGACTACGCCGCCAACGTCAGATCAAGGCCCATCCACTTCGCTGCTGCGGCCTCATGAATAAACCGGGCTAGGGCGCGTTTTACGGCGCGTTTACCACACGGCGGCTAGTCTGCCGCGATGCATCGAACCGCGCCGCACAATAATGCCTCAGCCCGCTTCGAGGGCGGGCCGTCATGACCTCGATGCAGTTGGCGGGCACGGCTTCGCTTGGCTGGGAATCGGCCGCGGCGGTCACCGCGACCATCGGGGCCTTTGCCTGCCTGAGCGCACCGCTGATCCTGTGGAACCGGGGCCGTAGCGCGGGACTGCGCGCCATCGTCATCGCAGCGCTGGGGGCGGCGGCCATCGTGCTGATCACCGGCGTCGCGCCCGACATGGACGACCGCCTCGCATGGCTGGTCGAAGGCTTTCGCAACCTCGCCTTCCTGGCCCTGATCGGCGTGCTGCTCTCGGCAGAGGGACGGCATGCCAGCCTCGCGCTGCTTCGCCCCATGCTCTTCGCGCTGGCCCTGGCCGAGGCGGTGCAATTGCCGCTGATGGCCCTGACCGAATGGTTCGATTCGCCCGCCCAGCATGCGCTGGTGATGAATGTCGCGGTGCTGATCCGGCTGCTGTTCGTCGTCGGCATGCTGGTGCTGATCCATAATCTCTTCGTCGGCGCGGAACCCGAACAGAGGACAAGGCTCGGCCCCATCGTCACCGCGCTGGCGCTGGGCTGGGGGTTCGAGCTGAACTTCCATGCCTTCACCTATCTGGCGGGCGAGGCGCCGCCGGCGATGCTGGCGGTGCGCGGGCTGGCGTGGGGCGTAGCGGCGGTGCTGCTCTACCGCGATGCCCGCGCGCAGCCGGAACGCCGCTTTGCCCCGTCGCGCTCGGTCACCTTCCAGTCGCTGTCGCTGCTGCTGATCGCGTTCTACCTGCTGGGCATATTCGCGCTCGAAACCCTGCTGACGGCGTTCGACATCGACATGGGCGTGGCCAGCCAGTTCGTCGCCATCGTCCTGACCATGCTGATCGGCGTGCTGCTCGCTTCCTCCGGCCTCAGGGCCATGATCCGCGAGGCAATTACGCGCAACCTGTTCCGCCACCGCTTCGACTACCGCGCCGAATGGCTGCGCTTCTCGCGGCTGATGGGCGCGCACGGGGGCGGGGCGGCGCCGCTGGGCCCGCGCGCAATCCAGACCTTGGCCGAGATCGTCGACAGCCCCGCCGGCCTGCTGCTTTGCGCGGGTGACGACGGGGACGGGGAGGGTAACGGCGACTTCACGCTGGCCGCGCGCTGGCAGTGGCCCGACATCGATATCCCGTCCGCGGCACTGCCAAAGGCGACTGTCTCGGACATGGAACAGGCCGAGGACGTGCTCACGCTCGACGCGCTGCGCGGGGAAGCCGCCGCCCCCATCGCGGCAAGCATGCCCGCATGGCTGCTGGACGAGGCGAAGGCATGGGTGCTGGTCCCGCTGCTGCTCGACGGACGGATGGAAGGCGCCGTGGTGCTGGCCCGCCCGGCCTTTGCGCGCAAGCTCGACTGGGAAGACCACGACCTGCTGCGCATCATCGGCCAGCAACTGGCGGTGCACCTGTCCGAACAATCCGCCCAGCGCGCCCTGTTGGAAGCCGCGCGGTTCGAGGAATTCAACCGCCGCATGGCCTTTGTCATGCATGACATCAAGAACCTTGCCAGCCAGCTTGGGCTGACGGTCAGCAATGCGGAAAAGCATATCGAGAACCCCGCCTTCCGCGCCGACATGCTGGTCACCTTGCGCAACGCCACCGGGCGGATGGAGGCGCTGCTGGCGCGCCTGTCGCGCTATGGCGCCAAGGGGGAAGGGCGCAGCGAGGCGCTCTGCCCGCAGGACCTCGCCTGGCAGATATTCGGCGCGCAGAGCCGCACCGGCCCCTTCGGCGACCGGATCCGGATCGAACGCGCCGACGGCTTTACCATACAGGCCGACCGCGAGGGACTGGAGCAGGTGCTGCGCCATCTGGTCCAGAACGCCATCGACGCCAGCCCGCCCGATGCGCCCGTCACCATCGCCTTTCGCCGCGAACACGACATGGCGGGGATCGAGATCGCGGACCACGGCTGCGGCATGTCCGCCGAATTCGTCCGCAGCCAGCTGTTCGCCCCCTTCGTCTCGACCAAGGCCAGCGGTTTCGGCATCGGCGCGTTCGAGGCGCGCGAGATGATCCGCGCGATGAAGGGCCGGCTCGAGGTGCACTCCCGCGAAGGCGAGGGCAGCCGCTTCACCATCTGGCTGCCACTGGCCGATGGCGCAGCCGCCATGCCGCGAAAGGTCGCCTGATGGCCAGCAAGCCCGCACCCACGCCAAAACCCCGCCTGCTGGTGGTGGAGGACGATCCCGGCCTCGCCACCCAGCTGAAATGGGCATGGGACGAATTCGACGTCACCTGCGTCGGCGACCGCGAAGCCGCCATCACCGCGCTGCGCCAGCACGAACCCGACGTGGTCACGCTCGACCTTGGCCTGCCGCCCGATCCCGACGGGACGAGCGAGGGCTTCGCCGTGCTCGACGCGATCATGGAACTGAAGCCCGACACCAAGGTCATCGTCGCCAGCGGCCACGGCGCGGTCGAAAGCGCGATGCAGGCCATCGCGCGGGGTGCCTATGATTTCTACCGCAAACCCGTGAAGATCGAGGAACTGGCCCTGATCGTGCGCCGCGCGCTCCATCTGGCGGGGATCGAGGTGGAGAACCGCCGCCTTGCCGCGCGGGCGGGCGACGATGCGACCGTGCTGGGAAATCTGGTCACCGGCGCGCCCGAAATGATCCGCACCGCCCGCACGGTGGAGCGCATCGCCTGCGCAGACGTGTCGGTCATGCTGATCGGCGCGAGCGGCACCGGCAAGGACTTGCTGGCCCGCGGCCTTCACGCCGCCAGCGCGCGGGCGCGGTCCGCCCTTGTCGCGATCAATTGCGCGGCGATTCCTGAACATCTGCTGGAAAGCGAATTGTTCGGCTATGCCGCGGGCGCGTTCGAAGGCGCGCATTCCGACCGCGAGGGCCGGATCGAGATGGCGCACGGCGGCACGCTGTTCCTCGACGAGATGGGGGATCTGCCGCCCGCGCTTCAGGCCCGGCTCCTGCGCTTCATCGAAACGCGCGCGGTCGAACGCATGGGCAGCGACAGGAAAATCCCCGTCGACGCGCGCATCGTCTGCGCCACCAATCGCGACCTACCGACCCTCGTCGCGGGCGGCACTTTCCGCGAGGATCTGTATTTCCGGCTGGCCGAAGTCGTCGTTACCATCCCGCCGCTGGCCGAACGATCGGGCGACGCGCCGCTGCTCGCCCGCCATTTCCTCGCGCGCTTCGCAGCCGAGATGAACCCGCATGTCCGTGGTTTCGCGCCCGATGCGCTGGCCGCGATCGACGCATGGCACTGGCCCGGCAATGTGCGCGAGCTTGAGAACAGGGTGAAGCGCGCGGTCATCATGGCCGACGGCAGGCTGATCGGCGCCGAGGATCTCGACCTCGCCGAACCGGGCGAGGAACTGGCACTTGCGCTCAACCTCAAGGCGGGGCGCGAACAGGCGGATCGGAAACTGATTCGGCAGGCACTGGCGCGCAGCGAGGGCAATATTTCGTCAACCGCGCGTATGCTTGGTATCAGCCGACCGACGCTTTATGACCTGATGAAGCAATACGACCTTTCTACTTGACGCCTGCCGATACTATTCTTCGGTTTGGCGAATGCAATATTGGGCTATTGTGGATAAGTATGGTACCACGTTCGACATAATGGGAGAGCGAGCGTGGAAGACATCCTGAAAAACTGCATGTTGAGCGGCTTGCGATATTATCGCGAGGAAACAAAGCAGATGCTGGCGATGGCGCACGATCATGGCGACAGGAGCGACGCCGAACGGCTTGAACGCCGCATTCATCGGCTCGACGACCGCATCCGCGAATGGGATCTCGAAAGCCGCCAGATGCATTGATTCACACGGCAGTGCGAAGCGTCCGGGTCGCGTAATGCGGCTCCGGGCCTTCGCCTGTGCCGAATTCAGGCGACGAATTTCTGATCACTGCCGCCCCTTCGCGCACCCGCACGACACTATTCGTTTTCGCGCCTGCAATAAGACGCGCAGCTTTTTCGCACCTGCAACAATTTCCTGGTGACTTCGGACAGGAAATGCTGAACAACCGGTAATCAGACGCGCATCGGCCCTCGGCGGAGGCTCCATGACGAATTCTGATACCCAAGCGATCCGTGCCTATCCTTCCGACATTCCGGCGCTGACCTCGCTGCGGTTCGTGGCCGCCATCTGGGTCGTGCTCTTCCATTATGTCTGGTGGCTGACGCCGCCCGGCGCGCCGCTGCTGCAAATTCCGATCCTGGCCGAGGGCGATCTGGCCGTGGATTTCTTCTTTATCCTCAGCGGCTTCATTCTCACTCATGCACATCGACGCGAACTGGCGGAGGGGCGGCTGAGGCTGAGGCGGTTCTACGCAAAGCGCCTTGCGCGGATCTATCCGCTGCATCTCGCCACGCTGCTGTTCTATCTCGCGCTGGTCGCCGCCACTTCGCTCGCGGGCCTCACGCTGCCCAATCCCGAGCGTTACTCCCCCGTCCAGTTCGTGCTCAATCTCGGCCTCGTCCATGCGTGGCAGGCGCAGGACGCCGCCGCGTGGAACTTCCCCAGCTGGTCGATCAGCGCCGAATGGACGGCCTATATGCTGTTCCCGCTGCTGACGGCATGGCTGCTGGGGCGCATGCGCGGCATCTCGGCGGCGACCTGCCTGTTCGCCGCGGCGGTGTTGCTGTTCGCGATGGCGGCCGCGGCAGAGCCCTTGCTGGGCTTCCCCTTCTTCTCGCTGCATTCGAATTTCGGCTGGTACCGGATATTGCCCGAATTCATCCTCGGCATCGCGATGTACCGGTTCGGCGCGGCGGGGCCGGTTGCCATCCTGTGCCGCAAATGGGTGCTGGGCCTGATCCCGGTGCTGATCCTGATCACCGCGGCGCTGCAATGGCGGATCAGCTGCGTGTTCCTGCTGGCCTTGCTGATCCTTGCCGTCGCCGAAGCGGCGCGCGGGGCCGATGGCAGCGCGAGGGCCGGCGTGCTCCGCTTTCTGACGGGACCGTTGGCGGTCTATGGCGGGACGATCTCCTTCGCGCTCTATATGGTGCATATTCCCGTCGCGACCGCCGTCTTCAAAAGCGCGGAGATGCTGGCCGGTCCGGTGCGCTGGTGGATGATCCCCTTCGCCATGGTGCTGGCGGTGGTGGCCGCCATGCTGGCGCATCATCTGATCGAACAGCCCGCCTATCGCTGGCTGTCGCGCAGGCTGGCGGGCGAGGAGATCGCGCCGAACCTGGCCATGGAGCGCCGCTGAGCGGGCGGAACGGATCGCGGGCGTTGTAACCTGCACCTTCGGCCCCCAAATGGCGGACAAGCCCATATTGCCCGCTTGACGCGGAAGAACAAATTCGGAACATCCCTGCTTCATGAGCCTTACGACCATTTCGGTGCGCGGCGCGCGCGAACATAACCTAAAAGGAATCGACATCGATCTGCCGCGCGATGCGCTGATCGTGATCACGGGCCTCTCCGGCTCGGGCAAGTCGAGCCTGGCCTTCGACACTATCTATGCCGAGGGTCAGCGCCGCTATGTCGAGAGCCTGAGCGCCTATGCGCGCCAGTTCCTGGAGATGATGCACAAGCCCGATGTCGAGCATATCGACGGGCTGTCGCCCGCCATCTCGATCGAGCAGAAGACCACCAGCCGCAACCCGCGTTCCACCGTGGCGACGGTGACGGAGATCTACGACTACATGCGCCTGCTGTGGGCGAGGGTGGGGGTGCCCTATTCGCCCGCCACCGGCCTTCCGATCGAGGCGCAGACCGTCTCCAACATGGTCGACCGCGTGATGGCCCTGCCCGAGGGGACGCGGGCCTATTTGCTGGCCCCCGTCGTGCGCGGCCGTAAGGGCGAATACCGCAAGGAACTGGCCGAATGGCAGAAGGCGGGCTTCACCCGCGTCCGCATCGACGGCGAGATCCACCAGATCGAGGACGCCCCCGCGCTCGACAAGAAGTTCAAGCACGACATCGAGGTGGTGGTCGACCGCCTCGCCGTGCGCGAGGGGATCGAGACGCGCCTTGCGGACTCGTTCGAAACCGCGCTGCGTCTGGCCGACGGCCTCGCTTATGTCGATCTTGCAGACGGTGTGGTGCCGGGCCGCGAGGGCGAGGAACAAGCAGGCGGCAATCTGAAAGGCGCGGGCATTCCCGCCAACCGCATCGTCTTTTCCGAACGCTTTTCCTGCCCTGTCAGCGGCTTCACCATCGAAGACATCGAACCGCGCCTGTTCTCGTTCAACGCGCCGCAGGGTGCCTGCCCGGTGTGCGACGGGCTGGGCGAAAAGCTGCTGTTCGACCCCCAGCTGGTCGTCCCCAACGAAGGGCTCAGCCTGAAGAAGGGCGCGGTCGTGCCCTGGGCCAAGTCCAACCCGCCGTCGCCCTATTACATGCAGGTGCTTGCCAGCCTCGCGAACCATTTCGGCTTCGAACTGGAAACCCCGTGGGAAGAGCTGGCCGAGGAACACCGCAGCGCCATATTGTTCGGCACCAAGGGCAAGCCCGTCCCGTTGACCTTCAAGGACGGCCGCAAGAGCTATACCGTCAACAAGCCGTTCGAAGGCGTGATCGGCAACCTCAACCGCCGCATGCTGCAGACCGAAAGCGCATGGATGCGCGAGGAACTGGGCAAGTTCCAGACCGCACAGCCCTGCGAGGCCTGCGGCGGCGCCCGCCTCAACGAAAAGGCGCGCGCGGTAAAGGTCGCGGGCACCGACATCGCGGGCCCCGTCCGCCTCTCGGTCAGCGACGCCAAGCGCTGGTTCCTGGAACTGGAAGACAAGCTGGGCGACCAGCAGAAGCAGATCGCCAAGGCCATCCTGAAGGAGATCAACGAACGCCTCGGCTTCCTCGACAATGTCGGGCTCGACTACCTCAACCTCGACCGCACCAGCGGCACGTTGTCCGGCGGCGAAAGCCAGCGCATCCGCCTCGCGAGCCAGATCGGCAGCGGCCTGTCGGGCGTGCTCTACGTGCTCGACGAACCCTCCATCGGCCTGCACCAGCGCGACAACGACCGCCTGCTCGAAACGCTGAAACGCCTCCGCGACCTCGGCAACACCGTCATCGTCGTCGAACATGACGAGGACGCGATCCGCGCCGCCGACCACGTGGTCGACCTCGGCCCCGGCGCCGGCGTCCACGGGGGAGAGATCGTCGCGCAAGGCACGCTGAAACAGGTGCTCAAGTCCAAGAACTCGCTCACCGCCGCCTATCTCAACGGCACCCGCGCGATCGAGGTGCCCAAGAAGCGCCGCAAGGGCAACGGCAAGAAAATCACCGTCCACGGCGCGGTCGCCAACAACCTCAAGGACGTGACGGGCGAGATCCCGCTCGGCACCTTCACCTGCATCACCGGCGTGTCGGGATCGGGCAAGTCGTCCTTCACCATCGACACGCTCTATGCCGGGGCGGCGCGGGCGCTGAACGGCGCGCGCGTCATCGCCGGGCCGCACCAGAAGATCACCGGCCTCGACCACTGCGACAAGGTGATCGAGATCGACCAGTCCCCCATCGGCCGCACCCCGCGCTCGAACCCGGCGACCTACACCGGCGCCTTCACCAATATCCGCGACTGGTTCGCCGGCCTGCCGGAATCGCAGGCGCGCGGGTACAAGCCGGGTCGCTTCAGCTTCAACGTCAAGGGCGGCCGGTGCGAGGCGTGCCAGGGCGACGGCCTCATCAAGATCGAGATGCACTTCCTGCCCGACGTCTATGTGACGTGCGAGGAATGCGGCGGCAAGCGCTACAACCGCGAGACGCTGGAGGTGAAGTTCAAGGGCCGCTCCATCGCCGACGTGCTCGACATGACGATCGAGGATGCCGAGGAATTCTTCTCCGCCGTGCCCCCGATCCGCGACCGCATGCACATGCTGAACGAGGTGGGGCTGGGCTATGTGAAGGTGGGCCAGCAGGCGACCACCCTGTCAGGGGGCGAGGCGCAGCGCGTAAAGCTCGCCAAGGAACTCGCGCGCCGCTCCACCGGACAGACGCTCTATATCCTCGACGAGCCGACCACCGGCCTCCATTTCGAGGATGTGCGCAAGCTCCTCGAAGTGCTCCACCGCCTTGTCGACCAGGGCAACTCCGTCGTGGTGATCGAGCATAATCTCGACGTCATCAAGACGGCGGACTGGATTCTGGATCTGGGCCCCGATGGCGGCGTNCGCGGCGGCGAGATCGTCGCGGTCGGCACGCCCGAGGACGTGGTAAAGGTGGAGCGGAGCTATACGGGGCGGTATTTGGCGGGGATGTTGTGAAAGCGTTTTTACTTGTCGGAAAGCTGTAGTGACTACCCTTAGGCAAAAGGATGTGAGGCTGTCGTGTCAAATAGCGGATTATTAATTAAATCCGAGATTGTCGAACGAGGAATCGTGAAGCGCGGTATAGCCGCACAATTTCGCGAAACTAGCTATGACCTCACCGTCGGCAAGATCGTAATTAAAGGTGGCGAGATTGTAGATAGCCCGGTTTATTCATGAGGCCGCAGCAGCGAAGTGGATGGGCCTTGATCTGACGTTGGCGGCGTAGTCCGGGCGAGCGTCTTCGACGGCATTTTTCACCGCGTCAGGATCAATGGGCTTTTCGAGGTTGATGGAATGGAGCTCGGAGTTCGGCGGCACAGCCGCACCGCCTAAGTAGGTGCAGGCCTGAGATTGGTGGCGATGGCTTTCAAAACGGAGGCATCGGGACAGGCTGACGCGAAGGCGACACGGATGCGAGTGGCGCTCTCAATGACGCGGGCAGCGACCTTGAGCAGCCTGAGGCGCAACGTTGCGAACTCGGCGGTCGCGAGCGAGGCTGCCTTGGGGATTTCCTGCTGAATGCGCCACAGGAGCCAGTATGCGGCGGTGTGCAGGATGAGGCGCATCTGATTGGCGTTGGGAGAGCGGCACGAGGTGCGATCGCTGGCCAGCTGGGTCTTGTGCAGCTTGATCAGGTTTTCGGCCTGACCGCGCGCGCAGTAGAGCGTATCATAGATGTGCTCGGCCGAGCCTTCGGTCAGCGAAGTGACGACATAGCGGATGTCCATGCCCATCGTACTGGCCTCGATCCGGGCGACGACGCGGCGCTGGCACTTCCAGCTTTTGGCCCCGTAGCGGGTCTCGGCATAGGTGCGCAGGACCGGGTACTGGCGCTGAGCGCGTTTGACCGCACAGGCATCGGCGGCAACGACGATTTCGGGATCGGCGCGTAGCACGGCGTTGGTCGGCAGGCCGAACACGTAGTCGACGCCGCAACCCTCGCAGACGGCCATGACCTCGGGCCGCCCATAGTGCCCGTCGCCGCGGATGGTGATGTGCGTTTCGGGCCATTGCCGGCGGATGTGGCGCACGAGGCGCCGGATGTGACCGGCAGCTTCAACACCAGACGGTGTCTTGCCGGTGCGCAGCAGCATCGCCACCGGCCGGCCAGTGGCGGTGTCGTAGACATGGATCGGCAGGAAGCAACGCTCGCCATGATGACCATTCCAGAACGACAACTGCTGATAGCCATGGACGACATCGCAGGTATCATCGATATCCAGCGTCACCGCCGCCGGCGGGGCCGGATAGCTGGCGCAGTAGATGTCGATCATCGCGGCCAGCATCTTCGCCAACTCGCGCGTGATCGGTGCATTCTCCCACCGGCTCATCGTCGGTTGGCTGGCCAGCCCCGCGCCCGATCCCGGCAGCTTGCCCAGGGCCAGGCGGAAGCCCGGATCGTCGCGCAGGGCATCGAGATCGTCGGCATCCTCATAGCCGCAGGCGATCGCGAACACGCGGGCACGCAGGATGTCGTCGAGGCGATGGATCACCCGCGCAGGATCGCGCGGATCGGCAATGCAAGTCGCAAGCCGCTGGCAGATACCCATCGCGCGCTCGGCCTGCGACAGCAACAGAACGCCGCCGTCCGAAGTGAGCCGACCACCGTCGAACGCGGCTGTGACTTTCTTGCGGTCGACCGCTGGGAATCGGAAGGGGCTTGCGATATCGTCGTTCATGGCGGGTGTGGCCTGTGGCATTTTCTGCCCTGCAGCAGGGCCGGTGTAGACACCCAGTTCCTAATTCAGATCAGAGGCTTATGCCACTCCCGCCAACCCTTCGTAGCCAACCCCGTGAATAAGACGGGTTAGAATTGTCGCCGCTGTTTTGGCGGTGGCGGCGCTAATGGTGTCGCCGGTGGCGGAAGCCGCTCAATGCGGCGATGAAATGTCTTCGGCAATCTATGCGAACCAAACGATTGATGCGGTTACCAGTGACGGATCTGAGCGAGATAGTCCGCAGCCCCAGGTCTGCGCGCATGGACATTGCCACCACCTGTTCGCAGCGTTGGTACCCAATAGTCATAGTCAAACGTTCGGCGAAACCGTCATCGTTACTACCTCGTTTCCAGACGTGAAAATCACTGGCGAGGCGCACGGCCTGCCCCAACGCCCTCCTCGAAGCTGACGGGTTGAATCGCGCTGTGCAACGCGGCGCACACCGGATCGTCAGCAGAGGAACTATACAGAATGTCAGCCATAAGTTGGCGGGATGCCTTGACTGCAGGGCTATCCCTCGTCGCCATTGCCACGCCCGTGGCAGCGCAGGAGCAGGAGCTTCTGACGCTCGAGGATGCATTGAGCCGGACAGGCGTGGTCGGCGAAACTGCAGACCCCGAATTAAACCCGCGCATCGTCGGTCCGCGGGCGGAAGCCGAGGCAGCACAGGCGCTAGTCGGTCAGGCACGCTTGAGGCCGAATCCTGAGCTCTCGTTCGAGGTCGAGAATATCGCCGGAAGCTGCGCGTTCTCCGGGCTGAGCGCAACCGAATATACGCTTTCGGTCGGACAACGGCTCGAACTTGGAGGCAAGCGCAGCGCTCGTGTCCAGGCTGCACGGGCACAGGCGCAGCTGGCAGGCTTGCGAGCCGACCTCGCCGATGTCGAGCTCGGCTTTCTCGTTCGTGAGCGCTACGTTGCGGCAGTTGCGGCTGCCTC
>NZMY01000059.1 GCA_002694745.1 Croceicoccus sp. | reverse complement strand
TTGACCGCCACTCTCTCAAGCCTCGCCAACGGTCACCCAGCCAACCGCGTCGGCGAACTCATGCCCTGGGCCGACGTGGGCTGAAAACAGCGCTTACGCTTGCCTTTGCTGTAGCAGGCCGTGGCCGCCCGGCTAGCCGGCATTTCCCCGATGTCAAATTCTGGGCCGCATACGCCATGCTCGAAGACGCGAAGGGGCGCCTGACTGCGCGCTTCGCCGCCTTGCGTGTCCGGACTGCCGATGGTGCGCCTCAGCGGATCGGTTCCGCCGCAGCCCAGCATATGCCGGGCGAGGAAGCCTGGCTGTTAGGCGAGCATCGTTCGAATGGTGAACGCCAATTCTATCTATCGAACCTGCCTGCCGATACCTCAATCAAGATTCTGGCCGGCGCGATCAAGGTGCGCTGGATATGCGAACAGGCCCATCAGCAACTCAAGGAACTCGGCCTTGACCACTTTGAGGGCCGATTGTGGACAAGGCTCCAACGTCACGCCTTGTTGACGATGATGGCCTATGCCTTCCTGCAAAGCCGCCGGGTCGCTCAGGCGGGACGAAAAAAGACTTCTCGGGCCGCCGCCGCGACCCAGCCCGCCAGCGGTACGCCGAGCGATCCTTGACCACCTGTCACGGCTGCCGCAAACGCAATGCCCCCATTGCGGATGCTCCCTGCGTGCCAATCCAATTACACTTTTGCCAAAGTAGTGCTAGTCAAGCGACCGGCCTGACAGCGTCACGGCGCTAGCTTTTATCCGGGTGCGTTTCCGGTTAGATTCGACCTGACGCAGCAGCTCGGTCTCGCGGAGACTGATCAGTGCTTCGCGCGTAAGAAGCTGGTAGTCCCCGTCACCATCGTTGCGCCATGAAATTTCCTCGCCGGACAAGGTTCGGACAATGCGAGCTGGAACACCCATAAGGACGCTGCGCTGGGGTGCTTCCATGCCATTAGGAACGAGCGACATCGCCGCAAGCAGGCATTCGGGGCCAAGAATTGCTGCATCGAGAACGACCGAGTTGATCCCGACGAGACAGTTCTCACCAACTTCGCAGCCATGAACGACGGCGCCATGGGCGATCGTGGCACCGCGTTTTATCACGGTGTCCTGTTGGGTGGACACGTGGATCGTGGCATTATCCTGTATGCTGGCATCTCGCTCGACGACGATCCGCCCAAAATCGGCCCGTAGGCTTGCACCGGGTCCGATATAGCAACCGGGCCCTACGATCACATCGCCGATCAGCGATGCCAGGGGATGGATATAGGTCGCGGCGTCAACAACCGGCCGAACGCCCTGGAATTCATAACATGGCAAAGGGCGGTATCCTCTCGCGATGGAGATCTATTTTCGGGGTAGGCGCGCAGAGATGCGCAAGTGCGGTAGATGCTCCATCAATCGCTATCGATCTTTTGTTCCCCCACGATTGACAGGCCATAGCCTTCAAGTGCCACCAGCGAACGGCTGTTGTTGGTCATGAGGATCATGTCCCTGACGCCTAGCTCGGCAAGGATCTGCGCGCCATTGCCGTAATCGCGCTGCTCGGTGTTTACGCCCGCCGTTCGCTCCGTATTCTCCGCGCCAGCAATACGCATGGCGCGGCTGACGAAATCGGGGACGGGCCGATTGATCAGGACCAATACACCGTTTCCATGTCTTGCAATGGCTTCCATTGACCGTCGCACAAGCGATTCACGCGGTCCGGTCTCAGCAAATACATCCGGAAAGATGGACAACAACTGCATCCGGACAAGAGTTGGTATCGATGGGTCGATTTCGCCTTTAACAAGGGCCAGCGTTTCTTCCCTGGTCGCCTTGTTGTAAAAGCAAATAGCTCGCCAGTCTCCACCCCACTGGCTCGAAAACACCCGCTCGGTGCGCCGCTCGATTAAGTGATCATGTTCGCGGCGATAAGCGATTAGGTCACGGATCGTTCCGATCTTGAGTTCGTGCTTTTCGGCAAAGCCGACAAGGTCGTCCAACCGGCTCATCGTGCCGTCATCGTTCATGATTTCGCATATGACAGCAGAGGCATTGAGCCCCGCGAGCCGGGAGATATCGACCGAGGCCTCTGTATGGCCAGCCCGCACAAGGACCCCGCCCTCGCGCGCGATCAATGGGAAAACATGACCCGGAGTTACGATGTCCGCTGCACCTTTCCCGCTATCGACTGCAACGGCTATTGTGCGAGCGCGGTCGGCGGCCGAAATGCCCGTTGTCACACCCTCGCGCGCCTCGATCGAAACGGTGAAAGCGGTTTCATGCCGCGTACGGTTCTGGCTGCTCATTAGATCGATGCCAAGATGTTCGACCCGTTGGCTGGTAAGTGCGAGGCAGATCAGGCCCCGACCGTGCGTGGCCATGAAATTGATGGCGGAAGGCGTCGCCATCTGAGCGGGAATGATAAGGTCGCCCTCGTTTTCCCGATCCTCGTCATCGACAAGAATGAACATGCGACCGTTGCGCGCTTCCTCGACGATCTCAGCGATGGTTGCAATCACTTGCCCTCTCCATTGACGCGTGTAACCATTTGGACAGGAACTAGATTTACACCCCCTGCCATTGCCCCCGGGAGGCCCGCGTCAGTTCATCTTACGTTCGTCCAAGCCGATACCTCGACCGATGATTTCCAGCATAATCTCGCTCGTGCCCGCGAAAATGCGGCTGATGCGGGCATCGGTGTACATGCGGCTGATGCGATATTCTTCCATGTACCCGGCGCCGCCATGCAATTGCACGCAGCTGTCCATGACCCGCCCTTCCAGCTCGCTCGTCAGAAGCTTCGCGGCCGAGGCATCTTCTGCGGTCAGCTTCTTGTCATTGAGCAACATGACGCATTGGTCGACATACGTCTGCGCCATGTCGAGTTCGGCACGCATCTGGGCCATCTTGAACCGCGTATTCTGGAACGCCCCGATGGGCTTCCCGAACGCGCGCCGTTCCTTCACATATTCGAGCGTAAGATCAAACGCCGTCTGCGCGGTCGCCATGAAGCCGATGGCCGCGATCAGTCGTTCCTGCGCCAGCATCCGGGCAAGATATTTGAAACCCTGCCCGGCCTCGCCGATCAGGTTTGCCTTGGGCACCTTCACATCGTTGAAGAACAGCTCTGCCGTATCCTGCGACTTCAGCCCCATCTTGTCGAGTTTGCGGCCCCGTTCGAACCCTTCCATCCCCCGTTCGACAAGGAACAGGCTAATGCCGTGCGGCTTGTCAGGATCGGTGCGCGCCGCCACGACGATCAGATCGCCGAGGATGCCGTTGGAAATATAGGTCTTGGCCCCGTTCAATACCCAGTGATCGCCGCTCTCGACCGCACGGGTCTTCATGCCCGCAAGATCGCTGCCGGTCGAAGGTTCGGTCATGGCTACCGCCAGGATCGTCTCGCCCGACACGATTCCGGGCATGAACCGGTCCCGCTGTTCGTCGTTGCAGAGCTTATGGATGTAGGGCGCGACCAGATCGTTGTGCAGGTTGATATAGAACCCGATGTCGCCGTAGCGCATGTTTTCTTCGATTATGATCTGGTCGAAGCGCAGATCCTCGATCCCCGCACCGCCGTATTTCTCGTCCGCGAACACGCATAGCAAGCCCTGCTCGCCAGCCTTGAGATAGACTTCGCGGTCGACGATGCCGGCCTCGCGCCAGCGGTCTGCATTGGGTCCGACTTCCGTTTGCATGAACTTGCGAACGCTGTCGCGAAACTGCTCGTGCTCGGGTTCGAAGATCGTACGCTGCATCGCTGCTCAACCTGCCTTGATCGGTGGGTAGAAGGGGGTGCCTGCAGCCGCCCGGTCCTGCAACCATTTCGATGGCGCGAATCGGGCGCCGTAATTGCCCGCCAGCTTGCTGGCTTCCTTTGCGAATTCTGCGATCCCGATGGTGTCGATATAGCTGAGCGTGCCGCCGGTCCAAAGCGGGAAGCCCCAGCCCAATATCGCACCCAGATCCGCATCCTGCGCGGTTTCGAGCACGCCTTCCTCAAGGCATTGCGCGGTTTCATTGGCCTGCGAGTAGAGGAAGCGCTTCTTCAGTTCCTCCTGATCAGGCTGATCGTCGGACACCGGGAATTCCGTGCCCAGACCTTCCCACAGATGTTTGCTGCCATCCTCGGCATATTCGTAGAAGCCGGCACCGGCCTTGCGGCTGCCGCGACCGAGTTCGAGCATCCGGTCGAGCACCTTGCCGCCACGCTCGATCGTATAGAGGTTCCCGTCCTTGCCTTCCGCATCCTTGAGGATCTTGACCGGCAGGTCGATCGTCCCCTCGTCCAGCAGGGCGAGCGGGCCGATCGGGAAACCGGCAGCCTTCGCGGCATTCTCGATCCTTGCGGGCTCCACGCCGTCTTCCAGCATCGCAGCGCCTTCGAAGATGAACATGCGAAAGACACGACTGGTGTAGAAACCCTGCGCGTCATTGACGACGATCGGGGTCTTGCGGATCTGGGCGATGAAATCCAGCGACTTGGCCAGCGTCTCGTCCGACGTCTGCTCGCCCATGATGACTTCGACCAGTCCCATGCGATCGACAGGCGAAAAGAAATGCAGGCCGATATATTGGTCCGGCCGCTTGGAAGCCTTGGCAAGCTCCGAAATCGGCAGGGTGGAGGTATTGGTCGCAAAGACCGCGCTCTCGGGCAGGACGGCTTCGGCCTTTTGCGTGGTTTCGGCCTTGATGCCCATATCCTCGAACACCGCCTCGACCACAAGATCGCATCCGTCGAGCAGCGCGAAATCGTCGGTCGGGGTGATATGCGCAAGTGCGGAATCGGCCTTGTCCTGCGGCATCTTGCCGCGCTCGACAGCCTTGCCGAAGACTTTCTCGCTATAGCCTTTGCCCTTTGCGGCGGTGGCCGTATCACGGTCGATCAACACCACGTCGATCCCCGCCTTTGCTGCGACAAGCGCGATGCCTGCGCCCATCATGCCCGCGCCCAGTACGCCCAGTTTCTTCACTTCCGACTTCGGCACGCCTTCGGGGCGGCGCGCGCCCTTTTCGGCAGCCTGCTTGGAAATGAAGGTCGTGCGGATGATGTTGCGCGCGACCGGATCGGTCAGCAGCTTGGCGAAATATTTGCCTTCCACCGAAAGCGCCTTGTCCATCGGCAATTGCAAGCCTTCGAACACGCATGACAGGATCGCGGCGGGCGCCGGGTAATTATAGCCATGCTTGCCTGCGACCTGTGCGACGCCGATCGAATAATCCATCGCGACTTCGGGCACGATCATGCCGCGCATTTCGGGAATGGCGTAACCCTTGACGTCCCATATCCGCTCTGCGGGCGGATTGGTGGCCAGCCACTGGCGCGCCTTGTCGACCAGCTGGTCGATAGGTGCGATTTCGTCGACGAGGCCCAGTTCCAGCGCTTCCTTCGGCGCGACCGAACGGCCGGAAAGAAGCAGGTCGAGCCCCTTCTTGCGACCAATCAGGCGCGGCAGGCGCTGCGTGCCGCCCGATCCCGGCAAAAGACCCCGATTGACTTCTGGCAGCCCCACGACGGCACGCGGATCGTCCGACAGCACACGGTGGTGGCATGCCAGTGCCAGTTCGAACCCTCCGCCAAGCGCAAGGCCGTTCATGGCACAGGCGACCGGCTTGCCCATCGTTTCCAGCGCGCGGTGCATTGCCGTTGCCTTCTGGCTGAACGCAAAGGCATCCTTGGGCGTCATGGTTTCATAACCCGCGACCATCAGCTTTAGGTCGGCGCCCGCCATGAAGGCCTTCTTGCCCGATACGATGATGACGCCGGTAACACTCTCGTCGTCGCGCAGCTCTGCAATTGCGGCATTCATGTCTTCGAGCCATTCGGCCGAAACGACGTTCATGCTCTCATCGGCATTGTCGAGTGTGAGAATGGCGACGCCGTCGGCGCCCTTGTCCAGCTTGATGTGTCGCATGGTTTTGCTCTTTGCGCTTTCACTCATCGGGTCACACCCGTTCGATAATGGTGGCGGTGCCGAGGCCGTTACCGGCGCACAGCAGGGTCATGGCGGTATTGAGGTCGCGGCGTTCCAGCTCGTCGAGCACGGTCCCCAGGATCATGGCTCCCGTCGCGCCAAGCGGATGGCCAAGGGCAATCGCGCCGCCTGCCACATTGGTGATCGCGTGATCGACGTCCAGATGATCCATGAAGCGCAAGACAACGCTCGCGAACGCCTCGTTCAATTCGTAGAGGTCGATATCGCCCTTTTCCATGCCCACGTTCTTCAACGCCTTGCGCGCGACATCGGCAGGCGCGGTCAGCATGATTGTCGGGTCCGAACCGATCGAGGCCCAGCCCTTGATGCGGGCACGCGGCTTGAGGCCGGCGGCCTTACCGAACTCGGCATTGCCCAGCATGACGATGCCCGAACCATCGACGATACCGCTGGAATTGCCCCCGGTATGGACGTGGTTGATTTCCTCGATCTCGGGATAGCGTTCCTTGGCGACGCGGCCGAAGCCCATCTTGGCAAAGGGCGGGAAGGCAGCCTTCAGCCCCGCGAGCGATTCCATGGTCGTCGCCGGCCGCCGATATTCGTCATTATCCAGTACGACTTCGCCCATCACGTCCTTTACAGGCACGATCGAGTGGTCGAAGTTGCCTTCGTCCCATGACTTAGCGGCGCGGCGCTGGCTTTCCACCGCATAGCTGTCGACATCTTCGCGGCTGTAACCTTCGAGGGTAGCGATCATGTCTGCGCCAAGGCCTTGCGGGGCATAGTAGTTTTGCAGCGCGACGGCGGGATCCGCGACCCATGCACCGCTGTCATAACCCATGATTACACGGCTCATGCTTTCGACGCCGCCACCGATGCCTGCGCTGGCCATGCCGCTAGCGACCTGCGCAGCGACATTGTTCACGGCCTCAAGCCCGGACGCGCAAAAGCGGTGCAATTGCTGGCCGCCAACGCTGTGGGCATAGCCCGCGTTCACCACCGCGCCGCGGGCGAGCACGCCGCCCTGCTCGCCCACGGGCTGCGCGCAGCCGATCACCACATCGTCCAGCAGGGCGGTATTAAGGCCATTGCGATCGCGGATTTCCTGCAGCAACTGGGTAACCAGTTCGATGGCGGGAATTTCATGAAGTGAGCCATCCGCCCGACCGCGCCCGCGCGGTGTCCGAACGTGGTCATAGATAAATACATCACGCATTGGAGCGATTCTCCCGAAGTCGACCGTGAACGAACCTTTGTCCGTTCTTTTGGTGACCCCCATCCGGGCCGCAGGCTATCTCATCACCTACCCTGCGATAGGATATCTCCATTCAAAACACGGGCTTTCGTTGGTGCATGGGGACGCAAAATGTCGAAATGAACCGCAGGGTCACACTCGTATCGAGACCGGCTGGCATAGCGCAGGCCGCCAATTTTGCGATCGATCGGATTGCGGTTCCGCCTTTGGGCGAAGGTGAACTTCGTATCGCCAATCGCTTCTTGTCGGTTGACCCTGCGATGCGTGGCTGGATAGCAGACGCTGGCAATTATTCGGATCCCGTACCGATTGGCGGTGTAATGCGTTCGCTGGCGGTGGGCGAAATCACGGAAAGTCGCCATCCTGACTGGCGCGAGGGCCAGATCGTCCTCGGCTGGTTCGGCTGGCAGGAAATCGCAACAGTCGGGCCCGATGCAATCGTGTGCGAGGTTTCACAGCCCGACCTGTCCCCTTCGTTGGCGCTTGGCGTGCTGGGCATCAACGGCGTCACGGCCCTGCTTGCCCTGACGATGGTGGGAGAACCGAAAGCGGGCGATACGCTGGTCGTGTCGACAGCGGGCGGGTCCGTAGGTTCAGCCGTGGGACAGATCGGCAGCATGCTGGGGTGCCGCACCGTTGGCATTGCAGGTGGACCCACCAAGGTACACCGGTGCGTCGAATATTTCGGCTTCGATGCGGCAATCGACTATAAGGCCGAAGGACTGGACGAGGCGCTGGTAAAGGCGTGTCCGGATGGCGTCGATATATATTTCGACAATACGTCGGGTGCGGTCAGCGATGCGGTCTTGCCGCAACTGGCCATGCATGCGCGTGTGGTCAATTGCGGTACCGCCGCCATAGATCGCTGGGACCCGTGGCCGTCCGGACCGCGCGTGGAGCGGCACCTCCTTGTGAAGCGCGCCCGAATGCAGGGGTTTGTCGTGTTCGACCATTTCGACCGCTGGGAAGAATCCGTCGCGACGCTGGCGCAATGGGTGCGGGAAGGAAAGCTGCGCTACAGTGAAGAGATGCTGGACGGCCTTGAGATGTGCCCCGATGCCCTTGCCGGGCTCTACCGCGGCGAGAACGCGGGAAAGCGCGTCATCCGGCTTTAGACCAAGCACCGACGATGTCTTCGACGGTGGCCGACCGGTTGGGAGTCACCTGCCCGGGCGTCGCCGAGAAGCGAGGCGCGGGTGCGGCTTGCATCACGCCATTATGATCGATGAACACGCTGCGTTCCGCGTTGACCGGGTGCCGGGTTGCTTCTGCAATGGAAAGGACCGCTGAAACGCAGGCGTCGGTGCCCGCGAATCGCTGTTCCCAATCGTCGCGCGATGCCGATGCGAAGATACGCTCGAACTCTGCGTGCATGGCGGGCCACTGCGACCGGTCGTTCTGGTCATACCGGTCCTGCGGCACATTCAGCCCGTCCAGCAGCGCAGCGAAGAATTGCGGCTCCAACGCGCCGACCGCGACGGATCCGCCACAATTGCACAGGTAGCATTGATAGAACGGCGCACCCCCGTCGAAGAGGTTGCATTCAGGTTCGTCCTGCCAAAGCCCGTTGGCAACGAAGGCGTGATACAGACCCAGCAGGTTCGCGACTCCATCGACCATGGCGGCATCGACGACCTGGCCCCGACCGGTCTGGCGCGCGGACAGGACTGCGGAAACAATCCCCAGCGCCAGGAACATCGTGCCCCCGGCATAATCGCCCACAAGGTTGAGCGGCACTGTCGGCGGTTCACCCTTTTTCCCGATGGCATGCAAGGCGCCTGTCATCGCGATATAGTTGATGTCATGGCCCGCGGCCTTGCTAAGGCTGCCTTCCTGCCCCCAACCCGTCATGCGTCCGAAGACAAGACGCGGATTGCGCGCGAGGCAATTGTCTGGCCCAAGCCCCAAGCGCTCCATCACGCCGGGACGCGCGCCTTCGATAAGGGCATCGGCATGAGCGGCGAGATCAAGAAGCGCCTGCTTTCCCTCAGCGGCCTTCAGGTCCAGCTGTACCTGCGTTCGGCCGCGCAAGACCACCGCATCACCGATATCGCCCCACGCCGAATGCCCGCCCGGCCGGGTGACGCGCACAACTTCGGCGCCGAGGCCCGAGAGGATCATACCGCACAGCGGCACAGGTCCGATCGCGTCCATTTCGACTATCCGAATACCGGCTAACGGTCCGTGCGGCATGGGGTCCCTCGTATTCCTAGGTATGATGATCGGCGCATGGCCAGCGCGCAATACCGTCAGGTTTTGGTTGCCTCCGGCCCTAATCCCGAGGCCATGCACGACCCCTGCCCTTCGATAGGGCGCGCTGACGTATGATCCAAACTTTTTCCCCCCGCGGCCGAAGCTCGCAACCGGGCTCAGCCCTATCGTCCGAAAGGGGAAGCCGTCCGCATTTGGCAGATAGGCCAATTTCTCAACCGAAGACCGTCGTATCGCCAATACCGATTTCACCTGACACCAGGCTCGTGACCAAGCCTAGATCCGCAAGGTCGGTTACGCCGCGACAGCATTGCTATATTGAAGAGGCCCTAACCGAATGACCGCCCCGCTCGATACCGAAAAGCTGCTCTCCTATTCCATCCCGCAAACGCATGACGACTATGATCCGCGCGACGCGATCATTTACGCTCTGGGTGTGGGAGCTGGTCTGACAAGCGAAATTGACGAGACGAGCCTGATATTCGAGCGCGGTCTGCAGGTTTTACCGACAATGGCTCTGGTACTCGGCACCCCCGGCTTCTGGGCAATGGACCCGGCCACCGGGCTGGACTGGCTCTCGATCCTGCACGGGGAACAGCGCCTCAAGATTCATGCACCCCTCGAAACCGCTGGCACGCTGATCGGCTCCACCAAGGTGACGGATATCGCCGACAAGGGACCGGGCAAGCCCGCACTGATCCGGGCAAAGAAGGAGGTTCGCACGCTGAGCGGGCTTCTTGTCGCCGAAACGTCCGAGATTTGGTTCATTCAGGGTGCCGGGGGCTTTGGCGGAGAGCGCAGTCTGCCTGCGGAGCCGCAATTCCCGATACCCGACCGTGATCCCGACCTTGAGGTCGTGCTGCCCACCTGCCTTGCCCAAGCGGCGATCTATCGCCTTTCGGGAGACAGAAATCCGCTGCATATCGATCCGGAAACAGCGGCGTCGGTTGGTTTCGACCGGCCCATCCTGCACGGGCTGGGCACGATGGGAATCGTCGCGCGCGCGCTAATCCATGGCGCCTGCGGCGGCGTGGCGGCAAGCCTGCGCGAAATGAACGTTCGCTTCACCGCGCCGGTATATCCGGGCGACGACATCCACACCCATATCTGGCAGGATGGCGACACACTGCATTTCCGCGCGTTCCGCAACGGAACGCAGGAACGCGTGATCGACAACGGGTTCGCGCGGGTCGTCCACGCCGCTGCGTGACGCGATCCGTCATTTACGGCATGGGATGACTACGCGCCGTGGCGATCTGTCGTCACACGCGGTTCGGCGGTAAGACGCACCAGCAGAATCGCACCGATCGATACCGCCGAACCGATCGAGATGATCAGCGATACCGCCCCGACATCGAGACCGCGGGCGAACAATATCCCGGCAAGGGCTGGCCCCATGGCCGCCCCCGCCCTGCCAAAGCCGATTCCGAACCCGGTGCCGGTTGCCCGCACATGCGGCGGAAAGGCCATCGCCAGCAAGGCATAGAACCCGACCGCCGCGGCGTTCGAAAAAAACGCGGTAACGCCCGCGATCCAGCCCAGCATGGCGATATCCTCGGGCGCTTGTCCGAATATGTTGAGCATGACAAAGGCGCCGGTAAGGGCGATCACCGTGGCCTTCTTGATCCCGATCCTGAGCGCAACCAAGCCCAGCAGACCGCCGCCGATCGCGCCGCCCAGCATGGCCTTGGTCAGCACGCCGCCACCCGCACTGGCATCGAAACCCATGTCTACCACCAGCTTGGGTATCCATTTCACGAAATAATAATAGGCCGTGACATGGGTCAGATAGGCGAGTGTCAGCAGCAAGGTGCGCGACAGTAACGGCGGCCTTAGAATATCGGCTATCGACGACCTTCTTGGGTCAGCGGACGGTTCGGGCAGTTCGATCGCTTCGGGCAGGCGAAAGCGCCGAAGGGTCGCGTTGATCCGTTGCAGGGCATTGACGGGGCGGCAATCGACCAGCCAGTCGGGTGTTTCCGGGATCAGGAAGAAAGTCAGCGGTATGGCCGCGATGGTCAGCCCTGCCCCCAGATAGAAAACGCCGCGCCAGTCACTGGCATCAAGAACATTTGCCGCCATCATCCCGCCAAGGAATGCACCCAGCGGATAGCCTGTCACCATCAGCGGCAGGACAAGGCTGCGATAGCGAGCGTTGGAAAATTCGGCGACCGTGGCATTCAGGGCAGCCAGCATGCCGCCGATGCCCAGACCGGTCAGCAGGCGCCACAGCGACAATCGCGCGACGCCCGTTGCGGTGGGGACCAGAAGCATGCCCGCCCCCATCACCGTCAGACAGCCTAATATCGTGGGACGCCGTCCGAATCTGTCGGCCATGCCGCCAAGCAGGATCGATCCCACCGCCATGCCGATAAGTTCCATCGACAGAACCCAACCCAGCACATCCTGCGGAACCTGCCACTCCTCAGCAATACCCGGCGCCGCAAAGCTGATCGACATGACATCGAAGCCGTCGAGCGCGTTCAGCAATATCGTCATGCCCAGCGCGGCGATCTGCCAGCCGCTCAGCCTGCCCTCGTCTACGATCTCGCGCGGCGTTTTCGCCATCATTCTCTCCCCAGAAGACACCGGCAATACTTCATCGATCCCGTTCGGGTTTTCAGCTTGCGCGGATCTTGACCTCTCCCGGATCGTACACGACCTTCGCCGCGCCGCTAGGTTTCCTGTTTCTGGTCGACGGGGGTCATATTGCTCATGAAGGCATAGAAATCCGGTCCAAGTTCCGGCAGGTCCATCCCCAGGCGCTCTGCGAGATACAGTGTCATGAAGTTCGCATTCAACGATTTGTTCGTTGACGGGATATTGTCCATCGCGACCTGCCTGTCGAACGCCCCCACCACGACCAGCGCCATGCGCAGGGCCACCACGACATCGTAATATTTTAAATGGAGCGCCTTGCGTCCGGTGGTCGCTTCCCAGATCGCCACGGTTTCATCCCGCGTGGGAAGCCCTTCCAGCCGTTCGACACCAAAGCGGCGGCTGAACAGATCGTCGAAATACAGCCACCACGCAAGGTCCAGCTCCGCGGGCCCAAGCGCTGCAAGCTCCCAGTCGATCAAGGCGTTGACGCGGCCGTCCTGCGCAAACATCACGTTCGATGGCGTGCTGTCACCCCACAGCACGTTCACGGGCGTATCCGTCGGCTGATGCTTGCGGATATAGTCGATGGCGGCATCGACATAGGGCATATCGCGATTCTTGCGGCACGCGGTGTACCACGCCTCGATATAGCCGAGATACTGGTCCAGCCCCGGCGCACCCCAATCGGGACGGGCCATGAAGCCGAAGCCATCTTCCTGCCAGTCGATCGCTGCCATTCCGGCATAGGCTTCGACCGCATTGCGCCATGTCGCGGCGCGCTGGTCGGGCGACATCTCGCAGAGCCAGCCCGCCTTGTTATAGTTGGGATTCTGGGTTGCTGCGTGGCCGTCCACCCTTCCCATGACGATAAAGGGCATTTCCAGCACCGCAGGGTCGAGTTCCATCCCGATCCATTCCGGAACCGGGATCGACCCCAATGCGTCGAGGGCCGCGATCATCTGCCCCTGCAACTCCAGACTGGAGCCGAACACAACCTCGTGATCTTGGGGCTGACGGCGAACCACCAGAGTCTTCGATTGCGGCCCGTTCGGACTGGTGTATTCGACATCGACAAAGAAGATCTGGGCGGAGAAACCCGATCCGGTGGTTACTTCCAGCGGTTCGATCCGCACGTTGCGCCAGCCATCGACATTGGCCTCAAGCCAGCCACGCAACCGTTCCCGAACTTGCGACGGCGTCATCACAGGCCTTTCCCGGCAAGAGCGCGCTTCAGCTCACTGGCCAGGGGGCCCATGTCTTTCGGCGCAGCGCCATGCAAAAGAATCTCGTCCGCCCCGGCATCCAGATATTGCATCAACTGGTCGGCGCAGCGCGACGCAGTGCCGACGGCGGCACCCTCGTCGATCCATTGCTGCGGCAACAATTGGCCGACATCGACCAGTTCCTGCCGTGTATAGGCCTGATCGGCAGGCTTTCCGTTCAGGGACGCGATCTTGGGATGGGCACGCACCTTGTCGAGCACCGCCTTGTCCCATTCGTTGATCTCGACGATCAGATCGCCAAATCCAGGCAATTCGAAATAGGTGATGGCGCGCCCGCGCACCACCGCGTCCTCCTCGTCCTTCGGCAGGTCGGGGGCCACGATGATATTATGGTAGATGCGCACGGACATGGGATCGCGGCCGGCCTTTTCGGCGGCATCGCGCACGATCTTTGTGCTGTTCGCCACACCGGTCGGCGAAACGAACGGATGCAGCAGCACGCCGTCACAATGCTCGCCCGCAAAGGCAAGGCTTTTCGGGCCCATCGCGGTAAAGATGATCGGCGGCTTTGGCCCTTCATGCAGGTCCGTAAGCTTGAGCGTGGGGAATTTGCCGAGGATCCCTTCGTAGGAGACCGTCTCGCCATCCCACAAGCGTCGATAGATGGAGATATAATCGGCAAGCCGCTCCATCGTGATCGCGGGCGCGCCCATCATCTTCATATAGGCCGGCACGGCCCGGGCGAACATGATGCCAAAGCGGTTGTCGCTCATCGCCTGCATCATGTTGGCGATGCTGGCCGTGACCAGCGGATGCCGCATCGTTGCATAGAAAGTGCCGTTGATCCGGATCTTGTCCGTCGCTTCCGCCACGGCGCCCGCAAGGACGGCCGGTTCCTTCAGAGCGAAGCGTTCGGAAATCCAGATGGCGCCAAGGCCAATCCGCTCTGCCTCTTGGGCCTCCTCGATACCGCGACGAGGATCGTCGACGCGTCCGGGGAGGATATAGGTTCCGAACTTATCGAACAGGGCCCGCGCACCTGGTTCCGTCATTTTCACTCTCCAATCAGAATTTGCGGTCAGCTTTCACTGACAATGTCGAGGGACAACCTCTCCAAAGGCAGGCAGACCGTATTCAATCCGGTGACAGGGTGCAGCATTGGGAGATTTTCATGGACACCATATCAGAACCCTTGGCCCGGCTTGTCGCTTTTGAAGCGATCAAGAGTGTGAAAGCACGCTATTGCCGATTTCTCGATACCAAGGACTGGCCGGCATTTGCGGCGCTGTTCACAGCCGACGCGATGATGGACGTTCACGAGGACACCGGGCGGGACCCCGTGTTCGGTGTGGATGCCATCGTTGCGCAAGTCCGCTTTGCCGTCGATCACGCCGCCACCAGCCACCAGGTTCATTCGCCGGAGATCGACCTAGCCGGCGGGGACACCGCCCATGTGAAATGGGCAATGCAGGACCGGGTCGTCTGGCAGCCGGGCCAGTCGCCTATCGAAGGCGTGCAATCGATTACCGGTTATGGCCAGTACCACGAAGTCTACCGGCGGGTGGACGGCGAATGGAAGATCGCTTCGCTTCGCCTGTCGCGGTTCCATGTAGACATGCATGGGGAATGAGGATTCAGCCCGCGTCCAAAGTCTGACTAGACCTCCCAGACCAGTTCCAGTTTCGGCACATGGGTGATGTTGCCGGCATGATATTTGATGTCGAACCCATCAGCGACGCGGAAGGGCGGCACCAGTTTCAACCAGTGTTCAAGCGCGGTCTGCAACTCCATGCGGGCAAGATGCATGCCGAGGCATTTGTGGATGCCGAAACCCAGCGAGATATGCGGCGCCTTGCGGTCGAACCGCACTTCCTGCGGATTCTCGTAATATTCCGGATCATACCCGGCGACCGCGGTCGAGATACCCACGTAATCGCCGGGCATGATTTTCTGCCCCCGGATTTCGACCTCCTTGGCTGCGATACGAAACACGCTGACCGGGGCGAATGCGCGCAGGAATTCCTCGACCGCCAGAACGATCTGTTTGGGATTATCACGTAATTCCTGCTGCTTATCGGGATATCTTGCCAGAAAGGTGAAGATGTTTCCCATCAGCGACGTCACGGTGTCGAGCCCGCCGATGAAAAGGTTGAAGCAGTGGCCGAAAACTTCCTTGTCGTTCCATTTGCGGCCATTGATCTCATAATCGAAAATGCCGCTGATGTAGTCATCACCCGGGTTGGCCCGACGCTCGGCAATCACCTCGTTCAAATAATCGACGACCTTCTGGACCGCGCGTGTCCGCAGTTCGAAGTCGTTGGTATGGAAGATGTTTTTCTCCCACTCCAGGAATTCGGGCATTCTGTCCTGCGGCAAACCAAGCAGGTCGAGGACGATGAAAATGGGGAATTTCGCCGAGAACTCCTCGACGAATTCGCAATGTCCATTGTCCTTGAAATTGTCGATCAAGGCGACCGCACGCTCGTGAAGTTCGTCGCGCATCCGTGCGATCTTCTGGGGCGCAAAGAACGGGTTCAACGCCTTGCGATACTCACCATGCTCGGGCGGGTCGGTCTCCGTGGGGATGACCAGCCAGTCTTCGCCGATCGACTGGGCGAACTTGCCCATGCCATTCTTGGTATAATTGTCCGCGTCGCGAAGGACTTCGTGCATGTCCTCCACCTTTGTCAGCAGCCATCCGCCCTGATCGCCGGGGAAGATATTCGTACACCAGGTAACAGGCGGAAGCGTCCGCTGGATCTCGGGCAGCATGACTTCCTGCGGGCAAACATCGACATTCTCACGCTTGAAGAAGTCGAGCGTGACCACCTTGTCGGCAGGAACATGCGCCGGGATTTCACGAGTCGGGGCGGAAGCCATTGTCATTCTCCGTCAATTCTCTGGAATCACCAGATGATGCGCATCTGCGCTGCGAGTCGGCGGTCGCGCAATGCTTCGCTGCGTTCCTGCGGACTCACGCGCCTTGTTGCTTCGGGCAGATGCGACAGGACATCGTCTATCTTGACCTTTCTTATGGTAGGCATCGGCTTTTCGCTGGCCTCGAACCACCGTCCCTGAATGGCCCCTGCGGGATAACCCGACGTATCGAGCCAGTTGTGCACGCCGGGATCCCGCGAAGAAATCACCGTGCGGAACACACCATCGGGATCGACCACGCCCTGCACGTCGTTCAGGCTTGCCTGATTGTTGTACCAGTCGGTCGTCTCGTACAGTTCGTTGGTCAGGATGATCGACCAATAGCGGTAGCTTTGCGGGACACGAACTTCGCTAATGAGTGCCTCGTCGTCGGCCAGCTCATAGGCGCCCTCGTAATAGAATTGCCCCTTGAGTCCGGACATTTGCGAGACATCGAAAATCTTGAGCTTGTTGAGATATCCCTCGTCACGCAATTCCTCGACATGGATTGGGAAAGCCAATGCACAGACGCGGGTGATGAAGGGCATTTCATCGAAAGCGGCGTGCAAGTCGTCAGCGCTTGGGCGGCCCTTGGCATCATCGACGTCAAGCCGCGCAATTCCGAACCGGGGCTCTCGCTCAGCGCCCCAGTCGCATGACACGATACGCACCATGATCTTTTCGCATTGCGGGTCCAGCGCGGCCCAGTTCCCAGTGTAACCGGCAGGACGCTCCGGCGAGATGACAAGTTCGAACGATCCGTCTTCGCCGACGGTCAGATCGTCGAAATCGGTCTGCCCCAACAGCGGGCTGTGCTGACCGGTCCGCAGCGTGTCGGGGCCCATCTGGGCAAGGATGATCATTCGCACCGTACCGCGATCGCCCCGCAACAGATAGCTGCCGCCCTTCTCGATGATCGCCGATTTGTAGATCGTGTCGGCATTGGGCTGGAAGATGTTCTGCGCAATGTTCAGTTCGGGCACGAATATCGGATGGCGGCGATCACCGACAAGCGCATCTGAACTCGCCCGCGCAAGGCCCGCCAGCAACAGGCGCATCGATTCCGCCATGGTTTGCGGATCGCTGCGCAGCCGTTCCGGCACGCGCGTCCGCATCGCATCGCCCAGCGGTCGCAATTCATCGACTAGCTTTTCCCACGACAGACCGTCTGCACTCATGCCCAACACCTCTCTTCCGTTTTCTCGTCAAGTCTCTCGGTTCGATATGAGATTGAACCTCTCTCACGGCAGGTGCTTCTATGAACCGTGCGGCGAAGATCACCGACAAGGAGGGTCTGCGATGAAATCGAAGGACATGATGCTGGACGTTTCCAGCGCGGCGGCGATTGGCGAGAAGACAGAGATCGCGGCCAGCCTGCATCTGCCCGACAACTGGGCCAAAAGCGGCAAGCACCTGATTTTCGCCATTCATGGCGGAGGCTATTCGCGGATCTACTGGAACCCGCCGTTCGCCGACGAAAGCTATAGCTTCGCGCGCTGGTTCACCGATCGCGGCAAGGCTGTGCTGGCCATCGATATGCTGGGCATGGGTGACAGCACGAAACCGGAACCCGAAAGCAAGCTGAGCCGCGCGATTATCGCGAATGCCCATGCCGCTGCGCTGGCCTTGGTCGTGGATGAGCTGGGGCCAGACATCAGCGTAACTGGCATGGGCCATTCGATGGGCGGCATGATGATCATATCGCAGGCCGCCATGCATCCCGTTTTCGACCGGGTTGCCGTTCTGGGCTGGGCCAATGAACCGATGGTGCTGGGCGATACCGACACGGGAAAGCTTCGTGCTGGCCTTATTCCCAGCGGCTACCTCGCCACGCCGCGTGAACCCATGCGCAAGCTGTTTTACTGGCCGGATGTACCGCATGCGCTGGTGGAGGCGGATGAAGCGCACGCTTCTTCCACACCCGCAACGCTGGGCCGCGCCGCGCTTACGCCTGGCGTCGTACACGAAGAGGCTGCGGCGATTACCGTACCTGTGCTCGTGGTACAAAGCGCGATCGACACCAGCCCCGATCCCTCGCGAGAGACCGCCTATTTCAAGACAGCGGCTTCAACCGACCTGCAAATCGTGGACAATGCGGCGCACTGCCAGAATTTCGCCGGTTCGCGACGCAGCCACTGGGCCGATCTGAACGACTGGTTCGACCTCAACTGATTGGAGGCTGGCTCACTACACTGCTCTAACGCCGCCCTGTGCGGCGCCCTCGCCCATTTCCTTGAGCGCCACATCATTGTCGCCCAGTAGCGTGGGATCGATCACCGCATGGCGTTCGACCAGCTTCTTGCCCTGCACGTAATCCTTGACCTTGTTCACGCAGTCGAGCGCCACGACCTTGCCGTCGCGCAGATAGACGATGGAAAAGCTGCGGCTCTCGGGCTCGCCGCGCACGACGATCTGGTCGAAGCCCATCGAAAGCCCCACCGTCTGCAGCTTCAGATCATACTGGTTCGACCAGAACCAGGGCGTTGCCTTGTAGGGCTGCTTGTCACCGCAGATTGCCATGGCCGCTGTCTTGGCCATGTCGTTCGCGTTCTGCACCGATTCCAGCCGGATCACCGCGCCATCGGCATAATCATTGGCATGGGCCGCGCAGTCGCCAATGGCATAGACATCGTCCAGCGAGGTGCGGCAATATTCGTCGACGTCCACGCCATTCGCGCCGGTCGCGCCCGCCACGATCAGCGGGCCGATGCAGGGCACGATGCCGATGCCCACGATCACCATGTCGGCCTCGATCTCGCTGCCGTCGGACAGGCGGACACCGGTGACTTTCTCGCCGTCGCCCAGAATGCAGTCGACGCCGGTTTCCAGCATGATGTTCACGCCGTGGTCGCGGTGCTCCTTTTCGTAGAAGCGCGACAAGGACTCACCCGCAACGCGCGCCAGCACGCGGTCGAGCATTTCGACCAGCACGACCTCGATTTCCAGCTTGCGCAGCACGGCTGCCGCTTCCAGCCCAATATAGCCGCCGCCGATCACCACGCAGCGCTTCGCGCCCGCGTCGATCTCCGCCATCATCCGGTCCACATCTGCGCGGGTTCGCACCGAGTGAACACCCGCCAGCTCCGCGCCCGAACAGGACAGCCGCCGCGCGTCGCCGCCCGCTGCCCAGATCAAATGGGAATAGCCCATGTCCTCGCCATTGCTCAGCTTCACGGTCTTGGCGTGGGCGTCGATCTCGCTCACGCTGGTGCCCAGGATCAGATCGATGTCCTTCTCGCCCCAGAACTGCGGCGGACGGATATAGAGCCGCTCGAACTCCTTCTCGCGCGCCAGATATTCCTTGGACAAGGGCGGACGTTCGTAAGGGGGCTCCTTCTCGCGGCCGATCATGGCGATCGAACCCTCAAAACCGGCCTGCCTAAGAGCGAGAGCGGCGGCGGCTCCGCCATGACCTGCGCCCACGATGATGACGTCTGCTTGCTTCACACTTAACTCCAACAAGTCTCTGAACGCGATTCAAACTTTCTCGATCAGCTCCGGCACGGCCTTGTAGAGATCCGCGACGAGCCCGATGTCGGCGACCTGGAAGATGGGTGCGTCCTCGTCCTTGTTGATGGCGATGATGGTCTTGGAATCCTTCATGCCGGCAAGGTGCTGGATGGCCCCGCTGATGCCGATGGCGATATAGACTTCGGGCGCGACGATCTTGCCGGTCTGGCCGACCTGGTAGTCGTTGGGGACATAGCCCGCGTCCACCGCGGCGCGGCTTGCACCCACGCCCGCGCCGAGCTTGTCGACGAGCGGCATGATGATGCTCTCGAAGGTCTCGCCGTCCTTGAGGGCGCGGCCGCCTGAGACGATGATCTTGGCGCTCGTCAGTTCGGGACGCTCGCTCTCGGCGAGTTCGGCGGACACGAAACTGGACTTGCCGGTGTCGCCGGTGCTGGCGACCGCTTCGATCTCTGCGGAGCCACCCTCGGCTTCCGCCTTGTCGAAGGCGGTGCCGCGTACGGTGATGACCAGCTTCGCATCGGTGCTCTCGACCGTNGCGATGGCGTTGCCNGCATAGATCGGGCGGGTGAATGTCTTCTCGCCNTCGACCGACAGGATGTCGCTGATCTGCATCACGTCGAGCAGNGCCGCCACGCGCGGCGCGATGTTCTTGCCGGTGGTGGTGGCGGGGAACAGCACCGCGTCNTGCNCATGCTCACCTGCGNCCATNANNNNGNCNATCAGCGGCGCNACATTCTCGGCCAGCTGGTGNTCNTAGGCCGCGTCGTCCGCGACATGGACCTTGCCCACGCCCGCGATCTTNGCGGCGGCGTCGGCGACCGCGCTACAGCCCGCGCCCGCGACCAGCAGGTGCACCTCGCCCAGCTTCGATGCGGCGGTTACGGTTGCCAGCGTCGCATCGCCCAGATGCGCATTGTCGTGATCGACATAAACAAGCGTCTTCATCTCAGGCGACTCCCATTGCTTTGAGTTTGGCGACCAGCTCATCGACATCGGCGACCTTCACGCCCGCCTGCCGCACCGGCGGTTCGGATACGTTCAGCGTCTTCAGACGCGGCGCGATGTCGACGCCGTAATCGGCCGGCGTCTTGGTCTCGAGCGGCTTCTTCTTCGCCTTCATGATGTTGGGCAGGCTCGCATAGCGCGGCTCGTTCAGGGGCAGGTCCGTCGTGATGATGGCAGGGGTCGACAGCCGCACCGTCTCGAGCCCGCCGTCGACTTCGCGCGTCACCTTCACGTGATCGCCGTCCATCTCGACCTTGCTGGCGAACGTACCCTGCGGCAGTTCCATCAGCGCGGCCAGCATCTGGCCCGTCTGGTTGCTGTCGTCGTCGATCGCCTGCTTGCCCAAGATGATCAGGCCCGGCTCGACCTCCGCCGCGACGGCTTTGAGAATCTTGGCCACGGCCAAAGGTTCGACCTCCTCATCGGTCTCCACCAGCACCGCGCTGTCCGCGCCCATCGCCAGCGCCGTGCGCAAGGTTTCCTGCGCCTTGGCAGGCCCGATGCTCACCGCCACGATCTCTTCGATCGCGCCCGCTTCCTTCAGACGGATCGCCTCTTCCACCGCGATCTCGTCGAACGGGTTCATGCTCATCTTCACATTCGCAAGATCAACACCCGAGCCATCCGCCTTCACACGCGGCTTCACATTGTAATCGATCACCCGCTTTACCGGGACTAGCGCTTTCATCGTCAGTCTTCCTTTTCAATATCATCAGGGTCGAGCGGCGGTCTTCCAGCGCGCGATCAATGTTTTTCCGTCACAGCCTGCAGCCGGGCGAGCCAGTCCCGGCGTGCGCGAATAATCGCGGCGCGGGGGCAGCCTCCCGCGAACAGTTGCGATCCTCACCACCGACCTGCGCGTGTCATGTACCACGTTCATCACGCACGCTCTCGATCACCGCAATCTCCCCAGCTATCGACCGCGCCGCCAGCCAATAGCAAAAGATCGCAAGCAGGAGGAAAAGTCCCAGTAGCAGCAGCGCCTGTTGCAAACCCGTACCTGCCGCCTCCGCGCACGCGGACGTCACGACCGCACCGCTGTCCATACATTCCTGTGCATAGTGGGTTCCGTACCGCGTGGTTGCCATCACGTCGCTCATGTAACCGAGAAAGGCCGAGCCTAGCCCCAGACCGAATACCGTCTGGCCGAATGCATGGATGGCAGCGGCAGTGGCCCGCATCCGGGGTTCGACCAGCCGCTGGGTCACGGTCATGATTGTGGGCAGAAAAGCATAGAGGCAGAAGGTCGATCCGAACAGAAGCACCGCCATGATGCGCCATTCGTCCTGATAGATCGCCGCAAGGAAAAGCGGCATGGCCAGCATCGTCGCCAGCATCGGCAGATATCCGTACCGCCGATGGGCCCCCGCCGCGAAGCGGTCGGCAATCAGCCCGCCCGTCACTCCGCCCAGCGCAGTGGCCGCGCTGAAGGTAATTGCGAACGTCAACGCCGCCTCTGCAAGGTCGAAATCGAACCGGCGAACGAGCAACGGGATGAGAAAAAGATTGAGGCCGAAACCCACCAACGCGACCATGCCACTGCCGACGGTGAATGCCACGAATGCGCGTGATCGACCCACTCGGCGAATGACCGCCCCAAATGGCGGCGCGCCCTGCCCGGCGTTGAGCCTGACAGGCTCCCGGATCGTCAGCCAGAGAAGCAGTGCCAGCAACAGGCCCGGGGCGCCCGCTGCGACGAATGCCCACCGCCAGCCATAGGTTTGCGCAATCCAGCCCCCGCCAAGGACGCCGATCGCGCCACCGACGGACACACCCACCGCAATCGTCGAGAAAACCGTCGCGCGGCGTTCTGGGGGAAAGCGGTCTGCAATCAAGGAGACGACCGGCGGAGTGAACCCTGCCTCACCGATACCCACGCCCATGCGCGCCAGCAGCAATTGGACATAGCCTGTGGCCGCGCCGGATAGCATCGTCATCAACGACCAGAGTGCGGTCGCGGCCGCGACGATGCCGATGCGATTGACCCGCTCGGCAAGGCGCGCGATCGGAATGCCGATGCCGCCATAGAACAGCGCGAAGGCCGCGCCGCCCATGATGCCGAGCTGGAAATCGCTGAGCCCGAATTCCTGCCGGATCGGCTCTCCGACCACGGCAATGATCATACGGTCGATGAAGTTGAAGGCGTAGATCGTGGCCAGAAGGCCGATAAACCACCAGTCCCGACCTGAGAAACGTCTCACAGCACCGCTTCCTGTCGCAACCGGGCCATCTGGGCGATGACATGGATGGCCACCATGCACATTGCCATCGTGGCGGCACCAGCGATCCAAATCATGACCGGCGACCAGGCGGAATTGAGCGCCAGCGATACAGGAGCGGTAGTGGAGCCGAGCGTCGCGGCATAGGTAAAACTGGGCAGGATCAGCAGCCACAGCCGCTTGATGCCGCCAAGGTACGGCACAAGCTTTGCCAGTGCGGCACCCAGAACGAACCCGCCCGTGGCATCGCAGAACGAGAACCAGATGGGCGAGCCGAAGAGATGGAACGGCTGGTTTCCGTAGAATGCACTCAATTCCATCCACTCGCATATCGATACGGCGAGCCAGTCGACCGCCGCGGTCGCGAAGAAAAGCTTCCAGACACTGGCGACGGGCGCCCCGCGTTCGACTACTCGCCATACCAGATAGGCCGATCCTCCGAAGAACCATGCATAGCCTAGCGGTACATACCAGGGGATGGTCCGTTCATAGCCGCGGAAGAATGCCAGCGGGTTTTCCGCAGGATACCAATAGAGCAGCGTGTTATCGTAGATCGGCTCGATCATCACGGCCGAAAGCGCGGTTCCGGCGAAAACAAGGGGCAGGACCCAGCCCCGTTTGGGTCGTTCGGAGCCGAGCGCCCACCACGCCATGATCGCGGCAAGGATGACACAGGTGCCGATCAGAAATATGGTACCCGCCGGTTCAGGGGCCGGCATCACCGGCATGGGTGTAATCGTCGATTCCAAAAAAAGCCTCTCCCGCCTTGTGCAAACAGGATGTCGGCGCGAAAAACTCTCGCAACCTGTCCTGCGACAGGTTGTGAAACCCGCGCTTCCATTGCTTATGCCGGCTGAAAAGGAGAACCCATGGCTGGACGGCTGGAAAACAGGATTGCAATCGTGACGGGTGCCGCAGGCGGTATCGGTGCGGCGTCCGCAAGGCGGCTCGCGCAAGAAGGCGCAAAAGTCGTGCTTGGCGATATCGATGTCGAAGCGGCGGCGGCCGCAGCGCAGGATATTCCGGGCGCAACATCCCTACCGCTGGACCTGACCGACGAGAATTCGGTTCGCGAATTCGCCGAACAAGTTGCCGCGGATCTGGGCCGTATCGACATTTTGCACAACAATGCCGCCATTCAGAACGATGCACAGCGGCAGGCCGATCTCGATGTCCTGAACCTCGACGTGGCCGCTTGGGACCGCGCGATGGCGGTCAATGTGCGGGGCGCGATGCTGATGAGCAAACATGTCCTGCCCGGCATGATCGAGCATGGACGCGGATCGATCATTCACAGCGCATCGGGCTTTGGCGTGCAGGGCGAGGCGACGCTGACTGCCTACGGCTCGTCCAAGGCCGCGCTGATCCAGCTCAATCGCATGATCGCGACCCAGTATGGCAAGCTGGGCGTGCGTTCGAACTGCATGGTGATCGGCTTTGTCCTGACACCGCTTGCGCAGGAATCGACGCCGCCGATGGTGAAGGACATCCTGCTTTCACACCATCTTACCCCGCGGCTTGGCCAGCCCGAGGATGTGGCCAATCTCGTGGCATTTTTAGCCAGCGACGAGAGCGAATTCATTACCGGTGCCGCAATTCCGGTCGATGGCGGCGTCACCGCGCATCAGCCAAGCTACGCCGATTTTCAGAAGATGTTCGCGGAAATGGGTGGCGGCAAGCTTTAACCGGCCAGTTCGGCCAGCCGGTCCATGCCGCGCACGGGGTCCGTCTGCCCATCCCATCCGGCATGGGCCTTTTCCATCAGCGCCAAACTGCCCAGCATGGCTTCGGACATTTCCATCAGCTCGGTATAATAACCGTAAGATGCAAAGGTATCGTACAGGCAGAAACGCTCTCCCGATAGCATCGTGCCGCTATAGGCGACTTTGAAGCCTGCTGCCGACAGGCGCGCATAGGCAGTGTCATAGTCGGCGCGCGGCATGATGTGATGCAATCCTTCGCCCCGTGCCTGCAGGAAATCGCGGAAGGGTGAGGCGCCATCGTTGGTCTGCTGGAGCAGTTCGATCAGGACGCCGCCGGAAAATCCGAACCCCACCCGCATCGAAACCTCGGTCGGTTCTCCGTAATATTGCTGGCCGGGCATGACCGGCACGTCGAATACGAAGAATGGCCCCGCACACAGATCGCGTGTCCAGTGCTCCAGCGCGGCATCGATGTCCCTGACGATATGACACAATTCGACGATCGATCCTTCAGGCTGCATCGCTCCATCCCTCCATGCTGGTGCGCCGTGCAAAATCATACGCGCGCGTAGCGATCTGCGCCCTGCGACCGGCAAGGTCGATCATGGGCACGCTGGCCGGAATATCCCCGATCGTCGTCAGCCGCACCTCGCGGATCATCCGGCTCAGGTCGAGACCTGCCGGTACGCCCTGCCACCTTGTCAGCATCCAACCTTTATGCAGCCCGCAAGTGTCGATCCAGTTCGCGACGCCGGGATCGGCCAGCGCAATCGCATAGGTCACCGTCCCATCAGCATTGGGCACCACCTGCCCCTTGTTGAGGCTGGCAAGCCGCAGCAGCGGATCGGGCGCGATGGTCCACGGATCGGTGATCTGGAAGCCGGTGTAATAGCTGCCCGCAGGATCGAGCGTGACCAGCAGCGCCTCGTCATCCTTCAGCGCGAACCGTCCGCCTGCCAGATAACCCCAATTGCCGTCGCGCCCGTTAGGGCCGACCAGCCCGTTGGGCGCGGGAAAGCCGAGGAAGCTGTCCTTGAAACCGCGCCAGAAACGCACCCATGCAGGCATGTCAGCGACGATTGCGGCGGCGATCTCGTCCTCGCTGCGCGGCGACCAGTCGGGCGGCGGGTCGAGACGGGTGACAGAGACTTCTGCAGGCATCTGGTTCCAGTCGCATTGGCTGTCGCGCGTGTAGATCTGGATGCGGCCGGGACGGGATTGCAGATGAAGCGACCCGCCCGCTTGCGGCCCCACGGTCACCGACACGCGGCGGTCGCCATCGCAATGCGGCAGCAGGTCCTGCAACGTCAGCGCACCGATATTATCGCCCAGCCCGGCGTGATGTTCCGGCTCCATCTCGATCACTACGCTGAATTGCGGTGGGTCGGCGGAAAAGCGCAGGTCGATGCGATAGCTCCCTTCCCCGTCGATCGGGATTTCGCGATTGAAATTATCGGGATTGTCCACCGCGACCGCCGCGCCGTGATAGACATGGCCGAACCATCGCCGCGGGGGATTGGACACGTTCCAGGTAACGACCGGCGACGCCGTGTCGCCATTCGCTTCGCGCATGGCCAGCGCCAGAACCCATTGATCCAGGGCGCGGTCCAGACCCAGATTGCCGTCAGTCGTGCGGGCGGCGGGATCGCTCAGCATGTCGCGCCGCGCCGCTTCGCGCGCCGCCCTGACGTCAGGGCGTTCGATCAGGCGGAGCGCCAGAATTTCAGCGCGCTCCTGCTCTTGGGTGTAGAGCGGATTGGTCATGATATGGTGCCCACGCGGCCGCCTTCGACGAACACGGTGCTGCCGGTGGTATAGCTCGATGCATCGCTGGCCAGCAGGATAGCCGCGCCAACCGCCTCGTCCGCCGCGCCGAAACGCTTGATGGCATTGCGCTCCGCAAGGCCCAGCCCCTTATGGATCTCGGCCTCCTGTCCGTCCGGGCTCATCGAACCGACGCACAGCGCGTTGACGCGCGTGTGCGGGGCCAGCGCCTTGGCCAGTGATCTGGTAAGGAAGGACAGCGCCGCCTTGCTGACGCCATAGGCCACTGCCGGCGGAATGGGCGTGAAGCCCCCGCAACTCTGGACCGAGATGATTGTGCCCTTGCCGTGGGCCTCCATCTCGGAGGCGGTCATCTCCGCGAGGCGCCAGGTGGCCATCACGTTCACGTCTATCGCGGTTTTCCACACCTCGTCGGTATTCGCCCAGAGGCCGCCGTCTTGGGCATAGACTACGCCTGCAGCAGCATTATTGAAAATGATATGGATCGGTCCGAACGCTTCGCGCGCCTTTGCGACCAGATTGACGAGGTCTTCGCGCTTGCCCGCATCGGTGGCCACGGCCAGTGCCCGTCCGCCGTCCGCCGCGTTGATCTCTGCCGCGATCCGGTCCAGCCTGTCCTGCGAACGTGCGGAGATGACGACACTGGCGCCAAGTTCGGCGTAGGCCTTCGCAACATGCTCGCCCACGCCGGGGCCGACGCCGGTTAGGATGGCGGTTTTTCCGTCGAGGCGAAAGCGATCGAGTACGCTCATGATGGTCTCTCCAGAAGATGGCCGAAGCGGTCGTAATATTCCGTCATGCGGGCGCGCACTTCCGCCACGTCTATCCCGTATTGTTCGGGCGTATGCTTGTGCTTGCCCATGCGCTTGGCGGCAGGATTGTCGGTCAGGAACCGGTCGATCCGGGCGGCGTGTTCGTCTGAAAAACGCAGGCCGAAACGGTCGTAGATTCGCCGGATCGTCCCTTTCGGGTCGGCCACCACATCCTTGTGCGCCAGATCGATGATCCGCTCGTCGATCCGCGGATCGGCACGCGCGGACAGGGCGCGGTTCATGCCCGCGATCCACGTTTCCACCACGTCGCGCCCGATGGCGGCCTTGTCCTTGTCGCCGCCGAACGCCGCGAGGAACCCGGCAATGAAGCTTGAGAGCGATGAGAATGTCAGCGCAGGATCCCGGTGCGTCCATACCAGCATCGCGCCCGGATAGGCCTCCAGCAGCGCAGGCAGGTCGAACAGATGCTGCGGCGATTTCAGCGTCCAGCGCCCTTGCGGCCCCTTCCACTGGAAGTTCTGCAGCAGCCGCTTGTGCGATATATACTGGCCGGGCACCTCATTCGTGCGCAACCAGTCGGCATAGTCGGGCACGCCCAGTTCCGCGGGGAAATTGGTGCTGGCGAAGTGATATTGCATCCCGTGATTGCATTCGCCCGGCTGGGTGCAGTCGAACCGCTGAATGTCGAGCAGTTGCGGCGCATGCTTCAGCCAGTTGTCGTACATGGCGGTGACCTGCGCGATGCGCGGATCGCTGTCGAATGTTGCTGCCTCGGTCGGGGGCCATGGGATATACCATTCCCATTCGCGCGGCGCCCGCGCCTCTGGGTCAAGGCACAGCAGATCGTAGGTGATAGTGGTGCCGGTGCGCGGAAGGCCGATCACGATCAGCGGATCGCCGACATCCTGCTGCGCGATTTCCGGATGGTTGCGATCATCCTCGACAAACCGAAGCCGCGTGGAAAGCTGGCCCACGATATTATGGGTCGCCAGTTGGCGAAGCTGGTCGTTCGGGCCCATCGCCTCCACCGCCGCGGCCAGTCTTTCAAACCCTTCGCGCCACCCCGTGTCCGGTCCGAAGTCGGTCAGGCCCGTGGCATCGCGAGCGGCGGTTTCCAGTCCGGCTACGCTCAGCGGTTCGGTCATGACAATTGCTGTTCCATCATGGCCAGCAGGTCGGCGTAATGCGGCTGATGCGAGAGGCCCCCTCCCGAAATCGAGATGTTCTCGCCAGTGATATAGCGACTCTCGTCCGACGCGAGAAAGGCGATAAGCGCGGCGATATCGTCCGGCGTGCCGAATTCCGGCGTCAGTATGTGGCGCTGGATCACTTCCTTAAGGCCCGGGACCGTGGCCTCAAGCGCTGGCGTCAGGACAACGCCGGGCGAGATCGAATTGCAGCGGATGTTCTGCTTGCCGTATTGGGTGGCGACATATTTCGACAGCGTGATGATGCCGCCTTTCGAGGCGCCATAGGCGACCCGGGCGAGGTCGCCCGCGATACCGCTGTTGGACGCGGTATTGATGATCGATCCGCCGCCGCGCGCGATCATGTGCGGGATCGCATATTTGCAGCCCAGCAAATAGCCGCGCAGGTTGATGTCGATGATCTCGTCCCAGATCTCGATGGGAATATCGACCGGCGTGGTGTCCAGCGGATGCTTGGCCGGATCGGTCATGGCGGCATTGTTGTGAAGTATGTCGATCCCGCCGAAATGATCGGCGGCAGCCGTCACCATCGCTTCGATGGATGCCGGATCGGATGCGTCGAACTGGATGGCAAGCGCGGCATCGCCCAGCGGTCCGGCCGCGGCCCTGGCGCTATCCTCGAACAGGTCGGCAATGACGACCTTGCCCCCTTCCCGCACAATGCGGTTGGCAACGGCCGAACCGATACCGCCGCCTCCGCCGGTTACGACGGCCACCTTGCCCTCAAGCCTGCGCATTGCGTTATCCTCCCGTGAAATTCTTGTTGAATTCGATGAACCCCTTCAGTCTCTCCCTGCGGTCGGCCTCGACTTGCGGAAGCTTTTCGGCGCCTGGACCGTCGGGGATGATCTGCACCGGTTCGCCGGCCAGCAATCCGGCCAGCGCGTTGTTCGTCACATCGGCAGGATCGAATGCATGTGATGTGTCGAAATCTGCAGGAACAATTCGCAGCAGTGTCGGAGTGCGCATGATCGGGGCCGCAATGCCGATCACGTCGATGCCCCGTTCGTGATATTCTGCCCAAAGCGACTCTGCGAAATTGATCTCGAACGCCTTGGTGGCGGCATACATCACCAGATTGGGCTGACCGCCCAGCCCAGCACCCGACGCCATTACTATTATACCGCCCGTGCCCCGCTTCAGGAAGCGCTTGCCGAAACCGTTGGCGGCATCGATCAGAGTAGTGATATTCATCCTGACCAAACGATGCGCTGCTTCGGTACTGTCTTCGAAAAAAGCCGAAAAACCGTCCGCGCCGGCGTTTGAAATATACAGCCCGATGTCCAGATCCGACGCGGCCTCGACAATCTTCGATCCCGCCTGGTCTTCGGTCAGGTCCTGCGCGCAGGCCCGGTATTCGATCCCGAACTCCGATGCCAGGTCCCTGCCCAGCCCTTCAAGCGCCTCCTGCCTGCGGGACACCAGAACCAGATTGATGCCCATGGCCGCCAGCTGCCGGGCATAGCATTCGCCGGTTCCTTCGGATGCTCCCGCGATGACGGCCCAAGGGCCATAGCGCTCGCGAAAGGCGGCCTTGTCGATCGGGCGTCGCGGAAGTTGGCGCATGGTGTCTCAGCCCCCCTTCAATTCGGCAAAGCGGGCCTTGGCGGCTTCGATCCCGCGGATCAGAGCGGTGCAGTTGCCAGCACCGGCATAGAACAACATGAAATGAGGAATCAGCGCCAATTCCTCTTCAGTGAATTCATCGTTCGCCAAGGCGCCCATCATCTGGATCTCGATCAGGTCCTGCCTGCCCAGCATGGTCGTGGCGCCAAGCACCATGAGGCGCTTTTCCCTGATAGACAGGGCATCATCGGCCCACAGATTTCCGAACTGGTTTTCGATGATCTCGCGGTTGAAACGGTCGTTCTCCCGCCCCTTCATCATCCCCGAAAAGCCCTCGCCATAAACGGCATCGAAGACCTTCAGTCCATTTTCCCAGGCATTGTCGCTCATCGTCATTCCTCGCTTGTCTGGTGGGGTCGCTCAGGCGATCGGCTGGCCTTTGGGATATTCCAGGCCAGAGGTGGAATCGGCGTTGTCGCGGATCAGTTCGATCATCGGCAGCCGCACGCCAAATCGGGCCGCCTCATCAATGGCGACTTCAAGATCCTTGATCATCAATCCCTTGAAGTAATTACGCATTCCGGTCTCCTGCTCATTTCCGGCAGGATCGGGGCGCACCACCATGGCCAGCGCCCCTTCCAGCCCGCCGCCCGCATTGGGATCGCCCGACAGAGCCATGCGCAACTGGCCCAGATCGACCCCGTAGTTCCGCGCGATCACCGCACCTTCGTAACCGGCACGCATGCAGCCGAAATAGGTGGCGTTGCGGGCGATCTTTGCGGCCATGCCGGCGCCCGGGCCGCCCATGTGAATGACCTGTCCGGCAAATCCGTCGAAAATGGGCTTTGCCTTCGCCATGTCCTCGTCAGAACCACCCGCAAGACAGATAAGACCGTTTTCACCCGATTTCGGGCCGTTGGTCACCCCGCAGTCGATCAGGATCACTCCCGCTTCGGCGCACAGCTTTTGCGCGGTTTCCAGTTCCGTCATCGATATGGTGGACAACAGGATCACCGTCTGCCCGGCCTTGTTGGCTGCGAGCACGCCGTCGGGGCCCGACAGCACGGCGATCGTCTGTGCGCCATTCAGAACGGCGATCAGCACGCAATCGGACGCTGCCGCCAGATCCCTCGGCGTTGCCGACATCGGGGGCGCTCCGGGGATTTTTTCGGCCGCCTCGGCCCGCACGTCATAGATGGCGGAAAGCTGGCCGGATCGCTGGAGGCATTGTGCCACCCCGCCGCCAATGCCGCCAAGGCCGATTACACCACCGCTTTTCATCATTGTTCTCCTTGAATTGAGTCGGCGTGGTCGCGGGTCACGAAAAGGTGCCGCAGCTCAGATTGTGTTGCTTCATCCAGCCCTGCGTCCGCCAGATAGCGCGATACAGTCTTGTGACTGTTCTCGATCCGGTCCCACGCAGCCTGAAGATATTCTGTTCGCACGCCTATCAGCGCATCCACCTGTTCGGCGCTTGGCATAAAGCCGAAGCTGGCCCGGATATCGCCTTCCAGCGTTCCGCCGCGCCGAAGATTCTCGCCGAACACCACGGACCGATGATAGTCCCGCATGATTTCGTCCCGCGAGGCCCCCAGCATTTCCAGCAGTATGGCAACCGCGACCCCCGTGCGGTCCTTGCCCGCAGTGCAATTCACGATTGCCGGCCTGCCTTCCAGCAGGCATTCGCCCACGGTTTTCCAGTGCGGCGCAAGCGCATCGGGAATTTCCCGGTATGTCTCGCTCATGATGTCGATGGCCAGCCGCTCATCACCGCCAAGGCTCAGCCTTTCGCGTCCATCGTTTCCGAAAACGCGCAGGTCGGCATTCACGTCCAGTCCCAGCCAGCGGCAGTTCGCGTCCTGCCAATCATGCGGATGCGTCTCTCGCTCCCGCCTAGAGCGCAGGTCGAAGATATATCCGATCGCCAGCGATTTGAGCTGTGCATGATGTTGCGGCAACAAATTGGCCGGACCTTCGGCGCGAAAGAGTGCCCCGCCGCGAACGGCACCGCCATTCGTTCGTATACCGCCCAGGTCGCGGAAATTGAGATTAGCCAGATCCATCGTCACGGCGCCGGATAGACCGGAATGGCTGCGGCCATCTGTTCATACATGGCCGGATCGAACCAGACATGTTCCAGATAATGGCCCAGTGTCGCCCGTTCGTCGGTATAGGCATAGCGCATCACATCGCCCAGCTTTCCGCGCCACACCACGGGATGCGTCGCCAAATCGAGCGAAGCCATGTAGGCTTCGAAATCGCTCCGATCGCCATCGACCCGCAAGGCCGCGTGATGAAAACGCATGGCAAAGCTGCCGTCCGTGGGTAGCACCTCTGCATGAAGCGGCGCCTGTCCGGGCAAAGGCTCGATAAGTTCGATCTCGACCCCGCCCACATTGGCCAGCGCGATTTTCATCCGGTACTCTGGCGAGGAGACCAGTCCGGGCGCATCGTTTTCGAACACGTGAAAGCGGGAAACGCCAAATTCGTCGCGCCAGATGGCCATCGCGCGATCGAGATCGCTGGTCACATAGGCGTTCTGGCTATGCCTTGCCCCGGGCCGTGAAAACATGATCTGCGCTCCTAGTTGTTGATCATTTTCCCGCCGTCGACCACCAGCGTATCGCCGGTGTGATAGCGGGACAGATCGCTGGCGAGATAAACCACCGCGCCCCACAGATCGTCGGGCATTCCCGCGCGGCCGAGCGGGGCACGGGCTGCCACGCCATCGGCGATCATCTGGCCGATCTCGGGGTCCTTCATGGTCATTTCGGTGATGATGAAACCGGGCGCGATGACATTGCAGCGAATGCCATGGGGGCCGAGTTCCGCGGCCAGCCCCTTCGCCAGCCCCGCAAGAGCGCCCTTTGCCGCACCGTAATGCACCAGCGTCGGCACGCCCTGGAAAATCGATCCGCTGCCGCACAGGATCATGGAGCCGCCGGGATCGCCCGCCTCGGCTCGGGCCACCATGTGCCTGGCCACTTCGCGCAGGGTGAACACCACGCCGTGCTGGTTGACGTTCATCAACGCGTTATAGCTATCGGCATCCATGTCGATAAACGGCACCGGATTGGCAATGCCCGCATTGGCGACCACCGTGTCGATCCGGCCCATCGCCGCAAGCGCATCGGCCACGCCGGCCACGATCTGCGCTTCGTCGGTGACGTCCACTTCGGCGGAATGCACCTTGACGCCAAAGGCCCGCAGCTTTTCTGCCGCCTTGTCGTTGGCATCCTTGCGCCTGCCCCAGATGACGAGATCGCTGCCCGCACGCGCCATCCCTTCGGCAAAGGCAAAGCCAAGGCCCGAATTGGCACCCGTCACCAACGCAACTTTCCCGGTCAGATCGAACATTTTTTCTGTCATGTCGCCGCTACCCTCTCCGTAGCCGGCCTACCCGCTGTTGCCGGATGCGCCGCATATCTTTCGGTAGGACAAAGTTCGGCAGCCATCGCTTTTACGAATGCGCGACAGAAAAATGCCGCAAGGGAGATCGGGGGATGAAGCAAGACACCAAGGGTCAGGTGTTCAGGATCGGGGACATGCTCGCCCCCGTGCTCGACGACGCGCAAAAGGCCGCGCTGGCAGGTGCATCGCAAATGCACTTCGACTTTTCGTCGAAAGCGATCCTCGACGCCGCCAAGGCCCAGACCGGCCTGAGCGACTTTGGCGAAATGGACTTCGTCGAAAGGCTGGATTTGTGGTGCGAGTGCGTGGAGGAAGACGAATTCCTCTCGCCCGTGGGCCGCGCCGGTCTGTGGCCGATGTTCGTGCGCTATGCCGCGACCCGCCTGCGGGTAGAGGACCTGTGCAAGCGCCACCCGGAAATCCTCGATATCGAAATCGACAGCCCGATCATCGTCGGCGGCCCGCCGCGTTCGGGCACCACCCATCTGCTCGGGCTGCTCTCTGCCGATACGCGGCTTCGCTCGCTCCCCTGGTGGGAAGCCATCGCGCCCATCCCGGCCGCCGAAGACGCGCCGACGGCAAGCGATTCCAACCCCCGCTGGACCAAGGCGCAGGCCGGGTGGGAACAGCAGGACGCAGTCTTGCCGATGATGCGATACATGCATGAATTCTCGCCCGATCATATCAGCGAGGATATCGAACTGCAGGCCCTCGACTTCTCATCCTATCTGATCGAATGGCTGGCCTATGTTCCAAGGTGGCGCGACTATTACCTCAGCCATGACCAGAGCGGCACCTATGCCTATCTGAAGAAGGGGCTGCAGGTTCTTACTTTCCTGAAGGGGCCGAATCGCTGGGTGATCAAATGCCCGCAGCACATGGAACAGCTGCCCGTTCTGTACAAAACCTTCCCGGATGCGACCTTCGTGATCACGCACCGCGATCCGGTGGGTTCGATCCGCTCGACGCTGTCGATGGCGCTTTATGCTTCGCGCGTGCTGCGCACGAAAAGCGACCCGGAGGAACCCAAGGGCTACTGGATCGACCGGTACAAGACGCTGTTGTCGCGCTGCGTGCGCGATCGCGATTGCCTGCCGGAAGACCAGGCGATCGACGTCTATTTCCACGAATGGATCAAGAACCCCGACCCGATCCTCCGGCAGATCTATGCCAAGGCGGACCTGCCGCTGGACGAGGACACGTTGCAGGCCCTGCACCAGTATCACCGGGATCACGATCCGGCCGTCAACGGCAAGGTGAAGTTCGATCTTGAAGGCGATTTCGGTCTGACGGCCGAGGATATCCGCCAGCATTTCCAGTTTTATTTCGATCGCTTCCCGGTCGAAGTCGAAGTCAGATAATTCATCTACGTCACGGAGTAAGAAATGCCGAAAATCAATGTGATCGACCGATCTGGCGCCAGCACGGAAGTTGAAGCCGACAATGGGCTGAGCCTGATGGAGATCATCCGCGACGATGGATTCGACGAACTGCTGGCACTGTGCGGCGGCTGCTGTTCCTGCGCGACCTGCCATGTTCACGTGGAAGCGTCCTATTTCGCCAAGCTGCCGGAAATGACCGAGGATGAAAGCGACCTTCTCGACAGTTCCGACCATCGCAACGAAACCTCGCGTCTGGCGTGCCAGGTCGAAATGAGTGATGCGCTTGACGGGGTGACTGTCACCATCGCGCCGGAGGATTGACCATGGCCGATGCGCAATCCGAAGTGCTGGCCTTCTTCGAGGAGTGGAAGCCTACGCTGGGCGATATGCTCGCGTCGATGGAACGGCGCTTTACCGACAGGACGGTTTGGGAAAATGTCGGCATCTCGAAGACCACCGGATTCGCGGAGGCGAAAGCTTTCATGGACGGCTTTGCGCAGATGTACCCGATCGAAAGCGGCGAGGTGATCGTTCACCACGTCGCTTCGGACGGGAACGTGGTCTTGACCGAACGAACTGACAATTTCCATGACAAGGACGGCCAACTGCTCGTCTCCATCAAGCTCATGGGGATTTTCGAAATGGACGGCGACAAGATCGTGTCGTGGCGGGACTATTTCGATACCGCCAAGGGCTTTGGGTGATGTTCGCGGATAAGAAGATCTGGACGCAATTGCCGGTCCTTCCGGCAAACGAACTCGTACCGCTGGTCCGCCAATGGGAAGCGGCCGGAATCGAGGGGGTCTGGGTCCCGCAAATCTTCGGCCTCCCCTTCGTCACCCTTGCGGCAGCCGCAGCCGTCACCAGCAGGATAAAGCTGGGCAGCGGCATCGCGCTGGCCTTCACGCGTAGTCCGCTGGAGACGGCATGCAGCGTCATCGATCTGGACCACATCAGCGATGGCCGCGCCGTGCTTGGCCTGGGGTCCAGCGCGCAAAGCCAGATCGAAGGCAGCTTTGGCATGCCATACGGCAAGCCACTGGCGCATATGCGCGAAATTGTGGAGCAGGTGCGGGCGGTCATCGCCAAGGGCCACACCGGCGAACTACAGGTGCTGGCAGGCGAATATACTACGCTCGACCTGTCGCATTTCCGGCTGACGGGGCCAGCGCGCCGCCCTGCCATTCCGGTTTATCTGCCTGCCATTTTCGAAAAGGCATGCGAGCAGGGCGGAGAGATCGCCGAAGGGCTGCTGGGCCATCCGTTATGGACGACCCGCTGGATCGAGGAAAAGGTCGCCCCGCACTTGCAGGCAGGTCTCGACAGAGCCGGACGGGAGCGGTCGGCTTTCGATCTGAATCTGATGATATTTACCGTCATCAACGAGGATCGCGATGCGGCCATTGCGGATGCCCGCGCGAATATCGCGTTTTATACGCAATCGCCCCAGTATCTGCGCTATTTCAAGGCGATAGGCTTCGAAAAGGAAGCAGCGGCGATTCAGGATGCGTTTGCCCGGCAGGACTTTGCCGCGATGGAGGCGGCCTGCCCTGACGAGATGGTCAGTGCGATCACGGTGCTCGGTTCGGCTGAGGAGGTGAAAGCCCAGATAATCGAACGCGCACGCTTTGCCGATTCGATCACGCCCGTCGTGCCGCAATTCGGGATGGATGAAGCCAAGGCCGCCATTTATCGGGACCGCATCGCCGATCTCTTCTTCCCGGCGCCAATCTGATCACGCGAGAGCTATCAAGACTTAGGCGCTGAACAGACCTGCCAGAAGAAACCGCGCCATCGCATCGGCCCGGTCCTCGGGCGACGGATTGGCGGCGCCGTCACCAGGCAGATCAGGCAGAAGCCGGTCATGCATCGGGGCAAGCGCGAAATAGGATCCGACCCCGTGAACGAGCAGCGCCAATAATGCACCGGAATCGATCGGACGCAGCGCCGTGCCCGATCCTACCTGTTCCAGAAGGTCCTGAAGGCGGCGCTGGAACGGCAGGGTGAAGCTTTCCGTCATATAGTCGAGCCGCCAGCTCGGCTCGCGCCCTTCAAGGTGGCTCATGGCCACAATGTCCGAATTGATGATCGCCCAGCGGCAAAACCGATGAATCAAGTCCCGCAACTGTTCTTCCGGAGGGTGCGACGGGTCGAAGGCCAGTTCAACCTCGCGGGCGGCTTCCTTGAGCCGCCAGTCGACTGACGCCTTCCATAACTGCGACTTCTTGCCAAATCGCACATTGAGCAAATTGTGGCTGACGCCCAGTTCGCGGGCCATCGCGCGCATTGTCGCGGCTCCATAGCCATGCGTGGCGAACATGGCGAAGGCGGTCCGTAGCAGCGATGCCTCGTCAACCGATTCACCGGCATCGGCGCGTGGGCGCCCCCGGGTCTTCTCACGCCTGCGGGTAAGATGGCCTGTCATCTGGCCAGTTGCCCTGTCCGCCGCCCTGCCCTCTCGGGTGGAGGCGGGCGAATTTACATTTGCTGCATCCATCGACATAGATTGACAACTAAATTGTCATGTGTCAATTTAATTGCATAACGCGTATTGGGAGATGCGAGTCGAATATGACCGAAGCAGCCTGGTGGGCCGTTGCCCGCTCCGAAGAGATCAGCGCGGACAAGCCGCACAACGTCGATATCGGCGACCAACCGGTCGTCCTTTGGCGCGACGACAAGAAGGTCGTGCGCGCGCTTGAAGATCGCTGCCCGCATCGCCGGGCGCCCCTGTCGCTGGGTTGCATACTTGGCAATGGCGCGATCCAGTGCGGATACCACGGCTGGACTTATGACGGCGCAAGCGGGCAGCTGATCGACATTCCCAATCTGAAAAGCGATCGCAAATTCCCTCCTGTCTACAAGGCAAGGCCATTCGCCGTTCACGAGGATGCGGGCTTTGTACGGGTCTGCCTGGACGCCAAGGCCGCTGCCCCCGCACCTGACGATCGCGTCTTGCCGCTTTCGGGCACATCGATTGTGGCGCTGGATCACGAACACTGGATCGCCGCGTTGTTCGACGATCCTTCGCTGGTGCTGTCGATCAAGGGGGTGCGCTTTTCACCCTATCTGCTGACCGAATTGTCCGAGCAGCAAGGCAAGCTGGTGCTGGAACGATCATGCCAATGGGCATCGCCGCACTGGCCCGCACCCTTTACTTCCGATTTCCCGATCAGCCTGCGCATCGCCACCGATCCGGTAACTGGCGAGACGGACCTGACCCTGCTGGACGACGAGTTCAGGGCCCTGTTCCGCGCGGTTCTGGCGCCCGTTCCGGCCGCGCGCGGCGTTACGCAGGTGCGTTGGCGCGCCGCTCTGTCGCCCGGACGCCACCATCTGATGGCAAAGGCCATGGGCATCGGCACGCCGTTCAGGGTTTTCGACCATGTCGACGGAGCGGCGCTGCGGGTGCTCAAGCCGTCGGCGTCTATCCACGCCTCGGACCTGCGCGAAAGTATCGTCACGCGCAAATCCGGACCGCCCACAGCGCAGGAAGCCGCTGCCTGACCGCAGCCAAACCGAGAACAAGGAACAGATCATGCTCGACGTTCAAGACAATCCGGCTCCCGAAGTTCATGACGATCCGATCGCGGTCGATCCGCGCCAGTTCGCGGCCAAGGTCAATTCCTGGCTGCCGCACGATATCATGCTGACCGATGCATGGTTTCCGCTGGCCCACAGCTTCGCTGTTGCCAAGAAACCCATCCGGCGCGCTGTCTATTCGCACCCCTATTTCATCTGGCGGAAGCCCGACGGCAGCTTGGTGGCTGCGGAAACGCACCCGAATGACCAGCTTGCCGCGAAGAAGAGCGAATATACCGACGAGGCCGGTCACTATCCGGTGATCGAGAAGTACGGCTATGTCTGGGGCTGGCTCGGCAAGCCGGAAAATGCCGCGCCCGAACATATTCCCAGCATTCCCTATCTGCCAGAGGACGGCGGCCTGCCGCTGCACATGCTGGGCACCGTGCGGTTCGATTGCTGCGCGCCGCTCAGCCTCGAAAACCTGATCGACCTTACCCATGCCGACTTCATCCACGCCGACGTCGTGGGCGACGAGAAGATGGACAAGGAAACGGTCGAGGTGTTCCACGACAGCGAGACCATCACCATGGTGCGGACCTGCGTGAACAAGTCCGTCGCGCCGATCATGAAAATCTTTGGCGGCGTGCGCGACGATGTGCAGCAGGTACGGCAGGTGATCCGCATCTACCTTCGCAGCCATGCCGCGATCGCCTATGGCCGTTTCAGCCCGGGCGACAATGTCCAGCTGTTCCACCCCTGCGTTCCGGAAACGCGCGACCGGACCCGGCTGGATTATGCAATGAACACGTCGAACGTGAAAAAGACCAATCTTTTCCGCTATATGATGCCCAAGGCGAGCTACAAGGTTTCGCGGCAGGACAGTTCCATGACCTCGCCGCAGAGCCCGCGCTACATGCGGCCGGAAAAGCGCAAGGATTTGCATTCGCCGCTGGACGAAGCGGGCCAGAAATATCGCGTGCTGATGCTGGCACTGGCCGAAAGACAGGCGCGCGGCGATTTTACCTATCGCGATAATGTCAGCTCTGATTGCAGCGACATTATCGGATATGAAAAAGCATGACCACACTGACCAATGCGACTGGGGGTGAGCGCAAGTGGTGGGGCGTGATGCCCGTTTTGCCCGCTCCGGTGATGGGCGGCATGGCAAAACAGATGGAGCAGGTGGGATTCGAAGGGGTCTTTTCGCTTCAGATCTATGGCGCGCCCTTTGTGCCCATGGCCGCCGTCGCGGCGATGACCGATACGCTGAAGGTTTCGACCGGCATTGCGGTTGCGGGAACCCGCAGTCCGGTTGAAACCGCCTATTGCGCGATCGAATGCGACACGATCAGCCAGGGCCGTTTCGTCCTTGGTCTGGGCACCTCGCTGCACAGCGCGCTTGAGGGGATCTATGGCGAGCCGCACCGCAAGCTGCTGACCCATCTGCGTGAAGTGGTGAAGATCGTGCGTTACGTGAACGCCAACAGCCACAAGGACATGGAACCGCTCCACGGCGAATATTACGATCTGGAATGGACGGAAAAGATGATGACCGCGCCCCCGGTGCGCGAGAATATTCCGATCTGGATCGCCGCGCTCAAGGACAAGCTGACCAGCATGTCGCTGGAGATTGCCGACGGGCTGATGGTCCATGCGCTTTGGACGGTCGACTATACGGTTCAGAAGAACGATTTCATCCATTCGGAGCTGGCCCGCTTTGGCCGCAAACGCACGGATGTCGAAATCAATGCATGGCCATGGGTCGCCATCAATGACGACAAGCAGCAGGCGATCGACGACAGCCGTGCCACCGTGGCGGGCTATGCCGGTTACAAGGAATACGAAGACTTTTTCGATTCCATCGGTTTTGGCGATCTCGCACGCGATTGCCAGCTGGCCGCAGGCGAACATGGCGATGTTTCGGGCGTGATCGATAAGGTCAGCGACGAAATGGTGCAGGCCTTCGTGAAATGCGGGCCGGTCGACGAAGTGCTCGAAGAACTCGAACCCTTCTGGGGCGTGGTGGATTCGCTCTGTCCGATGACGCCCTATCGCAATCTCACCATGGAACAGCTGACAAAGTATAATGAGGGGCTGTTCGCAATGGTGGCAGAGGCGAAACGCCGCGAAAAGTAGGACCGGCAGGCGGGACGGCAAAGCGCCATCCCGCCTTCCCCGGCTTTAGCCGACAGTCTGGCCGGCTTTGGCGGTCAGTTCTTTGCTGATGTCCCACAAGCGTGCGGCGCCTTGCTCGCTCTGCGCAGCGGCAGACAATGCTGCGGGCTTGCGCTTGGCGAGATACTGGCCGGTCGCATTTGGCGCCCCGCCCTTCGCCAGCAAGAGTATCGTATCCGCGCCCTGCTCGGGCGTCAGCGAGAGCGGTTTGCCAAGGAAATACATCAGCTTGACGGCAAGATTGCCGTGACTGTCGAAATTGGTTTGCACGACGCCGGGATGCACGCAATTCACGCGGATTCCGTCGTGCTTGACCCGTTTCGCCATTTCCCGCGTAAACAAGATGTTGGCCAGCTTGGACTGGGCATACGCATCGCTGGCGCTGAATGACTGCGCCTGCTGCAGATCGTCCCACTTCATGTCCTTGATGAATTTGTGCGCGACCGATGCGGTCGTGATCACTTGTGATCCGGGCGCCGCCGCCTTCAGCAAGGGCAGCAGGCGGTGGGTCAGCAGGAAAACGGCAAGGTGATTGGCGGCAAAGGTCTGTTCAAACCCGTCGGCGGTTTCCATCCGCCTCGATGGCGTGGCGCCTGCATTGTTCACCAGTAATCCGATCCGGTCGGTCGATGCCGCTACCTGCGATGCGAACGCGTCCACCTTGTCCATGACCGACAAATCGGCCCTTATCATGTCGACCTGCGCCTCGGGCGCGGCGGACCGGATTTCCGCAAGCGCGGCTTCGCTGCGCGCGTGATCCCGGCCCTGCGCGATCACCCGCCAGCCATCGCGCGCCAGTTCCCGCGCGACGACAAGGCCGATGCCCGAGCTTGCTCCGGTTACGACTGCTGTTTTGATGCCGTGATACTCCTGCCCGCGATAAAGCCGGTCACCAGTGCCGGACCGACATTGCATCCATGCGCCGGAGACTTGCCCTGCCAGATCGAATTGGCATCCAGCCCGGCAGCCCAAAGGCCCGGAATCGGCTGACCGCTCTCATCCTTGACGCGGCATTGCGCGTCAATTTTTACGCCCACGGTCGTCGATCCGTCGCCGGGGAATATCTGGACCGCGTAATAGGGCCCCGCGCCAACCGGCCCGAAGCAGGGATTGGGCTTGTGCGCGGGATCGCCAATTTCTTGATCGATCAGCGTATCGCCCTTGCCGAATTCACTGTCGCGCCCGGTTTTCGCATCGGCATCGACCCGCGCAGCGGTTGCTTCCAGCGCCTTGGGATCGACCCCGATTTGCGCCGCCAGTTCGGTCAGCGTATTGGCCTTTTTCATATAGCCGGAAGCGACCAGCTCCTTGATCTTGCTGCCCCCCGGAAGCGACAGCCCCATGCCGTATTTCTTGACGTTCTTCGCGTTCGAAATGATCCATGCAGGCACATTGCCGGTGGCGTGCATGTCCTCGACGAAATGGACCCCGGCCTCATTGCCAAAGCGTTTGCCGTCCTTGCCGACGGCGATGCAGCCGGGCTTCGACATGTCGATCAGATGCGCATAGCGTTCGACATAGCCATCATCGCGCGTCCGCTTTGACACCACGGCCCAGACCGCATTGGCGTGGTTGTCCGTTCCCAGCACGGCGCCCGATACCGTGGCGGCATTTATGCCGTCTCCGGTATTGTGATATGGAAGGATGGAAACATGCTGCTCGGCATAGGGCAGATAGACCTTGCGCATCTGTTCGTTGGCGGAAAATCCGCCGGCCGCCAGAACGACGCCCTTTGCGGCCGAAATTTCCGTCTGCTTGCCGTCTATGGTCGCGACGACACCCGTGACCCTGCCCCCATCGGCAAGCAGTCTTTCGACCGGCGCACTGCTGTAGAGGTCGACCCCCGCGTCCAGCACCGAACGGTAAAGCCTGCCCATCAGGGCGTTGCCCATCGTCAGGCGTGAGCCGCGGCCCAGCTTCTTCTTGTCGAAAGCGAAACGGATGGCGATCTTGGCCATGTACCACAACGCACCGGGCTGCGGCAGCTTGGCGATATAGGGCAGATCGAACAGATCGATCATCATACCGCCAGGCGCGTTGAATTCCTCGCGCGGCTTGGAAAGATTGTCGAAATCGGAACCGAGCTTTCTGCCGTCATATTCAGCCGGAGCCAGCAACCGCCCTTCGTGCATCGCGCCCTCTACCTCGGGGTACCAGTCGCTGGACGGGGGCGAGAGGAGGAAATGGACCGAACTATTGGCCTCCAGCCATTTCACCATTTCGGGGCCGGTTTCGATATAGGCTTCGATCAGCTCGCGCTCTGCCCGGTTGCCGACGACGGCAAGCGAGTAGTCCAGCGCCTTCTTCTTGCTGTCGTCCACGCCCGCCGCAACGGCTTGCGGGCTTTCGGGTATCCAGACCCCGCCACCGGAAATGGCCGTTGTCCCGCCGAAATGCGGCGCCTTTTCCAGCACGACCACCTTGCAACCCGCTTTTGCGGCGACCACCGCTGCTGTCAGCCCGGCACCGCCGGAACCCATCACCACGACGTCATACTGCATCGAATTTCCCTTCACGCACACATGATCGATCGCATGGCCTTGTCGTCGATCCCCAACTGGCCCGCGCAATCGAGACCGTCCCAATATTCCCGCCACCAGACGATCCGGCCGGCATCATTCAGATCGAACACGCCGACGACGTGGGTTGTGGTTTCCCGCCCGTCCTTCAACTGCCGGCATGTATCGACCCGTTCCGTGAAAACGGTCGATCCCGAAGCCGCGACCTTGCGAATATCGCAGGCGCATTCGTCATAAAGTTCGTATTGTCGCTCCCGCTCCTCGCAGATGGCGTCCGCGCCCTGCCTTACCGGAGCGATCGGCACGACCGGCTTATACTGGGCATCGTCAGCCAGCATCGCGCGCACTGCCCCCACGTCCAGCTTGCTGGTGTGGAACAGGGCGAGGAATTGCCTGACGACGGTCTCGGCGTTCATGCCAAACCTTCCTGCGCGCCGAAAAAGGCAGCGACCTTGCCGGTATCGAAATATTCGCGTCCGTGGACGATCAACCCGTCCCTGATCACGAACAGATCGTGATATTCATTGGCATAGACCCGGTCGCCGAAATGCATTTCCGAGCGCACCTCTGCTGCGACCGTGTCGCCTTCCGCGACCATGCCCACGATGCGAACCTTGCGGTGCGAAGCGGTCAGCAGCATGCCCTTTACTGCGTCGGTATAGGCTTTCCGGGATATTTCGCCCGATCCGATCATCCACCATGTGCAATCTGGCGCCTGCAATTGCTCGATCACCTCAAGCTCGCCCGCTTCGACCGCGCCGAGGAAGCGTCGCACGATATCCTTGTTCTGTTCGTTCTGGGCCATTTCGGTCTCTCTCCGTCGCCGCTTCATCACCCTGCCCAGCCCGTCCCGCCCCTTTCCTTGGACAGGTTGCTCCATCAGGTGCTCTGCGAAGCATGAGGGCAAGAGAGGAACATGCCGCCCATCGCGCCGCAGGTTCGAAAACAGACAGATCGCAAGGAGCTGACCCATGGATCCGCACGCCCCCGCCCAATATAAGAGTACAGTCGTCGACACGAATTGCGTGCCGCGTCCCTATCCCGCCCGCACGGACAAGCTGCCGACAAGGCTGGAGGATGTCGACGCCGAGTGGCTGGGCAGGATGATGAGCTATAAATATCCGGGCGTTGCGGCGCACAGCGTGGAAACCGTCCAACTGCTCAACAGCCACACGACGAAATGGCGCGTTAAAGTCGACTGGAACGATGCGGGCAAGGCCGCAGGACTGCCCGAGCATGTCTGCATGAAGGCGAACTGGTCGGGATCGTTCGACAATGTCGATATCCACGCCGTCGAAGCGCGCTTCTACCACTTCCTGATCGACGAAATGAAAGTGCCGACGGCAAAATGCTATTACGCCGACTGGGACGATGACGGCAGTGCGCATGGCTTTGTGGTGCTGGAAGATCTAGTGCAGCGCGGCGGCAAGTTCGGGCACAGTACCGATGCCAATGGCGTCGACATGATCATGGACAATCTCGAAGGCCTTGCCACGCTGCATGGCAGCCTTTGGGGAAGCGACAAGATCAGCACCGCCAATGCCCCATGGCTCCAGACCCAGATGGACACACCCGTCGACAGCGATCAGGTGCGGATCATGTGGCAATGGATCGAAGCCAATCTGGCGGACCCTGCTTTCCGCGCCGTCGCGCCGCAGCATTACCTTGACGATCCGCGCAAGCTGGAACGCGCATTTGACCGTTTGGGTGAGCTTGAGCGGGCCTATGATGCGCCGCATTGTATCGTGCTGGGCGACTGCCATCAGGGCAATACCTATATCCTGCCCGACGGCGACCGGCTCTGGCTGGACTGGCAGCTGGTCCGGCGCGGCCGCCCATGGCGCGACCTGACCTATTTCGTGATCGGCGCGCTCAGCATCGAAGAGCGCCGCAAGCATCACAAGGACATGGTGAAGCAATATCGCGAATATCTGATCGCGACCGGCGCGCAGGGGGTTCCCGACTTTGACGAGGCATGGGAGCAGACGCGGCTTTTCGTGATGTACGGATTGCAAGCCTGGGCCGCCAATCTCGATGAGTGGGGGCAGAACGGCCTTCCCATGAACGAACGCTTCTTCACGGCTGCCGAGGATTACGGCACGTGGCAGCTATTAGGAGAATAAGAATGGGTCTGGTCGAGGGCAAGATCGCCATAGTTACCGGCGGCGGTGCGAATATCGGGGAAGCCTGCGCCCGCATGCTGGCCGCGAACGGCGCGTCGGTCGCGGTTGCCGATATCAACGAGGAAGGCGCGCGGCGGGTGGCCTCTGGCATTGCAGAAGCCGGAGGCAAGGCCATCGCCTTGAAGGTCGATCTGGGCGATGAAGCCAGCGTCGCTGCTATGGTGGCGGCGACGATCGACGAATTCGGCAGGATCGATATCCTGCATAATAATGCCGCCAACACCGGCGCCCAGCAGATGATGCGCGACGCTTCTCTGGCCGAAATGGATCCGGAAGTGTGGGATGCCGCTTTCGACATCAATGTGCGCGGGACGATGTTCGTGACCAAGCATGTCGTACCGCACATGATCGCCGCGGGCGGCGGTTCGATCATCAACACCAGCTCGGGCGTTTCGCTGCTCGGCGATGTGCTCAATCCCGCCTATAGCGCGTCCAAGGCCGCGGTAAATGCGCTGACCCGCAATACGGCCACGCAGTTCGGGCGGGCCAATATCCGTTGCAACGCGGTGCTTCCCGGCCTTGTGCTCAGCCCCGTGGCGCGCGCGCAAATGACCGACCACCAGCTCGCCATGATCCAGCGCCACGTGCTTTTGCCCCGCGAAAGCGTTGCGGATGATATCGCGGGCGCCGTGCTGTGGCTGGCGTCGGATCTTGCGGGCTTTGTCACCGCCCAGATCATCTCGGCCGATGGCGGCATCGCCCACCACCAGCCCCATTACGCCGACATGCTGGACATGTTCGCAGCCATGCCGGGGTAACGGGACGAAACGCTATCGGTCAGATTGCCGGCATGATCTCCTCGGCAACCCAGTGCTGGCGGTCGATCCATGCCTGCTTGCCGGACAGGCCCGGCGGCAAGGGTACGATGGTTTCGGTAATACCCAGTTCCTTCAGCCATCCGATCTGGTCGATGATCTTCTGCTTGTCCTCGGTCCCCGGCGCACGGGCATCATCCAGAATTTCATGATGCGCACCGACGTTCAGCATTTCGAGGGCGAAAAACATCTCCAGCGGCCGACCGTCATATTCCGGTTGTGACTTGATGTAGTCGATGCAGTCGGGAAAGCTTTCGGGCGGTGTACGGAACGGCGACCAGCCATTGCCGAACTTCGCCACCCGCCGCTGAACCGCAGGCGCATCGCCGCCGAACCAGATTGGCACGTGCGGTTTTTGAAGCGGCTTGGGTGCGAAACCGCAATTTTTGAAGCTGACGAATTCGCCCTCGAATTCCGGATCGTCCTGCGTCCAGAGTTCGATCATCGCCGCAATATATTCATCCGCCATCGCGCCGCGTTTTTCGAACGGCACGCCCAGCATGTCGAATTCTTCTTTCAGCCAGCCAACGCCGAAGATCGGCTCTGCCCGACCACCCGTCAGCCAGTCGAGCGTCGACCATGCCTTGGCCTGCACGATGGGGCTTTGCAGCGGCAGGATGGAGATCGAGGATGCAAGGCGCAGGTTCTTCGTCTGCCCGCCATAAAAACCCAGCGCCACGGCGGTGTGGAAATACCAGTCGCCCGACAGTTCGATGTGTTCCTTGGGAATTATGAAATGTTCACCCAGCATGCATTTGTAGAAGCCGAGCCGGTCCGCGACTGCCATCAGTTCCCCGACATCGGCTCCGGTCAGCGGTTCCTCCCATGGCTGGACCATGGCGGCAACCTTCATGCTTTTGGGGATACCGATACTCAGTTTCATGACTGCCTCTCCTGCGCTGGTGTACCGGGCGGGTAACAGTCCGGCGCAGTCAACTTACCTGCCGGAAGAAAGGCGGTTTAGACACGCAATCCCCGTTCCTGCAGGAACTCCAAGTCGGCAGGCGTATCGAGATCGGCTGACAGACCCGTCCGCTGAAGTACCGGCATGGCAACATCCGCGCCGCAGTGAAGAATGCGACTGCCCTGCCCGAATTGGAACGAGAACGATCGACCGTCAGCCAGTGCCAATGCATTGGTGCCCTGCCCCAGGCGATCCGTGGCCAAGGCAGCGCCATGGCGGGTCGCAGCATCAAGCAGCGCATCGACATCGTCCCGAGCCAACAAGGGCAGGTCTGCGTGGATCACAAGTAGCGGCGACGCACCGAAACCGTTCCGAAACGCCGAAATCTCGGCATTCAGCCCCTGCCCGCCGTCCTTGGCCCACACGGCCGCAGGATGGTCGAAGGCTTCGTTCGAAAGCACGACGATCCGGTCGATTCCCGGACATTGCGCCAGAACGTCGATCACGTGCCGAGCCATGTCCAATGCCAGGCGCCCGCGTGCGTCTGCATCCAGCACGCCTTTCAATCGCGACTTTCCCGCAGGGCCGGTGCGGATCGGGACCAGCGCCGTCCATGCCATCAGCGCGTCAGTCGTTCGGCGAGATCCATGGCGGCGATCGCAACGCGGTGCCGATCCTGCGCCGTGTTCATAAGCGTGTCAGCTTCAGCAAAAGAAAGCCCGGAAGGCTGTGGATCGCCCTCGTGCACCAGCATCGCGTCCAGCAGTTCGCCGTAATGTTCGGCAATCGTCTGGTTCGTCACCGAAAGGCCAAGTTCGCCCATCAGCTTGGCCGTCGGCCCCTTGACCGCTTTTCCGCCCACCAGCGGCGACACGGCCACAAGCGGCGCATTCCTGCGTTCCAGCGCCTGCCGCAGGCCGGGAACCGCCAATATGGGATCGATGCTGAGCCAAGGATTGGATGGCGCAATCAGGATCATATCGGCCGCTTCGATGGCCGCCACCACGCCCGGTGCCGGCAAGGCAGCATCAGCACCTTCTAAGCGGATCGCATTGACGCGCGGTTCGCACCGCCGCGCCACGAAATAGCGCTGGAAAGGCAGCAATCCTTCGTCCGTTCTCACCCATGTCGCGACGGGATCGTCGCTCATCGGCAGGATCGTCAGGCCAAGACCCCATTGGCGGGCAAAACCCCGCACGATTTCAGACAAAGGCTGGCCCGCGTCCTTGGCCATGCGGCGCAAGACATGCAGCGCGAGGTCGCCATCGCCGAGGTTGAACCAGTCCTCGCCGCCAAGGCTCTTTACCGCGGCCATGAACGACCATGTCTCGCCTTCGCGGCCCCAGCCCAGGCTGACATTCGACAGCCCCGCCAGCGTGTAGAGCAAGGTATCAATGTCGGGCGAGATCGGCAGGCCGAAATGCTCGAAATCATCGCCAGTGTTCACGATCGCCGTCAGGTGAGTGCCGGGCACGATCTGCTGCAAGCCCTCGACCAGCTTGGCGCCGCCCACGCCTCCGGTCAGGACAGTGACACGTGCGCTCATCGGAACAAATCCTCCCCCGCCGGACGCAGCAGGTTCCGGCTGGTCTGATCGCCGTGCTGCCATGGCAGGCCGCGCAGCACGCAGGCCGGCAAGCCCTCGGGACCCTCGCCCATCGCAAGCCCAGCCGCCCCAGCTGCGGCATCGGCAAAGGCGATTTGCGTCACCTGCATGATCCGCCCGTCCCTGTCGGGTTTGCCTCGCTCATCGATCACGGCGGGGGGACCAGCCACGCCGATCGCCACATTGGTCGTCCCCATCCGCCATGGACGGCCAAAGCTGTCGGAGATGATGACACCAGGCCTGATGCCCGTTCGGGCGTGGCATGCATCGGCTATGCGGGCCGCGCTGGCATCGGGATCTTCGGGCAGTAAAAGCACCTTTTCCTCGCCACATGTACCCAGATTGGAAGCATCGATGCCGGCATTCGCCATCACATGGCCAAGCCGGTGCCGCGTTATCAGTACGTTGGGCACCGCTCTCACCACGTCGCTGGATTCGCGCAGTACCATCTCGACCAGCGCGGGGTCCTTATGGGTTTGGCGGGCAAGATCGCGCGCGCCGTCGCTAATATCGACCGACGAAAGCGCGACCATCCGGCCTTCTGATTTCGAAACGATCTTTTGCGTGACAACAAGAATATCGCCGGGCGCAAGGCCGGGGTCGCCTTGGGCAAGGCGGTCGGCCAGTATGGAAGGCAGGTCATCGCCACCATGGAATTCCGGCAAGTCGCCGACGGGAAATACGCTGAACATCGTCAATCGGGGGCGTTCAATTCGCCCGTGATGCGAATTCCGGCGCCATCGACCTTGTAGTTCTTGTTGATGAAGATCAGCAGCGAGGTCATCGCCTCGGCCGCCGCCGCGTTGACCAGCGGGCCGGCATGGATGCCGCGTTGCCCAATGGCTTCTGCCAGCGCGACAACTTCGGCACGTGCCGCCTTGTCGTCGCCGAACACCAGAATGTCGCAATCGACAAAGCCATCCTCTGCCAGGCGATGCGCCGCGACATTGTGGAACGCCGCGACCAACCGGACATCGTCGCCCAGCAGATTGCTGGCGCATATCGCTGCCGATCCTTCTTCAGGCAACTGGACGCGCATCACCTTGGGCGGAACGAGCGGGACAGTGGTATCGACGACGATCTTGCCGGCGACATGCGGCTTGATATCGGCCAGCGTCGCCGCTTGGGCGGAAAACGGCACGGTGACCAACACGATGTCGCCCGCCTGCGCCGCATCGGCATTGGCCATGCCGGTCAGCCCATGGCCGAGTTCCTCTGCCCGGGCAATGGCCGCTTCGGCAGAGCGCGATCCGATGATCACCTGATGCCCTGCCTTGGCAAGCCGCCATGCAATGGCGCTGCCGAGATTGCCCGTACCGCCGACTACTGCGATCGTCTGGCTCATAAACTAATCCAATTCTGTCAAATTATGCGACGGTCTCGCCCGCGGCCAGACCGTAAAGCGTGGAGCGTTCCTGCAGGCGGCGACCGATGCCATGGGCCAGCGCGCGCATTTCGGGAACACCGAATTCCTGTCCGTTCACCCCGCCCGCAGCGCGCGTGATCGATTCGTCCATCAGCGTCCCGCCCAGATCGTTGGCACCTGCCTGAAGTATGTGGGCCGCCCCCTCCGGACCCAGTTTTACCCAGCTGACCTGAATGTTCGGAATGGCACCGTCCAGCGCAATCCGCGACACGGCATGCATCAGCACTGTTTCGCGCCATGTCGGGCCGGAACGGGTTTGCCCGCGGCGCCAGTTCGGTGCCTCCATATGGACGAAAGGCAAAGGCACGAATTCGGTGAAGCCGCTGCTTTCCATCTGCAATTCGCGCAGGCGCAGCAGATGCGTGGCCCAGTGGGCATAGGTTTCGACATGGCCGAACATGATGGTGGATGTGGTCTTCAGCCCCACCTTGTGTGCCGCCTGCATCACCGCCAGCCATTCGCCGGTCGAAAGCTTGTCGGGGCAAATGATGTCGCGGATATCATCTGACAGGATTTCAGCCGCCGTCCCCGGCAAGGTTGCCAGCCCGCATTCCTTGAGCGAAGCGAGGTAATCTTCGTAATCCAGCCCCAGCGTGGTGGCGCCGTGATGCACCTCCAGCGGCGAGAACGCGTGCACATGCATGTCCGGCACTGCATCCTTTACCGCTTGCACGATCCCGCGATAGGTGTTGCCGTCATAGCTCGGGTGGATGCCCCCTTGCAGGCACACCTCGCTCGCGCCGCGTTCGCGCGCCTCGACCGTGCGGCGGGCGATTTCGGCATGGTCGATATTATACGCCGGGCCGCGCTCGCTCTTGGTGCTGCCCTTGGAGAAGGCGCAGAAGCCGCAGCGGTAAAGGCAGATATTGGTATAGTTGATGTTGCGATTGATCACATGGGTGACATTGTCGCCCACCCGGTCATGCCTCAGCTCGTCGGCAACGCGGCAGATCCGCTCGAAATCGCGGCCTTCGGCCCCGAACATCCTTTCGATGTGGAACGCGCCGAGCTCCTCGCCGTGCTCAACCCGGCCCAGGGCTATGCGAATTTCCTTGTCCCCTCCGATACCGATGGAGAGCGGCCCTTCCGGTATCGCCCCGCCGGTGCCGGGATGCCAGTCGCTGTCTCGCGGTAATCCGCGCGCATCGATGGCCCTTCGAATGCGCGGCTGAAGCGCCTCGTCCGTCCACAATCCGGGTGCACGAGCGAATGCCGGGCCGATGGCAAGCCGCTGGCGCAGGTGCCGTCCGGCCTCCTCGGTCTGGGTCTCCAGCTGCTCAAGATGTGGCCAGGGCGCTTCGGGGTTCACATGGTCGAGCGTGACCGGCGAAACCCCGCCCCAGTCGTTGACGCCCGCACGGATAAGCTTGCCCAGCTGTCCCGGCTGCAGGTTGGGCGGTGCCTGCACCACCATTTCCGCCTGAAGTATCAAGCGGGCAGCGGCTATCGTCCAGAGATGTTCGTCGAGCCCGATATCGGGCGTTGCTGCCATCAGCGTCCCGGGCTTGGCGCGGAAGTTCTGGATGATGACTTCCTGGATATGGCCATGGCGCGCATGCAGATCGCAGATCGCAAGCAGTGCCTCCACCCGTTCCAGGCGCGTTTCGCCAATCCCGATCAGCAGGCCGGTGGTAAAGGGCACCTTTGCCTCGCCAGCATCGCGCAGGGATTGCAGGCGGATTTCCGGTATCTTGTCGGGAGACCCGTAATGCGGCATTCCCTTGCCGCACAGCCGTTCCGACGTGCTTTCCAGCATCAATCCCATCGAAGCCGAGACCGGACGCAGTTTTTCGTAATCGGCAGCCGTCATGATCCCGGGGTTGAGATGCGGCAGAAGGCTCGTTTCTTCGAGGACGAGCGAGGCGACATGAGCCAGATAATCCAGCGTGCTGGCGAAGCCGCGCTCGTCCAGCCACCGGCGCGCGGCGGAATAGCGGGCCTCGGGCTGGTCGCCCAGAGTGAACAATGCTTCGCGGCAACCGCGCTGTTCGCCCGCGCGGGCGATCTCAAGCACTTCTTCCGGTTCGAGGAATGGCGCCGTCAGTTGCGACGGGCGGTGAGCGAACGTGCAGTAATGGCAGACATCGCGGCACAATTTCGTCAGCGGTATGAAAACCTTGCGCGAATAGGTGACCACCGCGCCATGCGCCGCAATCGTCTTGGCCTCGGCCTCTGCGGCCAGTTCGTCCAGCGAGAAACGCTCCAGCCTGTCCAGCCAATCGCGCGCTTCGGTCCTGTTCCACCAATATGCCATATCGCGTTACATTCTCTTTCTTGCGGCTGCGAGGCCGCGGATCGTGGTGAGCGGATCGGCATGCCCAGGAAGCGCGGCGATAAGCGTGGAAACACCCATCGCTTCCATCCTGGCCATGACCCCTGCCACGTGGTCTTCAGGTCCCGCGATCGTATCGAAATCCTGCAGGAATTCGGTGAGCCCCATCTCGTCCATCAGCCGAACGTTGCGTCCGCCGACCACGACATGTTCCGATGGATCATAACGTGCCTGAAAAGCCTGGACGAGCGGGCGGACATTATCGGGCAGCATCGCCAACGTCTCGGGCGTACGAAAGGCCATCGCATTGACGGCAATAAAAGCCTTCAGGTCGTCGATGGCCTGCTGCCGATGCTCTCGCACCGAAATATAGCTGGTCACCCAGATGTCGAGCGCATCGGCATCGCGGCCCGCCCTGGCGGCGGCAACGCGCAACTCAGCAATCCTCTGCTCCAGTGCATCGAGGCTCTGGTCACCTGCAAACAGGATGGCCCCATCGGCAAGCTCTCCTGCAAGCGCGAGAGCCTTTGGGCCGAAAGCGGAATAATAGATCGGAACCTTGCGCGCGAAGCGAAGCGATTTGACGGGCCGCCCTTCCCACTCGATCTCCTCGCCGGCGAAAAGCTGGCGCAGGGCGACAAGTTCGGCCCGCACTTCCTTTTGCGTGGCCGGTGCGCGCCCCACGGCCAGGACCGTGCTGCCCCCTGTCGCAAATCCCATGACCGCCCGCCCGCCCGTCAATTTGTCGATGGTGGCAAAGGCACTCGCCGCGACGAGCGGGTGGCGCATGAACGGCGATGTCACAAGCGAGCCGATCCGCGCCTTGGGCGCTTCAAGTGCCGCCAATGTCATGGAGGTGACCATTTCATGCCAGCCGGCCGGCGAATCCCCGACCGTGATCAGATCATAGTCCAGCTCCGCCGCCAGCCTCACCTCGCTGCGGAACAAGTCCAGCGAGGTGCCCCACATCGAACAGATACCCAGCTTCATCGGCCTCGCCCCCAGCAAACGCAACGGGCCGGCGGCGCAACGTGACTGCGCTGACTATCGCCGCGTTCCCTATAGCGTCCTGGTCCTGCGTGGATCATTTCCTGCTCAGATATTGGTCCGGTCGGCGCCCTTGAGGTCAAGGATCTGGCGCGCTTCGTCAGGCGTTGCCACGGACAGGCCCATACCCTCTACGATGGCTTTTGCGGTCGCGACTTGTTCGGCGTTGGTTTCCGCCAGTCGGCCCGGACCGGCCCAGAGCGAATCTTCAAGGCCCACGCGAACGTTGCCGCCCATCGATGCCGCCATGGCGACGATGCTCATCTGCCGTGCACCGGCGCCCAGCACCGACCATTCATACTGGTCGCCGAACAGCCTGTCCGCCGTGCGCTTCATGTGCTGGATATCATCAGGGTGGCTGCCGATGCCCCCAAGGATGCCGAAGCAGGTCTGAACGAACAGCGGAGCCTTCACCAGCCCGCGATCGAGGAAATGCGCCAGATTGTAGAGATGGCTGGTATCATAGCATTCGAATTCGAACCGCGTGCCCAGCGGGGAAAGCAGTTCCAGCAGCCCTTCGATATCCTTGTAGGTGTTCTTGAATACCAAGTCGCGCGATGCCTCAAGCGTGGCCGGCTCCCAGTCGTATTTCCAGTCCTTGTAGCGGTTCAGCATCGGGAACAGGCCGAACCCCATCGAACCCATGTTGAGGCTGGCGACTTCCGGCGCGAAACGCGTTGCCGGTCGCAGCCGTTCCTCCAGCGTCATCGAGGGATGGCCGCCGGTGGTGATGTTCAGCACCGCATCGGTCCGCTGCTTGATGACCTTGAGGAAGGGTTCGTAGAGATCGGGATTCTGGTCCGGACGCCCGTCCTTGGGATTGCGGGCGTGCAAATGAATGATGGCCGCACCCGCGTCAGCCGCGCCGATGGCCGCTTCCGCAATCTCGTCAGCGGTCACCGGCAAATGCGGCGACATGCTCGGCGTATGGATCGCGCCGGTCACCGCGCAGCTGATGATTACCTTACCCTTGGCCACAGAATACTCCCGCCAGAAATGCTATAGTTTCCCCTGCGGTAGGACGTGCGGTACCGGGCGTAATCTAACCTTCGATAGGGTGTCAGGACAAAATGCCCAGCTGCCGTGCCCGCAGAACGGCTTGCGGACGGCGGCGAACGCCCAGCTTGTCGTAGATCTGCTGCATGTACCATTTGACTGTGCCTTCGGTCAGGCCTAGCCGGTCACCGATTTCCCTGTTGCGCAGGCCGCCGCTCACCTGGGTGAGGATCTCGATCTCGCGCAGCGACAGGCCGCCGCTGGGGCCGAACTCGTCATCGTCCTCTTCGTCCTGATCGATCTGCGGATTTCCCTTGAGCAGCTTCACCAACCCATGGGCAAACCTGTCGACCGGATCGTCGAGGATCGGGCCAGTCCCATAGGCGTCGACGATCAGCGCAGCAATCGCTTCCCCCTCGTCGAGGAACGGGCGCAGCCAGCCGCCGGTCTCGGCCAGTTCCACGGCAGCGCGCACTGAACGGCGCGCTTCCGAGCGGTTGCCTGCCAGTACCGCAATTTCGGCCAGCAGCAGTTCGAACGACAGGGCGGAACGGATGGCGCCCCGGCGGCGCACCAGTTCCAGCCAGCGCTTCGCCACCTTGCGCGAGCGCACCAGCCTGAACCGGTGCATTTCAATCCGCAGCCAGGCAATAGCCAGCCATTCGTTGAGCCGCGACGGATTCAGCGTGGGGACAGGTTCTCCTTCGCCCACCAGGTCGCAGGAATAGAACAGCGTTTCGGCCTGTTCCAGCTGCCCGTTCTTGATCAAAATGCGTACCTGTTCCGATACGACCATGGCCCGCAAACGGTCGAGCCCGCATTCGATCGCGACAAGATGCGCTTCCTCCAGCACCGAAAGCGCCGAAGCGAGGTCGCCATCGGCGGCCGCCAGCCGGGCGCGCACGAGATATCCCGACGCGACTTGATCGACGAAGCCCCATTGTCGAATAGAAGGCATGTACTGGTCGACCAGCCTGGCTGCCTCGTCCAGTTCGCCGCATTCGTATAATATCTCGGCCAACGGAAGTGCCGGCAGCGCGCCTAGCCCCGAAACCTCGCTTTCACGCTTGCGCGCGATTTCCTGCGCTTCATGCAGGAACTGCTTTGCGGTTTCCGTCTTGCCCTGTGCGACGAGCGTAGGCGCGACCGACGACTTGAGCGCAATCGATGCGAAGGCTGAACCCGGTCGCGCCAATGCCTTGCGCAATTCACCTTCCAGTCGAAGCATGTCGTGGAAGTGAAACAGCTCACGACGGGCGGAAAGCAGCTGTGCCAGCAGGGTACAGCTGAGATATGGATGATCGTCACCCAGATCGGCCAACAGCGGGCCGCATTCCTCCTCTACCGCGACCATGTCGTCGCGTGCGGCGTGCAACATGACCTTGCGGTGGCGCACATGAAAATCCAGCTGTCGCGCTGCGTAGTCATCCAGTTCGCCGGCATCCATCTTATCTTCGATGGCTTTTTCCGCCGCTTCGATCAGGCGTTCGGCGGACGTGAATGCCAGTCGCCTGCTGCGCCGCCACGACATGGCCAGCAGGATCGACGGCTTGTCCTCGACCACCTGCCACGGCAACCGGCTAGCCAGTTCGTCAAGCCGCTGCATCAGCCCGGCATAGATCATCTGTTCGGCTAGGGTTTCGATCTGCGACGCGAGAAATTCCTGATCGGTACTTTGCTCGGCATGCTCCAGTGCAAGGTGATAATTGCTGGTTTCTGCGTAGAAGCGGCTGGCGCGCCGGTGCAATTCGGCTGCGCGTTCAGGTGCCAGCTTCATGAGCCGCCCCAGAACCATTTCGCGGAACAGCTTGTAGTGGCGATATTCGCCCTGCTCGCGGTCCAGTTCGATCAGGAAGAGCCCGCGCTCGAAAGCCTCGTCGAGATATTTGCGCGCTTCGCTCTGGCCGATCACCGCAGCGCAAGCCGACGGCGAAAGTTCTTTCAGGATCGAGGTGTCGATGATGAAGTTCCGCAATTCCTGCGGAAGTCCCTCGATCACTTCCTCGTGGAAATAGCTCGCATATTCGTAACGCAGCCGACTGGCCGCCCGTTCAGGCATTTCCGCGTGCAAACTATACTTGTGCCACGTCTGGGAGGCAAGAATCAGGCCGGCGGCCCAGCCCTGTGTATCCATTATCATGCGCTGGATCTGCGCCGCAGTCGGCTCTGCCCCAATTTCCTGCCTCAGCAGGCTGCTTGCTTCCTCTGTATCGAAACACAGGTCCGCCATCCTGACTTCCATCAGGTATCCCAGCGATCTCAGGCGAGCGAGATTGATGTCATTTTCGCCCCGGGACGCCATGACGGTCGTCAACCCGTCGCGTGAGCTGAAAATCAGCTGCTCGACGAAATCATGCACTTCGCGGGGCAGCAACTGGGCATCGTCTATGAACAGGATCGGCGCCGCGCCCGATCGCTTGGCAAGCTCGACGAACCATGCACGCGGATCGCTGGAAGCGATGCCAAGACCCGACACGACACAGGCCTGGGACAGTGCCTCGAGAAAGGTGTCGAGACTGTCCACACCGGCGCGCGCCGCGATCCAAAGAACGGATCGCCCTCGTTCGGCCAGCAGGTCGGCCCATCGCAGCATGGCGGTTGTCTTCCCGAAACCGGCCGGAGCGATAACCGTGACTGCGCGATAGCCGGCGATCTTTTCCGCCAGGCTTTCGATCCTTGCCCGTTTCACATACGCGTGCGCCGAACGCGGCGGCACGATCGTGGTCTGCACTAAGCCCATGTGGCCAGCCTCTTCGCCTCTCCCTGCCGGTCGTATGCCGGCAATGCCGCTGTTATCGTGCAGCGCATCCATCATGGCAAGCCCGATTTCCTATCCGCAGATAGGTTGTGATGCGCTTGGGCGGCGATAACCCCACAATCCGATAAAGCTATCGGCGTGCAGGACGATGATCTTGCGGCAGCGGGAGTTGGGATATGAATTTCAAATTGGCGGGAGTGCGCCATTCCCTGCGGGAATTCGTCCGGCAGCGGACGAACGCGAGAATCCGCGCATGACACCCGCATTCGCCCCGGCCGCATCCATCACCAACCTCACGGTCAGAAATGGCGCCGCCGCTCTTTGGCCATCCGTGCCAATAACCGATTATAGAAAAAGGATTCCCGACTTATGAAAGCTCTATTGCTCGAATCCACGGATGGTCCAGAAGCCGTTCGCGTGGTGGATGTCGAGACGCCGGAACCTGTTGCCGGACAAGTGCGGGTCGCGATCAAGGCGGCGTCGATGAACCACCGGGAAATGTGGATCTCGCGCGGGCTGTACCCCGGGATGGTCACACCTTGCACCATGGGCTGCGACGGCGCCGGCGTCGTCGACATGATCGGCGAAGGCGTCACTGGCGTCGAAATCGGCGACGAAGTCGTGTTGTATCCCGGCCGCGATTGGGGACCAAACCGCCACGCCCCGCAGGCCGAATTCGGCCTGCTGGGCATGCCGCACCCTGGCACGATCGCCGAATATGTCTGTGTCCCTGCCGAAAATCTGGCCCCGAAGCCCGCGGGCATGAGCTGGGAAGAGGCCGCCGCTTCGATCCTGACCGGCCTGACGGCATGGCGCGCGCTGATGTTCAAGGGCCAGCTGCAGCCTACCGATACCGTTCTGATCAGCGGCGTCGGCGGCGGCGTAGCGACCTTTGGCCTCGCCTATGCGGTGGCGCTTGGCTGCAAGGTCTATGTCACGGGTGAAAGCGAAGAAGTCATCGAACGTGCCAAGAGCATGGGCGCGACCGACGGCCTGCTCTACACCGATCCCGAATGGCGCAAGAAGGTCGGCCCGATGACGGGCGGCATCGACGTCGTACTCGATGGCGCGCCCGGACCGAGCTATGCCAATTACATTCGTGCCATAAAACCGGGCGCCCGCATCGTGATCTATGGATCGACCGCAGGCGATAAGTTCGAGATTACCGCGACCGGCGTTTTCCTGAAGAGTGCCAGCATCGTCGGCAGTCAGGTCGGAGATCCTGAAGATTTCCGCAACATGCTGGATTTCATCGACAAGCATGGCATCAAGCCGGTGATCGAAAAGACGTTTCCTCTGGCCGAAGCCGACAAGGCTCTGACCTATCTCGAAAACGATCACAAGTTCGGCAAAGTGGCGATCACCGTATGACCGGGCTTTTCGATCTGAGCGGAAAAGTCGCGCTGATCACGGGCGGCGCGCAAGGCCTTGGCCGCATGATTTCCGAGGGTCTGCTGAAGGCGGGGGCCACGGTCGCGATCACGTCGAGGAAGGAAGACGTGTGCAATACGGCGGCGGCGGAAATGTCGTCGCTGGGTGTCTGCATCCCCTTGCCCTGTGATCTTTCCAGCCCCGAAGCTGCGGTGGACCTTGCCAACCGGTTGCGCGCCGCTTGCGGCGACAAGCTCCATATTCTTGTCAATAATGCCGGCAAGACATGGGGCGGGCCGGTCGACAATTATCCCGACAAGGCATGGCCGGGCGTGATGATGGTCAATGTGCAGGCGCCCTTCACGCTGGTCCGCGAATTGCTAGGCGCGCTGGAAGCCGCCGGGACCCCCGACGATCCGGCAAGGGTCATCAATATCGGTTCCGTCGCGGGGCTGAAGACGGCCCGCCTCAGCGCCTATTCCTATTCGGCCAGCAAGGCGGCCATCCACATGCTGAGCCGCGATCTGGCCGGCGATCTGGCGGCTCGCAACATCAACGTCAACGCGCTCGTTCCCGGCTTCTTCCCCACCAAGATGACGGCGCATCTTCGCGAGGACGACGAAGTGGACCCGGCGGTGCTGTCGCAAATTCCGATGGCCCGACTGGGTAGGCCGGACGAAATCGCCGGATCGGTCGTGTTCCTGTCGTCGCGTGCCGGCGCCTACATCACCGGTGTCGCCCTGCCTGTCGACGGCGGCGTCGCCGGTTGCGGTTAGGTCGCGCAATGCGTGGGAGCCTATCCTTGGGAAGGGCACGAGAGTGCCATGAGGCGGAACAGAGATGCGCGAAGTAAGCCAGAAAATGGAGGAGGCCTGCGTGTCCGCTAATGGCGAAGATGCGTCCAGTATTCGGGTCAGTGTAAGTCCGCTTGCCGACATGTTGCTAAAGTCATGGGACTCACATCCCGACAAGGAAGCGCTCGTCTTCCCGTCGGGACGGCGCAGCTATGACGATGTCGTGCAATCAGTGCTGCACCGGGCCCGCGGGCTGCTCGGCCTTGGCATCACGCAGGGCGACCATGTCGGCATCCTGCTGCCATCCGGCATCGATTTCGTCGAAACCCTGTTCGCCGTCTCCATGGTGGGCGGCGTATCGGTCCTGATGAATGCCCGCTATCGCGCCCCCGAAATCGCCTATGTCGTCGAGAATGCCGAACTATGCGCTGTCATAACGAACAGCGAGGCCGATGATTTCGTCGATTTCACGACCCGCCTGACAGAGGCTTTTCCAGAAATTGGACGATGTGCCGATCCCATGGCGCTCGACATTGCGCAGGCCCCGCGTTTGCGCCGCCTTATCCTGAACGGAGGGAAGCAGGCGGCAGGCTTTATTGACCAGTCCGCCTTCGATGCCGCAGCAGCCACCGTCGACGAGGAAGCCGTTCACGAAGCACGGCTTTCGGTCCGGCTGCGCGATACATGCATGGTCCTCTATACTTCGGGGACCTCCGCAAACCCGAAAGGCTGCCTGCTATCGAACGAGGCGATCTGCCGCGAAGCCAGCAATCTTGCGCGTAACCGATGGGCTTTTCAGGATGACGAGCGCGTCTGGTCGCCCATGCCTTTGTTCCATATCGCGGCCATGCTGGCGATGCTCGGCGCGATAGAGGTGGGCGGCACCTTCATCGGCCAGCCCCATTTCGATCCGGGCGAAAGCCTGCGCCAGATCGAGACTGAAAAGGCAACGATGATCTTTCTGCCCTTCGTCACCTTTCACCAGTCGATGATCGCACATCCCGATTGGGACAAGACCGACATGGGCAGCGTGCGGCTGATGAACAGCTGTTTCAGCCAGATGCCCAAGGCGATCGGCGATGCCTATCGCGAAAAAATGCCGAATGCACTTCAGGTCGGCACGTTCGGCATGTCGGAGGCCAGCGGGATCGTTAGCACCGGCGGCTATGATATGGATCCTGAACTGGGCTTTCAGACCTTGGGCTATCCGCTCAAGGGGATTTCCGTCCGCATCGTCGACACTGAAACCGGCAAGGACCTGCCGACGGGACAGCGCGGCGAAGTCCTTATCAAGGGCTACAACATGCTCGACGGCTATCACCGCGATCCAGTCAAGACGGCCGAGGCGATCGACGCCGATGGCTGGTATCACAGCGGGGATATCGGCTCGCTCGACAGCGATGGCCACATGCGATTCCATGGCCGTTTCAAGGACATGCTGAAGGTAGGCGGGGAAAACGTCGCCGCCGCCGAAGTCGAGACCGTTCTTGAAGCGCACGAGGCGGTGGAGCTTTCACAGGTCATCGGCATCCCCGACCAGAGACTGGCAGAGGTTCCCGCCGCCTTCGTCAAGCTGGCGAACGGTTTCCGGCCCAGCGAAGCCGAGCTGATCGCCTTTGCCAAGGAAAGGATCGCATCCTTCAAGGTTCCGCGCCACATTCGCTATGTCGACGAATGGCCGATGTCGGCCTCCAAGATCCAGAAGTTCAAGCTGCGGCAGCGGCTCATGGAAGAACTCGGAATCAGCGAATGAGGAATTTGTGATGCAAGTCGTGATTACGGGGGCCGCCAGCGGCATTGGCAGGGCCGTCGCGGAATTGCTGGCCGGGCAGGATGAACCCCACCAGATGCTGCTGACCGATAGGGATGCTGACGGCGTCAAGGCCGTGGCAGAGGCCATCGGGCCCGCGGCACGCGCTTTTGTCGCCGATCTTTCGTCACCCGATTGCGGAAAGGACATCATCGCCGCTGCCGCCAATTTCATGGGCGGGATCGACGGGGTCGTCAGCAATGCGGGGATTATCTCGGGCGCACCGCTGGTCGATCAGACGCCAGAACAATTCGATCGTGTGTACGCGATCAACACGCGCGCCACTTGGCTGCTGGGCCAGGCGGCTCATCCCTATCTCGCCCATTCGCGCGGGGCCTTTATCGCCACCGCCTCCATGTCGGCAACGCAGCCGACCCCGGGGCTCGGCTTTTATTCGTCGAGCAAGGCCGCGCTGCTGATGCTGATGCGGCAATGCGCGCTGGAATGGGGGCCGGACGGCATTCGCTGCAACACGGTGTCGCCGGGGCCGACCTACACGCCAATGACGCAGGCTGGCTATGACGACCCCCAGCGCCGGGCACAGCGCGAATCGATGATTCCGCTTGGTAAGCTGGGAATGGCCGAGGACGTGGCCAATGCGATTATCTTTCTGCTTGAACCGCAAGCGGGTCACATTTCCGGCATCGATATTCTGGTGGATGGCGGAATGAGCATCAACCTTATGCCCGCCACGGGTGGCGGAACCGGCCAAAAGGCCAGCGAGTAAATTCAGGATTGGAGATTGAAATGCGCATTGCAAGAGTAAGCAAGGACGGCCGGATCGGCCTCGCCGCCAAGGCCGATGGCGAGATCAGGGTTGTCTGGGACAGCGAACTGGCCGACCTCGACGCAAAGATCGCGGAAGGATCGTTGGCGGCGGCCGGCAAGGCCGCGGCAGACGGCGAAGTCGTCGATGAAGCATTGCTGAACTTTCTTCCCCCGGTCACACGGCCTTCTAAGATCGTCTGCATGGGCCTCAACTATCGCGACCACGCGGAAGAATCTGGCTTCGACATTCCTGATTTTCCCGTGCTGTTCGGCCGCTTCCCGTCCAGCCTGATGGGCCACGGCGCGCCCATTATCCTGCCGAAAATCTCAAGCCAGCTTGACTGGGAGGCCGAACTGGCGGTCGTCCTTTCCAAGGGCGGCAAGAACATTTCCGAAGCCGATGCGCTAGATCACGTGGCCGGATATTCGGTCTTCAACGATGCCTCCCTGCGCGACTACCAGATGCGCACGCCGCAGTGGACCGCGGGCAAAAACTTCGACGACACCGGCGCTTTCGGCCCGTGGCTGGTCACGCCCGATGAAGTCCCTGCAGGCGCTTCTGGACTGAAGATCGAATGCCGGGTGAATGGCAATGTCATGCAATCATCCAACACCGGCAATCTGATCTTCACCGTCGCCAATACCATCCATCTGCTGTCCACGTTCATGACACTTGAACCAGGGGATGTGCTGGTGATGGGCACCCCCGGCGGTGTCGGCGTGGCGCGCGATCCGCAGGTCTGGATGAAGGCGGGCGACATTTGCGAAGTGGAGATCGAAGGCATCGGATTGCTTAGCAATCGTGTCGTCGCAGAATGAGCTGAAGCTCGACTGTAACGGGAGAGATAAATGGCGCAAAAACGCGCAGGTGCGCTTGGCGTGCATTCGATCGACCATTTCGGCCTCCAGGTGCCCGATCTGGCTGTGGCAAAGGACTTCTACACCGCATTCGGGCTTGACGTGCGCGAGACCGATGCCGGGTTGGAACTCTATACCTTTGGCCACGACCAGTGCTGGGCGCGGATCGTCGAAGGTCCAGTGAAGCAGCTGCGCTACATCAGCTTCGGGGTGTACGAAGAAGACGAAGCGCCGCTGCTCGCCCGGTTGGATGAGAACGGCGTGAAGCGCATCGAAGCGTCCGCAAAGGCGCCTAACTGCGGCACTTGGATCCTTGGCTTCGACGACATGCCGATTCACCTTGCGGTCGCCGAAAAATGTTCGCCCGATGCAAAGACGCAGTTTCAGACGACTTCGTCTGCTGCTGGCGAGTCGGGCGCCATTTTCAATTCGAAAGCGCCCAAAACCAAGCCGCGCAATCTCTCCCATTTCGCTATCTTTACATCGGATGTGATGGCGGCGACCCAATGGTACGAGGAAAATCTCGGCCTGCGCCTGTCCGACGGCAGCGGCCCGGTTGTCGCGTTCCTGCACGGCCCGCATGGCAGCGACCATCACCTGCTTGCCCTGGTCGGATCGACGCATCGCGGCATGCACCACAGCAGCTGGGATGTCGGTTCGTTCCAGGAAGTGGGCCTTGGATCGGCGCAGATGATGCGCGCCGGTTACAAGGAAGGCTGGGGTGTGGGTCGCCACGTTCTTGGCGGCAACTACTTCTATTATGCCCGCGACCCGTGGGGCAGCTATGCCGAGTTTTCGGCCGATATCGATTTCATCCCGGCAGACTGCGAATGGCCCGCGGCCCAGCACTCGCCGGATGACAGCTTTTACCTGTGGGGCCCTGACGTGCCCCCCGAACTCGTCCTCAACCTTGAACCCGGAGCGCCCGAATAATGGCTGTTTTTCTTCTGATGCATGGCGGCGGCATGGGCGGCTGGACGTGGAAATTCATGCGGGATGCGCTTGAGTCCAAGGGGCACACGGTATTCACCCCCACCTTCACCGGATTTGGCGAACGGGAACATCTGATCGGCCGCGACGTCGGCAATGCGGTCCATGTGACCGACATCGTGAACGTCCTTAAGTATGAAGATCTGTCGGACGTCATCCTGGTTGCGCATTCCTATGCCGGCACCGTCGCGCCAGGCGTGCTGGCGCAGGCGGGCGACCGCGTTCGACGCGTCATCTATCTCGACGCGATCGTGCCCCACGCGGGTGAACGCATCGCATCGATGATGGGTTTCGCGAGCGAAGAGGAAGCCGCCGGACTGGATGCCATGCTGGATGGCGGAGAGGGTCCGATGGGCTCGGGCGTACATGAACAACAGCGCGCGATGGCCAAGGACCATCCGCACATGATGGATCGCAATCGCGAGAAATGGCTGCTGGACCACCTGTCTGACCAGCCAATGCGCGCCACCAGCTGCGTCATTCCCGTCGGCGCGGAATCGATCACCCATGCGGTGGATTATATCGCTGCCGAACACACAATCATGGGCATGATGCACGAACGGGCCGAAAAGCTTGGCTGGACGATGCACAAGCATCCGGGCGACCATGCATTCAACGTAGGCGATCCCGAAGGGCTTGCCGACATGATGTTGGAGATCGTGGGATGATCGATGCCGCCAAGCTGTTTTCGGTAAAAGGCCGTGTCGCACTGGTCACCGGCGGCAGCGCCGGAATCGGCCGGATGATCGCCGTAGGCCTCGCCGCAGCGGGTGCGCGGGTCTATATCTGTGCTCGAAACGCGGAAAAGGTCGCTGCCGTGGCCGACGATATCCCCGGCGACGTCATCGGCATCGCTGCCGATATCTCGACCATCGACGGCATCAAGGCGCTGGTAGCCGAGCTTTCGGGCCGCGAGAAAGCTTTGCATGTACTCGTCAACAACGCAGGCACTCTGTCCGACGCCGCGATCGACGAATTTACGGAATCCGATTGGGACGGCGTCCTCGACCTCAACCTGAAGAGCCCTTTCTTTCTGTTGCAGAAGCTGTTGCCGCTGCTGCGTGCGGGGGGCAGCGCACAACGACCGGCCAGCGTGATCAATATCGGGTCGGTCGGCGCGCTCAAAGTCGGCCCGCGCGAAGTCTATGCCTATCAGGCATCGAAGGGCGCGATCCACTGGCTGACCAAGTCGCTCGCCAAAAACCTCGCCTCGGACAATATCACCGTGAATGCCATCGCGCCGGGATTCTTCGAAAGCGACATGACCGTGATCACCGATGATGCGATGCGCAAGATGGTCGAATCCATGGTGCCGCGCGGTCGAACCGGCTTGGCGGAAGACATGGCGGGTGCAGCGATTTATCTGGCCTCCCCCGCAGGCTCCTACGTTACCGGTTCCGTTCTGCCTGTCGAGGGCGGACTGTCGATCTAACCCGCCGTTCGATAGGTTTCAGTCGTGGCGATGCGAAGCACGAGGTAAGCATGGATTTCAATCTCACCGAAGAGCAAATCGCGTTTCGCGATGTCGTAAGACGTTGGGTCGATGCGGAGTTGCCCAAAGATCTCATGCGCAAGCTTGAGGCAGATGAGCAGAACTATCCCTTCGAGATCTGGGAAAAGTTGAAAGCAGAAGGATTCTTTGGCGTCGGCATTCCCGAGGAATACGGCGGCCTTGGTGGCGATGTTGTGATGCAGATGATCTTCGCCCGCGAAATGTCTCGTACTGCCGGAGGCCTGTTATGGGTCTGGGGTCTCACTTCGTTTGGGGGTGCCCATTCGATCGCGATTGCCGGAAATGAAGAGCAGAAGCAGCGTTGGTTGCCAGAAATGGCGGCCGGCAATCTCCGCGTATCGATCTCGATGACCGAACCCGATGGCGGAACCGACGTGCTGGGCGCGATGAAGACTTTTGCCGATAAGGTCGATGGCGGTTGGAAACTCAACGGTGCGAAAATGTGGACTACGGCTGCGAAGGTCGCCGATCGCTTGCTTGTACTTGCCCGGAGTGACCGCAACGCAGAAAAAAAACATCACGGCCTGATCGCTCTGTTCGTCGACGCAAAGTCGCCGGGGATCACGGCAAGCCTCCTGCCCAAGCTAGGTATGCGCGCAATGGGCAGTTGCGAGGTTCATTACGAGGACGTTTTCGTTCCGGATGAGGACGTTCTGGGCGAACCCGGGAACGCATGGAGCGCGATGCTGCCCAGCCTTAACAATGAGCGCATCATGGTAGGCGCACAATGTCTCGGCGCGATCGACGGCGTGCTGGAAGATGCGCTGGATTACATGATGCAACGTAAGGCATTTGGCGGCGTGATCGGTCGCTTCCAGATCCTGCAGCATTATGTCGCGGATATAGCTACATCGCAAAAGTTGACCGAATTGTTGCTGTATAATGTCGCATGGATGCAATCCAACGGCATACCGTGCGGCAATGAAGCGAACATGCTGAAGATGGTCGCCACGGAAAACGCGGTAAAGGCCGCCGACATGGGTATCCAGATCATGGGCGGCATGGGCTATTCGGCCGAAACCGACATGCAGCGTTACTGGCGCGACCACCGCATCCTGCGCATGACGCCCATTTCGAACGAGATGGTGCGCAATTCGATCGCCGAGAATCTCGGCCTTCCCCGGTCGTTCTGAGGATGGAGCAAATGGAAGAATTTCCCCCTGCCCCCGATGTCGCTGGCACTTCGCTGGATGGAACTGCGATATTCTCGATCGCCGCGGACGAGAATGCGGCGCTATGCCGGTCGACGGGCGTGCAGCCCGCGACTGACGGCAGTGCGCATCCGATCTATTACTACATCGCCACGCAGGTCGCCATGGGCAAGACCGTGGGCGGCGTGTGCGAGACTTGCGAATTCGACGTGGAAGACGGCCCGATGATGGGTTCGTCCGGTGTTCGCTTTGCAGGACAGCTTATGGTCGGGCAGGATTATCGGGTTACCGGCGAAATCCTCAGCCTCGTGCGCAAGAAGAGCCGCAAGCTGGGCGTGATGGACGTCCTCACCTATCGCCTTCGCCTGCATCCGGCTGCAGGCGGCGATGCCGTCCTGGAAACGGACAATGTCTGGGTCCTGCCGCGCAAGGAGCTTGCCGCATGAGCGTTTCAGCAGACATCAAGGCGGGATACACGCTTCCTCCCTTCGTGATCGAAACGGTCAGCCCTGACGCCATGCGCGATTGGTCGGTATTTCTTGCCGACCCCAACCCGATCCACCTCGATGTAGAGGTCGTGAAGGCCAAAGGGCTTGGTAACAAGCGGATCAATCAGGGTCCGATCAACGTTGCCTATATGATGAACATGCTGATGACGGCCTTTCCCGGTTGCCGGATCGAGACGATGGATTCGCGTTTTCTCGACAATGTCTACGAAGGCGACCGCGTCATTGCTTCGGGCGAGGTAACCTCTGTCGAAGGCAATCGCGTCACCTGCGATCTCAAGCTCGATGTGGACGGGCGCGGCACTGTCAACGCCGGCACCGCCACGATTTTGATCTAATTCAAGGAGAACAACAATGCCCAGCGGTCCCTTTGCCCATGTATGCATGGTCGTCCGCGACCTCGATCAGGCGATCGAGGACTGGACGAAAATCCTTCGCGTGCTCGATCCGCAATCGCTTGAAAAGCCGATCGTGAAATATGACGAATTTTCGAGCGGCGACGATGCCGGCATGAAATGGGCCACCTTCGTCAATGAATATTCGACCGAGATCCAGTTCATCCAGCCCGCACCCGGAACTCCGCTCGGCAAGCGGCTCGACAAGGTTGGTGAGCATGTCCACCATCTGTGCTTCAGCACCGATGATGTCCCCGCCGCCATGGAAAAAATGAAGGCCGAAGGCCTGCATCTTCCCGGAGACGGCGAAACGTTCAACGATCCCGACATGACCTGGCAGAAGTGGAGCTGGGTGGGCCCCAAGAGCACCCATGGCTGCCTGATCGAAGTGGCATCCCCGTATGAAAGCCGCGATGACGGCAAATGGCACCATGCGCCCGGCAAGTTCACCTACAAGGGACCCGGTGAACACCCGAGCCACGCCGAAACCGTGCCTGTATCCGCCTAAGTTGTACGGCACGAAAGTCAGATATCAGGGGGACGGCCTGGAGCTTGCGGGTGAAGCCTTTGGCGACCCGCAGGCTCCGCCCGTCCTCTTTTTCCATGGCGGAGGCCAAAGCCGCAGCTCATGGCGGGGCTCTGCCCGCAAGGTTGGCGAGGCGGGCTATTACGGTATTGCGTTCGACCTGCGCGGCCATGGCGAAAGCGACTGGGCGGCGGATGGCGATTATCATGTCGACGCATTTGCCCGAGATGTCGGAAGCCTGCTCGATCAGTTCGACCATCACGTAGTGCTCGTCGGCGCGTCTCGTGGAGGGCAGGCCTCGCTGATCGCCGGATCGCGCCATCCCGAAAAAGTGCGGCTGATCATGCTGGCCGATGTCGCGCCGGACATGCCCAATCACGCGATTGACGGAATCCGCCGATTCTTTGCCGAGGGAGCGGATGGCTATCCAAGTCTCGATGCGGCTGCAGACGCACTGGCCCTCCATCTGGAGCAACCCCGCATCGACGATGCATCGCGCCTTGGCCGTTCCATGAGGCAGGATCCTGCCGGGCGATGGCACTGGCACTGGGACCCTGCGACCGGCAAGGACGAATTCCTCCACCCCGCCAGTGAGAACGAGGCGGTACTCGCAGCGGCGGCACGCGTTTCTTCGCCTGTCGTCATGGTCCGTGCGGAACTAAGCCACTTGGTTCATGACGATAATACAGCGCGTTTCCAGAAGCTTGCTCCCCAGCTTGAAGTGCTGATCACGAAAGGCGTGGGCCACATGTTCACCGCCGACCGCAATGACGAATTCGCAGCAAAACTGCTCGATCAGCTGGCTCGCGTTTCTGCGGATGCCGCCGGATGAGCGGGAGGACAGCATTCGTCATCGGCGCGACCGGTGGCCTCGGCCGGGCCTGCGCGCACGCACTTGCGCAGGATTTTGATGGGATTGCGCTTTCCTATCGCTCGAACAAATCGGCCGCTGAAGAGCTTGCCACTCAATTGCCGGAATTCTGCGAGGGCTGGCCGGTGCCGTGCGACCTGACCGAGCCTGTGTCCGTGAGTTCGGCCGTCGCGGCGGCGAGTGATCATTTTGGGCGGATCGATGCGGTGGTATTCGCATCGGGTGTCGCCATCGAACAGCCTTTCGTCAGCCGGATTGAGGAACCCCAGTGGCGCGAGGTGATCGAGACCGAATTGCTCGGCCTGATGCGCGTCGTTGCAGCAGCACTGCCCGTGTTCCGCCAGCAAGGAAGCGGTAATTTCGTGATCGTTGTGTCGGTCGCAAACTACACCTTCCCGCCCGGCGATGCGCTATCTTCGGTTCCCAAGGCAGGCATGGAAGCGCTGGGCCGCGCAATCGCCAAGGAAGAAGGCAAGTTTGGTATCCGCGCCAATATGGTGGCGCCCGGAATCATCGACGCCGGCCTTGGCGCAGAATTGGTCAAGAGGCTCTACACGCCTGAAATCTGGGAACAGCAGAAGAAGACGATCGCCCTGCGCCGCTTTGGCAACGGTGAGGACGTGGCTGAAGCGGTTCGCTTCCTCGCCTCGGACCGGGCGTCGTATATTACTGGCCAGACGATCATCGTGGATGGCGGTTTCAGCCTCTAACCCAGCGACGCGGCCGGTCGCGCTATGACGCGAAAAAGGAGGGCAGAATTGCCCCCCTTTCGCGTCATGACTGGCGCTGCCTTACTTGTAGGGATCGACCGGCTGCGGAGCCTCGATCACTTCAAGGTCGATCAGCATCGAAAGCACGTCCGAGATGGAATAGATGTGCACGATCTTGTCGCCGTCGAACTTGATCCAGCTGAACCAGAGCACGTCGAGCTGATTGCCTGTCGGCTGAACACCCATGTAGGGGCCGCCCGTGTGCTTGCCGTGGTGGTGGCACAGGACGCAGATCTCGTCGTCGCCACGGCCCCATGCTTTGAGCGTGCGGTAGACCGACGGCGGGAACGTAGTGAAAAGCGCGCGGGGCGAGCTGTTCCACTCTTCGAACGTCCCCAGATCGGGCCGGTTCGGATTGTCGTAGGTCATCTTGTCCTTGTCCATGAACTCGTCGAATCCGGACCAGTCGCCTACGTTCAGCTTGTCGTGCAGGTTCATCCACTGGTTGACCATGAACGTTTGACGTTCGGTCAGGCCTTCGCAAATCTCGGCACGCTTTTCGGGCGAAAGCTTGAAATCATCCAGTGTGAAGGGCGGGATCCGTCCAGCCATAAAAACTCTCCATTATGTCGAGCTGCGATCTTGCAGCGTAGGGATACGTCTGACCAGGCCCGAAGAGGGATACGGCCATCGATCGCGGCCCTTTTCAATTCCATGCTGCGGTCTGCAACCTACCAATCGGCAGGAACAGACCGGCGATTACCCGCACATTCATGTGGCATAAGCGGACAGAAGGGAGACTGCCGTGCTTTCGATCGAAGAAATGTCGGACAGGTTCGAGATTCAGGACCTGATGGTGGGATATTGCTATGCCGTGGACAACAAGGACTTCGATGCCCTTGACGGCTATTTCACCGATGATGCCGTAATCGACTATAGCGAAATGGTCGGCGTGAAAGGTTCGCTGGCCGATATCAAGTCGTTCCTCGCAGCCAGTCTTGGGCCCGTGCCGATGTCGCAGCATGCGGTTTCGACCACGCAATACAGCTTTGACGGTGATCGCTGCGAAACGCGGTCGGTCTGCACAAACCCGATGGTCGTTCCCGGCGATGATGGGCAGCCCCAGACAATCTTCTTCGGCCTGTGGTACATCCACCAGTTCCGCCGCACCCAGAACGGCTGGCGCATTTCCGGCCTCTACGAAAAGAAATGCTACAACCACAACCTTCCCGAACACATCAAGGCAATGGCGCGATGAGTCCTGAGGCGCTCGCCGCCCAGACGATGGGCGACCCCGTCAATCCATGGGTGATGGAAACCGGCAGCATCTATCTGTGGAGTGCGCTGCTTCTGGCGGCCGCGGCGCTTGCGGTGAAGAACCGCCGCATCCCGCTTTTCGGTCTGATGCTGATCGCAGCCTCAAGCGGTTTCTGGCAGGAATTTTTCGGTGACTGGGGCGCCTATGTCGCATGGAACCCCCAATTCGCGCGCCTGCCATTCTGGGGCGAGATGGCCTATACGACGCCGGTGAAGCCGCTGTTCATGCCGTTCAGCTGGGGATGGTGGTTTGCCGTCTCGATTCCCTTGCTGACCTCGCTGGTGCTGTTCCTCAAGCGCAAATTCCCTGCTCGATCGGCCTATGCGCTATCGTTCATGACCGCGTTTCCGCTCTTCCTTGCCTATCAGATCTATGTCGAGGGCAGTTCAGTCGCCAACGGCTGGTGGACCTATGATTCGGTGGTGGGACCAGCGCTGGAAAGCGAACAGGGACGGTTGCCGCTCGTTTTCCCCCTGCTCATCGGTCTGTGGGCTGGCTGGTTCGTCGGGATGCTTGCCGATCGCGATCAACAAGGATTCATGGCGCATGAGGTTCGCCTTGGCGCAGCGACCAAGCCCGCCGGCCTCGGCCGGGAATGGGCTCGGCTGTGGGGCATGGTATTGCTTTTTCAGGTGACTTTCCTAGCGATCAATATCGCCCCCGCCGTGATCGCACGCATGGCGTTCGGTGGCCCCAGTGCACTTGTGCCCTGATCCGCATAAAAGTGAGATTGCAACGAGGTGACCTGGTTAAATCGTTTGCTGGCAATACTGGTGCTGCTTCTGGGCATCAGTCTGATCTGGATCGGCGCACAACTTCTGCTGGCGGGCGGTTCGCCATATTATGTGGCTGGCAGTCTGGCATTCATTGCCGTCGCCGGATTGCTTTGGCGTCAATCGGCAAGAGCGCTTTATGTCTATGCCGCCATATGGACCCTTTCGCTGGCATGGTCGGTTTGGGAAGCGGGCTTCGCCTTCTGGCCACTGCTGGGCCGGATGGGCTTGCTTACGGTCATCGGCATCTGGCTGCTTACCCCATGGGTGCGGCGATCGCTGGGCGTCGTCCCCGTCACGCGGATCAGCGGCGGACTGTTGGGCGTAGCGCTTCTGGGTCTGCTTGCGGGGCTTTCGTGGACTTTCTGGAACGACCGTATCACCGGCGGCACCGATCTTGCCGGTCTGGCCGGAGCGCCCGCATCTGCGCGCGACGGCGAATGGCATCATTACGGGAATCTGCAGGCAGGACGCCGCTTTTCGCCCCTTGACCAGATCACCCCTGCCAATGTCGGTGCGCTGCAAGAGGTGTGGCGCTATTCGACCGGGCGAGAACCGAACGGTCAGCCCGCGCCTTTTCAGGCAACCCCGCTGATGGTTGACGACCGGCTGTATGTCTGCACCGGCTATAATGACGTCATCGCCCTCGATCCCGAAAGCGGTAAGCAGATCTGGCGCTTTGAAGCCCATGCCGACGCGACCGGGGTTTTCGGCCAGACATGCAGGGGCGTCACTTACTTCGCGGCGCCCGATGCGGCAGCCGGCGAAAGCTGTGCCGCGCGGATCTACACCGCGACTATCGACAGCCGCCTGATCGCCCTCGACGCGCAGACAGGGCAGCCCTGCACCGATTTTGGCAAAGAAGGTGAAGTCGATCTGCTACGCGGCATGAGCAAGGCCCCGCCGGGCTACTACCACGTTTCCTCACCGCCCACGCTCGTTTCGGGGAAGCTGGTGATCGGCGGTTGGGTCACCGACGGCCAGATGGTCGGCGAGCCTTCAGGCGTGATCCGCGCCTATGATGCCATCACCGGAAAGCTGGCATGGGCATGGGACATGGGCGCCCCCGACCGGATGGGCGAGCCTGCGCCGGGCGAGACCTATACCCCAGGTACGCCCAACAGCTGGAGCGTGATGAGCGCCGATGAAGAGCTGGGCATGGTCTATGTACCGATGGGCAATGCCACCCCGGATTATACGGGGCTGCACCGCACGCCGGAAATGGAGAGATACTCGACCAGCGTAGTTGCGCTGGATGCTGAAACCGGCCGGCCGCGCTGGCATTTCCAGACGGCCCATCACGATATCTGGGACTACGATGTCGGATCACAGCCTGTCCTGTTCGATCTGCCCGACGGCCGCCCCGCCCTGCTGCAGCCGACGAAGCGGGGCGAGCTGTTCATGCTAGACCGCCGCACGGGAGAGCCCATCGCCGAGGTTGCCGAATTGCCGGTGACGCCTTCGAAGGCAGATGGCGACCGCGCGTCGCCCACGCAGCCGTTCTCGGTCGGCCTGCCCAGTTTCGAAGGGCCGCGGCCAAGCGAGCGCAGCATGTGGGGCATGGCGCTGGTAGATCAGGCATGGTGTCGCCTGAAGTTCCGGCAGGCGCGTTTCGACGGGCACATGACTCCGATCGAGACCGACCGCGCGTCGATCATCTGGCCGGGCTCTCTGGGCGGCAACAACTGGGGCAGCATCGCTGTCGATCCGGTGCGGGGCATCGCATTCGTGAATTCGTCGCATGTCCTGAACTACAACCGCCTGATACCGCGCGAAGAAGCCGACAGGATCGGCCTGAAGCCCGTTGCGGTCCCAAGTTACGAAAACGTTGCAGGGCCCGTGGCACAAACGGGGACACCCTATGCAGCCTCGGTTGCGCCGTTCCTGTCCCTGCTCGTCGCGCCCTGTACAGAGCCGCCCTACGGGCTCGTCAGCGCTGTCGACCTCGTTTCGGGCAAGCTGCTTTGGCAAAAGCCGTTCGGCACGGCGCGCGATAGCGGCCCGCTGATGATGCCGCTTGGCATACCGATCCCGATGGGCGTGCCCAATATCGGCGGCGGCGTGGTCACGGGCAGCGGACTGGCCTTCATCGGTGCCACGCAGGAACACATGATCCGCGCCTATGAACTTCGGTCGGGCAAGGAGCTTTGGCATGGACGACTACCGGCGGGCGGCAATGCCACGCCCATGACCTACTGGTCCGACCGGTCCGGTCGGCAATTCGTTGTGATCGCCGCCGGCGGACATGGCGGCATATTGTCGGGATATAGCAACGAGCTGATTGCCTATGCGTTGCCGCAGGGCACTCGGGTACAGGGGGAGAAAAAATGAGCATTGTCGCAGTCGTTACCGGAGCAACAAGGGGCCTTGGCCGGGGTATCGCCCGCGAGTTCGGAGCCGATGGCGCTACCGTGGTGGTGACGGGCCGGAACGAGGCGGATCTGGCGGCGGTGTCCGGCGAAATCGCGGACCGCGGCGGCAAGCCGATTGCCATCGCATGCGACCATGCCGACGACGCATCGGTCGCCAGTGCCTTCGCCCGGATCGAGCACGAAGCAGGCCGGATCGAAATATTGGTCAACAATGCCGCGGCGGTGCATGCGATGGACCTGATCGCGCCCGGTCCGTTCTGGGAAAAGCCTTTGCACCTTGTCGATATGATCGATGTCGGCCTGCGCTCCAACTATGTCGCTTCGTGGCATGCGGCACCGATGATGGCCAAGGCGGGCAAGGGCCTGATCGCGAGCATTTCATTTTATGGCGCGGTGTCCTATTTCCACGGGGCCGCCTATGGCGCGGCCAAGGCCGGAACCGACAAGATGATGGCCGACATGGCAGTGGACCTTGCCCCGCACGGCGTGGCCGCAATTTCCTATTGGCCGGGCTTCATCCTGACCGATGCGGTGAAAGCCATGCCTGCCGACATGCTGCCCCCCGACATGCGCGAAAGCCTTCCCCAATGGGAGACGCCCGAATTCGCCGCGCGCGTACTGCAAGCCCTGTACGCCGACCCCAGGATAATGTCCTTCACCGGGCAGGCGCTGATCGGGGCCGAAATGGGCGCGCGTTACGGAGTCAGCGATCTCGACGGGAAGCAGCCGATTTCCTATCGCGAAACGATGGGCGCGCCGCACATGCCCTTTACCCGCGTTGGCGGATAGCAGGCATGATCGAAGCGGTCCTCGTCGTACTGACCAAGGCGCGTCCGGGGCGCGAGGCTGACCTCGACGACTGGTACACCAACATCCACATCCGCGATGCACTGCGATTCCGCGGCTCTGTCACCGCGCAGCGTTTTAGCCGCAGTCCGCATCAGCCGATGGACATCCCGCCGGAATATGACTGGCAGTATTTCGCCCTTTACGATGTATTCGATCCCGAACGTTTCTCGCGCGAGCATTGGGAGAATGCGCTGACCAGCCGCATGATGGTCACCACCGCCATCGATGACAGCGTGCTTGAGGATTATCACTATTATCCGCTGGCATTCCGGAACAACGACCCCGAAATCGAACATTCGGGCGGCGTCGTGTTCGAACAGTTCAATGCCGCACCGGGCAAGGACGCCGAATTGCACGAATGGTATGCCGACAGCTATCTGCCTGCCGCCGTGCGCCGTCCGGGCGTTCACAGCGCAGCCCTGCTGGCGTTTCGCAGCCATGGACAGATGATCCCCACCACGCCGCGATATCGTTATGTCGGCATCTACAAGGTCAATTCCTCCGACAGCTGGCAGGTTGGAAAGACGCGCCGGAACTTGCGCTGTCAGACCTCGTCGAACGCGACGACCTGCTGGTCACGCATTGGGACAGGCTGACCGGCAGGTTGACGAAGGACGATGTCCAGCACCCCACCGCCCAAGGCCTTGCGGACGAGGAACAGGCCCGTGCGCGCATGGGCGACGATGTGCTGACGGGCGGCGCGGAGAAGCTCGGCTCGGCCTGACGGCGCTCTGCTACCAACGGCGGCGCATCTGCACGGAACGGCGGCGCGCGCGCAGGGCCTCTTGCCTTTCCGCTGGCGAAATCCGTATCGTCTCCGGAGGCAGCCGCGCATCAAGCTTGTCGAGGGGAACGACGGTCAGGCTCGGCTCCGGCCCACTGCTCGCCCCGCTCCAGCGCAGCATGATCGAGCCTTCCGAATAACCGCCCGGGTCCAGCCAGTTGGCGATGCCCGGATCATCCAAGGCGATCACTGCGCGAAACCTGCCATCGGCATCGATGCTCGCCTGCCCGCCATTCAGGCTCGACTGACGGTTCATCCAATCGATCGTGTTCCAGCGCATGTCGTTCAATTGCACGTTCCAGTAGCGCACCGCATCGGGCAATGCGCTTTCCAGCAACAGGGCGCTACCAGGTTCTAGCCGGAACAGGCCCTGGTAATAATGCTGCCCCTCAACGCCGCCGCGTCCCGCCCAGTCGTCATGTTCGACCGCGTTCCACAAACCCTTTTGTTGTTGCGCAGCAATAAAGCCCAGGGACATGGTCCCGATCCGCTTGGGATACCCGCATAGCGCCATCAGCCGCTCGCCGATTTCCCTTTGCGTCCACCGACGGGGAGAATGGGCGATGTCGGTCCGTTCAATGGCAATTCGCGCTTCCCTTTCCGCACCCCAGTCATAGCTGGCCTGACGGAGGGAGAGCGATCGAGCCGAGCGATCGAGATGACGCCAGTCGCCGCTCCAGCCCGCAGGCCGTTCATGGCTCAACATCAGGGAAAAGCGCCCTTCCCCATCCACCGCAAGATCGTCGAAATCGACCGTCCCCAGCGATGGCCCCAACGCATCCATCACGCCTAGGCCGCCTGCCGTGATATCCATCTGCACGAAAAGGCTTTCACCGCGCTCGCCCGTTAGCAGGTAGCTGCCATCGCCATCGATGGAGGCCGCCGCGTAAATGAAATCGGGATTGGTGCCGACAAGGTTGAAATGGGTGCCGACCGCCGGAACGAAATCGGGATTGTCGCGATTCGCAAAGGCGGTCAACCAACCCGAAGCGAGCGCCATGAAAAGCATGCGCTCCGCTTCGGCGACATCAGCCGGATTAGCCTTGGCCGGAAGCATGGCAAGCACGTCCTCTACCGAGGAAAGCTGCGCCAGATAATCGGCCCAGCGGCTCACAGATATGGCCTGTAGGCAGAAATGTAATCGGCATAAACGCCCTCGACCTGCTCGCGCGTCAGGCCATAGTCCGCCAGCTCATAGCGGTGCTGCCCGTGCTTGTCCGCAGGATGCTCACGCCACCAGCGCGATACCGCTTCCTCGGTCCTGCCCGTGAAATCGATATCGGCATGGTCATAGACCTTGCGTACCGCCTCAACCGGGTCGGCGATGAGGTCGCGAAAGGCAAGGTCTAGAACCTCCACCTGCGGATTGACCTCACGCCATGCAAGCGCTGCAGCCTGCCCGTCGTGCCACAGGTGCAGCAATTCCTGCCCCAGTTCGTCACGGTCGATCTGGTCGAAAGATACGCATCGGATCACTTCAATCAGGCGCGAGATCGACGCCATGACCGTAACCGGATCACGATGCGGCTGCACCAGCACCGCGTCCGGATAGACAGAAAGCAGTTCGGCAAGGTGGTGCGCATGTTCCTGCACCTTCAACACCCAGCGCTTGCGCGGGTTCTTCCATGCCAGATGCTGCAGCCACATCTTGTGCACGCCATAGCCGAAACGCGTATCCGCCTTGCGATACCAGTCGTAATAGGACGGCAAGCGGAACAGCATTGTCGGGTTGATCCCCTGAAACGCAGTCTCAAGGATCATGCCGCATTCCTGCGGTATGCGCGATCCGATCGGATGCGCCTTCAGCACATCAGCCCAGGCGCCGGTGAAATTCTCCCGCACATAGGCGTCGAACCCGTCCGCGCGCGCATCGGTATCGAAGGTCGCGGCATCGGGCGGCGGCGATGGCGCGGCAACCTCCCATTGCAACGGAGTGCGGATCTGCGGGTCCGCCCCGATCAGCGCGTGAAGGATCGACGTTCCGCAGCGCGGAAGGCCCAGAATGAAAACCGGGCACACAATCTCGACATCGGCGATCTCCGGATGCGCCCTGCGGTCAGCCGCAATGGCGGCAAGGCGCGCCAGATTGTCGCGAAACTGCGCAAGGGCTCGCTGATGACCGGCCTCGGAAAGTCCGCTTTCCTCGCTAAGGGCCGTCAGTGCTGCGGAAAGGCCGGGCATGACACCGGCGGCCATGTCCGCGTCCAGTCCCGCCTCGTCGATCAATTGCTGCGGCGTCGGATCACCCATTCGCACGTTCCTCTCTTTGTCTTTTCTCGTTTCACGCCAAGTTAGGCGCGCAAAAAAAGCGCCAACCTGTCAACGGGTAGGACAGAGGCTGGCACCCAGGCGCGACACATCCCTGATCGACGGGAGAGAAAATGAATCGCGCGCTTGCCATGATGGACGAGATGTCATTCGATTACATCGTGGTCGGTGCCGGCTCGTCGGGCTGCGTCCTTGCCAACAGGCTGAGCGCGAACCCTGCCAACAGGGTGCTGCTCATCGAATGCGGCCCAGATGACAAGAGCCCGCTGATCCGCATGCCGCGCGGTGTGGGCAAATTGCTCGATCCGGCCAATCCACACGTCTTCGCCTATGGCGTCACTCCGGCTGGCAACCAGCCCGAGGAAACATGGCTGAAGGGGCGCGGCATAGGCGGTTCCAGTTCGGTAAACGGCATGGTCTACATGCGCGGCGCACCGCAGGATTATGACGACTGGAAAAGGGCCGGTTGCGACGGGTGGGGCTGGGACCGCATGGGCCCGCATTTCGTCGCGCTGGAGGACCACGCGCTGGGCGCGGCCGCGTGGCGCGGCACGGGCGGACCATTGCGCATTTCGATGGCAAGGCACGGCAATCCGGTTACCGATGCGATGTTGCGCGCGGGCGCCGAAATGGGCGTTCCGACCGTCAGCGATGTGAACGCGGTTGACGTCGTCGCGGACCAGGGCATGGGATATCAGGCCACCACCACGTGGAAGGGAGAGCGCTTCTCTGCCGGGAGGGCTTTCCTCGACCCGGCTTGCAAACGGCCCAACCTTTATATCCTGACCGGCAAATCCGCCGAAAGGATTGCCTTCGAAGGCACCCGCGCCGTGGGTATCGTGGTCGAAGGCAGGACCATCGGCTGCGAGGGCGAAATCATCCTGTCTGCCGGAGCGGTCGAATCGCCCCGCTTGCTGGAGCTTTCCGGCATCGGCGATGCGCAGCGGCTGAAGTCTCTGGGCATCACGGTCACGGCGCATAGCCCGCTGGTGGGGGAGAACCTGCGCGAGCATCGCTATGTCGCGATCGACTGGCGCATCCGTGGCCACAGTTCCAACCAGAAGCTGAGCGGAGTCGGGCTGATATCCTCTGTCCTGCAATATCTGTTGCTGCGCCGGGGAGCGATGACCGACGCCGCGCATGAGGTCGGCGGGTTCATCAAGACTGCGCCGGACCTCGACCGTCCCGATGCGCAGATCGGTTCGATGATGGTCACCATGAAGCAGGATGCGCGCGGCAGGGTCGTGCTGGACAATTTTCCCGGCATGCGCCTGCTGGGCTATTTCACCCGGCCCGAGAGCCGCGGATCGACGCATATCCGGTCCGCCGATCCCGCTACCCCGCCGCAAATGGATGCCAATCATTTCAGCAAACAGCTGGACCGCGACAGGGCGCTGGCCCTGTTCAAATGGATTCGCCGTTTCGGCGGCCAGCACGCGCTGTCGCCATGGATCGTCGAGGAGGTCGGCCCTGCGGCGAAGATCCATTCGGACGACGATATCCTCGCCAACCTGCTCCAGCTTGGCGGGACGTCTTTCCATATCGCCGGCACGGCGGCGATGGGCGTCGAAGCAGAGAGCGTGCTCGATCCGCAATTGCGCGTGCGAGGCGTGACCGGCCTGCGCGTGTGCGACACCTCGATCATGCCCACGCTGGTCTCGGGCAATACCAATGCACCGGCGATGGCCATCGCCATGAACGCCGCAGACATGATTCTCGGCAGGGACACAAACCCATGAACACAGCTTTTACCGATATTTCAAAGCTCTATGTCGATGGAAGCTGGCACGCGCCAGAGGCCGGCACCGAGCCTGTCATCAATCCCGCCACCGAAGAAATCCTCGCCCATGCGCCCGTCGCGTCGGCACAACAGGTCGAACTGGCCATTGCCGCCGCCCGCGAAGCCTTTGACCACGGCCCGTGGCCCAACATGTCGATGGACGAGCGCGCCGACTTGATCGAGAAGATGGCGCGCGCGCTCCGGTCAAGACAGGGCCGCATTGCCGAGCTGATCATAGCCGAAGTCGGCTGTGCCGCAGGCGTGACCCAGCTGATGCAGGTCGACAATCCGCTGCGATTGCTCGAAGCCGCGATCGGCCATGCCCGGCGCGACCGCCCCGAACGGCTGCCCATCGATATCACACCCAATCCTTTCGCCCCCGATGGTCCACGCTCGATCGGCGGAACAACGGTGGTGCGCGAGCCGATCGGCGTCGTTTCCGCTATAACCGGCTATAATTTTCCGTTCCTGCTCAATCTTGCGAAGATCGGCCCTGCCCTGCTCGCCGGTTGCACACTGGTGCTGAAGCCATCGCCGTTCACACCTTTTTCGGCGTTGCTCTTCGGCGAGGTGGCGGACGAGATCGGCCTGCCGCCGGGCGTGCTCAACATCGTGACCGGCGGGATCGAGGAAGGCCGGTTGCTTTGCACTGACGAGCGGATCGACATGGTGACCTTTACCGGATCGGAAGGCGTCGGCGCCCAGATCATGGGGCAGGCCGCGCCCACTCTCAAGAAGGTCCATCTGGAACTGGGCGGCAAATCGGCGCTGATCGTGCGCGAGGATGCCGATGTCGAGCGCGCCGCCGCCATGGCCGCGACGCTTATTTCGATCAACGCCGGTCAGGGCTGCGCCATTCCCACACGTTTCCTTGTGCACGAAAGCTTGCGTCCGGCTTTCGCCGCCACCGCGGCTGCCGTCGCCGCGCAGATCAGCATCGGTAATCCGGCCGACCCTTCGATCCGCATGGGCCCGCTGATCCGCGAAAGCCAGCGCAGCAAGGTGGAGCATTTCATCGGGCTGGGACAGTCCGCCGGTGCGACCCTTGTGTGTGGCGGAGGGCGTCCTGCCGGTCTCGACAAGGGGTTCTTCACCGAAGTGACCCTGTTCGACGACGTGACCAACGACATGGCCATCGCGCAGGACGAGATTTTCGGACCGGTCGGCTGCATCATCGGCTTCTCCTCGGACGAGGAGGCCATCCGCATAGCCAACGAGTCCCGCTATGGCCTGAATGGCGCGGTCGAAACAGCCGATGCCGCAAAGGGATACGAGATGGCCTTGCAAATCAGGGCCGGCAGCGTGTCACTGAACGGCGGGACGGGCACGATGAGCGACGCCCCCATCGGCGGATACAAGCGATCCGGCATCGGGCGCGAATATGGTCCCGGCTGGCTGCGCGAATATCAGCACGAAAAATCGATTTTCTATCCGATCGGCCGATAACGCGATCGAACGGAGAAAGCGCCATGCAAGATACAGTCATCGTGACACTGGAATTGGCCTTGAAGCCCGAACTTGTCGAGGATTTCTGCGAGCAGATCCCCGAAGCTCTGAAGGAAACGAGGGCGTTTCCGGGCTTTGTCGATATCAGCATTCGCCACAATGCCGACGATCCCAATCGCGTCATCTTTATCGAGGAATGGGCGTCGCGGGCCGACCATGAAGCCTATGTCGCATTTCGGACCCAAAGCGGCGTGATGGACCAGATGGCAGCCATGCTGACCAGCCCGCCACGGACGGAATATTGGGACCGGAACATCTTGTGATCCGGTCGTGGCCGTGAAATTGGGGGAAAGGCAGAAAACATGAACATCAATTGCGGGATCGATACCGGGCTCAGCGCCCAGGACGAACGCTCGATCAGTGCTGTCCTGATCGCCTATGCAAGCGCCATAGACTTGCGGGACTGGGACTTGTTCCGCAGCTGCTTCATCGCCGATTGCCAAGCCGATTACGGCGACTTTGGCAACTGGCAGAATATCGCCGACTTTACCGATTACATGCGGGAAGCCCATGCGCGGCTGGGCCCGACGCTGCACCGGATCAGCAATATCAAGCTTACCCATGCCCAAGGCGGTGCCAATGCAACCAGCTATGTCGATGCGCTGCTGAGCCCGGAAAACAAGCAGGGTCCGATGCAACGCGGGATCGGCTCATACGATGACTTCATTGTCCGGACGAGCGATGGCTGGAAGATTGCGCGGCGCACTTTCACGGCGTTAATCATCGGATCGGAGAGGGATTAGGCATAATGCTGGATGGAAAAGTCGCTGTAGTGACAGGTGCCTCTGCGGGAATTGGGGCCGCGACGGCTCATATTCTCGCATCGGCTGGAGCGCGGGTTCTGCTGGTGGCGCGGCGGCAGGACCGGCTGAAAGCGTTGCAGCAGGAAATCGGGGAGGCTGCGCAATTCATGGCGCTCGACCTGTCCGATCCGTCGTCCGCGAGCGCGTTGCTGGACCATGCGCTGGCAGCGTTCGGCAAGGTCGACATCCTCGTAAACAATGCGGGGATCTTGCGCACCAGTCACCACGATGATTTCGATCTGGACGAATTCGACCAAATGATCGCGGTGAACTATTCGGCCGTCGTCCGTGCCAGCATACTGTTCGCCCGCCATATGAAGGCGCAGGGAACAGGCCAGATCGTGAACGTGTCGAGCATCGGCGCCGGCATCGCCGCAGCCGGTACCGGCATATACGGCGGGCTGAAACTGGCGCTGGAGCGCTTTACCGAGGTGCTGCGGGTCGAGCTTGCCGGGTCCGGTGTCCGGGTCGGGCTGGTCTCGCCCGGTACGACTTCGACCGAGATCTTCGAAGACATAAAGTCCAGGGGCCAGCCCGGCTGGGACGAATTTCTACCGGCAATGCAGGCCGAGGATATTGCCCGCGCGATCCGGTTTATGTGCGAGCAGACGGGCAACGCCAATGCAGCGCGCATGCACATCTATGCCACGTCGGAAGCCTTCTGACGCGCAGCTTCACTCAAGTCGCGCATAGGCAGACATGTCGAAGGGCTTGAAAGCCTCGCCTGCCTTGGCCTTTACCACCCATTGCGGGTCCATCAGCAAGGCCCGACCAATCGCCACCAGGTCGAATTCGCCTGCTTCGAACCGGCGGACAACCTCGTCCAGATTGTCGAGAACGCTGGTCTGCTGCGTGAAACTGGCTGCCAGTTCCTTGTCGAAGCCGATGCCGCCGACCGTCATGGTCGGGCGGCCGGACAAGCGGCGTATCCAACCCGCGAGGCCCATGTCGGAACCGGCGAACGCCGGGCGGGAGAAAACCCGGGTGCTGACATCGAAAATATCGACCCCGGCTTCGGCCAGGGCGTTAACGATGACACCAAGGCCTTCGGGCCTATCGGCAAGATGCGCATCGTAATCCTGCAGTTTCCACTGCGATATGCGGAAGAAGATCGGCATGTCGGGACCAACGGCTTCCCGCACCGCCTCGACGACCTTGACAGGGAAACGCGTTCGACGAGCGACGTCGCCGCCCCATTCGTCATTGCGGCTGTTCATCTGCTCCCACATGAAGCTGTCGAGCAGATAGCCATGCGCGCCATGCAGCGCGATCCCGTCAAAACCCACTTCCTTGGAATTGGCCGCACTACGTGCGAAGGCAGCCGCGACATCGGCGATATCGCCCTCATCCATGTTCCCCGGATGGAGCGAGCGCACTTCGGGATGGGGCGGACTCGCGTCCTTGCGCACCGCGCCCATGTGCCACAATTGCGGCACGATCCGGCCACCGGCCTCGTGCACACGGTCAACGACATTGCGCCAGCCCTGCAGGGCGGCGTCGCCATGCAGGACAGGAATGTCCTTTTCGCCCATGCTGCCCTCACCGATGGCCGAAGGATGATCGATTCCGACCCCTTCGGTTACGATCAACCCGACGTCGCTGGCCGCGCGGCGCGCGTAATATTCGGCGACTTTTTCACCGGGAATGCCATCGGGACTGAATTGCCGCGTCATGGGCGACATTACGAAGCGATTGCGCAGTTCCAGCGACCTGCAGGAGAATGGTGAAAATAGCGGATTCAATTCGGCACGCATCGCTCGCCCCCTTTACTGAAGGCCACCGTCGCCGAGACCAAGGTATATCTGCCCTGTCAACCGATAGGGAGGTTCGATAAGGAGGCAGAGGAATGCGCTCCGGCCCTCCTCAGGCTCTCCCCTCAGGCGTCGACCACTGCCAATGCGGATTGCGGGCAGGCATCGGCCCCTTCGCGCGCCTTGTCCTCCAGACCCTCTGGCACGATCTCGTCATCGACATAGACGATGCCATGCTCGTCGAGTTTGTACACTTCCGGGCAGATTTCCGCGCAGACGCCATAGCCGCAGCATGCAGGCTTGTTGATCACGACCTTGAGCTTACCGTTTCCAGACATCGACCTCTCCAAACTCCTCGATTTGTCTTTCAGGCCCTTTTACATATTGAACAGATATTATTCAATGTGTATAAAACGAATCAATCAGAAAATGTTCACTACGGAGAGAATGCTGCGATGCTCCAGAAATCAAAGCTCGTGTTGCGCGACGGAACCTCGCTCGACGATCTGATCATTCGTGAGAGCAACGAGGTTTCGCTCCGCGTTATGACCGACGAAGAGCTCTACAAGCTTGAGATGGAAAAAATCTTCGCCAAGACCTGGCTTTTGCTGGGTCACGAAAGCGAAATTCCCGAAGTCGGCGATTTCATCGTTCGCGACATGGCCGAAGACAACGTCATCGTGGCCCGCGGACAAGACGGGGACGTTCATGTTTCCCTGAATGTCTGTCCGCACCGCGGGATGCGCGTTTGCCTTGGCGAAGCGGGCAACAAGCGCGTCCACCAGTGCATCTATCACGGCTGGGCCTTCCGCCCGAACGGCGATTTCATCGGTGCGCCGGTGGAACGCGAGAAGATGCATGGCAATGACGTCGACAAGAAGACGCTGGGTCTGAAGAAGGCCAGGGTGCATCTTTACGGCGGACTGATTTTCGCCACCTGGAATGTCGACGGACCTTCGTTCGACGAGTATCTGGGCGACATCAAATATTACATGGACCAGCTGTTTTGCCGCACCAATCGCGGCCTCGAACTGCTCGGCCCGCCGCAGCGTTTCACCCTGCCCTGCAACTGGAAAGTTCCCGGCGAACAATCGGGTTCGGACGGTTTCCACACACTGACCCTGCACCGCTCGCTGATGGAAGGCGGGGTCATGGGCGGCACGGCCGAGTCGATCTATGATCAGGCGCCCGGCATGTATGGAGTCGATGTCTCCTGCGAGCAGGGCCATTCGCTGCGCTGTCTGGAGGCGGAAAAGACCTTCAAGATGTTCGCGGACGTGCCGTTCGAAGGCAAGTCCACGCGCGAGCGTCTGGAATTGCTCGCCCCGCCGGGCATCACCAAGGAAATGATCCCCGAACTGTTCGAGAACCTGACCGAGGATCAGGTTGCCCAGCTGGCCACCATTCCGCCGCAGGTCGGCGGCATGTTCCCGAACATCCTGATCGCCTTCATTTTCGCGCCTCGCACGGACGGCGGATCGTCGGGCGCGCTTTCGCTGCATGCCTATGTGCCCAAGGGTCCGGACAAGGTGGAATTCGTGAATTATCTGTTCGCGGAGAAGGATGCGCCCGAACAGATGAAGCGCGACATGCTGCAGAACTCGATCTGGAATACCGGCACCTCCGGCGTGATCGAACAGGATGATGCCGACGTCTGGCCTGTGATCATGAAGAATGCGCGCGGCGCGGTCAGCAAGGACATGACGCTCAAGTATCAGGCCCTTCACGGCCACGAACGGCCCGAAGGCTGGGTTGGCGAAGGCCTGCTTTATCCCGGCTTCACCAAGGATGACACGCAGTGGAACTGGTGGCTGGCCTATTACGACCTGATGGACGCGGTTTGAGCGGGGGAGATCAAGACATGACTTGGATTACCAAATCGACCGCCGCCCCCGATTCCACCACGATCCTGCGCGGCCTCGTCTCCAAGAAGCGCGTGCCGCTGGGTTCGGACATCTATAATCGGCTCCTAGGGACGCTTTTTGACGAAGCAGCCGCTCTCGACGAGCGCCGGATCGATGACTGGATCGCGATGCTTGCGCAGGACATCATCTATCAGGCACCAATCCGCCTTACGCGTACCGGCCCGAACCGCGACCGTGACGTGATGCGCACGATGTTCCATTTCGACGAGAATTACGATTCGCTGGTGATGCGTTCAGGTCGCTTGCAGAAAAGCGCATGGGCCGAAGATCCGCCTTCGCGTTGTCGCCGTTTCGTGACCAATGTCCGGGTGGGCGAGCGCGATACGCCGGGCGAATATGAAGTCGTCAGCTATCTCTTTCTCGAACGCAGCCGGGGCGATAGTCCTGAAAACGAAAATACCACCGCCGAACGCCGCGATGTCTGGCGCGAAGTGGACGGTGAATACAGGCTGGCCCGGCGCGAGATCATCGTCGATCAGTCGGTGCTCGGCATGTCCAATTTCGCGGTGTTCCTGTAATTGCATGAGCACGTCTGCAACATCTACTGTAGTGGTCGTCGGTAGCGGCCTTGCGGGCTTCGGGGTGCTGCGCGAATTGCGCAGGCTCTCGCCCGAGGCCCGGCTCGTCATGGTGACGCTGGAGGACGGGCATTTCTATTCCAAGCCCGCCCTTTCCACGGCGCTCGCCAAGGGCAAGACAAGCGAAACGCTGGTCACTACCCCGGCCGAAAAGATGATCGCCAATCTCAAGCTCGATGCTCGCATCGGACGCGAGGCAGAAGCCATCGACCGGGCCGGCAAGGCGCTTTTGACCACCGGCGGACCGATCCAGTACGATTCCCTGATACTGGCAACCGGCGCCGAGCCGGTTCGACCGCAGATAGGCGGTGATGCCGCGCATCGTGCAATTTCGGTGAACCAGCTCGAACATTACGATCGCTTTCGCAAGGAATTGCCAGATGGCGCGCGCGTCCTGATCATGGGCGCAGGTCTTGTCGGAACCGAATTCGCCAACGACCTGATCACCAACGGCTACCGGCCGATCGTCGTCGATATGCTGGATAATCCCCTCGCGCAGCTCGTCCCGCCCGCGGTGGGCGAGAAGGTGCGCGATACGCTGCAGGAAAAGGGTGTGGAGTGGCATCTAGGCCGCAAGGTCGACGCCATCGACTATCTCCAGCCCTCGCCCGGATATGTCGCCACACTTGATGACGGTACGCGGGTAGAGGCGGATGTCGTTCTGTCCGCCGTCGGGCTGCGCCCGAACGTCGAACTGGCCCGCGAAGCCGGGCTGGAAATCGGCCGCGGCATAAAGGTCAATGAATTCGGGCAAACGAGCGACCCCGACATATACGCGATCGGCGATTGCGCCGAATATCCCAACGGCCTTGCCGCCTATGTCACGCCGATCATGGCAGCGGCCCGCGGGATTGCGCCCAGCGCGTTGGGCACGCCGACCCAGATCAGATTCCCTCCCCTTTCGGTGCAAGTGAAGACGACCGTGTTCCCGATCAACCTGCTGCCGCCTGCGATGGCTTTGCGGGGCGAGTGGCGGCAGGTGGAAAGTGACGCAGAGGGCGACAAGCATCTGTTCGTCGATAGCGACAACAGGGTTCAGGGTTACGTCCTGACACAGGGAAAATGCGAACAACGCATGGAAATGGATAAATTGGTGGGGGAAATGGCATGAGCGGAATGCTCGAAGGTAAAGTGGCAATCGTAACGGGCGGGGCGAAGGGCCTTGGCCATGGCATTTCGCGTCGTCTGGCGCGCGAAGGCGCTTCGCTACTCATTACTGGGCGCGACGGTGCTGCGACCGAACGGGTGGCCGAAGAGATCCGCAAGGAATTCGGAACCGGTGCAGTCGGCATGTCCGCCGATATGGGCATCAAGGATGACGTGCTGGCCATGGTGCAGCGCGCGGTGGATGAATTCGGCGGCCTCGATATTCTGGTCAATAATGCCTCGTTATTGTCTGACGGTGTCCTGCTGGAGCACAAGACGGACGAGATGCTCAAGCGCACGCTGGAAATTGGCATCTGGGGTAACTGGTGGGCCATGCAGGCCGCCTTTCCGCACATGAAGGCACGCGGCGGCGGTTCGGTTATCAATTTCAGCTCCATCGACGCGCAGACCGGGGCGTGGCTCCACAGCGACTACAACATCAACAAGCTTGGCATCGTCGGGTTGACACGTAGTGCCGCGGTTGAATGGGGCCGCTTCAATATCCGCGTTAATGCCATCGCTCCGACCGGCCTTGGTCAGGTCTTCGCAAAGCTGGTCGACGAGGTTCCAGGCTTTCTTGAAAATGTCGTTGCGACCAATCCGCTCAAGCGCGCGGGCGACCCTGAAAATGACATTGGTCCGGTCGTCGCATTTCTTGCTTCGGACATGTCGCGCTTCGTCACAGGTGAAATGATCAATGTCGATGGCGGACAGAACCTGCCCGGCTATGTCAGCATCCCCCACAATCTCAAAGAACTTGAAAAGGGGGAAACGTGAAGTTCCAGCCTGAATTTGCCGCCTCTGCCGAGGTAGGAGACGATTTTGTTATGTCTCCCAGCGTCATAAAGATCCTGTCGGGAGCGCTGGATGCCATAGCCGAGCGCGGCGTCAGGCGCCTTTCGATGAGCGACATCATCGAAGCGAGCGGCGTCTCGCGCGGCACGCTTTATCGCTATTTCTCCAGCAAGGACGACGTACTTGCCGCAGTCGCAGAGTTTGTCTGCATCGGGTTCGAAAATGGCATTCGCGAAGCGGCGGAAGGCATCGATGACCCGATCGAACGGTTCCGGCAGGTGATGCAGTTCTATGCGCGCTACACCAATGAGAATTCCCCCGATCGCGTTTTCGAAGTCGAACCGCGGTTTCACCTGTCGTTCTTCCGCAGTAGGTTCGCCCGATACAAGCTGGCCGTCCATTCGGCGTTGGAACCTACCTTCAAATATATCGAGGCAAAGCTTGGCAAGACTATAAATGCCATAGCTTTCGTTGAAATACTTGTTCGCCTCCAGTTGAGCACCCTTCTGGTGCCAGCCGACGAGAACTGGTTGATGCTCTGGAATGAAAGCGCGGACAGCCTTGAAAAATGGCTACTCGACACCGCCGACCAGACTGTCTGAATAATCGAAAGGATGCATGAAATGGCTACTTTGGCAAAAGCACCTCTTGAGCAAGTTTGCGGATGGGCTGATAAATCCGTCGCAGACAAGCTTGTCGCCCGCGCGAAAGAACTTCGCCCGTTCCTGGCCGAGCAGGCGCCCGAAGGGGAAAAACGCCGCAGCCCGACGGAGGCGGTTGACCGAATGCTCAAGGAAGAAGGTTTCCTGCAACTGATCGTGCCGCAACGCCTCGGCGGCTTTGGCCTTTCGCCCACCGATTTCTCCCGCGTCCAGATGGAGATCGCCAAAGGCGACCCGGCAGTAAGCTGGGTCATGCAGATCATCAATGGCACTACCTGGGTCACCAGCCTTGCGCCGGACAGCGTGCAGGACGCTGTTTTTGCCGACGGACCGCAGCCGGTGTGCGGCGCGTATAACCCGCCCGGCAAGGCGCGCAAGGTTGACGGCGGCTGGATTATCAATGGCGCGTGGCCCTATATGTCGGGTTCGCGACAGGCGACTTGGACGCAACAGGGCGTCGTTCTCGAGGATTACGACGGCCCCGTCGTACCCGGCATCAACATGTGCTACATTCCGATGAGCGAATTCGAGATCAAGGATACTTGGTTCGTCAGCGGCATGCAGGGCACCGGTTCCGACACCGCGATTGCAAAAGACGTTTTCATTCCTGACAGCCAGATGGCTTTGATGAATGAACGCACCGGACAAATCGATCCCACCAAGAAACATTTCGGCGCGCCGTCGGACCTTGTTCCCGCAGTTCCGATGGTGCGGACCCCCGGTCTTGCCCAGCTTATCGGCGCGGTCGAAGCCATGCTTGAGATCGTGACAGCGGAATCGGGCAAACCCGTCCTTACCACGACGATCGGACCGCGCACTGGATCGGGTGCATATATGCGCGATCTGGGTGAAGCTGCCGCATTGGTCGAAACTGCCAAGACCATCCTGTTCAGCCTTGCCGCAAAGCTCGATCGGGTCGGAATGGGTGAAGAGTTCACGGCTGAGGAAAAGGTTCGCCATCGTGCGATGGGCGGCCAGATCGTCGAATCGATCCACGCGGCCAGTGAATCGCTCATGTTCCAGGCCGGTTCGTCGGGCTTTTCGCTCGATAAGCCGATCAACCGTTACTGGCGCGACATTTCGATGGCGCTTCGGCACATCCAGAACATTCCCACGATCGGCTATGAAATTCAGGGCCGCGCCCTTGCCGGTGGCGATCCAATAGCACCTCCGGGCTCTTACTAAGGCGGGACAGGAAAGACCATCGCCCGGTCATAGGTCGGGCGATCGGTCGTCTGTTTGTTTAATCCGCGTCAGAGGATCCGGCAGGCATGCTCAAACCGCAATCGCGGATTACGAGGAAACAAGCTCGTCCTGTCACCATATCCTAGGGCGCAGATGAAATTCGCTTCCCAGCGGCCATCGGGAAAAAAAGCGCGGTTCAGCGCCTCTGCATCAAAGCCCGACATGGGCCCGCAATCCAATCCCAATCCTCGCGCCGCGACAATCATATACGCTCCCTGCAGCGGCACGTTGCGCGCCAGCAGATCGTCGACAACCGCGGTCTTTCCCGCAAAGGCCGACGCGAAATCGCGCGACGGAAACAGCTTGGGCATCTCCTCGTAAAATCGGGTATCCGCTGCGACAATGGCGGTGACCGGCGCGGAGCGAACCTTGGCGATGTTCCCCTCGTTCACGCAGGCCAGCAACCGCTCCTTCGCCTCTTCCGATGTAACGAAGACAAACCGCGCCGGGCAGGAATTGGCCGAGGTGGGGCCCCATTTCAGATGATCGTATAATTCATGCAGCAATGCAGAGGGCACGGGCCTGTCGGTATAGCTGTTGAAAGTGCGCGCCTCCGCAAAAATCGTGTCAAGTTCTGCTGCCATCATTTACCCCTCGTATTGATGCCATGGTTTTCCCACCAGTGCATCAGCGACTGGATCGTCGCCTCAAGCTCACGCGTGGCATCGGTCATCGAATATTCAACGCGGGGCGGCACCTCGGCATAGACTTTTCGCGTGATCAGCCCGTCCGCCTCAAGCTCGCGCAGCTGCTTGGTCAGCACATGCTGCGAAACACCGCGAATGGTTTTCTGCAATTCCCCGAAACGATGGGTGCGATGATACAGCAGCCACAATATCTCAAGCTTCCACTTGCCTGAAATCATCGTCAACGCGCGGCGAAGCGCCTCGTATTCTTCGGGACTGACATCCCGCCCGACAGCATTGGCATCAGACGTAGTCATGTAAAGGTGACTAACCCCATAAAAGTGATCCTACTTGTTGGGTTGAGGTGTAGGTTATAGTCCCGGCTTTGAAAACAACGGTCTGACCGGTCCCTGCTGCGCAAGCGGATCGCGTCGCCAGAAATTGGGAGCCAGTAATGCAGCCAGTGATGCCCGAACCCGTCATTCCGGAGCATGTGCCTGCCGCGCTTGTGAAGAATTTCCCCTATATTTTCGGCATGACCACGCGCGAGGAACCGCATCGCACGTGGGCGCCCCGGATCCACGCCGAAGAGCCCGACATCTTCTTCGCACCCCACGCCTATCCCGGTGGAACGCCGGCGTGGGTGGTGCGGCGCATGGACCATCTTCGCGAGGTCTATTTCGATACCGACACCTTCTCCAGCAAGGATTTCTCTCCCTTCGCCAAGCTGATTGGCGAAAGCTGGATCAACACGCCGGTGGAAATCGATCCGCCGAACCACGCCAAGTATCGCAAGATGGCCAACCCGCTGTTCACCCCCAAGGCGGTATCCGCGCTCGATGACAAGATCCGGCAATACGCGGTGGATTACGTCGAAGCCTTTCGCCAGCGGGGCGAATGCGAATTCATGGCGGAGTTCGCGTTTGAATTCCCGATCAAGGTTTTCCTCCAACTGATGGATTTCCCGCTCGATCACACGCGGCGTTTCCTTGAATGGGAGTACGACCTGCTCCACGCTTCCGATCTGGGAAAGATCGCCGCGGCGACCCGCAAAGTCGTCGATTTCCTGCGCGAGCAGATAGAGGACCGACGCAAATCGCCTCGCGACGACATCATCAGCTATGCCCTTGCGGTCGACGTGGATGGCGCAAAGCTCAACAATGACGAGCTGGTCGGATTTTCCTTCAACCTGTTTGTCGGCGGGCTGGATACCGTCTCCACCAACATGGGCCTGCAATTCGCGCATCTCGCGCGCGAGCACGACGATCAGGAATTCCTCCGCCGCAATCCAGAGGAAATCCCGCATGCCATCGACGAACTGATGCGCGCCTATGCCGCGGTGACCACGTTCCGCACCTGCACCCGCGAAACCGAATTCCACGGAGTAAGGATGATGCCCGGCGATAAAGTGATGATGAGCACCACGCTGGCCGGGCGCGATCCGGCAGAGTTCGACAACCCCGACAAAGTCGATTTCGGGCGCAGGCCGCGTCATGTTTCCTTCGGCTATGGCCCGCACACCTGCATCGGCATGCATCTGGCGAAGCGCGAGATGCGGATCGCGCTCGAGGAGTTTCTCGGCCGCATCCCGCAGTTCAGTATCAAGCCTGGCCACCAGCTTGAATATCATCTGGGCATGATCCAGCCCGTCACCCTGCCGCTCGTCTGGAACGTGCGATGAGCGACGGGGAGTTCGCAGGCAAGGTCGTGCTCGTCACCGGCGCGGCATCGGGCCTTGGCCGCGCCGCCAGCATTCGGTTCGCCAGCGAAGGCGGAAGGGTATGCCTTGTCGACATCAATGCCGACGGGCTGGCGGAAACCGCGCGGCGGATAGAGGAAGCCGGAGGCGAATGCGCCAGCATGGCGGGCGATCTGGGCAATCCGGCGGTTTGCGCGCAGGCCGTCGCGACAGCGGTCGATGCCTTCGGCCGCCTCGACGTCTTGTGCAATGTCGCAGGTATCCTGCGCTTTCACGCGCTGGAGGATGTCACGACTCAAGACTGGAACAAGCTGCTTGCGGCCAATGTATCGGGCCCATTCTTCATGATGCAGGCGGCCATGCCGCATCTGGTGGAAAGCCATGGCAATATCGTGAACGTGGTCTCGACCGCAGCGTTTCTGGGGCAGGCTTATACAGCGCCCTATGGCGCGACCAAGTCGGCGCTCCTTAGCTTGACGAAATCGCTGGCAATGGAATTCATGCACAAGCCCGTTCGCATCAACGCGCTGGCGCCCGGCGGCATGCTGACCGGCATGGCCGTTGGCCTTGAAATTCCCGAGCATGCGGACCAGTCGCTCTACAGCCGCTATTTCGGCCTGCGCCCACCGTCGCAACCCGAGGATATCGTGGAGCCCCTGCTGTTTCTGGCATCGGATCGCGCGCGATCCGTGCACGGAGCGTGCCATGTTGCCGATGGCGGCATCACCGCCGGTTAAGCCCGTCTTCCCTTTCCTGCGATAGGTGGAGCCGCGGTGCCAGGCGGCTCTACTGTCGTCAAAGCCTGCTGCTGGGCGCCCATCTGCGTAAACGGTTCGGACCCTCCGCGAAAGCTGGCCTGCACCGCATGGATTGGAAAGTGAAATGACCGGCAAATATAATGCAATGCTCGACCAGATGGTCAGGGATTACTCGCTCGTCACCCACGGCTATTCGGGTGTCGCACCCGCCAACCCCTATCCGATGTTCGAGGAGAAGCGCGCCAAGTGCCCCGTAATGCACGGCGACCTGCTGCAGGAAAACAGCATTCCCAGCATGGCCGACTACATGATGACAGGCCGGCCTGTGGTGACCCTGTATCGTTATAATGACATCCATTCGGTGTTGATGAACCCCGACGACTGGCTCAGCTATATCGTCGGTGACGGGTTCGGGGCCGCCGTCGACAATCTCTTGCTCACCGCGATGGATGGCGAGGAACACACGAAATATCGCAAGACGCTGCAAAAGCCGTTCATGCGCGGCCAGATCCGCAAGCTGATGGAAACGCTGATCCGTCCGGTGGTTGTGAACGAATTCGTCGAGAAACTGCGCCCCAACGGCAAGGCGGACCTGCTGCGCGAGTTTGCCCTGCCCTTCCCCATTCGCGCGATGTATGCCTATTTCGGCTTTCCGCATGACGAAGACCTGCTGGGCAATCTGGCAAGCTGGGCCATTCAGGTCGTCGCCGCCCCGCAGACCGATCCCGAAGTCGCCAAGGTCACCATCCCCCAATCGATGGTCGCCGGGCAATCTATGTTCGAAACGCTGATGCCGATCGTGCAGCAATATCGCGCGCGCGGTGAAATGCGTAACGACATCCTCGGCTATATGATGACGACCGAGCATGAGGGCGAGAAGTTCAGCGACGAGGATATCGCGAACTTCATCCGCATGCTGCTGCTGGCCGCAGGCGAAACGACGACCCGCAGCTTTGCCAATATGATGGTACAGTTGCTGGAAGAGCCGGACGTGCTGGAGGAACTGCGCCAGGATCGCAGCCTTGTGCCCAAGGCGGTCATGGAGACCATGCGCCGCGATCCCACGGCCGGCGCGGTTGCCCGTATTGCCGCCCGCGACATGGAAATCGGCGGAATGACCATACCCAAGGGAACGGCGGTGCTATGCTCGATCGCTTCCGCCAACCGCGATCCCGAAGTGTACGATGATCCCGACCGGCTGTGGCTCAAGCGCCCGATGCGGCCGCTGCTGAGTTTTGGCTTTGGGCCGCACATGTGTCTTGGCATGCACATGGCGCTGACCGAGATGGAGGTCGCGCTGGAAGAGATACTCGACCTTCCGGGCCTGCGCTTTGACCCGGCCTATCCCAAGCCCGAAATCCGCGGCCTGAATATGCGCGGGCCTGATGCCCTGCATGTGCTGTGGGATGTCGACGGAGCGTAGGGGATTTGACGGTGGGAATCGACTTGTAAGAAGAATTCCGCGATCTTTAGGGCAATCCAGTTATCATCCGCACGCACTCGCACCTAGATCTGCGAAAGGCTGTGCTGATCGAACCTCGCTTCGCATGGCCTAGACCTATATCGATGCCCTGTCCCAAACGATCGCACTATCGCGCTGCATTATATCGGCTATCGCCAGCCCAACATCGCGGCCTGAACCGCCACGCACGATCGGGCGCAAGCGGCAGGACTTGCGATTCCAATGGAGGGCGCGACGGACCGCGCCCGCTTCGCCTATCTCTAAGACGCGCGGCGGTCGGCAATTATACCGGAGTCGTCGACCGGCAAGACCGCGAACATTGAGCGGGCCGGCAGGCTCCGAGCCTTCCCGCCCGCCCTCCCCTCGATAGGCGGGCGCCACTTCACGTATCTATAGGCTGCGCCGCAAACAGCATCGCCGGGGCCAGCACGCGCCTGCGGCAATTGAGAGGAACAGAAAAGCTTATGCGCAAGATCGACCTGCCCGATTTCGACCGGGCCGCCTTTTCGAGGAAATATGGTCCCTGGGCCGTCATCGCTGGTGCCTCCGACGGCACGGGTGCGTGCTATGCCAGGCAGCTTGCCGCCATGGGCATCAACCTCGTCCTCATCTCGCGCCGGCAAGAGGCGCTCGACGCGCTGGGAAAGCAGCTCGCTTCCGAATACGGTATCGAATTCCGCGCGCTTGTTGCCGATCTGACCGAGCAGGGCGCCGGTGGCCGCATTGTCGAGGAAACCGCCGATCTCGACGTGGGTCTGTACATCTCCAATGCCGGTGCGGACGGGGCGGGCAACAGCTTCCTCGCCTCGCCGGTCGAACGGTCGCTGCGATTGCTGACGATGAACGCCGCCAATGTGCTGGAAGCCACCCACGGCTTTGGCAACCGCTTCCTAAAGCGCGGCAAGGGCGGCATCATCGTCATGTCCTCTGGTGCCGGACTTGGCGGCCAGCCTTGGCTCGTCATGTATTCCGCCACCAAGGCGTTCGAACTGAACTTCGTGGAATCGCTCTGGGCCGAACTTGACGGGCAGAATGTCGATATCCTCGGCATGGGCGCCCCGATCATGGATACGCCTACGCTGCGCAAGTCAACCGAGGGGCTGGGGATGGACTACTCCATCGCCTATGACCCTGACGACGTGTGCGCGCTGGCGCTGGCCAGCCTGGGCAAGGAACCGCTGGTGCTGGTCCCCGACGGACCGGACGAGGCAAAGATCCCGCAGATCCAGTGCGATCGCAAGACCCGCCTGCTGGCCCTGGCCGAATGGGGCAAGGCCTACACCACAACGGCAGACGCCTGAACCATGGCAACGCACCCCAACATTGAAGCCCACCAGTTTGACGCCGTCGTGATTGGCGCCGGCCACAATGGCATGGCCGCTGCCGGATATCTGGCGCGCGAGGGCAAGAAAGTGCTCGTGGTAGAGCGGCTCGACAAGGTCGGCGGCATGACCAGTTCGGGCTATATGATCCCCGAAGCGCCCGAACACCTCGTCACGCCATGCGCCGTGGAACTGCTGTTCGCCCGCAAATCCGGGATCATCGAGGATTTCGACCTGCCCAAATACGGGCTGCGCACGGTCGATCCCGATCCGACCTACGCCTATCTCCATCCCGATGGCAGTTCGATCGCGCTGTTCTACGATTATCGCCGCACCGCCGAAGACATCGCGCGCATCAATCGCAATGACGGCAAGGCCTATCTGGAGTTCATGAAGACGCTGAACGTCATGATGGACATCGGCTTTCCGATCATGATGTCGGAACCCGGGCGTCCCGACGTGAAGAACATGTCCAAGATGATCGGCAGCGCAGTACGCAACGTGCGGCTGAAGGACGAGCTGGTGGCGCTGTCCAAGGCCACCGCCGACCAGGTCGCATGCGAGCGTTTCGAACATCCGGCGACCATCGCACTGCTGCTGGGCATTGCCGCGGGCGCCGGCCCCGTCGACGACGATGGCAATGCGGCCGCCTATATGATTTTCGCCGTCACCCACAAATATGGCACGGGCAAGCCCATCGGCAGCCTCCAGTCGTTCTCCGACGCGCTGGCGCGCAGTATCGAGGCGTCGGGCGCGCAGATCGAACTCAATGCTCCTGTTGCCGAGATCATCGTCGACGATGGCGCGGCGAAAGGTGTGCGGCTGCAGGATGGCCGGGTCATTCGTTCCAAGATGGTGATCGCCACCTGCGATCCGCGCACGGCCATGCGCCTGACCACGCCTGGCTGCGTGCCCCGCACGTTGATGAAGCGCATCGAGCACGCGCCCGCGAACCGTTCCAATGCCGCCCCCTTCCTCGCCAATCTGGCGATGTCGGGTCCGCTGACGCTGAAGAAGCATCAGGACCTGCGTCACGACGATGCCGATCTCAACAAGGCCGTGGGCCTGATTGGCACGCCCGATGAAGTGCGCGAGTCCTTTGCCGCCGCCCGCCGCGGCGATATTCCCAGGCGACATGCGGTGTCGGTGACGCCGCTGTCCAACTCGGACCCGACGCAGGCTCCTCCGGGCGGTTCGCTGGCCTATGTCTACCTCCCCAGCATCGCAGTCGATGCGCGCGAGGGCTGGTCGCAGCAGCTCAAGGATCGCACGATGACGTCGATCAAGGCGCAGCTAGGTGAGTTCTATGACGGTCTCGATACCGAAGTGGGCCGGTTCGTCGAAACCGCGCGCGAGCGTGAGAAGCGGCTCAACGTCACCAACGGCTGTGTCACCCACGTCGATTTCGGTGCCCTGCGCGCCGGGGTCCATCGTCCCGCCACAGGCTTTGGCGGACCCAAGCCGCCATTCCCCGGCTTCCTTATCGGCGGCGCGGGCGCCCATCCGGGCGGCGGCGTATCGGGTATTGCGGGGCGCATCGCGGCCAATCGCGCACTGCGCGAACTCAAAAAGATGAAATAGGAAGGGCCACGATGACGGCGTTCGCCACTTAGATCGGCGAACAGGTGACGGACGCGCCCTACGGCGCACGAAGCCTTGATTGCCGATTAGGCCAATAGCCGCGAAATAAGGGATAAGGATCATGGCTCTAGCCCATCCAACATCAACCGACGGGATTACGCCGGACTACATCAATCTTTTGCTGGCGACCGCGAATCCATCCGCATCAGTCACGGCTGTTCGTATACTCGATGCCAAGACTTACGGCGAACAGATGGTATCGACCGCCGGACGCGTTGCGATCGAAGTCGACTATGCCGCCGGATCGCCCGCCGATATTCCGACCCGGCTGGTCATCAAGCTGACCCGCGCGATCGATGAGGTGATGGCACCCTTTTACGCCAACGAAGTCGCATTCTACCTGAACATTCGTCCCGAACTGACGATTGAGGCGCCCCGCTGCTTCGGAGGGGATTTCAATGCGGAATCCACCCATTTCGGTTTGTTGCTGGAAGACCTGACCGAACGCGGTGCAACCTTTCCCAATACGACGCAGCGCACCGGACCGGACGATATCCGCCTGCTGCTCGACCAATTGGCAAGTCTTCACGCCCGCTTCTGGGATTCACCGCGTTTCTCGGGCGATCTCGTCTGGGTCGAGACCCATATCGAGGGCAAGGTCGCGGATCTGATGAACCGTGTGGCTCCATCCTATATTGCGCATGAGGTTGAGAACGAAAACTTCAAGCGCGAGATGGTGCAGCGGCTCCGCTCCACGCCTGACCGACTTCTGGCGGGCGTCCAGGCACTTCAGCGGCATCAATCGACCCTGCCTCAGACACTGCTCCACGGCGACACGCACTTTGGGAACACCTACCGGCTGCCCAACGGTGTCGCCGGACTGCTCGACTGGCAACTGATGGTGCGCGGCTATGCGATGCACGACGTCAGCTATATTATCGCAACCGGGCTTTCGATCGAAGATCGGCGCGGCAGCGAACGTGACTTGCTTGCCTATTATCTCGACCGGCTGTCGCAGGAAGGCGTCGCGAACGCGCCATCGATGGATACGGTCTGGAACGAGTATCGGCACATGATGGTATGGGCGGTCTATATCGGGTGGCTTACCACTCCGGTCGTAAATTACGGGTGGGAAATCAATGTGATGAACCACCTTCGCCTGACGACAGCCTATGAAGATCTCGAGACCGCCAAGCTGGTCGACGCGTCAATCTAGCGCTGGGCGCGGTAATTTCCTTGCAAAGCACCATCGAGATCGACGGCGACGAGGCCCGCGCCAGTTCCCGCGTCATGGCGTGGCACTGGTTCCATCGCGAAGATGGCGACGAACATTCGCAGACGGACCTGCTGGCCATCGGCGGCTATCAGGATCGCCTGCGGCGCACCCCTGACGGCTGGCGGATCTACGAACGGCGAGGCGTGAAATTCGGAACCGGCGTTGGCATCGGAAACGTACCGGAACAGATGAAGCCGGTGTTCGACGGGATGGGGGGCAGGCTTTCGCAATGGCCGTGATTCGGGCCCGGCAAGTTCGGGCTGGCCGATACTGACACGATCATTTCCGGGGGATTGGCGGTCGATCCGTCGATCGGTGGAAGAGCTGCTCGCGTAACAAAACATTCTATAGAATATATTGCATATAGCTCGGATCGTCCCTAGCAGGTAAAAAATGGGAGCGCTGGACCGAACAGATTCGCATATGCCGTCGCCCGGCATCGAGCCGCAGGTGGCGCTTGCCACCGGCTCGCTAACCCCGCTCCAGCCGAACGCGACACGCGCCGAAGCGGTGGCGGAAAGGCTGCGGCTGGAAATAGTCAGCGCCCGCATCGCCCCCGGAACCCTTTTGCGGGAAACCGCGGTTGCCGAACAATTGGGCGTAAGCCCGACGCCCGTTCGGGAGGCTTTTGCTGCGTTGGCGGCAGAAGGCTTGCTGCAGGTTGAGGCGCATCGCCTGAAACGGGTGACGCCCATCGATCTCGCCGCGACGCACGACTTGCTGCGCGTTCAGACCAAGCTTTGGCGGTTCGGCTACGAATGGGGCATGCCCAACATCGGGCCAGAGGAAATAGCGCGGCTGGGGCATGCTATCGAGATTTACCGCGACGCGCTGGACCGGGGCCACGCACTGGCGGCGATCCGCGCCGGCCATGAATTCCATTCGGTCTTCATCATCGCCTCGGCAAATGCGGAACTACTGCGCTCAACGCTTGACCGCCGCTCGCTGATTGCGCGGTTCATCCTGCTGCATGGATCGACCACGATTTCAAAGGCCGGTTTGCGCAAGCACAAGGCCATTTTGGCCTGTCTCAAACGGGGCGATGCCGACGGCGTGTTGATCCAGCTCGACGAATTGGCGGCCAGATTGCTGGCCATGGCTGGCGACCGGGCCAGATAACCAATTCGATTATAAAGACTAAACGATTGAGGAGAACAGCATGGATTTCGAACTTCCCGAAGAATATCAGGCCTTCAGGGACATGGTTCGTCGCTGGGTGGACAACGAGGCACCCAAGGACTGGGCCCGCAGCCTTGAAATGGACGAACATAACTACCCCTTCGCCCTTTGGGATAAGTTCGCCGAGGCCGGTTTCCATGGAGTCGGAATTTCGGAGGATTACGAAGGACAGGGCGGCGATGTCGTGATGCAGATGCTGCTCGCGCGCGAGCTTGCGCGGACGCTGGGCGGGCTCGCATGGATCTGGGGCATCACCTCGTTCGCCGGATCGAAATCCATCGGCCTCTACGGCAGCCTGGAGCAGAAGGCGAAGTTCCTGCCGGAAATCGCCAACGGCCGGCTCAAGGCCGCGATCGCCTTTACCGAACCCGCTGGCGGCACCGACCTGCTGGGCGCGATGGCTACCACAGCGGAAAAGGTCGATGGGGGCTGGGTCCTGAACGGCGAAAAGATCTGGAGTTCATCCGCACATGTCGCGGATTACCTGCTGGTCATCGCGCGCAGCGACAAAACGGCGGAAAAGAAGCATCAGGGCCTGACCCTGTTCTGGGTTCCGACCAGAACCGAGGGCGTGAAGATCACGCCTCTGGCCAAGCTTGGCATGCGGTCGATGGGCAGCTGCTCCATCCATTTCGACAATGCATTGGTCGCCGATGACGCCGTGCTGGGTGAGCCGGACAAGGCCTGGTACATGCTGCTCCCGACGCTCAACAACGAACGCATCATGGTCGGCGCGTTCTGCCTTGGCGTGATCGACGGCGTGCTGGAAGATGCCCTCGACTACATGCAGCAGCGCAAGGCGTTCGGCGGGGTCATCGGACGCTTCCAGAGCCTGCAGCATTGCGTGGCCGATATTGCGACGATGCAAAAGACGACAGAACTGATGCTGCATTATTGCGCTGACAAGCAGAGCCGGGGCGAACAGGTTGGGGTTGAGGCCAACATGCTCAAGCTGATGGCGTCGGAAAATGCCAACAAGGCCGCCGATCTCGGCATCCAAATCCTTGGCGGCATGGGCTATTCGACCGAAACCGACATGCAACGCTATTGGCGCGACAGCCGCTTGTGGCGGATCGGTCCGATCACCAATGAAATGGTGCGTAACGGAATTGCGGAAAGCCTTGGGTTGCCCCGTTCGTTCTAAGGAGGTCCGCCACATATCTAGGATAGGCTGAAAGTGCCTTTTCTTAGCATGTGGTAGGCATTCGACGGAACGGGCAAGCGTGCAGAATTAAGGCGGATGACGGGATCGAGCCGATGGAATGGCGACCGAGGAATTTCGTATTGGTGGGCGGCGCGCAGGGCAGTGGCCGCGCCGAAGCACTTGCGGCGGCCAATGCCAGATGCGCCATTTTGCTGATCGCGCGCGATCCAGCGGCAGGAAAGTTGCCGCCGCACTGGCTCTGAACATCGCAATTCCCAAAAATGACAAAGGCTTGCTGAAGAAATCATTCGAGTTAGCGATGTCGCTATTCGAAACCCCCGCGACATGAAACGGCTCGATTGTTGGACATCATCGTGGACCTTAATTTCTTCAGGCAATTTACTAACTTCGCGAGTCAGCGAAGGCGATGGTATGGACAGGCGGGTTTCTTTGTTCTCTCAAATGGGGGCGAGGCGCGTGGCGGGTGATCCGCCTGACCGCCTTGCTTAGTCATCAATTTTCTAGCTTCTCGCGGCCCATTGGTCGCCGCGCTGCAGCAGAGCGTTCGTTGCAGGAGCGGCAGAGCGCATGTCGATCTGCTGCTGACTATTCGCTGTTAAATTAGGACCACCGAGTTCCCTATCAATCAACGGCTGTCGTGCCAGACCCACCTGAAGCTAGACATCTACGGCGTCGGTGCCCGATGCGATAACGGGGTGGCTTCTCTACGTGAGGCTATTGTAGGCCAAGTCGGCAATCACTCTAATCTTCAGACATCCAAAGAGCCATCGCTTTCCAGATCGCAATCTGGTCGTTGATTTTGAGTTTGATTTCGCTTGTGATGTCAGTTGCCTGAAGCGCATTTACTGTCCCTACTCTAGATAGAGGGTCAGTTTCATCTTCTTCTTGTCTTTTTTTAGGCACCAATCTTCTCCTATCCGTCAATCTCACCTGCATAAGATCTAACGTATGACACGAATTTTGCATTGGATTTTCTACTATCGCTTTGAACACTGCCCTGAGCGATCGGACGAAGCCCCTTCAATGGCACGGTGATGGAAGAGGGCAGTCGCCGCAATTATGTTTGCCACGGATGGTTCACCATCGATTTGCCAAGGTTGGCATCCGTCCCCTTTCCAATCAATTTCCGTATCGAACGAGTGGATGGTCGCATATAAACCCAAAGGGTCCTGAGTTTGTTCGACACCCTATCAGCATCGCTGCAAGTTCGTCAGCGCACGCCAGTTCGAAATAGGCGAGATTGGGCCGGCCCATCACGATGAGAGAAGCACTGCTTGATTGGTGCGCCCCGCCGCACCCTCGGGCAGCTTGCACGCGATCGAATTTGCATAGGCATTCAGTCCGAGACTGGCGTCACTGCAGAGCTTGTCCGATAATCCTTCTTAACGGACAAGGTACCCACCGATGCAGACGAAAAGCGCGCTAGGATCACCAAAGTGCGGTAGGTCAACCTGCACAGGACGATCAATATTCATGTTAAAGATGTCGGGTCGGCGTACTGCTTGGGGCGCTTAGCAGCCGCTTTTTCTAAATTTGGTAAGCCGGTTTTCCCTCTTCCATGCGGTCGAGGCTGGTACCATTGCCGCCGCTATCGAAGATTTAATTGAGAAAAGACGTCACCGCTGACGGTCTTGCGCCGAAGGTCATATGGCATAGCGGGGAATTTGCGCTCGGCATCGCTCCACGTTTCGTAGCGGATCACCAAGATTACAAGCAGACGAGCTAGTCCGTCGAACAAGGGACGGATGGAGGCGATGGCAATTAAACCCAAGATTATAAGAAAAACTGATAATATGGATTATGTAAAAATAGACGTGAATCTTGGCCATGCAGACCGGCCCCGATTTGTCCGCATCTTTGGCGCCGAGGCGCTTGCCCCCGATGCCGGCCGCATCCTATCGAAAAGTCCGCGCTGCGCTATCAGGTGCTGCGACGTTCCCGTTTCCCAAGCGCCGGCCAGCACGCGCATTCGCCAAGGACTATCCATGAAACGCCCGAAGAAACTGGTTCGGCAGATCAACCGCGTGGCGGGGACCATGGGTCATCTCGATACCAATGCGCTGGGCCGGTTCGCGGGCTGGGCCGTGTCGCGCAGCGGCAAGGACCTGCAGATCGAGGCATGGATCGACGGCCAGCTGGCGGCGACCACGACGACGGGCGGCGACCGCCCCGATGTCGAACGCAAGCTGCCCGGCTATCCAAGGGCGCGGTTCAGCGGCTTCACGCTGCAACTGCCCGAAAGTGCGTTGTCGCAGGACCGCGTGGTCGATGTGAAGATCATGGCGCGCGGCGACGGGACGCTGGCACCCAAGGCATGGCTGGGCACGGCCAGCCTTGCGGGCGACGCCCTACTGGAAAAGCTCGCCTCCGCTCCGAAATCGGGAATCGTCGGTCCGTTTCCGCCGGATGTCATCGACATCGTCGCGGTCTTCGCGCCTGATGTGGTCGGCGATCTGGGCTCGCTCTCGGGGCAGAAACGGTTCGTCCATGCGCTGCGCAAGATCCTTCTGGTTTCCGAGCTGCGCGAGCTTGCGCCGATTGCCGCCTATGTGCGGTATCTTTCGGCGATCTCGGCGCATTTCGCGTTCGTCGACCGCTTCTTCCCCTCCGTCAATCGGCAGGCGCGCGAAGGTTCGGCCGACTTCCACGGCAAGCCCAATTCGGTCGGCGAGATCATCTCGATCGCGCATCAGCTCTATGTGCTGAAGGCTCACGGGATCGCGGGCGATTTCGCGGAATTCGGCTGCTTCAAGGGGTTCAGCTCCTCGATGCTCAGCTTTGCGTGCAAGCAGCTGGACCTCAAGATGCATATCTTCGATTCCTTCGAAGGCCTGCCAGAGGCGGAACACAGCGGCTATACCGAGGGCGATTATGCCGGCAGCCTCGAGGAAGTGACCGAAAACATTCGCCGCATGGGATCGCTCGAGCAGGTGACCTTCCACAAGGGGTTCTACGCCGACACCTTCCGCGAATACCGCCCGCCGCATCTGATGTGTCTGTGGATGGACGTCGATCTCGAAGTATCGGCCAAGGACCTCGTGGTCGTCGCCGACCGCCTCGATCCCAAGGCCAGCCTGTTCAGCCACGAATGCACCGCCGACATGTTCGTGGACGGCCAGATCGTCAACGCGCCGCGGCCCGACAACCCCATCCCGCCCGTGCTCGACCGGTTCGAGGAGCTGGGCCGCCCGCTGACGGGGAATCATCTTCATGGGCATACGGGGGCCTTCTGGCCCCGCTCGGGCGGCATCCCTGTCATGCATCACGATGCGTTGCAGGATCTGCTACGCGTGCTTCGCAAGGACGTGCTGAAGTAAAGGCAGGCCATTCACGTGTCAGAACCGACCGCAACTCCGCAAACCAAATCGGGCCGGCTGTTCCCCGGCGTCCCGCTGATCGAATCGCCCGTGTTCGAAAGCGAGACGCTTGAGGGCTTTACAGAGCAGGAGAAGGCGCTCGCCCGATCGCTGCACGCCGATGGCTTTGGCGTCATCGACTTTCCCGATCCCGAAATCGATGCACGGATCGATCGGATCCGGCGCAATCTGGGCCCGCGTTACGACATTCCGCTCGATGACCCGGCGGCGGAAAAGACCAAGGGCGATCCGCGCATACAGGATGCGTGGACGGAGGACGAGGACGTTCACGCCATCGCCTCCAACCCGGCCATTCTCGATCTGCTGTCAAAGCTGTATGGCCGCCGCGCCTTTCCGTTCCAGACCCTGAACTTCGCGGTCGGCACGCAGCAGGCCGCGCATACGGATTCGGTGCATTTCTCCAGCCTTCCCGAACGGTTCATGTGCGGCGTCTGGCTTGCGATGGAGGATATCCCGGCCGAGGCAGGGCCGTTGTTCTACGTTCGCGGTTCGCACCGCTGGCCGATCATCACCAATGCCATGATCGGACGGCGCGGATATGGCAGCGAACTGAATTCCGCGCAGGACCCCTATGCCGATGCCTGGCAGGCGCTTTGCGACGCCAATGGCAAGAGCAAGGAGCCTTTTCTGGCCCGCAAGGGACAGGCCCTGATCTGGACGGCCAACCTGCTCCACGGCGGCAGCCGGCAGACCGACCGCACGCTGACGCGCTGGTCGCAGGTCACGCATTATTTCTTCGACGACTGCATCTACTACACACCCGCCTTTTCCGACGAGGCGCTTGGCCGGCTGGCGCTGCGCAATCTGGTGTCGATTGCCGACCAGACGCCGAAGCCGAACAAATATCTGGGCGAGATCGTCGACGATCCTCGGCACGCGAACAGGTCGAGGCGCGGTCTTGTCGGAAATCTGGCGAAACGGGTGATGAAGCGCGGCTGAGGCCGTTACTGCACGGCCGAAAGCGCGCCGTGCGAAGCCGATGCCCGATCGCGCTGCAGATCGACGCGATTCACTCCGATCAGCCCCGCCATGCGCCGTGCGACGATATCGGCCACTGCGAAATCGGGACACGCCAGTTCCACGACCATTGATGATCCTTCGTGCCTGAGGCTCATACCAGCCTGCGCTGAGGCTGACTCATTTTGGGGATTCCCGAGGCGACGAAAGTCTGACTCAATAGCATCCTGCTTCAGGAGGACGCGATAAT
>NZMY01000058.1 GCA_002694745.1 Croceicoccus sp. | reverse complement strand
CATATCTGGATCACGAAGAACGAGGCGCTGCTCGAAGATGCGCGCCGCGATTGGGAAGCGCTTGGCGGGCTGCCGCTCGATCTCCAGCCACTCTCGCGCTGGAAACTTGGTCACCCCATAACGATGTCCGAAGGCATCCTCTTCGTCACCTACCCGACGCTGCGCTCGGGGCGCGCCGAGGATACGCGGCTCGACCAGATCCTTGCCTGGGCGGGCGAGGATTTCGACGGCGTGATCGCCTTCGACGAAGCCCATGCGATGGCCAATGCGCTCGGGGGCTCGTCGTCCCGCGGCAAGGTCAAGGGCTCCGAACAGGGCATGGCGGGCCTCCGGCTGCAGAACCATCTCCCGCGCGCCCGCGTGCTCTATGCGTCTGCAACAGGTGCCTCGGACATCGCCAACATGGGCTATACTTCCCGCCTCGGCCTTTGGGGACCCGAGACCGCATTCCCGACTCACGAAGCGTTCATGACCGAGATCCGCGCTGGCGGCGTCGCGGCGATGGAGCTCGTCGCCCGTGATCTCAAGGCCCAGGGTCTCTATCTTGCCCGTGCGCTTTCCTTCGCCGGGGTCGAGCACGAGATCCTCGAACACAGCCTGACCGAAGCGCAGATAAAAATCTATGATGCCTATGCTGATGCCTGGGCGATCATTCACCGCAATCTCGAAGCAGCGCTCGAAGCAACCCGCGTGGTCGATGAGGACAGCGGCGATACGCTCAACCGCAACGCCAAGGCGGCAGCGCTGTCGATCTTCGAAGGCACCAAGCAGCGCTTCTTTGCCCAGCTCCTGCTTTCGATGAAATTGCCGAGCCTGATCCCCGCGATGGAAGCAGCGCTTCGCGAAGACAATTCGGTTGTTGTGCAGCTGGTTTCGACCGCAGAGGCCATGCTCGACCGGCGCCTTGCCGAGCTTACCGTGGAAGAACGCGAAGCGCTCGATATCGATCTGTCCCCGCGTGAATATGTCTAATGTGGAGCTCAACATTAGACATATTCCTTGCAGTCCGCCATTATCTCGAGCGGAGCGGCAGGAGGCTCGGATTTGCGTCGTTTTGTCATGATTTCACTCCAGATAATCCAAGTAGAAGATCACATTTGACCGGGCTGCGCTTGTCGTTGAACTGTGGTTCGTGCAGGTTAAGTGAATTCTAGGAGACGGTCTGCGTCGCCGAGGCTGACGCTTGCGATGTGAGACTGTCCGCAGAGGAGTTTCAGGCTATGCCGATCCTTTCCATTAAGCGCCCATTCTTTCCCATGCTGTCTGCAATTATATTTGCTCTGCCTGGATCTGCAGGGGCCGTTACGTTGACGACTTTGAAGGGCATGGGCCTTGAAGGAGGCTATGGCAGCTATGCGCCTCGTGGCGATTGCTCTCAGGGCGTGCGCCTCACAATCAGCGAAAGCGGGTTTACCTTCTCCGCCTTGGGCCAGTCCGTTAGAAGTAACCGCTTTGAATATGCCGCCTCTTACCTCGGCCCGACATATGAGGGCATTAGCGCGGTATTCTTCCCGTTCCCGGTCAGCGATTACGACTTCGGCCGGGTGGTCATGACCGTCAATGATGACGAGAAGCGCGGGGTTGTCCGCCTTGAAGCCGATCTTGCTCCCGGACAGCGCCTCGATCCATTTAAGGCTGCGCTGGTATCGGCCTCACCGCTGCGTCTTTGCGGAGGCTCTGCGGCCGCGCCTGCGCCGACGAAGGCACAGCCGGCAGCCAAGCCGGTATCGAGCAAGCCGACGCCGCTCGGTTGGACAAACCTCCCGGCTTCGGTTGGAAAATATCAAAGCGACTCTGATGGTAACGGGATCGACCTGCTGACTTCCGGTCCGATTGCTGATGCATTGCGGAACCGCCTTGGCGCGAGAATGCAGGCACTGGGTGTCAACCTGTCGACTATGACTCCACTCCAGCGGCAGGGTAATCTGTACTGGGTGACCGGAAATGCCCCACACCAAGGTGGAGTGGAGCAGGCTTATGTGTTGATAGATTCATCGCGTCGCGTCATTCAAGTCGGCCTCTGGGAACGAGGAAAACTGACGACTTATCCGCCCTTGGGCGGTCGTATACCCGTGCCGGCGGAAATTGCCCGCCTTCTTGCGGATAGCCCCCCGGAGGACGCGGTTCCGCTGCCTGGAACACCTTGGGAAGTTGTGCCGGTCCAGGGTCGCCCTCCTATGGCATATGTCGATGTTGCTGCCTCACCGAACATCAAATCGTTCAGCCTGTTCTGCGAGGGCAACAGACCGATGATGGCGGTACTTCTGAACAAGCCTGCAACGGCACCTCGTGTGACCGTTACCTGGAACTTTGCCGGCCGCTTGGTCGACGTGCCAGTTGCACGCGCCAATGCACAAAGCACATTTTGGCAGGCCAGCCTGACGGGCTCCCAACTCATTCCGATGTTGCTGCGACAGACCGGATCAGTGATGCTGCGCATCAACGGTCGGTTAGAAGGTGAGGCCCTTTTGACCGGAGCACCGGCGGCACTCCGGTCAGGAATGAGAACATGTCTCAAGATTTAGGGGAACAGCCGTTACGTGCCTCATTCAGCACCAACATAAGGGCATCGCTTGGCGCCTTGAAGCGCCCGGGTTTGATGGCAGGGGCGCCGTGGGCCTCGAGGATCTGCAGCTTTTCCTCGGGATCGGCCCGCAGATAGGTCTCGGTGCTTTGGATGCTGGCATGGCCAAGCCACAGCGCGACCTTGCGGATGTCCCCGGTCGCCGCGAGTGTGTGCATGGCGCAGGAATGACGCAGCACGTGGGGCGTGACCCGTTTGCGATGAATCGACGGCTGCTTTGCCATGGCAGTCTTGACGTGTTCGGCCAAGCGGAACGCGAAGCCATCGCGAGTTAAAGGCTGCCCGTTCGCATTAAGGAATATCTCGGTTGCCTGCACTTGCGGGCGGATCGCCAGCCAGGCGCGCAATGCAAACTGAGTCTCTTTCCATAGGGGCAAGACCCGTTCCCGGCGGCCCTTGCCCATGATGTGCACGGTGGACAGCGAGCGGTCCGGGAAATCGCGCAACTGCAGCGACACCAGTTCCGACACCCTGAGCCCGCCGGCATAGGTCAGATGCAGCATTGCGCGGTCACGGGTGCCGAGGCGTGTCCGGGGATCAGGAGCATTGAGCAATGCCTTGATCTCGGCTCGATCGAGGNAGTCGATCAGCACCTTGTCGGTCTTCTTTGTCGGAATAGCTCGAACGCGAAGGGCCTGATCCAGACAGGCTGGAAGCCGATACTCGATGTACCGGAAGAAGGATCGGATCGCGGCGAGTCTGCCATTGCGCGTGCGCACGCAACTGCCACGTCCGTTCTCGACATGGTCCAGGAAGGCCATGATCATGTCTGTGCCGAAATCTTCGATCTCGAGATCCGTCGGGCGACGCTTCAATCGATCGGCGGCGAACTTGACCAGGAGGACAAAGCAGTTGGCATAGGTCTTCACCGTGTGCGGGCTGACGGCCCGTTCTCGCGGAAGATGTTCGCGCAGATATGCCGAGAGATGGGGAGCAAGGGCCGTCATGCCGCCTCTCCCAGGAATAGATGTTCGCTCGAGACCGCAATGTCTCGCAGCAGCACCGGAGTGGCTTCGAGATACCAATAGGTGTTGGCGACCGAGGCGTGCCCCAGATAAACGCTAAGCCCTGCCATGTGATGCGCCACGGCTTCTCTATCCGGCGAACACGTCTCCAGTGAGCGCACGGCGAAAGTATGCCGCAAATCGTGGAGCCGCATGCCGGCTGTTCCGGTTGGTCCACGATATCCGAGCTGCCGGGCCAACCTCACGAACACGACATGGGCGCGTACCTTGTGGGGTGCTCGTCCCCGGATCGTCACGAAGAGGTCGTTGCCGGTGGCACCGAGCCTTGCCCGGGTGGCAAGATAGGCTTCGAGCGCCTGCCGGGTCGACGGCTGCAAGGCAATGAGCCGCTGCTTGCCAAACTTGCCATTGCGGATGATCAGGCCATCCTCGACCAGATCAGTGCACTGCAGAGCCAGCGCTTCGGATATCCGGAGCCCTGTCGCAGCCAGCAACCCAAAGAGGTAATGGTACGTGAAAGGGCTGATCGTGCCCCGGGGCGGCAGGTTCAATGCTGCCGTCATGATCGCTTGGACCTGATGGGCTTCAATTATCGTCGGCGTTGGCCGTGGTCTCTTGCCCCGACCGAAAACGCCAGCAGGCGGAACTTCGTGTTGCAAATCCTCGGCCTGAGCGAACAGGCTGAAGTTGCGAACGGTATTGAACCGGGTCTGGGCCACATACTGCGATGTCGATGTGTGACACCAGTCGTAGATCCGCTCGACCTTGGTATATCGGTCACCGACCACTTCGGCGAAAGCCGCGTAGAGGCGCAGCAATCGCTCCTGTTCGGCAAACTTCCGCCCCAGGCTCCGGTGAAGGGCTACGTATCTGGAAATGTGAATGCTCAGCATGGCAAGTCTCCCGGCCAGGGCTGCGCGATCTTCATGAGCATCGGCAGATCGACCTTGGCGTAGATGGCAGTGGTCTCGGGCGAGCTGTGACGCAGGATGGTCCCGACGGACTCCAGGCCTGCGCCGGCGCGTAGCAAGTTGGTAGCAAGCGAATGTCGGAATATGTGCGACCCGGTCGGCACCCCCTCGATCCCGCCGCGCTCTCGCGTGCGTGCGACGATTCCAGCAATCTCGGCGGGCGAACGGAATGAACGGAACGGGGCTTGCGAGCGCAAGAACACGTGCTGATCGACGGACTTCGGACGGGCCGCGACAATGTAATCCAGGATCGCGTCGCCAACGTCTTGCGGCAAAGGCAGCCGGTCTGGCCGCCGCGTCTTACCCTTCACTGTCAGATGACCGGAGCGCCAGTCGATGTCGTCGAGGCGCAAATCCCGGATATCACTGGCACGCAGGCCAAGCCTAGCGAGCAGGAGAATGATGGCCTTATCGCGGACTTCCACCGGACGATCCGTCGGACAAGCCGCAATGATCTTCTCGATCGTTGCCGGGTCGACGTGGCGGGGTAGCGCCGAAAGGCGGTATCGCTGGACCGAGGGGATCGCGTGCAACAGCGCGGGCTGACAATCGCCCTGTACGATCAGGAATCGAATGAAGCTCCTTATGATGGTGACGAGAAGTGACGCAGAACCGGGCGTCTCCTTGCTTCGTCGTTCGAACGCGCGCCTGAGAGCGGCCGCATCCCATTGCGCCGGCTCGCCCAACATGGGCATGAGCCGAGCGATCTCGGCCTTGTAGCGGCGGATCGTCTCTTCGCTGGCGCCGCGGTGCTGTAGAAGCCAGACGAGGTATGCCGACATATGCGGGTCAGTATCGGTCACTGGCTGAATCGAAGGGATGGCACCCTTGTTGCGGAGAAACTGGACGAAATGCCGAGCACATCGCCGCCGCCGCTTCGCCCCCGATGAGACTAGCTTGCCTCGCTTGCGCCAGACCGGACAGCGACAATCATGCACCGCGTACTGGCCGATAATCTTGTCATCGACATTATCCCAGCGCCGCCTGGATATGCGGAGCCACGCGGCAAAGTGCTCGGCTTCCGACCGGTAACTTTGCGACACTCCCGGAGCGAGTTGGAGATCGTCGATGTTATCCGAATAGTCGGCGAAATGGCGCCCCAGTTCGTCGATCCCGTCAGCGACAATGATGTAACCCTGATCTTCAAGATACCGAATGAACCGCCTGACGCGAGCTGCAAGATCGGCTTTGTAGTCAGGTTCTTGCGCGCAGTAGCCTGCACATCGGCATCGATGCTTCTCAAACCGGCGCGCAACACCGTCGTCGATCTCCCCGACTATAATCCCCCTCAGCTCCAGCCAGTGCAGGAAATGACGAACCGCTGCACCGTACAGGACCGCACTGGCCGCTCCTTCGTCCACGGACAGAGAGGAGAGGAATGCGGTAAATAGTGTGTCGGGACTGGGCGGATCTTCGACCCTGCTCGGCGCAGGCCGAAACGAACAAAATGATCTTCTTGGCATCGTGGTTCCTTCGACTTGTTGAGGTCAAAGGAACGATAATTATCTGGAGTGAAATCATGACAAAACGACGCAAATCCGAGCCTCCTGCCGCTCCGCTCGAGATAATGGCGGACTGCAAAGAATATGTCATCGACTACCTCGTCAAAAGCTTCCCGGTGCGCCTGATGCAGGTCTTCGCCGACGAGGACGGAAACCTGCGTTCCGAGGCGATGAGCGACGAGGAGGGCAATCCGATCTTCTGCACTCGCGCCGTGGCCGCGCGTGACGCGTTGATCGAGAAGCTCTGCGCGCTGCCGCCCATCGCTACCGCGCTCGATGCGATCATCGAACACTTCGGAACCGACGCCGTGGCCGAAGTCACGGGTCGCACCCGCAGGCTCGTACTGGGCCGCGATGGTCAGCAGCGCCTCGAACGGCGAAGCCCCAGTGCCAATGTCGCCGAAGCGCAAAGCTTCATGGAAGGGACCAAGCGCATCCTCGTCTTCTCGGATGCGGGCGGCACGGGGCGTTCCTATCATGCCGACTTGGGCGCCAGGAACCAGCAGCGGCGGGTTCACTTCCTGCTCGAGCCGGGATGGCGCGTCGACATCGCCATCCAGGGTCTTGGTCGCACGAACCGCACCAATCAAGCCTCGGCCCCGCTGTTCCGCCCGGTCACCACCGATGTGAAGGGCGAGCGCCGCTTCATCTCGACCATTGCCCGCAGGCTCGATGCATTGGGGGCGCTCACGCGAGGTCAGCGCCAGACCGGCGGACAGAACCTGTTCGATCCGGCAGACAATCTCGAAAGCGACTATGCACGCGACGCGCTCAGCCGCTGGTTCCAGCTGCTCTATGACGGCAAGCTCGAGGCCACGAGCTTCGGCAACTTCGTGGAGCGCACCGGCCTCCGGCTTGAAAATCCCGATGGCGGGCTGACCGACAATCTCCCCACGATCCAGCGCTGGCTCAATCGCATCCTCGCGCTGCCGATTGCGCTCCAGAACTCCATATTCGATGAATATCTCGGCCTCGTCGAAGCGCGGATCGAAGCCGCGCGCGAGGCTGGAACGCTCGACCAGGGACTGGAGACCGTCAAGGTCGATCACTTTACGGTCCTTGCAGATGAACTCCTGCGCACGGACCCCGTGACCGGTGCCGAGACCCGTCTCGTCTCGGTCGAAGTGACGAGGCACCTTCGGCCTCTGCGATTGCAGCGCCTCGTGCGGATGCACGAGATTGGCAGTCGGCACGCGATCCCGATGCGCAATATGCGGTCAGGCAAGGTCGCGCTGTCGGTTCCAGCCCGTCGCCTGATCGCCGACGACGGGGCCGTGATCGAACGCCGGCGCCTGCTGCGCCCGCTCAAGTCCGCGAACTGGACCCTTGAGGCACTCGCTGAGAGCCACTGGGAAGAAATTGGCGTCACTGCGTTCACCAGCGCATGGCGGACCGAGGAAGAAGAGGCGGCCAAGTCACCGGTTACCGAGCGCGTCCATCTCGCCACCGGGCTGCTGCTCCCGGTCTGGAAGCGCCTGCCCGGCGATCACGTGCGCGTCACGCGGCTCGTTGCCGAAGATGGCCAGTCGATCATCGGCCGCGAAGTGCTCGATATCGATCTCGCTGCAATCGCCGAGACCTTTGGCCTTTCCGGAGTTACCGGGCCAGCTGCAGAGCAGATCGGCGACCTCGTTCTCGCCAGCGGCAAACCGCTAAGCCTTGCCAGCCACGATCCACTCACGGTGAAGCGCTCGCTGGTCGGCGGCGAACAGCGCCTTGAACTGACCGGATTCTCGCCGGATCGCCTCGACTGGTACAAGGGCAAGGGCTGCTTCACCGAGATCATCCGTTACCGCACGCGGCTGTTCGTGCCAGTCTCCGAAGCCTCGTCGGTCCTCCCCGCGCTTGCCGCCTGATCCCTCGGGCAGACCCCAATCTCAGAATGAGAGTGGAGGGAGCCCTTTGGCCTTGTGGGCCAAGTGATCCTCACTGGCGCCTCCATTCCATCAGGAGAACACCCATGATCCAGTCGATTCCCTTGAAGAAGCTCGTCCCGAGCCCGCGCAACGTTCGCAAGTCGAGCGACGTGCTGGCCGACCT
>NZMY01000057.1 GCA_002694745.1 Croceicoccus sp. | reverse complement strand
ACGATATCATCATGCGCTATCTCGACCGCCATACCCACAAGCAAGGCTTCAGCCCTTCGCCATGAACCTACCGGCGTCAGCCGGTCAGTCATTCAGCGCGAGCGTTTACATCCGCGCCCTTCCCTGATGCAAAAATCTGATGCAGAATCGCGGCATGATTTACGGCTATGCGCGCGTCTCGACCAACGGCCAGGACCTGGCCCAGCAGCTCGCCCAGCTTGAGGCGGCCGGCTGCACGAAGATCTACCGCGAGAAGATCAGCGGCGCGTCGGCCGAGCGGCCCCAGCTCAAGCGCGCGATCGGCGCGCTCGATCCCGGCGACGTGCTGATGGTGACGGCGACCGATCGCCTCGCCCGCAACACGCGCGACCTGTTGAACATCCTTCACGCGGTCAAAGAGGCCGGTGCCGGCTTCCGTTCGATCGCGGAGCCGATGCTGGACACGACATCGCAGCTCGCCGAGGTCGTGATCGCGGTGCTGGGCGTCGCGGCGAGCTGGGAGCGCCAGCGGATCGTCGAGCGCACCAGCGCCGGCCGCGCCCAGGCCAAGGCGCGCGGGGTCAAGTTCGGCCGCAAAAGCGCCCTCACCCCCCACCAGCAGGCCGAGGCACGGCGCAAGCTCGACGCCGGCGACACTCAGCGTTCCGTCGCGGCGCTGTTCAACGTCAGCCAGGCGACGATTTCGCGGTTACAGGAACGGCCATGATGACGGGGCTGCAATGGCCTGGTGCCGCCATCGTCGTCAGTCTGGCCATCAGTCTCGCAGGATGTAGTCCGGCGAAAGAACCGGCGGTGGCGGAGGGACCACCCCAACGAGCAAGTTCGTCGGAATTGCCGCCGCCCCCTCCCCCGCCAGTGCCCGGCCCCAATTATCATGGTAACGGGAGTGCCATCGCGGTTCCTGGCGCTCCCGACATTAGCGGCCTCGATGATGCGCAGATCGACGTGATGTTCGACGAGGCGGTCGCGCGGGCGCGACCGGGGGAAGGCAAGCAAGCGATTTGTGTCGGGCTGCAGGGCCTCGCCGATGGCGCTGTTAAGGATGCCCCGGAAAGAACGATCAGGCGATTGGCCGAGCTACTGCGCTTGCCCGCCTTCCCCGCCTCCCAATGCAGGGCCGATGCCACTCCGTTCGTCACCGCGACCAAGGCCGAAGCGATCCTCTACACGGTGAGGGTCGAATCTCGCGATCGGAAAGGTGTGCTGACTTTTTGGGCGACAGCCGTATTCGGCAATCTCGGAGCGCATGGAATGCAATTCCGCCTTATCCGCCAAGCTGGACGCTGGGTGCCTGAGCCTACCGGATTATCGGTGTTGTCATGAGGCGATCAGTGCGCCGGTATAGCACGTTCTTGCCATCTTTGCTTTTAACCGCGATGGGACTTGAGGGCTGCGCTACGACGAGCGAGCCTCCCATGTCAGGAATCGCGCTACCAACACTATCGTTCGATCCCGAGATAGCATTGACGGCGCTAGCGTCCGGCCGGCTCGTTGCCCGTGATGGCTGTCTGCGGCTTGTCGGCAGAGCGGGCAAAACGAGGGCGCTTGTCATTTGGCCCAAGGGCTCCCGGATCGTGACCGAGGGACGCGGAGCTGCCGTTATATTGGGCAACAGCGGGCAGCGCGTGCCGATCGGCCCACGCATTCAACTTGGCGGGGGCGTCGGCGAGAGCATACCTCCCGAGGCCCTTTCCACTCCCCTGCCCTCGCAATGTGCCGGCCCCTATTTCAGCGCCAACTGACTATCGCGCCTTACCGGGCACGACGGGGTTATGAAATACCGAAGGCGTGATCCCGACCAGCAGGAACAGGGGCCGTCCGCAAAATTCGGCCAGTTCTTCGCTGAATCCACGTCGCACCTTGGAGAGAGGGCCGCCGAGCAATTGAAGCGGGGCGGAGGGCTTCGCGGTTGCAGATTGCAGGGTAGCGTCAAAGGTCGCTGGCGTGCGGAATACCGGCGAATATTCTTGGCCGCTGTAGTCCACGACAAGGCACGATCCTTGCCGCCGCACGAAGCCATGCCGTTCAATCGCGTCAGACACGACCAGGCCGTCTTCTGATTCCTGCACATCGTTTCGGACGAGCGCGGTGACGCCATCCTGGGTCTGTTCGACCACCGATGGCGAGGTCTCTCCCAGGCCGCACGCGCTCACCAGCAGGAACAGGCACAGTGCGGCCACCCTCACATCACTCTCCTGGCAAAATGCCGTTAACCGCGAAGGTCGGGAATGTGCGGCAGTCGGAGGGAATGGCATGTTGTCGTGCAAATGCAGGCGAGACGGTGTTTCCGCCGGTGCCTGTCAGCGCGACCGGCGCGCCGATCGCGGCGGACGCGCCCAACTGCTCGATGCGATATCCATCCTGCGTCTGCGTAATTTGCGCGGGCTGTCGCCAGACCAACAGGCGTGAACCATTGGCTTCGCGGAGCACGACACATCCCCTCTCCACCGCGAGCATTCCGCGCGCTTCCTGCATAGCCGATGGCGGGAAGGTCGCGGCATCGTAGGTCACGATAAATGGCCGTGCTTTGGAATATTTCGCCGGAATTGTCTGGCAATCCCGCTCATCGATCAGGGGAACAGTGGTCGCAAGATCGCGCGGGGGTAACGGTCGCAGCGCCGCGCACGAAAAATCCGGTGCTGCCGTGGTCAGTTCGTAAGCGGTGCTGATGACGATCGCGCCGCGCCTGGCATCGATGACTATTCCTAGTGGCCCGTAGAGATCGCGCGGCAAGGCGGATCGGCTATTCGTAAAAGCGCGCTCTAGCTCGGCGGCCGAGTATGGATGCGCCCCAACATGGCTGTTGGTAGGAGGCTCCGGCGTGTTGGCGCAGGAGGCCAGCAGGATCGCCGCCAAGAGAGGGGTTATGCGTCGAGTGCCAGTGAACATTCCCAGCGATCCTCAGTCCACCTGAACCCGATCCTTTCCGCGTTGCCGATCGCGGGCGGCTCGCCCTTGCGCCAGAACGCTCGCATCTTGGCGCGGTCATCCATATGGGCATCGGCGACGATCGCGCGCGCGGCCTGGATGAACTGCCCATGCCCGAACACATAGGCCAGCGAGTCCGTGGGCATGGCGGCGAGGCGGTCTAGCGCCGTCTCGCAGCGCCGGAGCAGCGTGGCGAAGCTCTCTGCCCCCTCCCCGTCGCAATAGTCCGGGTCCGCGTCCTGCCAATAGCGTTCGAGGTGCGGCATCCTCTCGGCGCTGCGCGTGCCGTTCCAGCGCGCCGGTTGCAGATAGGTGAACTCTTCGATCGGCCACACTTCGACCGGCACACCGGGAAAGCGCGCGATCGTCGGCGCGGCCGTCTGCTGCGTGCGGGTATAGGGGGACGTGACGATGAGCGCGGGCGCTTGCGTCCAGCTCGCCGCGACCGCCCTCGCCTGTTCGTGGCCGCGCTCCGTCAGCTCGATCGTCGCGAGATCGTGGCACGGCACGCCGGCATTGCCGGTGGATTCGCCGTGACGGATGAAGATTACGCGCATGGCTATTCAAACAGTTCCGCATGAGTGCCGGCGCGCACGAAGTTCACCAGATTCCCCTCAATCGTATAGATCAGCAGGAAATCGCCGCCGATATGGCACTCGCGATGATCGCTCCAATCGCCTTTCAGCGGATGATCCAGCCATTCCGGGCCTAACGGCGCGTCGTTGGCGATGAGCATCATCATCGCCTCCTTGAGCTGTTTCATGTTGTAGCGCCCGCTGCGCGACAGTCGCTCCCAATCCTTGACGAACCTTTTTTCGTAGGACGCCTCTCTTGGGAACGAAGCCCGCTTACTGCTGGTGGGCTTCTTGGTCGAGGGCATCGAACATTTCCTGGGCATCGGTGAAACGGGCGCGGTGGGCCTTCATCGTCGCGCGGGACGCCTCGATCGCGGCGCGCGTCTCGGCGTTCGGCACCTTCAGCTCGAACGGCAACGCATGATCCTTGGCAACCCGCGTGAGGGTCATGCGGACCACATCCGAGACGGTCAGCCCCAGCTCGGCCAGCACGGCGGCGGCTTCATCCTTCAATGTTTCGTCGATGCGCGCGCGCACGAAAGCGGTAGCGGCCATTGGAACCTCCTTGGTCAAACCGACAATGTAGCTCATTTGAGCAACAATTTCAATCCAGGCAGGGGACATGCGCCTGCCGCTGGCGCGGCACCGTGGCCCTACTCGCTTCGCTCCCCAAGCCCGCAAGCGGTCTTGGCCCAAGGTGACGACCCACATGGCGGGGGCGAGATCGCAAGCGGATCTCGCTTCATGGTGCCGGCGTGCGCCGGCGTCGATGTTCGTTCAAGGGGGAAAGGCGGTCCCGGCCGTCTCTCCCCCGCAACGGGATTAGATGGGGCCGTGCCTCGCTGCGCTGCGGCCGCACCACCCCCATCGAATCCCGCTGCCCCCCTCTCTCGCCGGCGTTCTTGGGCGTCCGTGTTCCGGCCGATGGCATGGCCATCGCCGGACAGGCGATTTGAAGGGAGGAGTAAGGACGATGACCCACCAAACCCGCGAAAGCTGGCTCAATGCCGTGGCGCTGGGCATGGCTCCGCTGTTCGAGGCGCTGGACGCCCCCCTGCCCGACCGCGTGCGCGTGGCGATCGGCTTCACCAGCAGAGGCGCGAAGGGCAAGGCGATCGGCGAGTGCTGGGATAATCGGTTGAGCGCGGACGGGCATTTTGAAATCTTCATCCGGCCCGACCTGGCGCACGCGCCCGATGCGATGCCGGCGCAGATCGCGGCCATTCTCGCGCATGAACTGGTCCATGCCGCCGTTGGCATCCCGGCAGGGCATGGGAAGGCGTTTAAACGGGTCGCCCTTGGGCTGGGCCTAGTCGGGCCGATGCGCGCCACCACCCCCGGCGAGGCGTTCCTTGCGGCCATCGCGCCGATCTTGGAGAGCGTCGGCCCCCTCCCCCATGCCCGCCTTGATACGGACGGAGAGTCGACCGCGCCCAAGAAGCAGAAAGCCCGGATGCTCAAATGCGAGTGCGCGACGTGCGGCTATACCGTGAGGACCGCGCGCAAATGGCTTGAGCAGGCCGGAGCGCCGCTTTGCCCGATCGAGGATCACGGCCAGATGAGCCATGAGCCGCTGGACGATGACGATCCCGAACCGGAGGAATGAGGGCGTTATCGTCATTTCGGATTCAAGACCCGTCCTATCGCCATTTCAATGACGCTCCGATGGCTTAACACCAATAGGTAAGCATCATCTGTATATCATAGCGATAGACAGTTCATGGCAAATCGACTAACGATAGCTCGCAGAGTGAGGGCATTATGATATTGGCAGTCGGAAACACGAAAGGCGGCGTTGGCAAGACCACCCTCGCCGTCAATCTCGCGGTCGCGCTGGCGCTCGCCGGCCGCGACCTCTTGCTGGTGGACGGGGACGAGCAGGGCACCGCCCTCACCTTCACCCAGCTTCGCGCCGAGCGGCTTGGGGAGGCCGGCTATACCGCCGTCGCCCTCACCGGCGCGGCGCTGCGCAGCCAGGTCCGCCAGCTCGCCAGCAAATATGACGATATCATCATCGACGTGGGCGGACGCGATACCGGATCGCTGCGCGCCGCGCTCACCGTCGCCGACACGCTCCTGGTGCCGGTGCAGCCGCGCAGCTTCGACGTGTGGGCGCTCGATCAGGTTTCGGCGCTGGTCGCCGAGGCGCGCGAGATCAACGAGGGCTTGCGCGCCGTGGCCGTGCTGAACGGCGCGGACGCGCAGGGGGCCGACAATGAGGCCGCCTTGGAGATGATCGGCGATATCGACGGTATCGAGGTACTGCCCACGTCGATCGTGCGGCGCAAGGCGTTCCCGAACGCGGCGGCCGAGGGCAGGGCGGTTATCGAGCAAAGCCCGCGCGACCCCAAGGCGATAGACGAATTGACGGCGCTGATCGGCGCGGTTTGTATATCAAGATAATATCGGAGTGCGTGTTAATGGCTATCGCTCGTAAACCGAACAGCAAGCCCAAGCCGGCGATTGACGAGGCGGCCGCCGATGCCTTCATTGCCGGCGCGGCGAAGCCGGATGCCGCGCCGATCGCGGTCGAGGCCGACGAGGCGGGGCAGGGGGCCGAGCCGCGCAAGTCGCCGGTGATGCTGCGTTTCGATCGCGCGCTTCTCGCCAAGGTCGATGCGGCAGCCAAGCGGCGCGGGATCAGCCGGAGCGCGTGGATTCAGTTCACGGTGAGCCGCGCGCTCGATGCCGGCGAGGGTTAGGGCGGCGCGGGCTGAGCTGGCGAAGGCTAGGCGGTCCTAGCGCGCGAAAGGTGAGTTTTGGGGTAGGCCCTCACCGTTCGGCCGCTGGCGCGCTGAAATCCACCAGCACCGGCATTTCGGGTATGTCGCCGCGCAGCTTGGCGCGCCGCACGATGCTATGCTGGTCGATCAGGTTTTGCGCGTCGCGCCGGCCGCTCATGGTTTTCGGGAGCCACATCATCGAAACCCGCTCGACCTTGCGGCCTTTCTTGATCGGGGTGAACTCGACCCAGAAGGGGCAGAGCTTGTTGATTTCGTCCTGCGCGACCTTGAGGCAGTATTTGTTGAAATCGGCGAAGCGTTCCAACTTACCTTCCGGCACGTTGAGCAGCCCGCGCAGCTCCGCAATCGTGAACTCTTCGCTTTGCTTGTATTCGAGGCCGATCCGCCGTTCGATCATTTCATAGAGGCACAGCGCGTATTTCGACTCGAAGCAATACATCACTTGCGTCTTGAGGCGGGCATAGACCTCGCTGTTACGCAATATCTCGATCAGCTCTTCGGGAATCCGGTAATGGAGGAAGCCGTCTTTTTCGAGGCTTTCGTCGCTGGGGCCGAGAAGCTGGACGCGGCGCTTGTAGCTCTTGCCGGCCTTGCGGATGGTGACGATCGCGATCGTGCCCATCAGACGCAGCAGCGAGCTTTCTATGCGCTCGTTGCCCTGGTGCGTGCCCTTGAGCGCGGATTTGGCGATGCGGTGAATGACCGGCTCGCCGATCCGGTCCCAGGCGTTCGCGATCAGCAGATTGTAGATTCGCCGATCGGCGAGGGTGAGGGGCGACAGCTCGACAATATCGACCAGCTCGCCGGGTTTGACGATTTCCCCGTAATTGGCGGGATCGAACGGGTTTCCGCGTCCCTTTTGGGCGAGGGTGAGGGCGGTTTCGTCGCCCGAGGCAGTCTTTGCCTTCGCGTCCTTCACTGGTGAGTTTGCTAAAGCCATGCCCTCACCTTAACAGCAGCGGTGAGCTAGGCAAATCCTAAAGCTCGCCGATCGCGATCAGGGGAGGATACCCCAAAACTCACCGTCGATTTGGCGGATACCCCAAAGCTCACCGGACTCGACCCCAATACTCACTTTTACCGACCCCAAAACTCACCGAAGGCTACCCCAAAGCTCACGCGACTCGACCCCAAAACTCACTTTTTGAGGTCATTTTTCCAAGTTTTCTGCGGGTTTGAGGCACCCTGAATCTTGAATCTAAGAAGAATCTTTGAATCAGAAGGCGAACGGTGAGTTTTAGGGTAGCCTTGCCTGTGGATAACTCTGCGCCGGCGGCACCGACATGCCCAAAGGAGAAGAAAAGCACCGCCTCTTGGGGCTTCGCCCCGCCGGCTCGCGGCCTTCGGCCGCCCCGGATCGCTACGCGATCCTCCCACCCGGCATCCCCACAATGAGCCGGCTTCGCCGGCACGCTTTTGTTGATTTGGAATATCGCCCAACCGTCACGCCCTATCGCCAGCACACTGCCTAGACCAGCCGTGGAAAATGGCTTTCCAGAAAAGCCAAGCGGATATGTGGGCGCTCCGATCGAGAGGGCAGGGAGGGTGGAAACGTCCCGGCAGGGGCGTTTTCCGGGCCACCCAGCGCGATTCCGTCTCCTGGACAGGGTTTCGGGCGTCGCAACTGCCCACGGTGCTCTAAGGGCTTCCCGGACGGCCGATTTTTCCGGCGCGAGATCCACGACCCTTAGGAGTATCACCTACCGCCGCGCGAAAGGCGAACGGTGAGCTGATACCCCAAAACTCACCTTTCGCACGCCAAAGCGCGATTTTCCGCGCTTTTGGGCGATTTCGACGCGGCATAATGTGCGGCGGAACGCCGTTACTTCGATATTGCCTGTATATCGGAACGATGGCGCTTTGACAGGCATGCCGTTTAAACGACCTCACGCTTTGTCGAAGCGGCCGGCGAACTCGCGATCTGCGTAATATTTGAGCTTGGCGGCGACGATCGGCCGTTGCCCCGCGAGGAACACGAGTTGCAAATCCTCGCGCAGCGTGCGGACCTCATCGGGGGTGAGCAGCGGGCGGCCGACATGCTGCGCGCCGAACGAGATGCCGGTTTCCTCCGCGTCGATTGCGCGGCTCATGGTCTCGAACACTACCGTCTCCTGGCCGAGCAGATCGGAGACGAGCTTGGCGCTGTCGTGATCGTTGACCCCGAACACCTGCAGGACGCCGGCGTTGGACAGGAAGGTGCCGGCGCGGCGCTCGTAGAGCGCGCGGAGCTGGTGAACGTCCTGCAGGATCGGCCAGAGCTGGATGCCGTAGCCGGCCATCAGGCCCATGGCGCGCTCGACGGGTTCGAGGCGGCCGAGGGCGGCGAACTCAT
>NZMY01000045.1 GCA_002694745.1 Croceicoccus sp. | reverse complement strand
CATCTTCACATTCGCAAGATCAACACCCGAGCCATCCGCCTTCACGCGCGGCTTCACATTGTAATCGATCACCCGCTTTACCGGGACTAGCGCTTTCATATGTCGGTTCCTCAGATGAATTCAGGTTCGTCGCTGTCGGGATAGAAATCGGGCATGTCGGTCGACACCCGGTCCGGATATTGTGCAGGGCGCTTTTCCATGAAGGATGCGATGCCCTCGCGCGCGTCGTTGCTTTTGCCGCGCGACTGGATGGCGCGGCTATCGATGCGGTGGACGTGCATCGGATGCGGCGCGCCCAGCGATTGCCACATCATGCGGCGCGACAGCGCGACCGACACCGGCGCGGACTCGTCCGTCATCCGGTGCGCCAGCGCGACCGCGGCCTCCAGCAGTTCCTCCTGCTGGTGCAGCGACTGGACCAGCCCCGCCTCCAGCGCTTCCTCGGCGCCAAACACGCGTCCGCTATAGACCCATTCCAGCGCGCGCGGCATGCCGACAAGGCGCGGCAGGAACCAGCTGGAGCATGCCTCGGGCGTGATGCCGCGCCGGGCGAAGACAAAGCCGAAACGCGCATCGACCGAGGCCAGCCGCGCATCCATCGGCAGCTGCATGGTCGCGCCGATGCCCACCGCCGCGCCGTTCACGGCCGCGATCACGGGTTTCAGGCTGCGGAAGATGCGCAAGGTGACCCGCCCGCCGCCATCGCGGCGCACGCCGTTCACATCGACATCGCCCTCGCGCGCGCCGGGCTTGTAATCGAAGGTCTTTTCCCCGCCGCCAAGGTCGGCGCCCGCACAGAACGCGCGGCCCGATCCGGTCAGCACGACCGCGCGCACATCGTCATCGCCGTCGGTCTTGTCGAACAGCGCGATCAGGTCCTGCGTCATCGCCACGTTGAACGTGTTCATCTTGTCGGGGCGGTTGAAAGTCGCGATGGCAATCCCGTCCTCGACCCGGTAATCCAGCGTGTTGAAATCAGCCATCGGCAGCATCTCCGTACAGGGCCGACCGATCGGCCTCATATTGCGCATAGGACGCCTTCAGCGTCGCGGTGTTGAGCAGCATGGTCGCTACGGGGCTGTTGTCACCTGTTACAAAGACGCGGCTGAGCACCCACATGGATTCGGTCTTGCGGCTGCCCGACAGGGCGACGATCTCGCGCTCGACCTCATATGGCTGGCCAACCTTCAGCGGGCCGCGCAGCATGCGGATTTCCTGGTCGGCGAACAGGCCGACGCTGGGCCCTCGGACGGGAAACGGCTGTTCGCGCGCGATCGAATTGACCAGCACGCTCACCATTTCGAACGGGATGATCTTGCGGTAGATCTCCGACGGTTCGGTCATCCGCTCCAGCTTGCCCGCCAGCGAGAACGGGTAGAGGTCGCCCATGTGCTGGTCCAGATCCATGCGGACGGGAATGCGACCTGTCTTCGCGCCGACCGCCGCGTCCGACATCAGCACCGGCTGCTCCAGCGGGGCAAGGCCCGCCAGCCGTTCGTCGAGCGCGCTCGGCCGATGGTCGGGGCCGATGGAGACCGTGCCCTTCAGCACCTCGGTTCCGTCGCGCTTTGCCATGGTAATCGCGGCGCGGTCGGCGGACTGGCGTTCCAGCGACGCACGCACCTCCTCGCCCTCGAACACAGGGCTGCGGTAATGGGCCGAGATGCAGCCATGCGCGAACCATTCGTCGCCCCATATCGCGTGGCACAGCGGGTCGAACTGGCTGAAATGGGTCGGCCCCTCGATCGTGCCGCCCTTGAAGCCCAGCCCCTGCGCGGTGCTGTCGTCATGGATCGAGGCATGGCCGTCATAGGCCTGCGCCATCAGCATCTGGCGCGGCATGCGCCAAGGGCCCGTCAGCGTGTCGCCCTCGCGCTCGATAGGTGTGTCGAAGTTCGCCATCAGGCGTTTGCCTTTTCGGGGACCAGCGAGGGCAGACGCTCGCCAACGATGGCGCGCGCGTCGGCCATGATCCCGTGCACCAGTTCGGCGACGGTCGGCACATCATGGATCAACCCCTGCGCCATGCTGGCCCAGTAGAGGCCGTTGTCGAGGTCGCCTTCCTCCATCACCTCGCGCCCTCTCGCGCCCGCGACAAGATGGGCGACATCGGCGAATTCAGCTTGCGGCCGCTTCAGGATCTCCACCACCTCGTCGGAGATTTTGTTGCGGCCCACGCGGGCGGTGTTCTTCAGGCTGCGGAATATCAGGTTTGTGTCGCGCTCGCTCGCCTCGACGATGCGCTGCTTGACGTTGTCGTGGATCGCGCATTCCTGCGTGGCGAGGAAGCGCGTACCCATGTTCGCCCCTTCCGCGCCCAGAGCCATGGCGGCGACGAGCCCGCGCCCGTCGGCGATCCCGCCGCTGGCGATGACGGGGATCGACAGCCGGTCGACCGCGGCGGGGATCAGCACCAGCCCGCCGATATCGTCCTCGCCCGGATGGCCCGCGCATTCGAACCCGTCGATCGAGATGCAGTCGACCCCCATCTTCTCGGCCGAGATCGCGTGGCGCACGGCGGTGCACTTGTGGATGATCTTCACCCCGCTCGCCTTCAGATCCTCGACATGCTCCTGCGGGCGGTGGCCGGCGGTCTCGACGATGGTGACGCCGCTTTCGATAATCGCGCGGCGAAATTCGGCATAGGGCGGCGGCTTCATCGTGGGCAGGATGGTGAGGTTCACGCCGAACGGCTTGTCGGTCAGCTCGCGAACGCGGGCGATCTCTCGCGCCAGTTCCTCGGGGGTTGGCTGGGTCAGCGCCGTCAGGAAGCCCAGGGCCCCCGCCTCGGCCACGGCGGCGACCAGCGGCGCGCGGCCCACCCATTGCATGCCACCCATCACCAGCGGATGCTGCACACCGAACAGTCGCGTAAAGCGGTTTTCCAGCAAATGACCTCTCCTGATTATCGGCGCGGCGGCGATTCCCGATCTTCTAATGGAATCGGAAGGCCGCCTGATGCCTGTTGCCGATGTGCATAATCGACATACCCATAAATTGAAAGACTGTTTGAATGATCAGGTTCGGGGCATTTTGCGCGTATGGGCCGAACCCCCTTCGTCCCTGCGGAAATCCGTGGGTTTTACAGGGCTATCGGCTTGTCACGGGCGCATCGCCGGCGCAGATTGCCGGCATGAGCCGCAACCGATCCGATCCTCGAAACGGCACGACCGGCGAATCGCCTGATGCCGCCCCGGCGCGTCCCCGCACCCGCAAGTCGATTGCCGACCGGCAGCAGGAAATGCTCGACGCGGCGGCGGGGATCGTGGTGTCGGAAGGCCTGGGCGAAGTCACGGTCAGGCGCGTCGCGGCAGAAATCGGCCTGTCGCAGGCGCAGGGGCACAATTGCTTCTCGCGCCGCATCGACCTGCTGCTGGCGCTGACCCGGCGCGAGCTGGAGCGGGTGGAAAGCGCGCGGCGCGACGTGGCGCTGCGCGGCGGCGATGTGCAGACGGCGGTGATCCTGTCGACCATCAGCTATCTCGACGACATGGAACGGCGCGGGCCGCTGCTGCAATCGCTGCTGCGCGTTGCCGAGATCCGCAGCGCCCTGCGCGGCGAGCGGGACGAGGCGGCGCGCCGTTCGCGGATGCCGCTGCTCGCCTCGATGCAGCAGCGCTATGGGATGAGCGAGGCCGAGGCGGCCGCCTCCAACGCGGTGCTGTCGGCCATCGTCCTGCGCGCGGGGAGCCTGCTGGCGGCGCACCGGATCCGCGGCGTGACCGCCAATAGACTCAGTCTCTCGCTGGTGCTGGCCGGGATGCGCAGCAATGCCGCGAGGGGCACGCCGGACTAGCGGCGGGGAACCTGCGCCTCGATCCCTGCGGCGAGCAGCCGTTCGCACAAGCGGTGCGCTTCGGCCCTGTCGAGATGGCCTGCGCGCTGTTGCTTGCCCGCTTCCTCGGGGATCACCGCCAGCAATTGCACCAGCGCCAGCGCATCCGGCGCTGGCATGTGCAGATCGCGCCGCGCCGCGCGGGTCAGCCTGCGATAGAGGCGGCTGCGGATCGCCGAAGCCTCGGTCTGCAATTCGCGCATGACTTCCGGCTCGCGCATCACGATTTCCAGCACCGAACCGTGCTGCGCCACATGGTCGAGATAGATCGCCGCGACCCGTCCCGCCCTCTCTGCGAAAGGGCCGTCGGCAGCGGCTTCCTCGATTCCGGCCTCGCGCAGCACATCGGCCTGCCGGTCCAGCACTGCCTCGATCAGGCGGTAGCGATCCGCGAAATAGGCATAGGCGAGCGCCCGGCTGGCCCCCACCGCATCGGCGACATCGCGCAGCGAAAGCTCGGTCGAACGCTCGCGCTCGATAATGGCATGGGCGGCATCGATCATCTGCGCGGCGCGTTCGTCCGCCGTCCGGTAATCGCGCTTGCCCGCTTTCTCGGCCATCGATCCTCCCCGTTCCATTCGAACAGGGTCTAGTCGATGGCGACAGGCGCAGGCAATCGGTCAGCCCGGCGTGACCACAATCTTGCCGATGGCCTTGCGGCTCGCCAGCCACTGGATCGCCTCGCCGCCCTGTTCCAGCGGATACTGGCGGTCGATGCGCGGGGTGATCCTGCCTTCCTGCCACCACTCCATCAGCTGTGCGACATGCTGGGCGTTGCGCTGCGGATCGCGGGCGGCGAACGCGCCCCAGAACACGCCGCACACATCGCAGCTTTTCAGCAGCGTCAGGTTGAGCGGCAGGCGCGGGATTCCCGCCGGAAAGCCGACCACCAGATAGCGCCCCTCCCAGCCGATCGAGCGCAGTGCGGGTTCGCAGTAATCGCCGCCGACGGGGTCATAGATCACATCCGCCCCGTCCTTGCCGACGGCCTGCTTGAAGCGGTCGGCCAAGGCCTTGGATTGCGCCTTGTCGAAGGGCGCGCGGTCATAGATCAGCGCCTCGTCCGCGCCCGCGTCGCGCGCGGCCTGCGCCTTGTCCTCGCTCGACACCGCGGCGACGACGCGCGCGCCCAGCGCCTTGCCGATCTCGACCGCGGCCAGCCCGACCCCGCCCGCCGCGCCCAGCACCAGCAGGGTCTGCCCCGCCTGCAGATGGCCGCGGTCGATCAGCGCGTGGATCGTGGTGGCATAGGTCATCAGCAGCGCCGCGCCCTGCACCGGATCGGCGCCTTCGGGCAGGCGGAAACTGCGGTTCGCGGGCACATTCATCTGCTCGCACAATCCGCCGTGGCCGGTAACGCAGATCAGCCGGTCACCCTTTGCCCAGCCCGACACGCCCTCGCCGACCGCCAGCACCTCGCCGCAGATCTCGCTGCCGGGCGCGAAGGGACGTTCGGGCTTGAACTGGTACTTGTCCTCGATGATCAGCACGTCGGGATAGTTGATGCCGCAGGCCAGCACGCGGACCAGAAGTTCGCCTTCCTTTGGCTCCGGCGCGGAAATATCCTCAAGGCTGAGCGTGTCGGGGCCGCCGGTCTCTTTCGACAAAAGCGCTTTCATGAATTGGATCCTTCCCTGTCCTGTTCCTGCAGCAATGCGCCGCGCATTTTCTGGCGCATGGCCTCGTCCACGCCAAGACTGTCGAGATAGCCCGTGACCGAGCCATGCGAGGCGTCGATGGCGTCCAGCGCAGCGCCGATATAGGCGGGCGGCGCGGCCATCATCACCGCGATCGCATCGGCGCCGAAGCGTTCGTGGAATGCGCTGCGCGATCCGTCGCGCAGCACCGCGCGCGCCTGATCGCCGGTGTCCAGCCGCGTCAGCCCGGTCAGCGCGTAATCGGCAAGGATAAGCTCGCGCTCCACCCCCAGCGCCGCCAGCACCAGCGCCGCCGCCATACCGGTGCGGTCCTTGCCCGCCGAGCAATGGATCACGCAGGGCACCGCGCCATCGGCGATGCGGTGCAGCACCTCACCAAAGACATGCGCCATGGTGCGCGGCAGTTCGGCATAGAAATCGATCATCAGCCGGTGCGCGCCCTCTTCGGTCGGCGGATAATCCATCGCCATGTCGATCAGGCGGCGCTTGTGGCCGGGGCGGAATACATGGGTTTCCAGATGATCGCCGGTCCATGTGGTCGGATCGGCCTCGCGCTCGTGCCGGGCGCGCAGATCGAAGATCGTGCGAATGCCCAGATCGTCCAGCCTGCGGCAGTCGTCTGCGCTCAGCCGCGAAAGCCGGTTCGCGCGGAACAGCCGCCCGCGCCGCACGATCCGCCCGTCCGCCGCCGGATAGCCGCCGAAATCGCGGAAATTGCGCGACCCGTCCAGCGCGACCAGCCTTTGGGCCAGCATGGTTTCTGCATCGGCGCTCATGCGGCCGTGTCCACCACGAACTGCCCGATCCATCGCGCGATCAGGGCGGGCTTGTCCTGCCCCTGCACCTGCATCTCGGCATCCAGCACCTGCTGGTACCGGCCCGGCGCCTTTTCCTGAATGTCCGCGACGGTGAACAGGCCGCGCACTTCGGACCCGGTTCGCACCGGCTGGACAAAGCGCACCCGGTCGGTGCCGTAATTGATGCCCATCACCACCCCCGGAATGGCGGGCCTGCCCGCATCGGCCAGCAGCCGCGGCAACAGCGAGAGCAGCAGGAAACCATGCGCGATGGTGCCGCCGAACGGGGTTTTGGCCGCACGCTCAGGATCGACATGGATATACTGGTGGTCCCCGGTCGCATCGGCGAAGCGGTCGACCATCTGCTGCGACACGGTCAGCCAGCCCGATGTATAGACCGCCCCCTTCATGCGGGTGATCAGATGCGCCCGTTCCTCGGCGATTTGCGTCATTCGGCATTCCTTTCCCGGCGCCAGACTAGGCCCGTGCCCATATCGGACACAAGTCTTGTTTGAATATGTGGTATCGAATGCTCCGGATCACGAAACAAGCCCATATCCCGTACTGCCAGCACAGATTGCTGTTGCCATCCGGCCAACTTTGAATTTAAGGTATCCATCAAACACAGAACACGGGACGGGATGAAGCATAGGTGACAAAGGAACCGGCCGCGCCGCAAGCGACTTCTGGCGATTCGCCATTCGCCGATCTTGACGAGGACCGGCTGACCGCCTGGATGGGCGAACATGTCGCGGGTTCCGGCCCGATCCGCTCCATCGTCAAGTTCCCCGGCGGCCAGTCCAACCCGACCTATCGGATCGACACCGACAGCCAGAAATATGTGCTACGGCGCAAGCCCTTCGGCCCGCTGCTCCCCTCGGCCCATGCGGTCGAGCGCGAGTTTCGCCTGATCGGCGCGCTCTATCCTACCGATGTGCCCGTCGCCCGCCCCTATGCTTTGTGCGAGGACGAGCAGGTCATCGGATCGGCGTTCTATGTCATGGAAATGGTCGAGGGGCGTACCTTCTGGAACGGCGCGCTGCCCGATTGCGACCCCGCCGAACGCAAGGCTATCTATCACGCGATGGTCGACGCGCTGGCGCGGCTGCACGCGGTCGAGCCCGAGGCCGTCGGGCTTGGCGACTATGGCGCGCCCGGTAATTATTTCGAACGTCAGGTCCGGCGCTGGACCCGCCAGTACCGCGCATCGCAGACCGACGATATTCCCGAGGTCGAGAGGCTGATCGAATGGCTGCCCAAGGGTCTGCCGGTGCAGGACCGCGTCTCGATCATTCACGGCGATTACCGCATCGACAATCTGATCTATGCGCCCGACCGGCCCGAGATACTGGCGATGCTGGACTGGGAGCTGTCCACGCTGGGCGATCCGCTGGCCGATTTTGCCTATCTGGCGATGAACTGGGCGATGCCGCAGGGTGAGCGCGGCGCGCAGCTGGGCGGGCTGGACCTGCCTGCGCTGGGCATCCCGACGCTTGAGGAGATTACCGACCTTTATTGCGAGAAGACCGGGCGCAGCGGGGTGCCCGACCTCAACTGGTATTTCGCCTATAATCTCTTCCGCCTTGTCGGCATCGTGCAGGGCATCAAGAAACGCATCATCGACGGCAACGCCTCCAGCGCCGAGGCGGAGCGAACGGCGGCGCGGGTCGTTCCCCTTGCACAGCAGGCGTGGGCCTTCGCGCAGCAGGCGCGCTGAGCGCCCAACAACACAGCAGGAGCATTTGCATGTCGCTTTTCGATCTGACCGGCAAGACCGCCATCGTGACCGGATCCTCACGCGGGATCGGCCGCGCCATTGCCGAGCAGCTGGCCGCGCATGGCGCGAATGTCGTGATATCCAGCCGCACGCAGGAAGACTGCGACACCGTGGCCGAGGGGATCAACGCCAAGGGCGCGGGGCGCGCGGTCGCCATCGCCGCCAGCATTTCGTCGAAGCAGGCATTGGAGGAGCTGGCCGCGAAGACCCGCGCCGAGTTCGGCCCGATCGATATCATGGTCTGCAACGCCGCCAGCAATCCGCATTACGGATCGCTCGACGACATCAGCGACGAGCAGTTCCGCAAGGTGCTCGACAACAACGTCCTGTCGAACCATTGGCTGATCCAGCAGGCGCTGCCCGACATGCGCGCCAGCGGCGGGGGCGCGATCATCGTCGTGTCCTCCATCGGCGGCCTGCGCGGATCGCCGACCATCGGCGCCTATAACGTGTCCAAGGCCGCCGACTTCCAGCTGGTGCGCAATTACGCGGTCGAGAACGGCAAGCACAATATCCGCGTCAACGCCATCGCGCCGGGCGTGGTGAAGACCGATTTCGCCCGAGCCTTGTGGGAGGACCAGAAAGTCCACGACGCGACCGCCGCCCGCACGCCGATGCGCCGCCTGGGCGATCCCGACGATATTGCGGGCGTGGCGGTGATGCTGGCCGGCCGGGCGGGCGGCTGGATGACCGGGCAGATGGTCGTGATCGACGGCGGCATCACCATATGAAGGGGGCGCTGAATGGCAAGGTCGCGGTCATCACCGGCGCGGCATCGGGCATCGGGCGGGCCAGCGTGCTCGCCTTTGCCGATGCGGGTGCGAAAGTGCTGGCCTTCGACCGCGAACCGGCGGTGGAGGAACTGGCAGGCGAAAGCGTCATCGCGCAGCAGGGCGACGCGGGCAGCGAGGCCGACGTCACCGCCGCCATCGAGCGCGCCGAAGCGGAATTCGGCAGGCTGGACATCTTCTATGCCAATGCGGGGATCACCGGCGGCACGCCCGGCGGCTATTTCGATGCCACGCCCGAGTTGTGGCTGGAGGTGCTGCGCGTCAATCTGATCGGCCCCTTCCTGGCGGTGAAACATGCCGCGCCCGTCATCGCGCGCCATGGCGGCGGCGCGATCCTGTGTACTGCCAGCGTCGCTGGCTTGCGTTCGGGCGCAGGCCCCGCGCAATATTCGGCGTCCAAGGCAGGAGTCATCAATCTGGTGCAGACCGCTTCGCAGCAACTTGCCGGATCGGGCGTGCGGATCAACGCGGTGTGTCCCGGCCTGGTCGAGACCGGCATGACCCAGCCCCTGTTCGACGGCGCACGCGCGGCGGGCAAGCTGGACAAGGTGGGCATGCTGAACCCGCTGGGCCGCGGCGGAAAGCCTGGGGAAATCGCCGCGACCGCGATGTTCCTGTGCTCCGACGCGGCGAGCTATATCACCGGGCAGGCGCTGGCGGTCGATGGCGGGCTGTCCGCATCGCATCCCACCGCGCGCCGTCCGGCCGACCAGAAAGGCGCCGCATGGTAGCGGCAGGCGAATGGCTTGCGTCGACCCTGGTCGATGCGGGCCGGGTCGAGGGCGAGATTCCCGACGACTGGAAGCAGGGGCGCACCTGCTATGGCGGGCTGTCGAGCGCGCTGGCATGGCGCGCCGCCGCCACGCTGCTGCCCGACCTTCCCCCGCTGCGCAGCGCGCAGATCGCCTTTGTCGGTCCGGTCGAGGGTCATGTCACCGGCTCTGCCCGGCTGCTGCGCCGGGGCCGTTCCAGCGCCTTTGTCGAGTCCGAGCTGAAGGGCCCGCAAGGCGTGGTGCTGAAGGCGATCTTCGCCTGCATGGCCGAGCGCCCCTCGCGCGCCGATCTTGCCGCACCGCCCGCCCCACCGGGTCCCGCGGCGGGCGAAAGCCCGGCGGAACTGCCCGAAGGCGCCCCCGCCTTTGTGCGCAAGATGGAATTCGCGCATTCGCTGCCGCCCGAACAGACGACTGAACCGCTGCTGCGCCGCTGGGTCCGCCTGCGCGAGCGCGAAGGGCTGGATGCCACGACCGAACTGCTGGTGATGGGCGACGGGCTGCCGCCTGCCGCCATTCGCCTGCTGGACGGGGTCGGCCCGGTGTCGTCGGCGACGTGGAACCTCGACATCCTCTCTGCCGATCCGCGGACGCGCAACGGGTGGTGGTTGCTGGAATCGCGCAGCGAGCAGGCGCGGCGGGGCCTGTCGGCGCAGTCCATGGCGATGTGGAACAGCGAGGGCGAGGCCATCGCCCTCGCCTCGCAGACGGTTGCGCTGTTCGGCTGACGCGAGGCGGCGAATCGGTCCGCGTCAAAGAGCCTGACCAATTCACCATTTCAGTTTTACGGTTTGCTTTCCGCAAGGGTCCGCTTGCGCCGGTTTTGCGCGGCTAACCCTTGCTATTGACGCGCTGCGCAAACGGCGCTTGATCTCGAAAGCGATTTGTTAGAATAGTGGGTATGGAAAGCCCGCCGTGACGGGCAAAGTCCCTCGCTGCCCGATGGCACGCGGGATCGTATCGGGATCGAGGAGAGTGCAATGTCCGTGATATCCACCCGCATGCAGGGCGACGTGCTGGTCGTCACCGCCGACAATCCGCCGGTCAATGCGCTGGGCGCGGCGGTCAGGCAGGGGCTGGCGGGTGCCATGCAGCAGGCCGCGTCGGACGATGCGGTCAGCGCGGTGGTGATCCGCTGCGACGGGCGCACCTTCTTCGCAGGCGCGGACATCACCGAATTCGGCAAGCCGCCGGTCTCCCCCAGCCTGCCCGAAGTGATCGACGCGATCGAGGATTGCCCCAAGCCCGTCGTCGCCGCGATCCACGGTACGGCGCTGGGCGGCGGACTGGAGGTTGCGCTGGGCTGTCATTACCGCGTGGCCGTCCCCTCGGCGAAAATGGGCCTGCCCGAGGTGAAGCTGGGCATCCTGCCCGGCGCGGGCGGCACGCAGCGCCTGCCCCGCGTGGTCGGTGTCGAAGCCGCGCTGCCGATGATCGTCACCGGCAATCCGGTTCCGGCGAAGAAGGAGAAGGCGATGGGCCTGCTCGACGCGCTGGTTGAGGACGAGGCCGGTCTTGAAGACGCCGCCATCGCCTTCGCGCAGGATGTCGCGGGCCGCTCCGACCATCCGGTATCCAGCCGCCGCAGCGACCGCATTTCGGACACGCCGCCTTCCGCCTTCGACGATTTCCGCAAGGCCAATGCCCGCCGCCTCAAGGGCTTCGAAGCGCCCGAGGCCTGCATTCAGGCAGTCGAGGCAGCCGTCGCCAAGCCTTACGAGGAAGGCGTCAAGACCGAGCGGGCGCTGTTCCAGAAGCTCGTCACCGGCACGCAGTCGAAAGCGCTGCGCCACGTGTTCTTCGCCGAACGCGCCGCGCAGAAGATCGACGATCTGCCGAAGGACACCGAGATCCTGCCGATCCGCAAGGTCGGCATCATCGGCGCGGGCACCATGGGCGGCGGCATCGCGATGAATTTCCTGTCCGCGGGCATCCCGGTCACCATGGTCGAGATGAAGCAGGACGCGCTCGACCGCGGCATGGGTATCATCCGCCGCAATTACGAGAATACCGCCAAGAAGGGCCGTATCACCGAGCAGCAGGTCGACGCCGCGATGGGCCATCTGACCGGGTCGCTGGATTACGCCGACCTTGCCGATTGCGATCTGGTGATCGAGGCGGTGTTCGAGCTGATGGACATCAAGAAAGAGGTGTTCGGCAAGCTCGATTCCATCATGAAGCCGGGCGCGATCCTGGCGACCAATACCAGCTATCTCGACGTGAACGAGATTGCCGCATCGACCAGCCGGCCCGATTGGGTGATCGGCCTGCATTTCTTCTCGCCCGCCAATGTCATGCGGCTGCTGGAAATCGTGCGCGGCGACAGGACCGCGCCGCAGGTGCTGGCGACCGCGATGAAACTGGCCAAGACCATCGGCAAGGTCGCGGTCGTGTCGGGCGTGTGCCACGGCTTCATCGGCAATCGCATGCTCGCGGCGCGCCAGAAACAGGCCAATGCGCTGCTGATGGAAGGCGCCAAGCCGCACCAGATCGACCAGGTGCTGCTCGATTTCGGCTTTCCCATGGGACCGTTCCAGATGGCCGACCTCGCCGGCCTCGACCTTGGCTGGAAGGAAGAGGAATCGAAGGGCGAGACGATCCGCGACGTGCTGTGCGAGCGCGGGCGGCGCGGGCAGAAGACCGGCAAGGGCTTCTACGACTATGACGAAAAGCGCAATCGCACGCCTTCGGACGAGGTGAACGCCATCGTCGCCGATTTCGCCGCCAGATCGGGCAAGACCCAGCGCGACATTGGCGATGACGAGATCCGCGAACGCCTGCTTTTTCCCATGGTCAACGAGGGCGCGCTGATCCTGGAGGAAGGGATCGCGCAGCGCGCCAGCGACATCGATATGGTGTGGCTCAACGGCTATGGCTGGCCTGCCTATACCGGCGGGCCGATGTTCTGGGCCGACACCGTAGGGCTGGACGCCGTCGTCGCCGGGCTGGAACGCCACGCGGATGCGATGCCCGACCTCAGGATCTCGTCGCTGCTGAAGGACAAGGCCGCGAAGGGCGAGCGGTTCAATGGCTGAGGCCGACGCCGCGGCGCCAGTGGAAGCGGCGGCCGGGAGGCTGGCCTTCTTCAAGCTGATCGTGCCCGACGCGGACGAGGCCGCGCGCTTCTATGCCGATGTGCTGGGCTTGGACTGCGCCGACAGGATCGATACGCCGCGCTTTCGCGAGCGGATGATGGTGAGCCCTGGCGGGTCTTTCACGCTGGTGCTGATCCAATGGACCGACGGCCGCGCCATCACGCAGGGCACGGCCCACGGTCCCGTCGGCTTCACCGTAGACGACCTCGACGCCGTCGCTGCACGGATCGAGGCAGCGGGCGGGCGCATCGCGAGCGGGCCGTTTTCTCTGGGCGCGGCGCGCATCCTGTTCATGACTACGCCGCACGGGCACAAGATCGAGCTGATCGAACGCGGCGCCGCAGGGGATCGATGATGGACCAGCAACTCGACAGCTTCCGCCGCGAGACCCGCGCATGGCTGGAGGAAAACTGCCCGCCTGAAATGCGCACGCCGCCCAAGTCGGATGCGGACGTATGCTGGGGCGGGCGCAAGTTCCAGCCCTCCAGCCCGGCACAGGCCGAATGGCTGCGGGTCATGGGGGAGCGCGGCTGGACCGTGCCCGACTGGCCCGCCGAATATGGCGGCGGCGGGCTGAGCGCCGCCGAAGCCAAGGTGCTGCGCGAGGAAATGGCCGCGCTGGGCTGCCGCAATCCGCTGCAGAGCTTTGGCATCTCGATGCTGGGCCCCGCGCTGCTGAAATACGGGACCGAAGAGCAGAAGCACGAACATTTGCCCCGCATCGCGCGCGGAGAGATCCGCTGGTGCCAGGGCTATTCCGAACCCAATGCGGGGTCCGACCTCGCCAGCCTGGCCACACGCGCCGAGGACATCGGCGATCATTTCCTGATCAACGGCCAGAAGGTCTGGACCAGCTATGCCGACAAGGCGGACATGATCTTCTGCCTGGTCCGCACCGATACAAGCAGCAAGCAGGGCGGCATCTCCTTCCTGCTGTTCGACATGGAGCAGGAGGGCGTTTCCACGAAACCCATCCGGCTGATCAGCGGCTATTCCCCGTTCTGCGAGACTTTCTTCGACGATGTGAAAGTGCCCAAGTCGAACGTGGTCGGAGAGATCAACAAGGGCTGGGACGTCGCCAAATATCTGCTGGGGCACGAGCGGGAGATGATATCGGGCATGGGATCGCGCGGCGGCGGGGCATCGGTGCCCGATACCGCGCTGCGCCATCTGGGCCGTAATGAGGACGGGCGGCTCGACGATCCGGTGCTGCGCGCGCGCATCGCCTTGTTCGAGGTGCGCAGCCGCGCCTTTGCCGCCATGGCGGAGCGTTTCATCGACACGCTGAAGGCCGGCAAGGCGCATCCCGCGCAGCCGTCGATGATGAAATATTTCGGGACCGAGCTGAACAAGCAGCGGCACGAGCTGCTGATGGCGGCGGGCGGGCATGACGCGCTGGAATGGGATAGCGAGGGCAGCAATGGCGGCGCCGCGCCGCGCGCATGGCTGCGCACCAAGGCCAATTCGATCGAGGGCGGCACGTCCGAGATCCAGCTGAACATCATCGCCAAGCGCATTCTTGACCTGCCGGGGGGCTGACCAATGCCGATGTACTGGAACGAGGACCAGCAGATGCTGGCCGACAGCGCCCGCCCCTTTCTGGCGGACAAGGCGCCGGTGTCGCATCTGCGCGCACTGCGCGACGAAGGGAACGCCGACGGCTTCTCGCGCGATCTGTGGCGCGAGTTCGCCGACATGGGCTTCACCGGCCTGCTGGTGGGCGAGGAAGACGGCGGCCTCGGCCTCGGCCATGTCGAGGCGGGGGGGGTGCTGGAGGAGATCGGGCGCAACCTGTCGCCCTCGCCCTTCCTGACGACGTCGGTCGGCGCGGTAACGGCGCTGAAATCGGGCAGCCCGGCGGCGCGGCAGGCATGGCTGCCCGGCATCGTCGCGGGCGAGACCGTCGCCGCGCTGGCGCTGGAGGAAGGCGCGCGGCACCGCCCGCACCGGGTGGCGACCCGCGCCGAACGCAGCGGCAATGGCTTCCGCATCGACGGGGCCAAGAGCTTTACCGTGCAGGCGCAGGCGAGCGACCTGCTGATCGTCTCCGCCCGAACCGCCGGCGGCGAGCGCGAAGCGGACGGCATCACCCTGTTCGCCATCCCCCGCAGCGCGCCGGGCGTGACGCTGCAATCCGAAATGCTGGTCGACAGCGGCCATGCCGCGCGCGTGGTGCTGGAGGGCGTCGAGGTCGACGGCGATGCCGTTCTGGGCGAGGTCGACCGCGGATCCGACACTTTGGGCCATGTGCTTTCCGCCCTGCGCGCAGGTTCCTCTGCCGAGCTGGTCGGGCTGGCCGAAGGGGCAAGCGGCATGACGCTGTCCTATATGCGCGAACGCAAGCAGTTCGACCGCATCATCGGATCGTTCCAGGCGCTGCAGCACCGCGCCGCGCATCTTTACTGCGAGATCGAGGTCGCCCGCGCCGCCACGCTGAAGGCGCAGCAATTGCTGGATGACGGCAGCGAAGGCGCGCATGAAGCCGCCAGCGTCGCCAAGGCGATGACCGGCATGGCCAGCGCACTGGCGGTGCAGGAAGCGATCCAGATGCACGGCGGCATCGGCATGACCGACGAGCACGACATCGGCTTCTTCATGAAGCGCCAGCGCGTGCTGGCCGAGATGTTCGGCGACGCCGACTTCCATGCCGAGGCGCTGGCACGGGCCGCCGGATATTGACCGAAACGCCTCCGTTCCGGCCCTTTGCGGATCTGCTGCGCGATCATGCCCGCAGGCGGCCTGGCGATCCCGCGCTGACCGATGCGGACGGAACGATCGATTGGGCCGCGCTGGACCAGCGGATCGACCGCATCGCCGCGCGGCTTCAGGCAGAGGGCGTGGGAAAAGGCGATGCGGTGGCCATGCTGGGCCGCAATTCGATCCCCCATGCGCTGGTCTTCTGCGCCGCGCTGCGGATCGGCGCGGTGGCCGCGCCGCTGACGGCGTCCGCCACGCCGGAGGCCATCGCCGCCATGCTGCGCGACTGCGGGGCCAGCCATCTGTTTGCCGATAGCGACGCCATCGCGGCCCTTCCCGCCGACGTCCGGGAATCCGGCCCCCGCATCACCGCGATGGACGGTGCGGCCATGACCGGCTGGATGGAAGAGGATCGGGGGGCCCCCTCCCCCGTCGCGATCGCGCCCGGGGACCCGTTCAACATCATCTATTCGTCGGGCACGACCGGCACGCCCAAGGGCATCGTGCAGAGCCACGCCATGCGCCACGGCCATGTCGCGCGCGCGGCCCGCTTCGGCTATGACGAAAGCGCGGTGACGCTGATCTCGACCCCGCTTTATTCGAACACGACTTTGGTCTGCTTCCTGCCCGCGCTGGCGGGCGGCGGGCATGTGGTGATGATGTCCAAGTTCGATGCGCGGCGCTTTCTGGAACTGTCCCAGCGGCACCGCGTGACCCATGCGGCGCTGGTGCCGGTGCAGTACCAGCGGCTGATGGACCTGCCCGATTTCGACCGGTTCGACCTGTCGTCCTATCGCTTCAAGTCCAGCACCAGCGCGCCCTTTCCGCCTGCGCTGATGGCCGATGTGCTGGCGCGCTGGCCGGGCGCTCTCATCAATATCTACGGCATGACCGAGGGCGGCGGCACCTGCATCCTGCAGGCCCACGAATATCCGGATATGCTTCACACGGTCGGCCGCCCGGTCGAGGGGCACGACATCCGCCTGATCGGCGAGGACGGCCGCGAAGTCGCCGCAGGAGAGGCAGGCGAAGTCGTCGGCCATTCGGGCGCGATGATGACCGGCTATCTGGGCCAGCCCGGCAAGACGCGGGAGGCCGAGTGGCACGACGATCAGGGCCGCCGCTTCATCCGGCACGGCGATATAGGCCGCTTCGACGAAGACGGTTTCCTGATGCTGATCGACCGCGCCAAGGACATGATCATCTCGGGCGGCTTCAACATCTATCCCTCAGATATTGAGGCGGTGCTGGTCGCGCAGCCGTCGGTGCGCGAAGCGGCGGTGGTGGGCGTCCCCTCGCGCCAATGGGGCGAGACGCCGGTGGCCTTCGCGGTGCTGCGCGAGGGCGCGGATGCGCAGGCGCTGCTGGCCGCGGTCAATGGCAAGCTGGGCAAGACGCAGCGGCTGCATGACCTCGTCCCGGTCGATGCGCTGCCCCGCAGCGCCATCGGCAAGGTGCTCAAACGCGAACTGCGCGAGCGCTACGGCCCCGCACGCGGCTAGGCCGGCGCAGGGCCTTTACAGGAATCAGGCCGCCTTCCCCAGTTCGACGAAACGGGCGAGATGCTCGTCCTCGTCCCCCAGCACGTGGCCCAGCATCACCATGCGCTTAGCGTAATGCGACAGCGGCAGTTCCCAGGTCATGCCGATGCCGCCATGCAGCTGGATCGCTTCCTCTGCCGCAAGGCTGCCGACCGCGCCCAGCGTGTATTTCGCCGCCGAGCAAAAGCGGTCGCGCGTCGCCGGATCCTTGTCGTAATTGGCGGCGGCGTTGATCGCAGCGGATCGCGCCTGCTCGATCTCAAGCGCGACGGTCGCCATGCGGTGCTGCAGCGCCTGGAACTTGCCGATCGGCACGCCGAACTGCTTGCGCGTGCGCAGATAATCGAGCGTCATCGCGCGCAGCACGTCCATCACCGCGACGCCTTCCCATGCGACCCCGACCAGCCCCATCGCCCGTGCCGCATCGATGGCATCGCCCGCCTTGCCGTCTTCGCCCAGCAAGGTCGCGGGCGCACCGTCCAACCGCAATTCGCCTGCCGATCCGCCGTCGACCAGCGGATAGTCGTGGACCGTGACGCCATCTGCGGAGAGGTCGACGAGGAATGCCGATCCCTCGCTCGTGACCACGGCCTTGTCCGCGCTGCCCAGATATTCGACCACGCCTTTGGCGCCTGTCAGCGTCCAGCCGCCGTCGCCCTGCTTGGCGGTGACATCGCCCAGAGGCGCGCCGTCGCCACCGATGGCCGGGTCATGCGCGAATGTGACGATGCTCTCGCCCGCAATCATGCTTTCCAGCGCCGAATGATCGCCCAGGGCTTCCAGCACCTTGCCCGCCATCAGACTGCCCAGGAACGGCCCCGTCGCCAATGCGCGGCCCAGCTCGCCGAAGGTCGCGCCGACATCGAAGGCGCTGCCGCCATAGCCGCCCGCATCCTCGCCGAACCACGAACCGATCACGCCCAGTTCGGCCAGCCCGTTCCACAATTCGCGGCTGAAGCCTTCGTCGCTGCCGATGGCGGCCTCGCGCGCCTTCCAGTCGAAATTGTCTGCCAGAAAACGCGACAGAGAATCAACCAGCATCTGCCGGTCTTCGCCCAGTGAGAAATCCATGAATCAGAGCTCCAGAATGGCCTTGGTGATGATCTCGCGCTGCACCTCGTTCGAGCCGCCGAAGATCGAAAGCTTGCGCGTGTTGAAATATTGCGCCGCGGTCGGTGCCGCCCAGTCGGGTCCCACCGGCTCGCCGTTGAAGCCTTCCTCCAGCGCCTCGGTGATGAAGGGCTGGGCATAGCGGCCTGCGGCGCGGCGCATCAGGTCGGTGATCTGCTGGCGGATCTCGGTTCCCCGGATCTTCAGCATCGAGCTTTCGGCCATCGGCGCCTGACCATGCCCCGCCGCGTCCAGCACGCGCAGGTTGGTGGTCTTCATGTTTTCCAGCTCGATTTCCAGCTTCGCCAGCCGGGCGGCGAACAGCGGATCCTCGGTCAGCGGCTTGCCGCCGCGCATGGTGGTGCGGGCATGCTCCTTCAGCTGCTCGAACGCCGCCATCGATGCGCCCACGCCCGCGATATTGGTGCGTTCATAGGTGAGCAGGTACTTGGCATAGGTCCAGCCCTTGTTCTCCTCGCCGACAAGGTTTTCGACCGGCACCTTCACATCGGTGAAGAACACCTCGTTCACTTCATGATCGCCTTCGAGCAGCTTGATCGGGCGCACCTCGATCCCCGGCGTGTTCATGTCGATGAGGAGGAAGCTGATCCCCTCCTGCTTCTTGCCGGTGTTGTCGGTCCGCACCAGGCAGAAGATCATGTCGGCATATTGGCCCAGCGTGGTCCAGGTCTTCTGCCCGTTGACGATGTAATGATCGCCCTCGCGCCGCGCGCTGGTCTTCAGGCTGGCAAGGTCCGATCCGGCGCCGGGTTCCGAATAGCCCTGGCACCACCAGTCGGTGCCGTCGAGGATGCGGGGCAGCCAGTGCTTCTTCTGCTCCTCGCTGCCATATTTGATCAGCACCGGGGCCAGCATCGACAGGCCGAACGGCACGATGCGCGGAGCATGGGCCATGGCGACCTCGGTCTCGAAGATGAAGCGCTGGATCACGCTCCACCCGGTGCCGCCCCATTCCTCGGGCCAATGGTTCGCCAGCCAGCCCTGTTCGTTCAGGATGGCATGCCATTCCTCCATGTCTTCCTTGGTCAGGCGCTGGCCCTGCCGCACCTTGTCGGACAGGCGGGCGGGCAGCTTTTCCTTGAGGAAGCTGCGAACTTCCTCGCGGAAGGCTTCGTCTTCGGGGGTAAAGTTCAGATCCATGGCTTGTGTCCTGTCATGAGGGGATTTCGAAAAGTCCGGCCGCGCCCATGCCGCCCGCGACGCACATCGAGACGACAACATGGCGCACGCCGCGCCGCCGCCCTTCCAGCAGGGCCGCGCCGACCAGACGTGATCCGGTCATGCCGAAGGGATGGCCGATGGCGATGGCCCCGCCATTGACGTTGAGCCGGTCGGGATCGATCCCCAGCCGGTCGCGGCAATAGAGCGCCTGGCTGGCGAAGGCCTCGTTGATTTCCCAGAGGCCAATGTCGGAGACTTTCAGCCCCGCGCGCTCCAGCAGTTTGGGGATCGCGAACACCGGGCCGATGCCCATCTCGTCGGGCGCGCAGCCCGCGGCCTGAAAGCCGCGGAAGATGCCCAGCACCTCGCGTCCCTCGGCCTCGGCGGTGGCGCGGTCCATCACGATCTGCGCGGCGGCGCCGTCGGACAGCTGGCTGGCGTTTCCGGCGGTGACGAAGCGGCCTTCCTTGACCTTCATCCCGTCCTTCCACACCGGCTTCAGCGCGGAGAGCGCCTCGGCCGTGGTGTCGGCGCGGATGCCTTCGTCGGCGCTGACGGTCAAAGTCTCGCGCCCCGTTTCGGTGCCGTCCTTCGCGCGCAGCAGTTTCTCGACTGTGATCGGCACGATCTCGTCCGCCAGCCTGCCCGCCTGCGTCGCATCGGCGGCGCGCTGCTGGCTGATGGCGGAGAATTCGTCCTGCGCCTCGCGGCTGATGCCATAGCGCTGCGCGACGATCTCGGCCGTCTCGATCATCGCCATATAGGCGTCGGGTTCGGCCTCGCTCACGGTGGGCGAGCGCCAGTGCGGCCCCGCGATGGGCGGCTGCCCCAGGGTGGTGGAGATCGATTCCGATCCGCCCGCCAGCACCACATCGGCATCGCCCGCGATGATGCTGCGCGCCGCCAGCGCCACCGTGGTCAGGCCCGACGCGCATTTGCGGTCCAGCGTGAAGGCAGGCAGTTCCTGCGGCAGGCCCGCGGTGAACAGGCTCATGCGGCCGATATTGTAGAACTGCGGACCGAACTGCCCGCCCGCGCCCCACATGACGTCGTCGATGCGCGCGGGATCGATCCCGGCGCGGTCTATCGCGGCATTCATCGCATGGGCGGCCAGCACATCGGGCATGGTCGCGTTGAACGCGCCGCGATGCGCCTTGCCGACAGGCGTGCGGGCGGTGGACACGATGGCGGCTTCGCGCATGTCAGGCATCAGCGCATCCCCGGCAGTTTCTGTTTAAGGTCGGCGTATTTGCCGAATTCCTCGCGCGCGATGGCGCGGCTATGCACCTCGTCCGGGCCGTCGGCGAAGCGCAAGGTGCGGATGCTGGCCCACATATGCGCGAGCACCGTATCCTGCGACACGCCCGCGCCGCCATAGGCCTGGATCGCGTCGTCGATGATCTGCAGCGCCATGCTGGGCGCCTGCACTTTGATCATCGCAATCTCGCTCTTCGCCGCCTTGTTGCCCGCGCGGTCCATCATGTCGGCGGCCTTCAGGCAGAGGAGGCGGCTCATCTCGATATCGATGCGCGCGCGCGCCACGCGCTGTTCCCAGACCGAATGGTCGGAAATGCGCTTGCCGAAAGCGACCCGGCCGGTCAGGCGGCGGCACATCATTTCCAGCGCGACTTCCGCCGCGCCGATGGTGCGCATGCAGTGATGGATGCGCCCCGGCCCCAGGCGGCCCTGCGCGATCTCGAACCCGCGCCCCTCGCCCAGCAGCATGTTGGTCGCGGGCACGCGGACGTCCTTCAGCACCACCTCGCCGTGGCCGTGCGGGGCGTGGTCATAGCCGAAGACCGACAGCATGCGTTCGACGGTGACGCCCGGCGCATCCATCGGCATCAGGATCATTGACTGGCTGCCATGGCGCGACCCGTCGGGATCGGACTTGCCCATCACGATGGCCAGCTCGCAGCGCGGATCGCCCACGCCCGAGGACCACCATTTGCGCCCGTTGATCACGTAATCGTCGCCGTCGCGAATGATCGAGCATTCGATATTGGTCGCATCCGACGACGCCACCGCAGGCTCGGTCATCAGGAAGGCGGAACGGATCTTGCCCTCCATCAGAGGGGTCAGCCAGCGGTCTTTCTGCTCGCGCGTGCCATAGCGGTGCAGCACTTCCATGTTGCCGGTGTCGGGGGCCGAGCAATTGAACACCTCGCTCGACCACGGCAGCCGCCCCATCTCCTCGGCGCAGAGCGCATATTCGAGGTTGGTGAGCTGCTCGCCCTGGAATTCGAAGCTGTCGTCGACATGGGCGCGGCCCGCGCGCGGCGGCATGAACAGGTTCCACAGCCCTGCCTCGCGCGCCTTTGGCTTGAGCTCCTCGACCACTGGGATGACTTTCCACGGGTCGCCCTCATGGTGCTGTGCGCGGTATTCGTCGGTGCGGGGGCGGATCTCGCTCTCGATGAAATCCCGTACCCGGTCGCGGAATGCGCGTTGCCGGTCGCTCAGCTCGAAATCCATTATACCCTCTTCCCTATGGCGTAGCGCACCCTTGCAGCGAGTCGCCCGTTGTATCGCGATTTACATACGCTATTTTCGATAAATTCAAAATTCCACGGAAAAACGTGCTTGGCAAGCGTGCCCGATTTATTATTTTGCGAATCAACCTTTGGGAGAGAGATCATGAAAGCAGCCGTGTTGCGCGCCGTGGGCGCCCCGCTCGAGATCGAGGACGTCGCCATTTCCAAGCCCGGCCCGCACGAGGTGCTGATCCGCGCCGTCGCCACCGGCGTGTGCCATTCCGACCTGCATTTCCAGAAAGGGCACTATCCCGCCGCGCTTCCGACCGTGCTGGGCCACGAATGTGCCGGGGTCGTGGAGCAGATCGGCTCCGAAGTGCGCACGGTGAAGCCGGGCGACCATGTCGTCACCTGCCTCTCCGCCTTTTGCGGGCACTGCGAGTTCTGCGTCTCGGGCCATCTCTCGCTGTGCGAGGAGCCTGAACTGCAGCGCGCCAAGGACGAGCCGCCGCGCATCGGCACGGGCGAGAAGCCGATGACGCAGTTCCTCAACCTCTCCGCCTTTGCCGAGCAATTGCCGATCCACGAACATGCCTGCGTGAAGATCCGGCCCGACATGCCGCTCGACCGCGCGGCGCTGATCGGATGCGCGGTGACGACGGCATACGGTTCGGTCATCCGCACCGCCGAGGTGCGTCCCGGCCAGAGCGTCGCGGTGCTGGGCTGCGGCGGGATCGGGCTTGCCACCATCAATGCCGCCGCCATTGCGGGCGCGGGGCGGATCATCGCCATCGACCGGGTCGCGTCCAAAGAACAGCTTGCCCGCGAATTCGGCGCGACCGATTTCGTCGATGCCTCGGACGGCGACGTCTGGAAGAAGGTGCTGTCCATGACAGCCGGCGGCGTCGACCATGCGTTCGAGGCGATCGGCCTGACCGCCACGGCGGAGGACGCGTTCCGCATGCTGCGGCGGCGCGGGATCGCGACCATCATCGGCATGATCCCGGTGGGGCAGAAGCTGTCGCTCAACGGCTATGAATTCCTTAAGGAAAAGCAGATCCGCGGGTCGTTCATGGGATCGAACCAGTTCCCCATCGACATTCCGCGCATCGTCGATTTCTACATGAGCGGGCGGCTGAAGCTGGACGAGATGATCTCGCGCCGGATCAGGCTGGACCAGGTCAACGAGGCTTTCGCCGAGATGGAGAGCGGGGCCATCGCCAGGTCCGTCATCACCTTCGACTGACGGCGGNGATCAGCCCTCCCGTTCGCGCTAGCGCATCAGGCCCGTTCGCGCGGGCGCATCAGGCTTTCCTGCATCACCGTCGCGATCAGCGTGCCATCGCGGTCGACCACGTGCCCGCGGCTCAGCCCTCGGGCATGGGCGGCCCAGGGGCTGTCGGTGACGAAGGCCAGCCAGTCGTTTACCCGCGGCGTTTCGTGGAACCAGATCGTGTGGTCCAGGCTGGCCGATTGCACATCGGGGGATCCCGGCCTGACCNCGTGCGGCAGCAGCGCGGTGCGCAGGAACATCATGTCGGACGCATAGGCCAGCACCGCGCGCTGCAATACCGGATCGTCTTCTACCGGGCGGCGCAGGCGCATCCACCATCCCGACGCGGGCTGCGCCTGCGCGCTGCCGTATAGCGTGGCGGGGTCGAAGGGGATGACGTCGACAGGGCGCTCCCCGAACCGGTCGATCATGCGGGCGAGCGGACCGTGGCGATTGGCCTCGGCCCATTCGTCGAAACGCTGCTGCGCTTCTTCCGGGCCGATCGGCGGGCTTATGTCGGCGGCATGGCGCCACCCCTCCTCCGCCTGGTGGAACGAGGCGACCATGGTGAAGATTACGCCATTTCCCTGCGACCCCTCGATCCGGCGGGTGGCAAAGCTGCGCCCCTCNGTCAGCGGCGTCACTGCCAGGTCCATCGGATCGGCGGCGGCCCCGGCCTTCAGGAAATAGGCATGCGCCGAATGGGCCAGCCGCCCGTCCCTCTCGGNCAGAGAGCCTGCCATCAGCGCCTGCGCGAAGGCCTGCCCGCCGAACAGACGGCTGCCGAAGCTTGGTCCCGTCGGCCCGCGATAGAGGCCCTCGCCGGTTTTCTCCGGCACCAGCAGCCCGCTCAGATCCAGCATTCGTTCTCCCTTTCGNGTGTTTTGACACTGACCCTATTTGATTGTCTGGCTGTCTTAAATCGCCGTTGCTGTCAAAGGTGATTCGCGCCGTTGGACCGGCAAGCCCTTTGGCGCGTCATGCGGAAGGTATCGGCCAAAGACAGCCTAATCAACTGATATAAAGCCTGTTTTCCGATAAAGCTCCGCCCCATAACCGCCATCCAGAACCCCGCCAGAAAATCTTTTGACTCTCGCTCCACTTTAGCCGATGCTTGGAAAATCACAGCAAGCACGCACAGGAGAGATTTATGACCTATGTCGGCGGGCGCATCGTGAATGACGCGGATGCCCACACCATGGAAACGCAGGACTGGCTGGCCCCCTATCTCGAGGGCGAGTACAAGGAAAAATACTCGCAGGTTTATTCCAGGGGCGAAGGCGGCGAGCGCATCGTCAAGATGATCGACGCCGCCAAGGCGCGGAAGAGCAACCCCGAGGAACGCGCCAAGGTCGCCGCCAATCCGATCGAGGGGCCCAAGGGCTGGCTCGGCTATGGCGGCTTCGACAAGGAGGAACGCGTCGAGGCGCTCGACTGGCTGGGCTTCNANNGNCAGCTGGTGTTCCCGACCTTCGGCCTCGCCGCGATCACCCGCGCGAAATCCGAGGACCAGGCCTATGCCGCCGCGCGTGCGCTGAACCTGGCGCAGATCGATTTCTGCAACGCGGACGAGCGGCTGGTCGCGGTGGNCTTCTGCCCGCTCGACGATCCGGAGCGCGCACTGGAAGAAGCGAAATTCGCGGTCGGCAAGGGCGCGGGCGCAGTGATGTTCTCGGCCGAGGCGGCAGGCGGGCGTTCGCCGGGCCATCCCGACCTCGACCCGTTCTGGCAATATCTGCAGGACAACCAGATCCCGTTCCAGCTGCATATTGGGCCGGGCACCAAGCGCCAGCCCGAAGGATACATGAACAACGGGCGCGAGCGTTCGCCCGACCTGCACGGNGGAGGCGAGAACCTGCGTTTCCCCGATTTCATGTGCCTGTGGTACGCGCCGCAGGAATTCCTGACCGCGCTTGTCTATGATGGCGTGTTCCAGCGCTTCCCCGACCTGCGCGGCGGGGTGATCGAATGCGGCGCGGGCTGGGTGCCCGAATTCCTGCGCATGCTGGATCACGGCTATCTGTCGTTCTCGAAATCCGATCCCTATCTGCAGTCGATGGACATGAAGCCGTCGGACTACATCAAGCGTGCCGTCCGCTTCACCCCGTTCCCGAACGAGGACGTGGGCCGCATGATCAAGGACAGCGTGCCCGAGCTCTACATGTTCTCCAGCGACTATCCGCATCCCGAAGGGACGCGCGATCCGTTCGGCAAGTTTGAAGCCTCGCTCGAAGGGTTCGACGAGGATGTGAAGGACATGTTCTATCGCTCCAACTATGACCACATGCTGTTCCGCGAGGACCAGGCCGTGGCCGTCGCCGCCGAATAGGCGCAGCAGCGGGGCGAATCGCTTTTGCCTGAAAATCAGGGGCGCGTCGCGGCAGGCGGCGCGCCCCTTTGCATGGCGGATCGTTCGCGCCCCGGCATACCGCCGACCTGATCGACCACTTGCCCGCATCCCCCCGCCGCTTCCTTTCCTCGGTACGAAACCCTGTATTCGGACCTTCGCGCATCCTTAATCGCCCTGCCTAGCGCCCCTCATTCAAATTGCCATACCCTATATTCTATTTTTGGGTTGGCAGCGCGAATCTTTGTGCTATGCATACTCCCGATAAGAATGGGAGAAGATATGATTGGCAGGCTGCTCACGGCTGCTGCAACTGGTTGCGCGATCGTCGGTATCTCGGCGGTTCACGCGCAGATGCCGCCCGCGCCCACGCCTGTCGTCGTGGATGTGGAGCAAGGCTCGCTGTCGGGCGACTCCTCCAGCGGCGTGAATATCTTCCGCGGCATACCCTATGCAGCACCGCCGGTCGGACCGCTGCGCTGGAAACCGCCGCAGCCCGTTCCCGCCTGGCGCGGAATCCGTACCGCAACCGCGAACGAGCCTGCCTGCGCGCAGCCCGTCGATCCCGATCCGTCGGTTCCGAACTTTGGCGGCGTGCAGGGCGCGCAGTCCGAGGATTGCCTCTATCTCACGCTTTTCGCACCCGCGAATGCCAAGGGCGCACCAGTGGTGGTGTGGCTCCACGGCGGCGCCTATTTCCTCGGCGCGGGCAGCCTCGGCTCCTATGACGGCAGCGCCAATGCGCGCGACGGGGTTATTACCGTCGACGTCAACTACCGCCTCGGCTCGATGGCCAGTTTCACCCACCCCGCGCTGGTCGCGGAAGGGGACGAGGAAGGCACCGGCAATTACGCGCTGATGGATACGGTCGCCGCGCTGGAATGGGTGCGCGACAATATCGCGGCATTCGGCGGCGATCCGTCCAACGTCACCGTCGCAGGTCAGTCGGCGGGCGGCGGGCTGGTCACCGGCCTGCTGTCGCTGCCCGCGGCCAAGGGACTTTACCACAAGGCGGTGATCCAGTCCGGATCGCTGCTGCGCCCCGACCGTGACGAGGGCGAGGCGACCGAAGCGGTGATTAAGGCGCTCGGCGACATCGGTCTTGGCGCCGATGCCACTGCCGATGACCTGCGCAGCATTTCGGCCCAGACATTGGTGGCGACGCGCTCGCTGATGTACGGCTTTTACCTTACCAAGAATGCCTGGAACCCGAATTCGACCGGCGACGCGCTGAAGGCCGGGACCGAGCAGGACGTGCCGGTGATGGTCGGCTCCAACGCCGGCGAAGGCGGGTTCGACAATGCGCGCATTCTGGCCGGCGAAGCGGGCGACAGCGGCGCGCCCGCCTTCCTCTATCGCTTCGATCACGTGCCGACTTTCCGGCAGGCGGAATGGAAGAGCGGCCCGATCCATTCGGCCGAGCTGATGTTCACATTCGATTCGATCGACACATCCAGCTGGGGCGGGCCGAACGCCGATGCGGCGGACCGCGCGCTGGCCGACAAGATGCAGTCGTGCTGGACCGCCTTTTACAAGATGCCTGCAGACAGCCGCGAGATCCGCTGCGCCGACGGTTTCGTCTGGCAGCCTTACGGCCAGGACCAGCAGGCCGCGATTTTCGACACGGGCGGCCCCGACATGGCCCCCGCCGCCGGCCTGCCAGACGGGCCAGAGGCAGACACCGCAAATTGAAACAACTGAACCGGCACAGACCGGTCAATGACAGGGAAGTGGGAGGAGGACAGATGAAGGTGAAGTCATATTACCTGCTCGGTTCGGCATTGGGCGCGGTCGCGTCCATCGGACTGGCAGCACCCGCCATGGCGCAGGACGCCGACACGGACATCACGGCCGATCAGCAGCCGCTGGGGACCGAACCGGCACCGCGCGAAATCGTGGTCACCGGCTCCTACCTGCGCGTGGGCGAGCCGGAGGACGGCGCGCTGCCGGTCGACGTGTTCGGGACCGAGGAGCTTGAGACGCGCGGCATCGACAGCCCGCTTGAGTTCATCAAGAACCTGCCCTCGGTCGGTACCTCGCTGGGCGATTCCAACCAGTATGGCGCGGGCAACAGCCAAGGCGTCGGTTCGCTGAACTTGCGCAACCTTGGCCGCGAACGCACGCTCGTCCTGTTCAACGGCCGCCGTTACATGCCCGAACCGGGCGACGGCGCGGTCGACACCAATCTGATCCCCATGTTCGCGCTCGACCGGATCGAGGTGCTGAAGGACGGCGCGGCCTCGACCTATGGCTCGGACGCGATCGCGGGCGTCGCCAACTTCGTCACGCGGCGCGGGTTCGACGGGCTGGTGGTGGACGGCAACTACACCTTCATCGACGGGTCCGACGGCGACTGGCAGGGTTCGGTGCTGTTCGGCAAGAACCTCGGCGATGCGAACATCATGGTCGGCGCGGGCTATCAGCGCCGGTCCGAACTGCCAACGACCGAGCGCAGCTTTACCCAGCAGCCTTTCAGCGAGAATCCCTCGGGCTACTCGCCGGTCAGCAATCCGGGCATCTATATCCCGCTGTTCAATGGCACGCCGATCGCCGGGCCTGCGCAGGACGGCAACCAGCTCGACGCCTGCGAGAACCTTGGCGGCATCGATGAAGGCGCGGTCTGCCGCTATTCTTATATCCCCTTCGTCAATCTGGTGGAGGATCAGGAACGCTATCAGATCTATGGCCAGCTGGACGTCGATCTGAGCGACAGCACGCGGTTCCATTCCGAGGCGATCTATGCGCACACCGAATCGAGCTCGCTCGGCTATTCGCCCAGCTATCCCATCACTTCGGGCCCCAACGGGCCGGGCAGCCTTGGCCAGTTCGTGGTCCCTGCCTACAACCCCTATTTCGGCGATTTCGTCGATCAGAGCTTTGCCCCCGGCAGCCTGCCGGTGGCGCCCAATGCCGCGCTGATCTACCTGTTCCGGCCCTTCGCGCTGGGCGGCAATCCGACCGACCCGCGCGGTGCGGGCCTTGGCGGCGCGGAGAACGACGGCTGGCGCGTGGTCGGCGGGCTCGAGCATGATTTCTCGGACAGTTTTTCCGGGCAGTTCTACGGCACGTTCCTGCGCAGCACGCGCACGGCCTATTCGCTCGACTTCATCAGCCAGCGTCTGCAGTCGGCCCTGTTCGGCTTTGGCGGCGAGGATTGCAGCGGCGCCCAGCCCGGCGCGAACGGCTGCCAGTTCTTCAACCCGTTCATCAATGCCGCGCCCGGCAATCCGGCGCTCGGCCTCGACAATCCGGCCTATGTGCCGGGGAACGAGAACGATCCCGACCTGCTCGACTGGATCCGTCAGCCCAGCGGCACGACGGGTGTCGAGGAACAGTTGATCGCCGATCTTGTGTTCAACGGCTATTCTAACCTGTTCGGCATGGATTTCGACTATGCGTTCGGCGGTCAGTACCGGCACACCGATTATCGCAACAAGCCGATCAACAAGTTCAGCGACCCCGCGCGCTTCCCCTGCGTGAACGAGGACGATTTCTCGTGCCTCGACAGTCCGGACGACAATAGTTTCCCGACCGGCCCGTTCACCTTCCTGGGCCAGTATCCCGCCGACAGCCTGAACCAGAGCGTCTGGGCCGTCTTTGCGGAGGCGCGGATCGAACCGTTTAGCGGCCTCGAGCTGATCGGCGCGCTGCGCTATGAGGATTACGGCAACCCGGTCGGATCGACCCTCAACCCCAAGCTGTCGGCCCGCTGGGAAGCGACCGACTGGCTGACGCTGCGCGGTTCGGTGGGCGACACGTTCCGCGGCCCGCTGCCCATCAACCTGACCGAGGGCGGCCCAAGCGGCGTGGCGGGCATCGACGTCCTTGGCAACAACTACAAGGCGACCGACAACACCGGCAATCCGGACCTCGATCCCGAAACCGCGCTGACCTATAATATCGGTGCGGTGGTCGAATTCGGCGGCTTCAGCGCCAGCGTCGATTTCTGGAATTATGAATTCGAGGGGCGCTTCACCGACCTGCCGGTTCAGGCGATCGCCGCCGCGGTCGCGCCGGGGGGTACGGACGGCAACCAGCTGGCCGATTGTTCCAGCCCGTTCAGCCAGTTCGTCACCTTTGCGGGCGGTGTCTGCAACCAGGGCACGACCATCGGCAACGACATCTCGCGCATCCGCACGCTGACCGTGAACGGGCCTGAGGTGACGACGCGTGGCCTCGACCTGTCGGTCAATTATTCGCGGGACATGGGCAGCTTCGGCCTCTCGGCAGGGGCGAACGCGACCTATATCCTCGAATATGAATTCAGCGACTTCGTCTATGAAGGGCTGACCTTCTCGCAAGGCTATGACGCCAAGGGGTTCGCGAACTACAACCGCGCGCCCGGCACGGTGTCGCCGTGGAGGGCCAATGGCTATCTCTCGGCGTCGTTCGGCAATGCATCGCTGACGTGGAACGCGCTCTATATCGACGGGGTCACCGACAATCGTTCGCCCGACGATCCGTTCGCGGGCGAGGTCGGGTCCTTCTTCAAGAACGATCTGCTGGGTGCCTACACATTCGACATCTCGGGCGGGGAATTGCGCCTCAGCGCCGCAGTCGAGAACATCTTCGACGAAGATCCGCCGCTGGCGCGCCTCGAATACAGCTATGATCCGTTCATCGGCACCGCTCTTGGCCGGACCTACCGGCTGGCTGCCCGGATCTCGTTCTGACTCCACTCCGGACGGGATCCTTCATGGGGCCGGGGCATTACGCTCCCGGCCCCTTTTTTTATGGATCAGGCGCGGCTTTCGTTCAGCGCCGCATAGATCAGCGTCTTTAGCTGGCGGCGCAGCGGATAGATGTTCGACGGATAGAGCTGCGTCATGAACACCATGGTGATCGCCTCGACCGGATCGACGAAGAAGGCGGTCGAATAGGCCCCGCCCCAATAGAATTCGCCCATGCTGGCGGGCATCAGCGTGCGGGCCGGATCGATCACCGTGGCAAAGCCCAGGCCGAAACCGGTGCCGGCATTGCTCGCCTCGGAAAACAGGCTTTCCGACATTTGCGACAGATCCTTGCCGCCCGGCAGATGGTTGGCGGTCATCAGCGCCAGCGTCTTGGGCGCGACGATCCGCGCACCGTCCAGCGATCCGCGATTGGCCAGCATCGTCACGAAGCGCTGGTAATCGGCCATCGTCCCCGCCAGCCCGCCGCCGCCGCCCTGGAATTTCGCGGGGCTTGCGAAACGGCTGCTTGCACCCGGATCGATCATCTTCGGCGCACCGCCCGGCTGATAGGCCCAGGCATCGACCAGCCGGTCCAGCTTCCCCTCTGGCACATGGAACGCCGTGTCGGTCATGCCCAGCGGAGCGAAGATGTGCTTTTCGAAATACTCGCCGAGTTTCATGCCCGACAGCCGCTCGATCGCGACGCCCAGCACGTCGTGCGATACCGAGTAGTTCCAGCGCTCGCCCGGCTGAAAATCCAGCGGAATGGCGGCGAGCTTTGCGATATATTCGTCCCCATCCATTTCCCCGCGCGCAAGGTCAAGATTGTGCTGGCGATAGGCGGCATCGACATTGGTGCGGTTCTGGAAGCCATAGGTCAGCCCCGACATATGCGTCATCAGATCGACGAAACGCATCGGCCGCGCGGGCTGAGACGGCGCAAAGGGCACCGCCCCGCCCCCGCCTGCATAGACGCCGAGCTTCGCGAATTCGGGGATGACGCGCGCCACCGGATCCTCCAGCGCGACCGCGCATTTCTCGACCAGTTGCATGAAGGCGGTGCAGGTGACCGCCTTGGTCATCGAGGCAAGGCGGAAGATCGCGTCGTCGCGCATCGCGGTGCCGTCCTCGCGCATCCGGCCCTGCATGCCGTAATGCACGGGCTTGCCTTCCCGCGCGACCAGCAGCTGCGTCATCGGCAGCCGTCCGCTGTCCAGATAATGCTCCTTCAGATAGCCATCGATTCGCTTCAGGCGGCCGCCGTCCATGCCCAGCTGCGCCGGGTCGGTGATGTCGAACATGCAATCTCTCCCTCTACATACCCTTGTTTCATTAATTCCGAACGCCCGATCCGCCCCTAACGGACGCAAAAGCGACGTTCTGCGGGCCTGACTTTAATCGCTCCAAGCCGAAAAAACATACCCATTCTTCATTTTTATGGATTCCGGGCTTGCGCTCGGCGAACTCTCCGATCAAGATGCGGTCAACAACACAAGATCCAAGGAGAGGTTCACGATGCGCGAAGCCGTGATCGTATCGACCGCGCGAACACCGCTGGCCAAGGCGGTGCGCGGGGCGTTCAACGCCACCCACGCCGTCCAGCTGGGCGCATGGTCCGTGGCAGAGGCGGCGAAGCGCGCCAATCTCTCCGGCGAGGAAGTGGACGACGTGCTGATCGGCGCGGCGATGCAGCAGGGGCAACAGGCACCCAACATGGGCCGGCTGGTCGCGCTGCGTGCCGGATTGCCGGTGACGGTCGCGGGCATGACCATCGACCGGCAATGCTCGTCGGGGCTGATGACCATCGCCACCGCCGCCAAGCAGATCATCGTCGACCGCATGGACATCTGCATCGCGGGCGGGGTCGAATCGATCTCGGCGCTGCGGTCGGGGAAGAGCAATATCGTGCCCGACGAGGGGCTGATCGCGATGCATCCCGCCACCTATATGCCGATGATCGGCACGGCAGAGGTCGTCGCGAAGCGCTATGGCATCAGCCGTCAGGCGCAGGACGAATATTCGCTGCAATCGCAGCAGCGCACCGCCGCCGCGCAAAAGGCCGGGCGCTTCGATGACGAGATCGTGCCCGTCACCGCCACCATGAACGTCACCGACAAGGCCACCGGCGAGGTTTCGCAACGCGAGGTTACGATCGACATGGACGATTGCAACCGCCCCGATACCACGCTGGAGGGACTCGCCTCGCTGCAGCCGGTGATGGGCGAAGGGCACACGGTCACCGCGGGCAATGCCAGCCAGCTGTCCGACGGATCCTCCGCCGCGGTGCTGATGGAGGCATCGGTGGCAAAGGAACGCGGGCTGACCCCGCTGGGCCGCTATGTCGGCATGGCGGTCGCGGGGACGAAGCCCGACGAGATGGGCATCGGCCCCGTCTATGCGATCCCCAAGCTGCTCGACCGCTTCGGCCTTTCGATGGACGATATCGGCCTGTGGGAGCTGAACGAGGCGTTCGCGGTGCAGGTGCTCTATTGCCGCGACAAGCTTGGCATTCCGGACGACAGGCTCAACGTCAACGGCGGCTCGATCTCCATCGGCCATCCGTTCGGCATGACCGGCGCGCGCTGCACCGGCCACGCCTTGATCGAGGGGAAGCGCCGCGGCGCCCGCTATGTCGTCGTGACCATGTGCGTGGGCGGCGGCATGGGCGCGGCAGGGCTGTTCGAGGTTCTCTGATTATGGAGACGACCGCACTCGACAAGGGCCGCTGGACGCCGCCCGCCGGATGGCCGGCGATGAGCCGCCAGCAATGCCGCGAGATGCTGACCGCGCCCGGCCAGCGCTTCGAGATGGAAGAGGTCGAGATCCGCGGCGTTCGCCTGCGAACCTGGAAGAACGCCCCGCCCAGCCTGCGCGCCATCGCACTGGCGGGCCGCGCACATGGCGACAGCGAATTCGTTGTGTACGAGGACGAGCGCATTACCTTCGACGGCTGGTTCCGCGCCGTCGCCACTTTGGCCCATCATCTGCAGGAACTGGGAGTGGCCAAGGGCGACCGGGTCGCGCTGGCGATGCGCAACCTGCCCGAATGGCCGGTCGCTTTCTTCGCCGCCACCTCGATCGGTGCGATCATCGTGCCGCTCAACGCATGGTGGACCAGTGCGGAACTCAGCTATGGCCTGTCGGATTCCGGCGCGAAACTGCTGATCTGCGACGAGGAGCGCTGGGAGCGCATCGCGCCGCATGCAGGCGAATTGCCCGATCTGAAACATGCGCTCGTCTCGCGCGCGGCCGGGCCGCTCGCCTCCCCGGCCTCGGCGCTGGAGGATCTGATCGGCAAGCCGCCCGATTACGCCGCCCTGCCCTCGCGAGAATTGCCCGATGTCGCGATCGAGCCCGACGACGATGCGACCATCTTCTACACAAGCGGAACCACCGGCATGCCCAAGGGCGCGCTGGGCACGCATCGCAACATCACCACCAATGTGCTGTCGGGCGCCTATGCCGTGGCCTGCGCCGCGCTGCGCCGGGGCGAGGCTCCGCCCGAGCCGGTGAAAAAGACCGGGCTGGTGGTCATCCCGCTGTTCCACGTCACCGCCTGTTCGGCCAGCCTGATGGGCACCATCGTCGCGGGCAATCGCGCGGTCTATATGTACCGCTGGGACCCGGAAAAGGCCTTTGCCATCATCGAGCGCGAGAAGGTCAATGCCACCGGCGGCGTGCCGACCATCGCGTGGCAATTGCTGGATCATCCGGCGCGGGACAATTTCGACCTCTCCTCGATCGAATCCATCGCCTATGGCGGCGCGCCCGCCGCGCCCGATCTGGTCCGCCGCATCCATGCCGAATTCGGCGCGCTGCCCAGCAACGGCTATGGCATGACCGAGACGATGGCGACCGTCACCAGCCATTCGAGCGAGGATTATCTCAACCGCCCCGACAGCTGCGGGCACCCCGTCGCCGTCGTCGACCTGAAGATCACCGGCGAGGACGGCGAGACCGAATTGCCGCCCGGCGAAGTGGGCGAGATCTGGGTGCGCGGCCCGCAGGTGGTGAAGGGATACTGGAACAAGCCCGAAGCCACCGCCGAATGCTTCATCGACGGCTGGGTCCGCACCGGCGACCTTGGCCGCGTGGACGAGGAAGGCTTTCTGTTCATCGTCGACCGCGCCAAGGACATGATCATTCGCGGCGGCGAGAACATCTATTCGTGCGAGGTCGAGAACGTTCTCTACGACCATCCCGCCGTATCCGATGCCGCGCTGATCGGTCTGCCCCACCCCACCCTGGGCGAGGAACCCGCCGCCGTCGTCTATCTAGCCCCCGGCAAGTCGGCGACCGAGGCGGAGCTGCAGGCGTGGGTCGGCGAGCATCTGGCGCGCTTCAAGGTTCCGGTGCGCATCGCCTTTTCGCCGGAGACCCTGCCGCGCAATGCCAATGGCAAGATCCTGAAGGGCGAATTGCAACATCTGCTTGACGGCGCTACGGAAAAGGGGACGGCAGGCGAGGTCCGACCGCCGTCGAGCGGCTGAAAAAACCGTATCTTGGGGCGCGCGGACAGGGAAAGACACATCAGTGAAGGCGAGCGCCGAAACCGAACGGTTCGAGAAAAAGCGGCAGGACGTCATCGACGCGGCATCGGTGCTGATCAACGAGCAGGGCGTGAAGGGCATGACCTTCGCCGATGTCGCTGCCGAGGTGGGCCTCAACGCGACCAGCATCACCTATTATTTCGGGCGCAAGGAAAAGCTGGTCGTCGCGGTCTACGAGGCGACGCTCGACCGGCTGGAGGCGATGGCGGCGGAGGCCGGCGCACAGCCCGATCCGCGCTCGCGCGTGCGCCATTTCCTGCATGCCAATATCGAACTGCGCAAACGCATCCGCCGCGGCGAGCGCGGCCTGATCACCGTGCTGGCCGAAATGCGCACGCTGGACGAGGATGCGCAAAAACCGCTGCTGGGTCACTTCCGCCGCATCTCGCACAGCCTGCGCGATTTCTTCGGCCCCGCGAAGGATCCGATGGGCAAGGCGCTGAACACCGCGCGCGCGCACGCCCTGCTGGAATCGGTATTCTGGTGGCCGATCTGGTCGCTGCGCTATTCCACCCATGATTTCGACCGGATCGAGGAGCGCTGGTTCGACATCCTTGAGAACGGCGTGGCCGCCCGCCCCGGCGAATGGCAACCACAGGCATTGGGCAGCAACTGGCGCACGCGGGATGACGGCGAGGCGAACACGCTCGACAATTTCCTGCGGTCGGCGACGGCGATGATCAACCAGCGCGGCTATCGCGGTGCGTCGGTCAACCGCATCGCCAAGGAGCTGAATGTCACGAAAGGCAGCTTTTACCACCATCACAGCGCCAAGGACGACCTGGTGCTCAGCTGTTTCGAGCGCAGCTATGACCGGCTGGCGGCGGTGCAGCTGGCCGGACAGGCGCTGGAGGCCGACTACTGGACCCGTCTGTCGAGCACGCTGGCCGAGCTGATCGACCTGCAGTTCTTCGACGGCATGCCGCTGCTGCGCACCACCGCGCTGCACGCCATTCCCAGCGAGGATCGCGAGGATGTGGTGACGCGGTCGAACCGGCTGGCGCGGCGCTTCGCGGGCATGCTGATCGACGGGATCGCCGATGGTTCGATCCGGCCGATCGACCCGCTGATCGCCAGCCAGGTGATCATGTCGACATTGAACTCCGCCTATGAAGCGCGCCACTGGGCCGAGCGGTTCGAGGATCCGGCCGAGGCGGTACGCTATTACGGCTGGGTGTTCACCGCCGGGCTGTTCACGGATCCGCCGGATTGATCCCCTGCGCCGCCGCGGTCTGCAGATGCCGCGGTTCGCGCACACGCGCCAGCAGCACGACCAGCGCAGCCAGTAATGCGACGATGATCGCGGCGAACAGCGGCACGAACCCGGCCAGCGCCACGGTCACGCCCGCCAGCACCGGGCCGATGGCGGCAATCGCGCCCTCCACCGTGGTGACGAAGGCGAGGCGCATGGGCGTGTCCTTTTCCTCGCCGAATTCCAGCACCATCGTGCTGGCCGCCAGCATCCATCCCGAACCGCCCGCACCCAGCAGCACGAAGGCGGCATAGATCGCGGCGGCCCCGTCGCCGGGTCCCCCCAGTATCAGCAGGACCACCCCCGCCAGCGAACAGGCTAGCGAAGCGGCATAGACCCCGCGAAAGCCCCAGCGGTCGCCCGCATTGCCCCAGACCACGTTCGATACCGTGTCGGCACCGAGGTAAAGCAGGCTGAGACTGCCGATCAGCGCGCCGTTCAGCCCCAGGCGGGTGCCTGCATAGATCGTCCAGAACGGCGCCCCGACCCGCGCCGCAGTGCCAAGGCTGTGCGCGATCAGGTAGAAACGGAAATCGCGGTCCTCCATCAGCTGCGGGAATTCGCGCAGCCTTTCGCGAAACGGGCGCTGCGGGCGGGGAAAGACCAGCGCAGGCTCGCGGATCATGGTCTTGAGCACGACCAGCCCCATCGAGGTCAGGACGAAGGCGGTCAGGAAGGTGGTGGCATAGCCATTGCCAAGCACGTCGCCCTCGATGAAGACCGTTCCCGCGACCCATGCCAGCACCGCCGCGATGGTGCCGCCCGCAAGGTTGCGATAGCCCTGCAGCCTCCCGCGCTTGCGGATCGGGATCAGCTTGGCCATCAGCATCTGGAAGGCGACCCGCTGCGCTCCGTTGAAGAAGCCCAGCACGAACAGGAAACCGAACACCAGCGCGGCTTCCCAGACCCCCGTCAGCAGCCAGCCCGTCAGCGCCAGCCCCAGTATCTGGATGCGCATCAACGTGCCGATGCGGATCGCATAGGGCAGGATATGGCTGCGATGCTCGATCCGCGTGCCCGCCGCGATGGGAGAGATCGTCGCCCCCAGTTGCAGCAGCGCGCTGCCCAGCCCCACCGCGGCGGCGCTGCCCGTCAGCATCTGCAGATAGGCGGGAATGATCGTCGGCGCATAGATCAGGCGAAAGCCGGTCAGCCCCAGCACGCCATGGATGAAATTAGCGATATAGTTGCGCTTCAGGTTCTCCTCGACAAAGCGCGTGTTCGCCGCGACCGGATCCTGTGCCTCGTGTGCCGGTTCCAAGCCGTCAGTAACCCGCCAGCCCCGCGAAGCGGTCGCGCAGGAACGCGCTGCTGCCCCAGCGGTTTTCCAGCACGCGGGCGCGTTTCAGGTAATCGCCCACCGGATATTCGTCGGTCATGCCGATCCCGCCATGCAGCTGGATCGCCTCGCGGCTCATCAGGTTAAGCACGTCGTTGGCGCGCGCCTTGGCGATGCAGGCCGCTTGCGGTACCCTCCGCCTGCTGTCCAATGCTTCCAGCCCGCCTTCTACCGCGGCGCGCATCGATGCGATTTCGGCGAACAAATCGGCCATGCGGTGCTGCAGCGCCTGGAACGTCGCCAGCACCTGGTTGAACTGCACCCGCTGCTTCAGATAGTCGAGCGTGGTGTCGAACAGATGCTGCGCCATGCCCAGCATCTCGCACGCGGTCAGGATCCGCGCGCGGTCGAGCATCTGCTCCGCCATCGCCGCATCGCCCAGCCGCGTGGCGGGCGCGGCGTCGAACACCACCTCGCCGTGGCTGCGCCGGTCGGCCAGCACGCGCCCCGCTACCGAGACTCCCTCGCCCTTCTCCACCAGCCATAGCCCGTCCGTCGCCGCGACGATGAAGATGCCCGCTTCCGCCGCATCGGCGACGAAGCCCTTGCTGCCGGTCAGTTTGCCATTTTCGACCTTGGCGCCGATCTTCCCCGGCGCATGGCGCGGCCCCTCGTCCACCGCCAGCGCGGCGATGGTCTCGCCGCTTGCCAGCGCGGGCAGATGGCGCGCCTTCGCTTCATCGCTATCACCCTGCGCGATTGCCCAGGCGGCGATGGTGACGCCGATGATCGGGCTGGCCGCCAGCACCTTGCCCAGTTCCTCGACCACAAGGCCCGCCGACATCCAGCCGAAGTCGGACCCGCCGTGCTCTTCGGGCACCATGATGCCCGCCCAGCCCATGCCGGACATCGCCTGCCACGCATCGGCGTCGAAACCTGCGCCGGTTTCCGCATCCCGCAGCGCGCGCCATGCCGTGAACGGGCTCTCGTTCGCCGCCCATTCGCGCGCCATGTCGCGCAGCATCGCCTGTTCGTCGTTCAGAACCGCCATCGTCAAATTCCCTTACTGATGGTCCAGCATGCCCAGCACGCGCTTGGCGATGATATTGTTCTGGATCTCGGTCGATCCGCCATAGATCGTGGTCGCCTTGCCGAAGAGCCATGTGCGAACCCCCGCAAGCTCGGCAGCGGTAAAGCCCTCGCCTTCCCAGCCCAGCCCCTGCAGGCCCATGATCTCGATGCTCAGCTCAGCGCGTTCCTGCCCCAGCTTGGTGCCCGCCTTCTTCAGCACCGAGCTGATTTCGCTGACCCCGCCCTGCGCCTTCGATTCCTCCGCCGCCTTGCGCGCGGTCAGCAGGAAGGCGGCCCAGCGGATCTCGAAATCGGCGATGCGGTCGCGCAGCACCCTGTCGGCCAGCTGTCCGTGCTCGTCCGTCTCGCGGTACATCTTCGCCAGCTCGCCCAAGGTCGGGCCGCCCAGCCTGCCCATCGCATTGCCGCCGGACAAATTGGTGCGTTCATGCTGCAAAAGGCGCTTGCCGATGGTCCAGCCCTGCCCTTCCTCGCCGACCAGATTTGCCTTGGGCACCTTCACATCGGTGAAGAAGGTTTCGCAGAAGGGGCTCATCCCGCTGATCATGCGGATCGGGCGCACTTCGACGCCGGGCGCGTCCATGTCGATCAGCAGGAAGGAGATGCCCTTATGCTTGTCCGCCCGGTCGGTGCGGACGAGGCAAAAGCACTTGTCCGCCCATTGCCCGCCGCTGGTCCATGTCTTCTGCCCGTTGACGAGGTAATGGTCGCCCTTGTCCACCGCGCTGGTCTGCAGATTGGCAAGGTCCGACCCGGCATTGGGTTCGGAATAGCCCTGACACCAGCGGATCTCGCCCCGGCAGATCGGGGGGATGTGTTCCTTCTTCTGCGCTTCGCTGCCGTATTCCAGCAGGGTGGGGCCGAACATCATCACGCCCATGCCCTGTATCGGGTTATAGGCACCCGCCTTGGCAAGCTCCTCCTGCAGGATCGCCGCCTCGCGCCGGGACAAGCCGCCGCCGCCATATTCGGCGGGCCATGTCGGCGTGCCCCATCCGCGCGATCCCATCGCCTCGCGCCATTGGCGCTGCGGCTCGCTTTCGCCCGCGCCGCTTTCGACGCTGGCGAGCGCGTTGGATGTGCCTTTCAGCTCGGGCGGAAAATTGCTCTGGATGAAGGCGCGCACGTCCTCGCGGAAGGCGCTCTCGCTGACCTGCGCGGCGGGTTCGGCAGTGGTGGCCATGGCTTGCTCCTAGGGTCCTTACGTGGTGCCGGCATCGCGCACGACGCGTGCCTTTTCGGCGGCCTCGACCGCCTTGATACGCGCGACATTCTCGCGGTGCCGCGCCTCGGTAATCGGGTAGAACAGCAGGAACAGCGTGCCGATCGTCCACAATCCCAGCGAGGCGGGAATGTAATGCGCCAGCAGGCTCTGCTCCATCGCGAAGGTGACGGCATCGGGATCGGCCTTTTCCGGGATGCCCGCCGAAGACACCACCAACCCCGCCGCGAAAATGCCGAAGCCGGTCGAGCACTGCTGCATGAAGCTGGCCGCGGCAAAGAACACGCCCGCCGCATGCTTGCCGCTGCGCACCGCATGATCCTCGACCACGTCGGCCAGCATCGAACTGGTGTTGATCAGCGACACCGCGATCATCGCGCCATAGCATGCGCCGATGGCGAACAGCACCGGCACCAGCAGCGGATGCCCCACCGGCAGGAACAGCCCCAGATAGGTCAGCGCGAGCGGCGATATGCCCAGCGTAATGCCGACGATGGCCATCACCATCGATGTCGTACGCTTGCCCCACCACTTGCTGAACTTGGGCGCCAGCGGCGCGGCAATCGTCGCCGCGACCAGCGAATCGAACGTGAGCAGCGCGATCTGCCCAGCACCCAAATCGAAGACATATGTATAGAAGTAGAGCGTCGAGGCGCTGTAGAGCCCGATCGCGGTGAACTTGAACACGCCAAAGCCGAAGATCGCCAGAAAGCCGCGATTGCCGAAGGCCGACCCCATCTCGCGCAGGTGTCCCATCGCACTGGACTTCGGTTCGCCCACCGGGGCCTGCCGCATATGGGCGATCTGGCTCTTGGTGCCGAAGCCGCAGACCAGGATCGCGACGAAGATCAGCGCGCCGCCGGCGATGGCGAACTTGGCATAGCCTTCGGGATTAAGCTGGCCGCGCGGGAATTCCAGCGTGGCGACGAAGAACACCGCGAGGCTGAAGGCGAGGAAGCCGTAGGAGCCGACATAGCCGAACCAGTAGCGCAGCGAGAACAGCCGGGTGCGCTGTGCATAGTCCGATGTCATCTCGGGGTTCATCGCGCTCGACGGGATTTCGAACATCGAGATCGAGATGCGCGTCAGCGAGGCGAGCGCGAAGATCCAGATGCCGGTCTGCACATCGGTCAATCCCGCAGGCGGAAACCATGTCAGCATGAAGAAGAACGCGGTCGGGATCGCCGATCCGATAATGAACGGATGCCGCCGCCCCCAGCGCGAGCGGGTCGAATCCGACCAGCGCCCGATGACCGGATCGGCCACCGCATCGACCAGCAACGTCAGCGCGATGGCGACCGACACGATGGCGGCGGGAATGCCGATGACCTGGTTGTAGAACAGCAGCAGATAGGCCGAGAACGCGGCATTCTTGACGCCGGTGGCAACCGCGCCAAAACCATAGCTGACCTGCGCGCCCACCGGAATGCGGCGCAGCGCCGCGGATTCGGGCGCATCGACATCGACCGATGCGGGGATGGAGGCAGCGACGGTCCCGCTCATGCGCTGCCCCCGCTGGCGGAATGAAGCGCGCCGTCGCAATACCGCATATTCTGAACATGGGTCGATTCGTCGCGGCAATGCCCGAAAGCAACCGGCGCATAGGCAGCGCTGCGGATCACCCGCTCACGCGCCTGCGACCGCCGCGGCCTTGCGCTGTCATTGAATGCGGGTCCATTGTCGAAATGCCAAGCCATCGGCCTCTCCGCCATTGCGCACCCCTTTTGCGGAGCGTCGCCATCAACATACCCTGTTTTTGAATAGAGGCAACCGGCTTTGTCGTCGGACCTTCAGGCTTCCTCGACCCAATCCTGCCGCAGCCTGCGCGATGCCAGCAGCATCAGCACCGCCGCCACCAGATAGAGGAGCTGCCCGAAGATCATCGACCAGCGCAGCGACTCCGTACCGAATTGCGGAGCGAGCAGGTCGGACATCTGGCCCAGCACATAGATGCCACCGCCCAATCCCAGCAGATTATTGATCAGCAGGAACAGCGCGGACGCGGTCGAGCGCTGCGCCGGGGCGACAAGGTGCTGCACCGCCGTCAGCACCGGGCCCAGCCAGACATAGGCCATCGCCTGCGGGATCAGGAACAGCAGGAACGCCAGCAACAGATTGTCGGTCATGAAGATCGCGGTGACGAAGAACGGCGTCGCGATCGCATAGGCCATCGCGGGCAGCCGTCCGTACCACGCCTTGTTGCGCGCGCCCATGCGGTCGCCCAGCATGCCGCCCGTCAGCGTACCGATGACCCCGCCCACCAGCATCAGCGCGCCCAGGAACCATGACGTCTGCAGCAGGTCGAGGCCGAAGCTGCGGATCATCAGGCTGGGTTTCCAGAACAATATGCCATAGCCCAGCATCGACCCCGAAGCCGACCCTAACGACAGCAGCCAGAACGAAGGCTTGCGCGCAAGCACGCGCGCCACGGTCCCGATCTTTGCCGCATCAGGCACATCCGTCGCGGCGGCGACCGGGCGCGGCAGGTCGCGCACCACGATCTTGAACAGCGGGGCGATCACGATGCCCGCACAGCCGACCACCACGAAAGCCAGCCGCCAGTCGATGGTCGCGGCGATCCAGCCGCCCGCCAGAATGCCGCCCGCCGATCCCAGCGGTATCCCCATCGAATAGATCGCCAGCGCCAGCGAGCGCTTTTGCGGCGGGAAGTAATCGCCGATCAGCGCATAGGACGGCGCGACGCCGCCCGCCTCGCCCACGCCGACGCCCAGCCGGGCAAGGAAGATATGCCAGACCCCCTGCGCCAGCGCGCAGGCGGCGGTGAAGCCGCTCCAGATGACCAGGCTGATGGTGATGACCCAGCTTCGACTCGTGCGGTCGGCCACCGAGGCGAGCGGCACGGCCAGCGTCGAATAGAGCAGCGCAAAGGCGATCCCGCCCAGCAGCCCCATCTGCGCATCCGACAGGCCCAGATCGGCCTGTATCGGCGCGGCCAGAATGGCGAGGATCTGCCGGTCGAGGAAATTGAAGATATAGACCAGCAGCAGCATCGCCAGCACCGCACCCGGCGGACGGGGCAAGTCGCGGCGTTCGATCATAATCCTCTCCCTTGTTCCGGCAATCCGGCCGCTGTTGCGTACCGGTGTTGTCAATAGTTCGCTTTTCTGCGGCTATTGTCCATACCCGATTATCAAAATTTGGTGATTTGCGCCAAACGATACGCGGGCGGCCGCGGTCCGGCGCATTGTACCTGTGCGGATCGAGTGCCGGATGACCGCCCGGATCCGCACTGAAGCGCCCCCCCCAAGTCCGGCCTAGGCGGCCCATACCTCGATATGTCCGCGGCGCTCGACGCGAATCGGCAAATCGCAATCCGTCAGAAAATCGAGGCCGTGCCTGCCGAAGACATCGGCCAGTTCGGGCGCGTCGGCAGCTGCGCCGATCAGCCGTTGCCACAGGAAGAAGGCATAAGGCTGGACCCCGCCGCGATAGGCCGCGCCGCGAAAGCGCGTTTCGACTTCGCCGATGACGCGCTGGTGGGGCTTTGCCGTGACGGGCTCGCCCGGATGCGCCTTGCCGTCCGCCACGAAGGCGCGCAGGAATGCCAGCCTGTCGCGCAGGTCCGGCAGGATCTCGCCGCCGATCTGGCCCAGCAGCGGGTCGAGCGTCGCCAGCAGATCCGGCAGAGGCGCAAAGCCCGAACCGTCATCCGCATATTCGACGAGGTCGAGGTCCGGCGCGTGCATACGCTCCGTCCAGCGAAACACGCGCGGGGCGCGATGCTGCATGATCGCCAGCGGCACCGGATCGCGCCCCAGATGCGCAAAAAGCGGACCGAACAGCGCGTAATCGCCGATCGAGGGCCGGTTGCCGAGAAGATAGGCATGGCGCGCGAAATGCCTGTCCAGCGTATCGAGCAACTCGCGGAAGCTCTCCTCGATGGCCGGGATCGTCTCCGCGTTCACCCCCAGCATCGGCAGATAGGATTGCATGCGTCCCATAGTCGCCTGCGCGCGCGCCTCGTCGCCGCCGGATGCGAAGGCCTGCGTCAGGAATGCCCGCTGCTCGTCCAGATAGCTCCAACGGTAATGCATCGCGTGCCGCGTCAGCCCCACCACAGCATAGAGTTCGAACAGATGGGCGAGCATGCGAAGCGCCGGATCGACCGGATAGGCGGACCACCGCACCTCTGCCATGCGTTCGAAATGATCGATGATGTCGACCGTGTCCTGAATGATGGTCCCGTCCGGCAATTCGACGACGGGTATGATCGCGCGCCCGATGGCCGGCACGATGCGTTCGGCAAAGCGCGCGTCGGTCGGCGGCACCTCGTCATAGGCGATGCCCTGCTTGCGCAGATAGGCGCGTGCCTTGGCGGTGTAGAGGGAATGCGGGAGGCCGTAGAGCCGGATAATGTCTTCATCCATCCGCCCGTTCTGACGCGTCGGCGCGCCAAAGACAATCTCGCCGCATGACAGGCGATTTCAAGAAGAGCAAAAGTCAGCGCTTTCGACTTTAGAGCATCGGACCCATCATCAATTGTCACCGGCCACAAGTGTCACCGTTCATGCCGGTCATTAAGCATAATTGCACAGTGCCAGAGTGCAGCGCGCCAGAAAACAATTTCTTGCGTGTGGGGTTTACAGGGGTGCCATGAAAAGGCTGCGTCGCAATTCGCGCTATTGCTTGCCATGAGCCATGTCATCGGCGATGCGGCGGCTCGCGCAGAGGATCGGCAGCAGACGAACGAACTGCTGCATTCGGCGTTCTTCCGCAATGCCGCGCTCTATTCCGACGCCGCCTGCATCGAATATCGCGGCAGGACCTTCAGCTATGGCGAATGCCGTGTTCGCGCGGAGCTTGTCGCCCGGAATCTCCCGACGTCTGTCGCTGGGCTACGTCGAGGATGGCCGCATCATCCAGCGGACCGGCCAGGCGGACGAAGGCGGCGATGGCGGCCTGTATCTAACCGGCGATCTTGGCCACCGGCTGGAGAGCGGCGATGTAGTAGTGACCGGGCGGCTGGACGATCAGGTCAAGATCTGCGGCTTTCGCGTCGATCCGTCAGAGATCGCCGGCCAGCTTGCCGCCCATCCCGGCGTGGCCGAGGCCTGTGCCCTGCCCATCAGGCACGCGAAATTGTTCTGGCTGGCCTGCTTCATCGCGTGGCGCGGGTCCGGGCCTGCCGTGCGGGCAGGAAGTGCAAGCCTATCTCGCCGACCGGCTGCCATCCTATATGCTCCCCCGGCAGGTCTTCATCCTCGGCACGGCGCTGCACTCGGAACTGACCAATCTTGGCAATGGGGTGACCGCCGCGCTTTTCATGGTTTCGGGCTATCTATTCGGCAAATCCGAATGGGATGCGATGTTCCGGCCGGATCTCGCATCGCGCATGCTGGGCCCGGTCAAGAGCCTGCTGCCGCTGACCGCGCTGTTCTCGGTCGCTTCGGCGATATTGGCGACGCTCCTCCTCGGCCATCCGTTTTCGTGGCCGAGCGCGCTGCTTTTTGCGGATCTGCTGGACTTTCCGCCGGGCAGCACGATCATCCGCAGTTCGGTCATCTACTGGTATCTGCACAGCCTGTTGAAGCTGCTGATGCTGACATTCGTGCTGCAATGGGCGGTCGGGCGGTTTTTCCGCAGCGCCGCGTCGCAATTCGCCTTCGTCTGCGCGGCGGCGGCGGTGTTCTTCGCGGTGCGGCTGGCGATGCCCTATGTCGTGTCGCCCCAGAACCTCGAGTTCACGCCGACCTCGCTTCGCGTGTTCCAGACCAATCCGCTGGCGATGATCCCGCTGTTCTACATCGGCATCGCCCTGTCTGCCGAACCGCGGCGGGGAATGCGGCTTGCCATGCTGGCGGCGATCGCGGGGCTGGCGATGCTGAACGTCCCGATCTTCGGCCTCTATAGTTCTGTCTTCATCGCCGCCAAGGCCTTCATCATCCTGTTCATGCGCGAGGTGCCGGTTCCGCGCGTTCTGGCAAGGCCGGTGTTCCTGATCGCGGCCTCGTCCCTTTACATCTACCTTGTCCATACATGGGTCGACCGCCCCCTGCAGGCCCTGACGCCCGACGCGATACGCGGCAGCATTGTCTTTCCGGTTCTGGTCACCGTGGCGGGAATTTTCTCTGGCATTGCCCTGATGGCCAGTCTGGAGCGCGCCAGGATGCACTGGCGTCAGGATCTGGCTTCGCTGGCGAGGCGTTTGCGGCCTCATCGCGTCCGCGGGGCCGCGGAAGAACCGTCTAAATACAGGCGCTGAAGCTGCTAATTTTATTGCCCCTAATACAGCATTGATTGCATACAGGGCCCCGTATCGAGTCTGGTTTTCCAGAGGGGTCGAAATGATGAGCATGATGTCAAATCGGGCTCTGCTCGCCTGCCTTCTGACGATGCTGGCCGCGGTCATCGCCTCGCCGCTGTCCGCCCAGGACGCCCCGTCCGCTGCGATCCAGTTCACGAATGTCCACGTGTTCGACGGGTCCTCCGACGCCTTGTCGGCCGACCGGCTCACCATGGCGCTGATGGCTGATGGCGGCCTGCTTGTCTCGGAGCGGGCCGAGAACGGCGAACCCTGAACCGGGTCGGGGAAAACGGCAGTGGCGTTAGCCTGCGCCATCCCCCTCAGCGGGCGAAGACTGCTGCGCGAGGATCTCAATCGTTCGTTCGTCGGGCGCGGAAAACCAGCGTTCGATGGCTTCGCGGAAAAGGGCGTTGTCCCCTGCGCGGGCAAATAATGTCAGGGAGGATCTCAGCTTCATGGCATCGACGCCGCCGAAGACCCGTTCAGCAGTCGTGTCGCTCAGCGATTGCAACGCCGCAACGCATTCCTCATAGCGCGGCCCCAGAACGGGATGGCCCAGATAGGCTTGCGCTTCGTCCAGCGAGCCGATCGCAAAGCGGCGCGCCATGTTGCTTTGCCCCAGCCCTGCGATCTGCGGAAATATGAACCACATCCAGTGGCTGCGCTTGGCGCCGTGCCGGATCTCGGCGAGGGCCTGCTCATAAACTCCCCGCTGCGCGTCGACGAAGCGGTTCAGTTCGTAAGGATCATTGGTCATGCAGCCAGCCTGCCAGCCGCAAAGCGGGAAGCCAACCGGAGGTTGCCCCCCGCGCGGCCTACTCCCCGGCGGCGGCGGACCTGTCGCGCTCCACCGTTAGGCGGAAGGGGAACCGCCTGACGATCCGGAATTGCTCAGGCGAAAGGCCCGCCTCGGCCAGGATCAACGTCCATTCGGCGGGGCGGAAAGAGCGGGCGATCGACAGCTGGCCATCCTCGCGGACGATCCGGTGGACGCCCATGGCCCGCGCCAGCAGCGGATAGAACTGATAGGACAGGCGGTGACGATGAAGATCGCCGATCACCCAGCCGCGCAGGGCCGTATCCTCCATATGGCGGATGAATGCCGTCAGCTGCGCATCGGTCATGTGATGGGCAACCTGGCTGCTGACGATATAGTCGAACCGGTCGCCCTGATCGGCATAGTCGCCGGTGCGGAAATCGATGTTCAGCCCGGCGCTCGTCGCCGCGCGGGCGATGGGGGCGCTGCGCGGGTTGAGATCGACGCCGACCAGTCTGGCCTCGATCCCGCGTTTGCGCGCCCAGCGGGCGATGGCGCGCAGCATGTCCCCCTGCCCGAATCCGACATCGAGCAGCGAGAAACCGTCCAGCCTGCCCGCAAAGCGTTTCAGAAACGGCAACACCGAGTGGCCGGTAAAGGTCCAGCGATTGACCCGTGCAAGACCGCGCAGGACCTGCGCATAGGTCGCCGCGTCGAGATCGGCGGCATCCATCTGCTCTTCCTGTCGGGACCGGACGGCAAGGCTTTTCATGTCGGCATCCCGTTTGCGCAGTCCCTCCAGCGTGCCATGCAGCGTGGTCGCCACGATGCACGAGTTCCATGGCGGAACAAAGCGATGCGGCAGCGGGTTCCAATTCATGACCGGCTGCGGGATAGTGCACTGCATATGCTTGCCCGAGGATTCCCCACCGGCGGAGTAACTGATGCGATGATTATCCCTTGACCATCCGGATCACGGCGTTCGCGCTTACCCTCGCCCTGCTGGCAGCCGGCGGGCCCGCCACGGCCCAGCAGAAATCCCCCTCCGTCCTTGGCCAATGGCTGACCGACGACCGGTCGGGCATTATCGAGATTGCGCCCTGCGGCTCGCAGCTGTGCGGGACGCTGGTCAAGGTGCTGGATCCCGCCGCGCCCGACAAGGACGTCAACAACCCCGACCCCGCCCTGCGCAATCAGAAGCTGGTGGGCGTCAGGATATTGTCGGGCCTGCAGCGAAAGGACGGGCGCTGGGACGATGGCGAGGCCTATGATCCCAAAGCGGGCCGAAGCTATCGCGCGCGGATCGCTCTGGCTTCACCCGACCGCCTCGACGTGACAGGATGCGTGCTGTTCGTGTGCAGGATCAAGCATTGGACACGCGTAGGCAAGGACCGGAACCGATGAACGACGAAGAGATCCTGGCGCTGATCGCGCAGGAAACCGGTCTGCCCCGCCAAGACCTCGACATGGACGCGCCGCTGGCCACGCTGGACATCTCGTCGATCGACATGGTCAGCCTGCTGTTCGAGGTGGAGGACCGCTATGGCGTAAAGATCGAGCCCGATCAGATCGCGCCCGAGATGACGCTGGGCCAGCTGGTCCGGCGCATCCGCGACAAGACGGAAGCGTGAACCGCCATGTCGTGATCACCGGCATGGGCTGCGTCAGCGGCCTTGGCATTGGCGTCGATGAAGCGTGGGAACGGCTTGCCGCGAGACAGGGCGCGATCGCGCCGATCGCGCGCGGCGGCATGGAGGGATGCGCCGCGGCGATCCCGGACGCAGCGGATCTCGCCCCGCCTGCGCATGATGACATCAGGCGGCTGGGCAAGCTCGATCCCTTGTCGCTTTACGCGCTCCTCGCTGCCGAAGAAGCGATTGGGCAGTCGGGGATCTCCGGCCATCCCGCGCTCGATCACCGGACGGCGGTGATCGTGGGATGCGGCAGCGGCGGCAATGCCAGCTTTGAAACCGCCTATGAACGGCTGTTCGGCAAGGGGCAGACCAAGGTTCATCCCCAGACGATCCCGAGTTCGATGATCGCGGCTCCGTCGGCGCATATCGCGATGCTTCGCGGCATCCATGGCCCCGTCTTCACCATATCCAGCGCCTGCGCCTCATCGGCCCATGCGCTGGGCGAGGCGATGCACATGATCCGCGCTGGCCGCGTCGATGTCGCCATTGCCGGCGGCGCGGAGGCGTGCCTGACGCGCGGATCGTGGACGGGATGGCAATCGCTGGGCGTATTGGCGCCCGATACATGCCGCCCCTTCTCGCAAGGGCGGCAGGGCATGGTGCTGGGCGAAGGCGCGGCGATGCTGGTGCTGGAAAGCGAGGACCATGCAAAGGCGCGCGGCGCGGCGGTGCTGGGCAGGCTGGCGGGATATGGCGCCAGCAGCGATGCCGGACAGATGACCGCGCCCGATGCCCACGGAATGGCCGCCGCCTTGCGTATCGCGCATGAGGATGCTGGGATCGCGGAGGGCGCTACGCTGCTGATCTCCGCGCATGGAACCGGCACGCCGCTCAACGACCCGACCGAGGCGGCGGCGCTGCGCAAGATTTATGGCGCGGGGTTGGACCGGCACCGCGTGATCGCGACCAAATCGGCGCATGGCCACATGATCGGTGCAGGGGGTGCGGTGGAATTCGTCCTCGGCATGCGGGCGCTGGCCGAGGGGTTCGCGCCGGCGACGCTCAACCATCTGGGTGCCGATCCCGATTGCGACATACCGCTTGAGCTCGAGGGGCAGGCCTTTGACGCCGATGCGCTGGTGTCGAACAGCTTTGCCTTCGGCGGGCTCAACGCCGTATTGGTCGGGACGCGGGCGTGACGGCGACCGCCCATATCAACCGCATCGGCACCGCGAACCCGCCCCACGCGGTGCATGCCGCATTCGTCGATTTCGTCACCAACACCATCGAGGACAAGCGCGAACGCCGCCTGTTCGAACGCATGGTCGAGCGTTCGGGCATCGGTCAGCGCTTTTCCTATCTGCAGCCCGTCACCCTGCCCGACGGTACGATCACCGACACCGAGGGGTTCTACGGCACCGGCGAGTGGCCGAGCACGGCGCTGCGCATGGCGCGCTACAAGACTTATGCGCCCGAACTGGCCGTGTCGGCCATCCATGCGCTCGATCCCGGAATCGCGGAGGCGGGCATCACCCATCTGGTCGTCGCATCCTGCACCGGCTTCATGGCCCCCGGACTCGACCAGTCTATCGTGCAGAGGATGGGCCTCGACCCCGGTGTCGAGCGCACGGTCGTCGGCTTCATGGGCTGCTATGCCGCCGTGAACAGCCTGAGGCTGGCGCATCATATCGTGCGCTCCACGCCCTCCGCGCGCGTGCTGGTGGTGACGGTGGAGCTGTGCTCGCTGCATTTCCAGCGCAGCGACAATCTGCAAAAGCTGCTTTCGATGCTGCTGTTCGGCGACGGGGCGGCGTCGGCGCTGGTCACCGCGGACGCAGGGGGCATCGCGCTGACCGATTTTCGCGCGGCGACCATCGGGGCGACCGCCGATGCCATCACCTGGGATATCGGCGATCAGGGCTTCGACATGCATCTTGGCGGGGAGGTCCCTGCCCGCATTGCCGAGGCGTTGCGGCGCGAGGCTGCCAGCAGCGCATCCGATGGCCTTCTGCGCGGGCTGAAGCCCGGCGACTTCGATTTATGGGCCGTCCATGCGGGCGGACGCAGCATCCTCGGCGCGGTCGAGAACGGGCTCGGCCTTGACGGCGATGCGCTGGACGGTTCGCGCTCGGTCCTGAACGATTTCGGCAATATGTCTTCGGCCACGCTGATGTTCGTACTGGCGCGGCTGCTGCGCGAGCGAGGCCAGAGCGATGCGCCACAGAACGGTCTGGCCATGGCCTTCGGACCCGGCCTTGCCGCCGAAAGCTTCCGGTTCACCCTGACGGGGCGCGATGACTGACGCGCTGGTGCTGGGCGGCGGTCTTGCCGGAAGCGGCGCGGCCATCCTGCTGGCAAGGGCAGGCCGGTCGGTGTCGCTGATCGAACGCGAAACCGGTCCGCACCACAATGTCTGCGGCGAATTCCTGTCGATCGAGGCGCGCGATCATCTGGAGGCGCTGGGGATGGATCCTGTCGCGCTTGGCGGATCGCCCATCGACAGGGTCGAACTGGCGTCGGGGCCGAGGCTGGTGGAAGCGCCGCTGCCGTTCACCGCGCTCGGCCTCAGCCGCTTTCGCCTCGACGAGGCGTTGCTGGAACGGGCAGCCGGTGCCGGGGTCGATATCCGGCGCGGCATAAGGGTGAACGCCATCGAGGGCGAGCGCATCCGCACCAGCGCGGGCGATGTCGAGGGCGATACGGTCCTGCTCGCCACCGGCAAGCACCGCATTCGCGGCGAGCGGGACGAGGCGGATGGCGGCGAGGATCCGTTCGTCGGCTTCAAGATGCATTTCAGGCTTTCGCCTCAGGCACGAAGCGCGCTCGCCGGGACGATCAGGCTGATCCTGTTCGACGGCGGCTATGCAGGGCTTCAGCCGGTGGAGGATGACCGCGCGAACCTGTGCCTGGTCATCCGCAAGGTGCGGCTGGGCGAACTGGGAGGGAGCTGGGATGCGGTGCTTTCCATGCTTTGCGCCCTGCCTTATTGCGGCGAATGGCTGCGCGATGCCGAGCCGCTGATGGCGCGGCCTGCGGCGATCTCCAACCTCCCCTATGGCAGGATGGCGCGCCCGGCGGCGGACGAGCGCATGTTTCTGCTGGGCGACAGGGCGGGCATGACGGCCTCGCTTACCGGGGACGGCATGGCGCTGGCGCTGCGCAGCGCCTTCGTCGCGTCCCGGTGCGTGCTGCAAGGCGGCGATGTTCGCGATTATACCGCATCTTATCTGCAGGAAGTGCAGGGCCAGATCAGACGCGCGATGATGCTTCAGCATTGGCAGGAATACCGGCTGCTGCGGCTTGGCGGTGTAGCTCTGCTGTCCGCTTGTCCCGCCATCGTGACCCGGCTGGCACGGGCAACACGGCTGCGCCGCTGGGCGTGAAGCGGATGTCGCCGATTGAACGGACGATTGCGCCGCCCATCGCTGCCTGACGATCCGATTTCGGTTCGCGGCCCTTACCCCGGATCGGCAGGCGTCAGCCGGTCGGCAGTAAACGCGTCTTCCCGTCTTTCCGGGCGAATATAGATCGAGGACAGATGCGGCACGGCCACGCGAAGCTCGTCCTCAAGCTCTTCGATCAACCGTTCTCCGCGGCCCATCGTAAGCCCGTCGTCGAGATCCGCGCTGATGGCGGCGAAGATCTGCTGCGGCGCGGTGTGGATCGTGCGGACATGATTGACGCAAGTGATCCATTCCTTGGCTTCGATCACCTCGCGAATTCGGTCGATGATTTCCAGGTCCGCGCTTTCGCCGATCAACAGCCCTTTCGCCTCGCGCAGCGAATCCACGACCGAGTGAAAACCCTCCGACAGCATCGAGGATGAGCCGGTGATCGAGGCCGCGATGAATTTCGCGATCGCATTACCGAGATTGGCCGCCAGTGCCCCGAACAGGACGATATTGCGCCTGAGATAGGACATGCCGCGCACTTTAGCGCCCCGCCCTGGACTGACCGGCGTTATTCCGGCGCGGCGCGGCAAGCGATATAGGGCTCCCGATCGCGGCGAGTGTCATGAAATTCAAGTGCTCTACCCCGTGCAATCCATCGTTTGCAATCGCCGCATCATAGGCGGCAGGCGCGGAGCAAGGTTATAGCCATCATTCATGGCCATGACAGTCGAGCATTCTGCCATGTGGCTCCTGAGTCTAACCCGACATTGCGCCCGCGAGATAACGCTCCAGTTCCGCATGGAAATGACCGATGCGCTGCTCTTGTTCGGACAGGATCGCCCCTTCGTAGCTGGCGCTTTCCATGCCTTTTTGCACATCGGCAAAAAGCGATGCATCCTGATCGAACAACTCGCCCAATCCGCCCTTGCGCCAGTCGACATGTTCGATCTCGACCGGTTCGCGACCTGAAAGGTCTGTGTCATCGGGCAGACCCATATAGGCAGGCGGCAGGATATCCGTATCATGCTGAGGGTGCATCAACACGATCACGTCGAAGATGAACTTGCGCGGATCTGTGGCATGCGGCCGAAAATAGAGCATGCTGATGCCTTCCGGGTGCATACCCATCTGGATATTGGGAAAAATGTCGTAATTCCAGTCGTCTGTCAGCTGGTTGTCGCTGAACATCGAATAATCCACGCCGAGCCGTTCCGCCCTTTTGCGCTTCGCCTTCTGAATGGCTGGACGCACGTCCTCCATTCTGCCTTCGAACATGTCGGGATCCAGTCCGACCTCTTCCATGGCGGCGCGCAGCGCGGGGTTCAGTCCCTCTTCGTTCATGCGGGGACTCTGGTGTGCGAACCGGGTCGTCATGCGGCTCATGCCGTTGGGATAAAGGTCGATCTGCGCGTGATAGTCGTCGAACACCGGCAGGATCTGCGGATGAATGGCGTGAACGTGGTAGGCCTCGTTGAAGCCGTCGACACCGACCTTCCAGTTGGCTTCCCAAACGGCCTGCACCCGGCGCATGATCCGCATGTCGCGGACCCGATACGGTTTGGCATGGTCGCAAAGCGGCCCGATCTGATCCAGCAGGGGGGCGGCCTCCTCATCCATATTGATGAAAACGAACCCTTCCCATGTTTCGCATCGAGCCTGCCGCAGGTCACGGTTGCGGCATAACGCATCCTCGCGGAACGTCTCCCGGTCGGTGACATGGGTATTCTCACCCGACAGCGAGAAGCGCCAGTTGTGAAACCGGCAGGCAAACCCCTGCGGCCGGGCGCCGTCCTCGTCGGTGACGATACGGTTACCCCGATGCGGACAGACATTGTAGAAGGCGCGAATGGCTCCATCGTCGCCGCGCGTTACGATAAAGCTTTCGCGGCCGAGATCGAATTTCACATAGTCCCCGGCGAGGGGGATGTCCTCTTCGCGGCAGGCCCAGTTCCACACGCGTGACCAGAGATGGCGACGCTCTGCCTCCATCCATTCCATGGAATAATATCGTTCGGGACTGATCGGGCCAAAGCCGTTGTCGACATAGGGCGCTTTCGCGCCATGATCGGCGGGCGCAGCATCGGGATCGATAATGCAGGATTTCCGGTACGCTGCGACGTCGGTTGCGGGCATTTTCGCTCTCCATCGTTTCTGTTTTGCGGGCAGGGACATAACATAAAAACAATCATGTCTGTTGTTTTTTTGATTTTGCCCTCCTCTTCGCGCGTGCTCTGGCCGCAACCGCCGCGTTCCGGCTATGACCTGCGTGTCCCGAGCTTCTTCACCTGCAAGGCACCGTGATGACCAGCACCGCATTCTATCCGATCGGCACCCCCGGAACGCCGTGGACGGCGAAGGAGCGCGAGGAGTGGCGCGCAAGCCAGCCTCGCCGCCGCAGCTATGCCGAGGATGTCGTGCCGAGGATCGAGGCCTTGGCATCGCGCTTCCAGATCTCGGTTTACGGCACACTCGACTATGGCGAGGATATTTATTCGCTCTATGCGCTGCGAAATGGCGCGCCTGATCCTGCATTGCCTACCGCGCTGGTGACGGGCGGCGTTCATGGCTACGAGACCAGCGGCGTCATGGGGGCGCTCGAATTCCTCGAAACGCGCGCGGCCGACTATGCCGGCAAGGTCAATCTGCTGGTCGTGGTCTGCGTTAGCCCATGGGGGTATGAGCGGATCAATCGCTGGAACCGGAACGCGCTCGACCCCAACCGGAACTTCCGCAAGGGCACCAATGTCGCCGAATGCGCGCATCTCATGGCGCTGGTCGCTGCGCAGCCGGAGCCGTTTCTCATGCACATCGACCTGCACGAAACCACCGACAGCGACGAAACCGAATTCCGTCCGGCGCTTTCGGCACGTGACGGCACGGATTACGAGCCCGATACCATCCCCGACGGCTTTTACCTCGTCGACGATGGCGAGAATCCGCAGCCAGCTTTCCAGCAGGCGATCGTCGCCGCGGTAGAGAAGATCACGCATATCGCGCCTGCCGACGCGCAAGGACGCATCATCGGTTCGCCCGTGGTCGCGCGCGGCGTGATCGAGTATCCCGCTGCGAAGGCCGGGATGTGCACCAGCGTGACGACGGCGCGGTTCAAGACCACTACCGAGGTTTATCCCGACAGCCCGCGCGCCACGCCCGAGCAGTGCAACGCCGCGCAGGTCGAAGCGGTCTGCGCCGGACTGGACTACGTCTTGGCACACGGCTGAAAAAATTTCCGAGAACTTCAGTCACTTCGAGTAGGCAGCCGCCTACCGAAAAGCATGAGGATGCCAATTCAACGCGTCGAACGCAGCGGCCATCGGATCAAGCCGGCCGCCCAAAGCGGCCACCAGATCAGGACGGGTTGAAGCATGAGCCGGGGAATGTGGTAGGCGAGCATATAGTCACGATCCGGCTTTGCCAGGTCGATAGCCATATGCTGGAAGTTCGCCGGCCAGACGCAGGCGGCGTAAAGGGCGAGCCCGCAAGCTGCAGCTTTGCGCAGACTCGCAAACCGCCGCTGCGCGATCCCGATTGCGCCCAAAATTTCCGCCAAACCGGTCAACATGACCATCAGCGCAGGTGCAGGCACCCAAGGTGGAACGATTGCGACGAACGGCGCTGGTAGCACGAGGTGCATGACACCGGCAGCCAAGTATAAACACGCAATGACATAGCAGGAAATGGATCGGGCTTTCATGCCGAGCCTTTTGCGCTTCTGCGGCAGATTTGTCAGGAGCATCTATGATCGCGATCGGTCAGGCTGCGCGTCCCTTCCGCTCGCAGCCGCTGTCATGCTCCCATATCGGCGGGCCGGGCGATCACGTCGGCTCCTGCGAACACCATCTGATTGCGCACCAGCGTTCTGACCAAGGCGGTCGGAAGTAGCTATCCGTGCGTTGCGCGGATATGCTGGCTTGATGAAATCCATCTCGTCGTTGCTCGCTCTTGCTCTCGCCATCGTCTCCGTCTCTGCGTCTGCGCAATGGGAACGTCACTATCCCAAGGTGGAAGGGTACGGACACCAGCTTTATCTCGAGCAGGAGCATCTCCCGATTCTGTCTTCTGGCCCGGTTTATCCGGCGCCCTCGCCCGACGGGTCGGCGATTGCCTTCGCGCATCAGGGTTGGCTCTGGTTGCTCGATATGGACAGCGGCGTCGCGCGGCGGCTGACAGATGCCGCGGGTATCGACTCCCGCCCGCGCTGGTCGCCCGACAGCCAGCGCATCGCTTTCGTCCGGGACAAGGGATCGGACACGGCCATCGTCGTCGTCGCGCGCGAGGGCAGGCAACTGCTGACGATCGATACGCCGGCGATCGATCTCGATCCCGAATTCACGCGCGATGGCGAGGCGCTGCTCTATACCTCGGCGCGCGGCGGAAATCTGGATCTATGGCGACGCGATCTGACGACCGGCACCGACGAGCAACTGACGAAGGGGTCGCGGGTCGCGCGGGCGGCTCGGACACTGGCGGACGGCAGGCTGGTTTATCAGGAGGCAGCGGGCGCTGGACAGGGAGTCGTGATCCGCGATCTGAAACCCGCGCCGAACGCGGCCAAAGACACCACCGACGGCGACATCCTGTTCGAGCAGGGCTGGATGGCGCATCTAAGCCCTGATGTGCACCCGGCGGAGCGGGCCATCGTCTATGGCGTGGGCGAAGGCAATATGGTCCGGCTGGCGGTCATGGACGTCGACCGTCCGGCCTATCCGCGCTGGCTGACCGGGCCCGACGAAAAGGCACTGTTTCCCGCATGGTCGGCCGACGGTTCGGACATCTATTTCGTCGAGGCCGATGCGCGGCAGCAATTCCATCTGATGCGGATCGACGCGGCCGGGGGCACGCCCGAAGAAGTTCGCGTGACCAGATGGGATTACGGCACCGGCATGGGCGATCTGACGATCGCCGTGCACGGCGCTGACGGAGACGGCGGCGAAACGAGCATAACTGCGCCGATCGCCGCGAGGGTGTCGATCACGCGAGCCGACGGGCACCCTGTTACGAACCCAGCCGGATCGACTTTCGTCGATAATCAGAACGGTCCGGTCTATTTCTACATCGACGGCACTACGACATTGAACCTCCCGGCAGGCGAATACGGCATCGTCGCGACACATGGCCCATTTTCGCTGCCGGAGACGAAAACCGTGCGCGTTGTCGCGGGGCAAGAGACTGATGCCGAACTCAACGTGCAGCGGATCTGGAATGCGCATGCGGCCGGCTATGTGTCTGCCGATTATCACACCCATCTCAACGGTAGCGGTGTGAATGAGCTGGCTTTGCCCGATCTGCTCCTTCCGATGCGTGGCGAGGACCTGAACTATGGCGCGCCGATGGCCTGGAACCAGTACAACAGGTTCATCGACGCGGACCGTATCGGCCAGAAGGCCTCGGCGCCCGACGGCACGACCGCCTGGCTGTCGCAGGAGGTCCGCTCCGACTATCACGGCCATATCGGGATGATCGGGGCCACCACTGCGTTCCAGCCCTGGTTCTTTGGCCCAAACGTCCCGATCTATGGCAACCGCGACCTTCACAATGGCCTGGTGAACCCGTTCGCCAAGGCGCAGGGAGCGCTCGCGACCTATGTTCATCCGATCGGCGGGGATGCGGATCCGTTCGCGGACCTGGCGGCGAACCCGCTACCGCACGAGTTGGTCATCGACGGGGTCTTGTCGGACGGCATCGGGATCGAGCTTGTCTGTCAGTGGACCAGCCCTCTTGGGACTGCGCAGGCCTGGTATCGCTTCCTCAATATCGGACGGGCCATGCCCGTGACATCGGGCACGGACATGATGGCGAACTTTTACCGCCTCCCCGCCATCGGCACCGCGCGGTCCTATCTTCCAGCGGCCGGTGCAGCCGACGGATATTCCGCCGCGCTCGATCAGGTCCGTAATGGCAAGGGTTTCGTTACCACCGGCCCCGCGATCCTGTTCGCGGTCGACGGACAGGCACCGGGCGATGTCGTCGGCAGCGGCATGCGGGAATGGTCGCTCGACCTTATCAGCGTCGGACCTGTCGACCGGGTCGAAATTCTGGTCAATGGCGCGGTCGTCCAGACGCTGCAGGGGTTCGAAGGCAAGGGCCGGCAAACCTATCGCGGGTCCTTGGACCTGCCGGAGGGCGGATGGATCGCGGCGCGTGCTGTCGGCGGCGACACCGCATGGCCGATCATGTCCTTCACGCATTTCGCGCACACCCAGCCGGTCTGGATCGACCATGTCGGCAGTACGCATCCGCAAGCCGCCCGCGCCGCTGCGCAAGACCTTCTGGCGGCGCTGGAATTCTCGGAAGCGAACTTCCGAAAGAGCTACGGCGCCGACATCCCGCCTGGCCTTGTTACGCGAATGGGCGAAGCGCGTTCGAAACTGACAGCGATAACGCGTCAGTGAAGCGCTGTCCTCGCACTAGCTTGGCCGGTGATGAGCGACCGGAGATGGACCGCTTGATGATTGGCAGGTCTCAAAGGCGTCGACCAGATCGTCAGTTCCGAACGCAGAGTCCGGTATCGCCAAGAACTGACGCTCAGCCGCCATCTGTTCGAAACGCATAGCGAAAGCAAATGGGCTGTTCACTGTCCGCCCGATTCGGTGGCTGCCGACGCCGCAAGCCGCCATTCCCATCACAACCGCACTATTGTCATCAGCGTATCGGCTTCGACCACAGCGACGGCGAATTATCGTACCGCCCCTTGTTCGAACACCGCTAGCCGGAGCAGAAGACCGGCCTGCCCGAGCAGCCAGTGGAACGGCGCCCCCACATCGTGCCTAATGCTGAACGGAAATGGCGCGCCCTGCAGGAGTCGAACCTGCGGCCTCAAGATTAGAAGTCTCGTGCTCTATCCAGCTGAGCTAAGGGCGCGCGCAGGCCTCCGCATAGCGGCGGTTTGACGCGGCTGCAATTGCCGCTATCGAATGATTCCATGGAGCCTACGCCGCCGCGCCGCCAAGACGCCGAACCTGCCCCCGCCACGGTCAGCGGCCGTTCGCCGACCACTTTTCGCTATTACGATTTCGTCATGGCGGGGTTCGTCACCGTGCTGCTGCTGTCGAACGTGATCGGTGCGGGCAAGGTCGCGGTGGTCGATCTGCCGGGGATCGGCCTGTGGCCGTTCGGCGCGGGGCTGCTGTTCTTTCCGGTGTCCTATGTGATCGGCGACGTGCTGACCGAGGTTTACGGCTATGGCGCGGCGCGGCGCTGTATCTGGGCCGGATTCGGCGCGCTGCTGTTCATGGCGTTCATGAGTTTCGTGGTCGTCGCCATGCCGCCCGCACCCCAATGGGGCAATCAGGCCGCCTATGAAGCGGTGTTCGGACAGGTGCCGCGCATCGTCTTTGCCTCGATCACCGCGTTCTGGGCGGGCGAGTTCGTCAATGCCTTCGTGATGGCGAAGATGAAGATCTGGACCAGGGGGCGCATGCTGTGGACGCGCACCATCGGGTCGACGGTGGTGGGACAGGGCGTGGACAGCGCGCTGTTCTATCCGCTGGCGTTCTGGGGCGCGGCGGGCTGGACCAACGATCTGGTCCTTTGGGTCGCGGTGACCCAGTGGGTGCTCAAGACGTCGTGGGAAATATTGCTGACGCCGGTGACCTATGCGGTGGTCGGATGGCTCAAGCGGCGGGAGGGTGTCGATGTGTTCGATACGGACACGGATTTCTCACCCTTCGCGCATATCAGGAAAAACAATGCGGCCGAGGGACGCGACTAGCGCGCCCCTCAATCCGCGATCAGCCCGATGGCCAGATAGATCAGGATCAGCGAGCCGAAGCCCAGCAGGGTGCCGACGACCCATGCGATCCGGATGATCGTGACATCGAACCCGAAATAGTCGGCCATCCCCGCGCTGACACCCATCAGCTTGCCGCGGCGCTTGTTCAGGTGAAACTTGCGCGGGGTATTGTCATTGCCTTTCATCAGATCACTCATGCCACCATCTCCGCGGAGACTTCGGCGGGGGTGTCATTGTGGTCGGGCGCAACGGTCACGCCGAAGGCACCGGCCGACAGGACGAGGGCGAGGACGAAGGCAACGGCCTGACCTGCGAGGTTGGAATTGGCGAACATCGTGATTTCCTTTCTTGTGCGGGTTGGGTTTACGCGATCAGCTGCGAAGCAACCGGAGCGGCGGTGTCGTTGTGGTCGGGTGCGACGGTGACGCCGAAAGCGCCGATCGACAGCACGAGAGCGAGAACGAAAGCGACAGCCTGGTTGGCAACATTGGTGTTCGACATGGTGTAATCTCCTTTGATGTGTTGGTCTGGATGGCCCCGTTGGCCTCCATGCCAAATACATTGCAGGCACCGTGCCAGTTTCAATTATCGTGAAAAATCAGTGCTTTGGAAATTTCGGATTCTTTCGCGCAGATGAACGCTTGCCGATGTTCGGGATTTTTCACCAATGTTTGGGAACGGCTTTTCGCGGCAATTTCGCTTGGCGCGGCGGGGCGGGAAAAGCTAGCGCCGCCAGATGGCGTTCGACCGCATCCAGATTGCCGATTTCAGGAACCATCGCGCCACGCGGCTGGACGGCGCGGCGCGGTTCAACCTGCTTGTCGGGGCGAACGGTGCGGGCAAGACCAATGTGCTTGAGGCGCTGTCGCTGTTCACCCCCGGACGCGGGCTGCGCCGGGCGCAATTGTCGGAAATGACCCGCGACGGGGCGGACGGCTTTGCCATCGGCGCGGATCTGGTCAGCGGCGTAACGCCGGTCCGGCTGGGGACGGCGGTTCAGCCCGACGGGTCAGGTGCGCCCGCAAGCCGCCGCATCGTGCAGGCCAGCGGCGCGCCCCTGCCCGCCTCTCGCCTGGCCGAATGGCTCTCGGTCGCGTGGCTGACGCCCGCGATGGACCGGCTGTTCACCGATAGCGCATCGGGCCGCCGCCGTTTTCTCGACCGGATGGTGCTGGCGATCAGGCCCGACCATGCGACGTTCTCAGGCCGATACGACAAGGCCTTGCGCGAAAGGAACCGGCTGCTGTCCGCCGACCGGTCGCCCGATCCCGCGTGGCTGGAGGCGCTGGAACGGGAAATGGCCGAAGCGGGCGCGGCCATCGCCGCCAATCGCGCCGCAGTGGTGGAGGCGCTGTCCCAGCGGCTGGCCGTGCTGCCCGACGCACCATTCGCGCGGCCCGAGATATCGGTCGATCCTGCCTCGTCCGCCGAAGCCGATGCGTTGGCCGACAAATGGCGCACATCGCGCAGCGCCGAGCGCGGAGCGGGCCGCACATTGTCGGGACCGCATCGCGACGATCTGGCCGTTATCATGGCAGGCACGGGCCGCGCTGCATCCGAATGTTCGACCGGCGAGCAAAAGGCGCTGCTGATCGCGATCACCCTCGCCCATGCCACGCTGGCCAAGGCGCAGGGGGCCGATGGCGGGCGGCCGCTGGTGCTGCTGCTGGACGAGGTTGCCGCGCATCTCGATCCCGTGCGCCGCGCCGCGCTGTTCGAACGGCTGGAGGCCAGCGGCGCGCAGGTGTGGATGACAGGCACCGAACTTGCGCTGTTCAGCGGGCTGGAAGGCAAGGCCGCCGTCTGGCGCGTGACCGAAGGGGTGGCCGAGAAAGCCTAGTCGAGGTCCTCCACCCGGTCCTCGACCTGCTCCACCGTCTTTTCGACCATCGCGTCGACGCCTTGCGCCGTCGGGTGCAACTGGTCGGGCTGCACCAGCGAGCGGTCGAAGATCAGCGGCTCGATGAAGAAGGGCACCAGTTCGGCGTCGTATTTTCCGGCAAGGTCGGGGAAGATCGTATCGAAGCTCTTGCCGTATTCGCCGCCCAGATTGGGCGCGGCGCGCATGCCATAGATCATCACCGGAATGCCGCGCTGGTCCAGCCGCTGCAGGATCTGGTCGAGATTGCGGCGCGCCTCGGCCGCGGGCAGCCCGCGCAGCATGTCGTTCGCGCCCAGTTCCAGCAGCACCAGATCGGGCTGTCCGGCCATGGAATCGAGCACGAAATCCAGCCTCTGCAGCCCCGCCGCGGTGGTGTCGCCCGACACGCCCGCATTGGTCACCGTGACGTTGAGGCCGCGCTGGCGCAGCGCCTCTTGCAGGCGGGCGGGATAGGATTGGGCGCTGTCCAGCCGGTAGCCGGCGAACAGGCTGTCGCCAAACGCCAGAATGTCGATGGCGGGGCCGCCGGGCACCACGGCATCGGTCGGCGCCTCTGCTTCGGCACCGGCTGAACCGGCGCCTTCATCGGCGGGCGAACCGCATGATGCGAGCAGGAATGCCGCACCCAAAGTCACGAAACGAGCAATCACTTGTTACAATACCTTCTTTGTGTCCCGCGCGATCCTATGTCATGCATCATGCCAGACACAATGACCGCTGCTTTTCCCTCACCCCGTTCCGACACGCAGACCGTCGCCATCGATGCGCGGGGGCTGACGCTGGCGTTCATGAACGGGCGGGCGGAGGTGCCGATCCTGAAGGGGATCGATCTCGTCGTTCCATCGGGCCAGACGGTGGCGCTGCTGGGTCCGTCGGGTTCGGGCAAGAGCTCGCTGATGGCGGTGCTGTCGGGGCTGGAACAGGCGAGCGGCGGGACGCTGGAGGTTGCGGGCGCCCAGTTCGCCGGTTCGGGCGGCGCGTCGATGAGCGAGGACGAGCTGGCCGCTGCCCGGCGCGGGCGCATCGGCATAGTGCTACAGGCGTTTCATTTGCTGCCGACCATGACTGCGCTCGAAAATGTCGCGACGCCGCTGGAACTGGCAGGCATGACCGGCGCGTTCGAACGGGCGCAGGCCGAACTGGAAGCGGTCGGCCTTGGCCACAGGCTGGACCATTTTCCCGCGCAGCTGTCGGGCGGAGAGCAGCAGCGCGTCGCCATCGCGCGCGCGCTTGCCCCCCGCCCCGCGCTGATCTTCGCGGACGAGCCGACCGGCAATCTGGATAGCGCGACGGGGGCCGAGATCATCGACCTGCTGTTCACCCGCCGCGCATCGAGCGGCGCGACCCTGTTCCTCATCACCCATGATCCCGCGCTGGCCGAACGCTGCCAGCGCATTCTGGAACTGGCCGACGGGCGTATCGTGTCGGACCGCGCGGGTCTTCAGCCCCTATGACCGGATTGATGGCGCGCTGGTCGCTGGCCCTGCGGCTGGCGCGGCGCGATTTCTCATGGCGGTTCCGCGGGCTGCGGCTGCTGATCGTGTGCCTGTTTCTGGGCGCGGCGGCGCTGTCCGCCATCGGCACGCTGGAAGGCGCGATCCGCGGTGAGCTTGAGACACGCGGACAGGACATCCTTGGCGGCGATATCGAATTCAACCGATATGGCCAACCTGCCAGCGACGAGGAACTGGCGGCCCTGCGTGCGTTGGGGCCTGTATCAGGCGGCGTGCGGCTGCAGGCCATCGCTTCGGTGGGTGAAGGCGACGATCTGATCGGCGCGCCGGTACAGTTGAAGGCCATCGACGGTGCCTATCCGCTTTACGGCACGCTGACGCTTGAGGATGGGCGCAGCGTGGGCGCTCCGCCGCGCGGGGAGGCCTGGGCCGATCCGGGCCTGCTCGACCGGCTGGACGTCGATGAAGGCGCAGAAGTGCGGCTTGGCGACACCAATGTGCGCCTGACCGGCCTGATCGAGAACGAGCCTGACCGGCTTTCCGAAGGCTTCTCGCTCGGCCCGCCGCTGCTGGTATCCGAGGCGACGCTGGCCGATGCGGGGCTGGTGCAGACCGGATCGATGGCGCGGTTCAAATATCGCGTGAAATTGCCGCCGGATGCCGATGTCGATGCGGTGGCCGAGAATTTCGAGGCGCAGTTTCCGCTCGGAAGCTGGGAGCATCGCACGCGCGACCGCGCTTCGCCCGGTGCGGACCGGCTGATGGCGAACATGGGACAGTTCCTGACGCTTGTCGGGCTGGCCGCGCTGTTCATTGCAGGCATCGGGATCGCGGGCGCGGTCACCTCGTGGCTGGAAAGCCGGCGGACGTCGATTGCCACGCTGAAGGTTCTGGGCGCGTCGAGCGGGGATGTCATGCGGCTGCATGTCGTGCAGGTCGTGGCGGCAGCAATGGTCGGCGTGATCGCGGGGCTGGTGCTGGGCTATCTGGCGGTGCCGCTGCTTGCCTCGATGCTGGAAGGCATGTTGCCGGTCGAGGCGCGCTTCAGCTTTGACGCCCTTGCACTGGCGCGGGCGGCGGGTTTCGCGCTGCTGGTCGCGCTGATCTTTGCAGCACCGCCGCTGATCGCCGCGCGCGAAGTGACGGCGATGGCGCTGTTCCGTTCGGGCGCTGTCGGGCGGGCGAAAGTCTGGCGTGCGGCGGCGCTGCCGGTGGGCGGCGGGATCGTGCTGCTGGTGGGGCTGGTGCTGCTGGGTGCGCGCGATCCGCTGCTCAACCTATGGTTCATCGTCGGCGCGGCGGCCGTGCTGGCGCTGCTGGCCGCGATCGGGTTCGGGATCAGGCGGCTGGCGGGCGGATTGCCGAAAACGGGCGCTGTTCTGGCGATCCGCATGGGACTTTCCGCGCTCGACCGGCCGGGCGCGCCGACCGTGGCGCTGGCGACCGCGCTGGGCTTTGGCCTTGCCGCCTTTGCGGCGATTGCCAGCATCCAGTCGGCGCTCGACAATTATATCGAGAGCAGCGTTCCCGAAGTCGCGCCCGATTATTTCGTGATCGACCTGCCCAGCGCCGATGTCGGCGGTCTGGAATCGCTGGTCGAGCGGATCGCGCCGGGATCGGGGATGCGCGCGGTGCCGAACCTGCGGGCGACCATCCTCGCCTATGGGCCCGAAGGCGCGATGACCAATGTCGCGGACCTTGAGGATGTGCCCGACGGCGCGTGGGCGCTGCGCGGCGAGCGCGGCGTGACCTACGCCAGCGACGTGCCGCAGGGCAATACGATCACGCGGGGCGACTGGTGGAGCGAGCAGCAGGGCGCGAGCGAGGCGCTGGTCTCGGTCGACGAGGATCTGGCGCTCCCCATCGGCCTGAACATCGGCGACCGCATCCGCTATAGCGTTCTGGGGGCCGAGCGCGAGGCCGTGGTCGCCAGTTTCCGCACCATCGAGTGGGACGATCTGGGTTTCAACCACGTGCTTGTCTTCAGCCCCGGCGCGATTGCCGATGCGCCGCACAGCTATGCCGCGACCATTTCGCTGGCCGAGGGCGCGGACCGGCGCGCGCTGCTGAGTTCGATGGTGCGCGAATTCCCCGGCAGCGCGGTGATCGAGGTGGGCGCGGTTCTGACGCAGGAGCGCGAGATCCTGGGCAGCATGGCCGCCGCGATCCTTGCCGCCGCGTCAGTCACCGTGCTGGCGGGGCTGGCGGTGCTGCTGGGCGCGATTGCCGCGGCCCGCGCGCGCGAGACTTATGAGACCGTGGTGCTGCGCGTGCTGGGCGCCAGCCGCGCGCAGGTGCTGGGCGCGCTGGCGGTGCGCTATGCGCTGCTGGCCGTCGTCCTGGCGCTGGTCGCGCTGGCGCTGGGCAGCCTTGTCGGCTGGGGCGTGATGACGGGGCTGTTCGAATTGCCGTTCCGGCCCGACTGGCCCGTCGTGCTGGCGGTTCTGGCAGGCGGGGCGGCGCTGGTCATCGTGGCCGCCACCGCCGCATCGCTGCCGATATTGCGCGCCCGCCCGGCCAGTGCGCTGCGTTCGCTCTGACCGGGCGGGCGGGAATTCTCAGACGCCGCGAGCAAGCCCTTCCTTGGGATCGGGACCGTATTTGTTGGGTCCGCGCGTGCCTTCCAGCAGCATGAAGACCAGCACGATCAGCCCGCCGATATAGGGCACGAAATTGATCAGCACGAACCAGCCCGACTTGTCCTGATCGTGGAAGCGGCGCACCTGCACCGCGATCGACGGAATCAGGACGATCAACGAATAGAGACCGAGAACGGCAAAGATCAGCCACGTCACCGGCCCGCCCGACGACGCGGCATAGGGGTCCATCGAAAAGCCGAGGCCGAACAGCACCGTGGTCATGACAGTGATGATGATCAGGTTCAGCACGAAGAACATCCAGTATTCCTTGCGCCGCGACCTTCCCGCAAAGTCGAAATAGCGCATGAACGGCATCAACATATAATCCATGGAACCCATTCCCCCTGTCCAGTGACGCCGCAACTATCCCGCAATCATGGGCCGATTGCAAAAGGACTTTACGGCGGACGCATCGGTTAGGCGGAATTGGAAACGAGAAAGGGTCCGCACCCGATCGGATGCGGACCCTCCCTCTCCCCTGACGCTTGCGGTCAGATTCGATGCGATTCCGTTAGGGAATCAGAACTTGTAGCGCGCGGTGATACCATAGGTTCGCGGCTGATTGGGATAACCCGAAAAGCTTAACGGCTGAATAGGGGTATCGAAGATCGACAGCAGATAGCGGTCGTTCAGCAGATTGCGGCCCCACACCGACAATTCCAGCCCCATATCAGACACATAGGTCAGAGAAGCCGAAAGATCGTCGACCTGCCGCGGGAACGGACGCACCGCGCCGATGGCGGCCTCCTGCCCCAGATCGATGAAACCGGGCAGGCCCTCGATCACCTCGACCGCCGATTCGTAGTGATAGGCGCTGCGCGCGATCAGCTGTGCGCCATTGCCGAATTCATGCGTGTACTGGCCCGACATGGTCAACGCGATCGGCGGAACGCCCGCCACGTTCTGACCGGTCAGGTCGCCCACGCCCGACTGCTGGAAATCGGTGTATTCCGCGTCCAGATAGGTGAGCGCAAGGCGCAGCATTAGGGGTTCGACCGGGAACACCGTGCCGTCGAATTCGAAACCCGTCACCTGCTGTTCGCCCGCATTGGCCAGGAAAAAGCCGGTGCCGGTGAAGATGTTCGACTGGAACCCGGTGATGGTCTGGCGGAAGGCCGCGAAATTGACCTGCGCCGGGCCCCAGTTGCCCTTGATGCCCAGCTCGTAGACCTCGGACTCCTCGGCATCGGCAAAGCGGCTGCCGGCCGTCAGGTTCGGCACGGCCAGACCCGCCGCGGCCAGCGCCTGCCGGTCGGCGGGCGTCGGGCGGCTGTCGCGCGACAGGTTCACCGACGGCGGCTTGTAGCCGGTGGCATAGGAGACATAGAGGTTCACGCTGTCCGACAGATCATAGGCGGCCCGCAGCGTGAAGGCGAGGTCGTCGTCCTTGATCTTGCCGCTCTCGACCGCATTGGGCACGTTCTGGAACGGCGGCAGGAATTGCAGCGCCTGCAGGTTCAGCAGCGGGTTGACGTCGGGATTGTTCGCATTCGCCTGGGCAAAGGCCTGCGACCCCGCGTTGATCGCGGCAAAGGCCTGCGGATTGCCGCCCGCAAAGGCACCGATCTCGGCCGCCGTCGCCGGACGGCCTAGCATCAGCGCATTGCCGACCGTGGTCGACAGCGCCTGCTGATAGATGCCGATCCCGCCGACCTGCGCCAGATCGATGGTCGAGAAGACGTCGCTGGTCGTGGTGTCGGTGGCGAAGGTCTTCTTGTCCTTCGTATAGTTCAGGCCCGCCGTCAGCGTCAGCCGGTCGGTAACCTCGAAATCGACTTGGCCGAACAGGCTGATCGCCTCGTTATCCAGCGTATAGGCCTCGTCCAGCCCCTGCCCGTCGCCGAAGAAGCGGCCGATGAACTGCGTCGGATCGCCCAGCAGCGCGCCAACGGTCTGCTCCACCGTGTCGGCGGTGAATGCGCCCGCGGTCTGGCTCTGGATCAGCAGATCGGCATAATTGCGGAAATCGCTTCCCAGCAGCAGATCGTTGGTCTGATCGATCTCTTCGTTGAAATAGAACGCGCCAAGCAGAATGCTCGCCGGGCCGAATTCGGCATTCGCGCGAAATTCCTGCGTGAAGGTGCGAATGCCCAGATCCTGCGAATTCTCTGAAATCAGATCCGCGCTGGTGAAGTCCGAATCCTGATTGGTCAGTGAATCCACGCCGCGATAGGCGGTGATCGAGGTGATGCCGAACGGGCCATAGCCAAAGTCGATCTGGCCTGACACGCCCCAGTTCTCGATATCGTTGGTCGAGGCGAAGTTCGAATAGATCACGTCGGCATAGGGATCGGCCGGATCCGAGAAACGCCCGCCCAGCGCATTGACCGCCGCGCCGGTAAAGCCGTTCTGCAGCAGCACCGTGCCGCAGCAATCCTCGTCGGTCTTTTCATAATCGCCGATCAGGCGGACCTTGAACACATCGCTGGGTTCGAACAGCAGCTGGCCGCGCGTGAACCAGCGGTTGCGTTCGTTGGTGTCGCGGTCCAGCCCCTCGTCCCGGATATAGCCATCGCGAATGTTGATGCCGCCGCCCAGGGATGCCGCGATGCTGTCGGTGATGGGGCCGGTGACGATGCCCTTGGCGACCATCGCGTCGTAATTGCCATAGCTGACCTCGGCCTGGCCGCCGAAATCGAACTGCGGCTCGCGCGTGGTGACCGAGATGACGCCCGCGCTGGCGTTCTTGCCGAACAGGGTCGATTGCGGGCCGGACAGCACTTCGATCCGCTCAAGATCAGGCAGATCGTTGATCCGCGCGGCGCTGCGTGAGCGATAGACATTGTCGACGAAGACGCCGACCGAAGGCTCGATCCCCGCGTTGTTCGCGCCATTGCCGAAACCGCGGATGATGAAATTGGTGTTGGCGCTGGACTGCAACTGGATGACGCGCAGGGTCGGCACCTCGGTCGTCAAATCCTTGAGGTCGCGGATCTCGGCGCGTTCAATCTGCGCCTCGGTCGTGACGCTGACCGCAACGGGGACATCCTGCAGCGTCTGCGCGCGCTTGGTCGCGGTGACGATGATGTCGTTGCCCTGATACGCCGATTGCGCCGCGTCTTCTTCATAGGCAGGTTCGGCGAAGGCAGGCTCGGCATATGCCGGCTGCGCATATTCGCCTTCACCGGAGGCATTGTCCTGCGCGAACGCCGGACACGAAGCGATGGCCGCCAGGCTGCTGCCCGACAGGACCAGTACACGCACGGCAGAAAAGCCGCGACCCATTGATTTCATGCGAGTTTTCTCCACTCTCCACTGGCGGTCGCCAATCCCTGGGCTTTTGCGCCCTTTTGTTCCGAAGGATGGCATCCAATAGGCGCAGGACTAGTTTTGCGGCGGCGTGGACGCAATCTTTGTTAGAATTTTTGCCGTTCAAAATCGCCCCCTGTGGTCCTGCCGCCACAGGTAAAAGGCTTGCTGCATTGCACACTCTGTTATAGGGGCGCGCTCGTGAAAGGGGCGCGGCCTGACCTTTGACGGGTTCGGCGCGCGGCACATTGCGGGGCAACCGGCCCTCCCTCGACCAGCAGACAGTTGATTATTGAAGAGGGACCAATGTCCGCCGACCTTCGCAATATCGCGATTATCGCGCACGTCGACCATGGCAAGACCACGCTTGTCGACCAGCTTTTCCGCCAGTCCGGCACGTTCCGCGACAACCAGCGCGTCGAGGAACGCGCGATGGATTCGAACGATCTCGAAAAGGAACGCGGAATCACCATTCTCGCCAAGCCGACGTCGATCGTGTGGGAAGGCCTGCGCATCAATATCGTCGACACGCCCGGCCACGCCGACTTCGGCGCCGAGGTGGAGCGTATCCTGAGCATGGTCGACGGCGTAATCCTGCTGGTCGACAGTGCGGAAGGCGCGATGCCGCAGACCAAGTTCGTCACCGGCAAGGCGCTGGCGCTGGGGCTCAAGCCTATCGTCGTCGTCAACAAGATCGACCGCCCCGACGGCCGCGCGGACGAGGTTCTGGACGAGATCTTCGATCTGTTCGTCAGCCTCGACGCCAATGACGAGCAGCTCGATTTCCCGACGCTCTATGCCTCAGGCCGCAACGGTTACGCCAGCGAGGACATTAACGCGCGCGAGGGCGATCTGACGCCGATGTTCAAACTGATCCGCGACCATGTCCCCTCGCCGGGGCTGGACGAGGATGCGCCGTTCAGCTTCCTTGCGACGCTGCTCGACCGCGACAATTTCATGGGCCGCGTGCTGACGGGCCGCGTCCAGTCGGGCGTGATCCGCACCAATGATCCGATCCGCGCGATCGACGCAGACGGCAAGGTCGTGGAAACCGGCCGCGCGTCCAAGCTGCTGTCGTTCCGCGGGCTGGAACGCGTGCCCGTTGACGAGGCGCGCGCAGGCGACATCATCGCGCTGGCCGGCATGGAAAAGGCGACCGTGTCGAACACCATCGCCGATCCGTCGGTCTCCGAACCCATCGCCGCGCAGCCGATCGATCCGCCGACGCTGGCGATGCGCTTTTCGGTCAACGACAGCCCCTATGCGGGGCGCGAGGGCGACAAGGTCACCAGCCGCATGATCCGCGACCGCCTGACCCGCGAGGCGGAGACCAATGTCGCGATCCGCGTCACCGAAAGCGCCGACAAGGACAGCTTTGAAGTCGCGGGCCGCGGCGAATTGCAGCTGGGCGTGCTGATCGAGACGATGCGCCGCGAAGGGTTCGAGCTTGGCATCTCGCGTCCGCGCGTGATCTTCTCGACCGATGAGGATGGCAACCGGACCGAGCCTTACGAAACGGTCGTCATCGACGTGGACGACGAATATTCGGGCACGGTCGTCGAAAAGATGCAGCGCCGCAAGGCCGACCTGACCGAAATGCGTCCCTCGGGCGTGGGCAAGACGCGTATCGCGTTCTCGGCCCCCTCGCGCGGGCTGATCGGCTATCACGGCGAATTCCTGTCCGACACGCGCGGCACGGGCATCATGAACCGGCTGTTCGAGAAATACGGCCCCTACAAGGGTCCGATCGAGGGCCGCCAGAACGGCGTCCTGATCTCGAACGCGACGGGCGATGCGGTCGGCTATGCGCTGGGCGGCCTGGAAGAACGCGGCGTGCTGTTCGTGTCCCCGCAGGAAAAGCTGTATGAGGGCATGATCATCGGCGAGAACGCCAAGCCCGAGGATCTGGAAGTCAATCCGCTGAAGTCCAAGCAGCTGACCAACTTCCGCTCCACCGGCAAGGACGACGCACTGCGCCTGACCCCGCCGACCCGCATGACGCTGGAACAGGCCATCGCCTATATCGACGATGACGAGATGGTCGAGGTGACGCCGCAGAACATCCGCCTGCGCAAGGCGCTGCTCGACCCGAACGAGCGAAAGAAAGCCAAGCGCAAGGTTGACGCCTGAACCGAAAGACTCGCGCAAGGATGCTAGCGAAAAGCGCCTTGCTGCGATGAAATCGGTCTAATTCGGGCTGAACAGTGGCCAAACGGGGTTCGCGGCGATATGTCGCGGCCCCATGGCTACTGGAACACTGATCTCACTCACCCTCTATTTCGTGCTGATGCTGGGCATCGGCCTGTTCGCGTGGAAGAAGTCGACCGACAGTTCGGAAGGCTATCTGCTGGGCGGACGCAACCTGCCGCCTGCCGTCGCGGCGCTGTCCGCGGGCGCGTCCGACATGTCGGGCTGGCTGCTGCTGGGCCTGCCCGGCGCGCTTTATGCCACCGGCCTTGTCGAGGCGTGGATCGGCATCGGCCTGTTCGTGGGCGCGCTGGCCAACTGGATCATCGTCGCGCCGCGCCTGCGCGACCAGACCGTGTCCTATGGCAATGCGCTGACGATCCCCGAATTCCTCGCCAATCGCTTTCCCGACCGCGCCATCGCGCTGCGCGTCGTGTCCGCCATCATCATCGTACTGTTCTTCACCGTCTATACCGCGGCAGGCCTTGTCGGCGGCGGCAAGCTGTTCGTGACCAGCTTTGCCGGACTGTTCGGCGATACGGGCCTGTCCGACTACATGACCGGCATCTGGCTGACCGCGGGCGTGGTGCTGGCCTATACCATGGTGGGCGGGTTCCTGGCCGTGTCGCTGACCGATTTCGTCCAAGGCTGCATCATGGTGGTCGCGCTGGTGCTGATGCCCATCGTCGTGCTGACCAGCGATGGCGGCAGCGCCACCGTGGCGGAGGCGGTGCGCAATGTTGACCCCAATTTCCTCTCGCTGTTCCACGGCTTGACCGTGATCGGCTTCCTGTCTGCCGTGACCTGGGGTCTGGGCTATTTCGGCCAGCCGCATATCATCGTGCGGTTCATGGCGGTGAAGGAAGGCGGGGTGAAGACCGCGCGCAATATCGGGATGAGCTGGATGTTCGTCTCGCTGATCGGCGCGCTGGGCGTCGGCATCCTTGGCCGCGCGCATGTCGAGATCAACAATCTGACACTGGACGATCCGGAAACGATCTTCATCCTGCTGGCGGACACGCTGTTCCACCCGCTGATCACCGGTTTCCTGCTGGCCGCGCTGTTGGCCGCGATCATGTCGACGATCAGCTCGCAGCTGCTGGTCGCCTCCTCCTCGCTGACCGAGGATTTCTACCGGCTGTTCCTGCGCAAGCAGGCGTCCGAGCGCGAGACTGTGAACGTGTCGCGCATCTGCGTGCTGCTGGTGGCGCTGGCCGCCATCGCCATCGCGGCAGATCCGAACAGCGAGGTGCTGGGCCTCGTCTCCAACGCATGGGCTGGCTTTGGCGCGGCGTTCGGGCCGCTGATCATCCTGGCGCTGACGTGGGACCGGATGACCGGTTCGGGCGCGGTGGCGGGTCTCGTCACCGGTGCCGCCGTGGTGATCGCATGGATCGCGCTGGGCCTTGGCGACAGCTTCCTTGGCGGACCGGGCGTGTACGAGATCATTCCGGGCTTCATCGCAGCGTGGGCGGCGATCGTCCTCGTCAGCCGCATGGGATCGAGCGCACCGGTGCCGCGCGCGGCCACGCAATAGAGGCCCTGATCATGGCCGGGGCGTTCAGGCGATGAATTCCTCGGCCAGCATCAGCGCGGCATAGACCCCCGCACCCGTCAGGAACGGCCAGAGCTTGCTCTCGCGTTCCTGCGGCAGTTCTTCCTTCAGCGTGTTGAGCACGATCCCGCCTGCAAGAAAGGCGAACAGGAAACCGACCCCGACGGGCGGCACCGTCGTCAGCATGCCCAGCACCCATCCCGCCGCAACCGCCGCGCTGATGACCCAGCGGCCGCGCCGGTCATAGGCTTCGCTGTGATCGCCGCGCATGCCGTGGTCGACGGTCATGAAATGCAGAGCCATCGCTCCGAAATAGAGCGCGAGCGACACCCAGCCCGCTTCCTCGCGGTGGAGCAGCAGATAGCCGATCAGCAGGTTGAGCGCGGCATAGCTGCCGGCGTGCACCCATTCGAGGTGGTCCTCGTACTGGTCGCCCTTCCCCTTGGCACGCGACCGCGCCCGCGACAGGCGCACCTTCCGCTCCAGCGCATAGAACGCGACAAGACCCAGCAGCGCCAGCGAATAGACCAGGCTTTCCGCCAGCGTATCGGTCAGATGCAGCTCACTGGAAAAGGCGCGCTGATGCAGGCCGAGGTCGGGCAGGACGTGCAGGAACACATAGGACACCGCCACTCCGCCCGAGAATGACAGCCAGCGATGGCGCGGCAGTACGTCGAGCCATTTCAGACGCCCGATGAACAGGTGGATCGCGATAAAGGCGGCAGTCATGGCGGCGGTGATCGGCAGCAGCATGTTATGGTAATGCGCGAGAGCACGGGCTGGTCCCGTTTTCGCGTGGGAGTCGCAACCGCAGGAGTTAAGACATGGCAAAAATTACCGGACTGGGCGGCGTATTCTACGTGGTGAAGGACCCCGAAGCGTCGCGGGCATGGTACCGCGACGTGCTGGGCATCGACGGCGAATATGGCCCGATGCTGCGCTGGTCGGAGGAGACAGGCGAGGCGCCCTATTCGCTCATCAGCCATTTTGCCGATGCCGAGTATCTGAAGCCCGGCACCGCGCCATTCATGATCAATCTGCGGGTCGACGACCTCGACGGGTTCATCGCTGAACTTCAGGCGAAGGGCGTCGATGTGCTGGACACCACAGACGAGGGTTACGGCAAGTTCGCATGGCTGCTCGATCCCGACGGGGTGAAGATCGAACTCTGGCAGCAGGTCGCCGCGCCGCCCGAAGGCTGAAGCCCGGTCCTTGCGATTGCCGCGCGGCATCGCCACCTGCATCCCCCAAGACCGCGTGTGACCGCGCAAGACAAAGGAGCCTGATGCCCGTGATGACCGAGATCGAATATCAAAAGGGCTGGAGCGATGCCGAGATCGCCGACTGGCTGGCTGCGCATCTGGCGAAGGCGCTGAAAGAGCGCGACGGCACGGTGGCGGTGACGGTGCCAGGCGGATCCACCCCCTTCCCCATTTTCGCCGAGCTGGCAAAGCACGATCTCGACTGGCAGCGGCTGGAATTCTGGCCGGGCGACGACCGCTGCGTCCCCGCCGATCACGAGGCGAGCAATTACGGCCGCCTTGCTGCCGCGCTGTCCGATACGGGCGCAAGCGTTGTCGAGCTGACCGAGGACAAGCATCCGCCGCATTTCGCGCTGGCGTGGCTGGGCATGGGGCTGGACGGGCATGTCGCCTCGCTGTTTCCCAATACCGATCCGCAGGTGGACGATCCCGCGCAGGTGAAGCGGCTGACTCCCGATCCGCTGCCGCCCGAGGCACCGTTCGACCGCGTGACGCTGACGCTGTCGAAACTGCTGACGGCCGAAGCGCTGATGTTCGTGGTGCGCGGCGAAGACAAGCTGGCCCTGTTCGAGGAAGCGGCGCGCGGCAACAACGATCTGCCGGTGGCGCGGCTGCTGGGCCAAGCGCGCTGCAGCGTGACCTGCTTTTCCTGAATGCCCGACATCCCGTTCGCCGGGCTGATGCCCCCCGCCCTGCACCGCGCGGTGCTGCGCGTGGGGGAACGGGCGCGGCGGATCTGGTGGCGCTGGCGCAGGCCGCAATTGCGCGGCTGCGCACTGGTGCCGCTGAACGCGGGCGGCGAGGTGCTGATGGTGCGGCACAGCTATCGCGCGAAAGGCGAATGGCAGCTGGTGACGGGCGGCGTCGACGGCGGCGAGACGCATGAGCAGGCGGCGCAGCGCGAACTGGGCGAGGAAGTCGGGCTGACCGCCCGGACGCTGACGCAGGTGCTGCGCGAGCCGGTCGAGATGCATGGCGCGACCAATGACGTCATCGTGTTCCTCGCCCGCGTCGAGGGCACGCCGCGCATCGACAATCGCGAAATCGCCGAAGCGCGCTTCTTCGCCGCCGATGCCTTGCCCGATGCGATGTCGGAATGGGCCCGCCGCTATGTCGATGCGGCGCTGGCACACCGGGAATAGAGACCGGGCGGCTAGAGCAGGTCAAGCTGGCGCTTTTCGTCCCCGCGCTTTTTCGGCACCACGCCTTCTAGCTTCGACAGGGTCAGCCCCATCAGCCGGATCGGACGCGGCAGCGGCATCATCTCGGCCAGAAGCGCGTGGCCGGTGCGCGCGAATTCGGCCTTGTCGGTGACGAAATGGCCCAGCGAGCGCGCGCGGCTGGCGATCTGGAAATCGTTGTATTTCAGCTTCAGCGTCACGGTCCGCCCGCGGACCTCGCCCTTTTCGATGCGGTCCCAGACGATGTCGACGATATTGTCCATCGCCTCGCGCAGTTCGGTCGGCGCGGAGAGGTCCTCGTGAAACGTGCGTTCGCCGCCCAGCGACTTGCGGATACGGTGCGAACGCACTTCGCGCAGGTCCACGCCGCGGGCCGCGCGGTAGAGGTAATCGGCAAAGCTGCCGAAATTCGCGCGCAGGAACGGCAGGTCGCGCGCGGCAAGGTCGGCGCCGGTCTCGATCCCCAGCCGCTTCATCTTTTCCGCGCCCTTGGGACCCACGCCATGAAAGCGCGAGACGGGCAGCCCCGCGACGAAATCGGCGCCCTCGCCCGGTCGGATCACGCACAGACCGTCGGGCTTGTTCTGGTCCGACGCCAGCTTGGCCAGGAACTTGTTATAGCTGACGCCCGCGCTGGCGGTCAGCTGCGTATCCTCGCGGATGCGGCGGCGGATCGCCTGCGCGATGCGCGTGGCGGAGCCAAGATTGTGCCGGTCCTCGGTCACGTCCAGATAGGCCTCGTCGAGCGAAAGCGGTTCGACGAGGTCGGTATAATCGCGGAATATTGCGCGGATCTGGCCGCTGACTTCGCGATAGACGTCGAAACGCGACTTGCAGAAGATCAGGTCGGGGCACAGCCGTTTTGCCGTCACGGACGGCATGGCCGAACGCACGCCGAACTTCCGTGCCTCATAGCTGGCCGCCGCCACCACGCCGCGTCCCGACGAGCCGCCCACCGCCACCGGCTTGCCGCGCAGCGCGGGATTGTCGCGCTGTTCGACGCTGGCGAAGAACGCATCCATGTCGACATGGATGATCTTGCGCAGGCCCGGCGCTTCGCCCTGTTCGTCCTGGTCCACCGGCTTGGTCACATCGCTCCATTAGCGCAGCGGCAGGCTGCTGTGCAGATATTCGATAAAGGCCGGATCAATACGCAAATGCAGCAAGTTTAGGGATTGAGCCGCGCGGTTAATGCGCGCAAGGAAAGCCCGTCATGTTCAAGCCGCCCCAGCCGCCCCAGTCCCTCGGAAGGGCGGAATTCACAGCCATGCTCGCCTTTCTCATGTCGCTTCAGGCGCTGGGGATCGACACCATGCTGCCTGCGCTGGGCGACATCGCGACCGATCTGGGCGCGCCCAATCCCAATGACCGGCAGCTGGTCGTGGGCAGCTATCTGATCGGCATGGGCGTCGGATCGCTGATCTTCGGCTTTCTGGCGGACCGTTTCGGACGGCGGCGAGTCCTGCTGGGTGGCATCGCGGTCTATTGCATGTTCGACTTCATGTGCATGATCATCACCAGCTTTCCCGCGATGATCGCGTTCCGTTTCGCCAATGGCATGGTCGCCTCGGCGGGCGCGGTTATCGCCAATGCCATCGTGCGCGACAAATACGAAGGCGACGCCATGGCGCGGATCGTCTCGCTGATCGCGACGGTGTTCATGGTCGTGCCCGTACTGGCGCCCACGATCGGGCAGACGATCCTGCTGGTCGCGGACTGGCGGTCGATCTTCGGCGTGATGTTCACGATGGGCGTCATCATGTTCTTATGGGTCTATCTGCGCCTTGCCGAGACGATGGATCCGGAAAATCGCCAGTCGCTCGACGTGAAGCGCGTCGCGCGCAATTTCCGCATCATCGTCACCAATCGCGACGCGGTGGGATATGTGCTGGGCGCGACGCTCGTGTTCGGGGGGCTGTACGGCTACATCAATTGCTCCGAACAGCTGGTCGCGGTGCATTTCGGGCTGGGCGAGAAATTCGCCTATGTGTTCGGCGGCATGGCGCTGTGCATGGCGGGCAGCAATTTCATCAATTCGCGCATCGTCGAAACGCATGGCGCAAGGCGGGTCAGCCACTCGGCGCTGCTGGTGTTCGTATTCACAGGAGGGCTGCAATGGGCGGCGGCCACCTATTATCCCGATGCGTTCTGGCTGTTCGCGCCGATCATGACGGTGAACCTGGCGCTGATCGGGTTCCTCGGCGCGAATTTCAGTTCGATCGCGCTACAGCCGTTCCAGCATTTCGCAGGCTCCGCCTCTTCCTTGCAGACCGCGATGCGGGTGGGCGGCGGCGCGGTGCTGGGCGCGATCGTCGGCGCGGCCTATGACGGCACGGCGCGGCCGCTGGGCATGGCGCTGTTCGGGCTGTCCCTCGCGGGGCTGCTGCTGATCCTCTACAGCGAGCGCGGCAGGCTTTTCCGCCGCCGCAAGGGTACGATCCCGCAGGTGGAGAAATAGCGCCGCCTCGGTTTGCGGCTCACCGATTGCAAGCGAGGGCGCGCCCGCGAATGAAGGGGCGCTGCCCAGGCAGCCATAAGCTGGCTTTGCCGGGGGCATAGATATCCTGCATTGGCAATTCGCGGCGATCAGGGCAAAAGCAAGATTGCAGCGCTTTAATGCGAATGACTTGCATTACTAAGTTTCATTGACTAAAGGGGTCATGCCAGCCGCGTCACGACAAAGCCGTTTGCGGCGGTTGCATTTGCGCCGCCTTGCCATCAAACGCGCCGCGACACGCAAGCCGCCCCGGAACACATGGACCAAGCCTTGACCTACCAGCCCCTTGCCCGCGAAGATTTCACGCCCTCCGCCGCTCTTGAAGTGGAAACGGTGAAGCGCGTCCATCATCTGAACGACGGGCTGTTCAGCTTCTCGATCTCGCGTCCGGCCAGCTTCCGGTTCCGCTCGGGCGAATTCGTGATGGTCGGCCTGCCCAACAACGGCAAGCCGCTGCTGCGCGCCTATTCGATCGCCAGCCCCAGCTATGCGGACGAACTGGATTTCCTGTCGGTCAAGATCCAGGACGGGCCGCTGACCTCGCGGCTTCAGCACATCAAGGTCGGCGATCCGGTCTATCTGGGCAAGAAGCCGACCGGCACGCTCGTCACCGATGCGCTGATCCCCGGCCGCCGCCTGTTCATGCTGTCGACCGGCACCGGCCTCGCCCCGTTCATGAGCCTTGCGCGCGACCCCGACGTCTATTCGATGTTCTCGGAAATCGTGCTGGTGCATTCGGTGCGCAAGGTCAGCGATCTGGCCTATCGCGACCTGCTGGAATCGCAGCTTGCTGGCGACCCGCTGGTGCAGGACGAGGCGCTGCTGCAGTTCCACTATGTCCCAACCGTCACGCGCGAGCCGTTCCGCACCACCGGCCGCATCGGCACGCTGATCGAGAACGGCAAGCTGTTCGAGAGCGTCAGCGGCCCCAAGACCTTCGATCCCGAGAACGACCGCGTCATGCTGTGCGGCAGCATGGAGATGATCAAGGATCACGCGGCCGATCTCGAAGCGCGCGGCTTTATCGAGGGCAGCAACGCCAAGCCGGGCCATTTCGTGATCGAACGCGCCTTCGTGGGCTGACCATCAAATAGCGGGAGCGGCACAGCCCGCTCCCGCAATCAGGCAGGCCGTCAGATCACGCCTTGCGCTGACAGCCGCTCCAGCTCTGCCTTATCGAGGCCCAGCAGCGTTCCATAAATAGCCTCATTGTCCTGTCCCGGACGCGCGGGCGCGGGGCGGCGCACGCCGCTGGGCGTTGCCGACAGTTTCGGAAAGGCATTCTGCATCTTGAGCGGGCCGAAGCGCTCGGTCTGCACCTCGATGATCGCGTCGCGGCTCTGGAAGTGGGGGTCGGCCAGCATTTCGGGCGCGCGATAGACCATGCCTGCGGGGATCGAATATTCGATCATCAACGCATCGACTTCCTCGACCGTCAGATTGCGCGTCCAGTCCGAAATCATCCCGTCCAGTTCGGCCTGGTGGCGGCCGCGTGCGATATGGGTTGCATAGCGCTCGTCATCGCCCAGTTCGGGTCGCCCCATCGCCTGCGCAAGCCGCTTGAAGATCGCGTCCTTGTTCGCCCCGATCATGAATTGTCCGTCCTTGCACAGATAGACGTTCGACGGGGCGATGCCCGGCAGGATCGATCCCGACCTTTCACGGATGATGCCTGATCGGTCGTACTCGGGCACCAGCCCTTCCATCACCTGCAGCACGCTTTCGTACAATGCCGCGTCCACCACCTGCCCCTTGCCAGTCCGGTCGCGCACGTGCAGAGCGGCGAGCACGCCCATGCAGCCATAGGTCGCGGTCAGGCTGTCGCCGATCGACACGCCCATGCGGCTGGGCGGACGGTCCGGTTCGCCGACGATATAGCGCCAGCCGCCCATAGCCTCTCCCACGCCGCCGAAACCGGCGCGATCGGAATAGGGGCCGGTCTGGCCGTAACCCGACATGCGCGCGACGATCAGGCCCGGATTGTCCCGGTGCAGATCGTCGGGCCCCAGCCCCCATTTCTCAAGCGTGCCGGGCTTGAAATTCTCGACCAGCACGTCCGCCTTGGCGATCAGGCGGCGGACCAGCGCCTGTCCTTCCTTCACGCGCAGGTTCGCCGTCACCGAACGCTTGTTGCGGGCGATGATTTCCCATTGCACCTTGTCCTCGCCCTGTCCCCAGTCGCGCATGGGATCGCCCGACCCCGGCTGCTCCACCTTGATGACATCGGCCCCCATGTCGCCGAGTAACTGGCCGCAAAAGGGGCCCGCGATAAGCTGGCCCAGTTCGACGACGCGCAGGCCGTCCAGCGCTCCTTGCACGACCATGGCCTATTCCGCTGCCTCTGCATCGGGCCAGACCGGCTGTTGCGGTGCCGGAAGTCCGGTTTCCGCCTCGCAGCGTTCGCGCAGGCTGTCGATGCCCGGGCCGAAGTCGAACAGCGCGGGTTCGTCGCGCTCGTCGCGCATGCGGTCCCGCAGGCTTGCCGTCGCGGCCTCGTCGACCATGCCCGCCTGGTCCGCCACGACGCCATAGGCCTTTGCGCCCTCGACCGTGACGAGGCCTTGCGTAATCTCCTTCGCGACGAGTTCCGGATCGCGTTCCAGCGGGTCGCCCCAGCCGCCTCCGCCCCAGGTGATGAAATGCAGCTGATCGCCTGTTTCGACCGCCATTTCCTCCAGCTTGTTGGCGACGGTGATGGTGGTGCCGTCCGCCTTTTCCAGGATCTTGCGCGCCCGGTATCCCGGCTCGCCCCCGTTGACGCCCCACGGAGGGATAAACCAGCGGTCGTCATGGATCGAGATGACCCCGTCCGACAGAAAGCGATAAGTCATGTGAATGCCGTTGCCGCCGCGGTGCAATCCCGCGCCGCCGCTGTCCGGCTCGGTTTCATAGCGTTCGATGATCATCGGGAAATAGCGCTCGAGGAACTCGTTCGGCACGTTGGTAAAGCCCGGCCACAGCGAATGCCCATCGGGCCCGTCGCCCATCGGACGCCCCGGAATCCCGCCAAAGCCGATCTGGAACAGCTGGAACCAGTCGCCCTTCTGCCCGGGCCGGTTGTCATTGCCCGAATAGAACAGATGCGGTGACGAGGAGAAGCCCGCCGCGTTCATGAAGGCCGGGGTCTTCTGCCCCAGCAGACCGCCAAGTATGTCGAAGATGCGGCCCAGCGCATGCGTCCGGCCCGAAAGCGCCGCCGGGAATTTCGGTTTCAGCAGCGATCCTTCGGGGATGCGGACATCGATCAGATCGTAGAACCCGTCGTTGAACAGGATCTGCGGGTCGAAGACCATGATCATGTAAATGCCGAAGAACATCTTGAACATGTTTTCGTTCAGATAGAAATTGATCGAGGCCGCCGATTGCGGATCGGTCCCATCAAAGTCGAGGATCACGCGCTCGCCCTCGCGCCACATGGTGCAGCGGATCCGGTAAGGCCCGTATCCGACGCCGTCGTCGCACAGATAATCCTCGAACGTGACGGGCTCTTCCGCGACGGCCTGCGCGATCAGCGCCTTCATCGCGCGATGGTTGCGCGCGAGCAATTCCTGCGTCGCGGACACATAGACGTCGTCGCCGAAGCGCTCCGCCATTTCGATCACGCGCCGCGCGGCGACGCGGCAGGACGCGATCAACGCGTTGAGGTCGGCCTGGCACCAGTCAGGCTTGCGCGTCTGGTGCATCACCAGCCTGATGAGGTCCTCGTTGTACTCGCCCTTGCGCCAGATCTTGACCGGCGGAATGCGCACCCCCTCCTCGAAGATGGAGCGCGCGTCGATGGGCATGGAGCCAGCGACCTTGCCACCAATGTCGCTCTGGTGGCCAAACATCGCGGTATAGGCGAGCAGGCGCCCGTCCTTGAACACCGGCAGCAGCACCAGCCAGTCGTTCGAATGGCTGACCGCACCCTCGCAGCTGTAAGGGTCGGACAGGAAGATCATGTCGCCGTCTTCCAGCGTCCCGTCGAAACCTCTGAGAAACCCGTCGATGAAGCTGCCGAACTGGCCGACGATCATCTTGCCGGTGTGGTCGGCGATCATCGGAAAGGCATCGCCCTGTTCGCGGATGCCGGGCGACATGGCGGTGCGCACCAGCGTGGCATCCATTTCCAGCCGCGCATTGCGCAAGGCGTTCTCGATGATGTCGAGTGTGACGGGATCGATCTCGACCCGCTCGAACGGCTTTTCGTCCTGTACGATCGTTGCAGGCATTGGCGTTCTCCTCAGGCCGGAGTGATCATGATGTTGCCGACAGGGTCGACCTTGCCGGTGCAGCCGCTTTCGATCAGCGTGGTCGAGTCCATTTCGACGACGATGGCTGGGCCGGGGATGATGTCGCCGGCGCGCAGGCGCGATCTTTCATAGATCACCGCATCCTGCTCGCGCCCGTCCATCCAGAGCGTGTGGTCGCGCAGCTTCGCGCCAGAGGGATCGCCATTGCCCTTTTCCAGTTCAGCGGCCGGCAGGTCGAGCGCCGCGCCGGTCGCGACTGCGCGCAAGTTCACGATCTCGTGATCGCTTTCCATGTTGAAGGTGAACAGGCGCAGATGCTCTTCATCGAAACGCGCGAGCAGGCCCGCGATCCCGTCGCTGCGCAGCGTGTCCGGCGTGATCGTCAGCGGCACTTCGAAGGCCTGCCCGCTGTAGCGCACGTCGATTTCGAAGGCGGTGGCGATCTCGTCCTCCGCGACACCGTCGGACAGCAGTTCTTCCCGCGTCTGCGCCGCCATCTCTTCCAGAACGGCGATCAGCTTGTCCTCGTTCGTGTCCTTCGCCAGCCGCGAAAACGAGCGCGCGGTCTCGGTCCGCATGCGCGTCGTCGCATCGCCCAGCGCGCACAGCACGCCCGGCGACACCGGCGAGACGGCCGGCCAGCTGCCCATCAGACGCGCCACCGCGTTCACATGCAGCGGCCCCGCCCCGCCAAAGCCCATCAGAGCGAAATGGCGCGGGTCATAGCCCTGCTGGACCGAGATCATGCGCAGCGCGCCGAACATGTTCTCGTTCACGATGTCGATGATGCCGCGCGCCGCCGCCATCAGGTCCACACCCAGCGCATCGGCGATGGTCTGGACGGACTTCTTGGCTCCCTCGCGGTCGAGCCGGAAAGTGCCGCCCAGCAGGTTCTCGGGCAGATAGCCCAGCACGACATTCGCGTCGGTGACGGTCGGCGCCTCGCCGCCCTTGCCATAGGCCACCGGCCCCGGCACCGCGCCCGCCGATTGCGGTCCGACGCGCAGCGCACCGGTCAGTTCGGGCACATAGGCGATCGATCCGCCCCCTGCGCCAACGGTCTTCACGTCGAGCGCGGAGGCGCGAACCGAGAGGTGGCCCACCTCGGTCGTGCGCTGGCGGCGGGGTTCCAGCCCTTCTATCAGCGCGACGTCGGTCGACGTGCCGCCGACATCGAGCGTCAGGATATTCTTCAGCCCCGCGTTGCGCGCCACCCACAGCGCGCCGGTGACGCCGCCGGCCGGGCCGGACATCAATATGTTGACCGGATGCTCCTCGGCCTTTTGCGCCGACATCAGGCCGCCGTCTGAGCGCAGCAGCGACAGCTTTCCCGACATGTTCGTGTCGGCCAGCCGCCCGCGCAGCCGCGAGACATAGCGGCTGACCACGGGACGCACCGCCGCATTCGCCACGGTGGTCAGCGTGCGTTCGTATTCCTGCATTTCGGGCAGCACTTCATGGCTGAGCGACACGGGAATGTCGGGCAGGATGTCTGCCACGATCCTGCCCACCGTCTTTTCATGCGATCCGTCGACATAGGCGTTCATCAGGGACACCGTAATCGCCTCGACCCCCTGCTTCTTCAGGGATCCGACCTGCTGCCTGATATCGTCCTCGTCCAGCGGGCGGACGGTGTTTCCCTGCGCGTCCATCCGTCCCTTGATCGTGACAGTATCCTCCAGCGCGGCAAGCGGCGTAGGTTTCGGCCAGATGATCCATCCGGCAAGACCGCCCGGCACGAAGCTGCGGGCGATCTGCATGATGTGGCGATAGCCTTCGGTCGTGATCAGCCCGACGCGCGACCCCTTTCCTTCCAGCACCGCATTGGTGGCGACGGTCGTGCCGTGCAGGAAATACTCGATTTCATCCGGCGCGATGCCCGCCTTTTCGCAGATCACGTCGAGGCCGGTGAGGATACCTTCGGACGAATCCGAAGGGGTCGAGGGTGTCTTGTGCCGCCAGAACCTTCCGTCGGAGGCATCGAACAGCAGAAGATCGGTGAACGTGCCGCCAACATCCACGCCAAGGCGATATCCCATCTGTAGCTCCCTATGCTGCCGGAAAAAGGGGGGCGCGGGCGACCATGCCGGGCAGGGTCCGCCCCATCACGCCTTCCAGCCAGTGATTGGTGTCGATCAACTTCGCCAGGTCCAGCCCCGTGGCGACGCCTGCGCGTTCGAGCATATAGACGACGTCTTCGGTCGCCACATTGCCGGCAGCGCCGGGGGCAAACGGGCACCCGCCAAGGCCACCGATCGAGGCATCGACGACGCTCGCCCCGGCCTGCACCGCCGCCCACACATTGGCGAGGCCGGTGCCGCGGGTGTTGTGGCAATGGATGCGAACGGGGACAGGTCCGACAGCATCGGCCACGGCAGAGACAAGCTGTGCCACATGCGCAGGATTGGCGACGCCGATCGTGTCGGCCAGCGCGATTTCGGCAGGTTCGCTACGCGCCAGGCGTTCGGCCATGGAAACGACATGCCGGACCGCGACTTCGCCATCGAACGGACAGCCAAAGCTGGCGGCGATCGTCACTTGCCCGGTCAACTCTGCGGCCTTGGCCGCTCTCACGATCTCGCAGGCGACATCGACGGATTGGTCGCTGGACTGGCCCTGATTGGCAATGCCCAGCCCGTCCGACGCCACCGCGACCGCACCCAGCTGGTCGATCCGGCCGGTGGCGATCGCACGATCCGCGCCGCGCATGTTGAGGACCAGCCCGATGTAGGTCACGTCCCCGCGTTCCGGCAAACCGGCACACACCGCTTCCGCATCGGCCATTTGCGGCACGGCGCGGGGATTGACGAAACTGGCGACCTCTATCCGCCGCGCACCGGCTTCCAGCGCGCGTTCGATCAGTGCAATCTTGTCCGCGGTGACAATCTGCAGCTTTTCGTTCTGCAGACCGTCGCGCGGGCTGACCTCAACGATTTCGACGTTTTTTGTATACATTATCCGGTCATCGCCTTGGCTATGCGTGCGCCAGGCAGTTTGCGATGTGCATCGGCATAGGCGTGGTAGGCCCGCCGCACATGCGCGACCATCACGGCCCGCGCCCATGACCCGTCGCCGCGATCGAATGCGGCCAGCAATTCCTCGTGCTCGCTATACGAACGGCGCAGATCCTCGAACCGGTATTGATGCGCCGTGCGCCAGACGACAGGCTGCTCTACCAAGGTGCCGAGCAGCGCCGCCAGCCGCCGCGAACCGGCCGCTTCCAGAATCATGGCGTGAAAGGCGCGATTGGTTTCGAGGAACAGGTCGACGTCCGGATAATCCGAATGCACCGCCTCGCCCAGACGCGCATTCTCGGCGCGCATGGCGGCAATCAGCGAAAGCTCGATCCGCTCGGCGGCCAGCCGCGCGGCATGGCCCTCCAGCATGGCGCGCAGTTCGAATGCATCGGCCACGTCGCTGAGCGACCAGTCGGCCACGAAGCTGCGATTGGTCTCGGTCCGCGTGACCAGAAGCTCTGCCTCCAGCCGCCGCAGCGCCTCCCTGACGGGCGTGCGCGATACGCCGCAACGCTCGGCCATGGCCTCCTCGCGAATCTGCGTGCCCGCGGGCAGTTCCCCGCTGAGCACCATGGCGCGGATCTCGGCATAGGCTTTGTCGCTAGCCTTGGAAATGATGCCCCCTCCTTAGAACTTGAAACTTGACCAAAGCCATTTTGTACACAATACCTCTCACTCAGGGAAACGCAATGGCGCTTTCAGGGGCGCCCGATCATGGGGGCATTTGGCATGAGGTCTTCTCGTTGGCTCGTTTCGGCGTCGGTCGTTTCGGTATTGGCGTCGACAGTTCCCACGCTGGCCCAGACGGCCGAGGAACCCGCCGCCGTGCCCGAAGTCGCAGCCGCTTCTCCCGATGACATCATCGTCACCGCCCGCCGCCAGTCCGAACGACTGCAGGACGTCCCGGCATCGGTATCGGTGCTGACGGCCGAGGCGCTGGAACGCACCGGCGCCAACAAGGCGGAGGATTTCGTCGGCCTGACGCCCGGCGTCACCATCGTCACCGGAACGGCCGAGGCGGGCGATACGCAGGTCAATATCCGCGGCATCAACGGCGCGCGCGACGCGGAAAGCTCGGTCGCGCTGGTCGTCGACGGCATCCTCAAGACGAACACCGCGCAGCTCAACCAGACGCAAGGCACCTTGCGGCAGGTCGAAATCCTGAAGGGCCCGCAAGGCGCGCTTTATGGACGCAACGCGGCAGCGGGCGCCATCGTCATACAGACGCTAGAGCCGACCGAATATTTCACCGGCATGGCGCGCGCGTCCTATGCGAACGAGGACACGTTCGAAGGCACCGCCTATGTCAGCGGTCCGGTCGCGGAGAACATCGGCTTTGTCCTGTCGGGATTCTATCGCACCACCGACGGATTCTTTCGCAACGATTTCCTCGACGCGAAAGTGGTCGACGATCAAGAAACCTGGTCGGTCGACGGGCGCGTGATGTTCGGCCAGGGCACCGCCACGCAGGTCGACGTAAAGGCGCGCTATGCCGATTTCAGCGGCGCTTCGCTGCCGTTCAATGCCGCGTTCCACCTGCCCAATTTCGCCGCGGTCAATCCCGCCTTCTACGAGGACGTGAACGAGCATCCGTTCAACTTCTACAACAACATCCGCGCCACCAACGACCAGACGAGCTTCGACATGTCGGTCAAGCTGGATCAGGAACTAACCAGCAATGTCTCGCTCGTGGCATGGGCGCTTTATTCCGATGTCGATCAGGATCTGGTCGCTGACGGCACATCTGCCGATTTCGCCCGCTATATCGGAGCGGCTGATCCGGCGGGCCAGCCCACGGTGAACGCCTGTTTCGCCAGCACCGCAGAACTGACCGGCTACCCGGTCAACCCGCCCGGCGCGATCGGCCAGATCCCGGTGCCGTTCATCTTCGCGCCCGCGAATGGATCGACCTTTGGGCCCTACAGCCCGACCACTTGCGACGGTATCCAGTACCAGCTGCGCAAACAGACCGATTTCAGTGCGGAGATCCGGCTGATCTCGGACAATGCGGGGCCGCTGAACTGGCAGCTTGGCGGCTATTACCTGAATATCGACCGCGAGACCGGCGTCAGCCTCAGCGGCGATACGGGCAACGGGGTCATCAAGAACCTGTATAATCCGCCCGAATCCGCGAACCCGACCTCGCTGCTGCTATCGGACAAGTTCCGGACCAATGTCTATGCGATGTTCGGCGCGCTCGACTATCAGCCGACGCAGCAGCTCTCCGCCAGTTTTGCGCTGCGCTATGACATCGAGGATCGCCGCGCCTCATCGCTGGTCCCCGACGCGATCGATCCGTTCACGGGCGGACCGATCAATCCGGGGCAGGCGTTCGGCGAACTGACGCCCCAGCACGAGGTGTTCGAACAGATCCAGCCCAAGCTGTCACTGAGCTTTGAGCCGGTGCCCGACCTCAACATCTATGGAAACTGGGGCATCGGATTCAAATCCGGCGGGTTCAACAATCAGGGCTCGTCAGCCATCGTCGACACCAATTTCAACCAGTTCATCGACGCCGGCGTCACGATCACCGACCAGTACGACAAGGAATGGTCCAGCGCGTTCGAGGCGGGCGTGAAGGGAAGCCTGTTCAACGACCGCATCACCTATGACCTGGCCGGTTACTACACGCAGATCCACGACATGCAGTTCTTCGAATTCTTCGTGGGCAGCTTTGGCCTGCTGCGCGTCGTGTCCAACATCGACAAGGTCAATGTGAAGGGTGCGGAGATCAACCTTACGGGGAAGTTGACCGACTGGTGGAACGTGTTCGGTTCTTTCAACGTCACCGACAGCGAGATCAGGGAAAACAGCTCGCGCCCCTATACCGTGGGGAACAAGTCGCCCTACACCGCCGACTACACGATCAACCTCGGCACCGACCTCAGCGTGCCGATCAACGATGCGGTGCGGCTGATCGGGCGGGTCGATTACCGCATCACCGGCCCGACATGGTTCCATTCGGTGCAGGACCAGGAACGCCCGACGCTGTTTACCGGCCTGCTGCCCGGATCGGCGCTGGCGCTGCCCGGCTTTATCGGCAACGCCCGCTATGACGTGGCGCGCCGCGACAGTTTCGACGTGCTGAACCTGCGTGCGGGTATCGAGACCGACCGGTTCCAGATCACCGTCTTCGCCGACAATGCGCTGAACGAGAAATATATCGCCGAGGCCATTCCCGCGATCGAATTCGGCGGATCTTTCATCACGCCGGGCGCCCGCCGTCTTGTCGGCGTAGAAGCAGGCGTGAAGTTCTAGAGGGTCTTGCAGTCATCGACAGCTTTTCGCCCCCAACCACTGCACGGGAGCGCGGGGAGCAGCGGACCTGCCGTGATCCCTTATAAATCGTCGTGGCGGCAGGTCCGTTGCCGCCCCCTCGGCCAACCCCCTTGCTTCTTTTTAATTTGCCGGAGTATTGAAGTCCCGCAGAACCGGTGAACCGGCGTCGTGGAGGAGAGGTTGCATGGCGGCGCGAAACCGTCGTCGCCCCCTTTTGCAGCGCTGCATTGGAGGGGAAACGACGCGAATGGCATTCCGAAGCATATTGTCAGCCTGCCTGGCCGTTGCGCTTACATCCATGACGACCGCGCCCGCCAGCGCGCAGGTCGGGACAGAGCAGCCACCCGTCGTGGAAGGTGCCGCGAAAGTGCGGATCGATCGCATAACGGTGCATTCCGATGCGATCGACGGCAACCTGATGGGCACGAGTGCCGAGCGCGACGTCCATGTCGTCCTTCCGCCGAGTTACGATCAGAACCCGGACCGGCGCTATCCTGTCGTCTATGCGCTGCACGGATACTGGGTAAAGGCAGAACAGTGGCTGAAGGAAGTGCACATGCCGCAAACGGCAGAGGGTGCCTTCGCAAATGGCGTGCCGGAGATGATCCTCGTATTTCCGGACAGCTGGAACGAATATAACGGTTCCTTCTACTCGGACTCGCCCACGACCGGGGATTTCGAGCATTTTATCGCGGACGAGCTGATCGACTATGTCGACAGAAATTATCGCACCATCGCCCGGCCCGAGAGCCGCGGGCTGGTCGGCCATTCGATGGGCGGATACGGGGCCAGCCGCATCGGGATCAAGCATGCCGAAAAATATGGCGCGCTCTATCTGATGGCGCCGTGCTGCCAGTCGCCGATGGGTTCGCGCGGGTTGACCGCACAGGATGTCCAGACGATCGAGGCCGTGCCCAGCGTCGCCGCTGCGCAGGGCCTGCCCGGCAATCTGCGCAGCGCCCTGGCCGTGGCCGCCGCCTTTTCGCCCGATCCGGATGCGGCGCCGCTCTATCTGGATCTTCCGGTCGATGCACAGGGCAAGGAACGGGAAGACGTCATCGCCCGGTGGACGGCGAATACGCCGATTTCCTTCCTCGATCAGCATGTCGATGCGGTGAAGGCGTATCGCGGCATCGCGATCGACGTGGGGGACAAGGATTTCCTGCTGGACGACGTACGCCTGCTGCACGGCGCCTTGCAGGCGCAAGGCATCGACAACACGCTGGACGTCTATGACGGCGACCACACCAACCGCCTCGGCTTTCGGATGCAGGAGCATGTCCTGCCGTTCTTCGGGCGGACCCTCGTTCAGGAACCGGCACAATGATCCGCTTGCACCTCCCCACCATCGCCGCGGTATGCGCCCTGGCCGCCCTGCCCCTTTCCGCCGCGGCGGACGAGCTTGACCCGACCGGCGCGTGGAGTGCCTATTCGGGCGGGCAGGCGCCTCTGCCGCCGATGGGCTGGAACAGCTGGAACGCGTTCTACCACGACGTGGACGAGGAAAAGGTCATCGCCAGCGCGCAGGTCATCGTCGACAGCGGACTGGCCGATGCAGGCTATCGCTATATCAATATCGACGACGGCTGGTGGCTTAAGCGCGATGCCGACACCGGGCGCATGGTCATCCGCACCGCGACGTTTCCGTCCGCCGCCACCGGCAGTGACCGCACCAGCTTCCGACCGCTGACCGACCGGCTGCATGCCATGGGGCTGAAGGCGGGGATCTATTCCGACATCGGGCGCAACAGCTGCGGCCAGACCTTTGGCCACGGCAACGCCAACAATCCCGCGGGTACATTGGCAGAGCGCGAGGTCGGCCTCTACGATCATATTGATCAGGACATCGCGCTGTATTTCGGCGAGTGGGGCTTCGACTATATCAAGGTCGACGGCTGCGGCATTCGCGGCATGGGCGCGGATAATCCGAACGTTCAGAAAGGCATCTATCGCGAGATGGCACCGCTGATCGATTTCGATTCGATCGCGAAGACCGACGTGCCTGCCGTGAAGGACCTGTTCGCGCAGGTCGGGCAGGCGCTGGTCAGGCACAACCCGGACGGCGATTTCCTCTATTCGCTGTGCATATGGGGCAGCGCGAACGTGCGGTCGTGGGCCAAGGAATACGGCAATATCTCGCGCACCAGCGAGGATATCGCGCCCTATTGGGGCCGCATGCTGCACAATCTCGATTCCGCGTCGCGCCGTGCGCTCTATGCGCAGCCGGGCAACTGGAACGATCCCGACATGCTGTTCGTCGGCACGGGCGATTTCGACAGCGATCATCCGGCCGAGGCGCGCAGCCATTTCAGCCTGTGGGCGATGCTGAACGCGCCGCTGATCATCGGCTATGACCTGCGCAAGGCGACGCCCGAGCAGCTGGCGATCCTTGGCAATCGCGATCTGATCGCGCTGAACCAGGATCCGGCGGGCAATCAGGCCGTGCTCGCCTATGATACCGAGGATGTGCAGTTCTTCGTCAAGATGCTGGCCGACGGGACCAAGGCGGTGGCGCTGTTCAACCGCACGGCCACGCCGATGCCGGTCACGCTGACCGCTGATCACCTGAAATATGCAGCGGATGGCCAGGTCGCCCTGACCGATCTGTGGAGCGGCGAGGCCAGCAGTTTCACCGGCGAGCAGGCATTCACGCTGGCCCCGCACGAGACCCGCGTGTTCCGCGCGGCAGGCACGCGCGCCCTGCCCGGCGGCATGTATCTGTCCGAGATGCCGGGGCGGATCAATGTCGCCGAGGAAGGCATCGACTTCCCCGAACCTGATCCGATGATCCACCGCGCCATCGTGCCGTGGCAGAACACCCGCTCCAACGGAGAGCGGCCCCGCTACACCGGCTGGGGCGGCGCTCGGGCGGATTCAACGCCCTATGGCCAGATGCTGCGCATCGCGGACCGCGAGTTCCTGACCGGCATCGGCGTGCTGGCCAATTCGCGGCTGGAAGTGCGCGGCGACGGATTCCGCCGCTTCAGCGCGATGGTCGGGCGCGACGACAGCGGGTCGGATGACGGCAGCCGGGTGCGGTTCGAAGTCTATGGCGACGGAAAGCTGCTGGGCGCCAGCGAATGGATGGGCCTTGCCGAACCGGCGAAACCCCTGTCGGTCGATACCGGCGGCGCGGCCATCGTCGAGCTGGTCGTGCGCGGCGACGGCAAGGCCACCCGCCCCGTCCCCGTCACCTGGGGCGACGCCGCGCTGCTGCCATGATCGTCATGTCCCCGATTGCCAATTTCCGGCTGCGGATCGGCAGCGCAGCCGTCGGGGCCATGCTGGCGCTGGCGGGTCGGCCCGCTTTCGCTGGGACCGAACCCCAGCCCCATCCTACCGCCGCCGAAAGCTGGACGGCGGACAATGGCGACGGGACCTTCACCAACCCGATCTTCAATGACGAGTTTTCCGATCCCGACATCATCCGGGTCGGCGACGATTACTACATGACCGGCACCACCATGCACATGATGCCGGGCCTGCCGGTGCTGCATTCGCGCGACTTGGTGAACTGGACGCTGCGGTCCTATGCGTTCGACCGGCTCGATCTTGGCCCCGACTGGCGGCTTGAGGATGGGCAGGACATCTATGGCCAGGGCATCTGGGCGCCCAGCCTGCGCTTCCATGACGGCATGTTCCATATCTTCGCCAATGTGAACGGCGTCGGCCTGCAGGTCTTTCGCAGCGCCAGCCCCGACGGCCCATGGACGCGCACGCCGTTCGAGGGCGACCTGCACGATGTATCGGTGCTGTTCGACGACGATGGCCGCGTGTGGGCAGTGTATAATTACGACGAGGTTCGGCTGGTCGAAATCAAGCCCGACCTGTCGGGCGTGATCGAAGGCAGCGAGCGCGTCATCATGCCCGCCGGCAATGCGCTGGGCGAAGGGCATCATTTCTACAAGATCGACGGACGCTATTACATCATCACCGCCAATTACGCGCCGGTGGGACGCATGATGGCGATCCGCGCCGACAGCCTGGATGGGCCGTGGGAGACGGTCCAGATCTCGGCCCGCGAAACCATGGGCGAGCCGTTGGGCTGGGGCGTCGGCAATATCGGGCTCGGCACCGAACTGCCCGCGGCGGGCGATCCCGTCGAACTTACGCCGCCGCCGCCCGCCGACCGGTTCGGCGCGTCGCCGCTGCATCAGGGCGGGATCGTCGAATTGCCGAACGGCGACTGGTGGGGCTTTTCCATGATGGATGTGCGTTCGATGGGGCGCACGGTCTATCTCTCGCCGGTCACGTGGAAGGATGGCTGGCCGTTCTTCGGCCTGCCGGGCAATCTGGGCCGCAGCCCGCGAAGCTGGCTGAAGCCCGCCACCGGCCACGACGATCCGCCGCGCCCGACATGGCAGCGCAGCGATAATTTCGCGGAGAGCGCGTTGCAGCCTATCTGGCAGTGGAATCACCTGCCGGTCGACAAGGCTTGGACGCTGCAAGGCGGCAGGCTGCATCTGACCGCGCTGCCCGCCAGCGATTTCCTGCGCGCACGCAACACGCTGACCCAGCGCGCGGTCGCGCCCGAAAGCATCGCCGAGGTGACGGTGGACGGGCGCGATCTGGGCGCGGGGGACCGGGCCGGTCTGGCGCTGCTCAACATTCCCTATGGAACATTGTCGGTCGAACGCGGCGGCGATGGCTGGCAGATCCGTCACTACGACCAGCAGCGCGACCGGACCGAAACTGCGACCCTCCCCGGCCCGGTGGTCCGGCTGCGCACCCATGTCGATCTGGACCGCGAACTGGGGCAGTTCTCTTTCAGCACGGATGGCGGCACACGATGGCAATCCATCGGGGAGCCGCTGCGCCTGCCCTATCAGCTCAAGACGTTTCAGGGGGTTCGCTTTGCGCTCTTTGCCTACAATGGCGAAGGCCGAACGGGCGGGGCCGCGCATTTCGACGATTTCGCCGTGACCGAACCGCTGGCCGACAGGTCGGGCAATATTCCGCTCTCGCAAACCGTGACCATCGCCAATCTGGCGGATGAAAGCCTGCTGTGGGCCAACCCGCACGGCATGCTGCATGTCGCCGCTGCTGGCAGCGCGGAGGCGGACGGAGCGGACGCGCACTTCAAAATCCACGACCGCGGACATGGCCGCGTCGCGATCGAGGCGCTGGGCGTGCCCGGCCCTGCCAATTTCGTGACGATCGTTGGCGAAGGCATGCCAGCCGATGTACGATTCCAGCGCGAAAGCGAGGCCAGCCTGTTCCAGTGGCAGGACATGCTGCGCGGACAGTTCATGCTGATGTCGCTCAAGACCCATCGCTATCTCGGGATCGATCCGGCAACGGGCGAACCCTATGCCGCCGACTGGCCGGGCGCCTCGCCATCGCGGCGCGACGGCACGGTCCTTCGCTGGAGCGAGCCGCAGGATTGAAACCTGCGGCAAGCGCGCGCTACGGGGTGAAACGATTGTCGCGCCAAACGCCGGGCTTGAGGGCGGGGCCAGCCATGTTGCGGGGTGCAAATGACCACGATCTCCTATCAATGCGAACAGGTGTCGGCAGATGAATTCGCCTCGGTGCTCGGACGCTCCGGCCTTGCGGCCCGGCGTCCGGCCGGGGATGCGGCACGCCTGCAGCGAATGCTGGATAATGCGAACCTGATCGTCACCGCGCGGGCGGAGAGCGACCGGCAGTTGGTCGGCATTGCCCGGTCGCTCACCGATTTTTCCTATGCGACCTATCTGTCGGAGCTGGCGGTCGACGCGCGTTTCAAGGGCAGAGGCATCGGGAAGCGCCTGATAGAAGAGACGCGCCGCCACGCGGGTGAGGAATGCATGCTCCTGCTCGTCTCCGCGCCCGATGCAGTTTCATTCTACGATTCCATCGGCGCACCGAAATCGGATCGCGCCTATCTCTACCCGCGTTCCTGCTGAGCATGGGAAAGCAGGCGGAAAGGAACCCGCAGCCATGAGGATCGCCGTTCTTTCGGATATCCATGGCAATATCGCCGCGCTCGATGCCGTGCTCGATCATGTGGCCGGGCAGTCGCCAGAGCTTGTGGTCAATCTGGGCGACATCTGCTCGGGCCCGTTATGGCCTGCCGAGACCGCGGACCGGCTGATGCCGCTCGACCTGCCGACGATCCGCGGCAATCACGAACGGCAGGTGCTGGAACCCGATATGGGCGGCATGGGCCTGTCGGATCGCCATGCGCGCCATGTCCTGAGGGCCGATGATCTGGACTGGCTCGCCGGCCTTCCCGCGACCATGCGGCTGACCGATGATGTGCTGCTGGTCCATGGCACGCCCGGCAGCGATTTGCTCTATTTCATGGAAACCGTGACGGCACAGGGCGTCCGGGCCGCCAGCGCCGATGAGGTCGCGTTGCGCGCTGCCAACGCCGATGCCGCGTTGATCCTGTGCGGCCACACCCATGTCGCGCGCAGTTTTCGGCTGGATGACGGGCGGCTGATCGTCAATCCGGGCAGTGTCGGCCTGCCTGCCTTTGAGGATAGCCAGCCGTTTCCCCACGCGATCGAAAACGGATCGCCGCATGCCCGCTATGCCATCGTCTCGGATGAATCCGGTCGGTGGGAGGCCGTTTTCCACCATGTCGACTATGACTGGGATCGCGCGGCCCGCAAGGCTGAGGTGAACGGAAGGCCCGATTGGGCGCGGGCACTGCGCACCGGGCTTGTCTGACAGGCCCACGGTTGGCGGGCCCACGGTTGGCGGCCAGCCTGCCGCGCCCTGCCGCATAGGCGGCGGTTCGGCGGAACCTTAGCGCCGCCGACCCCTTCCATCTTTATTGATGGAGATTGCAATGAGCAGACAGACAAGAACCGGACCGGCCGCACTCGCCGTCGGGATCGCGCTGGGCGGCGTGGCCCTGGGGGCCATCCAGGCAAAGAGGAAACAAGGCCGATCGCCCGATGACGCGCCGGATTTCGCCCTGCGGCAACGCGACGGCGAATATGATCTGGTCGGGCGGTCCGTCACGATCCGCAAGCCGCGCGACGAACTGTTCCGGTTCTGGCGCGATTTCGGCAATCTGGCGCGGTTCATGGAAAACCTTGAAAAGGTCGAGGTCGAGGACGCCGCCACCGGTCGCGCCACCTGGCACATCAAGGGCCCCGCCGGACGCAGCGTTGCGGTCAGGACGACCATCGAAAGCGAAGACGAAGGCCGGATGATCGCATGGCGGTCTCTGGACGGTTCGGACGTCGAGACTGAAGGCAAGGTGACTTTCGAAGATGCCCCCGGCGATCGCGGTACGCGCGTCGGATTGACCATCGGCTACAAGCCGCCAGCCGGAGCCTTGGGCAAGGCCGTCGCGAAGGCATTCCTCCGCGAACCGGAGATACAGGCCCGCCACGACCTCAAGCGTTTCAAGATGCTGATGGAAACCGGCGAGATCGCAACATCTGCCCGCACCAAGGCCCAGACAAGAGCCGCCAAGCAGGAGAATGCAGCATGAGAGCGCTGACCTGGCATGGAACCAAGGACGTTCGCGTCGAAACCGTCGACGATCCCGAAATCATCAATCCGCGCGATGCGATCATCAAGATCACCAGCACCGCCATCTGCGGATCCGACCTTCATCTGTATGACGGTGTCATCCCGGCCGTGAAACCCGGCGATGTGCTGGGCCATGAATTCATGGGCGAAGTGGTCGAGACCGGCAGCGATGCCACGCTGAAGAAAGGCCAGCGGGTGGTCGTGCCCTTTACCATTGCCTGCGGCGGCTGTTTTCACTGCAAGAGCCAGCAATATTCCGCCTGCGACAACAGCAATCCGGTCGAGAAGCAGGATATGTCGGCGACGCTCTACGGCCAGCCGATGAGCGGACTGTTCGGCTATTCCCACCTGACCGGCGGCTATTCGGGCGGGCAGGCCGAATATGTACGGGTGCCGTTCTCCGATGTCGGGCCGATCGTGGTGCCCGATCATCTTGAGGACGAGAAGGTCCTGTTCCTTTCCGACATCCTGCCGACCGGCTGGATGGCAGCCGAAAATGCCGACATCAAGCCGGACGATACGGTCGCGGTATGGGGCTGCGGGCCTGTCGGCCTGTTCGCGATCCAGTCGGCCATCGTGATGGGCGCGTCGAAGGTTATCGCCATCGATCACTATCCCCACCGTCTGGAACTGGCCCGCCAGCTTGGCGCAGAGATCGTCAATTTCCGCACCACCCATGTGCGCGAGGCATTGATGGAAATGTCGGGCGGCATCGGCGTCGATGCGGTGATCGATGCCGTCGGCATGGAATCTCATGGCTTTGCCGTCGACAACATGATGGATGTCGTGAAGCAGAAAATCGGCATCGGCGCGGACAGGGCCAGCGCCCTGAAGCAGGCGATATTGGCGGTTCGCTTTGGCGGAAAGGTGTCGATCCCCGGCGTTTACGGCGGAATGACCGATAAATGGCCGCTGGGCGCGATGATGGAAAAGGGGCTGCAACTGCGCGGCGGGCAAACCCATGTGCAGAAATACACCAAGGACCTGCTGGCGAAGATCGAGGACGGAACGCTCGATACGACATTCCTGATCAGCCATCGCCTGCCGCTGGAAGACGCGGCGCGCGGATACAAGAATTTCAAGGAAGAGCAGGACAGCTGGACCAAGGTGATCCTGAAGCCCGGAATGGAGAAAGCGGCATGAGCAAGATCGAGAAACTGGACGGCTTTGTCGTCATCACGGGCGCCTCCAGCGGGATCGGGTTGGAACTTGCCAAACTGGCGGCGAAGGACGGCTGCGACCTGCTTCTCGTCGCCGATCGCGAGCTTGGCGAGGCCGAGGCCGCGGCTCGGACCGGAGGGGCCGCTACGGTCGATATCCTGGAGGCGGATCTATCGACGGCCAGTGGCTTGCAATCGCTCATGAGCGCAATCGGAGAAAGGCAGGTGGATGTCCTGCTCGCCAATGCCGGCCACGGGCTGGGTCAGGCCTTTCTGGATCAGGAATGGAAGGATATCGCCCATGTGATCCATACCAATGTCACCGGGACGACCTGGCTGCTCCACCAGATCGGCCAGCGGATGCGGACAGCCAACAAGGGCCGCATCCTCGTCACCGGGTCGATCGCGGGGCATATCCCGGGGGCGTTCCAGCTCGTCTACAACAGCACCAAGAGCTATATCGATTATTTCTGCTTCGGACTTCGAAATGAGCTGAAGGAGAGCGATGTGGTCATCACCTGCCTGATGCCCGGCGTCACGGATACTGAGTTCTTCGACCGGGCCAATCTCGAGAATACGAATGTCGGGAAGAGAGACAGCAAGGCCGACCCCGCCAAGGTGGCGAAGGACGGTTATGAAGCGCTGCTCGAAGGCGAGGCGCATACGGTCAGCGGATTGATGAACAAGATCCAGGATGCGTTCGCCGGGATCATCCCCGACACGGTGCTCGCCCAGATGCACCGCAAGATGGCAGAGCCCGACAAGTAATTTATGCGGCGGTGGGTTAGTTGCCGGCCCGTTCACGCGCTGCATAGCGCCGCGCCTAGCGGCAGCGTCGGGTCCAAAGCGGCCGGTGCATTAACGTCCACTTCCCTTAGGTTTCAGCGGTCGCTTGGCGCTGCTGTGGTGACCAGAATGGGGTGGCTAAGCTCAATGCGCCGCCATTCAACACTGTAATCTTGTCGGCACGGGCCCCCAGCCACTCCAGCGCATCGTGGCTGGCAAGCGTTCTAACCCGTCTTATTCACCGGGTCGGGTCTGAGAGGTTGGCGGGAGTGGCGTAAACCTCTGATCTGCATTAGAAACTGGGTGTCTACTCCGGCCCTTTTGCAGGGCAGAAAATGCCACAGGCCACACCCGCCATGAACGACGATATCGCAAGCTCTTTTGGATTCCCAGCGGTCGGAGGCAAGAAGCTCACAGCCGCGTTCGATGGTGGTCGGCTGACCTCGGATGGCGGCGTGCTGTTGCTGGCGCAGGCCGAGCGCGCGATGGGGATTTGTCGGCAGCTTGCGGCATGCATTGCCGATCCGCGTGACCCGACCCGAGTGGTCCATCGTCTCGATGACATCCTGCGCGCCCGGGTATTCGCGATCGCGTGCGGTTACGAGGATGCCGATGACCTCGATGCCTTGCGCGATGATCCGGGGTTCCGCCTGGCGCTGGGCAAATTGCCGGAATCGGGCGCGGGGCTGGCCAGTCAACCGACGATGAGCCGGTGGGAGAATGCACCGACCACGCGCGAGTTGGCCAAAATGATGGCCGCGATGATCGGCGTCTACTGTGCCAGCTATCCTGCCGCGCCGGCGGCGGTGACGCTGGACATCGATGACACCTGCGATGTCGTGCACGGCTATCAGCAGCTCTCCTTCTGGAACGGGCATCACGGTGAGCGCTGCTTCCTGCCGATCCACGTTTATGACACCGCGACCGGCCGCCCGGTCGCCATGCTGCTGCGCACCGGCAAGACCCCGTCGGGCGTCGAAGCGGTCGGTCACATCCGGCGCCTGGTGCGCCACATCCGCCGGCACTGGCCCGACACCCGCATCACCATCCGGGGCGACGGACACTATGGCCGCCCCGAGGTCATGGCTTTCTGCGAGGCGGCCGGGGTCGATTATGTGTTCGGTCTGCCGACCAACGCCACGCTACGCGCGAACCCGGACATCGTTGCCGCGGCCGATGCCTGTGCGGTCCGCCGCGCCGAGGCCCAGGTTCCGGTCCTTCGAGCCTATGCCGAGACCCGCTATGGCGCGAAGAGTTGGAACAGCCAGCGCCGCGTCGTCGCCCGGATCGAGGCCAGCACGCTGGGCATGGACATCCGCTATGTCGTCACCTCGCTGACCGAAGGCTCGGCCGAGCACATCTACGACACGCTCTACTGCGCGCGCGGTCAGGCCGAAAACCTCATCAAGATGCACAAGACCCAACTCGCCAGCGACCGCACCTCGTGCCGCTCGGCCAATGCCAACCAGATGCGCCTCATTCTCCACACGGCTGCCTACTGGCTGCTGTGGCGCATCCGATACGCCGTCCCGAAAGTCGCGTCATTGGCCAGGGCAGAGTTCGCCACCTTGCGCCTACGGTTGCTCAAAGTCGCCGCCCGCGTCATCGAGAGCGCCTCGCGCATCCGCGTGGCCTTCGCGTCAGCTTGCCCTGATGCGCGGATCTTCAAGGCCGTCGCCAATGGCCTCCGAACTGCGCCAACATAGCGGGCGCGGCCCTGCCGCACACGCTCTGAACCCGCCTGACACCAACCTCGAAAAGCCCATTGATCCTGTCTCGGTGAAACTGCCGACCATCGCGCTCGTCCGCATCACATCGCCGCCGCAGGCTCAAAGGCCGCACAACGCCATCCGGCGAACTCATGAATAGGACAGGCTAAAGATGGCCAATGTGGCCATAGGAGAAATGATTATGAAGATGCTTGAAACGGAACTCACCGCTACCAAGCGTCCGATTTGAAATGCCGAAAGGACCGTAGGCGCAAAGCGCGCTATGAAGCCGAAGCGGATTTGGCGCATCCGCTTCTCCCTCAACCAGCACCGCCGCCTGCAAAATTGGGCGCTGTTCGATCTGGCAATCGACAGCAAGCTTTTGGGCTGCGGACCTTTCAGCGGCGGGGCTTTCTTTCGGCCGGATCACACAAGTATATAGGCCCAGATAAACTGCCATCGCTGCGCCGGAATTCGGTCCACCGCTGGTCGAACAGGAGCCGCATTCCGCATCATGAAGAGCCTGGCGCAAAGGGCGGCTTCCAGACTTCGGCGCTCGCTCGGAGGCCGTGACTATGACCGCTTCAAGGGTAGCTATCCCGATTATGATAGCGCATTGGCTGCGGTCGGGCGCGAACGGCTGGCCGGGTATAATCATGCCGCAGTCGCCCCGGTTTCGTACGAACTGATGTGCCGTACGGAATTGTGGGACTATCCCGTTCTATTCTGGCTGGAGCGCGTGCTGCCGGACACGAACCGCATCATCGACGCTGGCGGGCACATGGGTACGAAATTTCGCGCTTTCTCGTCGCGGCTTATTTTTCCCGAGAGTCTGGATTGGGCGGTTTGCGATTTGCCCGAAATCGTCAAACAGGGCCGCGCGCAAGCAGAAGCGGATGGGCTTTCCGGCATCTCGGTTCATGCCGGTCCGGAAGAAATTCCACCTGCGTCGGTGTTGCTGGCCTCCGGGCTCTTTCAGTATCTGGATGAAGATCCCGGCCCCTATCTGAAACGCTTCGTAAGCCAGCCGGTACATGCCGTGATCAACAAGGTGGCGACGCGTGACGCTGAAGAAGTGGTCACTCTGGAGCAATTCCCCGGTGCCGAGATACCCTATCGGATCCGTAACCGCCAAGTGTTCGAAAGGAGCCTGACCGATGCAGGCTATACGATTATCGATCAGTGGGAAATCGCCTCCCTCAGCCATACCCATCCCGCTTTCGGCAAGTCCACAAGTCGTGGCTATTACTGCAGGCTTGGATCGTAGGAAGGTCAAGCTGGGCTCTGGCCTGCTTCGATGCTGCAGATCACGAACGTCCCAGCACAATTCTTCTGGCCGTCTTGGGCAGCAGCGGTTCGGCAAAATGAAAGGCAAGGCGCTCGATTCCGTCGGGCCGACCGATCGATATCCATATTACCAGAAGCATGACGGCGTAAACAGAACCGGCAAGCGGTACCATCCATAACAAGTACAGGATGATGCCCAAGGGACCCGATCCGGCCTCCGTAGAGTGTCCGACCACCAGCATTATGCCCACCATGCAGATGCCGGAAATTGCGGCCCGCCAGGCTCCGGCCAGCTGTTGAAAGACCGATATCCCGACCGTGCGGCGCACCAGCATCATGCAAAGGAAAGCAAGAAGACAGTCGGAAACGACGAATGCCATGACAGCGCCCTTCCACCCCCCCCACAGGGTCAAACCGACAGTCAGCGGCATCCGGGCAGCCCAGTCGTAAAGATTGCGGGTGAAAATCAGGTTGGGCTTGCCGGATGCGTAAAGCAGCGAACTGGTCATGCTTGAGAAGAGACCTGGAATAAGCGTCAGCGAGGCAGCCTGGAAGACAAGCACCACCGTCAGCCATTGCGGCCCGAGCACGAGTTCCACCAACTGCGGCGCGAGTATTGCCTGGGCAAAGGCAATCGGGATCCCGATCGACAATACAGCGGACAGTGTGAGACGGTAGGTGTCCCCTTGCCGATCCCGATGGCCATTGCTTCGCGATAACGCAGAGATCACGGGTCGCTGGATGGATTCGAAAATCACCTTATACGGCATGGCCGCAATATCGCGCGTAGTAGCGAATAGTCCGACAGTGGTCTGCGAGGCAATCTTGGCAAGCACGAACCGGTCGGTCTGCCAATTCAGTGCGCTGAGACCCTGTGCGGCGATGCTCCATCCCAAATAGCGATGAAACAGGCGCCAGGAATGCAGGGTGAAACGAGGCCTTGCTGGCACCAGCACGTAAGTCGCGATGACATAGAACAAGGGGTTTGCCACGGAGCCTGCCGCGATGGCCCAATAGCTCCCCGTTTCGAGCGCAAGCGTAATAGCGATGCAAAGGGCGGCCAGCTTGCCAAAGATCTCGGCAGTTGCGTCCGGACGAAACCGAAGGTGTTTGAACAACAGGAACGCCCGGGGGCTTCGGAGCCCGCGCAGGGCAGGCGCCACGCTCAGAAAGCAGATCAGCGGGACCAGCCGTTCATCGCCGAAGAAATTTGCCAATGGAAACGAGAGGCCTGCCAAGAGGGCCGCGACGAACAGCCCGCGCAGCAGCGCGAAGGTAAAGGCCGTATCGAGCGGCTTGCGGCCTACAGATTTCAGCTGCAGCAGTGCGTTACCTGTCGGCAGCTCCAGCATTGCTTCCGTGAGCTGGACCGCTGACGTTGCGATCGCGACAAGGCCGAAATCAGCCGGAGTGAGCAGTCGCGCGAGCACCATCAAGGTGACGAGATCCAAGGCTCTCGAAACGCTGCGGGCAGCCGTTATCAGGAAGGCCCCATGCGCGACCTTTTGCCGGACCGATGCGCGGGGCTTGCCCGTCTTGCCGTTGGCTCCACGGGTCATGCAACAGGACCGGCCTGGAGTTGCGGCAACCCGTGCAACCAGCCCACGCGCCCTGAACCTGCATCAGGCAGGTCGGCAAGCTCATCGCTCAAACCTGCTCCGCTGCATTTTACCGTTGCTTCGTGACCAGTCCACCAGCGGATGAAGGCGGCTGCTTGCCCGGTCTCATCGGGAATCCGGTCGAGCCTCTCAAGCGCGGCACTGCCCCAGAGGTTCAAGGCAATCGCGCGCATCTCCGCAATCGAGCGGATACGCTCTATATCGACGCCCACGGGCGAGGCGGACACCGCCAGCACGCAAACATCGCCAGAACGGCTCAGGCTGAAATGCAGGTCTGACCCATGAAAAGACGATGCAGCGAGAACCGGCTTGCCGTTCAGCGTCGCTGCAAATCTTATCTGCGCAGGATGACAGCCAAGCAGAGAGGCGAGGCAAGCCCGCACGAAGGCGTGCGAACGGACATAGCGAAGCCTGTCCGTTTCGAAAAGAAATGTAGCGGCCCTTTGTTGCTCGACATCCGATAGACAGGACGCGATCGAGGCCAGATTGCCAAGCTCATCATCCGGTTGTGAAAAGATCAGCCAGACGTTCCCGCTCCGCGGGACGACGCCACGGCGGAGCATTGAAGGTGGGAGGATATCGACCTCGATGTCACCATCGATATCCAGCGCCCACGCCACAACATACTCAAATGCAAAAGCTTCTTGAACGGGGTTCATCGCAACCCTCTAGGCAGAGGTGCCGGTGGCAGAGAACGAGTGAGAACATTTCCCCATCAGTTTGTTGATCGGCCCTATTCACGCAATCGAGCATCGGCGGTAGCTGTTCCTACCACCAATGGTCAGCTTCCCATAGTAGAGGGACTATAATAAATTTTGGCTATTGTAGTTCGACTCAACTTGCGACCTTAAAGGCCTGTCGAATTTTAACATCGGCCGACTGGGTGGGGCGATCCGTGATATTGGATATTTGGCTGCTGCGTTTGCCGATCGGCAAGTGAACCTGACACTGGGGGCAAAGGGTGACTGGTTGGAATTCTTCGCCTCTGGCGGGTAACCCGTATACTGGTTTGGTGCAGCACATTTCTTCGCGAAACGAGCGGCCGCCAAGGTCTTGGGGCATTGATCAATCAAGACACGGATCACTATCCATCCACTCCAGCTTCCGGCTCGTCGCCAGCAGGTTTCCCGAGCGTGTCGCGCTTACAGAGGGCGATCGCGAACTGACCTACGCCCGGTTGGACGCGTGGTCGGACGCCATCGCGAGTCATCTGCAGGCAAACGGCATCGGGCCGGGCAAGATCATCGGACTGCACGCCGCCGATGGCATCGAGACCATCGCGGCCATGCTTGGCATCCTGAAGGCAGGGTGCGCCTATCTTCCGGTTGATCCGGCGAACCCGGTGGACCGCATTGCCTTCATGCTCGAAGATGCCGGTGCTGCCGCGGTCATCACCCAGAACTGCCTTCGGGCAAACATCGTCGAGCCGGGGATGACGGTCTTCGTGACCAGCGACATTCCTCCTGCCGTCGGACTCGTGCCCGACCCTGGCAATGATGCCCCCGAAGCACTGGCCTATGTAATCTATACGTCGGGCTCGACCGGAAAGCCAAAGGGGGTGATGGTCAGCCACGGCAATGTCACCCGGCTCTTCGAAACGACGCGGGCGTGGTTTGAATTCGACCAGAACGACGTCTGGGCGGTGTCGCATTCCTTCGGCTTTGATTTCTCCGTGTGGGAAGTCTGGGGCGCCCTTCTTCATGGTGGCAGGCTCGTGCCCGTACCACTCGACACGCGGCGCTCTCCTGTCGATCTGCGAGAATTGTTGCTGCGCGAGAAGGTGACAATCCTGTGCCAGACGCCATCAGCCTTCCGCCAGTTTCTGAGGGCGGAACTCGCTTCGGCGCCCCGCGAATATGCTTTGCGAAAGATTATCTTCGGCGGCGAGGCCCTCGACTTCGCGACGCTTCGTCCCTGGGTGGAGCGATATGGCGATCAGCAGCCGAGCCTGATCAACATGTACGGGATAACTGAAATCACCGTGCATGCGACCTATCGCAGGATCACCAGCGACGACCTGATACCAAGGCGCGCTGATCAGAACCCATGAGCCCATTGTCGCATTCCAATGGACATAATGCGCCACGGCTGATCGACGAGCTTGTTCCAGGCGAAGCAG
>NZMY01000056.1 GCA_002694745.1 Croceicoccus sp. | reverse complement strand
CATGATCTGGCGAAGGCGATAGGCTACATGCTCCGGCGCTGGGATGCCTTTACCCGGTTCCTCGTCGATGGCCGTATCTGCATCAGGCGTCACCTCAAGGTTTGTGCGCCAGACAACGATTTGGCAGACATAATGCGAACATCGGCTAATTAGCGAGCTTGAGGCGCGACATGGGATCGTTGAGCTGGCGGAATTCACCGCCAGGCGGACGCTCCGCCTGCCCTCAAAGGCAGCCGCCGGGCAGGCTACGCCGCGGGGTACGATGCTACTGACATGGCCAAGCCTTCGCTAACGAGCGTTCAGCTCCGGCCACCATATGAACACTCATAAAATAGCTATTCTGCTCCGCCCAGCGTAAATATGCCGCGCGCAGCGCCGATCGGTCATAGCGTGGAGCGCGGCATTCCGCTTTTCGCGCGACGATCATCATGTCGAGCACGCCTTGGAGGTAAGCGCCGCATCGCGGCTCATTCGCTTGACAGCTTACGAACAACGCCGAGCCCGTCGCCGACGCGGGTTCGGTTTGGCCGATCGCACTATCAGGCAGGGCGGCCAAAGCGGCGCATAACAATATCCATCGCCTTGGCCGCATTTTCGTCTCCTATTCCGCAGTATCATTTCGGAAGGGGCGCACGGCCCTCGACGGCCGGCGCCCCGTGCTGATCCATCATTCGCGGCCGAGCACCTGGCCTTCGGGCGTGACGAACAGTTCGATCGTCTTTCCGTCGCTGTTCTTGCCCTTGATTTCATAGAGCGTGCTTCCGTCCGCCTTTCGGGTGACTTGCTCCGCTTTGCTTATTGACGCGAGTTGCGCGCGTGCCGCGTTCATCGCGGCCTCGGGCACCTGAGCAAGCGGGATGTCTCGTTCGCTGTGCTTGCCGATTATCCGGTTTTCGTTCGCCTCGTGGTTTTGCGCGATCGCCACGCCCGCGATCGCCAGCGCGGCCGCGCCCACGCCTGCGACAACAGTGAGAGTTCGTTTGCTAGCCATGTTCCATTCCACTTCCTGCATAAGGGCCGTGGGGTCGGGCGGGCGGCGGTTACGGCCCAATGAGCCGTCGTCCGAGTTCAACTCCTCTGATTGTTCATCCTGTCGAGCGCCGCGCGCAGCCCACGGGCGAGCTTGGCTGCGTCGTCGTTGGCCCAGAAGTGCATGAAGAACAGCCGCGGCTCGTCGTTTAGCATATGATTATGCAGCGCCGTGACCTCGATCCCGTTCGTCCGCAGCACGCGCAGGACCGGATCGACCTCGTTTGCGACAAGTACGAAATCGCCGGTGATGGCGGCTCGGCCGTCCCCGGTTGGCTGAAAGTTGATCGCGGTCGCCGTGCCCATCGTCGGCGGAGTCTCCATATCGCCGTCCATCAGCCGCTCGGCGCGCGGAAAGCTGTATTGGAGGATGCCACCGGCCGTCTTGCCCTCACCGCCCATCAACCGGTTGAGCGCGGCCACATCGAGGTCGAGCCGCGATGCGGCTGCGCTGGCCGAAGGCGATTGCGGCGCGGCGAGCGGGGTCCGACTGGCTGATAGCGCTTGCCGGAGCGCGGCCGCGAGCTTCACCGGGTCGCCGTGGCCGGCAATGTGCATGTACATGGTCGCAGGCGAAGAGCGGAGCAGGTGATTGTGGAGCGCGGTGATCGTAAAACCGCTTGCGAGCAGGCGGCTCAAAACGGGGTTCACCTCGTCGTGGGTCAGCACGAGATCGCCCATCACCATCGCCTCGTCGCCCATCGGCTGAAACGCCGCCCAAGAGCCGAGCGCGAGGGAGGGCTTGATCGTCACCCCATCCAGCGTGACGCTCAGGTCCGAACGCGGGAAGCTGTAGCGGTGAACGCCCCCCGGCTGTTCGGCCCCCGCTCGTCCTATCGCCCGGTCGACAGCCGACCAGTCCGGCGCTGCCCATGCCGGGCTTGCCAGCAGGAGGCTGGCGAATCCCAAGGCGATGGTCTTTTTCAGCATAATTGATCCTTCATCAGCGCACTCGACACGGAAAGCCTCACGTCATGCGAGCGCGCCGCCGGCGAGCCGCGACATTGCGCTCCGGTTTCTTTCTTCGGGATAAGCAGTCCTATGCTCATGAGGCTTGTGATGCAACCCTTACACTTGTAGGCTAGTGACGATACAACTATGACAAACACACAAGCTTCCCCTTGGTTGCTCCTGATCCCGCAGCTTCCGGCTAAGCCTGCCTATTTGCGGGTGAAGGTCTGGCGGCGTTTGCAGGCGATCGGGGCCGCGCCGCTCAAGAACGCCGTCCATGCGCTCCCCAATCGCGAGGACACGCGCGCGCTGTTCGAAGAACTGCATCGCGAGATCACCGAAAATGGCGGCGAGGCGCTGATCCTCGAAGCGCGCCTTGTCGGCGGCATGGGCGATGCGGAGCTGCGCGGAGTGTTCGACGCTGCGCGTGACGCCGACTATGAGGAGTTGGCACGCGAGGCGCGCGCGCTGTGTGAGGGCGAGTATGTCGCGGCGGCGGATGTGGGCCGCCTGCGCAAACGCCTGAACGAGGTCGCCGCGATCGACTTTTTCGGTGCGCATGGTCGGCAGGCGGCACAGGCCGCCATCACCGAGGCGGACCGCCGCTCTCACCAACATCCCGATGTGAGCGGCCCCGGTGCGCCCGAGCTGACCCCGGCGGAGCTAAAGCGCCGCGTTTGGGTGACGCGCCGCCATGTCCATGTCGATCGCATCGCGTCCGCCTGGCTCATTCGCCGCTTCATCGACCCCGAGGCGAGCTTCAAGTTCGTCGAGGGCAAAGGATATGTGCCGGAGCCTGACGAACTGAGGTTCGACATGGCGGACGCTGAGTTCACCCACGAAGGCGACCGCTGCTCCTTCGAGACCTTGGTGTTCCTCACCGGTCTCGAGACCGACCCCGCGCTGCGGGCGCTCGGCGAAATTGTTCACGACCTTGATATTGCCGATGCTCGGTTCGAGCGCCCGGAAACTCCGGGAGTGAGCGCGCTTATCGCCGGCATCTGTGCCGGCACCGACGACGACGAGGAGCGGATCGCGCGCTGATCGACCGCGCTCGACGGATTCTATGCTCACTTCACCCGGCGAAAAGAGGACTAAAGATGGAGGCCAGCGCACGCGCTGAAATCGCAGTCGAGACGCTGCACGAGCACGGCATCAGCTTTGGCGAGGCGGTGCGCGTCTGGATCAGGGTCGCGCTGCTCAGCTTCGGCGGACCGGCGGGCCAGATAGCGGTGATGCATCGCATCCTGGTCGAGGAGAAGCGCTGGATCGGCGAGGAGCGGTTCCTCCACGCGCTCAACTATTGCATGCTGCTGCCCGGCCCTGAAGCGCAACAGCTAGCTGTCTATATTGGCTGGTTGCTCCATAAGACCAAGGGCGGCCTGGTCGCGGGCGCGCTATTCGTGCTGCCCGGCTTCCTCGCGATTTTAGGGCTCAGCTATGTCTATGTGCTGCTCGGCGAAGTGCCGCTGGTCGAGGGATTGTTCTTCGGATTGAAGGCCGCCGTGCTGGCGGTGGTGCTACAGGCGGTGGTCCGGGTGGGTTCGCGTGCCTTGAAGAACAACGTCATGCGCGGTTTTGCCGCGCTGGCGTTCGTCGCGATCTTCGTGTTCGACGTGCCCTTCCCGCTGATCGTGCTTGCCGCCGCGCTGATCGGCTTCTTCAGTGGCCGCGCTGGTTACGCCGCATTCAAGGGCGGCGGCGGACATGGTCCCGCCGGCGCTGAGATAATCCACGACCGCGACACCGCTCTTGGCGAGGGCCTTCCCGACCATGCCCGGCCGAACCTCTCTTGGTCGCTGCGCATCTCCGGCGTCCTGCTGCTGCTCTGGCTCGGGCCGGTCGCAGCGCTGCTGTTCGCGTTCGGCCCCGACGACGTGTTCAGCCGCATCGCCACCTTCTTCAGCCAGATGGCGGTGATGACCTTCGGCGGCGCCTATGCGGTGCTCGCCTATGTCGCGCAGGAGGCAGTCGAGACCTATGGCTGGCTCCAGCCCGGCGAGATGCTCGACGGGCTCGGCATGGCCGAGACCACGCCCGGGCCGCTGATCATGGTGACGCAGTTCGTCGGCTTCCTCGCGGCCTTCCGCGAAGCGACCGGGCTGCCGCCGCTCGTCGCCGCGACCTTCGGCGCAATCCTCACCACCTGGGTTACCTTCCTGCCATGCTTCCTGTGGATCTTCGCCGGCGCGCCATTCATCGAGCGGCTGCGCGGCAACCGCGCATTGTCGGCCGCGCTTTCGGCGATCACCGCCGCAGTGGTCGGCGTGATCCTCAATCTGGCGGTCTGGTTTGGTATCCACACTCTGTTCGAGCAAGTCCGCGAAGTGCCGTTCGCAGCCGGCACCATCGATCTCCCAGTCCTAACGTCCGTCAACTGGCCGGCGCTGGCGCTCGCGGTGGGTGCGATACTCGCCATGTTCCGGTTCAAGGCCGGCATGCTGCCGGTGCTCGGCGTCTGCTCGGTCCTCGGGGCCGCATATGTAATGATCATCTGAAGGAGTGACGCGTGACGATCGACCATCTTTCCCGACGCAGTGCAATCGCAACTCTTGGCATCGGAGCCGCCGCCATGACTATCAACGAAGCCTATGCGCAGACGCCGGCCGCAGCGCCGGCGGCTGTCCCCGCCTTTGCCGGAAATCATCAGGTCAAGCCGCTCAGGTTCAATCCCGCCAGGCTTCACGGCCTCTCCGAAAGGCTGATCACATCGCACCACGAGAACAATTATGCGGGCTCGGTCAAGGCCCTGAATATGATCGAGACACGACTTGCCGCCGCGCTCGCTGACACGGACCTGCCGCCGGTGGTCTATGGCGGATTGAAGCGCGAGGAGCTGCACCGCACCGGCTCGGTGGTGCTCCATGAGGTCTATTTCGACGGGCTCGGCGGCAACGGCCAGGCAGCCGGTTCCATCCGCGACGCGCTGGGCGCGGCGTTCGGCTCGTTCGACCGCTGGGAAGCCGACTTCCGCCGTACCGGGATGAGCCTTGCCGGCGGATCGGGCTGGTGCGTGCTCGTCTACAATCTCCACACGCGCTCGCTGCACAACCATTGGGCGTGGGATCATATGCACGGTGCGATTGCCGGCGTGCCGCTGCTCGCGCTCGATATGTACGAGCACAGTTTCCACATGGATTACGGCACCGCCGCCGCCAAATATGTCGACGCCTTCTTCCGCAACATCGACTGGGAAGTGGTCGACCGGCGCTATGCCGCGGCTTTGCGCGGCGGCGGCTGAACCCGACCGCCGTGGCTTAACACCCACTGCTGCGCGACACCTGAGTTCGCGACCACAAAGGGGACAGGTCCGATGGGGAGATGCAACAATGACATCCGGCCCGAACATCGCTCTTCTTTGGCGTGGGCAAGCAGCCGAGTGGACGCATCGCTTTCATGAAGCCCGGCAGTGGCCGATAATGCAGGCCTTGCGGGCGCTCGGGGCGACCGCAAGGCCTGTACTGTACAGGGACGAGGCGGTTCGCGAGATTCGGGACGAGCTGCTGTCGTGCGACGCAGTGCTGGTCTGGGTGAATCCGTTGGACATTTCAGGCGACCGCTCGCAGCTCGATCCAATGCTGCGCGAAGTCGCGGGGTGCGGCGTTGTCGTCAGCGCGCATCCTGACGTGATCGCCAAAATCGGCGTCAAGGAAGTGCTCTACACAACGCGATCCATGGAATGGGGCAGCGATGTCGATCGATACGTGGACGCTGAAGGCCTTCGCGCTCGTTTCCCCGAACATCTTGCCGCAGGCCCGCGCGTGCTGAAGCCGAACTACGGCAACGGCGGCAGGAATGTATGGCGTGTCCAACTAGACGAAGCGGGAAACGCTCCGGCTTTGAAAACGTCGGTGAAAGTTCAAGAGGCCCGCCAAGGAAGCAAATCGGAGCGCATCAGCCTAGCCGAGTGCTTGGAAAGGTGGGTGCCGTTTCTAAACGACGGCGGCGTGCTGATCGATCAGGCTTATCAGCCGCAGTCGTCCGAGGGCATGGTCCGCTGCTACGTGTGCGGGCACCGAGTGGTTGGCTTTGGGCACAACCTGATCACTGCGCTGATGACGCCAACGGCCATTGATACAACGTCGTCAACCCCACAGCCGATGGGCCGCGCCATGTTCGGACCGGAGGTGACGCGCTTCGCAGCCTTACGGAAAGCGATGGAGGATCGCTGGATTCCAGAGATGCAAAGGTTGCTGTCGATCGCCGACCACGATCTTCCGCTTCTTTGGGACGCCGACTTCCTATTTCGCCCTGGTGAAGCCATCAGCGATGGCTCCTATGCGCTTTGCGAGATCAATGCTAGTTCGGTTGCACCATTTCCGCCAAGCGCCGTCCAGCCAGTCGCCGCAGCGGCAATCGGTCGCGCTCTTGCCATTCGTTTGACGAAGGAGACCTCCAATCCTCATTGATATGATTCAAGCAATTCAAGAGACGTGACATTGGTCGTATCAATCAGACAAGCCTAAGGGTGAGCGAGGCTGGGTGAAACCGGCTCAGGTGGCAGCGCGGAGATACTGGTAGAGGGTTTCGCGACTGATCCCCAGGTCACGGGCGATGACGGCCTTGCGCTCGCCGTCATCAACACGGCGGTGCAGCTCGGCGACCATTTCGTCGGAGAGGGAACGTTTCCGCCCGCGATAAGCACCGCGTTGTCTGGCGACCGCAATGCCTTCGCGCTGCCGCTCCCGGATCAGGGCGCGCTCGAATTCGGCGAACGCACCCATGACCGAGAGCATCAGGTTGGCCATCGGGGAATCCTCGCCCGAGAAGGCCAGGCTTTCCTTCACGAACTCGATCCGGACGCCTCTTTTGGTGAGGGACTGAACCAGTTTGCGCAGATCGTCGAGATTACGCGCCAATCGATCCATGCTGTGGACCACGACGGTGTCACCCTCGCGGGCGAAGGCGAGCATGGCATCGAGTTCGGGGCGGTTGATGTCCTTGCCCGATGCCTTGTCGGTGAAAATCCGGTCGAGCGACTGCCCGTCCAACTGGCGATCGACATTCTGATCGAATGTGCTCACCCGGACGTAACCGATCCTCTGGCCTTTCATCGCCGCCTCCGGTCAAAATGTCAGGTTGAATTCTATGACACGGCGGAACATGCGTCAATAAATGCTTGCCATAACCCTATCCTGACAGAAACCGCCGCTGCATCCTGACGTCCGGTTAGGCTATACTCCAGATTGACGCTAGCCTGTCGCTCTCGACTCGGGATGGAGGCAGGATGGCGCGGCGGCGATTATTGACCGGAGAAGAAAGGCGTCGCCTGTTCGATATCCCCCATGACGAAACCGCGATCGTCGGCCACTATACCCTTGCCGCCGAGGATCTCGAACTGGTCGGTCGCCGCTATCGCCCTGCCAACCGCCTCGGTCTGGCAACGCAGATCGCGCTTATGCGGCATCCCGGCTTCGGTTTGCAGCCCGACGTCGACGTCCCCGATGCGGTCCTTCACTATCTCGCCGCCCAGCTCTTCGTCGATGTTGATGCGTTCGCCGACTATGGCCAGCGCGCGCAAACACGTAACGATCATGCCGACATTGCGGCACGGCATCTGGGGCTACACCCTTTTCGGCGAGGGGATATACCGCTCGCGCTCGATCTCGCCGCAAGAGCTGCGGAGCGGACCGATCGGGGCGAACCTATTGTCCGCGCATTGATGGAGGGGCTGAAGCAGGAACGCTTCATTCTTCCATCGGCAGACACGCTCGAACGTGCGGGCCTCGCCGGCAGGGCACGCGCCCGCAAAGCCGCGGCGGCGCTCATTGTCGAAAGCCTGGGTCATGCCGAACTGGCGCGGATCGATGATCTGATCGTCAACAACAGCGACTTCGGCATGAAGCCGCTGGCCTGGCTGCGCAATTTCGAGGAAGCGCCCACAACGGCGAACATCAACGGGCTGCTGGAACGGCTACGCTATGTGCGCGGAATCGGCATCGACCCGGCGATCGGCGCGAAAATCCCCGACTTCCGGTTCGCGCAGTTCATGCGCGAAGGTGGCGTTGCGCCGGCGTTCCTGCTCTCCGATTATAGCCTTAACAGGCGCCGCGCGACGCTGATCGCGGCGGTCATCGACCTCGATGCCAGGCTCGCCGATGGTGCGATCCAGATGTTCGACAGGCTTGTCGGAAGACTGTTCACACGGGCGCGGCGCGGGCGGGAAAGGCGCTATCAGGACAGCATCCGCTCGGTCGGCGAACTTATGCGGCTGTTCGGCGCGACGATCGCCGCGCTGGGAGAGGCGGTCGAACATGGCGGTAATCCGCTCGAACTGATCGACGAAGCGGTAGGCTGGCACAGACTGGTCGCAGCCAAATCGCAGGTCGATGCGCTGGCCGAGCTGGCGGGCGAAGATGCGCTTGTCGCGGCGACTGGTCGCTATGCGACGCTGCGGCGGTTCAGCCCGGCTTTCCTCGATACATTCACGTTCAAGGCATCGGGGAGCGGATCGCAACTGGTCAAGGCCATCGAGGTCATCCGCGATACCAATGCCCGCAAGGCCCGCAGCCTGCCCGAGGGCGTTCCGCTCCCATTCGCCAACCGGCAGTGGAAGCGCCTCATCACCGAAGGTGGCCAGGTCGATCGCAGGCGATACGAGACGGCCATCATGGCCACGCTGCGCGATCGGTTGCGCGCCGGCGACATATGGGTCGAAGGAACCCGCAATTATCGCCGCTTCGACACCTATTTGCTGAGTCGACGCGATGCCGATAAGGTGGCCGACAGCCTGCCATTCCAGACCGATGCGGCCGCCTATCTGGAGGAGCGGGCAAGGACGCTCGACTGGCGGCTGCGCCGTTTCGCCAAGCAACTCAAGGCGAACAGGCTCGCGGGCGTGGCGCTCGAACGCGACCGGCTCAAGCTGCAACCCATGCCGGCGATCACTCCACCCGAGGCGGAGGCTCTCGATCGCAGGCTCGACGCCTTGCTTCCGCGCGTGCGGATCACCGAACTCCTGGTCGAGGTGGCCGAGCGCACCGGGTTCCTGAGCGCATTTCGCGATCTTCGGTCCCGCAAGGAGCATGACAACCCGCACGCGATCCTCGCCGCCATTCTCGCTGATGGATCGAATCTGGGTCTAGAGCGCATGGCCAACGCCAGCGACGGGGTGAGCTACGCCCAGCTTGCCTGGACCCACAACTGGTATTTGTCGCCCGAAAACTATCAGGCCGCGTTGGGGATGATCGTTGCCGCGCACCATGATCTTCCTTTCACGCGCCATTGGGGAGCCGGCACTAGTTCATCCTCCGATGGGCAGTTCTTCCGCTCGGGCCGCAACCGATCGGCGGCGGCCGACATCAATGCGAAATATGGCAGCGAGCCGGGCCTGAAGATCTACTCCCACCTGTCCGATCATTTTGCCTCGTTCGGATCGCGGATCATGTCGGCCACCGCCGGCGAGGCCCCCTACGTGCTGGATGGCCTGATGCTCGGCGCCGGCGCGCTACCGCTGCATGAGCATTACACTGATACCGGCGGCGCGACGGACCATGTCTTTGCCCTTTGCCATCTTCTCGGCTTCCGGTTCGTGCCCCGTCTGCGCGACATCGCCGACCGGAAACTCGGCTCGATCGCCGCGCCTTCGACCTACAAAGGCATCGAAAGCCTCATGGGCCGCACGATCAAGACGGCGGCGATCGAAGCCGATTGGGATGACATCGTCAGGATCGTCGCCTCCATTAAGGAAGGAGCCGTTGCGCCCTCCGCGATCCTGCGCAAGCTGGCCGCCTACAAGCGCCAGAACAGGCTGGATTTTGCGCTGGCCGAACTCGGCTGCATCGAGCGGACGCTATTTGCGCTCGACTGGCTTGAACAGCCCGACTTGCGTCGCGCCTGCCAGGCCGGCCTCAATAAAGGCGAAGCACGTCATACCCTTGCCGCCGCGATCTACACCAACCGACAGGGGCGGTTCACCGATCGCTCGATCGAGAATCAGGAATATCGGGCATCGGGCCTCAATCTGCTGATCGCGGCGATTTCTTACTGGAACACCGTCTATATGGACAGGGCCGCCCAGCATCTCCAATCATCCGGCGGCACCTTCGATGATGCGCTGCTTGCCCATCTCTCGCCGATGGGCTGGGTGCATATCAGTTTGACCGGCGACTATCTGTGGCAAAGGGCAAACCGGCTCTCCCCTGGCGAGTTCCGCACCCTCAACGATCCCATGGCCCGCCTCAAACTCGTGGCATAGCCAGTGTTCTCATTATGTCCGCCAAATCGTTGTCTGGCGCACAAACCTTGAGGTGACGCCTATTGTCGAAGACCCAGTGCAGCTTTTCGGGTCGAAGCCAGGCTTGACAAGCTCCGGATATTCGCGATCGAACTGCGCCCGCGTCATGCTCAGACGCACGGCGCCGCCGGTGGCGGGATCGTCAATGTCGAGCCCACCGTCGAGCGCGATATCGGGCGCATATCTGGCGTCATAGGGCCGATAGATGTCAAACNATTTTTCCCGGACCGTCGGACGCAGCGCGTGGACGATGCCGGACGATCCGACCGTGCTGGTCTCGGGCCAGGTCACAGTGACAGTATCTTTCAGCCAGTCGTTTGCCGCGGCAAGCGCCTTGCTAAGATCGTCATTGGCCTTCTGCGCCGCTTCCACTGCCTCCTTCTTATCGATGATCTGCTGGCGCAGCCCGTCGCTCGGCTTTACCGCGAACTGGTTGGTCATCAGGACCAGCTCGGCGCTGACCTTCTGCACCGCTGCCGTGAGCTCGGTTAGCTGGTTCTTGTTGTCCCGGACGAAGGCGAGCTTGTTCTCGGCTTCGGTGGTGCAGGGGCTCGCGCCCGTCCTATTGCTCGACACCGGCATCGGGAGCCCGGCGGCAAGCGTGGCGATCTTGCCCGCCGTCTTGGCCACCGATGCGATCACCTCGCCGGTCTTGTCCTCGGTCGTGGTGTTGAAGCCGATCAGCCGGCCGTCCTTATACTCGACATTGATGTCGGATGTCTTGAAGGCGGAGATCAGCGACTGCGGGTCGATGACGTAAACCTGCTCGCCATCGGGCGCGAGCGAAGCCGTGGGCGTTGCCTCAATCTTGATCTTGGGAACTTCGCCCGGCTTGCACGAGACGAGTGTCCGGGTGAGGACGATCTCGTATTGGGTATAGTCGAGCATATACGCGTAACCGCTGCGTGCCCCCGCGCTGCCGCTGCTGACCTTGTGCACTTCGAGACGGGTGCACCCGCCGAGAAGCAACATACCCGTGGCGATGGCGCCAATAAAGCGTATGGTCCAACGTGGATCAGCCATGATCATCCCCCCATTCAACGGAAAGCGCTTGCCAAAGCCATCACTATATTGCGCGCCGCCCCACTCGCAGGCCGAAAATAAAACAGATAAACATAGGATTGGCAAGCGAGTTGCAGTACTGCTTTACATTCCCCGCGGACCTGCTTCCGGACAATACTTACGGTACTCGTAGGCGTTCCGTAGACAAGTCGAGGACTAGCTAGGTTTCGTGGACAAAGGGGAGCCAGAGCAATGCTGAGGCGAGGCTGACGAAGCCGAGGTAGGAGCTTTTGCTCTTGTCGTACCGGGTAGCGACGCGGCGCCAGTTCTTGAGCTTGTTGAACAGACGCTCGATCTGATTGCGCAGCCGATATTTCCGGCGATCATGGAGGGCTGGTGTGCGCCGGCCCTTCTTCGCCGGGATCACGGCCTGAGTGCCCGCGATGGCGATCTCGGCACGGATGGCGTCGGCGTCGTAACCGCGATCAGCGAGCAGGGCATGGACCCGGTCAGCGATCATGCGGAACAGCGGGCCAAAGCCCTGCACATCATGCGCCTGTCCCGGCGTCAGCACGAAGCCGAGCGGACGGCCTTTCGCATCGCATCGGGCATGGAGCTTGGTGGTGAAGCCGCCGCGCGATCGGCCAAGCGCCTCGGTTTGCTGAGTCCCCTTTTTATGCCGACCGCACAATGGTGCGCCCGGACGATTGTGCTGTCGATCATGTCGGCGGTGCGATCCCCACCGGCCATCTCGGCCAAGGTCTCCAGCATCGCGTCGAACACCCCGGTCTCCACCCAGCGCCGGTAGCGCCGGAAGACGCTGTTCCACTTCCCATATTCATCGGGCAGGTGACGCCATTGCGATCCGGTCCGCGCGATCCACATCATCCCTTCAAAATAGGGTCGATTATCGCCCGCAGGCCGGCAGCCGCGTCCTCGCTCTGATGGCAAAAGCGGTCCGATCAGTGCCCATTCTTCATCCGAAACACCGATCCGTTCGCCCAAGTCTGCCTCCCAAAAAGCAGCCTTGAATCAATCCGGAGTCACCCAGTCAAGCTTTGTCCACGAAACCTAGATGACGAATCGCTGTCTTCTCACATTTGACGAACTGGCTGGTAACGTCGGAGCGGGAAGATGCATGAAAGAGGTAGATCATGCGATACCGTTCATTAGGCCTGGCTACAGTCTTGATTGTCACGAGCACCGCTTGGGCGCAGACGCCGTCGGATAACCAACATGCGCTGATCGGACCGCCCCAACTCCACGCCCTTCCCGTCACCGCTCCGACGCTCGTCGAGGCCTATGGTCCTGATCCTCTGCAGATCGGTGAACTGCGCTTGCCTGCAGGTCCTGGCCCGTTTCCCGTCGTCATGGTCATTCACGGTGGCTGCTGGACCAAAGGCTATGAGACACTGGCAGGCACGGCGCCGTTGGCGAGCGCCTTGACGGACAAGGGCGTGGCGACATGGAATATAGAGTATCGACAGGTTGGTGACACCCGCGGCGGGTGGCCTGAGACCTTCCAGGATTGGGGAGCGGCGCTCGATCACTTGAGGGTGCTGGCACGAACCCAGCCTCTGGACCTGAAGCATGTGGTGACGGTGGGACATTCGGCCGGCGCCCACGCTGCCCTGTGGCTGGCGGCCCGTCCCAGATTGCCTGCCGACAGCGAGGTCCGCGGCGCTGATCCACTGAAGGTTTCCGCCGCGGTCGCCATCGACGGCCCAGGCGACCTGCGAACCCTGTACGGGTTCGACAAGGAGATTTGCGGCCGCCCGATCTTCGTCAACCTGTTCGGGGGCGCTCCTGACGCACAGGCGGGCCGCTACCGTCAGGCAAATCCGATCGAATGGCTGCCTCTGGCCGTGCCTCAATTCATGGTCGCTTCCGTCGTGCTGGAGCCTTCAGCCGCGCAAGCCTATGCAGCAGCCGCACAGTCGGCCGGCGATAAGGCGACGGTGATCACCCTGGAGAATGCGGGCCACTTCAACATGCTTTCGCCTGCGGACCCCACCTGGGCGCCGGTAGAGGCCGCGATCCTCGCGGCGGCGAAAGCAGAGCAATAGTCGAGGCAGCCTCCGGTTTATCCCCATCTCAGTGATCTCTATCTGATGAAGCCCTGCAGAGGTCCGCTTCGAACACCTCCCCCTGGGTTGCGCCAAGGTCGCGTCGGCCGGGGCGAGAGGGTTGCACTTGGGGTGCCCCTGACGATCTCGTTCCATTGAGGCGTCAGTCAGGCTTGAGAGGCTGAAGGTCCGGCGCGGAAATCTTCGTGAAGCGCCACCAGGCCAGGCCTCCGTAGACCAGAATGAGGATGGCGAGGTTGAGCACCTCCCGCGTCTGCTCGGCAAGGCTCGCGCCCATCTGATTGAGCCCGACCATGAGATGAATGCCCGCGGTGGTTGGCAGGAGGCGCGCGAGGAGCGCCAGCCAGGCCGGCGTCGCCTCCGCCGGCCAGGAGAGACCCGCGAGGAAGAAGATGGCGAGCGACGTGCCCATCCACAGTTGCAGGGGTCGTTCCCGTGTCCGGAAGAGGCTGGCCAGCGCAAGCGCCGCCGCCACAGTCGCGCCCACGAACAAACTGCCGCCCACGATCAAGGCGCCAGGAGAGCCGGCGGCGCGGGGATAGTCCTGAAACCAGAACACAAAACCCGCATAATAGGCCACGTCGGCCCAGCCGATCACGAAGAAGGCCAGGGCAATTCCGATAAGGGTGCGCGAGGGCAGACGAAAGCGTCCCAGTGTCTCGCGCAGGGTGGCGGCGAGCATCGTCAGGCCCATCAGCAGGGTCTGGTGAATGATGAGGAAGCCGACCCCGGGGAACACCGTGCTGCCATAGCCTTCGCGCGTGTTGAACAGCGGGCGCTGAACGAGCGACAGGGCAGGGCGGGCGGGTGCGCCCTGCGCCATGGCCTGATCGCTCGCCGCCTCGCCGGCGATCGTGGTGACCGCCAGGCCGATGCCTGACAGCGCCGTGCTGCTGCGCAGCAGATAGGCGCCGTTGCCGTAGAGCGCGACCGTGCCCTGGGCGCCGTTCAGAATATGTCGCTCGAACCCCTCGGGGATGATGACCACGGCCCCTGCGCCGGTCGTCTCGAGCCAGAGCCGGGCGGCTCCTGGAGAGGCCGGGCGCGCGGCAAGATCGGCCTGCTGGAGCGCTGCGATCCGGCGCACGAGACTGCGGCTTGCGCCGCTGTCGTCGAGATCGACGACGGCCACCGGAATGCGGACCGCGACCTCCCCGGAATAGGCTGAAGGGTAGAAGAAGGAATAGAGGATCGTCGACACGACGATCAGCATGAAGGCGGAGCGGTCGGAGAGAACGGCGCGGAAGGTAGCGAGGAAGGCGGGGCCGATCATCGTCGTCCCCAGACCTCCGGGCTCATCCGCGCCGAGACATAGCGCGGCAGCCCGGCGCCCGAGCCGACGACGAGAAAGGCAAACAGCGCCAGGATCGATCCAAGAGATGCGAGCACGGGTGCGCCGATCATCCATTGCTCCGCGACCAGCCGCGCGAAGCGGGTAAAAGGCAGCAGCGCGCTCCATAGCCGGGCGAAGGCGGAGGCCGACTCGATCGGGAAGATCGCCCCGGCGAAGGCGAAGGAAGCGCCCGCATAGAGGGCGGTCATCGACAGCGCCTGCCCCATGGAAAGGGTGGCCCCGACGATGAACAAGGCCATGCCCGCATAGGCGAGATAGAGGGCGAGATAGCCGCCCATCAGCATCGCCACGCTCCCTTGCACGGGCCAGCCCCGGTAGACCGCGAGATAGCCGGTCGCAAGCGCCCCCCAGAGCAGGAAGATGAGGATATAGGGCGCGATCTTGCCGGCGACGGCGGCGACCGCCTCGCCTCGAGGCCCTGCAAGCCATGCTCCGATGGTCCCGTCCCGCAGCTCGCGACCGAGCGCGCTCACGACCGCGATCATGAACAGCAGGTGCAGGAGTGCGGGGTGGATCAGGGCGACGAGTTGCAGCTCGTAACTGGCCTGCGGGTTGTAGAGGATCCGGCTCTGCACGCTCACCGGCTGCGGCCGCACACGCGCGGGACCGGCGATCGCGGCGCTTTGCTCCCCGGCCAAGGCCTTTGCGTGGGCCTGGACCACGGTGCCGACTTCACGCAACACCGAACCCGAGGGCGTGGAATAGCTCGCATTGTAGAAGAGGAGGATCTTGCCGGTCTCGCCGCGCAGCACGGTGCGCTCGAGATCACGCGGGATCAGGACCACGGCATAGGCGGCGTTGGAGCGGACCAGATGCTCGGCCTGTGCCATGTCCGGTGGCCGCGCCGCGACCTTGAGCCCGGGTGACGCCTCCAGCTTGCGGGTGAGGTCGCGCGCGACGCCGCCGCCGTCCTCGTCGACCACGACGATCGGCAGGTTCCGCATGACGCCTGCCGACAACTGGACCGCGACGATCGCCAGCAGCAGCAGAGGCAGCCAGGTGACCAGCGCCAGATCCCAGACGCTGCCGCGCAGGAAGGCGGTTTCGCGCCGGGCGCTATCGACGAAGGCCCGGATCATTGCGGCCAGTCGAACAGGACCGTCATGCCGGGGCGCAGCCCATCGACCCGCGACACGGGCGACAGGCGCACGTCAAAGCTCTTCACGTCAAAGCCGCTCGACTGGCGGGTCGCGCGCCATGTCGCGAAATCGCCGGCGGGCGCGATGTAGAAGACCCGAAACTGGGCGCAACGATCGCCGAGCGCAGGTATGCGGCCGGTCAGGACCCGTCCCCGGCGGATCGCACTGAACTGATCTTCTCTCAGGGTGAGCGTCACCCAGGGATGATCGATGTCGGTCAGGACGAAGACGGGAAATCCCTGCGGCACGAGTTCGCCCGACTGCGCCAGCCTGCGTCCGATCTCACCGTCCGACGGCGCGAACACCCGGGTTTCCTTCTCGGCCGCCTCGACTTCGGCCAGGGCGCCGCGCGCCTGGCGCACCTGTCCGCTCGCGGCCTGCCGATCCTGTCGCCGCGCCCCGGCCAGCGCCAGATCATATTGCGCGCGCGCCGCTCGGGCCGCTTCATTGGAGGCCAGGGCGTTTGCGCGGCTCTCGTCGCGTTTCTGCCCCGCCAGCACACCCTGTTCAAAGAGGCGCTCGGTGCGCTGATAGGTGGTCTGGGCGAGGTCCGCCGCCGCCTGCGCGCGTCGCCACTGGGCCTCGGCAGCCCGGATATCCTCCGGCCGTGCGCCTTCATCGGCCTTGTCCGCATTCGCCTGCGCGGCGGCGAGCGCGCCGCCGGCCTGTTCGGAGCGGGCTTCGACCTCGGGACTGTCGAGCGTATAGAGCAGCTGTCCCGTCTTCACCGGCTGGCCTTCCTCGACATGAAAGGCCGTGATCCGAGCCGAGACCTTGCTCGTGATCCGCAGTTCGCGGGCCTCGACCATGCCCTGGAGCTGATCGGGAACCGGGCGATAGGCCAGCCAGAGACCGAGGCCGAGAATGACCACGACGAGGAAAGCAATGAGCGGCAGCAACTTGCGCTTCCGCCCGGTCGGAACCGGCGGAGCCGTCTCGTCCGGGGTGACCAGGGTTTCCGATGTGGCGGTCATGGCGTGACCCTTTCACCCTGGTCGATATAGTCCGGCAATGTGGCGATCTGACCGCTGACGTGGAGAAGCTGGGCGAGCGCGACAACGAAATCATATCCGGCCTGGGCGCGCTGGATCCGGGAGCGGGCAAGACCGAGCTGCGCATCGATCACGTCGAGCGAGGTTGTCTGCTGCTCCTGATAGCCGAGGGTCTGGACCCGCAGATTCTCCTGCGCCGCAGTGATGGCCGTGTCGGTCAGCTCAAACCGCCGTCGCGCGGCTTCCGCATCGTTCCAGGACCGCGTGACGCCGATTTCGATCTGGGTGCGGGCTTCGCGCAGGCCCGCATTGGCTTGCGTCACCGTTTCCCGCGCGGCCTGCACCGCTTGCGAGCGGCCCACACCGGAGAAGAGCGTGTAGCGCAGCCCCACGCCCATCGACCAGTCGGGATCCGTCAACAGCGTGTCGCGCCGATCGAAATTATACTGGGCGAAGCCATAGATCGTAGGCCGGAGCTTGGCGCGCTGAAGGGCCACCCCCGCTTCAGCCTGGTCTTCCAGCGCGCCGAGCCGATCCAGTTGGGGATGGGCGCGCAGGGCCGCGTCCACATAGGTGTCGAGCGAACGGAGCGGCTGACGGATGACGAAGATCGGGGAGACGGGATCGACGCCGGACGGCGCCCGCAGCGCGCCGGCAAGCGCTACCTGCGCACTCGCGAGATCGGCCTGCGCCTTTTCCAGTTCGCGCGCGGCGTCGTCGCGCGCTACCTGCGCCTGGAGGCGTTGGGCCCGGCTTATGAACCCTTCCTGTTCGAGCTTGAGGGCGTCCGCGACATGCCGCTCTAATCCCGCAAGCGCATCACGGCGAACATCGCGCACGCGCTCGAGCAACTGCTGGCCGAAATAGAGCTGGGTCATCTGCAACAGACCGTTGTCGATGACGATCTGGCGTTCGGCGCGCGACTGTCCCAGTTGCGCCGCGGCGCCCGCCTGGGCGGCGGGAATCTGGCCGCCGGAATAGAGCGGCAGCGTCGCCGTCACGATCGGCCGGGTGCTGGTGCGCTCGATCTCGAAGCGCAGGGGGTCAGAGATGGAATAATCCTGGGCCACGTCCGCCAGCGGGCCGAGCGGCAGATAGAGGGTTTTCTGATAGCGGATCATCTGTCCTTCGAACTCGACGGTCGGACGCCGCAACGTGCTCGTGGAGCCTTTCTGGGCCTCCTTGCTGCGCACATCGGCGTCGGCGCCCTGGATCGCGTCCGACCGCTCGAGCAGCCTCGCCTGGGCGCTTCGATAATCGAGATCAAGCCTGTCGATCGTTTGCGCCTGCGCGCCCTGACAGACCGCAGTCGCCAGCGCGGCAACCAGCATCGAACATCGCAAGGTCATGAAGAACGTCTCCTGCTCCCGCACGGTAACGTTGACATCCAACCGACTCAATACATATTTGTATCGAAATGCTCCCGCCCGTGATCCCGTGAGCCGCCGCCCGGCACGAACGCGCCCGACCCGGGCGCAGACCCGGGAGCGCATCCTGGATGGCGCTCTCGAGGCCTTCGCCGAACGTGGCTTCCATGGCTCCACCCAGGAAGATATTTGCGAGCGCGTCGGTCTGAGCCGGGGGGCCTATAATTCCAGCTTCCGATCCAAGGACGAATTGTTCTTCGCCCTCTATGACCGGGTGATCGAGCGCTTGCAGTCGAGGCTGGAGGAGGCGACCGCTTGCGCCCTGTCCATGCCCGGCTCGACGGCCGACAATTTCCTCAAGGCCTTTATCGCCAGCTATCCGTTCGATCGGGACTGGTATCTGCTCCAGGCCGAGTTCGGCCTCTATGCCCTACGCCATCCTGCCATGGCGAGCCACTATGCCGAACGGCAAGGACGGATCCTCGCCATCATCGAGGGCGCGCTCGCCGACATCCTTCGCGAGGACTCCCGCATCGTTGCCCGGGGCCTCCCGCGCATCGCGCGACTGATCCTGGCTGTCCACGAGGGAAGCATGTTCCAGGGCCTGCTCGAACCGCACGAGGTCGCAAGCGGAGAGCTTCTGGACTTTCTCGTGGATCTCATGCTGGCGAGGGCGGCAACGAGAGTCGACTAAGAATGGATTGCTGATCTTGCCTTGCGGGAGGCCGCGCAACAGCATGCCTGCCTCTATTTGTGANGTGGGAGANCGTTTAGTGAAGGAGACCGCGCTGTATNGCCGTGGCGACGGCCTGGGTGCGCCTGTTGACAGCGAGACACTTGAAGATCGCGCGAAAATGCCATTTTACGCCATCTTCGCCGATACCCAATATGTTGGCGATCTCCGCGCTCGTAAGACCATCCCGCGCCAGGCCGAGGATATGGAGTTGGCGGCGAGACAGGTCGGATCCTTCGGTATGTTGTGAACTCGGCAAGTGATGTTGTGCTGCGGACCGATCAAACCTCGCCTTTACGGCCCATCCCGCGTGAATATGCTCCAGGATATTCCGGAACTCCCGCGCTGTTTCCTTCAGTCCTGTGCTGTCGCGAATTTCCGAGGCCTCTTCCGCTGACCGTATGGAAAGTTGCAGCGCCTCTTTACGTAGATGCAGCACCGAACGCAGCATGAGGGTTTTGAGTATGATATGTTGCCATCCTGCCCTGCGGATGCGGGCCAGGATACGGTCCGTCAATTGGCGCGCGAGGTGATCCTTCCCGTCGGCAAGCGCCCGCGTCGCAGACAGAAGCATGCACTCGACGTCCGCAATGGCGAGGTGAGCCGAAGTGATGGCGTCGTTCCTGGGAATATTGGGGATGGTGACCGATCGACCCGACGCNATTTCATGTTCNGCAGTCAGGATATCGGCCATGAGTTGCAGTCGCGGCATGTGGTCGCGTACGGCTTTCACGTTCAGTTCGGTCAGGATTTTTNCGCAGAGGTCCGCATCTCCGGCCAGACGAGCGGCNCGTAATATGGCCCGTGCCGTATGAATNNGGACGTCGACGATCTGGTCGCAGAAAAGCAACGGCCATTCCAGTTCTGCCAGAGGCACGCCGCTTTCGGCCAGCACAGCGAGGCGCAATGTTTTCAGCGTCTCCTCGGCAACCGGGGAGACCATATCCGTCAGATGCGCGTCGATCCTATTTCGTGCGGGAATGATCTGCCCCTGCGTCAGCAGGAGCAGCACTTCGGCAATCTTTGCCCAGTCGCGGGCAAAGCCCTGATCGGCCAGGGCACANGCTTGATCCAGTAGGGGACGNAGTGCCGCGAACTCGGCCNCGTTCGACTGNCTCGCCACGATGCTCGCGAGNCAGGCCAGGGCGGAGGCCTTCATCATNGGNTTTTCCCGGGCGTGCAGNTNGAGCCATTGCCGGCAGAGCNTTTCCGCCCGNACGACATCGTCCCTCAGCGCCGCTGTCGTNGCACCGAGCAGCGTCAGCAATTCCTCATGCGNNTCCGTGCGTGACAGCAACTTCANAAGGTGCGTNGCCCCTGCATGCTGCTGCTGCTGGAAGGAAAGGNCCCATATCTTTCCCAGNCCAGCCATGGGATTNGTCAGCAACGCTGTGTCGGGCACGCCCTCGAGCCAATGGGCCAACTCNTNGATACGGCCTTGTCGCANNGCGACATCCATGACGATCTCACCGCCCAGNCCCCGCGCCCAGGCCGGATCGCCGGCNCGCAGCGAAAGNGCTATNGTTTGCGCTGGCCGGCCGGCGCGCCAGTGATGAAAAGCNGCNCGTTTTANAAGATGGCTTGGNGAGNAACGAAGCTGCGACTGTCCGCTCAAGGCAAGATGGTGTCGCAGCGCCGGATTGAGCGCAAACATTCCGTGCTTGTCCGGCCTCAATAGGAGACATTCGCGTTGCGCACGTGCGATCCATTGCGCGCCGTCGTGGATGCGCAGGGCAAAATCGTGGCTTTCGGCATCGAGGGGAGCGATCAATGCCGCCTTTTTCAACCATGTGCGCCGAGCGGGCGATAAGGGCGCCAACACGATCTGATCGAGATAACAGATGATCTCGGGCCATACATGCAGTGGCTGCTTCCGGTCGGATACACGACACGCGATGCGGCACAATGCGGGCCAACCCTGTGTGTCCGANATGATCCGGTCGAGGGCTGAAGGGACCCGGGTCAGTTGCTTCAGATCCTGGGCGCTGCAGGCCAGGCCATCGGGGCCGACTTCCTGCCAGTCGGCGTTGAGGACGCCAAATCCCCAAGGGGCGGAGGTTGCAAGGACCGCCCGCCAATCATCGGGAAGAGCATCCACCAGGTCTCTGGTCAGCGTTTCGAGATGTGGCGCTTCCTGAACATCATCGAGGCAAATGATCCCGGGCCTGTCCTGATGCCATATCCATTGNAGAATGGANTCGATGTCCGCGGCGGTTCCGGCCTGANNNGCGAGGCGANGCAGGGTGCNCTTCNNNGTGTCGTCGCTTGCAAGNNTTGNCCAAAGCGCCGGGCGACCAGTGTCCGCCGCCTCCTTCCAACCGGCCGCNAGNGTCGCCGATTTGCCGTAGCCGCAAGGNGCNCGCAGCAGGCTGACGCGCGCGGTCAATTNNACANGGCGAAGTGCCGTTTCCGCCAGTCGCGAAAGCAGNGTTGGAGTCCATTCNNTTNCNNGNNCCATGNCNGGTCGATACTACATGTTCGTGTAGTTCCCTATTGCTNTTGNGCTCGTAAGACTCGCGCGAAGNTCATGTTTNNGACGNGAATGANATGATTGAAGAGAGNCANTCGATTTCGCAGGAACCCTGTGATGGCCGCCCGGTGGAAATGCTCTTCACCGCGCAAAAGGCAATGTCGGACGAGCGCCGGATGCGNTTTGGCCTTGCTGANAGNCGCGCNGCGCTGGCGCGCCTCGCGNNTGCCATACGAAAGTTCGAAGNGGANATCGTNCAGGCCATGGCGACCGACTTCGGCAAGCCGGAGGCCGAAGTGTTTCTGACGGAAATTCTTCCGGTCATGCAGGAAATCCGCCACAGCCGTCGTAATCTGCGCCGATGGATGCGGCCAGTCCATGTCGGANCGACATTGATCGGNTTCGGCACGGCCGGACGGATCGTGCCNCANCCACGCGGCGTGTGCCTTATCATCGCGCCCTGGAATTACCCATTCAATCTCTGCCTGGGGCCGCTTGTGTCCTGCCTTGCTGCCGGCAACAGCGCTATCCTGAAGCCTTCAGAGATGACACCTGCTACCTCGGGCGTCATCGCGCGGCTGATCGCCGACACATTTCCGCCAGACCTGGTTACCGTCGCCCTCGGCGGGAAGGAGATGTCTCAGGCCCTGCTCGCGCTGCCCTTCGATCATATCTTCTTCACCGGCAGCCCCGAGGTCGGGAAAGTCGTAATGCAGGCAGCCTCCCGCCACCTGACCTCCGTTACGCTGGAACTGGGTGGCAAGTCGCCCACGATCGTGGGACCGGATGCCGACATAGAGACGGCCGCCAGTTGGATCGCCTTCGGCAAATTCTCCAATGCCGGTCAAACCTGCATCGCGCCCGATCATGTGTTCGTCCACGCTTCGATCCGCGACCGGTTCGTGGAAGCGCTGCGCCGCCGGATCGCCGCCGCTTATGGTTCGGGCATGACGAGCCCCTATCTCGCAAGGATCGTCAATGATCGCCATGCGGACAGACTGGGGGNCCTGATTGCGGATGCCCTGGCCACGGGCGGGCGGATCATTGTCGGCGGCGAAAGGCAGGGAAGGGCGCTGGCGCCCACAGTGCTGGANGCGATCGCTCCCGAGGCGGCGATCGACCATGAGGAGNTATTCGGTCCCGTCCTGCCGGTCCTGACCTATGATGACATTGAAACCGTGATCGGTCGGATCAACGCAAGACCCAAGCCGCTGGCGCTTTATGTGTTCGATCGTGACCGGGCGAGAGTGGATCATATCCTGGCGGCCACGACTTCCGGCAGTGCAGGCGTCAACCTTACCATCGTCCAATACGTCCACGATCATCTGCCGTTCGGCGGTGTGAACAATTCCGGGATCGGGGCGGCACATGGCCATCACGGGTTCCGGACTTTCAGTCATGAGCGCGCCGTTCTCCAGAACCGCTTCTCCGCTCTGCCTCTCGTCTTTCCTCCCTATTCGGGCCGGGCAGCGCGTCTGATCCGACTTGCCAAACGCTTTCTGGGGTAAATCCATGTACGACTATATCACGATAACCGATAGCCTAACTATCTAAATTAACGTGGCTTTTCCTGCCTTCTGGCGGTCGCCAGCATCTCACGGCGAAGTATGGCGTTCATGCGGGCTTGGTAGCCCTTACCCTGCGATTTGAGCCAGGCGAGCACATCAGCATCAAGGCGTGCCGTCACCTGCTGCTTGATGGGCTTATAGAAGCGCCCACGCTGCCCGTTCCGCCAGAAATCCTCTGTCAGCGCCGGAGAGTCGCTATAGTCGATCCCGCTATCCGGCATCGCCTGCAGGGCATCCAGTTCGGCCTGTTGCGCTTCGGTCAACGGCGGCAGATTGTCCGGATCGAGTTGGAAACGGACGGTATCAGCGTCTTTCTTCTTCATAACGTCGCCTTTCCGTTCGATCGGCCTTTCGAGCCGAAATGATATGAATGATCTCCACATACTCGCCGTCATCGTCTTGCTCGACGACAGTGTGGGCCACGAGGAGGAGCAGATGCCCTTCCACGAGGCCCAAGGTTTGCCATCGTCGCTCGCCACCTTCGATCCGATCCTGATCGCTCAGCGCGAAANGATCTGTGAACGCACGAGTAGCGATCGCAAAGCTGACGCCGTGCTTCTTCAGATTGCTCTCGGCTTTGGCCGGATGCCAGGAGAAGCGCATGGATGGCATTACGGAAATATAATTATGTTTTTGTCGTTACGCAAGGCGCGGCGGTTTGAGCCATCCGGCCCGCGCGAGCGTATCTGCGAGGGTCGATCGGGGCACGTTGAACGTGCGGCTGATCGACGACTTGCTAGCGCCACCGGCAAGGGCGGCGGTGATCTGATCGAGCTTTTCCGCATCGATCGTTCGCGGGCGGCCACCGTAGCGCCCGCGCCGTCTGGCGGCCGCAAGGCCTGCCATGATGCGCTCGCGCGTCAATGCCCGTTCATACTGGGCCAGCGCGCCGAACAGCGAAAACAGCAGCTCGCCATGCGGCGTTCCCGTGTCCATCTGCTCGGTCAATGACCGGAATGACACGTCACGCTCCCTGAGATCGGTCAGGATCGACAGCAAATGCGGCAGGGAGCGGCCGAGCCGATCCAGTTTCCACACGACCAGCGTATCGCCGGCTGCGAGATATTCGAGGCAGGCCCGCAGGCTCGCCCGGTCCTCGCGAGCGCCGGATGCCTTGTCGGAATAGAGATGCCGGCTATCGACGCCGGCTGCGATCAGCGCATCGCGCTGAAGATCGACCGATTGCCGGTCATCTGTGGAAGAGACGCGCATGTAGCCTATAAGCATGTCGGAAAACCCCTGATAGCTTGTTGTGGGACAGTCCTCCTTTCCGGCAGAGTTTATCGGACGCTACGGATTTTGGGCGTGCGTAGATTGCTGGAATTTCCGGGGGGATGCCTGCTAGCGGCGGAATGTGTCGTCGGGCGCATCAGGCGGGGCGCTTATCGTGTGATTTCCATTAGGTTAATCTGTTCGTGCAGCCGCTGCCGCAGCGGACCGTCTTCTGGCCGCGACGATCAATAACGGATTATCCGCCTGCTTACGCTGACCAAGTCGCATGCCCGTCGCCGAATTGATCCCGTGGCGGCTGCACACATCGCTGTCGCCATGCCCGCTTCCTGCTCCGCGCCTCTTCAATTTATCGTAGAAGCTTTTGATGTGTCTTATTAAAATCCTTGGCTTGCCGCTCTCGGTCAGACGATGATTGGACGGATTTCAGTTCACTTTCGTCCATATCTGCGATTTGCACATGATCCGCCCTGTCAGGCACCCCTTTCCCTCCATCCGCCGATCGTCGAGCGTGGTGATTGTTCCAGAGAAGGTTTGGCCGATGTCGGGTACAAAAACACTGCCGCGCCACACGCCCTTCTTTTCAGGAACAAAATCGCGAAACAGGATCAGACCTACCAGATCGTTTGTCCCGCCGCGCCGCGCATCCGCCTTGGCTTTGTCACTTGCCCAGACCACGACCCCGCACATTCTGCTTCCGCACGGCTGGGCTCGCACATGTACGCTGTCCTGCGGATTCTTCCACACTCCGAAAGAAGCGCGCTGTGCCTCGACGGACGCAGATGCTGCAAGTAGCAGCATGGCTGCCAATACGAAACTGAACCTCATCGCCATTCTTCCTCAAGGCCGGATCATCATTTGCGCGACATTTTCCGCGATCGCCATGGTAGGCGCGTTAGTGTTGCCCGACACGATCGACGGCANGATCGATGCATCGACCACGCGCAAACCGTCAATGCCACGTACACGGGCTGCCGGATCGACCACGGATGCCGAGTCACTGCCCATGCGGCATGTTCCTACCGGATGATAGATTGTTTCAGCGCNCGCGCGGATGTCGTCGATCAGAGCCTCGTCGGTCTGGACCGCGGGTCCCGGTCGCACCTCCTCGCGCAAGTGACGGGCGAGCGCCGGCGCATGAAGGAGCTTGCGGGCTAGCTTCGCGCCATTCAGCAAGACGCCCACATCATCGGGATGACTGAGATAATTGCCCTCTATGCGCGGATGAGCCGTGGGATCGGCGATCTTGAGCCCGATCCTGCCGCGGCTCTTCGGTAGAAGGTCGCAGACATGCACGGTCATTCCGTAGCCGAAGGCTGTCTTGCGGCCATGGTCACGCAGGATCGCCGGCAGGAAATGGAATTGAAGATTGGGCCGCTCCCGGCCGGCGTCGGATTTGAGGAAAGCGCCGCCCTCCGAGGCATTTGACGTCAATTCGCCTTCATGATGAAGGAAATAGCTCCATGCGCCGCGTATCGCACGAGGCAGGAAACTGGGCGCCACCCCAAATCCTTCGCGATCGGCCGTGGTTGCCACAGCCGTATAGTCGAGGTGATCGGCGAGATTGGCTCCGACTTCGGGCGCATCCAGAACGATCTCTATGCCATGCTGCCTGAGTTCGCTCGCCGAGCCGACGCCCGACAGCATCAGAATCTGCGGCGAATTGACCGCGCCAGCCGAAAGGATCACCTCTCCACCGGGGCGCAGCAGCAGGTCCCGGCCGCCGACGCGGACCCCGATGGCGCGACGGTCCTTGAACAGTATCCGTTCGACGAGGCCGTTCGTTTCGATGGCGAGATTCTTGCGCGAGCGAGCCGGATCGAGAAACGCTCGCGCCGTGCTGAACCGTTGCCCGTCTTTCTGGGTCACCTGATAGACACCAAAGCCTTCCTGGCTCACGCCATTGAAGTCGGGATTTCGCGGGTAGTGCAGTTCCACCCCAGCTTCGACGAAGTCTTCCGTAAGTGGGTTCACTCGCCCAAGATTGGAGACGCAAAGTGGCCCGGCATTGCCATGATGCTCGTCGTGGATAGCCTGATTGTTTTCGAGCGCGATAAAAAGCTCGCGCATGCGCGGCCAGTCCCAGTCAGCTCCGGCGGCCGCCCCCCAGCCCTCATAGTCCGCCCGATCGCCGCGAATGTAGACCATTGCATTGATCGAGCTGCTGCCACCCAGCGTCTTGCCGCGCGGCCAATAGAGCCGCCGGTTGTTAAGGTGAGGCTCGACTTCGGTCTCACAGTTCCAGTTCACCCATCCCGTGCGGGCAATGACGCCGACGCCAAGCGGCATGTGAATGAAGGGATTGCGATCGCGCGGCCCCGCCTCGATGAGGCAGACAGCTTTATCCGAATCAGCAGAAAGGCGGTTGGCCATGACGCAGCCGGCCGAGCCGCCGCCAATGATGTGGTTTCCGTCAGCGCCGAACCGTAACATCTAGCTACTCCTCTTCTATCCCCATCGCTTTCAAGTCCAANCCCAATTCCTTTAAACTGGGCAGGGGAGGAGGATCGAAGGCTACCAGTGCATCGATAAAGTCATGAAAGCTGTCGTATACGGGGGTTATCGCCCTAGAAGGCAGAGCTTCATCGTGCAGCCATACGGATATCTTTCCATCAATTCTGTCAATTAACAGCATATTACCCAGACCGATTTCCGCAAAAACCACAGATGTTTTTGGAATCTGCATGGATAATTGTTCGTTTATGCGAATTATTCCTAAGCTTCCGTCAGCAGGGCCATATATAACTGAAACGCCAATTCTTCCTGAATCTTCGGAATAGGCGCATTTTTCCGCAGGAAATTCAACATCCTTATTGAAAACTATCGCTGATCCGAATTCAATAAATAAATCACGAAGCTCAGAGGGCAGCAATATCCTTAATGAACTCTCTATCTGGTCTAATTCGATCAAAGAATCTCCCGGCATGTGGAGTGATTCTGCATCGAATGATGGATCAAACTGAAAGGTCATATATTTTCTGCCTTACATCATTAGGGCGTCGCTATCGTGTCCGTTCCGCACCGCGCCTCAATCACGCCACCTGATTGGTATAGCCGTTAGCGGAGGGGCACGACAATCAGGTCAATCTTGGCGCGTCGATGCTTTGATTGGTGCTGCGCTCCATCTACGATTGAATATCCGCCATCCGACTAAGCCCGCGACAACGCCCAGCAGGCCGCCCACGAGATAGGCGGTTGGCGCATCATTCGGCACAAAAAAGAAGCCGCCAGCAACATAGCCGCCGATTACGGCGGTGCGTGTCACCGCACCATAGATCGCGGCGACCTTGCCATGATCGGCGGGCGGGCATTCCGACTGGAACAAGGTTCGGACAGCGACGTTGTGGATGCTGTTTGCGCCGCCGCCTAGGATGAAGGCGACGGCAACGATTGCCAGCCCGATCGGCGCAAGGCCGATCCACAGCATGGTCGCGCCCATGACAGCGGCCGTGCCGAACGCCGCCAGTCCGACCCTATGGCCAATAACCCTTTCGGCCAGCCCAGCGCCGATCAACATCCCAACCGCCCATAGTGCCGTCAGCATTCCAAACGCGGTCGGCCCGCTCCCAGCGTCACCATCACGAGAAACACGAAAGCAACGTCGGCTATGGCGGTCGCAAACACTTCGAGGCTGAGCGCACCCGTAACCACCATCAACCGTCGATTGCGGAGCAGCGGCAGGTAGTCCGCGAACAGGGTCTCTTCCTCCTGATCGTCCCGTTGTGGCTTGCGGCGAAGCCTGCTCGCCATCACGACGAGGGCCAAAAGGGCATAACTGGCGGCATCGGCTAAAAGCGCATTGCGCGATCCGATCCATCCCACCAGTACGCCCCCAGCGACTGGACCAGCGAGCATTCCAAGGCTGCGAACCATTTCCATAAGGGAATTGGCGAGTGCGAGGTCATTCCAAGCCGCTCGCCAGCACTGGAATCAACGCGAATGTTGCGGCGCTGCTGATCGTGAACAGCACGCTCAACAGCGCGGCCCCGGCGAGCGTGAACATGGGATAATAGGCGATAAATGCTATCACGCCCGCTTGCAGAACTGACACCATGACCAGAATGCGGGCCGCCTCCCGGCGGTCGATCAAGCGGCCCGCCCAGGGTGCGGCGATCAGACCGGGTAGCAGCTCCGCGGTCAGCAGCGTCGGCACCGCATAGCCGGATGCGTTCTCGGCAGTGCGGAACATCAACGTCAGCAACGTGATTTCATCGCCGGTCGTCGAAATCGTAAGCGCCACAAGGACCAACCATCCCCAGCCTTGCCGAAACTCAACTCCCACTCACTTAACCTTCCGCACAGCCCCGCACTTTCCGGGTCACTCTGCACACTTCAAATCTCAACCGACAATCAGGTGAATAGCTTTAGCGTTGTTCTGCCAACCACTTAAGCGCCGATAGGCTTGGCATGAACAGATATTCGCCTCCCTTCATGACATTGAAGGTCTGCACACCGTCGATGCGCTTGCGCGCAGGCGCCTGCGGGATCGTGAACCGGCCGTCCTCCTCATGCAGACCAACGATTGGATCGCGCTCCTCGCCGAGGTCGACGAAATTGCCGCGGTTGATCCATTCCTGCTGCATGAACTCGATCGTGTCGTAAGCGCGCGCGCTTATGAAGATGAAGAACAGGCCGCGATCGCCTTTGGCATCGTCTTTCGGCGCCACATCCTCGGAATAAACCGGCCCGAAGGTCGAGGAACGGCGGATGATGCGGTGAATGTTGACGTCGGTGAGCAGTGTCAGCTCGGAATCGCGGGGATTGAGCCGGCGCATATGACAGCCGAGCGGCACGACGCGGCCTTTGGGGTCGTCCTTGAAATTGAAGTCGTTGTTGCGCTGCGGATCGGCGCCGAGGTCCGGGTCGTCATGATCCGGCGACAACGTCAGTGGAGCGCCTGACCGCCAGCGACCGAACATCTTGGCGGCAAGACGTTCGCGGTCCTCCGCCGTCTCGCCATGGGCCTTGAGGAAGGCGTTGAAGCAGCCGACCCGGCTGTTGTACTTGCGCAGGACGACGAAGGTGCCGTTCTTTCCCAGCGCCGCAGGTTCAGGCATGCCGAGCGGCTGGCCGTTCTCGCTCTCGTATCCAAGGATGAACTCGCCCGCCTTGATCGCGCGTTCCTCGCCGGGCAGCGGATCGACGCCGCTGCCTTCGACGGCGGGCTGGGAGATCGAATCCCGGAAGCCGAACGGGTTTTTCGCGCCGTCCGGCGCGCCGAAGCGATGCTCGCCGATCAAGGTGACGCCGCTGCTCTGGTCGAGTTCGGTTCGCGCGGTCGCCAGCGCCTTGTCGAGCGCCGCATCGTCGACCGCGTAGATGGTCAGCGCGAGATGGCAGTTGCCCGGCTTGAACACGTCCTCCCAGTTTTCCGGCGCGTTGGGTCCGAAGTCGCGGAGCTGCTCCGAGCGCGCCGCCATGCCCTGCTGAAAGGGGAGCGGGAATGTCTTGAGCTGCGCTTCAGGAACGCCGAGCGCCTTCAGTCCCTCGAAGCTGAGTGCAGCGCCTATCCAGAAATCGAGATCCTCGTTCCAGTTGTCGGCGGATGCGATATGGGGCGCGAGCCGGCCCAGCAAAGCGCGCGCGCCCTCGGCCTCGTCGAAATGGAGCATCGCATGGATGCCGACATAGGGCTCCGGCCGGCTTCGCAGGATCAGCGCCTGGATATCGTGCAGGTCGAGCGTAACGCTGTCCCTCGAGAAGCGCTCTTTCAGCTTTTGAAGGATCGTCATCGCTCAGCCCACCTTGTCCAGGAATTCGTTGACGGCATGTTCCATCCGCTGAAGCCGACGCACGTCGACGACCGTGACCTGCGGGTTGGCGACGAACCATCCGGCGGCGGTGATCTGATGTTCGGCGATGAAATCCTTGACCTTCGGGCTCGCGATGCCCGGCCAGCCTTCGACCGAGGCGAAGAGCAAATCCATCAGGTCAGGGATCTTGGTGGCGAAGTCGTTGATATAGGTGTCCCAGTCGCCGTCATAGGCGGTGGCGAACAGGATGCGGGTGTCGTTGTCGAAGAAGACGAACCGCATGTTGTGCAGGGTGCCGACCTTCTGCGCCCCGTCGAAATTGCCGTTCACGAGTCCGAAGATGCGNTTCAGCCGGTCCGCGCCGCCCGGCTTGAGGTTGGCGATGGCGGTGAGCTCGGAGACATTGCCGGACTGCGCGCCGACGCGACCGGCCGAGCCGGCCGTGCCCTTGAGGTCGGGATTGTGCTTCGTCACCATCTGCTCGAGCGCGAGCTTGGCGAGCTGCGGCGCGTCGCCGGCCACTTCCTCGATCCGCCGCCGGATGGCCTGAAGGCGGGTTTCGTCGATCTGCGGGTTTTCTTCGGTCTCGGCCATGACTGGCCTCCTTTCGTGATTGCGTGTGTCGATCGGTGCGTCAGTCCGGGATGGCGTCNATGTTTGTCGGCTCGACACGCGGCTGCGCGTTCATCTCATGGCGGTAGCGGGTGGATCGCTCATAGGCGGCGATGCGCACCCGCATGATCGATCCGAGCGGCTGGTGCTCGCGGATACCGTGCCAGGGATTGAACGACAGCACGTCATCGCCATAGACCCGCCGCGCCGGCGAATAGGCGTCCTGCGGCGGGATGCGCAGCGTGGCGATCGGCTGGTGTGGCGACAGCTCTTCGGGCCAGAGCACCGCCGCGTCCTCGACAGGCATCTTGTCGAGATCAGCGCAAAGTTGGGCGCGCAGTTGATACTCAGCACCCTGGTCGCGGAAATGCTCGACAACCAGATCGCGCATCGTAGAATCCTCCACTGTGCCGACGTCCTTGCCGGTGAGCGCGCGGACATTGTCGGAAAGCGGCGCGGCGCTGATCTTGGCGATGTGATCGCCAAAGCGGATCGCCGCCATCGAGTGATAGGTCTCGCCGAGCAGATGGTCGTTGTCGCGCGCGAGCCCGCGCAGCGTCGCGCCGGGCTCGACGCCGACCGCTTCGACCGCGGCTTCCACGCCACGCGCCACCCCGGCCATGGCGCGTTGGAGGAAGGCGGGGTTCTGCGCATTCTTCTCCAGAAGGCCAATGAGCTGGCGATATTTGCCGATCGTGCCGAAGCTCAAGACCGGTATGTTGACCAGCAGGAAATCCTGATTGCGGCCCTGGTCGTCGGGCAGAAGCCGCTCTCCCTCCACGCCGATGACCTTGATCGCCATGCCGCGTGGGGCGGGGATGGTGTCCGAGTGGATATCTCCGGGCGCTGATGAGAGGCGGATCACCACGGAATAGGTGGCCGGGCGAGCGAAAAGCCCCTGGCGCAGATGCTCCGGCAGTTCCGGGACGACGAGTTCGCCCTTCAGGAACCCGTGGCTCTTGGCATGGGCGTCGCGCACCGCATGCCGATGGCGCTCGAACGCCTTGCGGTTGGTGCTCGCCATGATTTCGAGGATTTCGGCGGTGAGCCGCTCCTCGTCTTCGCCGAGCACTTCGACGCTGGTGGAGTAGGGGATATAGGTCTCAGCCAAGGGCGATCCTTCGAACCGGATTTTCGTTGCATTCGAGATATCAGGTGATATCTGGTTTTACGGTGAACGCCGACATGGGTAAAAGGTTTCCATGCCGTGCTGAATTGGAGGTCGATCGCTCATGCGCCTCACGCGAAAGGAAACGCAGCGCCAGACGCGGGATAAGCTGCTCGCCGCAGCACATTCGTCCATTGTGGAAGAAGGGGTGGCGGCCATGTCGATCCGCAACATCTGTAGTGCAGCGGGTCATTCGCAGGGGGCCTTCTATTCGAATTTTGCAAGCAAGGACGATCTGCTGGTCGAGATTCTGCAGGCTCATATCCAGGACGAGGTCGTGCTTCTGCGCGATCTGGTCGCCCACTGCTCCGGCGATGATATCGAGGCGACTCTGCAAGTGCTTGCGGCGCGGCTGGCTAAGCTGGCTGACGAACAGCATTGGTCGCTGCTTTCGATCGAATTGCAGCTTCATGCGCGGCGGGACCCCGCGTTCGCTGAACGGCATCGCGAAGGAAAGGCCGCCTGCCACCATTTGTTCGGAGAACTTGTGGCGGATCTGACGCGGCGCTTTGCGCTTCGGCCTGCCTTGCCGCCGCTGCAGACCGGGATCGGCCTCTATGCACTGTGGATGGGACTGGCGGTCCAGGGCGATGTCGAAGGCGCTATTCCCCGAGAGCAAATGCTTGTCGGCTTCTTTCGCGCGATGGCAGGCCTCGATGCGCCATCCACCCGGTCATGAGCCTTCCTGGCGAAGGACGCCGCAGGATCGGCTGCGATGCTTCAGGCGTGCCCTTGGCTGGAAAAGTGGACGAACGTCGGCGCTTCCATATCCGTTTCCAGGCAACCGAAGAAGACATCGATGAACTCGGCCATGTCAACAATGCGGTCTGGGTGACCTGGATTCAGGATGTGTCGGTGGCGCACTGGCTGACAGCCGCGCGTCCGAGGGATGCCGACACCTATGTTGCTATGGTGCTCAGGCACGAGGTCGATTACCGCGGCAATATCCGGGCGGGCGAAGAGACCTTTGCCATAACCTGGGTCGAAGGGAAGCCGCGCGGAGCGAGATACGCCCGGTGCGTCGAGTTCAAAGACAGTAACGGTCAGACGCTCGTCGCGGCCCTGTCGCAATGGGTGCTCATCGAGAAAGCTACCGGCAAGCTGGTTCGCGTGCCCGCCGAAGTCGCTGCGCCGTTTCTCTATGAAACCCGACGCAAGGAAGAGAATGAATGAGCGACATCCTGAAAGTGACGGTGCTAGGCACCGGTGTCCTCGGCAGCCAGATCGCCTTCCAGGCCGCCTATAGTGGCTTTGACGTTACCGCTTATGAGATCAGCGACGAAGCACTCGACCAGGCGAGGCATCGGTTCGAAACGCTTGTAGAAACCTACGTGAAAGAGGTGACGGGTGCGGCTGACGGCAAGGCAGCCGAAGCTTCGAGACGCATCACGCTCACCGCCGATCTTGGGGCTGCGGTTGCGAATGCCGATCTGGTCATCGAAGCGGTTCCGGAAGTGCTCGAGATCAAGCAGGCGCTCTACGAGAAACTGGCGGGGCTCGCGCCTGACAGAACGATCTTCGCCACCAATAGCTCGACTTTGCTGCCGAGCGACCTCAAAGCCTTCACCGGCCGCCCGGACCGTTTCCTGGCGCTGCACTTCGCCAACAGCATCTGGAAGTTCAACACTGCCGAGGTGATGGGTACGGACGACACCGATCCGGCCGTGTTCGATACCCTGATCGCCTTCTCCTCCGCGATCGGCATGGTGCCGATCCCGGTGCGCAAGGAAAAAGCGGGCTACGTCCTCAACTCCCTGCTGGTGCCGTTCCTGAACGCGGCCACCGATCTGGCTGCCGGCGGCTATGCCGAGCCGGAAGATGTCGACAAGGTCTGGCGGATCGCCACCGGCGCGCCGATGGGGCCGTTCCAGATCTACGACATCATCGGATTGAACACCCCCTACAACATCCTGTCGCACGGTGATGAGCACGCACAGTCGCTCGCCGCGTGGCTGAAGGAAAACTACATCGACAAGGGCAAGCTCGGCATCGCGTCGGGCGAAGGCTTCTACAGCTACAAGCCCGCCGACTGATCCCAACAAGAAAAACAGGAGTTTGCCATGCATTATAGCAGTGGAAACTATGAAGCCTTTGTCCGTCCACGCAAGCCGGAAGGCGCCGACAAAAAGACGGCGTGGTTCGTCGGCTCGGGCCTCGCGGGGCTCGCCGGCGCCGCCTTCCTGATCCGCGACGGCGGCGTTTCGGGCGACCGCATCACCATATTGGAAGAGCTGGAAATCCCCGGCGGCGCGCTCGATGGTCTGGACGTGCCCGAAAAGGGCTTCGTCATTCGCGGCGGCCGCGAGATGGAGGAGCATTTCGAGTGCCTGTGGGACCTCTATCGCTCGATCCCCTCGCTGGAGATCGAGGATGCCAGCGTGCTCGACGAGTTCTACCGGCTCAACAAGGACGATCCCAACTTTTCGCTGCAGCGAACGACGCAGAACCAGGGTCAGGACGTGCCCGACAAAGCGCTGCTGACGTTGAACGACAAGGCCCAGAAGGATCTCCTCTCGGTCTTCCTTGCGACGCGGGAGGAGATGGAGAACAAGCGCATCAACGAGGTCTTCGGCGAGGACTTCCTCAAGAGCAATTTCTGGCTCTACTGGCGCACCATGTTCGCCTTCGAGGAATGGCATTCCGCGCTGGAGATGAAGCTCTACCTGCACCGCTTCATCCATCACATCGGCAGTCTCGCCGACTTTTCCTCGCTCAAGTTCAATCGCTACAACCAGTATGAATCGATGGTCCTGCCGCTGGTGAAGTGGCTGACCGATCACGGGGTTAAATTCCGCTACGGCGTCGAGGTCACCGATGTCGATTTCGACATCCAGCCCGGCTCCAAGCAGGCGACGCGCATCCACTGGAAGGAGCGCGGCGTCGAAGGCGGCNTNGATCTCGGNCCCGACGATCTCGTCTTCATCACCATCGGCTCGCTGACCGAGAATTCCGACAATGGCGACCACAGGACACCGGCGAAGCTCAACGAAGGACCGGCGCCGGCCTGGGACCTGTGGCGGCGGATCGCGGCGAAGGATCCGGCCTTCGGCCGCCCGGACGTATTCGGCGCCCATATCCCGGAGACGAAATGGGCCTCCGCGTCGATCACTGCCCTCGACGCCCGCATTCCGGCCTATGTCGAGAAGATCACGAAGCGGAACCCCTTTACCGGCAAGATCGTCTCCGCCGGTATCGTCACGGTGAAGGACTCGGCGTGGCTGCTGAGCTGGACGGTTCATCGCCAGCCGCATTTCAAGAAGCAGCCCAAAGATCAGATGATCGCCTGGTTCTACGCGCTCTTTGTCGATTGCCCCGGCGACTTCGTGAAGAAGCCGATGCAGGAATGCACCGGTGAGGAGATCACCCAGGAATGGCTCTATCACCTCGGCGTGCCGGTCGAGGACATTCCCGAACTCGCGGCATCCGGCGCCAGCACCGTTCCCACGATGATGCCCTATATTACCGCCTTCTTCATGCCGCGCCAGGCGGGTGACCGGCCGGACGTGGTGCCGGAGGGCGCGGTCAACTTCGCCTTCATCGGCCAGTTCGCGGAGTCGAAGCAGCGGGACTGCATCTTCACCACGGAATATTCGGTGAGAACCCCGATGGAGGCCGTCTACACGCTGATGAATGTCGAGCGCGGCGTGCCCGAGGTCTTCAACTCGACCTATGATATCCGTACACTTCTTGCTGCGATCGGACCGCTGCGGGACGGCAAGGGCATCGATCTTCCCGGCCCGGCCTTCCTGCGCAAGCTGCTGATGAAGAAGCTCGAAGGCACCGAGATCGCCAGGCTGCTCGAAGAGTTCCATCTGATCGAGGAATGAACAAAGACCGGAAGGCACGCGCGGCGTGTGAAAGGTGATGAATGGCCGACGACGATCAGAAGAGCGAACGCGCCGCCGAGGTGACTGGGGCGCACGGCCATCATCACCATCATGAGCCGGACGGCGAAACGCCGTCCGGTCACGTCGACCATGATCCGGTCTGCGGCATGGTGGTCGATCCCGCCAGGACCGCTCACAATGCTGAGTATGAAGGCGAGCGCTACGTCTTCTGCTCGGCCGGCTGCAAGGCGAAGTTCGACGCCGACCCCGTGCATTATGCGGCACTGGCAGCGCATGCTGCACATCACCATGAGGGTGCTGCCGCCCATGGCGATCATTCCCACCATAGCCACACGCATGGACCTGATACCCATGAGCATCACCCCGTTGCGGGGGTAACGGCAGCCGCAACGGAGGCCACGATCTGGACCTGCCCGATGCATCCGGAAATCCGCCGGGACGCGCCGGGCAGTTGTCCGATCTGCGGCATGGCGCTGGAGCCGCTGATCGCGGCGGCGGATGCCGGACTCAGTCCCGAACTTGCCGATATGACCAGGCGCTTCTGGATCGGCCTCGCGCTGGCCTTGCCCGTGTTCCTGCTGGAGATGGGCGGCCACCTGATCCCGGCGCTGCACCATCTGGTGCCGATGCACATCTCGATCTGGATCCAGTTCGCCCTGGCGACGCCGGTGGTCCTGTGGGCCGGATGGCCGTTCTTCGAACGTGGCTGGGCGTCGATCGTCAACCGCAGCCTCAACATGTTCACGCTGATCGCGATGGGCACCGGGGTCGCCTGGGGCTACAGCATCGTCGCGACATTCGCGCCGCAGCTCTACCCGCAGGCTTTCCGAGGCGCCGATGGCACGGTCGCGGTCTACTATGAGGCCGCGGCCGTGATCACCGTGCTGGTGCTGCTCGGTCAGGTCATGGAACTGCGCGCCCGGGAGCAGACCTCCGGCGCAATCCGCGCGCTTCTCAATCTCGCGCCGAAAACCGCCCGGCGGATCGGGCGGAACGATGCTGAAGAGGATATTCCTGTCGAAGCCGTCGTCATCGGTGATCGGCTCAGGGTCCGGCCCGGTGAAACCGTGCCGGTTGACGGCGTGGTCGAGCAGGGTCGCTCATCGATCGATGAATCGATGGTGACCGGCGAATCCATGCCGGTGACGCGTGTAGTCGGCGAAGCGGTCGTAGGAGGTACGCTGAACCAGACCGGCGCGCTCGTCATCCGGGCTGAAAAAGTCGGGCGCGACACCATGCTCGCCCGCATCGTCCAGATGGTCGCGGATGCCCAGCGCTCGCGCGCGCCGATCCAGCGCATGGCCGATCGGGTGTCGGGCTGGTTCGTGCCGGTCGTCATCGCCGTCGCGCTGCTCGCCTTCGCGGCCTGGGGTGTATGGGGGCCGGAGCCGCGGCTGGCGCATGGCCTGATCGCGGCCGTTTCCGTGCTGATCATTGCCTGCCCCTGCGCGCTCGGGCTCGCGACGCCGATGTCGATCATGGTGGGTATCGGCAAGGGGGCGGCCGCCGGCGTTCTGATCAAGAACGCGGAGGCGCTCGAGCGGATGGAGAAGATCGATACTCTGGTGGTCGACAAAACCGGGACGCTTACGCAAGGAAAGCCGGCGGTGACCCGGATCGTCGTGGCCCCGCGATTTGTCGAGGAGACCATCCTGCGGCTTGCAGCCGGCGTGGAGAAGGCGTCCGAGCATCCGCTTGCGCGGGCGATCGTGGCGGCTGCCGACGAGCGAAAGATCACCATCCCCGATGTCGCCGACTTCGACTCGCCGACCGGCAAGGGGGCGATCGGTCGTGTCGAGGGCCGGCATGTGGTGCTCGGCAGCACCACCTTCCTCGCCGAACATGGGGTTGATACAGCGCCGCTCGCGGCACAGGCCGATGAGCTACGCCGCGACGGCGCAACCGCCATCTATATCGGCATCGATAAAGCCATCGGCGGCATCTTCGCCATCGCCGACACGATCAAGGCGACCACGCCTGAGGCACTGAAGGCCCTGCATGCGGAAGGCATCCGCATCGTCATGCTGACCGGTGACAATCGCACCACAGCCGAAGCCGTTGCGAGAAAGCTCGGCATCGATGAGGTCGAGGCCGATGTGCTGCCGGACCAGAAAGCCGCGGTCGTCGAGCGCCTGAAGGCGCAGGGCAAGGTGGTGGCGATGGCGGGTGACGGCGTAAATGACGCGCCGGCGCTTGCCGCCGCCGATGTTGGTATCGCCATGGGATCGGGGACCGACGTTGCGATCGAAAGTGCGGGCGTGACGCTGCTCAAGGGCGATCTCACCGGCATTGTCCGCGCGCGACGCCTGTCGCAGGCGACGATGGCCAACATCCGCCAGAACCTCGCCTTCGCGTTCATCTACAATGCGGCAGGCGTACCGATTGCGGCCGGTGCGCTCTATCCCACGTTTGGGCTGCTGCTGTCGCCGATCATCGCTGCTGCCGCGATGGCGCTGTCGTCCGTCAGCGTCATCGGCAATTCGCTGCGGCTCCGGACAGTGAAGGCATGACGGACCAAGGCCCCGACCTTGTGGCGGGGTCTTGCGTGGGGTCTTAGGCGTCACCTCAAGGTTTGTGCGCCAGACAACGATTTGGCAGACATAATGCGAACATCGGCTAATTAGCGAGCTTGAGGCGCGACATGGGA
>NZMY01000055.1 GCA_002694745.1 Croceicoccus sp. | reverse complement strand
CTGTAGGTTCCCGCCCAAGATGGCGAAGGATGCCGGGATTCCACAGGTAATGGCAGTGGTTGTCAGCTCGGGTTTCCTCGCGAGATGGCGGATTCCTACAGACGCGCACCGAGGGTATGTCCGGGCGGGCAGTCCTGCGTGGAATCAGGCTCGCGCCTTCTCCTGCGCTACCTGAGCTGCTGGCGGTTGCTCTTGCTGTGTCGAGGTGATCATCACTATCGCTGCAATCGCCCTGGTCGGGGTCTTGGGTTGAGCTCCCGGTGTTCACCTCGCTCTTGTCAGGCGTTGGGCTGATCAGGCTCCGCGTGGCAGGTGCTCGAGGTGCCCGATGGCTTCGTCGAGCAGTTCCGTCACATGGTCGTCGAACAGCGTGTAATGGATGTGCCGACCATTGCGGTCACCAGTGACCAGTCCGAGGTGCCGGAGCAGGCGCAGATGGTTCGACACAGTGGTCTGGCCGACGTCGAGTCGCACGCTGAGTTCGGTGACGGTGCTCGGCCGCTCTCGGAGCACGCTCAGGATGCGCAGACGCACCGGCGACGCCAGCCCCTGCATAATCTCCGCCAATCGCTCCGCATCAGGCAGGGACAGCGGCTCCGCACCCTGCTTCTCGCTCACAGCCACCATTGTGCCTCGATCACGATAATCATTCACAACTGCAATATATCATGACGTTGTGATGTATTCTCGTTGGCATGAGCGCCTCCGAGACCACCGCCCCTTCCACCGCGGATACGCAGGAGCACGCGCACGGCTCCGCACGGTGGGAGCTGTGGTTTGCGATCGCGTCCGGCGTTACCTACGGGGCCGGGATGATCGCAGAGTACGCGCTGGCGCTGCCCATGCTCGGCTGGCCGCTGGTGTTCTTCCTCGCCACGTACTTCTTTGGCGGCTTCTTCACTGTCCGCACCGCGATCGCCTCCACGCTGCGCGGGCGGTTCGAGGTCGACTTCCTCATGCTGGTCGCAGCCGTGGGTGCCGCCCTGATTGGACGGTGGGCTGAGGGCGCGGTGCTGCTGTTTCTGTTCAGCCTCGGGCACGCGCTCGAGGAGTACGCGCTCAGTCGCGCCAGCAAGTCCATCGAGGCTCTCGCCGAGCTCGCCCCCCGCACCGCGCTGGTGCAGCGCGGTGCGGGCGACCCGGTCGAGGTGCCAGTGGAGCAGATCGCGGTCGGCGACGTCGTGGTGATCCGCCCGAACTCGCGTATCCCCTCAGACGGGTTCGTGATCTCCGGGGTGTCCGCGGTGGATCAGTCCGCGGTGACCGGCGAGTCCATCCCAGTCGAGAAGGAGCCGGTCTCCGACCCGGAGCGGGCGATGCGCACCGTCGACACCCTCCCGGCAGCGAACCGGGTGTTCGCGGGCACGGTGAACGGTTCCGGTGTGCTCGAGGTCGAGGTGACCGCCACGTCCGCGGACTCGACTCTCAGCAAGGTCGTCGAGCTGGTCCGCACCGCCGATCAAGCCACCTCCCCCACCCAGCAGTTCATCGACCGGTTCCAGCGCTGGTACGTGCCCGCCGTGATCCTCGGCGTCGTCGCGACTCTGCTGGTGTCGATGTTCGGGTTTGGGCAGGCGTTCCCGGATGCGTTCTACCTCGCCATGACGGTGCTAGTCGCCGCCTCCCCGTGTGCGCTCGCGATCGCGACTCCCGCCGCCGTCCTTGCCGGGGTCGCCCGAGCGGCTCGAGCCGGGGTGCTGGTCAAGGGCGGCGCCCCTTTGGAGACGCTCGGCCGGGTGGAGGCGATGGCGTTCGACAAGACCGGGACGCTCACCTGGGGTCTGCCCCGCGTCACCTCGGTCACCTCTGCCGCAGGCGATGCCGGCGCGGCGCTGATCCCGACCCTGGTGGCAGTGGAGTCGCTCAGCGACCATCCTTTGGCATCCGCGATCCTCCGTGACCTGGGCGAGCAGGTGCCCGACACCGCGAGGCTGGAGGCGACCGATCTGAACGCGGTCGTCGGCCGCGGCGTGCGCGCCACGATCGGTGGGGAGCCGGTCGAGGTCGGGAACCTGCGGATGTTCACCGAGCAGCAGCTCGCCCTGCCGGGCGAGCTCGAGGCTGCGTACGAGGAGGCTCGGGACTCGGGGCAGACGCTGATGATCGTCCGCCGGGCGGGTCGGTTCCTCGGCATCGTGGGGGTGATGGACGCCTCGCGCGCCGAGTCCGCTCAGGTGCTGCGGGCACTGCGCGGTGCGAGAGTGGGGCAGCTGGTGATGATCTCCGGTGACAACCAGCGTGTCGCCGACGCGGTCGGCCGCGAGGTCGGCGTCGACACTGCGATCGGAGAGCTGCTGCCCGAAGACAAGGTCGCCCAGATCACTCGGCTCGCCGAGACGCACCGGCCGATCGCGATGGTCGGCGACGGCGTGAACGACGCCCCCGCCATGGCACGCGCTGACATCGGCATCGCGATGGGTGCTGCGGGCTCCACCGTCGCCCTCGAGACCTGTGATATCGCGCTGATGAGCGACGACCTGGGCCGTGTCCCGTTCGCGGTCAGGCTCAGCCGCGCCACCAGCCGCATCATCCGGCAGAACCTCATCGCCAGCCTCGCCATCGTCGCGTTCCTCGTCATCGCGACCTTCATTGGGCTGAATATCGGCGCTGTCGTCCTCATCCACGAAGGCTCCACCCTGATCGTCGTCGCCAACGCGCTGCGACTGCTCAACTTCGAGCGTGGCAAAGAGCACCACGGCATCGACCACGAAGACAAGCCCGCACACTGATCTTCGTGGGCACGATCCTTGATTTCGGCGCACCGAAACATATGATTTCGGTGTGCCGAAATCATATGTTCGGGGAGCTGCCGAGCCGCTCCCGTCGCGTCGTGCGTCGACTCCTCGCCTGGCGTGGTTGATCGGCCCGGCTCTCGTCGCAGGCGTGGCTTACCTCGACCCGGGCAACGTGGCGAGCAACATGACGGCGGGCGCCCGCTACGGCTACCTGCTGGTATGGGTCGTGGTGCTCGCCAACGTCATGGCCTGGCTCATCCAGTACCTCTCCGCGAAGCTCGGCATCGTGACCGGACACAGCCTTCCGGAGACCCTCGGCACCCGCATTCGCCATCCGTGGGCGCGGCGAGCGTACTGGCTGCAGGCCGAACTCATCGCGATGGCGACCGACATCGCCGAGGTCATCGGCGGCGCCGTCGCCCTGTACCTCCTCTTCGGGGTGCCGTTGCTGTGGGGTGGCTTCATCACGGGCACTGTCTCGATCTTCCTACTGCTCATCCAGTCCCGCGGGGGCGCGCGGCCGTTCGAGTTCGTGGTCATCGGGCTAGTCGCCGTCATAGGGATCGGCTTCACGTACGGTGTGTTCGTCGCACCGCCCGATCCCGGCGGCATCGCGGGCGGTCTCACGCCCCGCTTCGAGGGCACCGACTCCGTGCTGCTGGCCGCCTCGATCCTCGGCGCGACGATCATGCCCCACGCGATCTACGCACACAGCGCCCTCGCGCGAGACCGGTTCGCGCCGTCGACGTCGCGGAAGGATGCGACAGGCATAGTGGCCCGAGGCGTTGCGCTCGATGATCTCCGCGGCATCTCGACGCCGCGGCTGCTGCGCGCGACGCGCTGGGATGTCACGATCGCGATGCTGATCGCGGGCACGGTGAACTTGTGTATCCTGCTGCTGGCCGCCGCCAACCTTGCCGGAGTGCCCGGCACCGACACACTTGAGGGTGCGTACTCGGCCCTGTACGACGGCATCGGCCCGGTCGTCGCGACGCTGTTCGCGATCGGCCTGCTCGCGAGCGGCCTGGCGAGCACCTCGGTGGGGGCCTACGCGGGCGCCGAGATCATGCGCGGCCTGCTACGAATCCGGGTGCCGCTGCTTGTCCGCCGGCTGGTGACGCTTCTGCCCGCGCTCGCTCTCCTCGCCTTCGGCGTCGACCCCACCCTCGCGCTCGTGCTCAGCCAGGTGGTGCTGTCGTTCGGCATCCCGTTCGCACTCGTGCCGCTGGTCGCCCTCACGTCCAGGGACGACGTGCTCGGCCGCTTCCGCAACCACATCGCGACGACGGTGGCGGGGATCGCGGCATCCGTCTTCCTCATCGCACTCAACGGCGTGTTGCTGTGGCTGGTGTTCACCGGAGCATGACTCAGCCGCATTCGACCTCTTCGGCCCTGTGCTCCCTCGCCACCGTGTCAACTGCGGCCGCGGGTGTCACGTGAGGCGAGTTCGAGTAGGCGCGCGTTGTACGCCTCCAGCTCTGCATCGCCGGTGCGGTCCGCGTGCCGGTCGCGGCGCCGCGTCTCGCGGTCGTCGCTGCGGCTCCACTGGATGGCGACCGTGATCGCGAGGATGAGGGTGGGGATCTCGCCGATCGACCACGCGATCCCGCCTCCCGCGTATTGGTCTTCCAGCGGTGTCGCACCCCAGGTGCGGCCCATCGCACCGAACCACTCAGCGACCATGAGACCTTCCTGCATCATGATGGCGATGCCGAAGAACGCGTGCATCGCCATGATGCCGATCAGCAGCAGCAGCCGGCCCGCATACGGCAGCCGGTACGGGGCCGGGTCGACGCCGATCAGCGACAGCACGAACAGATAGCCGGTGATGAGGAAGTGCGCGACCATCCATTGGTGTCCGAGGTGGTCGTACAGCGACCAGCGGAACAGGTCGGTGTAGTAGAAGATCCACAGCGACCCGATGAACAGCCCGGCGGCGATGAACGGGTTGGTGAGGATGCGCGCGGCCGGGGAGTGTACGGCCCACAGGATCCATTCGCGGCCGCCGCGGGTGCCGTCCTCGCGCTTGCGGATCGCGCGGGCCGCTAGCATGACCGGGGCGCCGGCCACCAGCAGGATGGGGATCGCCATCGTGAGTAGCATGTGCCCGACCATGTGCATGCTGAACAGGTAGTCCTGATAGACGTTGACCACGCCGCCGGTGACCCACACCAGCAGGACCATCCCGACCACCCACAGGATCGTCCGGTACAGCGGCCACGCATCGCCGCGGCGGCGCAGACGCCGCACCCCGGCGAGGTAGAAGAACACCGCGAACCCGGCCACGACTGCCCAGAGCAGGTCGATGTTCCACGCGGTGAACCACCGGTCGATCGTGAGCTCCGGGGGCAGCGGTGCGCCGGTGAGACGTTCCGCCGGCGACGGGGTCTCAGGAAGCGGGGTCGGGTTCGGTGGAGGCGTGCGCGCAAGCGCTGCGGCGGCGCCGCTGGCCAGGCCCAGGACCGCGAGCTCGAACACGACGAGGGTCCAGAAGGACCGGCTGACACGGTCGGAGTCGCGCATCGTGCCGATCAGGCGGGCGCGATACCAGACCCCGAAGAAGCCGAGCGTGACCAGCGCGACCACCTTCACGGCGAGGATGGCACCGTAGGGCGACAGCATTTCGGTCCAGTCCTGCAGGCCGATCGCGGCGCGCACAGTGCCGGACACGGCGACGAGCACGAACGCGGCCAGTGCGATGCTCGAGTAGCGGGCGACGACGTCGGCGAGGCTGCCCCGTGTGAGCAACGGGCGGACCACGACGAGCAGCAGGAGCCCGCCGACCCAGACCGCGGCGCCGATGATGTGCAGGATGAGCGCCATCATCGCCTCGTGGTGGAACGCATCGTCGCCGGAGTGCCCCTGGGTGCCCATCGGCACCAGGGCGGCGACCGCGAGGGCCGTCACCACGAGCGTGGCCGGCCAGGACCGCACCGCGAAGGTGAGGACGGTGAGCGCCGCGCCGGTGACCGTGGTGATGAGCCAGGTGCGGCCCACCTCGGTCTCGATGAGGAACCGGCCGAGCTGGGCGCCGAACACCGGTCCTGCGTCAAGCGTGGGGTTGAATACGTTGACGAAGGTAAGAAACCCCGTGACGCCGGCGGCCACGGTGAACACGGCGGCGGCGATCGAGGCGGTGTCCAGGGCGACGTCGAACTCCCGCTCCCCGGCCCGCAGGGTGAACAGGGCCGTCACAAGCACGCCGACCATGCCCGCGGCGGCAAGGTTCACGATCATCTTCGCGATCGGGAGTCCCCACCGCACGAGAGGGCCGGCGTCGCCGAGTTGGAGCCCGGCCGCGCCGCCGCCGAACGCCAGCCCGGCGAGCAGGGCAACGAGCCCGGTCATGCCGAGGAGCGCGGGTCCTGCGGCGCGGAGTGCGCGCGGAGTGAGCCGCAGCACGGTTGGGCCCTGCGCGGAGGGGCGGCGGGTGGTGGCCGGGGTCACGTCAGCTGAGGCCGGAGTAGGCGTGGAGCCCCTTGAAGAACATGTTGACGATGGTGAAGTTGAAGAGCACCGTGATGAACCCGATGATGCACAGCCAGGCGGAGCGGGTGCCGCGCCATCCCCGGGTCGCGCGCGCATGGATGTAGCCGGCGTAGAGCACCCAGATCACGAAGGTCCACACTTCCTTGGTGTCGAAGCCCCAGTACCGTCCCCAGGAGTCGTTGGCCCAGATCGCGCCGGCGATCAGCGTGAAGGTCCAGAACACGAAGCCGACGATCACGAACCGGTACGCCAGCGACTCGAGCGCATCGGCGGGGGGCAGCGTGGCGAGGAAGCGCGGATCGCTCAGCCGGGCGACGTCCTCCGACGACGCCCGGGAACGGCGTTCGCGGCGGGCCTGCATGAGTTGGGTTACAGCGAGGCCGCAGGCGATCGCGAAGCCGCCAACAGTTCTCATACCCGGATCGTTGTTCACGATACGGCACGCGTCTTCATCATTACAAACGCGACTGGTCCTCGTCTGATCACAGCGAGTCTCGGACTGCTCGCGACCAGCGGCCCGTACCGACGCTGAACAGGCCACGAGAGATCCAGGAGCCCGACATGAGCACCACCCCAGAGCCCGTCGACACCCGATCGTCCGAAGTCACCTACATGGGCCGCCGGCCGCTGAGCACCGGCAAGATCGGCTACGCCTACACCGAGGACGACGGGTCGCCGCGCTACTACAAAGCCGCCCTCGTGACCGGCGCGCAGATCGGGCAGCGCATCACGCTAGAAGGCCCCGCCGACGACCCGAACGTGTACTACTCCAAAGGGCCGCGAGCCCCCCGTGTCACCGGTTTCGACGAGACGATCGACCGCGACACCCTGACCCGGTGGCAGGTCGCCGATCGAGCGGCTTACCAGGCCAAGGCCGACGCGGACGCCAGCAACAGAGCGGCGAAGCAAGCCGCCCACATGGAGCACCACATCGAGGCGCTGACCCAGGCCGCCCGCAACCTCACCGGTCCTCAGCGCGCAGCGTTCGCCCGTTACGTCGAAGATCGCATCCGCGGGTGGTGAGCGATCACGACGGACGTGAGCGCCACGGCGCCGCCGGATCGGACAGCGTCTCGAGCGCGATCTCACACCAGGTGCGTGCGCCGTTGAACGCCAGTCGCGCGTGACGAACGCCCAGCCGAGGGCTCCTCGGACGCCCGTGACCGCCGCCCTCCGCGTTTCGGAGCTCATCGATTCCCTGCGCAATCGAGGCAAGGCCCCCCAGGATGCGACGTATGGAGGGCGCACCGTCGACCGACCCGTCGACCCCGCCGGCGCCGAGACCCAACGACTGTTGAGCACGAGGGACCAGTGCCGAGAAGTCTTCGCGATCGGTGTAGTCGACGCCAACCCGCACAACATCGCCCTGGAGCCCGCCGCGCAGGAGTTCGTCGAGGCGACCTCCCCCCCGCCGTTCCTGTACCAGCTGCCGCCGGAAGAGGGCCGCAAGACCGTCGACCAGGTGCAGGACGAGGAGATCTCCAAGCCCGAGATCGACGAGGAGTGGATCACCGTCGAAGGCGGCCCCACCGGCAGCGTCCCCACCCGGATCGTCCGACCCAAGGGAGCCGCCGGCATCCTGCCCGTCGTGCTCTACACACACGGCGCCGGGTGGGTGTTCGGCGACGCGCACACCCACGACCGTCTCGTCCGCGACCTCGCGGTCGGCACCGGTGCCGCCGTTGTGTTCCCCGAATACGTCCGCGCCCCCGAAGCGAAGTACCCGTCCCAGAACGAGCAGTCCTACGCCGTCGCGCAGTGGATCGTCCAGCACGGCGCCGAGCACAACCTCGACCCCGAGCGGGTCGTGATCTCCGGCGACTCCGTGGGCGGCAACATGGCCATCGCCCTGAACCTAATGGGCCACGAACGCGGCGACGTCACCTTCCGCGCCGCCGCACTGTTCTACCCCGTCACCAACGCCGCGTTCGACACCGAGTCGTACGAGACGTTCGCGGAGGGCTACTTCCTCGCCCGCGACGGCATGAAGTGGTTCTGGGACCAATACACCACCGACGAAAGCGAGCGCGCCGAGATCACCGCATCCCCGCTGCGCGCCACCGAAGAGCAGCTCGCGTTCTTCCCACCCACCCTCATCATCACCGCCGAAGCCGACGTGCTCCGCGACGAGGGCGAAGCGTTCGCCGCGAAGCTGCGCCGCGCCGGCGTCGAGGTCACCCAGGTCCGCTACGGCGGCATCATCCACGACTTCGTCATGGTCAACTCCCTGCACGACACCCCGCAGGCCAAAGCCGCCGTCGCGCAGGCCGTCGCGCACCTCCAGGCTGCGCTGGACGCCTGACCGCTCCACGATCGAGAGGAGAGAACCCGCATGTCGTCACCAACGTCGGCCACTACGACGACCCGTCCCACCCCACGGGCCTGTGGCTGTCCGAACTCGCCCACGCCTGGGAGGTGTTCGAGGAGCGCGGTTTCGAGCAGAACATCGTCAGCCCGGGCGGCGGGGCCTCGCCGTTGGAGCCGCGGTCATTGAAGTTCCCGAATTACGACAAGACTGCCAAAGCCTGGCATGCCGATCCGGCCCGGATGGCGCTGCTGGAGAACACGCTCAGCCCGGATCAGATCGACTCGGCCGACTACGACGCGATCTACTTCACCGGCGGCCACGCCGTCATGTACGACTTCCCCGACAGCGAAGGGCTGCAGAAGATCACCCGGGAGATCTGGGAACGCGGCGGCATCGTCTCCTCCGTCTGCCACGGCTACTGCGGGCTGCTCAACACCCGACTCTCGGACGGCTCCCTGCTCGTCGCCGGCCGCAAGGTCACCGGCTTCGCCTGGCAGGAAGAAGTCCTCGCCCGGGTCGACAAGCTCGTGCCCTACAACGCCGAGGAAGAGATGAAGAACCGGGGCGCGCTCTACGAGAAGGCCAAGATCCCCTTCATCTCCTACGCCATCGTCGACGGCAACCTCGTCACCGGACAGAACCCCGGCTCCGCGAAAGAGACCGCCGAAAAGGTCGCGGCGCTCCTCTGAGCACGCGCGGTGTTTCCTGTCCACTCGCAACCAATCGCATGACTCACTCGCAACTGGACGTCGCGACCGCAATGCAGGAGCACAGAGCGGACTAACGCCATCCATCTGAGATAAGAGCGGGGCACGCGCCCAGCTATCCGATCCAAAGGATCGATCAGGAACCTCGGCAAATGGCAGAAATACCAAGTGCCTACCAGCTAGGGCGTGTCTGACAAAGGTTGACGGTTGTGGTTGAGAGTCTTGAGGGGTGTCGCGGTTTCAGATGCTCTCGGATGCTCAGTGGTCATTGATCGAGGGGATGCTGCCGCGCCCGACGGGGCGGCCGGGGCGGAGATTCTCTGACGCTCGGACCATGGTCGAGGGCATCGTCTACCGGTACCGGACGGGGATCGCGTGGCGGGATCTGCCGGAGGTGTTCGGTCCGTGGCAGACGGTGTGGACCTGGCATCGCCGGATGGCGTTCGATGGGACGTGGGATCGCGTGGCGGCGAAGATCACGGCGGCGGCAGACGCTGCGGGCATGGTCGACTGGTCGCTGTCGGTGGACTCGACCATTGCCCGCGCACATCAGCACGCGACGAACACGACCCGGCTCACAGGGGGCTGGATCGAATTACACGGATCTGACGCTCGAGCCGCCTGATCACGGCATCGGCCGCTCCAGAGGCGGCCTGTCGACGAAGATCCATCAGCTCGTCGACGGCAACGGGCTCCCCCTGGTGACACTGATCACGCCGGGGCAGGCGGGCGACTCGCCGATGTTCCTGCCGCTGATGGCGCAGCTGCGAGTCGGGCGTGGCAGCGGGCGGCCCAGAACTCGGCCCGACGCGGTCCGGGCCGACAAGGCCTACTCGTCGCGCGCGATTCGCGGGCATCTGCGTTCCCGCGGGATCAAGGCCGTCATCCCCGAACCCGATGATCAGAAGGGACACCGCGAACGACGCGGGTCACGCGGCGGTCGCCCGGTCGGACTCGACACCGCCGACTACAAGAACAGGAACGTCATCGAACGCGGCTACTGCCGAATCAAGCAGTGGCGAGGAATCGCGACCCGCTACGACAAGCACGCCGTGATCTACCGCGCCGCCGTCGTCCTCAACGCCATCATCGCCTGGACCAAAGCTTTGTCAGACATGCCCTAGGCCGTGGAATCCGCCATGTCGGCGTAGAACCTACAAAACTTGTAGGTTCCCGTTGGATTTGGTGAAGAGTTCCGCGATTCCACCGTAGGTGGCAGCGGTTCAGGGGCGTCGAGTGCGAGCCGCGTCGAGGCGTCGGTGGATGTACGACAGGGTGGAGAAGACGTCGAGGGCATCCGACTCGCTGACGGGCCACGCGACCCTGGGTGCGTGCGCGGTCGGGTTGCGGAATGTTCCGATCACCCCTCTGAGGAGGTTCGCGAACCCGGTATGTTCACTGGCCTCCGACTTCGTTTCCCAGTCGTTGATGGTCACCAGCGGCCGGCCCTTGGACGACGAAAAGCACGCATCGATCAGCTCCGAACCATCCAGGATGAGCCCGGTCATGGTGCGAAGCCGGTCGCACGCACCTTTCACCGCCTCGGAGACGGCGTGGAAGGTCGATTGTCGGATCAGTTCCTCCCGGCAGTATGCGAGGACTTGGTCGTGCACGCCACGACGCTGTGATTCGGCGAGGAGCCTGCCCGTGAGCGCGGCGACTTCATCGAATGTTGTCGCCTTGCGTCCGAGACGACCCACGCGGCCGTCGTCTCGGATACGGAGCCCGGCCAACGACAGCGCCGGGTCTACGACATCCCTCAGTTCCTCGAATCGTTCTTGCCTGCCCAGGTAGCGGCCGATGGACATGGATTCGGCCACGAAGCGGATAATGCCGTTGCTTGCGTTGTCCTTGCGCTGCTGGTTGATCAGTGCGACCGCGAGGCGATGCCGCTTCGTCATGTCGGGGCCGGGGTCCTCGAAACCCAGCTGCGCCAGAATCCTCCCGATCTCCGAGCCCGTCAGCCCGATGCTCGTCTCGCCGAGAGCGTCGGCGATCGCCGTCACCACGCCCTCTGATAGCGGTGGATGTCGTGTGTTCGGCATGTGCCTAGCTTCGCGGATCCTGCGAACGGGTGCGCAGCACGAGGAGATGTCATGACGTAGGATGATCGCGGCGCCCGTCTCGTCCTGCGTCCGCGCGTCACCGCTCCCGCAGCAGGATTGCGAGCGGGCAACCGATGGAATTCGCGATTCCCGCCAGAGATCCATGTCCGACCATCGCGGGTGCATGCCGAGGGCAGCAGATTCCTTCGCAACGCATGCCGGGTCGCGCCAGATGTCGTTGCCCTCGATTTCCAGGTCAAGTTGCCAAGGAGGCGTATTGGGCGGCATCCCAGCCTCCAACGCTGCTCCTCGACGAACGCCTCTATCGTCTCGAAGTTCGCTCAGCGCAGTGCGCCCTCCGACGTCGGGAACGACGTCTTTGGCTACCTCGAGCGGGCACCCAAGCCAGACGGCAGAACGCCGCACTCTGCTGCGGTCGCGACGGAGGGTGTAGACGCGACCCTGCCCGAGTGACAGACTGCTCTGTTCTGCTTACGAAAGGTTTCGCATGTCACACCATGATCACGGGGTTGACTGGGAGCAGGTCATCCGCGACATGATCCAACGAAACACCGAGTCCGCCCCCACCGAACCAGGCGTCTACCGGATGCCGTGCGGAAACTGCTACGTAGACTTCTTCCGCGCCTCGGACGGCTCCGAACGCTGGCTCGTCCCCGGGGACGAACGCAGCTATACGCGCGACACAATCTCCACTTTCCGGCACGGTGAGCACCCGTGGGAGCGGATGTACACCCTTGCGCACGCCGCCGCCGAGATCCGGCGCCGCGCGACCGCGGAAAGCACGTCAATCGAGGTAATTGTCAGCGATCTGGCGTCGATCGCGGATGCCGAGGATGCAGCGGAGGAAGAAGAGATCGCCCGCATCGCCCGGGAACGTCCGGCCGACAGTGAGGAGATCCCGCTCGCCGAACTTGCCCAGAAGTTCGGGATTGATCTCGACGAACTCTAGCGATGTCTAATGAGGTCTACGGAAACGGTAGACATAGCTAGATTCCGCCAGACACCCGCCCGGCCAGGTTCAGCTCTGGTCCCACGCCTCCACCAGGTACCGAGTTGCGTCTGCGAGGTTCGCTACTTCCTCGTATTCAGACGCAGCGAAATTGATCTTGATGTCGGCGCCGGTGGCGTAGAACACGTACGGGTAGCCGCCGTCGTGGAGAATCTGCGCACGTCGATCTTTCGCTGACTCAAGGAGATGGTCGACCCAGGTCCGGTATGGGACGTACGCGAGTCGGCGGGCGATCACGGCATTCAGGTGGATTGTTCTTTCCTCGTTCGATTCCAGTGCGATCCGACCGATGTCTTCTGCGGAGACACCGGCCGCGATCTCGTACACGTATGCGTCATATCCGAGCATCGGCCGCTTCCGTTCCTCGTCGTTGGGATGATGTATGCCGTCCTCCGCGTGGTCTGAGGTCGATGCCGGCGGCACGTAGGTGGCGGTTGGCTGTCGTTTCGCTGCATCCGGCGATGCGTGCGATCTGCCCGATGGTGCGCTGATGCGTCTCGTACTGCTCACGCAACCAGACAGGATCAGGGGTGAAGGTACGGGGTCGTCCTCGACGGGTTTGGGTGCCCGCGTCGGCGAGTATGCGACTCACGGTCTGCCGGGACACGTTGGCATCTGCAGCGATTTCGGAGGTCGACGCTCCTGCCGTGTACGCCCGCACCATGTCGTCTGCCGAGCTGGACTTCATTGCAGCTGTTCGCGCTGGGCGGCTCGGCGGCCACACGGTTGAGGCGAGTCGCGCGCTTTCCATCGGGGCCGTGTCGGCGACGGGAGGGCACCACGTGATCGGCTCGTGGATGCCGTTGGCGATGAGGAAGTCGGCGGCGATCTGCTCTAGACGACGGCGACCCTTCTGCGGCAGCCCGTCCAGGAAGCCGGCGACGGATCGTGTGCTGACTCCCGTAGCTCCCCACCCGGCCGGCAGCGTGCGGAGCGGGTTGCCGGACAGCGTCCGGTACAGGAACGCACGAGCCACCCGCCACCGCCGTCCGCCTCCCGCGGCTACGCCCACCGCCCGGCACACTTCCCGCCACTCGGGCTCTGGAAGAAGTCCGGTGTAATCGAGGGAGCGGCGCCGGGCGTAGTCCACGGGGACGTCGTGCGTGTCCAGGAACGCGACCAACCGGAGGATCGCGTCGAGCGTGTCGACATCGTGAGCGCTGCGGCCAAGGTCACGCATCACATGAGTGACTTGCCGGACCGGCGCGTCCGGATCGAGCAGAGCGAGAGCTGCGGAGTGCGTGAGCCGCGTGCCGGTGAACACGACAGCCGCCGCCAAAGCTGATGCCGCGATCTCGTTTGCCACCCGGAGCGGCGCGTGCTGGGTGATCCACTCGTCCCACAGCTGTGCGGGCACTCTCCGGGCGCGTTCGGCGGGACTGACCCCGGATGGTGTGGCCGACTGCAGGAACACGGTGGGACGGCGGCGTCGCCCCAGCGCGGCGGCGATCAGCGTCTGAAGTTGCGGGGTGTTGGCCGTGTACGACGTGCTCTGCGCAACGCGACGCCGCAGGAGGGCAGCGACGGTCCCGGGGTCTGCCAATGCCGTCAGCGCGAGGGTGGTGCCGGCTGCGGCCCCGACCGCGGACTCCGGTCGCGCCCGGACGGCCGTAGTCCAATCCTCGCTCGCCCGGAACAATTGGATGACACCTTCTCCGAGCGCGCTAGTGTCGACGCCGTCGTCAGCGACCATCGCGGTCCGTGCGATGCGAGACAGCAGCCGGACGTCTTCCAGGACTGCCACCGCGGGCTGCGGTGCGCCCGCATAGATCCCGAACCGTGCGCTCCCAGTGGAGACGATCCTCATCATCGTCCGCTGCGCGTCCAACACAGCGCGAGGAACGGGAACGGGTGTCGGGTCGTCGGTCAGGTCTGCCCGGCATCGGTTGGCCTGAGGGCCTCTCTGCGGACCCGCGATCGGGTTGTGGCAGCGGCTGGGAACCGGAACGAGGGCGAGCGGGTGAGCGCGTTGCCGGGTGGGACGATCGCATGCTCGGCATCGATCCACGAGTAAGCGACGGTGGCGGGCGCACGCAAAACCGAACGGGAACTGCCACGACATCCGCCATCGCCCACCCGAGTCGACCAGGCACTCGGGGCAGTATCGTCCCGTAGTTCCCGCAGCCGGGCATTGCGCGCTTATGCGCCCCTGCCGGGTGAGGCGGATCGCGTGGCGCGCAAACCTCGTCCTGGTCATCTCATGGAACTGCTCGGTGGGGATGCCCGTCGACGCTTCGAGCCGGGAGGCCTGCTCGGCGGTGAGGGTAGTGGCCCACATGTCCGCCATCCACGCGGTCGCGGAGACCGCCAGTCCCTTCTGCCGCTCGATGAGACCCAGCGCGCAGGCCATCTCGTTCATCGTTGCCCCGTAGGTGGCCGCCATCTTCTCTAGCCAGGAATCAAACGGCTCATCCGGCAGCGGCCGGACTCGGAACGGCAGCACCCGCACCGGATCCGAACGTGTCGCCGTGCTCGTGGTCATGCGACCGCCGCCTCTGCGTCCTGGTTCTTGCGGTGCCGGTGTGCTTTCTGGGTTCGCGGTTGCTGTTGGAGCTTGGCCTCGAGCTCGCGGCGTTCAGTTTCGGCGCCTTCGTCGATGCGGATGTCGTCGAGCAGTTCGCGGTCGATGGATTCCCGGCCGGTGCGGATTGCGCGGGATGCGCCGCGGCGGATTAGGTCCATCAGGGATCCGATGTTTCCAGTGGTGCGGGCGAACAGGTACCGCGACAGGTCCACGAGCATCCCAGGATGAGCGTCCGTGAGGACGAGGGATTGTTCAACGCCGAAAAGCAGGCGGTCCCATTCCTCCCTGCCGCGTTTGTGGGTGAGGGTGAACGGGCTCAACCCGAGCACGGTCCACCGGCGGAAGGTCTGCGCCATCGCCGCTTCCCTCCCGGTCTCACCTTCACCGACGAGACCCCGGGCGCGCAGGGCGACGCCGGCGAACAGGAAGGTCGCGTTGTACTCGTTCGCGAGCCACTTCAGTTGGTTGGCGACCTCAACCCCGTCACGGGTCCGCATGTTCAGGAAGTGCAGGTCATCGATGATCACCAGCCGGGTGTCGTGTCGTTCGATACATTCCGCTGCCGCCCGCGCCAGATCACGGCCGGCCATCGAACGGTGCAAAATGCCGGCGGTGGCGGGATGGGCGTAAAAGCCGAGGATCATCATGTGCAGCCCCTTGATCGTCAGCCGCCCGGTCAACGTCACGTGGCACACCGGCAAGTGCCGAACATCCCTGTCCGCGTCCAACCAGTCCCCGACCTCCGCGATCCGCTGCCGATGGAACACCCGGCCGAAGTTGTTCACCACGGTCGACTTCCCCAATGCCGGCGGCGCATCGATCGCTGCGGCGGACTTGACCCGGTCGGAGTCCTGCAGGTTCGAGTCGAGGATGTCCCACAACTGCACCTCGATGTCCTCCACCTGCCGGGTGCGCAGCAGGATGTTCGCATGCCATACCCGCCGCTCCAGGTCGTGCGCCGCACGCTCGCGAGCAGGCAACGAATCCAGCTGCAGGCGAGTGAGCTCCTCGGGGCGAGGGCGGGGTGGACGTCCAGCGAAGTCCGTCCAACCCTCGTAGGTGGACAGGCTGCGCTGACGAGGCGGCAGCTGCGTCTGCGCAGTGGGGGACGTCATCGGAGCATCTCCATCGGCTCGAAGTGATAATCGCCGCGGATGGTGGGTTCGACGATGTCGTCCTCATCGTCGTCATCGCCAGTGTCCGGCGAGGCGACCCGACGACCGGGGTCCCGTACTGCGCCGCTGAGCTCGGTGGCCAGATCAGAGGAGATCGACAGTTCCGCGTCAAGCAGCCGCTGAACCGTGCGCAGCGACCACACCCCGTCCGGGTCGGGCTCCCGATCATTCAGCTGAGCGGCCATGCGGGCGCTCATCCGCCGCTCCGATGGGGTCAACCCGCGCCCGGCGCCCCAGTCCTCCAGCAACTGCGCCGCGACATCGTCGACCTGTGAAGGTCGACCCTGGCGAACGGCGATCTTCTTCGCGTACTCCAAAGCGTCCAAGCTGAACGGCGTGTCGAAGCTGCCTTTGTGCTCCCACTCGAGGGTGTGCCAGGTGTGATCCTCCGGGTCGTGGAAGTAGATCTTGGTGAGATCGTCCGGGTTCACCACGAACGGCCACTCCGTGCGCTTATCGCGGTGGATCGAGCGGGCACGGTTGCGGTACTTGGCGACGGAATCGCCGGTGTAGCGCAGTTTGTGGATCTCCACCCCGTAATGATTGAACTGCCGCTTCACCACCGGCAACAGTTCTAGGAGCACGTTCCTGTCGGTCGGCATCCGCATCGTCCCAGCCACGGCGAGGCCCTGGTCGTACCGTTGCGCGGGGCTCATCTTCACGCCGGGCAACCCAGGTTCAACGAGGGAATCGTGCGGGCGGAGGTGATAGACCGTCGCGATCCACTCGCGGATGATCTGCTCCAACTGCGGGACCGTGTACACAGCCTCGGCCTCAACGTCATCGCCGCGACCGGACACGTCAGCGCCCTTATAGCCAGGGAGCTCCTGCAGGAGCGAATCGAGGGTGCGGAAGAACCGTTCGACGGGGCTCTTGTCGGTCGGCTGATAGATGCGGGCGGGCTGAATCGAGATTCCTAGCCGAGCGCACGCCGTGGTGACATGTTCGGACAGGAACGGGCGGCCGTGATCGATCACGATCGTCTCCGGCAGGATGCCCGCCCGAGTGAACCGGGCAACATCCGTGCGAGCGGGATCGACGAGCACCGTATCGGGGAGCCCGTGGTACGGCCAACGAGCTGGCGTCCCCCAACTCTTAGGAATCTCGAAGGGCTGCATAGCTTCGGCGAGGACGCCGGACACATCGATGGACTTCGTGGAACCCGGCGTAAGTCGGAGCCCGAGGATGCACCTCGAATAGAGGTCGATCGCGACGGTGAGGTCCGCGCACACCCACTTTCCGGTGACCGGTGCAACGGCGAACACGTTCAGCGGAGTGGTGTCCAGAAGGACGAACTCACCCGGGCGGCTCGCCGTCAGGCGGCCGTAAGGGGCAGATGGCCGATTCGCTATCGACCGTTTGGCTTTCGTTGACCCGGAGAACGTTGCTCGCCCTCGGGAGAGCTCGTCCAATGCCCGATACCCGCTGGCGGTCGACGGGAGGGTGACGACCTCGGGTCCATGGACACGCTCAACGCGGGCGGCGATGCGGGCGAGGATGATCTTCTTCTGCACCTTGGACTGACTGCCCTGTTCATCGATCACGGTCCGGGCCGCGTCGACCCAGCGCGAATCGAAGTTCGTCAGGGCCGCGCCCGTCCGAGACCTGCGGGTGTCAATCAGGCCCGCCTCGCCGGTGTCGCGATAGCGGGACACCCAGCGTTCCAGTGTCCGCGTCCCGATGCCGAGCTCCTTGGCCTTCGCGATCTGCCGTTCTCCCAATGAACGTTGCGGGTGGTACTCAAAGCGCGGTTCTCCCTCACGGGCGATCTCTCGACTTCCCGATCTGTACCCGGTGAGCACCTCGCGGACATGATCGGCGCGCTCATGGGCTGCCGCCTGGGCGGAATCGGTCGCGTCCGACCAGACCAGCATCAACGGCTGCGACTCTTCGTCATCAGGAAGTCTTCCCGGGACGTGCGCGGTACCGCCCTCCGAAGCAGGCCGCAGCACGTCGAGCATCCGCAGCCGGCGAGTACTCCCCTCCGCGGTGCGGACGATGACCGCTCCATCCCCGATCTCCACGACGGTGCACATCTCGCCGCCGTAGACGAGTTGTGCGCCCGGGGCGACCATCCATGTGTTCTTCATCCCGACTGGTCCTCTCTGGAAGATGACGTCAAAAGGCTGGTAGCCGACAGGGGCCGAGTGAGGTCGGTGTGCAACTGCCGCATCCACAGCAGATGCAGCACGAGGGAACGAGCGAACCTGATGTCACCCGCGATCGGCGCTACGGCTCGCACCGCCTCTCCGAGGGTGAGCGGCCTGCGGAGAACTCGGGGCACGGCGGCAACCTCGGCGACCGGAAACTGGAACCGGCGCCGGTAGCCCGCGAGAAACTGCACGTTGGCTAGCACCACGGGGTCGGGTTCAGATTGCACCCGGTACTCCCAACCGTGCCCCTCGATGACACGCCGAGACCACGCCAACGAGTCGTGAACCTTCGGTCGCGACAGCTTCTCGGCAGGCTTCACGTCGACCACGCACGCCGAGTCATCTGCATGAATCAGCAGATAATCCGGGACATGTTTCCGCGCCGTGCCTCGGTCATCGCCGTCGACCAGGAATGGCTGCGAGAGGATCCACACCACCCGCGGATCGAAGTCCGCCAACAGAAGGTTCACGTACTCGAGACGCGACTCGTACCCGACCGGCGCCTCCATCGTCGCGGACCAGTAGGAACCAGAGAAGTGACGTTGCTTGCGATACCAGCGAAACTCGCGCCACGGCATCGCCGTGTCGAAATGACGAAGACGAACATCACGCAGGTCGCCGACATCGACGCGATCAGCGGACCTGCGGATCCGGATGGTCGCCTCCGCGCCCGTCACAAGCCGACGACTCCCCGGCGCGGGACTTCATCCGAACGGCCGCTTGCGGAAGGCCGATCTGTGAACATACGGCCATCCTGGAGGCCCGTCGGCACAAACATCCATGAACGAATGCCACGCAATTACGTAAGTCACGTCGTACCAAATCACACTTGCGGCTGGACTGTTTACGTAGTACGTGACGTACGTTTCAGTGAATGTCACATTTACTGTACGCTCGAATCCGACGGAGTCAAGTTGTGTAGGTCAGGTAGACAACAGCGGAAGGAGAATGCCTCAGAATCACCTCCGCGTAGGTGCCGGGCGTCGGCGACCTATGCGAAACTCGGGGCATGACGATAGTGGAGCCGATCGCACCGGAGGAGTCCCGCCTGTTCTTCGGCAACAGCTACATGAACGCCGTCGTCATCGAGATCGCCGCACTCGAAGGCGAAACCTTCTCACCCAAGCAGATCGTCGAAGCGACCGGACTGCTGGGAAGCATCGTCCACCCCCTGATCCACAAGCTCCGCGACGCACACTTCCTCGAATTCGTCGGCCGCGTTCCGAGGGAGCGGACCCTGCTCTACCGGATCCGCGACAACTACTGGTGGGAAGCGGCACGACGCTACGCCGCCGATCGACAAGCGACAACGGAGCGCGCGGCTTCCTAACTGGTCGGCGATTGCAACGGCAGGTAGTACGCGTCGAGATCGATCGCCAGCGCCGTGCCCAGGCGGGAGAGCGCGCGATACAGACGTGTCGCGAACCAGATGAGCTCGTGTCCGGGCGGCGCGTAGGCGACCCCGTCCGTCCGGTCGAATGCGCCGCCGCGGACGGCGATGCCGAGATCAAGCGCTGCGGGCTGGTTCTCCAAGATGGACCCGACGGCCGCGGCACCGCGGACGTCGCTCCAGTCGAGGTCTGTGCTGAGAAAGACACCCAGAATCGGCTTGATGTCCGGGTCCTGCGGCGGGTAGGTGCCGCCCGCGTGCCGGATTTCCGCTGAGGTGCGGTGAAGCCGCCGGACGCTCGCGACCTTGTCCCGGGCGTAATCGAGATTGTCCTTGTTCATGCGTGGTTTCACCTCGCACACGGCGTATACGCTTTCCGCGGGAACGAAGCTCACATCCCCTTGTTCAAAGAACAGGGGCGAGTACTGCCGGTCGTAGATGCCGATATCGATCTGACCGCTCTGCTGCCCGAGGGAGTCGATCGCGAAGATCGGCCCCACGCCGTACCGCCGTGGGAGGAACTCTCGGAGCACGCTGGTCCACTGCTCCTCGGTGGCGTCGCCCTTCGTCCCGGGATGATCGGTGAACTGGGGCATGAGTCCAAGCCCGGTGAGCATGTGATTCTGTTTGGCCGTGTAGGCCTTGGCGAGGTCGAACGGTTCAACCATGTGTGTGATAGCTCTCTGTCGAGTGGGTGGGCAGGTCGCCCGCGAGGATGATGTCGCACTTTCGGAGCTTGACGCCCCGCGCCATGTGCAGGTTGATCGCGTACTTGTCCTCGACGCGTCGTGCGATCAGCAGCATCGTCGGCTGCATCGTGCGGACCGCTGTCGTCACGGTGGTCAGCCTGTCGGTCGCGCTGGCGGGGACATCCATCGGGTGAGAGTGCCAGTCCCCGAGATACCCCACCCGCGGATCCAGATCGCGGAGTTGGCGCACCGTTCGTCGGGTCACGCCTGCGGGGAGGCGATACGCGGTATGCCCCCGTTCGACGGTGCGAACCTCGACGGCATGGGTGACCCACGGGTGCTGACTGGTGTGGACGCCGACGAGGATTCCACCGGTCTCCAACGGATGGGACAGGATCGCCGCCGCGCGGATCCTGTCGAGCGCCGACTCGGACACGTGCACTCTCGTACTAGGCACTCGCGCGCTCCCGCTTCCAGCCGTCTGGCCACGGGAACGGGAAGCTGCCTCGCGTGTTAAATGGTGCGGCATCGATCGGATGGAGGACCGTGACGACGTCCTCCGCACCAGTGTCACGACCAGCGAGGAGTTCCACTGCCACGAGCGCTGTGTCGGCGGCTGCTCGGAGGACGGCAGTGGGCGGCGCGTTGTGTACCGGAGCGGTGCAGCCGAGCTCCAGAAATCCCTCCGTCTCGTCGTCGTCACCAGGAGGGATCGCCGGGAACGCCGGACTCGTACGTTGGAGAATCGGCGTGTCCCCTTGGGTTTGCCGCTGGATGCGGAACAGGTGGCCGCCGCGATGCAGCGACACCGAGACAAGCGGAACGTTCTCCAGCTCGCATGCGCGGGCGACCGCGAGAGTTGCGGCGAATATGCCCGTGCAATCGACCACAAGGTCGAACCCTCGTATGACGTCCGCGACCTGTTTCGGGTCCAACGGAAGCGCTGCTCCCTCCACCGTCCGACACCACGGTGCAGAACCCGCGATCCTCACGCTCAACCCCACGGTCTTCGGGTACCCGACGAGGTAGTCATCGAGGACATGCCGGGCAAGGTTCACCGAGCGAAGATCATCGTCGTCACGAAGGTGAAGCTCACCGACACCGCTACACGCCAGCGACAACGCGACCTGACCGCCCACCGCACCCACACCGGTCACGAGTACGCGCGTGCTCTTCAAAACGCTGGCGTCCGGTCCCGCGCGTCGCAGTCGGCTAGCCACGTCACTCGGTGAGGTCGAGTGCGGCGATGCGGTCAACTCGACGCCGGCACCAGCGAAGGAGAGCACCAGCGCCTCGAACTGCCCATACTTCGGCCAAGCGAGAACGGCGAAGTCATACCCACCGCTCGCCTCTCCTTGAACCGCGCCGCCGCGCCGCCCAAGACCATGATTGAGATTGTCCCGCTGCCGACGCGTGAGAGCGGCACGGAACTCGTCAAGAGAGCGGGGGGCCTTTCGAACACTGTCGCGATACATCACCACACCCTCCAGCGGGTGATCGTTGCGTGCGCTCTTCGTGAGCGTAAGGATCGTCCTGGACTTCCCGTGAACGACATGGATGTCGCCGTTGCGAGGCGTCCCTAGCAGCTCCGGCAAGTCGAGTTCGGCGCGCACGGCGGCGATCCCCGGGAACAGGACCCATGAGTCAAGCGCACGGTCCTCGAGTTCGAACCCGTTCCGCGCACCCGCGGCCCAACGATCCAAGCGCGCCGAAAACGCGCCCCACGTCTGGCCGTGGACCTGCGCCGGATCGTCGTCGGCCCACAAGCAGATGTAACCGGACTTCGGCAGCACGTGATCAGCGATCAACCCCGGGACGAACGCCTTGGCTGCCACCGCCGGCCACCCGTCTGTGATCGCGATCTCCATCACACGCGCATCAGTGAGCGGCTCGAGCGACTCAGGAATCGTACCCGTCCAGTGGCGCCCCTCCGAGCCGGCCGTGGGGCTGAAGCCGGCGCGGACCAACTGCGCACAGAATGCTTCAAACGCTGCCTGGTCGTACACGAAGGATCCCGACACGACGCAATCACCCGTTCGATCGTGCGAAGCCCCGTGCCCGCGCCGGGCCTGTCACGCTCACCGCCGCAACGCCGAGAATCGGGCGCCCATCCGCTCCGCAACCAGGGGGCAAGGGAAGCACCGGGCCGCGGTCATTCGAACCAAGTATCTCTCGCCAGATCGCTGCCGCGGCGCAGGCATCTGCACGGAGCGCTTGCTCGGCCCGGGATGCCAACAGGGCGAATCGTTCCGAGGCGATCTGCCACTGAACCTCGGAGAGGGCAGGACGGAGTGGCGTCCCCAGAATAGGGTCGGACAACCCTGCCGTCGCCGCCCGCTCAAACTCGACGGCGACCTCGCGGAGCGAGTCGGCGAGTAGCTCAGCCCAGGAATCGCCGACCACGCGACCAGCCTTCCACGCGTAGTACGCGGCAATCTCGACATACAAGCCGCCCGGCTTGGCGTCAGCCAGGTGCGTGTGGCGCACCTGCCGCAACAGCCGAACCACCGGCTTGTACGCATTGCGAGCTCCCACCGTGGGACTCGACGCACTCGTCGAAACCGCATCCGTCTCCGCCCCGAACAACACGGGACTCGTCTTGACCCATCGTGTCGACGGCTCCGACCAGGAGTCGCGGTCCCGATTCGGGATCCCCCAATGCTCCCCCCAAGGAACGGCGGGAACCGCATCAACGCTGAACGCCAGATCAGCCTGCGCCCCCGGCGCCGCGAAGTCGATCTTCACGCTCCGCGCCTGCAGAGTCACCCGGCCTCCCTGCTCAACCAGCCCATAGTGAGCGATCAAGACCCTCGCAACCCGGTCATAGATCGTCGTCGGATTGGAGAACGTCGACAGTGCCTTGAAACGGAGGAAGACGTCAACATCCTTCCCCGGGTAGCGGCCGGTCTCGCGCGCATACGACCCGATCAGGATCGTGTCGATCCCCCACTCCTCGAGACCGGAATCCGCCTCCAGCAACCCTCTGACCTCGGTATGAGCCGCGATTGCGCGTTGCCGCTTCTCACCGCTGATCGACGCGTTCGACACGGCGTTTTCGAACTGATCCCCCAGGATCTCCATAGATCGCATCCTCTACATCGCTCAAGCGCTCGACACGTCGGCGGTTGCTAGCCCGTCCTCGAACCTCCCGCCGACCTCAGACAGTAACGGCGACCCCCGACACCTGGCGAACGCCACCGGGGCGAGCGCCTATGACGGCAGTCACCGCGCCGCACCGCATTTCTCAGGAAGATGGCGGAACCGCCATGTACCCGCCACTTCAGTTGAGAATCCGCCATCATCGCCGAGAACCTACACCGCCCGCCCCGCCCAATGTCGGAGGCCACCCGTAGCCTGTGAATGTCACATTCACCGTCGAGAGTCCAAGGAGGACGCCATGACCGACACCACCACCCTCATCACCCGCACCCCCGGCGACACGTTCCGCTTCCGCGGCACCGAGTACGTGCTGATCGACTTCGCCCGCACCAAGGCGAAGATCGCAGCCCTCACCGAACCCGGCAAGGTGTACACCCTCGCCCGCACCGCCACCGTCGAGCCGACCGGGCACAGCGACGACGCACTCGCCGCTGCCCTGCAAGCCACCGCGGCCGCGCTGCCGAGCCTGATCCCCGGAACCCGCGTGCGCATCGTCGCCAACCCGCGCACCACCCGTGACGGGCTGGCCGGAGTCGAGACACTCATCGTCCGCACCAACCCCAAGTCATACACGCTCGCCAACGGCTGGCGCGTCAGCCCTGGGCTGGTCGAAGCCGTCTGACCCCCTCGCCGCCGCCGGGTGCACACCTACCCCGGCGGCGGCGAGCACCACCCACCCGAGGGGAGCCGGCTACACGCCCCTCCCCTCGGCGGGAGCACCTCGAGTTCNANNCCCCGCCCGCGCTCGCCGCAGGCCTTCACCGTCCCCAGGAGGACACAATGACCACCACCGAACCCGCGGCCTCAGCCGCACCCCGCATCCCTGCCGACGACCTGATCGACCGGCTGTGGAGTCTCATGCACGACATCGAGGCAGCCGATTTCCCCGCGCTGCGCATCGTCGAGCTCGACGAGCCGACCGACTACGGCGAGCGCACCGTGCTGTGGTGCCCGCGCTGCGATCAGCACGTCAACGTCGAGGACGGCTACCTGCGCGCGATCGACATGGACGTGCGCTACAACAGCGTCGGCCAGATCAACACCATCGAGCGCACCGTGCCGCAGTACGAGGCAGACCCCGACCCCGGCGACGTGCTCGTGTACCTGCACCAGACCGACGCGCACGGCGAGCACGGCGTGCGTCTCCCCGAGGGCTGGGAAGGCGTCTGGAAGGCGTAGCCGCACCCCTGCGACATGAGCGCCCCGCGCCTCTGCCGGGGCGCTCACGCACGCCACGACCGACCCTCTGCTGCGATGTCCGACCCCACCCGTAGGCTGTGAACGTCACATTCACTAGCAAGCGATCCGGGAGGACGCCATGACCACCTACATCACCTTCGGCCCCGACCACGCCGACCTGCACCCGCACGTCGGNACNGGNCTGAACCGCGGCTACGTCGCGATCAGCACCGGCGACCGCGGCCGCGACATCGCCGCGGCGTTCGCGATCCTCGGCGAGCAGTGGGCCTTCGACTACCAGGACGCAGCCGCGCTGGATGCCCGCTACCCGGACGGCGAGATCGCCCGCATCACCCTCATCGACGAGGCGGCGCAGAAGGAGATCGCCGGTCTGATCGAGGACACTTTCGCCGCGGCCGAGGGCGACAGCAACGACGCCGAGATCGAGGCGCTACAGGCCGCACGCGACCGCCTGGCCGCGCTGATCGACTACACCCCCGCCCACGAGCGGGACTGGACGCCGCTCGACGCGGCCTGATGTAGGAACCGCTCAGAGTTGTCCGCGGTGCCAGCCACAGAGCCGGGATCTCCCACCGAAGATGTCCACCGGAGTGCGGCCAGATTCTGTGCTGAGTTGTCCACGACGGCTGCGGCCAGCTTCGTCGAAGCCGTCAGTACTTGATTTCCGCTGGATCTCTGAACGCCACTAGACCTACGAGATTTCCTTCGGGGTCGCGAATGAATGCTTGCCATTCTTCTCGCCCTGCTGGTCCGAGCGCATCTCTGGTGTGAGTGAAGATCGGCCGCCCCGGGGATACGATTTCGACCTCGCCGGCTCGGTCGACGGCTAACTCCAGATCATCGACGCGGAGGTAGAGCAGCGCTGACGGTGCCGCGCTCTCGAGTAGCAAACGGACGCCGTCGAGATCGAAGAACACCAAACCGGGCGGATCGAATCGGGCCACAGGGGCGGAGCCGAGCAGTGCGGAATAGAAGGCTGTGGCGCGTTCCAGATCGACCACGCGCTGGGCTACTTGGACGAGAGACGCCATGCTCATTTGCCGTCGCCGTGCACGTCTCGAATGACGGCGAGGGAGCGATCGAGTAGTTCCCGCAGCGCATCTTGGTCCACCCCCGACAATCGGGGGAGGTAGAGGCACGCGCTACTGGTGCGGTGTGGACCGAGCCGCTCGAGCAGGTCGGGCCACCGCTCGGCAAACCCCTCGACCAGGTAAAGCGTGTGCTTGGACCCGGAAGCGAAGGCGATCTCAGGCGCGATACCCTCTCGCCCGCTGTCGTACGCGTAGCCGTATTGGCCGAACCCGACAATCCGTTCCGCCCACACCACCGGCGGGCGCTGTGCAACGTGCTCGAAGAGCTCGAGGAGTTCGGTTACCTCGCCGCGTCGTGGCCCGGTTGCCCGGTCCAGCGCCTCGTCGACGCTGGTGTCGGAAGGCATCACGAGGCGGTCTCCGTTGCTCGCTGCGATTCGATGTATGCCTTGAGTCGGGCCAGATGGTCGCCGTCCTCCTTCTTTGTGATCGCGGCCACCAGGGGCAGCATCATCCGCCGCAGTCCGCCGGCGGCGAGCTCGCACGTCCACTCGATCCGCGTGCCGGTGCCGGCCGGGTGCAGCCGGTAGACGTAGGTCGCGGTGATGCCCTCCGCCTCGCTGGCGACCGCAAAAGCGGTGGGCGGCTCGAGAGCCACGATCTGCAGCTGCCCCGTCGCCTCCTTGCTCTTCACTCGGCGCGTCTCCTCGATGACGGACCCCACAGCGAGCGGGCCATCCGTCACCTTCACGCTCTTCACGACACCGTCGACGTAGTCGACCGCCCTTGTGGGATCTGCCAGCACTGCGAACACTTCCTGTTGCGATCTGTCGATGTGCTCGGTGAACTCGAAAGCGATCATGGGCCTTCTCCTGGGTGATGGTCGGGGTGGTGATCAAGAGGCACATAGGCGTCTGTCCAGCTGACGCGAACGGCGTCGTTCGCGCGCTGGTCGACGTGATGGATCTCGAAGGGCGGTGCGCAGCGCAACCGCCACCCTTCTGAGGGCATCCATTGCACCCCGATAGCCGCGAAGGTCTTCGCGATCTGCTCTGCACCGCCGGTGTGCCGATGCGCGACGCACACCTGCGCCGGCATCTGGCGGTAGGTGAAGGGGTGGGGTGGATCTATCGGTGCGGCAATGGGGATGCCAGCGTCGAAGCGGATCTGCTCGTTGTCCACCACGTAAGGGTCATCTGGGGTGATGCCCACGAGGAGGTCGGAGGAGTGGGCGATGCCGTGCTCTATCGCGAAGGCCCTCAGCTGCTGCCACGGCTCGACCGATGGGTGCCCGATGCCGAGGCCGTTGTACCCGCGATGACGGAGGACGAGCAGGTGCCGCTCGGGGGTGCTCTCAACCCGTACCGGGACGGCATCGAGGTCATAACGGAGTGTCAGCGGCGTCTCTTCTGCGAAGCCCGCAAACGTCGTGCTCTGCTGCGCCAGGTCCGCGTGCTCGCGGTACGCGCGCAGCATCCTCCGATACTCCGATGGACTGATCTCGAACCGCTGCACGAACGCGCGTGTGAAGGTCTCGGGCGTTGCGAACCCGGATTCCAACCTGGAGTCCCGCGGGGTGGTGGTCTTTCGGGCCCGCGGCGTCGTGACCGCGACGGGGTGAGCCATCGTGCGATGGTCAGTGAGAACGACC
>NZMY01000054.1 GCA_002694745.1 Croceicoccus sp. | reverse complement strand
ATCCTGGTCGGATAGCTGGGCAGCGCTGAGGCCAGCACGCCATACCTTGAGCTGCTGGTCGATCCTTGCCTGGTCGGCACGGGACTGGGCTTCGAGTTTGCGCTGGATGAACTCCCACTGGTTCGCCTCGTTGCGAACCCCGATCTCGGTGGGCACGCCGTTTGATTCAAGCGAAGCAGCCTGGGTGCCAAGATGCTCGTCGCTCTCCTTGTGGATCCCCATCTCCGAATAACGACGCGGGTCGACCCGGCGGTCGATGCCTTCAGCCTCAAGTTCGCGATTGGTGAGATGCGCAAGGTTGCGGCGAAGAAGGGGCACGAAGTCGCGCTTGTTGCAGTCGCGATCTTTAGGCTGGGCGAAGGGGTGAGCAGTCTTGCGAGTGCGGCACGATTTTTGAACGTAGCTATAGGGCACTGAGAAATCCCAAGCACCGAGGTACTCGGAAAGATCCGTAGCCATCGCCGCCTGTGCAATTGCATGTCGATCTTTAACCTGCTTTGCGGCATCCGGCGCTGGCTCAATGATGTGGTTTTCCGCAAGTCCAGTGAAGCGTCGGGCCGGCCGGTCATGATAGACCAGATGGAAATGCCAGTTTCGATCATCGTTCGTGTGATCAGGCGCATGCATGACTGCGATGTGCGGCAAGTTCCTGGCTTCGAACTCGCGTGTAAAATCTTTGAGGATCCGAACGCGGGCTTCGTGTGACACTTCGTGCGGCAATTCGCCGACAATTCTGAACTGTACGCGGCCGCCCCGACCGTCCTCAAATTTGGCACCGAAGCCCGAACCCGCTTCGCGCTCTTCGCGAGCGGCTTTCTGTTCGTCGGTCTCATTGGCTGGCCGGCGCTCTCGAGGCTTCCAGCCATGGCGCTTCATGATCGCGCGGACGGCGTCGTTATCGCGGGTGGAAATCTTGACGATCTCGTTGGGATCAGCCGCGTTGATTGCATCGCGAACGGGCTTGGGGCAGTCCTTGTCCGCACCGACCTTTGACCAGAACTTTTCGTTGCCGGCCATGCGGAGCTGCATTTTATCGATAGAGGGATTGCTTTCGGCGCGCTCGACCAGCTTCCAGAATTCACGGCGTTCGACAGGATCGTCAGAGATGTTCGAGAACAGAACCGCGGATCCATTTGGATCGTGCGCCAGGGCCTCTTCTCGCTCGATGTAGGCGCTCGCGCGGCCTCCGGCCCCAAGGTCGTCCGGAAGGCGCTCAGCGGGCTCCTGAGAGGCTTCTGCGGATGGGGTAAGATCAAGCGATAGGCTGCGCGCTAATTCCGGGTCGTTTTTGGCCTGCTCGATCAGCTCAGCCTGGATCTTGTCGAGCTCNGNCTGGCCTCCCNTCGCCACGGCGCCATCGCGCTCGATATAGCTGGTGTGATCGGCAGCAGCGCCCTTCCGGTTTTTGGTGCCGCGTGCCGTGACCTTTTCCGCGCGGGTTTTGCTGATTGCTTCGTGCGAAAAATGGAAGCTGGTAGCGCCAGCTGCGTTTGCTGCGCGAACTGGCCGGGCCGCTGGAATGTTGAGCTTGGTGAAACGGCGAGACGCCTCCTCGCCCTTTTTCGGTCGCTCTGGCTCGAGCCAGCTGACCGGCTTCTGCTGCCGGACGGCTCGTCCGCCCAGGTCGCCATTGATATGCCGATCACCGAGACTGAATGCTGTCTTTGGGGGCACATTCAAAGCCTCGGCGCCTCGGAAACTTTTTCGCGCTGCAGCTGAAGGATCGGGTGAAGATGGCGTGAATGAAGAGCCACCTCGCCCGGCCGTCAAAGCGGGTTCGCCATTGCGGTCGAGATTGCCACCGAACGTCCGTAGGTTTTCGCTCTTGTCAGTGAGGGATTTCAAACTCTCGCGCGCGGCGTCGAGTTCGCGGTCTTCGTATCGGTTTGCCATGCGAAGACTTATAGGATGATCGTGTAAAATCGAGAAGCCGACCTACAAGTCGGCGACGGATCGCTGCGATAGAGTTTTCAAGCGAGGCCGCTTTGTTGCGAACGGATGCCGTTAGGGAGGGCGAGAGGTCGCGGCGATCGGTTCGTGCAATCGAATAAACGATGAAACGCGTCGCGTTCGAAAAATCCGACCCCAAGGCATCGCCAGGTGGCGCCCCAAGGGTGTTAGCCCGCCGTACGAAGGAGGCCGAGAGGTCGACGTGCGAGCACCGCGAGCCTTATCCGAAGCCGAGATGGCGAAGGACGCAACAGGTAGGGGTGCTGCGAAGCTGCGCCTCTTCCTGAGGTATTGCGCCTAAGAAATAATAGACCTGATACGACTCTGAAAACGGTCGTTATCATGGTCTCTTTCCAGGAACTTGGCCGAAAACGACTGATTGCTGAACGTCAGCCTGTTCGAAAAGTCAGCAAATCGAGGTAGCTTCAGCGATTTCGATAAGGATGGGTGCGTCATCAAGGCAGCGGAATCTGCGGGTTTCGCCTGACGAAGACGATTGAGTGAGGGCTAAATAGCTTTTCGGACAGCCGCACCGAAAAAGGATGCTTTCGGACTTCGTTGGACAAGCTGAGCGCTAATTGCGGGATATGCTGAATTGGTCAGCTACTGAGGGCTAAAGAAGCATCGGGACATAGGAGCGCTGCTACTGGACGCGCGGAAATCCGTGGGTCGTAACCAGTTGACGGCAAGCTGAAGGCCGATTGGCTATTTGGACAATGGGCTTTTCCATCCTAAAACTGGGAGATCTGGACTCGTTCCTGTGGCGAGTCCGGCGGAGTGCACGCAAGGCTGATCGCTAATCGTCGATGCGGACACAAGTGATTTGCGGTCGATTTGGCGACCAGATTTAGGAGTTTTTTGCCGTGGAAATGGGGTCAAAGAAGCAGTTCGACGATGGATCTAATGAGGGCAGAGAACAGCATTCGGACTCGGTTTTGATCGCATCGAAAGGCGCTGCTCGGAAAGCAAAAAGACGTGCCGCGCAAAGGATGGCAGAAGCCATAGGAATGCCTGATTCAGCGGTTGCAGATTGGCTTGTGGACTTTGATAATTTCATGCCTGAAGCGAACGGCTTGACGGCGGGAGAGGACCTGATCGAGTTGTTCGAAAAGGCCTTCGAGGGTTTGAAGGAACTCCGCGGCGGAGTGATCTTCTCCAAAGGATCAGGCATCGATCAGGATGCTTTCGATAATGTTTCTGGCTACTATCGAGATAGCAAAGCGATGCAGGAAATGGCTGCCAGCGAGCCTGACCTAATGCTTGGAATGATCGCGGCCGAAAGAGCGGGAGCGGCATATCTGCTCAAGGCTACGGAGTTCTCGATCCTGCGCACTCTGATGCAAGCCGACCTTGTCCGCAGGCGTGCGCTTGCAGAGTGTTGGAAGCATAATCTGCCGAAAGCTATGCTGGCGTTCTTTGCGGTGATGGATCGGGCGGGATTCAGCAGCAATGACTATCGTCTGTCATCTGGAATGTTCAGTCGGTTCCTAGACTTCGTCGTGAGAGAGACCAGTGAAAAGGTCGATCGTTCGGCGTTGATGCAGGCAGCGATACAGAGCGAGGAACTGTTCACAGGGTATGGAAGTGACGAACTAGGCAGGAAGCTGAGAGCGGAAAGAACCGCATCTGAAGTTGCCGGTGATGGCGGATCAGAGACGCCGTCGGTTCGGATCTCCTCAAGAATAGCGGAGTTGAATTCGCGTCTGGATGGGAAGGATGGCCTAGATGCAAATTTGCAGATCCAAAGAGATTTGTTGGTGAAGGCTCAGCAAGCTGGCGCCGGTCTCGACGCAGAAGGTCGCATAATATTTGAGAGCATCGAGGTCTTCTCGAATTGCGTGAAGGGAGACGCCCCCTCCCCCACGTCTATGCTGGCAACGGTCGATGATGTTGTGGCCGATGAGGCCAAACCGCCGAAGCAATTGATCGAGCCCGAGTTGGCAAAATTGCCTGCCGAACTAGAGGCAGAGGTCGCCCGCGCAAAGACGATCCGTTCTTCGAGGTTCGCTACGTCAAGATGCGAACGGCCATTCGATGCCTATCGATATTCTTCCGGCAAGGCTCCGTTCCAGTTCATGCCTTTGAGGGAACGCGGGCCTGAGAATGATAGGCTTCTGACGGTTTTGGAACCTAGTGATTTTGTGCGTCTGGAGGTTGGAACATCAGGATGCGAATTCGAGGTTATGCCTGGACGGTCTGCCGTTCTCGGGCGTTGTCACGAGCTGATGTTGCCGACCAATGCGGCCGCCGTGCTCTATGGATCTAAGCTTGGTTGGCCTAACAGCGAATCGAGGAAGTTGATGGCTTTCGGGTCGGCGTCCCGACCTGAAAAGTTCGAACCCGGCGGCGATTGGCGGTTGCTCCACAAGGCCCTGCGGGGTGTCGCTGCTCTTCAGATAAGGGAGCTAGCAAATGTGCAATCGTCTCATCTGCTGGCGGTAGATGAGAAAGCGAACGAAGCAGCGGAGGATCTCAGCCGCTGGTGGATGTTCGTCATGTTCGTCCGGCTCAATCCGGAAAAGATGATGGCAATGCTTCCCCCTGGATTCCTTCACGGTGTCCATGGCCCTGACGTGGCGATTGAGGATGGACGGCCCGTGATGGGCGATAGCCATATACGGATAATCGATCCGTTTCAGGATTTGTTGGAGCTCAACATGACGGATGAGGAAATCATCGCCAAACATGGCCCGCGCCATGTCAGGCGCCGGCTCTTCGACAAGGTGTAGAAGGGAGCCCTTTCCACGCCTTTCCTCAAAACGAGAACGGCCCTTAAGCGGACACCCGAGGTTTGCCGCGCATGGGATGATGCGCTCGCCGGCGATGAAGCGCGGGTAGGCTATGGCCGGGTTGCCCTGTCGGGCATCACTCAGGGTCAGCGTGTTCTGCCAGCGTCACCGAAGTCATAGGAATAGGCGATCGTGGTGGGGCCCGGATCTAGGATTTCGCGCAGACCAAGCCGCGAGGCATTTTCGGGCTGCGGTGCGCCCCAGAAGTCATCCATCGGTATTCCATACGCCATGCCGTCGATGACGATTTCCCCGAGATGATAATCGAGCCATACCATCGCGGCCTGTACGACGGGCCTCTGCATGGATCGAGCGGTCATGCCGCCTGCGTTAGCGCTCCTGCGTTCGCACGCCAGTTCCAGGGCCGCAGTTCATCGATCCGGTTGGCGGGATATCGCGAAGCGCGCAAGACCGAGCTCGAGCAGGAAATTACTCGGTCCTGCGAAATGCGCTCTAGTCTGCTAGGTGCACTTATCAGCCGTCTGGGAGATGCATTCCAATCGATAACATATCGGGAAGCGGCCGCAAAAGCATGGTAAGTGGTCCATTACGACGGCTTCTCCTTTTCAATTTCTATCCCCCTGAGAGTCGCGAGAACAGTCATTATCGCGACTCTCAGGGTGTTAAGGTGCCTGCCGTCGAACATTGCGTCTGGCATGGCGATCAGCGCCCAGCGATCGTTCGTCCGCCACGCTAGCGGCTGTTTAACGTGACGAAGCAGCATATCAAACGGCGGCATATCTACTTCGCCCGGAGATACGTTCCTGTCGGCCGAAGGAGCCCCCTCCCCAAAATTTCTTTTTTCAAAATCATACAATGAAATTCGATCCGGTTAGAACCGTTAAAACAGTTAATTAGACTGTTAAAGTGGTTACCGCTCCACTGATCAGCCGGAGATTGCGGCAATCCCACGAGTCGCGGAAGTCTGGGTGTACGCGAAATCACGAGGATTAGTCCGTGAAATCACGACTGAGATGTTCGCGAAGTCCCGCTCATTCGTTCGCGAAGTCCCGACAAAATGTTCGTGGTATCCCGTTCGATGTTCGCGGAATCACGACAGGGCCAGAAAGCCGCCATACGGCCCGCCCACTTTTGCCTCGAAATTAAGAATGGTTGCCTTCAATGGAAAATCGGCGTGCATGTTGATCTCGTTTTGTTCTAGACGAGGGCTGCATTTTAGCCCCTTTAGCCAAGTCGTAATTGGTATCGTGATTTCGCGAACATTTCCAAGAACATTGTAGTATTTCAGTGCGTTAACACTATGTGGGTTATACTGGGAAAGGTGAGAATTCGTCGTTTGTGCGTCGCTTACCAAAAAGGTTTGCCGGTTTCTTGCAAGAAAGCCCCCTTCCCTACTCATACGAAATATGATTGAGCTATCGTGATTTCGCGAACATTTCGGGTGAAAGTGGCTATATTCCGCGGGTTTGCTGTTGTATGTGAGCTTGTTGCGCACATTTAAGGCGTTCGCTCAAGAGGGTTCCTGCGAGATATGTCTGTACGGTTGGAGCGTCGATTGCAGAGGGTGCTCCCAACGACGTGGCTTGGCGACTATCCCGTGCGACAGCGAACGGATCTAGCGCGCGCAGGCTTGGACATGGGCCGGTTTCTTGCGAGAAACCTTAGTCGCTCGCGGTTGAGGATATTGGAGAGTTAGACCGAGAGCCGCGGGCCTCGAGTGGGATGAACAAACGATTTTGCCATCGTTTACTATTTGACTGCCGAATGGCGGCAAAGCTTTCGGTCAGAGAATTGCCGCCCCGGTTGTAAGCAAAATATATTGTGCTTACCGGCCCAATGTGTGGCGGTTGCGCTCATTGTGCTTCTTGGCCCAAGCGATGAACGCGGCTTGATAGTTCGCCGGAGTGCGACTGGGGTCTGCGGACAACCATGCATCGAAGTCGACATGAAGGGCGTAAATATCCCAACCGGGACAGTTTTCGCGTAGGTGGGTGACAGTTTCTGGCTCGAGTATCCCGTAGCTGGCCTTTGCCCCGAATGCGCTGGTGACCTGCTTCAAAAAGCCCTTTGCTTCCTTAGGATCAATGTAGTCCTCAGACTCAGTCGTAGCTCCTTGAACGACGGGGTTCTTCGGTTTGAGCGGGACTACCTGATCGCATTGGTTCGTAGTCTTGCGAAGAAGTTTCTTGCAAGAAACTTCCGCCTCACCTTCGTCGCCAGTGTAAATCATTCGAAGCTTGAGTTGCTTGCGCTCACCGACGGCCACCAGATTGATGCCCGGGAGATTGTCACGATCAACGATCTTCAGGAGATCATGTTTGAAAAGCCTCAGCGGTCGCGAACTACCCGACTTTTCATAAAGGGTTCGGATGCCGATCTCGAAGCCCTTTTCGCCGTGTCTGCCAGCATGCTTGCGAGCAACTCGGTAGAGCCAGCGGTCGAGCCCGCCCTTGAGTTGAAAATAGCGAGGGTCGATTTTTAGGACGCCATTTTCAAGGACAAGGCCCTCATAGAACCAGTTCGACATCTCTAACGTATAGCCTTGGGTCATTTCGCGCTCGTCTATGACCTGGCTCCAACCATCGAGCCAACTGAAGGTCGCTTCACGGCGGCCCTTGGCGCGGATGTTGGTCTTGATTGTCGTTGCGACAAGCCGATCAAGACCGGCCGCAAGGAGTTCGTATTCTCGACCACCGGTTCTGCGCCCGATAGCTTTGAGGAGATCGTTAGGGCGAACGGTTACCTTGCGCGGAATGTCATTCACGCCTTGGCGCTTCATCTCGCAGATAACCGAGGCCAGATAGATCAAGATGTCAGCGTCCCATATCGTAGCGAGGCCATAGGTAGGGTCTGCAGACACGGTGACGTGGGTTTTCCCATCTGGAGAAAGGTAATTGATTGGCTCTTTACGAGTCTTGCTGATCGCGAAAAAGGGCCGCTCCATCATTTCACGCATGTCGCGAAATCCGAAGTCGCCAACGAAGGAAAGGAAGAAATACAGGTCGTCGTTACCACGCACCGTAATGCGTCGATTTGACTCGGCTGATTTTCCGCCTTCCAACGCTTTCAAGGCCATATCATGTCTCCACGGCTGGATTCGCCGTTCGAATTGTCATCCTTCGGCGAGGCCGGAGTCGAATCGGAATTACGAGTTATACCCAGACCATTCGATTATTGGATGCATGGCCTGCACCACAATGAAATTTCTCGAAGCTTCGAAACATCTGAAAATGAGCCGAATCTTCACTCTCGTTGAAGGCTATATCCTGAGCATCGCCGATTCACAAGCATATAATTATAGGATGACACTATGGGCGTCATTAGCGGATCTGGCAGTCCTGAAATATTGTGCCAAGCCGCTCGCAATATGAGGCCTGATTTCATGTGGCGATCAGATTCTAATTCGGCGATCGCTGGTCCTTAGCCGCCGGGTTCGGAAGGCCGCCTAGGATCCCGACGTTTGGGATCGCCAGGGGACGTGGCGGGCAGGTGCACTCTGGTGGAAGCTTAATAATCAGGAGGGCAACGCTCGTGGCTCAGGTTTCTTGCAAGAAACGTACATCAGGTATTTGGACGGGTACCACAAGGTATGGTGGCTATTAAGGCGCTCGGTCGAATCGTGTCGGCGCTCAAAGGCCACGCATCCATCATTCTGGGCAACGAAGGCAGCATAATTGGGCTTCGATGTCGAATTCAGGTGGTAGGGTTGCGATGGTTTGTTGCCGACCCATCAGCAGCATTGTGACTAGTCTTGCTGGAAGCCAGCCAGGCAACCCCAAAGCAGGAAAAGGCAGATCAACTTCATGAGGTCTCTACATGGACCGAAGAGATGAGTCTTGGTGATAGATTCTGAGTCAGGCAGGTAGGGCGAGCGACGCGTCTGAGTTAGCTTAGATTAGTTGATTGCGCCCTGTCTTGAGGAAGGCGGTCTAGACTGTCTTGAGGAAGGCGGTCTAGAATGCAGCTTCGGTTTCTTGCAAGAAACCGCTTAGTGACAATGAGGGGTAGTATCTCGTGCTCGAGCCATTTGCGGGAAGGCTAAGGGGCCAGCCTGTATGGGTTGCTGAGAGCATGAGCAGATCCAAGGGTGCGGCACCTTTGCGTTGTCAGTTTCCTTCGAGAAGATTTTAGGATGCCAATATGCGTTTCTCGGCTACTGCGACAAAGGTTATTTAATCTAGCAATCCCAGAATTCTCGCTATCATAGCCGGGGACGGATCACGCCTTTTCGTTAATGGCCAATGGGGCGGATGCCGAACAACAATGGCGTCCTTCGAGCCTGTAGTATCTTGATTAGAGGAAGCTCGACGTACATCTCAAATGATTGGGCAGAGTAGGGCAATGGCGATCCCTAGCCTTGTGGCGGTTCCCCTTCCTCAAAGCCTCGCCTTTAAAAAGATGCTTGGCATCATTTTTGGAACCGCCCTTCACGTGAGTGCGGAACTATCCCGTTGTCGAAGAATCGCAGCTGGTGGATGGTCATCACACTCCTGCATGATGGCAGGTTCAAGTTTCTTACAGAAACGATAAGGTGGCATGTTCGCTCGTCGTTTGATTCGGCGAGTATGCCTGTTGCTGATAGCAAGCAGGATTAAAGCAAGGGGAGGGGAGGGCTCGCAAAAAATGGCCGCACCTCAAGCGGTGCGGCCACGGACGTGGAACATAAAGAGAACATCTAGGACATTCCGTGATTTCTCATCAGCTCCTGTACGGTTGTGATAACCTCGTTTTCAAGCGCGCCGGAATTGGACATAATCTTCAGAGTTAGCCCACCCTTGGTCGCTGAGCGAACTTCAAGCATGGGTTTGCCAGCCTTGGAGTGTATGAGGTACTTACCACCCACCGCAGGCCTGGCGGGGCGCTCTTGGAGCCGCTTCAGGACTGTTGCGGTGTCCAAGCGGGCTCCGCCATCGATTTCCTTCTGGATCACCTTAGCGGTGCTCAGAGCGGCTCCGCGAAAGTCGGCGTCGTCGAGCTTAACTGCAAGATCATAAGCTTTGGAAAAGCTGAGGTCGGGCAGGCTAGGGATTACGTTGATGATCGCATCTGGAATGGTGGCGATCTTCATCAATCTGGAAACGGTGCTCTTAGCGAGACCGAGTTTGTTGACGAGAGTGGCTTGGCTTCCATTGTAGTGGCGCTCAAGGGCAGCAGCGTAGTTCTTGGCGCGCTCGACTGGCGAAACATCTTCGCGGTTGCGATTTTCTTCATCCGCTAAACGAAAGGCGGCTTCGTCGGTGACGTCTCGAATCTCGAGCCGAAACTTGATCTCCGGGTAGCCATTCTGCTTGAGATATTTTGCCGCGAAGAGCCTGCGCGAACCGTATATCAGCTCGTAGCGATTATCCTTACGCCGAGCGACGCCAGGAATGAGCTGTCCCTGAGCCTTGATGGACTCAATGAGCTCCGCGAGCCGATCAACATTTAGGTCGTTCTGAAAACGGGGATTCCCGTCCCAAACATCGACAAGATCGGGATCGACCTGCTTCTCAACTATTTGTGCGGTTTCGCCAGAGCGGACACGGTCGATTGCGGTGCCGCCATTGCCCATGAGCGAGAGGGCGCCACGAGACTGCTCGCGCTGCTCCGGTGTTCGATAGGCGAGATTGCCCTCGGAAGCTTCATCTCCAACGCTGAGATTGGATGTTACGGCTGAACGAGTGCGCCGGTTCGGCCGGGCGAGGGGGGCTTGCTCGGGGATGCCCTCAAGTGCCGCGTCGAAAATGTCGTCGATGCCGGAGGTCCTCTTCTTGGAATCCGTCATGGCTGGCTGCTCCTGACAATGTTCTCGATGGGATCGCCGGCCCAGCTAAGGAGAATCTCCTTCTCAACATTGGCAAACGCGTCGTCGAGGTTTTCCCGGCACCGCTTGTAGGTCTTTGATGCCCCAATCGGTCGGGTTAGTTCATAGACGCTCTTCCAGCGGGATAGGGCGTGACTGATCTCGGCGGACTCCAAAACCGGCGTGCTAAGAAGCTCTGCTCCAAAACCGGTTTTCAGCACTTTGCTGAACATGTTCTGCTGCGACTTGTCGTTGGTGTTGAACTTCGAACAGATGACGCTGATGAAGTCCATGTTCATAGCCACATCGAGATTAGCGCGGTTCGACGCTTCCTCAAGGTCTTCGGCAACGACGCCTAGCATGTCGAGAAACTTTGCCGTCGATGTATAGTCGGGCATTGTAGCGGCGAGAGGTACGAGCAGGCTATTGGCCGCACGCATCACTGCGATACTGAGGGTGCCGAGTGCCGGAGGCGGATCCAGGATTACGATGTCGTAGTTGGTCGCGACCTCTTCGACTCCCTCCTTTAGCTGGGAAAGGCGGTCCAGGAGGATCGATCCCCCTTTTCCACTGGTGGCTGCGAGCTCATATTCGGCATCATAAAGGCCTTGCATGGAGGGAATAATGTCGATGTTTGGCCAACTCGTTTTTTGGATCGCGTAGTGGAGGCTGCTCTGCTCCTTCTCAATCGACAAGAAGGGATAAAGCGTTTCGCTCTGCTCAACGAAGAGGTGTGGATCGAGACCNAANCATGTCGTCGTAGTGGCCTGGCTGTCGCAATCAATGACAAGGATTCGATATCCCTTTATTGCAAGGTAGTGCGACAGGTGAACTGAGATTGTAGACTTGCCGACACCGCCTTTGAAGTTCTGCACCGCGAGGATCGTCGGCCGGATGTGTTCGGGGCGACGGGGCGAGGCGTTGAGTACCTCACGCATGTTCCATAGGTCTGAAACCGTGTAGCCTAGCCGACGGCCATTTTCACCCGTTTCGGCGGGCGGAAGGCGGCCGTCGGCTTCAGCGTCTCGGATACGTGGTGCCGAGCAGTCAAGGAGCCGTGCGACCTCTTCAATCCCGATCCGGATATCGAGCCGCTTGTGGGCGTCGGGACGAAGAGCGGCAGCCCTGAGTTTGTCTACAACATTCAGAGAGCGCGCAGCGATTGACTTGATGTAATCCGCGGTTGTGATCTCATGCTGAGGCGCGGTTATTAGCGTTTCGCTGCTCATGGTAGCCTCCAAGGGTTTTGTGTCGTATCCCAAAATACGACTGGGCGACGCAAAGTGAAGCCTAGAACAGAAGAAATCCCCATCTGTGGAAAAAGACAGAATGTAGCAGTCGCTGTGCACGCGATATCGACCGTGTGTTGCCATCGCGCATTATCGGTAGGTCGTCGCCTGCGGGAAGATCGGGCTCTTCGTTTAAGCGCATGGGTTTGCCCCCTTTCCGCTTACCTACTGATGTGCGCGAACGATGATGCTGTCCCGCATCAGATATAGACTGCCCCGATCTGCCGACAACGTGTTGAACGCCCGCTTCCATAGGCCACCACGGCCCTAAGGGCGGCGGGGAAGGCGGTCAGGCGCCGATCCTTGCATCAGCTGCGGATCGTCGAACGGCTCGCAGGCATGCGCTTTTCTTTCTCTCTTTCTAATAGCTTGTCCGATAAGAAGGATTATCAGACAAGTTCTACGGTGTCGCAGCTTTGGGTGACGAAGCGCGCTGCCACTCTGAGGAAAATAGGCGCCGGGTTACCATTGCGCTGAAAATCGGATTGCATGGCGCCGATGCCTGGCTATCCGTTCGTCGAGAATAAAGTGTGACGGCGTCGACTGGCCGGAACGCTGTTTTCGCTGGCCGACGCCTTTCAAGGACCCGGTCGGCTAGCCAGCCGGACGCCGAAGCCGATGAGAAATCATCACCGCCAACAGGGCGCAATGGCGCTGACGATGAAGACCGATCGCACCCCCGGCACGAACATCTCGTCCGGCTGGTGATTAGCGAAAACCGGCATCACGACGAACACATCGCCACCGTCCAAGATCTGAGGAGCCGCAACTCGAGCGTGATCGACCAGCTTGCGGAGATATTGATAAAGGGTGAGGCGGCAGGCGTATACCGTTCCAGTATCGACCCTTTCGACCTGCATGCGAATATATCCTCGCTCAGCTTCTACAACATGTCGACCCGCCATCCTTCTCTGCATAATCTCGTCGTCGGTTCGCCGCGCCCGCCGTCAGGGCGAAACGACTGCATCAGATCGTGCAATGCGTGATGCGCTAGGTCGCCAAAGACTGAACGTCTGGGCCCCGCCTGCCAGTTACGCGCAGTTAGATGCTTACTGGAGGATTGGGTGCACTGGGCCGACACGAGATTGTGCACTCTGCTACAGCGCAATCGGGCGTGGATCGGCATAAGGTCGAGCAAGAGGATCCATCTAAGAGAGGCGCTTGATGAACCTGCCCGGTCGCAGCAGCACGCATTCCATTACGAAGAGGAACTGCATCCGGCTCCGGGGGCCACGGGCGATCTTGCTGGCGGCGACCTGCTGCGCGGCGATTGCGGGCACCGGCCTGCAGGGCGCGACGCAGTCGTCTGCGGGATCGGCATTACCGGGCGCGGCGAAGCAGCTTGTGGAGACGACCTGTGCGGGGTGCCATTCCTTTGCGCTTGCCACTTCGCGCGGGCGCACGCCGGGCGAATGGAACGATATCGTCCAGCAGATGATCGGGCTGGGCGCGCCGCTGGGCCCCGAACAGGCGCAGACCGCGACCGAATATCTTGCCGCCACCTGCGCAGGCTCGTCCAATCGCTCACCAATCGAGGTGTTCGGATTGAGTTCGTGAAGGAAAGCCTGGCAATCACCGGCGAAGATTCTCCCATGGCCAACCTGATACTTTCAGTCATGGGCGCGTTCGCCGAATTCGAGCGCGCTTTGATCCGAGAACGACAATGCGAAGGCATCGCTGTCGCCAAGCAACGTGGCGCTTATCGCGGACGAAAACGGTCCCTGTCCGACGAAATGATCGCTGAGTTGCATCGCCGCGCCGCCGCCGGTGAGCGCAAGGCAGCCATCGCACGCGAACTGGGTATCAGCCGTGAAACGCTATACCAGTATCTCCGCGCCGCCACCTGACGCCCATGTTCGCATTATGTCCGGCAAGTCGTTGTCTGGCGCACAAACCCTAAGGTGACGCCCAATACAGGTCGCTCATACTCAGTCTCCTCGCGGAGCCTGGAGCCCAAGGCGTGCAAAGCACAATCATATCGTCGCCTGCAAATCAATGGGTCCTGAGCTTAGGTGGCCAACGATATTCGAATCACTGCTGACTATTCAAAAAGTGAAGCAAGCCTCGACATTTGCCTTAAGAAAACGGCTTAAAGCCGTGATTTTTGCCCTGAAAAGCCAATATTGGTCCGACCTTTCAAACATATTGCCGATCCGAAAATCGATCATTACGTATTAGCTATACGCACACTGAGAGATGCGTAATCGATGAGAGGTTTGGCATCACCCATTCCCCGCATTCGAGATGAGCGAACAGCGTCGACCATCGTGACGAGACTCGCTGGCTAAGCACTGTCTGACCGATGGTGTTTGATGCGGCGCGCCGGTCAGACGGCTGCAACGAAAAAAGACTAATGAGCTGGCAAATAGTGCCTGCGAGATGGAGAGAGCTATGAACGAAACGGCTTTTGCGCAGACGCTGCATGGTAAAAAAGGGCACGAAGTCCACCTTCCACGCAATCGCATGCTGATCGGCGGAGAATGGACCGAGAGCGCCGATGGGCAATGCATCGATGTGGAGGATCCGGCCACCGCCGAAATCTTCACCCGCGTCCCGGCAGGTTCCGCCGAGGATATTGACCGTGCTGTTAGCGCCGCGCGAAAGGCATTTGAGTCTGCAAGCTGGGCGCGCATGCGTCCGCTCGACCGCGGCAAGATAATCGAGAATATCGCCCGCAAGATCGAGGAGCACGCCGGCGAACTGGCACTTCTGGAAAGTTACGACAACGGCAAGGCGGTGCATCACGCGCTAGCCGTCGACGTGCCGGCGGCGATCGACATTTTTCGCTACATGGCGGGCTGGACGTCCAAGATCGGCGGGCAGGTCAATCCGATTTCCGGCGACGGGCAGCAATACCACAGCTATTCCGTGCGCGAGCCAGTGGGCGTGGTCGGCCAGATCGTGCCATGGAACTATCCGCTGGCGATGGCCGCGTGGAAGATCGCCCCGGCGCTGGCGGTAGGCTGTACGATCGTCCTGAAACCCTCGGAAGTTACGCCGCTGACCGCGCTTCGGCTGGCTGAACTCGCGCTCGAGGCCGGTTTGCCCGAAGGCGTGCTCAACGTGGTCACGGGGTACGGTCAGGATGCCGGGCAGGCTTTGGTCGCACATCCCGGCGTGGACAAGATCGCCTTCACCGGTTCGACAAGGGTCGGCAAGCAGATCGTGCGCACCGCTGCCGATGATCTGAAACGCGTGACTTTGGAGCTCGGCGGTAAATCGCCTTCGCTGATCTTTGCCGATGCGGACCTCGAAAAGGCTACGCTCGGCGCCGCGCTCGCCATCTTTTTCAATTCGGGGCAGGTGTGCCTCGCCGCCTCGCGCCTGTTCGTCGAACGATCGGTCTATGATCAGGTGGTCGAGGGCATCGCAAAGGTGGCGCAAGGCTTCAAGCTGGGTCATGGCCGTGATCCGGAAACGATGCTGGGGCCGCTGGTGTCGCGTGCGCAGCAGATCCGCGTGCTCGACTATATCGAACAGGGCCGGCAGTGCGGCGCCGAAGTCGTCACCGGCGGCGGGACCGGCGGCAAGGACGGCTATTTTGTAGAGCCGACGATCTTCGCCAATCCGAACCGCGATGCCAGCATCGTGCGCGAAGAGATCTTCGGTCCGGTTCTTGTCGCGACGCCGTTCGACGATGTCGAGGAGGTGGTGAAGGCTGCCAATGACACGCGCTTTGGGCTGGCGGCCAATATCTGGACCCGCGATCTTTCGCGCGCGCATCTTACCGCACGTCAACTGCAGGCCGGCGTGGTCTGGATCAACACCCACGGCATGAACGATCCTTCCGCGCCTTTTGGCGGCGTGAAGGAATCCGGCTGGGGCCGCGAGGTCGGGGAAGAGGGCTTGCTGCACTACACCGAGACCAAGACGGTGACCGCTCTGCTTGGCGAATGAGCGCGAACATGGCTGCCTTCACAACAGGAAAAGAAGGGAGACATGAGTGAATGAGTTGTTTTTCGACGTGTTTGGCGGCGTGTAGGCAGCGTGCTCACCGCTGCGATCGCCATGCGACTATGGCCAGGACGCAGAAAGACTCGTTCGAAGACACAGTTCCGTGAATTGGAACGATCTGCGTGAAAAGCTTCCCGCATGCGCCGAATGCGCAACGTTTAAATTCGCGATCGNCCAACGCGACCAGATGGTCGAGTGCTGCCGCAATCCAAAGGCGATTGAGGATACGACCATGATCGTCGGGCCGATTTGCGCCTGACGCAGAAGGATCAAGGAGAAGAACGTGAAGGCTGCCATACTCAATAACCTGGACGGTACGTTTCAGGTCGGCGAAATCGAAATCGACGAACCCCGCGACCACGAGGTGCTGGTCGAGGTGAAGGCATCGGGCCTTTGCCATTCCGATCTTCACTTTGCCGAGACCGATTTCGGCGTGCCGCTTCCCGCCGTGTTGGGGCACGAACTGGCCGGCGTGGTCATCGCGGTCGGTCCCGAAGTGCGCGAATTCGAGATTGGCGACCATGTCGTCGGCTCGCTTATCCAGTTCTGTGGTCATTGCCGCGCCTGCAATTCGGGCAAGACCTATCAATGCACCCATCCAGAAGAAACGCTGCGCGCCGATGAGGGTGAGAAGCCGCGCCTGCGAGGTGAGAGCGGGGCCGTCACGCAAGTTTTCGGTACGGGTGCCTTTGCGGAAAAGGCGCTGGTGCATGAAAACCAGCTTGCCAAGGTGCCAAAGGAACTGCCGTTCGCACAGGCCTCGCTGCTGGGCTGCGGCACGATCACCGGGGCAGGTGCAGCGATCAATACCGCTTCTGTCCGCCCGGGCGATACGGTTGCCGTGATCGGCATTGGCGGCGTCGGGCTTAACGTTATTTCGGGTGCGAAGCTGGCTGGCGCAGGGCGCATTGTGGCGATCGACATGCAGCCAAGGAAGGAAGAGCTTGCCCGCAAGTTCGGTGCGACCGATTTCATCGATGCGTCTTCCGGCAATTCTGTCGAAGCGTTGCGCACGCTTATACCGGGCGGCGCGGATCACGTTTTCGAGGTCGTGGGCATCAAGGCTACATCGGAGCAGGCGATCCAGATGGCCCGCAAGGGCGGGGGCGCCTATATGATCGGGGTCCATGCGCCGACATCGACCATCGATGTCAATGTTACGGTCGACCTGTTGACCAATCAGGTTGATCTCCGCGGTGTCTATATGGGTTCGACTAATATCAAGCAAGACATCCCGATGTATGCCCAGCTGTACTTGCAGGGTAAGCTCAACCTCGATGACCTGATCTCGCGCGAGATCGGGATCGAGGAGATTAATGAGGCCTATACGGAGCTGAAGGGCGGTGCGATCGCCCGCAGCGTGATTACCTCGTTCTGATCGAAGCGTTCATCATGTGCAAAAGAAAAGGAGCGGTGCTGAAGCGCCGCTCCTTTTTAGTGGGGCAGAATCTTTTCCGTCAGGCCGCCATGCCCTGACCTTCTTCAGCCTCAGCCATAGCGCTGAGCAGGCGGCGAGCCTGGTTCACGGCGCCGTCGCTGGCAATGCCGACGAAGGTACGACCAGGATCGTCATTGATCCGTTCCTGCTGTAGCGCCAGCGTCTGTTCGTCTTCGGTGATCGTGTCGAAGAACTGATCGAAAAGCTTGTCAGGCACGCCGGTCGCCGGATCGGCCGTGGTGCAGATAGTCCACAAATAATGGCTGGTCGTTTCCGTTTCGGGCGTGATGAAATGGTTGTTCGCCAGTTCAAAGCCATTGTCGCGGCGGCCTTCATAGGCGCCGGTCCCCGCATCGCAGCCACCCGCATTGACGCGCAGGGTCATGCCCCGGGCCGGTTCGAAGCGCACTTCCTGCCAGCGATCGACGCGTCCCTTGAAGCCGCCCGCGTCGATATAGGAACGCGGCGGGACCGAATTGGGCATCTTGCGCAGAAGTTCCACGCGCTTGCCGTCGAACTCTACCTTGGTTTCCGCGCCATAATGCTGTTCGGGGTTACCGCCGATCGTGCCCGCGTGGATGTAAGGCACATGGGTCAGGTCCATGATATTGTCGACGATAAGCTGCCAATCGGCATTCACCGGGAAATTATAGGGTCGCCACGTCCACTTTGGATCGTTGTGTTCCGGACTGTCGATGATCTGTGCGGGATCGGCCAGTTCGGCATCGCCCATCCAGATCCAGATCAGATGATCCTTTTCGACAACCGGATAGCTGCGCACATTGGCGGCAGGCGGAATACGTTCCTGATTAGGAATGCGCGCGCACTTGCCGTCGGCTTCGAATTCGACACCGTGATAGGCGCAGCGGATGCGACAACCGTCTACGTGGCCGGAACTGAGGGGCATCGCACGGTGACTGCACCGGTCTTCCAGTGCGGCGATTTTGCCGTCATCGGTGCGAAAGAGGACGACCGGTTTGTTCAGGAGCTTGCGGGCGAGTGTCTTGCCCGACTCGATCTCGGCGGCGAAGGCAGCGACATACCAGGTGTTCTTGATGAACATGAATCTCTCCAGATAATTCCTGCCGATCTGAGCGGCACTGTTCTGATCTGTATTTTCAGTATGCTGCCATGCTGCGCGCAAGCCAATTCCAATAGCATAATGCCATAAGATTTTCGGGATGGAGGGGGCATGAAATTCAGCGCCGTTGTCGTGTGTAGGCGGGCGAGGCGCAATTTCACGGGTTCTGAATGGTATTTGCGAAATTGAATAATTGCGATTTGCTTAGATAATAAATCGAATATCGTCAATACGTTGCTTGGCCGCCGGCAACGCAATTTTTCTCTAGCAGCCGGTTTGGAACGGCGCTCGCTTTGTCGCCTGCCTCAGAATTGGCCGACATCACTCTTGCAATGGTAGGACCATTATGCTTTTTCAGTGTTGAGAGTGATCGAGACATTTGAAAGGCACATCATGGACTTCGAACTTCCCGACGAGATCAAGGATTTCTGTGAGGCGACAAAGGCCATCGTCAACGACCTGCTGCCGCTGGAGCGCGAATTCGTTGAGACTGGCGTGGTCCCGCCGATCGTTCGCCAGACCCTAGTCGATAACGGATATTTCGGCATGGCCTTGCCCGAGGAATATGGCGGCCTTGGGCTTGGCGCTCTGGCGCAGGCTGCGGTGCAGATCGAGCTTGCGCGCCTTCCCCCCCAATTCTGGACCGAAATTCGCCCACTGATGGGTCCGGGCGCGAAGAACATCGCCTATCACTGCACTGAAGCGCAGAAGGAGATGCTGATCCCGGGAATGGCAACTGGCGAAATTCCGGTAGCCTTCGCTCTCACGGAGCCGGGTTCGGGGTCTGATCCCGGTTCAATGCGCACCACCGCGACGCGCAATGCCGATGGCTGGGTGATCAATGGATCGAAGACCTATATCTCGAACGGCAAGAACGCGAAATTTGTCACGGTCTATGCCTACACGGACAAGAGCGCAGGTGCTCGCGGGGGCATCTCGGCCTTCTTGATGCCGGCGGATACGCCGGGCTTTTCGGTGTCGGGCGTGATCGAGCTGATGGGTACTTCGCCGGCCGTGTACGAACTGACATTCGATGAATGTCAGGTGCCTGCCGACGCTCTGATCGGCGAAGAGGGCAAGGGCTTCAGCTATGCGCTTGAATGTTTGAACGAAGGCCGCATGAATGTTGGCGCGACGGCAGTGGGAATGGGCGAATATGCGCTCGAACTTGCGACTGAAGAAGCGAAAGTTCGCCCGGCGTTCGGCAATGTCATCGCCGATTTTCAGGCAATTCGCCATTATCTGGCCGGTATGGCGACCGACATGCGTGCCGCGCGCCTGATCCTGCTCGATGCCGCATGGCGCTATGATCAGGGCGAAAAGCGCCGCGAACTGGCTTCGATGGCGAAGCTGTTCGCGACCGAGGCGGGCGGCCGTACGGTCGATACCGCGCTGCAGATTTATGGCGGCGCGGGCTATTGCAAGGGCTATGCGATCGAACGGCTCTATCGCGATATCCGCATCACGCGGATTTATGAGGGTTCTTCAGAAATCCAGAAGAACACCATCGCAAAAGAACTGCTGCGCTGATTCACCTCTGCATTGAATAGGATAGGCTTATGAAGGCCCTGGTGCCCGTGAAGCGGGTTATTGACTATAACGTGAAGCCGCGTGTGAAAGCGGACGGCTCGGGCGTGGATCTTGCGAACGTGAAGATGAGCATGAACCCGTTCGACGAGATCGCGGTGGAAGAAGCGATCCGTCTGAAGGAAGCGGGCAAGGTCGAAGAGATCATCGCGGTCAGCATCGGTCCTGCCAAGGCGCAGGAAACGCTGCGCACGGCGCTGGCGATGGGTGCGGACAGCGCGGTGCTGGTCGAGACCGATCAGGAGGTCGAGCCGCTGGCGGTGGCCAAGATCCTGAAGGCCGTGGCCGCCGAGATCGAGCCGGGAATCATCATCCTTGGCAAGCAGGCGATCGACGACGACAGCAACCAGACCGGCCAGATGCTGGCCGCGCTGATGGACCTGCCGCAGGGCACGTTTGCGTCGAAGGTCGAGGTCGAGGGTGACAGCGTCAGCGTGACCCGCGAAGTCGATGGCGGGCTGGAGACGGTGAAGCTGTCGCTGCCTGCGATCGTGACGACCGATCTGCGCCTGAACGAGCCGCGCTATGCTTCGCTGCCCAACATCATGAAGGCGAAGAAGAAGCCTTTGGAGACCAAGACCCCGGCTGACTACGGCGTCGATATCGCGCCGCGTCTGAAGACGCTGACCGTCGCCGAACCGCCGGTCCGGCAGGCGGGCGTGAAGGTGGCCGATGTCGATGAATTGGTCGCCAAGCTTAAAGCAATGGGAGTCGCATGATCATGAAAACGCTTGTTTATGTCGATCACGACAACGCCAATCTGGGCGATGCGACGCTCGCCACAGTCACCGCTGCGGCAAAGCTGGGCGAAGTGCACCTGCTGGTCGCGGGCGCTGGCTGCGGCGCAGTGGGTGAAGCGGCTGCCAAGATCGCGGGCGTGGGCAAGGTCCATGTCGCGGATGACGCAGCCTTTGAACACCAGCTGGCCGAGAATGTCGCGCCGCTTGTCACCTCGCTGATGGATCATCATGACGCGGTGCTGTTCCCGGCCACGACCACCGGCAAGAACATCGCGCCGCGCGTGGCGGCGCTGCTCGATGTCATGCAGATCAGCGACATCCTCTCGGTCGAGGGCGACAAGAGCTTCACCCGCCCGATCTATGCGGGCAACGCGATTGCGACCGTTGAATCGACCGATGCGAAGCTGGTCATCACCGTACGCGGCACTGCCTTCGACAAGGCCGAGGCCGAGGGCGGATCGGCTGCCATCGAGGCGGTCGCCTCCACCGGCGATGCGGGCAAATCCAGCTTCATCGGCGCCGAGATCGCCAAGAGCGAACGCCCGGAACTGACCAGCGCCAAGATCATCGTGTCGGGCGGCCGCGCGCTGAAGGACAGCGAAACCTTCGAAAGCGTCATCATGCCGCTCGCCGACAAGCTCGGCGCGGGCGTGGGCGCATCGCGTGCTGCCGTGGACGCGGGCTATATCCCCAACGACTACCAGGTCGGCCAGACCGGCAAGATCGTGGCACCGGAAGTCTATATCGCCATCGGCATCTCGGGCGCGATCCAGCACCTTGCGGGGATGAAGGATAGCAAGACCATCATCGCCATCAACAAGGACGAAGACGCACCCATCTTCCAGGTCGCTGACATCGGCCTCGTCGCGGATCTGTACAAGGCCGTGCCGGAGTTGACTGAAGGCCTATGACCACACGCGAATCCATGCCTTATGATGTCGTCATCGTCGGTGGCGGCGTTGCGGGATTGGGCGCGGCGATCCGGCTGAAGCAGGTGAACGCGGATCTTGAGGTCTGCGTGCTGGAGAAGGGCAGCGAGATCGGCGCGCATATATTGTCGGGCGCGGTGGTCGATCCTAAGGCGCTGGACGAGCTGCTGCCCGACTGGCGCGATGACGATTGCCCGATGGCCGAGACCCCAGTGACCGATAACTGGCACTGGACCCTGTCGGCCAAGGGCAAGTTCGCCATGCCGCACATCATGATGCCGCCCTTTATGTCGAACGATGGCAATTACACCGGTTCGCTGGGCAGCCTGTGCCGCTGGCTTGCCGAAAAGGCCGAAGGGCTGGGCGTGGAAATCTTCCCCGGCTTCCCGGCGGCCGAGGTGCTTTACAACGATGACGGTTCGGTCAAGGGCGTTGCGACCGGCGACATGGGCGTTGCCGCCGATGGCAGCCATAAGCAGGACTACCAGCCCGGCATGGAACTGCACGGCAAATACACGCTGTTCGCCGAAGGCGCGCGCGGGTCGCTGACCAAGCAGCTGAAGGCGAAGTTCGACCTTGAGGCCGACTGCGAACCGCAGGTCTATGGCCTTGGCATGAAGGAATTGTGGGACATCGATCCCAAGAAGCATGCGCCGGGCCGTGTGCTGCACACACAGGGCTGGCCGCTTAGCGAAAACGACGCGTGGGGCGGGGGCTTCCTCTACCACCAGGCGAACGGGCAGGTGGCCTTGGGCTTCGTCGTCGCACTCGATTACAAGAACCCGTACCTCTTCCCGTTCGAGGAATTCCAGCGCTGGAAACAGCACCCTGAAATCCGCGCGATCCTCGAAGGCGGCAAGCGCGTGTCTTACGGCGCGCGCGTCATCAATGAAGGCGGATGGCAGTCGGTGCCGAAACTCACCTTCCCCGGCGGCGCGCTGATCGGGTGCAGCGCGGGCTTCGTCAACGTGCCGCGCATCAAGGGCAGCCATACCGCGATGAAGTCGGGCATGCTGGCGGCAGAAGCCGTGGCCGAGGCGATCGCCGCCGAACGTTCGGCTGACGAGGTCGTCGATTACGAAACGAACCTGCGCTCCAGCTGGATCGCGGACGAATTGAAGAAGGTGAAGAACGCCGAGCCCGCAGTCGCCAAGTTCGGCGGCGCGCTGGGCACGGTGATCGCGGGCGCGGACATGTGGATGCGCACGCTGAAAATCGGCCTGCCCATCACGATGAAACACCACCGCGACTGTGACCAGACGATGCGCGCCGATCTGTTCAAGCCGATTCAGTATCCCAAGCCCGATGGCGTGATCAGCTTTGACCGGCTTTCCAGCGTGTTCCTGTCGAACACCAATCACGAGGAAGACCAGCCCTGCCATCTTCAGCTCAAGGACCCCGATGTTCCACTGAGGATCAACCTGCCGGTCTATGCCGGGCCTGCGGCGCGTTACTGCCCGGCGGGCGTCTATGAATATGTCGGGGTGGAAGAGGGCGATCCCAAGTTCGTGATCAACGCGCAGAACTGCGTCCACTGCAAGACCTGCGACATCAAGGATCCGACGCAGAACATCAACTGGGTCACGCCCGAAGGCGGCGGCGGGCCCAATTATCCCAATATGTGAGCGGGCGGCACTCGTTGGACGTAGTCAGCGGACGTAAAGTCCGCCGTTCATGTCCAGCGTTGCCCCGACGAAAAAGCCGCCGCGGTCTGATGCCAGCAGGGCCGTCGCTGCGGCAATCTCGCTGACCTCCATGAAGCGACCGATCGGGACCTTGCCTTCCACTATGGCGATCTGTTCGTCCGACAAACGAGCCTTCGCCGTGGCGATGGGGCCGGGGGAAATCGCATTCACCGTGATCCCCTTGTCGGCCAGCAATTGCGCGAAATATTTCGTCAGCATGATCGCGCCGGCCTTGGATGAGGCATAATGCGGCGAAGCAACCGTGCCGCCGTTTTGCCCTGCCAATGAGGTGATATTGACGATCCGGCCATAGCCGTTTTCCGCCATGTGATCCTTGAAGACCTGGCAGCCCAGAAAAACGCTGCGCATGTTGATGGCGACGATCTCGTCGAATTCCTCTGGCGTGATGTCGTCAACCGGTGTGCGCTTTGCAAAGCCGGCATTGTTCACCAGAATATCGACCTTGCTCCATTTGGCGATGACGGCATCGCGTCCGGCGATGAAATCATCCTTGCTGCGTACGTCGAGCGAGACCACCATAACGCTCTCGCCCGAAGGGTCGAGGGACCCGGCGACGGCCGAAGCCGCCGCCAGGTCGATATCGCAGATCGCAACATTTCCTCCCCCTGCGTGTATTTCGCGGCAGATGGCCTCGCCAACGCCCTTGGCGCCGCCGGTAACCATTGCAGTCCGCCCTTCGAAAGAGAAGGAGCCGGGCCGGGGGATTTCGGTAAGGGTCATGTCGCGCTCCAGTTCCTTGACTTAGTACTTGTAGCCCAGCGTCAGGCCATAGGTGCGCGGGGTGTTAGTGAAGATTTTCCAGTACCGGGTCTGCCCCGTCGGCACGACGAGGAAGGCCGTAATGTCGTCGGCATGCATGATCTGGTAATTGTTGGTGAGATTCTTGCCCCACAGGCCCAGATTCCAGTGACCGTCGGCACTCTCGTAGTTGAGACGCGCATTGAGCGTGCGCCCGCGCGTGTCATTATAGAGGTTCTGCCAGGTCGAGAGGTTGTTCGCGTCGTCGGTCGAGATGCGCGAGGAATAGTTGAATTCCACCTGCGGCGTGAGGATCGCGCCATTGGGCAGATAGGCATCATATTTGGCGCGCGCCAGGAACGAGTGCTTAGGCGCATATTTCGCGGGATTGCCCGAATAATCGACATCGACCAGCGGGTCGTACAGCGAGGTATATTCGCCATCGAGGTAGGTGTAATTGAAAGTGAACTGAAGACCCGGCACCGGACGCAGCTTCGATTCAAGTTCCATGCCCTGCATCTTCAGCGTGCCGTTAAACGTGTGCGCCACGCCGCCTGCGCCCGAGAAGTTCTGCAAGTCCTTCGTTGTCTGGTCGAACAGCGCGACATTAAGGTCGAGCATGTTGCCGAACAGCCGGGTCTTTGCGCCGATTTCGTAGTTGCGGGCCTTTTCTGGATCGAGCGGGATGGTCGGGTTCAGATAGGCGTTGTCGACAAAGCCGCCCGATTTGAAGCCCTTGGCATAGGTCGCATACAGGTTCACGCCATCCATCGGCTCGTACTTGACGGTGAAGCGCGGAGTGAACGCGTCCCAGCTTTCACCGCCCGAGGCTTCGACGTCGCCCGGAAAGCCAAGGCCGGGGATGCCATCAGGATCGGTGGTCGAAAAGGCGCGGTAGTCGATCGACTTCTTGTCTTTCGTGTAACGGCCACCGGCAACGACCGAGATTCGGTCGGTTACTTCGAAGGTCAGTTCTCCGAAGATTGCGTAGGACTTGACCTTGCCGTCCTGAACGCGGGTGATGTTCGAGACATCCGGGTTGGTGCGGATGCGTCCGTCGAACACGCTTTCTGGCAGCGGGCTGTAATAGAAGATGTTCGTCGTCGAGACATCGGCGTTGAGGTAATAGACGCCCGCCACATAGGACAGGCGATTGGGTGCGGACGCATAACGCAGTTCCTGCGTGAAGCTGCGATTCTTTACGTCCTGCCGACGGTCGAAAACGGGCACGACCGTTCCGACGGGAATGTCGTCGTTGATCGCGTGGCTGTCATTCATGCGATAGCCGGTGATCGCGGTCAGCGTACCGCCCATCAGGTCAAGATCACCGCGCAGGTAACCGCCCCGCAGGCGCTGCCTGTATGGTGAGGGGGCGTAGTCGTTGTTCGTCCACTCGTCATTGGTGAAATCGCCGAAGGTATCGGGCACAACCTGATCGCCGCCAATGCCCAGCTGGATCGAACCGGCATTGCCCTTGGTATAGGAATAATCCCCAGCCAGAACGATCTCGAGCGTGTCTGTCGGGGTGAACAGCAGTTTGCCGCGCATGGCATAGCCATCGGTCTCGCCGTAATTGCCGGGCTGGTTGGGGGTCTTGATCAAACCGTCGGAGCGCTCGGTCGAGAATGCGAAGCGGGCGGCCAGCTTGTCTTCCACGACGGTGCCGTTGACGACGCCTTCGGTGCGGAAATAGCCGCCATTGCCGCCGGTGACCTGCAACGAATACTCGTCGCCAAATTCGGGGTTGTTCGTCACGACCGCGATGGCGCCACCCACGACGTTGCGGCCGAACAGCGTGCCCTGCGGCCCGCGCAGCACCTCGACACGGTTAACGTCATAGAAGTTCGCGTTCAGGTCGTTGTTGAACACGTAATAGATGTCATCCTGGAAATAGGCGACGGGCGTGTCGAGTGTCGCGGTGCGAAAGGTCGACACATTGCCGCGGATCGAAAGGATCGAAAGCGACTTGTCAGACGTGTTGACGGTGATGCCGGGAAGCTCGGTGGTGAGCGCGGTCGGGCTGAAGACCTGCTGTTCGGCAAGGTCCGCGCCGCCGAACGCAGCGATCGAGAAGGGAACGTCGCGCACAGTCGATTCGCGGCGTTGAGCGGTCACGATGATTTCCTGCGTGTCGTCCCGGCGGACAGGCCCCTCAGTCATCTGATCGGAGTCCTCATCACCTACCGAATCCGATGATGCCGTGGTTGGTGCGTCCTGTGCGAATGCGGGCGTGGCAAAGCAGGCCGCGATGGCAAGGCATGACGTAAGTGTCTGAATATAGTTCTTCATTTCTGGTCTTCTCTCCCTGAAGCCGATTGAACGATTGTGTTCTGGAGCGAAGAAAGAGCGATGAAGAGAAATAATAGCAATAGCATCGTCCCTATTTTCGAATGGTACAACCATATTCCGATTGGGGCTGTGGCGGCAGAACATTTAGCTCGGAATCGAAATGCCGTCCGGACATCCGGGTGCAAGCGGGGGGCGACCGGGGGTCGGCCCAGCACAATGACAGAACCAGAAACTGTGAGGATCAAATGCAGACCAAGGACAGCGAAGACCTGACCCGCGTGGGCCCGGGCACCGTCATGGGTACATTCATGCGCCAATATTGGGTGCCGGCTTGCCTTTCATCGGAGCTGGTAGCCGATGGCGATCCGGTTCGCTTGATGATCATGTGCGAAAAGCTGATTGCCTTCCGTGACAGCAAAGGCCGCGTCGGCATAATGGACCACCGCTGCCCGCACCGCTGCGCCTCGCTCTTCATCGGCCGTAACGAGGAAAGTGGTATTCGCTGTGTCTATCATGGCTGGAAATTCGACGTTGACGGCAAGTGCGTCGACATGCCCTCGGTTCCTGCCCGCATGGACTTCAAGGAGCGTGTCCACGCCAAGGCCTACAAGACCTATGAGGCGAATGGACTGATCTGGGTGTACATGGGTGCCGATCAGGACAATCCTCCGCCGCACCCGCAGATCGAGGCTGCGATGCATCCCGATGCCGAGATCTGGTGCCTGCAGCGCGACTGCAACTGGCTCCAGGCGCTGGAAGGCGACATCGACACCAGCCATGTCGGCTTCCTCCACGTCGGTTCCTTGAAGGCCGAGGATCTGGACGAGGATCACCCGATGCGTCCGACCGTCCTCAACCGCGCGCCGGAATATGAAGTCGCGCAGTCCGACTGGGGCGTGATGTATGGCGGCTATCGTCCGAACGACGACGGGCAGATGTCATGGCGCGTGGCGCATTACATGTTCCCGTTCTGGACGCAGACACCCAATAATCGCTTTGCCACCCGCGCCATCGCCCGCGCTTGGGTTCCGATCGACGATGAACACTCGATGCTGTTCGACATCACCTGCGGCAGCGATGCGGGCAACCCTGCCTATACCTCGACGCTGAAGGACGGCACGCCGCTGTTCGACGTGATCAGCTATGCGCCCAACACCACCGACTGGTACGGCCGCTGGCGCTCGACCGACAGCGAAACGAACGATTGGGCGATCGACCGCGATTCCCAGCGCAACGGCACCCAGTTCACCGGCATTCCGAACATCACCATGCAGGATCAGGCCGTGACCGAGAGCATGGGGCCGATCACCGACCACAGCTTTGAAAACCTGGCCCCGACCGACCAGATGATCGCGCGTGTCCGTCGCCGGGTTTTGATGGCCGCGCGCGCCGTGGCCGAAGGCAAGGCGCTCGCACCCGGCGCGCAGGAACCGGAAGTGTTCTACAATGCGCGAGCCGGTTCCTTCCTGCATAACCCCGATGACAGCCTTGCCGGTGCCTATGAAACCGCGCTGTCCAAGGCAACGCGCTGGGGCAAGGAGGTCGAGGCGGCCGAATAAGGCCCCACGGCTTCGGCTCCAGTTTCCGGTCAGCAAATTTCGGGGCCGATGAAGATCCGTCGTTTCGGGAGAGAACGATGCGAGATGTAGAGGACATGCAATACGCGGGCGAGGTCGAGACCCCCGAGATCGACGACACGCCTGCGTATGGGCAAGGAAGTACCATGAAAGCCAGAATCAAGAAGATCGAATGGGAAGCGGACGGGATCAACTCCTACTTCCTGACCACGCTCGACGGGCAGGACATGCCCGCATTCGAACCGGGCGCGCATGTCGATGTCCAGCTCAAGCCGGGTCTGACCCGCAGCTACTCGCTGGTCAACGATCCGAAAGAACGCCGCTATTACGAAATCGCGGTCCACCATGCGATCGACAGCCGCGGCGGATCGCGCCACATTCACGAGGTGTGGCGCGTGGGCGAAATCGTCGAGATTTCGGCGCCGAAGAACAATTTCCCGATGAACGAAGATGCCGCGCATACCGTGCTGATCGCGGGCGGAATCGGCGTTACCCCGATGCTGCCGATGATCGCGCGGCTTGAGGATCTGGGAAAGAGTTGGGAGTTGCATTACGTGGCCGCGACGCCTGACCGTGCGGCCTACGTCGATCGGATCGCCGCTTTTCCCAATGCCAAGATCGTGTTCGACGGGATCGAGGGCGGGGCAAAGCTCGACCTTGCAGGGCTGAGCGAAAGCGCGCCCGGCGATGCCCATCTGTATTGCTGTGGTCCGGGCGGGATGCTGGATGCCTTCGTCGCGCTTAACAAGGGGCGTCCTTCCGAGAACGTCCATATCGAATATTTCTCGGCCGATACCGAAATCGCGACCGATGGCGGCTATGCGCTTGAACTGACGCGCAGCGGCAAGACCATTACCGTGGCCGAAGGCGAGACCATGCTCGATGCGCTGCTGACGGCGGGTGTCGATATCGGCTTTGCCTGTTCGGAAGGCGTGTGCGGCACCTGTCAGGTCAAGGTGCTGGACGGCGTGCCCGATCACCGCGACCACTTCCTGACCGACGAAGAGAAGGCGGCAAACACTTCGGTGATGGTCTGCTGCTCCGGCTCGTGCTCATCGAAATTGGTGCTCGACATCTAACAGAGCATCGATCCCGGTTTGATAGAGCCGCAAAGCGGCCGGCCGGTTCCAACGCAGGAGAGAGGATTTTGGCAGTTTCGCTGAGCAGCAATCAGCAGGGCGGTTTTCTCGATGCCCTGCCGCTGTCCTATTACCAGATATGGTCGGTGCTGATGATCGCGGCGACCGTCGTGCTCGACGGGCTCGACAACCAGATGCTGGGCCTTGCCGCGCCATCGCTGATTGCCGAATGGGACATCAGCCGGGATACGCTGGGCATGGTCTTTGCACTGGGCTTTGTGGGCATGGCGATCGGCACGCTGGTCTCGGGCGTGATCGGCGATCTTGTCGGCAGGCGAGGGGCATTGCTGATCGGCGTGTCACTATTCGGCATTGCCACCTTGCTGACCGGATTTTCTACCGCGCTGTGGCAGGTCGCAGTGCTCAAGTTCCTGGCTGGCGCAGGGCTTGGCGGCGTACCCGGTACGGCGTCGGCCATGATCGCGGAATTCACGCCTGCGCGCTGGCGTAGCCAGGCGGTGACTTTCGGCGTCGTCTGCGTATCGATTGGTGGCGTGCTGGGCGGTCTTGCGGCGGCGGCGATCCTGCCTTCGCTCGGCTGGCGCTGGCTCTTCTATTTGGGCGGCGCGATCACCATAGCCTTCGTTCTCTATCTTCTACTCGTCCTGCCGGAATCCCCGCAATATCTGCTGGACAGCGGTAAGCGCCGGGTCGAATTCGAAAAGGTGATGACGCGCATCGGCCATCCCGATCCCGCTTCGCTAAAGGCGCAGGGCGCGGGCGGAGAGGTTGAAAAAATGCCGTTTTCCGCGCTGTTTGGCGCGGCGCATCTGCGCGATACGCTCGCACTCGCGCTGGCGATGTTTTCGGGCATGTTCATGATCTACCTGATGTTCAACTGGGCCCCCACTTTGCTGACGACCAGCGGCTATGACCTGAAACTGGCCAGCCTTGGCTTGACCAGTTTCAACATGGGCGGGGTGATCGGCGCGATGCTGGCATCCTTCGCCATCATCAAGCTGGGTTCGCGCATTACACTTGTCACCATGGCGCTTATCGGCACGCTGGTTTGCACCGCGCTGGCGATCTTGCCGATGGGCGCAGGTGGCAACGAGAACGCCATGCTGGGCCTGCTGGTCGCTATGGGCCTGTTCGCCAGCGCCGCGCAATCGGCCATGTTCGCCGTGGGCGCCCATGCATTCCCCACCGGCGTCAGGGCGCGCGGGCTTGGCACCATGGGCGTGTCCGGGCGCGCAGGCGCCATTGTCAGTGCGGTGGCCGGCGCATGGCTTATCGGCGGCGGCGCGCAGATGTTCTTCGGCGCGCTGGCTGTGCTGATGCTGGTCAATGCGATCGGGTTTCTGATCGTGCGAAGCCATATTCCGCGGCTTGACCGCAATCAGGAGAGACCTGCGTGACGCACAGTTTCGATTATATCGTCATCGGTTCGGGTCCCGGTGGCAGCGTGTTGGCCAACCGCCTGTCTGCCGATCCCGCCATATCGGTTGCCCTGATCGAGGCGGGACCGTCCGATCGCAGATGGCCGGTCAATATCAAGACGATCATGCCGGTCGGCAATATCTTCCTGATCCCGCATGCCCGTTACAACTGGCAGCAGCAGTTAACCGGCGGCGATGCGATCGACGGGCGCGTCATCGGCTTTCCGCGCGGCAAGCTTTTCGGCGGGTGCAGTGCGATCAATGGCGGCGTCTATATTCGCGGGCAGGAAGAAGATTACGCCGGCTGGGTGCAGGCGGGCAATCCCGGCTGGGGCTGGGACGATGTGCTTCCCGTCTTCAAGCGGCTTGAAAACTACCACGGCCCTGACAAGCCTTGGCACGGCAAGGGTGCGGAACTGGATGTCGAGAAACCGGCATCTTTCAACCCGATCACCACCGCGATCATCGACGCCGCAGTAGAGGCGGGGCATTACCACAACGAGGATTTCGCGGCCGAGCGCAAGGATGGCTTTGGGCGCTATGATCTGAACCAGCGGCGCGGGACGCGCCTTTCGGCGGCCCGCGCTTTCCTCCACCCGGCACTTGGACGACCGAACCTCAGCGTTTTCGATGAAACGCTGGTACGGCGCATCATCATCAATGATGGCCGCGCCACCGGGATCGAGATCGAGCGCGAAGGCAAGCGCGAGATCATGACCGCCAAAAGCGAAGTGCTAGTCAGCGCGGGCGCGACAAATTCGCCGCATCTGTTGATGCTCTCGGGCATTGGCGACAGGGATGATCTGGTCAAGGTGGGCGTCGAGCCGGCACACCATCTTCCGGGCGTCGGCGCGCATCTGCAAGATCATCCCACCGTGCATATCTCGGTTGAAAATCCGACGGGGGAATCCTATGCAAACTCGCGTTCGGCGCTGGCCCGCAATGCCTTCGCGCCGTTCAAATATGCTTTGAAACGCGAAGGCATGTTCGCTTCGAACGTGGCGGAGTGCGGCGGCTTCGTCTGCACCGACGGCAGCGGCAGGCCCGATATCCAGATGACCTTCCTGGTCGGGTTGAAGGGCAATGCCCGCGTGGTGCCCAGCGACCATGGCTTCATGGCGCTGATCCAGCTACTTCGCCCCAATAGCGAGGGGCGCGTGCGGCTGGCGAGCAACAGGGCCGAGGACAAGCCGATCATCGAGCCCAATTTCTTTGACGATCCGCGCGACATGGCAACGCTTATCGCCGGTTTCCGCGAGGCGCGGCGCATTTTTGCGCAACCTGCGCTGGCCGCCATGCGCGGCAAGGAGATCGAGCCTGGGGCCGAGCATGTCAGCGACGAAGCGCTCGACAAGGCGCTGCGCAAGATCGTCAATACTGCCTATCACCCCACCGGCACCTGCAAGATGGGGCCTGCCAGCGATCCGCTAGCCGTGGTCGACGACCGGTTGAGGGTGCACGGGATCGACGGGCTGCGCGTGATCGATGCCTCGGTCATGCCCTCTATCATCAGCGGCAATACCAGCGCGCCCACGATGATGATCGCCCAGCGCGCCGCCGATTTCATTCTGGAAGAGCGCAAATCGCATAATTCGCAAGCGGCCGAAACGGTCCGGGTTGCAGAAACGGAGCTTCAGTTATGAACGCAAACACGCCCATCACCTCGGTCATTGCGAAGCGCGATCAGGACATGCTGATCAGCGGCAAGCGCGTGCCCGCCGTTTCCGGCCAGCGTTTCGAAACACGCAATCCTGCCACGGGCGAACTGCTGGCCAATGTCGCGCAGGGCGGCGCCGAAGATGTCGACCGCGCCGTGAAAGCCGCGCGAGAGGCGTTGAGCGGCCCGTGGAGCCGGATGAAGCCCGCCGAGCGGCAGGCGATCATGCTGCGCCTTGCCGATCTGGTCGAAGAGAACTGGGACGAGCTTGCCATGCTCGACACGCTGGACCTTGGCGCGCCGCTATCGCGTACGCGGCTGGGCAAGGTCAGGGCGGGCGCATTGCTGCGCTATTATGCCGGGCAGGCCACGCTGATTTCGGGCGAGACGCTGTCCAATTCGGTACCCGGCGATGTGCTGAGCCATACGCTGAAAGAGCCGATCGGCGTGGTCGCCGCGATCAACCCGTGGAACGGACCCATCGGCATGTCGGTATGGAAGTCCGGCCCTGTCCTCGCCACAGGTTGCACGCTGGTGATGAAACCTGCCGAACAGACGCCGTTGTCGGCGCTGCGCTTTGCCGAGCTGTGCCTTGAGGCGGGCGTACCCGATGGCGTCATCAATGTCGTCACCGGCCTTGGCGATGCGGGCGCGGCGCTTTCCGCCCATCCCGATGTCGACAAGATCGCGTTCACCGGTTCGACCGGCGTGGGTCAGAAAATTATCGAGGCTGCGGCCCCGACGATGAAGCGAGTCACCGTCGAACTGGGTGGCAAATCGCCCAATATCGTCTTTGCCGATGCCAATCTCGACAAGGCGGTGCCGGCCGCGGCCAATGCGGTCTTTGCCAATGCCGGCCAGATCTGCAGCGCGGGAACGCGCCTGTTCGTCCAGTCCTCGATCCACGATGAATTCATGGAGCGTCTTGTCGAACACAGCCGCACCATTCGCGTTGGCGATCCGCTTGACCCCGAAACACAGATCGGTCCGGTCGTGTCTCAGGCGCAGATGGAGCGCATCCTTTCTTTCATCGACGGGGCCGAGGGTGAGGGCGCCAGCCCGCTGTTGGGCGGTGCGCGCAAGGCGGGCGAAGGATATGACGCGGGCTATTTCATCGAACCCACCATTTTTGGCAATGTCACCGACGGTATGACGATTGCGCGCGAAGAGATCTTCGGGCCGGTCCTATCGGCTTTTTCCTTCGACACGGTCGATGAGGTGCTGACCCGTGCCAATGCGACAAGCTTCGGCCTTGGCAGCGGCGTGTGGACCAGCAATCTTGCCACCGCGCATAAGATGGCGCGCGGCATCAAGGCCGGTTCGGTCTGGGTTAACTGCTACCAGATGCTCGACCCTGGCGTTCCTTTCGGCGGATATAAGTTGAGCGGATTCGGGCGCGAGTCCGGCCCGCATCACATCGAGGAATATCTGGAAACGAAGGCGGTCTGGATCAACCTCGACTGATCCGACAGGGCGCGTGGGTCAGATCCACGTGCCCGTGAGATCGGGGTTGGATGTGCGTTCGCGCGCGGCCTCTTCCAGCTTTTCGAAGAACAGGCGCTGGGTCGCTGTGGGTCGCCAGCTGCGCCGCGTGGTGATCCCCACCATGCGGCGGCTGCCTTCCAGCGGCTTGCCAATCTGCGTCAAAAGCCCGCTGCGGATCTGCAGCGCGACCTGATCGGGCGACAATAGCGTCAGCAGGTTCGAGTAGGTCAGCAGGCGGCCAATGATCATCACCGATCCGCATTCGATCTGCGTTTCGGGCCTTGGCCCTTCGGCAAAGAACCGTTCCCAATGTGCCCTGAGCGGGGCGTCGGCGGGCGCCACGATCCATGGATAGGACCGCAGCTGGTCCATGGTCGGCCTTTCCACCGATGCAAGCGGGTGCTGGCTGCCGGCGGCGACGACCAGAAGGTCCTCGATAAGCGGACGCTGATATAGATCGGCGATCTCGTGGGGGCGAAGTGCACCCACGATCATGTCGATGGCGCCATCGCGCAGCGGCTCCACAAGCTCGCTCCAGCTGCCTTCCAGTACCTTGAACGACGCCTTTGGCACTTCCTTGGCGATATCGGCCATGGCGCGCGGCACGATATAGGGGCGAGCGAGCGGCAGCGCGCCGAAGGAGATCATTTCGCTGCGGCTGTCGCTGTCGAGCGCGAGATCGACCAGCGCCGCCTGAATTTCGGCAACGGCAAGCCGCGACCCGCGCGCAAGCTTTTTGCCTGCTGCATTCAGCCACACTGCCCGTCCGCGTCGTTCGACCAGATCGGTGCCGATGACCAGCTCCAGATCGCCCACCGCGCGATGGACAGCCGTTTGCGATATGGCAATGCTGCGCGCTGCTTCGGCAAAGCTGCCGGCATCCGCAAGCGCCAGAAAGGCGCGCAGCTGCGTCATCGTCATGAGCCGTTCGGGATTGTTGAACACATTGGTCAGGCCTTGGGCGCTGTCGGCCAGATGTTTCAGCGCGGCCTCTGTCCGTTCGATCACGATGCGACCCATGGCGGTGGGGATCATGCCGCCAGAACGCCGTTCGAACAGCGTATAGCCGAACTGGCGTTCAAGCTTGGCAATGCCTTGTGTCAGGGCGGGTTGGGAAAGGTTCACCAGCGAACCTGCCGCGGTGATACTGCCGTGTTCGCGGATGGCCACCAGCCCGCGCAGGTGCCGGATGTTGATCTCGAAAACTTCGGTCATTTCCTCAACCCGCTCTCGGTCCGGCACCTGATTGTTCCGATGTGCCTCTCGATAGAACTTATAGCATCATGCCTTGAGAGCGATAGGTCTCGATCTCGTCGTCCCGTAAATCTAATATGTCGTGAAGGATGGCGCCGCCATCCTCGCCCAGCGCGGGCATGTGATCGCGGGCATGGGCGGCCGAATTGGACATTTTGAAAGGAGGGTTGGTCACTTTGAACTGGCCGGCACCGTCGTCCAGCGTGGTAAAGGCTTGGCGTGCTGCCAGTTGCTCGTCCTCCATCACCTCGGTGACGTTGCGATAGACAGCGCAGGGCACGCCTTTTGCCGATAGCTGTGCTTCGGCCTGTTCCGAACTGTGCTTCATGGTCCAGCTCTCGGCTTCGGTCAGCAGCGCATCCCAGTTGCGATTGCGATCGGCATTGGTGGCAAAGCGCGGATCGTCGGCCAGATCTTCACGCTCCATTGCTTTTACCAGGCTCAGGAAATTGCCGGGGCTGGTGGGGGCGACCATGATGAATCCGTCGGCGGTGCGCAAAGGTTTGTAAAGCGGGCGGCGCTGATCGAGAGGCTGCTGCGCGGTCTGCGTTTCATACACCAGCATGCCGACCATCGCTTCCAGCATGGACACATCGATGAACTGGCCCGCGCCGGTCCGTTCGCGTTGGAAGAGCGCGGTCTGGATCGCGCCAAAAGCGTGGGTGCCACCAAGAACGTCAGCGATGAAGATGCCGCTGGTTGCCGGCTTATCCGCATTGTCCTGATATTCAAGATTGGTCATGTCGAATCCGCTGCTGGCATGGATGACCGGCGCATAGGCGGGGGAATGGGCCTTGGGCCCTTGTTGGCCATAGCCTGAGATCGAGCAGTAGATCAGGCGCGGATTGGTTTTGGCCAGCGTTTCATAATCAAGGCCGAAACGGGCCATCACGCCGGGGCGGAAATTTTCGACCACGATGTCACACTGGCTGGCCAGCTCGCGGATGGTCTCCTGCATGGCAGGGTTCTTCAGGTCGCAGGCAAGACTGCGCTTGCCGGCGTTGAGCTGTGCGAAATAGCGGCTCTTGCCATCGCGCAGCGGCGGACGGGCGCGGACCTGATCGCCGCCTTTCATCGTCTCCACCTTGATGACCTCGGCGCCAAGATCGGCCAGCATGCGCGTGGCGAACGGACCTGCCATCACTGCCGTGAAATCCAGCACCCTGATCCCATCAAGGGCGCCTGCCATCCGATCGTCCACACCGCTCTCCGTCTCTTAAAGGTACAATGGTCCTACCTATAAAAATCGGGCGGTAAAATGCAAGTGGGTGCCGATGGTCATCAGCGCGCAAAATGCCAGACGCTAGCGCGCCGCGTTTTCCTGCATGTGTTGGTGTATCCGGTCGAGGTGCGCGGTCATTTCCGCGACGGCTGCACCGCAATCCCTCTCTCGCAGGGCCGTGACAAGGCGGTGGCGCGAATCGATCAAGGTTTCCTGCAACGTCTTGTAATTCGGCCCGGCCACGAAAGCCTGCAGGATCGATGACAAGGCCCCGACGAACAACGCATAGATGCGGTTCCCCGTCGCTTCGGCCAGCACCTGATAGAACTCAACCGCGCAGTGATAGCGTGCCTCGACATCGGTCTCGATGCGGGTCTGCTCCACGATGGCGGCCAAGCGATCGAAATGGGCGTCGGTCCCGCGTTCGCACGCAAGGCGAACGACAGTGGCTTGAATGCTGAGACGCGCTTCGGTCAATTCGTCGAGCGAGACTTTGCCGAGATGGACGAAGTCCTGCATCGCCTGCGCGACATGTTCATTTTCCGCCGCCTGAATGAAGGCGCCGCCCTTCACGCCCTTTTCGTTGCGGATGATACCCGACATTTCAAGGCTTCGCAGCGCCTCGCGCACCGCGTTGCGGCTGATCTGGAAGCGGACGGCCAGTTCGCGTTCGGCCGGAAGCTTGTCACCTGCCTTTAGCGTGCCATCAGCGACCATCTGGCGCACCTGATCGCATACCGCTTCGAATGCGCGCTGCGTCTTGATGGGTTTGAAGCCCCTCTTGATTTCGCTTCCTGCCGGTTTTGCCATGATCATGTTTTGCCAGTTGCTCTTGTTTTCCAGCTATCGGTATTGCCCGTTTCGCGTGCTGACAAGTGCTGGCCCAATGGTCTGACCTCTTGCCAACGGGCTTTCCGGCCCGGATCGGATCGATCGACCTTGATCTGGCGCAAAGGTGGCGGCCTGCGGGTGCACGGGCATCTTGCGCAGTCCCGCATCGCGTGCTGTAGCCTTGGCCAATGAAAATGAAGGAACTGGAAGAAGCAACCGGCGTGAACAGGGAAACGATCCGCGTTTTCCTGCGCGAGGGTCTTGTTCCTCAACCGGAACGCAGCGGCAGGACCGTCGCCGAATACGGCGATCAGCATGTTGAAGCGATCCGCGCGGTGCGGCGGCTTCAGCGGGAGAACCGGTTGACGCTGTCCCAGATCAAGGAGCTTGTTGCCGGCAGCGGAACCAGCAAGCGGGTTGATGAGAGCGCCTTCGACGACCTGGAAACCCTGGTGGCTCACAGCGAAGCATCCGATCAGGCCCCTGTGCCCCTCGATTCTCTGGTCAAGCGTTATCCCAAGGCCCGACAGGACGCGAAGACACTGAGCGAAATCGGGATTATCGAGATTATCGAGACCGATCAGGGTGAAGCCTTGAGCCTGACCTCGGCGGAACTGGTCAGCATCTGGGGCGATATGCGCAACGCCGGTTTCAATGACACGCTCGATTATTCGCCGGACATATTGGGCTTCTATATCGAGGCTTCGGATTTCGTCGGCGCGTGGGAGGCCAAGACCTTTCTCGAACATGTCGAGGGCCGCAGGGACGTGGAGGAGGCAGCCCGCCTGGTCGAAGCGGCCTTGCCGCTCATGCTCAACTTTTTTGGCCTGATGCGCCGCCGCGCCTTTTTCCGGCATGTCGATGCGATCAGGCACGCGCGCGAAACGTCAGATAGCCGAACGCTGGATCATCGCGCGCATCGCGAACAATAGTCGCGCCATTCGATTTGTCTGCGGACATTCGATTATGCGAATCAACATCCTCCGATTTCCGCCGGATTAGCCCGATCGCATCGAGTCATGCGAGTTTCCGCCAATGGTTCGACCATTTTGGCGCTTGACCCAAATCATCTCTGCAGATTACGTATATTGAATACGCAAGAGGCGGCGAAATGGCCGCGGTTCGGGAGATAGAGATGGCTTCGGCAACACAGGCGACTTCGCGTCCCATTATCCCTCAGCACGTCGCAGAGACCGTCATTGCGGCGAAGTCCTATGCCGATGATGCCGTGATCTATGACGCATTCAAATGGCTGCGCGAAAACATGCCGCTGGGCGTGGCCGAGGTCGAAGGGTTCGATCCCATGTGGATCGTAACCCGCCATGCCGACATCCGCGAGGTCGAGAAGAACGCTAAGCTCTTTCACAACGCCGATTTTAACCCGGTGCTGAATGACCGCGCTTCCGACGATTTCACGCGAGAAATGACGGGCGGGTCGGTCAGCGGCCTGGCGTCGCTGACCTATATGGACCCACCGGTTCACCAGCAATATCGCATGCTGACGGCCAACTGGTTCCTGCCGGGCAAGATCGGAAAGCTTGAAGACCAGATCCGGGTTCTGGCCAAGCAGTCTGTCGAGCACTTCCTCAGCTTTGACGGTGAATGTGATTTCGTGCGTGATTTCGCGCTGCATTACCCGCTGCGCGTGATCATGACGCTTTTCGGCGTGCCGCCCGAAGATGAACCCAAGATGCTGAAGCTGACGCAGGAGTTCTTTGGCGGCCACGACCCTGAAGAGCAGCGTGACGAGATGAAGGACGATCCCGTCGCCGCTGCAAAGATGTGGGCTGCAGCGCTTGAGGATTTCTTCCAGTATTTCGACGCGCTGGCCGAAAAGCGCCGGGCCGAGCCGCAGGACGACCTTCTGACTCTGATCGCCAATTCGCGGATCAATGGCGCCCCCATCGGGCGTGACGAAGCCAATGGCTATTTCGTCGCCATCGCGACTGCGGGGCATGACACCACCTCTTCATCCGTCACAGGGGGCATGCACGGCATGATCGAGTTCCCTGAGAATTTCGAGAAGGTGAAGGCCGATCCCGCAATGATCCCTGGTCTTGTCGACGAGGCGATCCGCTGGACCAGTCCCGTGAAGCATTTCATGCGCAACGCGACGCAGGATGTGGAGGTCGGCGGACAGCTGATCCGTTCGATGGACCGACTGATGATGTGTTACCCATCGGGCAATCGTGATGAGGCGGTGTTCGACGATCCGGACCGTTTTGACATCACGCGCAGCCCCAACAAGCACATCGCTTTCGGATTTGGCCCGCACATGTGCCTTGGCCAGCATCTGGCGAAACTGGAAATGCGCATCCTCTTCGAAGAACTGATGCCGCATATCGCATCGATCGAGCTGGCTGGACCGCCCAAGCTGGTCGAGGCCAATTTTGTTGGCGGTTACAAGAGCCTGCCGGTCCGCTTCCGCAAGGCCTAAGCGCAAGAAATCCTGAAAAATAAGCAATTGAGACAGGGATATGGTTCCGAAGACGGCCAGCCCCGAATGAACAGGAGAGGGATAATGAAGACAACAATCATACTTGCCGTTTCGGCATCGACACTGGCGATTGCGGGCAATGCCTTCGCGCAGGACATGCAGCCATCGGATGAAGCCGAGCCACAGTCCGCTCAGCCGTCACAAGGACTGCAAGAAATCATCGTCACGGCCCAGAAACGGTCGGAATCGTTGAACGACGTACCACTCTCGATCACCGCCGCATCGGGCGACCAGCTGGCGGATCAGGGCATCACCGATGTTGCCGATCTGGTGAAGGTCGTGCCAGGCTTCACTTATACCGAAAGCGCCTATGCAACGCCGGTCTACACGCTGCGCGGCGTGGGATTTTACGATACCAGCCTTGCAGCAAAACCCACGGTCAGCGTCTATCAGGACCAGGTCCCGATCCCCTTTTCGATCATGACGCGTGGAGCGACGCTCGACCTTGAACGGGTCGAGGTGTTGAAGGGGCCGCAGGGCACCCTGTTCGGATCGAATGCCACCGGCGGCGCGATCAACTATATCGCGGCCAAGCCGACGGATTATCTTGAAGGCGGTCTTTCTGCCACGGTTCAGAATTTCGGCGAGGTCACTGTAGGCGGCCATGTCAGCGGCCCGCTGGGCGACACGATCAAGGCACGTATCGCAGCACAGACCGTCCAGGGCGGGGCATGGCAGCGCAGCTATACACGCGATGATGAACTGGGCGATCAACGCTTTACGTCCGCGCGCATGCTGGTGGATTTTGAGCCGAGCGATGCGCTGCGTTTCGAGCTGAACCTCAACGGTTTCATCGATAAGAGTGACGGGCAGGCCGCGCAGCTGATCGGCGTGGTGCCGCTGGGTAATCCGGCGCGGCTCGGCGATCTCGCTACCTATCCTGTCGCGCCTGAAAACAACCGCGACGCCGACTGGACCGATACGCAGGCGCCCAAGCGCGACAACTGGTTCTATCAGGCGGCTCTGCGCGGCGATCTCGATCTTTCCAGCGCCGTGACGCTGACCTCGATCACCAGCTGGTCGGAATATTCGCATGACACCGCCATCGATCCCGATGGCGTGGCGCTTCGCGACTATTTCTACAACACCACCGGTGACATCAGCGCCTTTTCGCAGGAACTGCGTCTGCAGGGCGAGATGGGCAATCTGACATGGATCATCGGCGGAAATTACGCCCGCGAAAAGACCTATCAGCAGGACGACGCCGGGCCTTACGACCAGTCGACATCGGCCTATAATTTCGTCGATGCAGGACTGGGCGGCCCGTTCTTCGTCTATAGCCAGTATGCCCGTCAGAAATTCGTGAACAAGGCGATCTTTGCCAATGTCGATTACGACATCGGCGATCTGGTCACCTTGCACGGCGGCATTCGCTATACCGATACCGACATCGATTTCGTAGGCTGCACCGCCGATCGCGGCGACGCTCTGGGGCAGGGGATCGAGAACTTGCTGAACTTCATCCGCTCGGGCGCGGGGCTGGACCCGATCACGATCGCCGACGACGCCTGCGTGACGATCGATTCCTCAACGCTTACCGCTGTCGAAGTGACCGACAAGCTGGATGAAGACAATGTTTCTTGGCGCGCGGGCATCGACCTCAAGCCTTCGCCCGACGCGCTCGTCTATGCCAGCGTCAGCCGCGGCTTCAAATCGGGTAGCTTTCCGCTGCTGTCGGCCAGCGATGCCAACCAGTTCAGCCCGGTCACGCAGGAATCTGTAACGGCCTATGAAATCGGAACGAAGCTGACGGTTCTGGATCGTACGGCCCAGATCAACGCGGCGGTGTTCTACTATGATTATGCCGACAAGCAGTTCAAGGGCCGCGTGGTCGCCAACCCGGATATCTTCGGCCCGCTCGAGGCACTGGTCAACGTGCCCAAGTCCGAGGTGAAGGGTGCCGAACTGCAACTTGATCTGGCGCCAACCGATGGCCTGCGCTTCAGCATCGGCGCCACTTATCTCGATACCAAGATCAAGGGCAGCTTCGTCAATTACGATTCTTACGGAAACCAGGTCGATTTTGCCGGGTCGAGCTTCCCCTATACGCCCAAGTACCAGGTCCTCATGGATGGCCAGTACGAGTGGGCGGCAAGCGACAGTATCTCGCCCTATATCGGCGCGAATCTAAGCTTTCAGAGCGATTCAAAGGCCGTGCTGGGCGATGCCCGCGCGACGCCGTCCGATGATCTGACAAGCCGGGGGGGGCTGACGATCGACGATTACGTGCTGATCGATTTGCGTGCTGGCCTGAAGCTTGCCGAAAAATACAAGATCGGCGCATTCGTTCGCAATCTGACGAACGAATATTACTGGAACAATGCCGCGCGGATCACCGACACGACGGTACGCTATGCGGGACGTCCGCGTACGTATGGCGTGACCGTCTCGGCAAGCTTCTGACGAGCTCTCCCCGGAACCGCGGCAATTCATGCTGGATTGCCGCGGTTCCATCTGTGTGGATGGCGCAAGGGGGCCGCGTGAAAGTTTTTACGGTCGGCGAAAGGCCGACTATGGAGGAAGCCCATCCCAGCATTTTATTCGATTATGTCAGTTCCTACAATCTGACGGTCCGCAACCGGCGAGTTTCAGCTATTAAGCTTTTCGTACGATGACGGACGCTGGCAACCGGCTCGTTAAGCGGTTAAGTCGTAAATGGCGGTGGTGGTCGAAAAGCGTTATTGGCGCCATCGCGGTTCCCATAGGAGCGGTTGTCCTATTGATTCCGTTGGTCGCCATGGGCCGTGATCGGGCTGGAACGCTTTTGCAGGTCTAGCCGCCGACGCCGTGGCTGAGCTGATTCATCGAAGCCGGTGCGCCGAATGAAAAGCCATGAGGCGTTGATGAATTCTCGGTAAGCGATACGAGTGGACTGACCCTCGGAGTAACCTATGCCAACGTCCGCTACTCACACTTTTCAGCCCAAAAGCTGATGGGAGGACGACCCCCGACGGCATCGATGTGCCAAAGTGGAAGTGTTGAACGTCACTGAAGGAGGCGTCCGTGTCGGAAGTTACCACAATCGGTCTGGATATCGCTAAGAGTGTTTTTCACGCGCACGGTGTGGACGGGAGCGGCAAGCAGGTTTTCAGCCGCGATTGAGCCGAGGCAAGTGGCAGGATTTCATGGCGCAGCAGCCGCGTTGCCTGATCGCAATGGAGGCATGTGGCGGAGCGCATCACTGGGAACGCGAGTTTACGGCGCTCGGTCACGAGATCCGGTTGATCCCGCCTTCCTATGTGAAGCCGTTTGTAAAGCGCCAGAAGAACGATGCCGCCGATGCCGAAGCGATTTGCGAGGCTGCATAGCGTCCGAACATGCGCTTCGTTGCGGTCAAGAGCGAGGAGCAGCAGGCAGCTGCGAGTGGGACTGTCAGGAATTCCGTGTGTGGGCGGGCATAATGGGTAAGAAGGAGTCCCACTATGTCCCGACGCAAAGAACCTGCGATACCGAATGAGCTGCTGGATCAGCTTTTGGCTGGCGGCGCTGCCAGCGCCGCTTTCGAACAAGGCGGCTTGCTGGATGCGCTGAAGAAGGCGCTGACCGAGCGCGCCTTGAATGCGGAGATGGATCACCATCTGACCAGCGACGAAGAAGCCGGGAACACGCGCAATGGCTATGGCCGCAAGAGCGTGACCACCGATGCCGGCAAGCTGGAGATCGATGTCCCGCGCGATCGTCAGTCGAGCTTCGAGCCGCAACTGATCGCGAAGTACCAGCGCCGTTTCCCCGGCTTCGATGACAAGATCATATCGATGTACGCGCGCGGCATGAGCACCCGGGAGATCACCGGGCATCTGCACGATCTGTATGGCATCGACGTATCGCCGGACCTGATCAGCACCGTGACCGATGCGGTGCTCGACGAAGTCGCCAGCTGGCAGCAGCGGCCGCTCGATCCGGTTTACCCGCTCGTTTTCTTTGATGCGATCCGGGTCAAGATCCGCGATGAAGGCATGGTCCGCAACAAGGCGATCCACATCGCGTTGGGCGTCCGCGCTGATGGCGCCAAGGAGGTGCTCGGCCTGTGGCTCGAGCAGAACGAAGGCGCCAAGTTCTGGCTGCGGGTGATGAACGAGCTCAAGAACCGCGGGACCGAGGATATCCTGCTTGCCGTGGTCGATGGGCTCAAGGGCTTCCCGGAGGCGATTACCGCCGTCTTTCCCGAAGCCGTGGTCCAGACCTGCATCGTCCATTTGCTGCGCAATTCGATGGACTTCGTGTCCTGGAAGGACCGCAAGGGGCTGGCGACGGCGCTCAAGGAAATCTACCGCGCCCCCAGCGCCGAGGCCGCCGAACAGGCGCTCACCTCGTTCGAGGCTGGTCCCTGGGGCAAGCGTTATCCCGCCATCGGCCAGAGCTGGCGACGTGCCTGGGCCGAGGTCATCCCGTTTTTTGCGTTCCCTGATGAGGTTCGCCGGATCGTTTACACCACGAATTCCATCGAGGCCCTCAACTCGAAGCTCCGCAGAGCCGTCAGGGCGAGAGGCCACTTCCCGAGCGACGAGGCCGCCACCAAACTGCTTTATCTGATCTTGAACCGGTCGGAGAAAGAGTGGAAAATGCCGCCGCGTGAGTGGACCATGGCAAAGGCCCAGTTCGCCGTGATATTCGGTGAGCGCTTCATCAAAGCCATGGCGGCGTAATGTTCAACCGCCCGCCCACACACGGAATTCCTGACAGTCCCGCTGCGAGTTGCCACAGGTTCTTACTTTGCGCGTCACGGAGGACGGGGAGCATCAGACCGGCCAGTCTTTGTCGCGATCCCGATGGGCATGCTTCGGAACCGCGAAACGATGCCTGCTTCATCGTCGAAGGGCGCGTTGAGCATAGGATGATCGGGCAGGATCTTGCAAATCGCGGTGATCAGCATGGACAGGATGGTCAGTTTCGGTTTGTTGCCGCGCGCAGCGTTGCGATCGCTTGGCATCTCCTCAAGCTTGGTGACATCGACTTCCTCGATGGAGCTGAAGTGCGGGATGTGGCGTTTGGATGCCGCCATTTTCTTGCTTCAACTCGCGGACTTGGTCCGACTCCAGCCCTCCATACTGCCGCTTCCACCTGTAGAATGTCTGCTTGGAAATCCCGACTTGGCGGATCAAATCGGCCACCGGCGGGCCCAACTCCGCCTGCTCCAGCATCGACAAAATCTGCTCTGTAGAAAACCGCTTTCGTTTCACAGACTTGTCTCCCTCCAAAGCAAAATCCGCCGGAAATACCAACTGTGAGACCGGCCCACTTTCACAATGTCACCTCAATATGGTTTTGCTCTGTTCCTCGAGTGTGGAACGTAGAGGTCTCAGAACGCGACCGCGTCGCCGCCCTTGAGCGAAAGGATTTCGCGCGCTTCGTCTGGCGATGCGATTTCGCAGCCCAGTCCTTCGAGGATCTGGCGAACCTTCGTCACCTGTGCCGCGTTCGTTTCGACCAGTTGCCCCTTGCCCAGCCACAGGCTGTCTTCCAGCCCGACGCGCACGTGCCCGCCCATGCTGGCCGCCATCGCCGGCACCGGCATCTGGTTCGCGCCCGCGGCCAGCACCGACCATTCGTAGTTGTCGCCGAACAGGCGGTCGGCGGTGCGCTTCATGTGCATCACGTCTTCGGGGTGTGCGCCGATGCCACCCAGCAGGCCAAAACACTCCAAGTCGAATTCGGCAGCCAAACCCAGCGCGGAGGCGGTCGTTAAAGACATCAAGCGGCGTACCCGGCGGCATTTTTCGGCAGAGGACAAGATCCGCATCGTTCTGGAGGGCCTGCGCGGCGATGACAGCATTGCCGAGCTGTGACGCAAGGAAGGTATCGCCCAGAACCCTACTACACCTGGTCCAAGGAATTCATGGAATGGAGCTACGCCAGATGATCCGGGGGATCATCTGGCCGGTGACATGGCAAGCGCCGGCTTGCCGGGGATACCGCACGAGCCGCGACCAGCACTGAGGTACAGGATCTGCGCCGCGAAGCCCGCGATCTGAAGGAGTGCGTCGCGGATCTCACCCTTGAGAACCGGCTGCTCAAAAAAAGCATCAGCGGGTTTGGGGACGACGAGGCATGAGATATCCCGCATCCGAGAAGCTGGAGATCATCAGGTTGGTCGAGCAATCGCACCTGCCAGCCAAGCGTACGCTGGACCAACTCGGCATTCCCCGCCGGACATTCTACCGCTGGTACGATCGCTTCCTCGAAGGCGGTCCGGAGGCACTGGAAGATCGCCCCTCTACGCCGGGCCGCGTGTGGAACCGGATCGAGGCCCGCATCCAGCACCAGATCGTCGAGATGGCGCTGGAGCACAGCGATCTCTCCCCGCGCGAACTGGCCGTACGCTTCACTGGCGAGAGGCGCTACTTCGTGTCGGAAGCCAGCGTTTACAGGCTGCTGAAGGCCCATGATCTCATCACCAGCCCGGCCTATACCGTCATCAAGGCGGCGGATGAGTTCCCGCGACAAGACCGCCCGGCCGAACGAGATGTGGCAGACGGATTTTACTTAATTCAAGAAAATCGGGTGGGGCTGGATGTACCTCTCGACCGTGCTCGACGACTTCTCGCGGCTCACGTCTTCGCGTGGAAGCTGTGCTCGACCATGTGCGCCAGCGACGTCACCGATACGCTCGACCTCGCGCTGGAGGCGTCAGGTTGCGATCATGCTACCGTGCTGCACAAGCCCCGCCTCCTATCGGACAATGGGCCGAGCTACATCGCGAACGAGCTGGCCGATTATTTGGACACCAAGATCATGGCCCATGTCCGCGGCGCGCCGTTCCATCCCCAGACCTAAGGCAAGATCGAGCGCTGGCACCAGACGCTGAAGAACCGCGTGCTACTGGAAAACTATTTCCTGCCCGGTGACCTCGAATGCCAGATCGAGGCCTTCATCGAACACTACAACCACCAGCGCTACCATGAGAGCCTGGATAATGTGACGCCCGCGGATGCCTACTTCGGCAGGGCTTCTGCCGTTCTGGATCGGCGCCGAAGGATCAAACGAAAGACCATCGCCCATCGGCGCTTGCAGCACCGCAAGATCGCCGCTTAAGATCAACCCTCCAGACGAGGCCAACACTCATCAGGCGAGCGACCAGATCTGTGCCAAATGTTCTGACGACGGACAGTGCTGGGCGGTGCAGCGCCGCAAGTGGAGAGAAGTCGGCGTCAGCCTAACAGCTGCGTCCTGAGTTTACAAATGCGCATTGCCTGGCTGTCTGTTCGTGGCGCGCATAGGCTTCATTCTCAGCATTTTTAGCAGGGCGGCATCCTTATCTTCCCCGGCATTGGGTGCGGTCAGCAGCTTGTCACCAGTGAAGATTGAATTCGCGCCTGCCATGAAGCACAGCGCCTGCGTCGAATCGCTCATGCTTTCGCGGCCGGCCGACAGGCGGACCATGCTCCGGGGCATGGTGATGCGGGCTGCGGCGACAGTGCGGACGAACTCGATATCGTCGATCTCGGCCATCGGCGTGTCTTTCAGCATGTCGCCAAGAACCGTGCCCTTTACCGGCACCAGCGCGTTGACCGGCACGCTTTCGGGATGGCGCGGCAGGCATGCCAGCGTGCCGATGAAATCGACGCGATCATCGCGCGTCTCGCCCATTCCGACAATCCCGCCCGAACAGACATTAATGCCCGCGCCGCGCACATGGTCCAGCGTTTCAAGCCGGTCGTCCAGCGTGCGGGTGGTGATGACCCGGTCGTAGTAATCGGGGCCCGTATCGATGTTATGGTTGTAATAATCGAGGCCAGCTTCGGCCAGCCGGTTCGCCTGTGCCGGGGTTAGCATACCCAGCGTCATGCAGGTTTCCATTCCCATGTCGCGTACACCTTCGACGATTGATATGATCGTGTCCATGTCCCGGTCCTTGGGATTGCGCCATGCCGCGCCCATGCAGAAACGCTGGCTGCCCGCATCCTTGGCCTGCGCCGCGCGTTGCAAGACTTGTTGTACTTCCATCAGCTTGGTCGCCTTGACCCCGCTGTTTGCCGAAACGCTTTGCGAGCAATAGCCGCAGTCCTCGGCGCAGCCGCCGGTCTTGATCGACAGGAGCGTGCATAGCTGCACCTCGTCAGGGTTGTGATATTCGCGGTGGATGGTCGCGGCCCGGAACAGCAGTTCGGTAATGGGCAGGTCGAAGATCGAAGCGATTTCCTCGCGCGTCCAGTCATTGCGCAGGGTGCCGTCCGAAATAGTGGGACTGTCTGAGCGGGTGAGGGCGTCCATGAAAAAATCCAGTCAGCTGTTTCGCCGCTATTTCGATTGGGCGAATTGATCGCGGGGAAAGGGCAAATCAAGGCGGCCGCGCAAGCGTTGGCCGCCTTGATCGCGTTGGTCGGTCCGGGTTCAGCCGCTTTGCGCGGGCCAGCGGATCATGAAGGGTTCGACCCCTCCGACGATACCGCCGCGGTGGCGCAGGTTCTGTCCGGGTACCAGTTCGAAGGACGGGATCCGGTCGAACCATTCCTCAAGGAAGATCTTCATCTCGGACCGAGCAAGAAACTGCCCCGGGCAGGTATGCGGTCCGCTGCCGAAAATCGCGTGTTTGCGCTGTTTCCGGTCAAGGTCGAAGCGCAGCGGATCGTCGTTCATGTCGGGATCCAGCGCGACCAGCTCGGTCGGAGAGATCACCATGTCGCCCTTGCGCAGCGTTACCCCGTCGACTTCGGTATCGTGCACGATCTCCCGACCCGATGCGACCAGCGGCAGGCGGCGCAAAGCCTCGTTCACTGTAGGTGTGATCAGCTTGCGGTCGGCCGCGATGCGCGCCTGCACATCTGGCGACTGGGCCAGCAATTGCACGGTAAAGCCCATGAAATTGACCACCGTATCCAGCCCGCCGACCATCACCTGGATCGCCATGCGCAGCGCTTCCTCGTCGGTCAGCGGCCTGCCGAACACTTCGCCGCGCGTGATTGCGGTCAGAAGGTCGGATCGGTCCGATCCGCGCCTTTCCTGCAGGATTGGCGTGGTAAAGCGGATGAATTCCGCGGTTGCTTCCTGTGGAGTCATCGAACCGTCGGGCCGGGTGAACTCGTCGGCCAGATGTTTCAGCTTGGGCAGATGTTCGACGTCCAGATCGACCAGCTGCATGAAGATGCGCAGCGGCAATTGCTCAGCGAATTCCTCGACGAAATTGCACTGGCCGTTATCCACGAAGCCGTCGATCAGTTCTGCCGTCAGTTCGCGGATGCCCGGCTCCAGCTTCTTGATCGAGGACGAATAAAGGTTCTCGTTCAGGATCTTGCGATAGGGCTGATGCTCGGGCGGGTTGAGCGAGAGCGGGATGAACCGATAGGCTTCGCCCGCGGTGTCCTTGGGTACCAGCACGTTGAAGCTGGAGAAGCGTTCGTGATCGGCATAGACCTGCACGATCAGATCGGAATCGAGCGCGATCCAGTGGCCGCCGTTATGGGGGGTCCACACGATCTTGTGATCGGTCGATGCCTGCAGGTCCATCCATGTCCGGTGCAGATCGTTGCTGTCGGTGAACGGGTTGTAGATGTCGAAATCGACGATCCGGTCCTTGGCAAGGCCAGCGGGCGGAGTGGCGAGTTCGGCGGTGGGTTCGAGATTGGCCAGCGTGGTCTCGGTCATTTCGCTGGCTCCATCGTAAAGGCATCGGTGGGAAGGGCGGGCACGATTTCCTGCGCCAGACGATTCATCGATTCCTCCCACGGGGTGGGATTGTCGATATAGTCATAGCTATAGGTCAGCAGCGTGCCGAAGCCGCCGTCAAGTCCGTCCATCCATGCCTCGAATTTTTCGCGAACCGTTTCTGGCGAACCCACGATCCAGAAATTATCGGCCAGGAATTCCAGCGTCACATCCGACACCGAAAGGTCGGTGCCTTCCACCATCGCCTCTGCAATGCCAAAGGCGTGATAGGTGGGCAGCAGATATTCCTTCCACGCCAGCCCCATGCCACCTTCCAGCGCCAGCTTGCGCGCCTCGGCATCGGTATCGGCGATGAACACGTCGCGCACCACGCGGTGCATGCTGCGATTGCCGACGCGCCCGGCCTCTTCAGATGATTTGCGATAGATGTCGAAATGATCGATCAGCGCCGAATTGCTGGAGAACACGGATGCCGGCGAGTAACCATGTGCCCCGGCATAGCGGATCGAGGGTGAATTGGGGCTGAGGCCCGTCATCGCCATCGGCATGTGATCGCCCCACGGGCGCTGGTCGCGGATCGGGTGGGCCTCGTCGCCTTCAGGCAGGCTGGCGCTCCAGAACTCGCCCTTGTAATCAAAGGCTTCGCCCTTCCAGACCATTTCCATGATCTGCACCGATTCCTGCATCATTCGGTGATTTTGCTTCAGATCTTGCTGACCAATACACCCCAATCCGCAGTAGCTCTCGACGGCTTTGGGCTTTCGATCGTGGGTCAACATCCAATTGTCTGACCGGGCAGGTTGAATTCGTTGTCAAACGGTTTCCGCGACGATGACTGGCGACGCAGGATTCGTGAGGATTGAAAAATGAAAATATTGGTAACCGGACGCAATGGCATCGAAACTACCGTCGAAGCCGACCCCGGCATCAGCGTGATGGAGGTCATCCGAGAAAATAACTTCGACGAACTCCTGGCCCTGTGCGGCGGATGTTGCTCCTGCGCAACCTGCCATGTCTATGTCGACGACGTATTTCTCTCAGACCTGCCCGAAATGACGGATGACGAAAACGATCTGCTCGATAGTTCAGATCACCGACAGGCCAATTCGCGGCTTTCCTGCCAGATTCCACTATCAAGCGAATTGAATGGGCTGCGTGTTACGATTGCACCTGAAGACTGACCGGGCATTTGGCATTGGCTGCTAAGCGCACGGCGATGCGGCGAAGAGTTGTCGCTCGCAAAATCCAGCCGAGCCGCTGGAACTGCCTGTTCAATCGAAACGCGCGCGTCGCATGACTCCATGATCCGCTTATGCTCGGGCAGGCTGAAATACTGGTGGGTAAGATTAACCCACCGGACGAGGCCAGCACTCATCAAGGGAGCGACCGGTTCTGTGTCAAATGTTCTGACGACGGAAACGGCCAATTGACTGATGATAAGCCATTTTCAAGATGTTCTCGTATTGAAGGGCGCGATGGTTTGGTGACTATGCGCATTGATGGAGGTAAGGGAAAATCCCGTTATGAAAACGAAAGCGCTAGTCCCGATAAAGCGTGTAATTGACTACAACGTATCGCCGCGCGTGAAGGCGGACGGGTCGGGAGTTGACCTGGCGAATGTCAAGATGAGCCGCGCGGCGCAGACCTCGATCGCGGAAAACTACATCGGACTGCCGGTCTGAGGGGCGGTCAAAGCTTCTCGGGCCAGTAGAGCCGCATCGGATTGGTGACGAGCAGCTTCTGCTGCAATTCCGCGGTCGGTGCGATGCGGGGGATCATGTCGACGATATGGCCATCATCGGAAATCTCGTCCTGCATGTTGGGATGGGGCCAGTCGGTGCCCCAGATCACCCGATCGGGATAATCGGCCACCAACGGCGCGACCGCGGCGGCGAAATTGTCCCACGGATCGCCCATGCCGCCCTCTTTCTTCGCATCCAGTCGTTCGGGGCAGGTGGCCTTGAACCAGATGTCCTCTCGGCTGTCGAGCAACGCCCGGAAAGCCTGCATATCTGCCCCCTTCGGACCCTGCGTGACATCGGGGCGGCCCATGTGGTCGATCACCACCGGCACCGGAATGGCGGCGATGAAGGGGCGCATTTCTTCCAGAATATCCGCCTCGAAATAGATCACCACGTGCCAGCCTGCGGGCAGGCGCGCGGCAACCTGCAGAAACTTGTCCTTGGGCGCATTGTCGACCAGCCGCTTCAGGAAGTTGAAACGGATGCCGCGAATGCCCGCTTCGTGCAGCGCTGCCAGCTCCGCATCGGAGATGTCGGGATCGACCACCGCCACGCCGCGCGCCTTTCCGCCGGACTTGGCGATGGCATCGACGGTCGCGGCATTGTCGGTGCCGTGGCAACTGGCCTGCACGATCACATTGCGGGCAAATCCCAGATGGTCGCGCAGCGCGAACAGCAATTCGGGACCTGCATCTTCCGGCAGGTACTTGGCCTTCGCGCTAAAGGGAAATTCAGCCATCGGCCCAAAGACATGGCAATGTGCGTCAACCGCGCCGGGCGGGGGGACATAGGCAGGCTTCGACGGAGCCGGATGCCACGAGGTGATACGATCAGACATACACGGTTCCGTCCATAAGCTTGCGCGCGGTGCGGAGCAGGGCGCTTGAAACGACATTGCCGCCTTCGTCCACTTCAAGGACGCAGCTCATTTCCCCGCTGGGATGTTCGATGGAGAGCGTCTTGCGGCGTCCTTCAGGGATGACGGCCACTTCGGAAGCGGGCGAGCCTTCGACCAGGCACGCAGTGGCGGCGGTAACCGCGCCCAGCACTCCGATGGAGGCATGGGCGCGGTGGGGGATGAACACGCGTGTTGTTACCGCGCCGCCATTGCGGGGCGGGGCGACCAGCGTCATCTTCGGCACGCTCTTTGCCTTGACGTCACCAAGGTTCATCAGCGGTCCGGCGGCAAGGCGGATCGCCTCTATCTTCTGGCGGATCGGCGCGAAGCCGTCGCCTTCCAGTTCCTCGCGGCTTTCATAGCCGGTGGCGCCGACATCCTCTGCCTTGAAGACGATGCAGGGCATGCCATTGTCGATGAGGGTGCAGGGCACGCCCTCGATCACGTCGACCGGATTGCCGGTGGGCAGCAGCGCGCCGCAGGACGAACCCGCCGTATCGCGGAATTCCAGCGGGATGGGTGCATGGGCGCCGGGCACGCCGTCGATCCGCGCATCGCCTTTGTAATTCACGACACCGCCGGGCGTTTCCACCGTGGCGACCGCGACCTGCCCTGTGTTTTCCATATAGATCGACACGTTCGTCTCATCGCCGGTCGGCGAGACAAGCCCGCGTTCGATGGCGAATGGGCCGATGCCTGCGAGTATGTTTCCGCAATTCTGCGCGTCTGACACGATGGCCTGATCGACGAACACCTGCAGGAACAGATAGTCGACATCGATGCCTTCTCGATCCGACTTCCTGACCACGGCCACCTTGCTGGTCAGCGGATCGGCGCCTCCCATACCGTCGATCTGTCGCGGATCGGGGCTGCCCATCACGCTCAACAGAAAGGCATCGCGCGTCCCGGGATCGGCGGGCAGGTCTCCGGCGAGGAAGTAGCCGCCTTTCGACGTTCCCCCGCGCATCCACATGACTGGTGCGGAATTGGCCATCAAACGTACTTTAGCCCTTCCTTTTCCAGCCGTTCGCGCATCTTGTACATATCGAGGCCGAGCACGCCCGAGGCCAGCTTCTCACGCTTCTCCGCTTCGTTCGCTTCGCGCGCGCGGGCGGCGGCCAGCACTTCGGCGGCCTTTTCGCGGCGTACGCAGACCACGCCATCGTCATCGGCCACGATTACATCGCCCGCGTTCACCGCCGCGCCCGCGCAGACTACCGGCACGTTCACGCTGCCCAGCGTGTTTTTCACCGTGCCTTGCGCGAAAACCGCCTTGGACCAGACGGGAAAGTTCATCTCGGTCAGGTCCTTCACGTCGCGCACGCCCGCATCGATGACGAGGCCGCGGCAGCCGCGCGCCTGCGCACTGGTGGCGAGAAGGTCACCGAAATAGCCATCCTCGCAGGGCGAGGTGGGGGCGAGCAGCAGGATGTCGCTTTCCCGAAGCTGTTCGATGGCGACATGGACCATCCAGTTGTCGCCCGGCGCCGCGCTGATCGTAACGGCGCTGCCCGCGATGCGGGCCCCTGCATAGATCGGGCGCATATAGCTGGCGAGCAGGCCCGTGCCGCCCTGCGCCTCGTGCACGGTCGCGACGCCGCATTCGGCCAGTCCGTCGATGATGTCGCGCGGGGCGCGTTCGATATTCTGCACGACGATGCCGCCCATGCCACGATCTCCTCTTCGAATTGCACCGCGTCATGCGCGCGCGGAAGCGAAACGGGCCAATCCGAATTTGGCGCAGGAGATAAATTAATGCTAATCGTCAATGGATGGACTGGTCGTTCCCCAATATCCGCCACATGGCCGCACTGGTGGCGACGGCCCGTTCGGGCAGCGTCACGCGGGCGGCGCGGCAGATCAACCTGACGCAACCCGCGCTGACGCAAGCGATTGCGGGGCTTGAGCGTGAACTGGGCTGTGCCTTGTTCGAACGCGGGCCGGACGGGATGAAGCCGACCGAACCCGCCGAATTGCTGATCGCGCGGGCCGAAGCAGCCCTTTCGCTGATCGGATCGTGGCGCGTCACCTCTACCCAGTTGCGCGCCTTTCTCGCGGTGGCAGGGGCTGGGGGCTATGCCGGGGCGGCAGAGGACACGGGCTTGGCGGCTGCTTCGCTGCACCGGGCGGTTTCGGACCTGTCGGTCGTATTGGGGCAAAGGCTGGTCGAGAAGCGGGGGCGCACGATCGTGCTGACGCAGGCCGGTCAGCGCCGCGCCCGCGCATTCGGACTTGCGCGGGCCGAATTGCGCAGCGGATTGGACGAAGTGGCGCGCTGGCAGGGCAAGGCGGCGGGCCTGGTCACGATCGGGGCTATGCCGCTGTCCCGCTCGCGCTGGTTGCCGCAGGTTCTGCTCAAATTCTCGCAGGCCTATCCCGATGTCAGCGTTAGGGTGCTGGAGGGGAGCCACGCCGATCTTTCGCCGCCCTTGCGCGATGGAGAGGTCGATATGTTGCTGGGCGCGCTGCGCGACGGTCCCGGTGTCGAGGATCTCGATCAGGAGCCGGTGTTCGATGACCGTCCCCGACTGGTCTGCCGCACGGGCCATCCGCTAAGCAAACTCTGCCAACCGCTCGACCTGACGCGGCATGAGTGGGTGCTGCCCGGTTCCGATACGCCCTTGCGGCATTATTGGCAGGACATGTTCACCACGCTGCGGCTGGACGCGCCAGAGGTGAAGATCACTTGCGGTTCGATCCTGACGATCCGCGAATTGCTGATCGCCAGCGACATGTTGAGCATGGCGTCGCCCGACCAGCTGCGTGTAGAGCTTGAGGCGGGCCTGTTGGTCATTATCGATCCGCCGGTCCCGGTCACTCGCACGATCGGGATCACCACCCGCATCGGCTGGCGTCCGACCGAACCGCAGGCGGCGATGCTGGACTTGTTGCGCGATAAAGAGCGACTCGATCTTTCGTAAAATCTAATGAGTCTGGCAATCAATCCATTAGCCTGTCCTGCCCTGCTGAGACAGGACAGCGCCCATGAGCGGAAAGATCGCCCTTATCGGTTTCGGAGAGGCCGGGTCCGGCTTTGCGGCTGCGGCCGGATGGGATGCGGACGCCTGCGCCTTTGACATCGCGCCCGACCGTGCCGACGCGATGCAAGATCTGGGCGTGCGCTGCGCCCCCGGTCTCGGCCATGCGTTAGCGGATGCCTCTCTCGTGCTGTCGCTGGTGACCGCCGATGCCGCTTTCGATGTCGCGAAATTGGCGGCGCCCTTGCTGGCTGATGGCGCGCTGTTCTGCGACATGAATTCGGTCGCGCCGCAGACCAAGCGCGCGGCAGCCGATGCCGTCGAGGCGGCGGGCTCGCGATATGCCGACGTGGCGGTGATGGCGCCGGTGCATCCAGCGCGCCTGAATGTGCCCCTTTTGGTGTCGGGAAGAGCCGCCAAGGACGCCGCAGAGGCACTTTCGCGCGCAGGTTTTGCCAATATTCGCGGGGTGGGAGACGAAGTAGGCCGCGCCTCCGCGATCAAGATGATCCGATCCGTCATGGTCAAGGGGATCGAAGCGCTGACCGCCGAAATGATGCTCGCCGCTACTCAGGCCGACGTTGTCGACGAAGTTCTCGCCTCGCTCGACGCCAGTGAGAAGGACTGGGGCTGGGAAAAGCGTGCCGCCTATAATCTGGAGCGCATGACGACCCACGGACTGCGCCGCGCCGCCGAGATGGAAGAAAGCGCCAAGACCCTCACGGGGATGGGTGTCGAGCCGGTGATGACCAATGGAACCGTGCGCCGCCAGCGCGAATTGGCGGGCGCCGAAACGATATATCCTGCGGAGAGGAGTAAACCCGCATGAGCCTGATTATCGACTGCCACGGTCATTATACGGTGCTGCCCAAGGGGCACGACCAATGGCGCGAGGCGCAGAAGCAAGCCTTCAAGGACGCCACCACTCCGCCGCCTTACCCCGAGATTTCGGACGACGAGATTCGCCAGACGATCGAGGACAACCAGCTGCGTCTGATCAAGGAGCGCGGTGCGGACCTCACAATCTTTTCCCCGCGCGCATCTGCCATGGCGCATCATGTCGGCGATCAGGCGGTCAGCGCCGAGTGGGCCTATCACTGCAACAACCTGATCTACCGCGTGACGAAGCTTTTTCCTGAAACCTTCGTAGGCGTCTGCATGCTGCCGCAAAGCCCCAAGTCCGACCTGGCCGCCAGCGTGAAGGAATTGCGCCGCTGCGTGGAGGAACTGGGCTTTATCGGCTGCAACCTGAACCCCGATCCGGGCGGCGGCCATTTCGAACATCCCCCGCTGACCGACGAATACTGGTTCCCCATCTATGAAGCGATGGAAGAGCTGGACGTGCCTGCCATGATCCACGTGTCGGGCAGCTGCAATCCGGCGATGCACGCAACGGGCGGTTTCTATCTCGCCGCCGATACGGTCGCCTTTATGCAACTGATGCAGGGCGACCTGTTCAGCCGTTTCCCCAATCTGCGCTTCATCATCCCGCATGGCGGCGGCGCGGTGCCCTATCACTGGGGGCGCTACCGCGGTCTGGCCGACATGCTTAAGAAGCCCAGCCTCGACGAATATATCATGAACAATGTGTTCTTCGACACTTGCGTCTATCACCAGCCGGGCATCGACCTGCTGGCCGATGTGATCGGCAACAAGAACATCCTGTTCGGCAGCGAGATGGTGGGCGCGGTGCGTGGGATCGACCCGCAGACGGGCCATTATTTCGACGACACCAAGCGCTATATCGACGCTCTGGACATCAGCGATAAGGAACGCGCCGCCATTTTCGAGGGCAATGCGCGCAAGGTTTTCCCAAAGCTCGACGCCCTGTTGAAGGAGCGCGGATTGTGACCGACATTCACGAATATCTTGCCGAGTTCGACGATATTCCCGGCACGCGGGTCTATACCGCGAAGCGCGCGCGGCAGGGCTATCACCTCAACCAGTTCGCCATGAGCCTGATGAAGGACGAGAACCGCAAGCGTTTCCACGCGGACGAGAATGCCTATCTGGACGAATGGCCGATCACCGACGAGCAGAAGCAGGCCGTGCTGGACCGCGACTATAACCGGCTGCTCGATCTGGGCGGGAATATCTATTTCCTGTCGAAGGTCTTTTCATCCGACGGGCTGTCCTTCGTGCAGGCCGTTTCCACCATGACCGGTATGAGCGTCGAGGATTACCAGGCCATGATGATGGCTGGTGGCCGCTCGCCCAAGGGTGTCCGCTCGATAAAGGACAAGAACTGATGGCCCGCATCACCCACGGCATCGCTTGCAGCCACATTCCCGTGCTGGGCTATGCGTTCGACCACGGCAAGGAGGGCGAGGATTATTTCAAGCCTGCCTTCGACGGTTTCGACTGGACCCGCCAGTTCATGGAAGAGGAAAAGCCCGACGTGATCGTGCTGATCTATAATGACCACGCATCGGCCTTCGACATGAAGATCATCCCGACCTTCGCCATCGGTTGCGGCGAAACCTATCAGCCCGCCGACGAAGGTTTCGGCGCGCGTCCGGTGCCGCCGGTGGAAGGCCATCCCGACCTTGCATGGCATATCGCGCAAAGCCTGATCCTCGACGAATTCGACCTGACTATCATCAACGAGATGGAGGTCGATCACGGGCTGACCGTGCCGCTGTCGATGATGTACGGCCATGTCGACAAATGGCCGGTGAAAGTCATTCCGCTGGTCGTGAACGTCGTCACCTATCCGCCGCCGTCGGGGAATCGCTGTTGGGCATTGGGCGAGGCGATTGCCCGCGCCGTGAATAGCTTCGACGAGGATCTTAAGGTGCAGATCTGGGGCACCGGTGGCATGAGCCACCAGCTTCAGGGCCCGCGTGCGGGACTGATCAACAAGGAGTGGGACAATATGTTCCTCGACGGGCTGATCGGCGACACGCAGGAACTGCGCCACATTCCCCATATCGAATATCTGCGCGAAACCGGCAGCGAGGGGATCGAGATGGTCATGTGGCTGATCATGCGCGGCGCGCTGGGCAAGAGCACCAAGGCGCTGCACCGCCATTACCACGTACCCGTCAGCAATACCGCGCTGGGCCATCTAGTGCTTGAGCCGGTGGACGCAACCGTTCCGCCCAGCCCGACGCTGGAAGGAAACAATGCCGCCGCACAGGCACTGATCGCCTGATCTCTGCGCGAACCCATTCAGGAGAATATCCCATGAAAATCGCACTCGTCGGTGCAGGCGCCTTTGGCGAAAAGCACCTCGACGGCCTCAAAAATATCGACGGCGTCGAGATCGTTTCGGTCATTTCCCGGTCGGCTGAGCATGCTGCGGAAGTCGCCGCGAAATATGGCGCGCCGCATTCCGGGACCGATCTGGCCGATGCGCTGGCTNTGCCCGATGTCGACGCCGTGATCCTTTGCACCCCCACCCAGATGCACGCGGAACAGGCCATTGCCTGCATGGCTGCGGGCAAGCATGTGCAGGTGGAAATCCCGCTGGCCGATAGCTGGGACGATGCATTGGCGGTAGAAGCGAAGGCCAAGGAAACCGGCCTGGTTTGCATGGTCGGCCACACGCGTCGCTTCAATCCCAGCCACCAGTGGGTCAAGAACAAGATCGATGCAGGCGAGTTCACTATCCAGGCGATGGATATCGAGACTTTCTTCTTCCGCCGGAAAAATATGAATGCGAAGGGTAAGCCGCGCAGCTGGACGGACCACCTGCTGTGGCACCACTCGGCCCATTCGATCGACATTTTCCAGTACATGACCGGTTCGAAAGTGATCGCCGCAAATGTGCTGCAAGGTCCAAAGCACCCCGAGCTTGGCATCGCCATGGATATGTCGATCCAGATGAAGACCGAGGCGGGCCAGATCCTTACCCTTGCGCTATCGTTCAACAATGACGGTCCGCTCGGCACCTTCTTCCGTTATATCGGAGACTCCGGCACCTATATCGCGCGCTATGACGATCTGGTCACCGGCCGCGAGGAGCCGATTGATGTGTCGAAGGTAGATGTGTCGATGAACGGCATCGAATTGCAGGACCGCGAGTTCATCGCCGCCATTCGCGAGGGCCGGCAGCCCAACAGCTCGGTCTCGGACGTGCTGGATTGCTACCGCGTGATCGGCGAACTGGCTGCCAGTCTGGAAGCGCAGGACGGATGGTCTTGATGCGGCGCCAGCTTGCCGGACGCGATGTAAACGCCATCGGCCTTGGCTGCATGAATGTGGCCTGGGCCTATGGCTCGCCGCCCCCGCGTGAGGCTGCGGTGCGGCTGTTCCGGCAGGCGCTCGACATGGGTTACGACCATTTCGACACCGCCAATATCTATGGGATGGGCGTATCGGAAGAGATTCTCGGCGAGGCGATCATGGACCGGCGGGATGAATTCCTGCTGGCATCCAAGACCGGCATCGTCGTTGACGGCCCGCACCGCGGGATCGATTGCAGCCCCGCGGCGATGACGCAGTCGATCGAGGATAGCCTGAAGCGGCTGAAGACCGACCATATCGACCTGTTCTACATGCACCGCTTCGATCCCAAGGTGCCCATTACCGACAGCGTCGGCGCACTCGCCGATGCGATTCAGGCGGGCAAGATCGGATCCTACGGCGTGTCCGAATGGAGCAGCGCCCATATCCGCGAGGCGCATGGCGTGTATCCGATGGCGGCGGTGCAGACCGAATATTCGCCGTGGACCCGCAATGTCGAACTGGGCGTGCTGGACACGACGCAGGAACTGGGCATCGCGCTCGTCGCCTTTTCGCCGGTGGCACGGGGTGCTCTGGCAGGTGCGCTGGATGACCCGCTGCTGCTGGAGGACAAGGACATCCGCACCAATATGCCGCGCTTCAGCGAAGCGAACTGGCCGCGCAACATGGAGCTGATCCGTGCGTTCAATGCGCTGGCGGCAGAGGCTGGGGTCACACCCGGGCAGCTATCGTTGGCATGGGTACTCTCGCGCGGCGATCATCTGCATGCGATCCCCGGCACGACGAACCCTGCCCATCTGGCGGAGAATTTCGGAACCGGTGCGTCTGAAATCAGCGGCGAGGTGCTGAGGCAAGCCGGCGAGATCGTGAGCCATGCGAGCGTTTCGGGCCACCGCTATCCCGATGCGATGCGCGGCACGATCGATACCGAGGATTTCTGACAGCTACGTCCGGCGTCCGTCTTTTTTGGCGAAAGCGTAGAGGCCGCCGCCCAGCACGCAAAAGGAAAGATTGGTTTTACATAATGCGTATTATCAGCGCGCCGTGGTCCTTTGAAAATGCGCCTGATTTTAGCCGAATTCCCGCCTAATTGACATAACGTGGACGATGGCCGCTCCCCTACGATGGAGGTTCAAACGCCAGCGCGCGGCCTTTGCCGACTAAACCGGTTCCGGAATGCGGTCGACCTTGATGCTATCGGCCATTTCCTCAGCGCGCGCGAGGTCATAGGCTGCTTGCATGCGCAACAAGGTCGCTGCTGAAACGCCAAAGGCCTTTTCGAACCGGATCGCCATATCAGGCGACAACCCAGCCTTACCGTTGAGCAGATTGCTCAGAGGCGGACGCGACACGCCAAAGCGATTGGCAAGATCGGTGACGCTAATACCGTAAGGCAAAACCATCTCTTCCTTGAGCCAGGCGCCTGGATGAACGGCCAGAGAACGATGCATCTTGAGAGCCATCAGTGACAATCCTCCAGATCGAGATGGGCAATGGTTGTCTCATCAACCTTCGTAAAAACAAGCCGCCAGTTCTTCGTGACTGTCATCGCGAACCAGCCCGCCCGGTTCCCTGTCAGCGCATGGAAACCATAGTTCGGCGGAATGGCGAGTTCATCAAATGAGCCGGTCGCATCGATAAAGGCCAGCATCCTGCGAAGCCGCTCCACCTCCATGAGCCCCCTCGCCTTCCCTGTCGTGAAGAACTTGCGGAGGTTTTTGTGATCGATGCTTTCGATCTCCATGGATTTGTAATGTCATACATTACATGCGCTGTCAAGTGAGTGTAATGCGGCGCATTACACTCACGTCTCATTTCGGCCCCCTGCCCTGCACGCTTTTGTGATGCCGTATGACCGCAAAGTCGGACAAACCGGAACGGCGGCTTTCGGGCGACAGATCCGGATAGCAGACATTCCAGCCGAATTATCCGGGCGTCGGCAACGCGCCCGCTACCAGACGTCGGTCTGCGCTTTAGCGAGCGCCAGAAGCGGACGTAGCCAGTTCGGGCGGGCCTGATGCTGGGGCACAATGCAGGCATGCCCAAAGGCAGCTAAGGCCTAGCGATTTTCCTTCGCTTATATCAGGCCGGTATTCATCCCCAAACGCCTATTGCCCGGCAGGTCGGTTCATTTCCCTCTCGATCGCCTGGGCCAGTTCACGCACGTGAAACGGCTTGGAAAGGCGGGACACGTCACTGGCGCTATCATCGACCAGATCGGCAAATCCAGTGATCATCAGCACCGGCAGGTCGCGCCTAAGCTTGCGGGCCGAACGCGCCAGTTCAAGGCCGCTCATGCCAGGCATGAGATAATCGGTGACAAGAATGTCGACGGGCTGCGAACGCAATACGCCCAAAGCGTCGCCCCCTGCATCGACCTCCAGTACATTGTGGCCGAGATCGTGGAGAATGGCCCCGGTCCCCTGACGGACCAGCGCCTCGTCATCGACCAGCAGTATATTGAGGCCCGTTTGGCCCTGCGACCACTCTTCCAGCTTGTCCGGCGCTGCCAGCGCCTCGGGATCGGCTGCGGGTAGCCACAGGGTGGCGGTCGTTCCGTAGCCCTCTGCGCTATCGAGCTGGAGGAAACCGCCCGACTGTCCGGCAAGGCCATGCACCATCGACAGGCCAAGACCGGTACCCTTGCCCACGCCCTTGGTCGAATAGAACGGCTCGATCGCGTGGGACAGGGTCGCCGCATCCATGCCGACCCCAGTGTCGGTAACCTCGACCAGCACATAGTCGCCATCGGGCAGGCCATGGCGTCCATCGCTCTGCGTCACCTTGCGCGTCCGCAGCTTAAGGCAGCCGCCGTCCGGCATCGCATCGCGCGCATTCACCGCAAGATTGAGAAGCGCAAGTTCGAGCTGGTTGGGATCGACCATCGCGGTGGCGCCGGTATCGTTCGTCGCGAAATCGATATGGATCGTTGGACCGATCGATCGCTGGATCAGATCGACCATGCCTTCGACCAGCAGGCTGATATCGGTCGCGCGCGCTTCCAGGTTCTGCCGCCGCGCAAAGGCCAGCAGGCGTGCGACCAGCGTGCGGGCGCGTTCGGAGGCCTGCAGCGCTCCGTCCAGCAGCTTTTGCATGCGCTCGTCCTCGATCCTGCGGCGGACAAGATCGAGCGTGCCCACGATCGGGGTCAGCAGATTGTTGAAATCATGCGCCACGCCGCCGGTCAGCTGGCCCAGCGTTTCCAGCTTCTGCGCCTCGTGCAGCTGGGCGCTGACGGCCTCGCGCTCCAGCGTCCGCTCCTCGACCCGCTTTTCCAGCTCGACCGTGAAATTGCGCAGCGTTTCTTCGGATGCCTTGCGCTCGGTAATGTCCTGACTGACGCCGGTCATGCGCAGCGGATTGCCTTTCCCATCCAGTTCGGGCCGCGCCCTGACATGGACCCAGTGCCGGGATCCATCGGGCCACACGGTGCGATATTCGATATCGTAATCGGTCCCCGTTTCCAGCGCATGCGCGACAGCGGCCTGCATTGCGTCCAGGTCATCGGGATGGATGCTGGAAAGCAGCTTCTCGTAGGTAAAATCATCGCCCGCGCCAAAGCCGAAATTCGCCTTGCAATGTTCGGACGCGGCCAGTTTCATCGTGCCGACATCCAGCGACCATGCCCCCAGCCTCCCGGCCGAAAGCGCGATGCGCAGTTGTTCCTCGCGGTCGCGGATGGTCTGGAGGCGCAGTCGCGCTTCGTATTGGCGCAGCCTGCCGCGCAGCGCGGCGCGCGCGATGCTGACCAGCGTGGTGGGGTGGAACGGGCGTTCGAGGAAGGTGACATTGCCCAGCATCTCCAGATAGCGGCCCGCCGCCGGATTGCGCTCGATGCTGCCGCCCCGTTCGGTGAGCAGGATGAAGGGGAAGTCGGACCATTCCTCCTGATCGCGCACGAAGGCATCTAGCGCGCGCAGGTCGGCGCGGTGGAACGACTCGTCCGTGACCACGGCAAAGCCCGCACCGGCGCGCAGCAACCGGACCAGCGCGGCGACGTTTGGCGCCACCGTGCTGGCGATCCCGGCATCGCGCAGCATGGCCACCGCGATGTCCGCATCCCGTCCGCGCGGTGCCAAAACGATGGCGCGTTCGGATTGCGTGAGGTTCATCAGGGGCGCATCGCCGGAGGCGTCAGGTCCATAAGCTCGGGCTCGCCGATGACCGAGGGCACGCCGCGCAGCACGCCCTGGAACTTGGTGAGCGGATCGCCCAGCGAAATGCCGTGGCTGTCGATGCGGAACTCGCGGATCGTGTCCTCATGCGCGCCGGTGCGCTTCTTTACGATGGATATCGCGCGGCGCACGCGGCCCGCCGCCTCGAAATAACGCAGCAGCACGACCGTGTCGGCCAGATAGGTGACATCGACCGGAGAGCGCATGTCGCCGACCAGCCCGTGCTGCGCCACGGTCAGGAATGTCGTCGCGCCCTGCCGGTTCAGATATTGCAACAATTCGTGCATGTGCAGGATCAGCGCCGATTCATGCGGCATAGCGGCGTGATAGCCGTTGAGGCTGTCGATCACGACAGTCTGCGCGCCATATTTCTCGACGCAGCTTCGCACGCGCTGCGAAAATTGGCCGGGGGACAGTTCGGCCGCATCGACCTGTTCGATCACCAGATTGCCGGTATCGACCATCGCCTGCAGATCAATGTCGAGCCCCAGCGCGCGGGTGAAAAGCAGGCCCAGCTCTTCATCGAAGATGAACATTGCCGCCTTGCCGCCCTTTTCAATCGCGGCCTTGATGAAGGTCAGCGCAAAGAGCGACTTGCCCGTGCCCGCCGGACCCAGCACCAGCGCGCTCGACCCGCGTTCGAAGCCGCCGCCCAAAAGGGCATTCAACTCAGGGCTGTCGGTCAGGACCGGATGGCGATCGAAATTGGTCTTGTGTTGCAGCGAGACGAGGCGCGGGAATACCCGCACGCCGCCGGTTGCGATGATAAAATCGTGATAGCCGCCGCGATAACGCTGCCCCCGATATTTCAGCACGCGCAGCCGCCGCCGTTCCGCGCCGTAATCGGGCGACAATTCCTCAAGCCGCAGCACGCCATGCGCGACGCTGTGCACGGTCTTGTCCGCCGCTTCCGACGTGAGGTCGTCGAGCATCAGCACCGAGGCGCCTTGTTTCGCGAAATAATGCTTCAGCGCCAGGATCTGGCGGCGATAGCGAAGCGAGCTTTGCGCCAGCAGGCGGATTTCCGACAGGCTGTCGAGCACGACGCGCTGCGGCCTGACCTTTTCATAAACCTCGAAGATGCGCTTGGTCGTTTCGCCCAGTTCCAGGTCCGAGGAATAGAGCAGGCTTTGCTGCTGGTCATCGTCGAGCAGGCTTTCGGGCGGGATTAGTTCGAAGATCTGGATCGAATCGGGCAGGGTCCAGCCGTGCGAGGCGACGCTTTCGCGCAGTTCCTCCTCTGTCTCCGACAATGTGATGTAAAGGCAGCTTTCGCCTAGCTCCGCCCCGTTCATCAGGAACTGGGTGGCAATCGTCGTCTTGCCCGTTCCGGGATCGCCTTCCAGCAGGAATACGCGTCCGCGGGTCAGCCCACCGCCGAGAATTGCGTCGAGACCTTCGACACCGGTGGCAGCCTTGGGAGTCGGTTCGGTCATGCGTCTGTCTCAAATCGGATTGGATGACGCGAGCAGGCGTCATGCCGCTCGGCCGTTTCGCCATCTAGCGGCCATCGCGTGGTAAAGATACGAAACTCTTGCGTCATGCCCAGCCCGTCACGCCGCTCCACGCGCCGAAGGGCCGCCGGGATCAGGTTTGCGAAAGATCGGACCGGCGCTGGGCAAGAAGCCTCAGCGTGTCCACGACATCGTCAAAGGTGAAAGGTTTGGGAAGGCTCGCGGCGGCATCGAAATCGCCAATTGTGGTGTTGCCGCTCATGATCGCGAAAAATTTCGACCTTGCGCCCAATTCCTCAAGTACGGGATCGGAAGGTCCGTCTGCCAAGCCGAGGTCGACGAGCGCCACATCGAATTCGACCGTTTCGATCGCCTCCATCGTTTCGCTTATCGACGAATAAGGCCCCACGATAGAGCAACCAGCGTCTTCGAGCATGTCTTCGAGCAAGATGCAGATAAGCCCTTCATCCTCGCACACGAGAACCAAGAGCCCTTCGATAGAGGGCGGCGTTACATTTTCGGATTGCTGCACGATGCGTTGCGACCTCCAAGCGGACGCCCACTATGAACGTGCTAATAACTTCTCATTTCAATACGCATATGGGGTTGCGTGGTTCCTGAGCAGACCATCTTTCCCGGACCGCCCCGGCTCACGGGATCTTGTGGGCCAGGAAGATGACGTGCGCCTCTATGTCGTCTTCGCCCTGCCAATGGGCATCGTGCCTGGCCTCGATCACGCGCACGGAAAATCCGCTTCGCGCGAGCCGGCCGGCAAAGCGATCGTCGTGCCCCGCCAACCAGATCGCGAGCAGGCCTTCGGGCCACAGGGCGTTTCGCGCCGCAAGAAGGCCGGCAGCGGAATAAAGCCAATCGTTGCAGCGTCTGGTCAGACCTTCGGGACCGTTGTCGACATCGAGCAGGATGCAGTCGTATCCTCCGCTCGAAGCCTCTATCAGCACAAACCGAATTCGGACCCTATACCGCCGGGGCGTCGCCACGCGCTAGAGGATCCCTTTACTCATGTCACGCGTCGTTGCGTCAGATCTGTTGATCAGCTTAAAATACGAGTGGCGGTCCTGCAGTCATAAACTTCAGGCGTCGCGGCCGAACGACGGCAGCTTCTTGGTAAGTCGTTTGTAGGACCGTGCTTCCGCTTCGGTTGGCGGATCCAGCATTTGCCTGAACGAAATGCCGCTCTCGAGGATCTGATTTCGCGGTGCGAATATCCCTTTGGTCGGCGCAGCTGGCCAAGAAACCCGGGTGCCCGGACGTGCGCTTTCGCAGTTTTTTAGCCAAAAAAGCGGGCGGTCCGCAAAGGGCCATTGCCGTAATCAACTCCATTGAGCTGCTTGGACCGTGCTACTCGCTTGACAGCGATCATCCACTATCCGGTGGTTTTCAGTAGCTGTAGAAAACTACCCTTTCTCGCCAGCACATCGGCAAGGGTATAGCGGTCAAGCACACCGAGAAACGCGCTCAAGGCTTCGTCCAACACGCTGGTCAGGCCGCAGGCCGGAGCGATGATGCAATCTACACATCCGACGAGGTCGAAATCGTCCTCCGTATGGCGGATCAACTGAGAACGGCGGTGCAAAATTAGACCACGGTAGCGGCGGCGAAGTGCTGCTGCGGGCGGCGTAAAAGTCGTCCACTTTTTCCCTTTTCGCGATGCTGGCGAGGAGGGATGAGGGATTTACACCGTGGAACTTTACCTGAAGGTTCGTCTTGCCTGCGCGGGCGGCATGAGCGCCCGGGCGGCAGCGAAGCATTTCAACATATCGCGCGACACGGTCCGCAAGATGCTGTCGTATTCCGAGCCGCCCGGTTACCGTCGCAGCGCCCCGGTGCGGCGACCGAAGCTGGAAGCGTTCATACCGATCATCGACGGCTGGCTGGATGGGGACCGGTCGGTCCCGCGCAAGCAGCGCCATACGGCGAAGCGTGTGTTCGATCGCCTTCGCGAAGAGCATGGCTTCACCGGAGGCTACACGATCATCAAGGATTACATCCGGGATCGGGATCAGCGCAGCCGGGAGATGTTCGTGCCGCTGGCACACGCACCCGGCCATGGGCAGGCAGATTTTGGAGAAGCTCTGGTCGAGATCGGCGGGGTGGAGCAGAAGGCGCACTTCTTCGTGCTCGATCTGCCGCACAGCGACGCCTGCTACGTACGCGCCTATCCGGCTGCCGTTGCCGAGGCCTGGATGGACGGCCATGTCCACGCCTTTGCGTTCTTCGGCGCGGTGCCGCTGTCGATCGTCTACGACAACGACCGCTGCCTGGTCTCGAAGATCCTGCCTGACGGGACGCGGCTGCGCGCGAGGCTGTTCAGCGCCTTCCTGTCGCACTACCTGATCCGTGATCGTTACGGCCGCCCCGGCAAGGGTAACGACAAGGGCGGCGTTGAAGGCCTTGTCGGCTATTGCCGGCGCAACTTCATGGTGCCGATCCCCCGGTTCCCGACATGGGAGGCGTTCAACCTGTGGCTCGAGGAGCAATGCCGCAAACGGCAGAACGACCGGCTGCGGGGCGAGAGTGAGACGATTGGCGAGAGGCTGCGGCGCGATCTGGCGGCGATGCAGGAACTGCCGGCTTCCCCCTTCGAGGCCTGTGACCAGACCAGCGGCCAGGTCTCATCGCAGGCGCTGGTGCGTTACCGGACCAACGATTACTCGGTGCCGGTGCGCTTCGGCCACCAGGAGGTGTGGATCAGGGGCTATGTCGACGAGGTGGTGATCGGTTGCCGGGGCGAGATCATTGCCCGCCATGTGCGCAGCTACGAGCGCGAGGATGTGATCTTCGATCCGATCCATTACCTTCCCCTGATCGAACAGAAGATCAATGCCCTCGATCAGGCCGCACCATTGCAGGGCTGGGACCTGCCCGAGGTATTTACAACGCTGCGCCGGCTGATGGAGACGCGCATGGGCAAGCATGGCCGGCGCGAATATGTGCAGGTACTGCGCCTGCTGGAGAGCTTCGCTCTGGCCGATCTGCATGGCGCGGTGAAGCAGGCCCTTGATATGGGCGCGATCGGCTTCGATGCGGTGAAGCATCTCCTGTTATGCCGGGTGGAGCGCCGCCCGCCCCGACTGGACATGGCGATCTATCCCTACCTGCCCAGGGCCAGAGTGGAGACAACATCGGCGCGCTCGTACATGCGGCTGTTGACCGGCGGAGCAGCGGCATGAGCAGCCAAGCTCCCGAACTGCTGCTCGCCAGCCACCTCAGGACGCTCAAGCTGCCAACCTTCCTGCGCGAGCATGACAAGCTGGCCCGGCAATGCGCAGCAGAGGGCGTAGATCATGTCCGCTACCTTGCTCGGCTTGTCGAACTGGAACTGATCGACCGGGAACGCCGGATGGTCGAGCGCCGGATCAAGGCCGCGCGGTTCCCGGCCGCCAAGAGCCTCGACAGCTTCGACTTTGCCGCCATTCCGAAGCTCAACAAGATGCAGGTGCTCGAACTGGCGCGTTGTGACTGGATTACCCGTCGCGAGAACGTCATCGCCCTTGGCCCGTCGGGGACCGGCAAGACCCATGTCGCGATCGGTCTTGGCCTGGCGGCCTGCCAGAAGGGCCTGACGGTCGGGTTCATCACTGCTTCCGCGCTGGTCAGCGAGATGATGGAGGCACGCGACGAACGCCGCCTACTGCGCTTACACAAGCAGATGACCGGCTATAAGCTTCTCATCATCGATGAGCTGGGGTTCGTGCCCCTCTCCAAAACCGGCGCGGAACTGCTGTTCGAGCTGATCTCACAGCGCTACGAACGCGGCTCGACGCTGATCACCAGCAACCTGCCGTTCGACGAATGGACCGAGACGTTCGGTTCCGAGCGCCTGACAGGCGCGCTCCTCGACCGGCTCACCCACCACGTCAGCATCCTCGAGATGAACGGCGAGAGCTATCGCCTGGCCCAGAGCCAGGCACGCAAAGCACGTCCCAACCCCTGACAGAAACGGCAATCCGGGTGTTGGCGACCCCCGCTCGGGCTACGCCCTCCCGGCGCTCGCCAACACCCGGATCAAGTGGCCTGGTTTTGCTCCGCCCAATGGACGACTTTTACGCCGCCGTTGACAGCGATACCGGCCAACAACATGGACGCGCCCAGAAGGCGCCAATCAATCTTCCTCAATGCCCCACCCTAATGCGAATCATGTGCAACTGAGGTGAGCATGTCGCATTTAGAAAATGCTATTGCAAATGATTTTCATTCCGAGGTACTGATTTGACAGCGGTCGGTTCGCCCGACAAGCTGATCACCATGCGGAAGAAGGCGCAGCGTCCGACACGGGTGCCGAGCCGGTCGGCAAGCGGCACAAGATCGCCGCTTCAACGCAGCGGCTCCACGAGCGTCCCGGTGTTTTAAGTGCCAGGCGGGTCTGCATGGGGTACGGCGAGATTCATGACGTCGATGCCAAACCCTGGCTCAAGCTCGACAAGCCGCAGAGCGAACATGCGTTTGAGTTGTCCGGCATCGCGCGTCGCGCGCGATGCGCAGATCGTGAGCTGGCAGGTATCGCCATCAACCCGCTCGGCGCTGACCACAATGGCACGCGCTCCAGCCCCCGAGTACGGAGCAGTATGATCACATCGTCAATGAGGTCGCCGATCACCTAGGCAATGCTATCGGGCGTTCCGACAGGCTCGAGTAGCAGTCGGGTGACACGGGGGGAAGGCTATCCGACCGTGGCTCTGGCTGGCGCGGCGACATCCGTCACTGGACTTGCGGTTGTCGGCCTCACCACTCGAGATAGGGCCAGCGAACGCGAACAGTGGCTCTGCGGTGCGTGAGACCAGACGCAGATCGATAGAGTTCGGCCGAATAGCAGGGGATTAATTTATTGCAGCTTCTCATGGGCTGGTCGTGAAGGCCCGTCGGCCATGTCGGCGAAATGCCATCTGAGCTGCCAATTAAATGGCGTGCTCAAGGCACACCCTTCACACATATACTCCTGAGGCAATCGCTCTGATCATACTGACGACGAAATCTGCCCCTTCATCAGACTCTTCTGCACGCTCCAGCGGCGTTTGACCATTGAGCCACGGATGACGGTAGTTCATGAAATGAATTGTCGAGAGAAGACTTCCCCCGAAAAGCTCCTTTGCCGCTTCCAATGCTACTGACGCCGAGCGTTCTCCAACTGCTCCCACGAGATGAATGCCGTCGATCAAAAGGCTGGCAGCATGTTCACTCCGGCTTGGACCAGGGAGTTCCAGGAGGTTTACATTTTTCATCACTCAAACGCCTTCCATCGGTCATCAAGAAATTCCGCATGACGTGCCTACGAGTTTGCCACTGGGACAAACCCAATAGGCATTGGGACATGCACGCGCTCCGAAGATGAAGGCTCTATCAGACTTGATTGCCATACGTTCTCTGAGGTTGTCGGCCGACTCGATCCGAATATCGACATCGAGATCAACTATCATCGGGTGATGGCCCTGCGGCGGTACTGCATTATGTCTTACTCGGGTTTTATTGCCCTAGTGCCAAGAGATAGTTTCGCACTCGCTCAAGGCCTGTGATCGAACGCGACATCATGACCGTTAACGGCGCTTCGCCGCCGAGGTCGCGGTGCGGCTTTCTGATCCAGCCACGCCGTATTGCCGGATCACTGAAAAGGACTTTCAATCCTTTGTGCACGCCGAGAAGTAGAGAGAGGCGGATGGCACATTCCCGACTTATTTGGCCTGCCCTTCCCTGCTTCCAACGCTCCCATCGCTCGAGGTCAATTCCGCCGAGCAATGCGCAAGCCTCGGCGTGGCTAAGTTCCCACAGATCAAACAACTTAACGATCGCGCGAGCACCCGCGGCAGCTTCGACTTCGCTAATCGTGGGATAGTGGTCCCCTTGCCTGTCATGACCGTGGGTGCCGTAAGGTTTTGTCATGCGTTAGCTTCCGCTAATTGCTAGATTACCAGGTCTGCTTGATACGCCGATCTGATCCAACAAGGCAGCCTCGGCAATGCAAAAACCAACCGTCCGTCCGCAAAAGTCAGGCAATGCCGCGGCGGCCGGTTGAGACTGGAATTGTCAAAGACCATGCCCCGATCTGCTTTGAGGATCGCACTGCGAATGAGGGGCGCACCGCGCGCATAGCGAGCACGGATCTTGTCCTCCGGGACGATGTGTCCGCCCTCTTCGACCCGTGCCTTCACACGTGAAACCGAAAGATCCGGCTCGTCGACCCCGACATGCATGACGATGACGGTAAACCCGCCGGTTCGCGCCGCGTCGATAAGCTCCAGTTTGGAGGGATGCGAAAAGACCGTCTCGGTCACGAAGTCCCGCCCCCGCGCCAGATAGTCTTCTCGGCGCGAAGACGCTATTCTGGCAGCCTCGTATGATGCCGCTGGTGACGGATCCTGTAGCTCGTCGCGCTGAATAATATCGGCGTTGATGAATGGACCTGCGAAACTCGGCGCAATGCGGGTTTCATAGAGTGTGGACTTGCCGGCGCCATTCGGTCCGGCCAGCACGATCATGGTGGGCTTCATGCGTCGGAGTGGGCGTCCTCGCGCACAAGGTTACCGGCCGCGTCAAGGCCGACTCCCAACCCAAGCTGACGCCGCCTGGCAAAGAATGCCTCCTCGTCAGACCCTGGCTGCCCCATCTTCTCGATAAAGCTGTCGAGCCAGACATCCTTCTCCTCACCAGTAAGTTCCGTTGTCTCGATGTCGCCTGCGAGAGCCGCAGAAATGCGCGCATGGTCGAAGTTACCGGATTTTTCGATGGCGCGGCCGATGCGCACCCAATGCGCAATCTGGCCCGCAAGCGAGCGGCTTTGTAGCTCGGACTCGCGCCGAATGATCTTCATGATATCGTCACCAAGCTTAATCGATTGAGCCATATCATTGACCTCCAAGCCATAGGTAGCATTTTGCCACCCTGCATTCAAGCCCGGCTTGCTTCACGCGCAGTGATGATCGGTTGCTGCGAGCAGGGAAGCAGATGGGCGGCATCACGTTGATCGCCGACGGAATCGTCGACATTTGAGCCGTCAAGGAGCTTCGAAATAACCTGATGAAGACACCAGAACTAGACCAGCGCCGGACGCGACCGGATGGCGTTCAGAACCTGCGGGGCCACGACATAGACCGCGTGGCGCCCTCCCCCGCGGTTCTGATGTCCCCTCACCCGCCCGGCATAATAGCGCCGCACGAAGCCCGCCTTGACCAGATCAGACACGGCCCGGCTGACATTGGCCTTGCCTGCAGCCAGCGCTTCTTCCTCCACCGAAGCTCGCACCAAGGCCTCGTCTGTGGCACGGGTACCGAGGCGCTCCTCGACTTTCCGCCGCAGGGTTGCACGCCGTCGGTCGTGCGCGGCAAGCGGGACGAGCTTTCCCGCAACCCATTCGCGTAAGGGCTGCGGTACGCCGTCGGGTCCTGCCACCCACGGACCTGCGCGCCCGTCAGAACGGGCCGCTTCGGCGATAAGACCCAGCACCATAAAGGCATAGCGCGGCCGGCGGGAGACATCCGCCAGAGCAGTCAGAATTGCGCCCAGATCAGTCGAAGGCGAGGATTGGCAGGGCAAGTACATAAGGTGAATCTGCCACGCCAGGATTCGCGTGTGAATCCAAAAAATGCGTCGACCTCTCGAATAAAGCCTACTTTGTCATCCGTGACACTTTGCCTGCGACAGGCAATTTGCAGCCAAACAAAACTGGGCAAATTTCAACCGTGGCGAACAAGCAAAGAAACCCCAAACCGGCCGGGATTTTCCAGGTGGCCGGCAGGCGCCTCCAGGCAAAGTGTCACCCATGACGCCTGAGGAGGCTAAGAAAATATTCAATGGCCAGAAGCACTGACGGACACGGCGTTTTCTCGGTCGAGCAGAACCAGGCTGACAGCACGTCTTGTACCGCGTAGAATCTGGACAGGCATGAAGAGAAAGACGAAAACCCAGTACGCCGCCCTGCCCTATTGCATCGATGAGGGCGGCAGTCTGAAGGTCCTACTCGTCACCTCGCGAGAGACAAGGCGATGGATCATTCCGAAAGGCTGGCCAATCAAGAAGCACGAGCCGCATTCCGCGGCGAGCCTCGAAGCGTATGAAGAAGCCGGGGCAATCGGTATCGTAGCGGCTCAAGCGATTGGCCTCTATTCCTATGACAAGCGCCTGAAAAATGATCAGGTCAGGACATGCCAGGTCCATGTCTTCCCATTTGCCGTGCACTCACTGCTGGACGAATGGCCCGAAGCGCATCAGCGCAAGCGTCAGTGGTACGAACCGAAACACGCTGCATCGCTGGTACAGGAAGCTGATCTTGCGGATATCATCCGCTCTTTTCGTCCATGAAGTTCAAGCCGAGAGTTCGACCTTCACGCAGCTCTTCTCAATCAGTGGCGCAGTTTGAAGAACGCCCATATGCGTTCTTTCAGCGACACCTCGTCCATGCCGCGAAGACGGCCATATCGCCGCATGCGCGATAGTTCAGACAGCGGCCTGCACCCGATTCCCGATACCGGGTTGCGGCTCTTGTGAATCGTATATCGCCCCATAAGGTAAGATTATCACGCCGGCGGATTGTCGCCATAGAATTTGGCGTTTCAACAGAACGACTGACATTAATCTCAGTAATGCACAAAACCGCAATCGCACCTGCGCATTGTGCACTTGCGATATTGCGCCTGCGAAGACATACAAATCCTGCCTTTCAGGCATCCTCTCCCAAACTTTCAAGCCCGGTGCATGACGTGCCGGGCTTCTTTTGCCATGTCTGCGCTTGAGCGAATAGCCGGAATCGCGCGGCTGACATTCGCGTTACCGACGGCCAGCGCCTCCTCTTCGAGCGCGGCTGCAAACTGCTGAGCATTTCGGCTGCCTCGGCAAACTTTCACCGGTGGCGCAATATGGATTACTCGACGTTTGAGGCACAGCTTACGCCTGCTGGCACCAGCCTGTCAGCGCAGCAGAAACAGCGATGGCGAACTTGGCAATTTTTGAGCGTGCAAGAATGCCCTGAATTCAGTCCGCTTCAGGGGCACGGTCGAGCATCGGGCAGGTCCGGTGATCGGGACGCAAGCGGCAGTAGAGAAACTCGGGACTTCGCTCAACCAGCTTGAGGCTATGCTGGCCTCGCGAGAATTGATCAGCTTCGACGATGAGAAGCCGCTCCCGGCTTCTGGACATGCCGAAGCAAGCCTGGATCTGGCTGATCCTAGCGGAAAAGCTCGCGGCTAAGCATCGCCCGTATACGGCCGAACAGGCCCGGCTCTTCCATGCCGCGGATCCGACCATATTTCCGAATGCGCACGGTTTCGGAAAGGGGTCTGCTTCCCATCCCCGCGGTAAAGCCACGGCTCTTATGGATCGTGTAACGCGACATGACGGAAATTTTATCTGGTCGTCCCGCCGACAAGCAACGGTTTGTCGTTATCCTCGCATTCGGCACGTTCCCGTGGGTCAGCCGGCGAGTTTCAGCAATACTCGCCCAGCACGGTCGTGTATGAGGGCAACCAGAGCCGTGACAGCCGATCGATCTGCCAGACCTGACGTCTCCAAACCCGCCTCGACACTACGCATGATACGATTGCAAAGCGAAGCACCGCGTTCCCGGACTATCTGGAAGTCGACACCCGCATCGGCTGCGAAGCGCTCGACGCTTCCGGTGAACATATCTTCGAGCGCCCTCGCCCGCCCGTACTTCATGGCGAACCTGTTCGACAGCTCAGGCCAGACCACCGTCGATACGAGATCATACAGCGGCGCAAGCGCGACCTCACCGCTGTCTCCGCGCAACAGGCTGAAGTTCTTGGCATGCGCATCGGCATTGCCGATGACGAGATTGAAGAGCGCGGCATCGATCAGCTTGAGAATTTCCGTCTCGGGATCTGTCGCGGTGCGCCTGACGAGATCGAAGCAATCCCGGAACACCGGCCCGCCATCGCTTGCATATTTCCTCAAGGACATAACCCCCAGAGCCTGCGCGAAGTCTTCCTGATGCAACCGCCGTGTCGTTCCGCTTTCGGAGTTCCGGTCATAGCGCGAGACGAGCAGGAAAGCCCTGCCTCCGGCAGAACGCCATTCGGCATCTGCTGCGCTTAAGCCGATGCTTTTCGCCAAGGTCAGACAGAACGCCTCGTTCGCCGCCAGTCCCGGAAACCTCTCAGGCTCGGGCTTGATGATATGGGTGGTCGCCTGCCCCGGTGATGCCAGCGCGATGCGGTTATCGACGAGCACGACCGGCAGCTTGCTCTGCGCTCCGGCCAGGCTGTAGCGGGCCCCCTCCCCTGCCAGCATCGGCCTTTGCGCGATGCGGTCGAACAGGGCGGCGAGTTCGGCATTATCCAGAGGGTCCGGGGTGTTTGCGGTCGAACCGAAGGACAAAGCCTGATCGGCGGGCCGGAACGTCAGGGCGCCCGCCGTATCGCCGCCCAGCGCCTTGAGCAATCGGAACGGATTGCCCGACGAGATGCCCAGCGCGCGGGCTGCGGCCTCGCGCTGCCATTCCTCGGGCAGGAGGTTTTCGAAGAACGGCTTGCAGGCACGATTGTCGAACCGTTCCGCCCGCAAGGGCAGAGAGCAGGATAGCGGCAGCGCTTGCGGATCGCGAAGCCAGCTGCCGACATAGGTAAAGCGCATGGCACCATTACGATCGAGCGCGAGTTCACCGGCGAGGCGTTCGCCCCACAGGATCGCGAGGCGGTCCAGGATCTGAATGTTCATGTTGTTTTCTCTGTAATAATCATGAGACCCCGCGCCTCGGCGCGCTCGCAGCTTTGCGGATTGGGCACCCCGCCGCGGAAATTCGGCTTGAAGCTCCGGGGCCGCATCGATAGCCGGGCCTGTACGAGATCGCGCCACAGCAGGTCGCATCCGGTCGGCGGCTTGTTCCCACGCTGCTGATTGCAGCGCTGGTGCTTCAAAAGGCCGTTCGAGAGCGTGCGCCCTCCCCCATCGCTGCGCGCAATCACGTGATCGAAGGTTGGAGTATCGAGGTGATGGCGCGGCAGACGCTTGCCGCTTGGCAGGAATGCGCCGCATCCCGCGCAGATATCGGCCTGTGCCCAGCGCAGCGCACGGCGCTGCGCCGCCCGGCGCTTCGTCGTTGGCATGGTGAATGTCCTGGAATTTTGGAGATAGGAAGCTTGGGATCAAAGCTCCGGGGTCAGCCGCTCGTGGAGATAGGCGTTCCAGACGATCCGCTCGGTTTCGGTGAGGTCGACTGTATCCCGCCCTGCCACCAGCACAGCCTCGACTTTTGCGAAGTCGAAGCCGGCGCTTTCCTCGATCGCCCGGCCGATCAGCAGCCAGTGCGCGGTCTGATCGGAGAATGTCCGTCCTGATTTGTCAGCGGCTGCGGCGATGCTTTCCAGCATCGCGGCCGCGAGGTTCAGCGGCCGCGGCATGTCAGGGTCCCCCGGTAGCCGAGGTTTTCCTTGCGCCATTTCTGCAGATACCGTGTGTAGGAAGTAGGGCTACGATTGCAGAACCGGTCGAGGATCGCCTCAGTACATTTCTTGCCGGTCTGACCGATTTGAGCGGTGGAGGCGA
>NZMY01000053.1 GCA_002694745.1 Croceicoccus sp. | reverse complement strand
CTTAAGCGCCGTATCCGCGAGCCCCTTGCGCGCACCGTGAGTCGAGTTGAAGTATTCGAGGACGGTCAGTCCTTCCTTGAAGTTGGAGATGATGGGCGTCTCTATTATCTCGCCCGACGGCTTGGCCATGAGGCCGCGCATACCCGCCAGCTGCTTCATCTGCGCCGGGCTGCCACGCGCACCGGAGTGCGACATCATGTAGATCGAGTTGATCGGCTTGAGACGGCCGGTGTCCTCGTCCTTGGGCTGGGCTTTGATCTCGTCCATCATGGCGGCCGCGACCTGGTCGCCGCAACGGCTCCACGCGTCGATCGCCTTGTTGTACTTTTCCTGCCAGGTGATCAGGCCGTCCTGGTACTGCTGCTCGTATTCCGCGACCTGGTTCTTGGTCTCCTCGACCAGCGGTTCCTTGGCGTCGGGGATGATCATGTCGTCCTTGCCGAACGAGATGCCCGCACGGCACGCGTGGCGGAAGCCCAGCACCATGATGGCGTCGGCGAACAGCACCGTGTCCTTCTGGCCGGTGTGGCGATAGACCTGGTCGATGACGTCGCCGATGTCCTTCTTGGTCAGAAGGCGGTTAACAACCTCGAACGGAACCTTGTGGTTCTTGGGCAGGCATTCGCCGATCAGCATGCGGCCCGGAGTGGTCTCCACGCGCTTGAGATAGGTCTTGCCGTCCTCGTCCGACTGCGGGACGCGGGTCACGATCTTCGAGTGGAGCGTCACCGCACCCACTTCGAGAGCCTGATGCACCTCGGCCATGTCGCCCAGCATGCTGCCCTCGCCCGGCTCACCCTCGAGGTCCATCGAGAGGTAATACAGGCCCAGCACCATGTCCTGCGAAGGCACGATGATCGGCTTGCCGTTGGCGGGCGACAGGATGTTGTTGGTCGACATCATCAGCACGCGCGCTTCCAGCTGGGCTTCCAGAGAAAGCGGCACGTGGACGGCCATCTGGTCACCGTCGAAGTCGGCGTTGAAGGCCGAGCAGACCAGCGGGTGCAGCTGGATCGCCTTGCCCTCGATCAGCACGGGCTCGAACGCCTGAATGCCCAGACGGTGCAGCGTCGGCGCGCGGTTCAGCAGAACCGGGTGCTCGCGGATCACCTCGTCGAGGATGTCCCAGACTTCCTTGCGTTCCTTCTCGACCCACTTCTTCGCCTGCTTCAGGGTCATCGAAAGACCCTTGGCGTCGAGGCGGGCGTAGATGAACGGCTTGAACAGTTCGAGCGCCATCTTCTTGGGCAGGCCGCACTGGTGCAGCTTCAGCTCAGGGCCGGTCACGATCACCGAACGGCCCGAATAGTCGACGCGCTTGCCCAGCAGGTTCTGGCGGAAGCGGCCCTGCTTGCCCTTCAGCATGTCGGACAGCGACTTGAGCGGACGCTTGTTGGCACCCGTGATGACGCGGCCGCGGCGGCCGTTGTCGAACAGGGCGTCGACGGCTTCCTGCAGCATGCGCTTTTCGTTGCGGACGATGATGTCCGGCGCGCGCAATTCCATCAGGCGCTTGAGGCGATTGTTGCGGTTGATGACGCGGCGATACAGATCGTTGAGATCCGAGGTCGCGAAGCGGCCACCGTCGAGCGGCACCAGCGGGCGCAGTTCGGGCGGGATGACCGGCACGACTTCAAGGATCATCCACTCGGGACGGTTGCCCGAATCGATGAAGCTCTCGACGACCTTCAGACGCTTGATGATCTTCTTGGGCTTGAGCGCCGACTTCGTGGTCGCGAGTTCCTCCATGAGGTCGTCGCGCTCCTGCTCGAGGTCGAGGTCCATGAGCATGGTCTTGACCGCCTCGGCACCGATCGCGGCGCTGAAGGCGTCCTCGCCATATTCGTCCTGCGCGTCGAGAAGCTCGTCCTCGGTCAGCAGCTGGAACTTCTCGAGCGGGGTGAGGCCCGGCTCGGTCACGATATAGCTCTCGAAATACAGCACGCGCTCAAGCTGCTTGAGCTGCATGTCGAGCAGCAGGCCGATGCGCGAGGGCAGCGACTTCAGGAACCAGATATGCGCGACGGGCGCGGCCAGTTCGATGTGGCCCATGCGCTCGCGGCGCACCTTGGTCACGGTAACCTCGACGCCGCACTTCTCGCACACGACGCCCTTGTACTTCATGCGCTTGTACTTGCCGCACAGGCACTCATAGTCCTTCACGGGGCCGAAAATGCGCGCGCAGAACAGACCGTCACGCTCGGGCTTGAACGTGCGGTAGTTGATGGTCTCGGGCTTCTTGATCTCGCCGAAGGACCAGCTGCGGATGCGCTCGGGGCTCGCCAGACCGATCTGGATCTGGTCGAAGGTCTCGGGCTTGGCAGCCGGGTTCGCGAATTTCGTCAGTTCGTTCATTTTTCAAATCCCTATGAGGGGAAAACCTTGAGTGGCGGCAAAGGGGGCGGCTTCCGGGGGAAAGCCGCCCGCCTCAGCTATTCCGCCGCCTCGGGCAGGGCCGGACCATCCTCGTCGCTGTCGTCGGTCAGCGAGGACAATTCGACATTGAGACCCAGCGAACGCATTTCCTTGACGAGCACGTTGAAGCTCTCGGGAATGCCGGCCTCGAAAGTGTCGTCGCCCTTGACGATCGCTTCATAGACCTTGGTGCGGCCGACCACGTCGTCGGACTTCACCGTCAGCATTTCCTGCAAGGTATAGGCCGCGCCATATGCCTGCAGCGCCCAGACCTCCATCTCGCCGAAGCGCTGGCCGCCGAACTGCGCCTTGCCGCCCAGCGGCTGCTGGGTGACGAGCGAGTAGGGCCCGATAGAACGCGCGTGGATCTTGTCGTCGACCAGGTGGTGCAGCTTCAGCATGTAGATGTAGCCCACTGTCACCTTGCGGTCGAACGCGTCGCCGGTACGCCCGTCGAACAGCGTCACCTGACCCGAACCGGGCAGGCCCGCCTTTTCCAGCATCGCGGTCACGTCGCTCTCGCGCGCGCCGTCGAACACCGGGGTGCCCATCGGGACGCCGTTCTTCAGATAGCCCGCCAGTTCGACGATCTCGGCCGTGGAGCGGCCTTCGATGTCGTCGTGGTAGTTCTCGCCGTAAACGTCCTTCAGCTTCTCGACCACGGCCGTCGGCGGAGCCGCTGCTTCCGGATCGGGATTGTCCTCGCGCCACTGTTCCAGCGCCGCGGTGACCTGCTGGCCCAGACCGCGCGCGGCCATGCCAAGATGCGTCTCGAAGATCTGTCCGACGTTCATACGCGAAGGCACGCCCAGCGGGTTCAGCACGAGATCGACGGGGGTGCCGTCTTCCAGGAAGGGCATGTCCTCGGCAGGCAGGATGCGCGAAATCACACCCTTGTTGCCGTGGCGGCCGGCCATCTTGTCGCCCGGCTGCAGCTTGCGCTTCACCGCGACGAACACCTTGACCATCTTCAGCACGCCCGGAGCCAGCTCGTCGCCGCGCTCGAGCTTTTCCTTGCGGTCCTCGAACTTGGCGTTGATGGCCTTGACGCTCTCGTCGTACTGGCTCTTCACCGCTTCAAGCTGCTGCTGCCGATTGTCGTCGGCCACCGCGAACTTGAACCATTCGAAACGCTCGATCTCGTCGAGCATCTCGTCGGTGATCTCCACGCCCTTCTTGACGCCCTTGGGCGCCGCCGAAGCCGTCTGACCGACTAGCATGTCGCGCAGGCGGTTGTAGGTCGCACGGTTGAGGATCGCACGCTCGTCCTCGCGGTCCTTGGCGAGGCGTTCGATTTCCTCGTTCTGGATGGCGCGGGTACGGTCGTCCACCTCGATGCCGTGGCGGTTGAACACGCGCACGTCGACGATGGTGCCCGACACGCCCGGCGGCAGGCGGAGCGAGGTGTCGCGCACATCGCTGGCCTTTTCGCCGAAGATGGCGCGCAGCAGTTTTTCTTCCGGCGTCATCGGGCTTTCACCCTTGGGCGTGATCTTGCCGACAAGGATGTCGCCCGGATGCACTTCGGCGCCGATATAGACGATGCCCGCCTCGTCAAGGTTGCGAAGCGCTTCCTCGCCCACGTTCGGGATGTCGCGGGTGATGTCCTCGGGGCCCAGCTTGGTGTCGCGGGCCATCACCTCGAACTCGTCGATATGGATCGAGGTGAACACGTCGTCCTTCACGATGCGTTCGCTGATCAGGATCGAGTCCTCGTAGTTGTAGCCGTTCCACGGCATGAACGCGACGAGGCTGTTGCGGCCCAGCGCCAGCTCACCCAGATCGGTCGAGGGACCGTCGGCGATGATGTCGCCGGCCTCGATCACCTCACCCACCTTCACCAGCGGACGCTGGTTGATGCAGGTGCTCTGGTTCGAACGCTCGAACTTCTGCAGGCGGTAGATGTCGACGCCCGACTGGCCGGCCTCGACGTCGCCCTGCGCGCGGATCACGATACGGGTCGCGTCGACCTGATCGACGATGCCGCCGCGCTTGGCGCTGATCGCGGCGCCCGAATCGCGCGCCACGGTCTCTTCCATGCCGGTGCCGACGAAAGGCGCTTCGGCCTTCACCAGCGGCACGGCCTGACGCTGCATGTTCGATCCCATTAGCGCGCGGTTGGCGTCGTCGTTCTCAAGAAACGGGATCAGCGATGCCGCGACCGACACGAGCTGCTTGGGCGAAACGTCCATCAGCGTAACCTGCTCGGACGGACTCATCACGAACTCGCCGTTCTGGCGGGCCGAGACGAGATCCTCGATGAACTGGCCGTCGCCGTCGATCTCGGCCGAAGCCTGCGCGACGGTGTTCTTCTGCTCTTCCATCGCCGACAGGTACTGGACGTCGCCGGTCACCTTGCCGTCGATGACCTTGCGGTACGGCGTCTCGATGAAGCCGTACTTGTTGACGCGCGCAAAGGTCGACAGCGAGTTGATCAGGCCGATGTTCGGGCCTTCGGGCGTCTCGATCGGGCAGATGCGGCCATAGTGGGTCGGGTGAACGTCGCGGACTTCGAAGCCGGCACGCTCACGGGTCAGACCGCCGGGCCCGAGCGCCGACACGCGGCGCTTGTGCGTCACTTCCGACAGCGGGTTGGTCTGGTCCATGAACTGCGACAGTTGCGAGGAACCGAAGAACTCGCGCACCGCGGCCACGGCGGGCTTCGCGTTGATCAGGTCGTTCGGCATCACGGTCGACACGTCGACCGACGACATGCGCTCCTTCACCGCACGTTCCATGCGCAGCAGGCCGACGCGGTACTGGTTCTCCAGCAGCTCGCCCACCGAACGCACGCGGCGGTTGGCNAGGTTGTCNATGTCGTCGACTTCGCCCTTGCCNTCCTTNAGGTCGACCAGCTCCTTGACGACGGCAAGGATNTCCTCGCGCCGCAGGGTGGTGATCGTGTCCTCGGCGTCGAGGCCAAGGCGCATGTTCAGCTTNACGCGGCCCACGGCCGANANNTCATAGCGNTCGCCGTCGAAGAACAGGCCTTCGAACAGGGCTTCGGCNGTTTCCTTCGTCGGCGGCTCGCCGGGGCGCATCACCTTGTAGATGGCNTCAAGGCCCATCTCGCGGTTCTCGGCCTTGTCGGCCTGCATGGTGTTGCGGATCCACGGGCCGGTGTTGACGTGGTCGACGTCCAGCAGTTCCAGGCGGTCGACGCCGGCATTGTCCAGCGCTTCCAGGTTCTCAGGGGAAACCTCGTCGCCCGCCTCGATCCAGATGCGGCCGGTCGATTCGTCGATCATGTCCTTGGCGGCATAGCGGCCAAAGATTTCCTCGGTCGGTATCAGCAGGTCGGTCAGGCCGTCCTTCTGCGCCTTGTTGGCGGCGCGGGGGCTGATCTTGGTGCCGGCGGGGAACACGACTTCGCCCGAATTCGCATCGACGATGTCGAACGCGGGCTTCTGGCCGCGCCATGCCTCGGGCGTGAACGGGATCTTCCACCCGCCCTCGCCGCGCTGCCACACGACCATGTTGTAGAAATGCTCGAGGATTTCCTCGCTATCGAGGCCCAGCGCATAGAGCAGCGCCGTGACCGGCAGCTTGCGCTTGCGGTCGATGCGGACGTTGACGATGTCTTTGGCGTCGAATTCGAAATCCAGCCACGAACCGCGATACGGAATCACGCGCGCGGCGAACAGATACTTGCCGCTGGAGTGCGTCTTGCCGCGGTCGTGGTCGAACAGCACGCCGGGCGATCGGTGCATCTGCGAGACGATCACGCGCTCGGTGCCGTTGACGATGAAGGTGCCGTTCGAGGTCATGAGCGGCATGTCGCCCATGTACACGTCCTGCTCCTTGATATCGAGCACGGAGCGGGCTTCGGTGTCGGGATCGATCTCGAACACGATCAGGCGCAGCGTCACCTTCATCGGGGCCGCATAGGTGATGCCGCGCTGGCGGCATTCGGTCGTGTCGTACTTGGGCTCTTCCAGCTCGTAGTGGACGAAGTCCAGCTCGCTGGTGCCGGCGAAGTCGCGGATCGGGAACACCGAACGCAGCGTCTTTTCAAGGCCCGAGACATAGCCGGTCGCCGGATCGGAACGCAGGAACTGCTCGTAGCTTTCGCGCTGAACCTCGATCAGGTTCGGCATCTGGACCACTTCGTGGATGTCGCCGAAGATCTTGCGGATGCGCTTCTTCTTCGTGCCCACGGGGCGGGGTGCGGTGTCGTCGAGCTGGGTAGCCATAAGAGAGAGGGCCTCTTTCGCCTTTGGGGTTCGTCTCGGGTCGGGGCGTCCGCCACGGCCGATTCGCTGGGTGCGATTCGCCGCCGCATGGCCGCCCGTAAATCTCGTGCACGAAGGTGATCCAGAAACGACGAAAGGCCGCCAGACACACGATGTCCCGCCCAAATCGGCGAGTCGTGGCCTGCAGCCGCCGCGTCGTTTGCTGATGTCCCGCTTCCTTCCCGGATGGCCTTACGCGCAAAGGCCGTCTTGCTCGAAGCTGTCGGACGGCCCCGCATATAGGAGCCCGCCCCCGCGCTGTCAAAGGGTTGGCACGGCGCGATTCCTGCAACTGCGCGCAAATGGTGGCGATGGCGCGGCAGTTTTCCGCAAAACAATCAGGCTATTATCGTTTTTCAATATTTATCGATTGACGATATGCAGCGCTTTGAATATATCGATTTGCAATAAGTCCTTTCATGGAGATCGATAAATGCAACACCCCGCTCAGAACATGCTTTCCGCCATTGCGGCCTTTTTCATCGTCATCGCCAGCATATCGGCGGTGGTCGCCGTGCCCGCGCCGTCCGCCCAAGCCGCCTCGATCGCCGCCCCGGCACTGGCCTGAGGAGAAGACCATGAGCGTGCTGCTCCGCGATCCGCTGCTGACAGCCCTTCGCGCCATCATCTGGTTTGCGATCGGCGTGCTGTGTCTTGCCGCCTCCGGCCTGATCGTCGGCTCGCCCTTCGTGGTCATATTCCAGAGCGATATCGCCGCCGAGTTGCTCAAGGAAGGCAAGACGGCCCCGCCCGGCTTCTTCGCCGCACTGGTCTTCCTTCTGCTGGGGATCGCTGCCATCGTGATCATGGGCATCTATTTCTTCTGGAATCTGCTGGCGATCACCGACACCGTGCGCGACGGCGATCCGTTCATTCCCGAAAACGCCAGACGCCTGACCCGGATGGGCTGGTTTGTCGTCGCGATCTATGTCGGGGGCTTTATCGTGGCGATACCGGGCGCATGGGTCGCCAGCATCGCCGCCGACGCGGGCGACGCCAATTTCGAGGTCGGCGGCGACGGCAGCGGCATCATCCTCGTGCTCGTCCTTTTCGTTCTCGCCCGCGTGTTCCGCAAGGGGACCGAGATGCGCGAAGAGCTGGAAGGAACCGTCTGATGCCTCCCAAATCCGACAAGGCCAAGTCCGAGAACAGCGAGGAAGGTACCCGCATCGTGGTAAAACTCGACGACCTGCTCTACGAGCGCCGCATGACCCTGACCGAACTAGCCGAGCGCGTGGGGCTGACGCTGGCCAATCTGTCGATCCTCAAGACCGGCAAGGCCAAGGCGATCCGCTTCTCCACGCTCGAGGCGATCTGCCGCGAACTGGACTGCCAGCCGGGCGACCTGCTGGGGTACGAGCCGGGCTAGAAAACCGGCTTTCGCCAGCTTTCGGTTGACTCCTGCGCCCGAAACGGTAGAGGCCCGCCACTGACCGGCGGGCCTTGGCCTGCCTGTCATCCGTCCGAGACAGTTGGTGACCGGAATATGCCGGTCTTAATCTCCAGCCTAGACGGGGAAACGAGATTACGCGGCCCGCCCCGCCACAACCGGGGCATGCGCCGCAAACCGCGTTGTTTCAACGCACTCCTTCCCTGATCGACGGACTCGACCGCGCTTGCCGCCGCAAGGAGGCATGCGTGGACACAATGAGCCGATCGCCTGCCTGCAAAGCGGGCGATCATACGTGAAGGAGTAAGCATGGATCGTTCGCAGAAAGCCGAATCGGTCGCACAGCTGAACGCCGTCTTCCAAGAGGTGGGCGTGGTGGTCGTCACCCGCAACCTCGGCCTTTCGGTCGCCCAGTCGACCGATCTGCGTCAGAAGATGCGTGACGCCGGTGCGTCCTACAAGGTCGCGAAGAACCGTCTTGCCATGCGGGCCCTCGAAGACACCCCTTATACGGGTCTCGAAGAGTACCTCACCGGCCCCACCGCGATCGCGACTTCGGTCGATCCGGTGGCCGCCGCGAAGGTGACCGTCGATTTCGCCAAGAGCACGGACAAGCTCGAAATCGTCGGCGGTTCCATGGGTGGTCAGCTGCTCGACGCCGAAGGGGTCAAGGCACTCGCCTCGATGCCCTCGCTCGACGAGCTGCGTGCCAAGCTGGTGGGGCTCGTCAATGCCCCGGCGACCAAGATCGCCCAGCTGTCGACGGCTCCCGCAGCCAAGCTGGCCCGCGTGTTCGGCGCCTATGCAGCCAAGGACGCTGCCTGAGCCGAACCCGAAAGGGACAAACGTTCTTTCGATCGATTTACGGGCCGCCTGACGTCAGGCCGCCCGACACGAAATGGAGTGAATTGAAATGGCCGATATCCAGAAGATTGTTGAAGAGCTGTCGCAGCTAACCGTTCTCGAAGCCGCTGAACTCGCAACCGCGCTTGAAGAAGCATGGGGCGTTTCGGCTGCTGCTGCCGTTGCCGTTGCGGCACCGGGCGGCGCCGGTGGCGATGCCCCGGCTGCTGAAGAGAAGGACGAGTTCGACGTCGTGCTGACCGGCGACGGCGGCAAGAAGATCCAGGTGATCAAGGAAGTCCGTGCGATCACCGGTCTGGGCCTCGCCGACGCGAAGGCTCTGGTCGAAGGCGCGCCCAAGCCCGTCAAGGAAGGCGTGAACAAGGCGGAAGCCGAAGAGATCAAGAAGAAGATCGAGGAAGCCGGCGGCACCGTCGAGCTCAAGTAAGAAAGAAAGGGTTTTTCGAAGCCCGACTTTCACAGCCTCGAAACTCTTCGAAGCTCTCTGGGGCGGCGTCCGCAAAGACGCCGCCCCAGTTTTTTGTCTGCAAGAGATTCGAGAATACCCATGTCCACCCTGCCCGATACCGCAACGCAGACCGCCCCGCCCCCCGGCGGCGCAGGCAGCGATGCGCGCCCGCTGCGCACCGAATTTGCCGCGACCGCAAGGCTGGCGATCCCGCTGGCCGCGGCGAACCTGCTGCAGATGGCGGTCTATGCCATCGACGTGATCTTCGTGGCGCAGCTGGGCACGCAGCAGCTGGCCGCGATCACGCTCGCCACATCGGTCTATGGGCTGTCGCTGTGGTGCGCGCTGGGCCTGATCGGCGCGGTCGCCCCGATGGCCGCCACTGCGCTGGGCCGCGGGCGCCATGCCTTGCGCGAAATGCGCCGCTCGTTCCGGATGGGCCTGTGGATGAGCCTTTTCGCAGGCCTGTTCATCATGATCGTCGCACTGGGCGGAGAGCCGCTGATGCACGCCACCGGGCAGGATCCGGTCGTGTCGCGCATGGCGGGCGAATATCTCTTCGTGCTGTCCTTTGCCGCGATCCCGGTGGTGGCGGCGAACGTGCTGCGCATCTTCGTGTCNACNATGGACCGCGCGGTGATCGCGACATGGATCACCGTGCTTGCGCTGCTGGTGAACACCACCGGCAACTGGATCCTGATCTTCGGCAATCTGGGCGCGCCCGCGCTCGGCCTGCGCGGCGCGGCGATCGCCAGCGTCATCACCGCGCTGGCGGTGCTGGCGGCTTATGTCGCGATCATCCAGTCCGACCGGCGGATGCGGCGGCATTACCTGTTCGGGCGTCTGTGGCGGCCCGACTGGCAGCGGCTGGGCGAGATCTGGAAGATCGGCCTGCCCATCGCGGCGATCACGCTTGCCGAAGGCGGGCTGTTCGGTGCGGCGGCGTTCCTGACGGGCGCGCTGGGCGGGTTGCAGCTGGCCGCGCATACGGTGGCGCTGCAACTGGCGGCGCTGTGCTTTCAGGTGCCCTTCGGCATCGCGCAGGCCGCGACAATTAGGGTCGGCATCCATAACGGCGCCGGATCGCGTGAAGGCGTGCATCGTGCGGGCCTTGCGGTGCTGGCGCTGACGGGCGGGATGGCGGTGATTTTCGCCGCGCTGATGTTGCTCGCCCCGCGGCTATTGCTGTCGATCTATATCGACGTAGACGATCCGGCCAATGTTCAGCTGGTCACGCTGGCCCTGTCCTTCCTGCTGATCGCGGCGGGCTTTCAGCTGTTCGACGGCGCGCAGGCGGTGCTGGCGGGCCTGCTGCGCGGGCTGGCCGATACGCGCGTGCCCTTCGTCATCGCGGTGATCGGATACTGGGTGTTCGGCTTTGCCGCCGCATGGGTGCTGGGCTTCTACACCCCGCTTGCTGGCAAGGGCGTGTGGTACGGCCTCGCGCTCGGCCTGCTGGTCACCTCGATACTGATGACATGGCGCTGGCACAGGCGCGAACGTCTCGGACTTGTCATCGACCGCGTGTAACCCAGGGGGCGGCCCAAAAGCGGGTCGCCCCTTTTTCGTCGGGCCCCGGCCTCAGGCAAAAAACGGCAAAAAAATGCACGCGCCATTCTTGACGCCTGCCCCGCGCCGGACCATATCCGCGCCGCTGGCACTCTCACCCAGAGAGTGCCAAAGCACATCCAACCCAGGCGGTACGGGGACATTTAGCAGCCCCGCCCGCCATATCAACTGGAAGAGGTCATCATCATGGCATTCCGTCCGCTGCACGACCGCGTTCTGGTCCGTCGCATCGAAGCCGAGGAAAAGACCGCCGGCGGCATCATCATCCCCGACAGCGCCAAGGAAAAGCCCAGCGAGGGCGAGATCGTGGCCGTCGGCTCCGGCGCCCGTTCCGAAAACGGCACCGTCACCCCGCTCGACGTCAAGGCCGGCGACCGCGTGCTGTTCGGCAAGTGGTCCGGCACCGAGGTCAAGGTCGACGGCGAAGACCTGCTCATCATGAAGGAAAGCGACCTGCTCGGCATCATCGCCTGAGCTTCCGGTCCTTCCTGACAATCTGAATTCCCAAGAGGAGAGAACACAATGGCTGCCAAGGACGTGAAGTTTTCGCGTGACGCACGCGAACGCATCCTGAAGGGTGTCGACACCCTCGCCAATGCCGTGAAGGTCACGCTGGGCCCCAAGGGCCGCAACGTCGTGATCGACAAGAGCTTCGGCGCACCCCGCATCACCAAGGACGGCGTCACCGTCGCCAAGGAAATCGAACTCAAGGACAAGTTCGAGAACATGGGCGCCCAGATGCTGCGCGAAGTCGCATCGAAGGCGAACGACGCCGCCGGTGACGGCACCACCACCGCCACCGTGCTGGCCCAGGCCATCGTGCGCGAAGGCATGAAGTCGGTCGCCGCGGGCATGAACCCGATGGATCTGAAGCGCGGCATCGACCTCGCCGTCGCCAAGGTGGTCGAGAACCTGAAGAACCGTTCCAAGGACGTGTCGGGCACTTCGGAAATCGCGCAGGTCGGCGTGATCTCGGCCAATGGCGACAAGGAAGTCGGCGAGAAGATCGCCGAAGCCATGGAAAAGGTCGGCAAGGAAGGCGTGATCACGGTCGAAGAGGCCAAGGGTCTCGAATTCGAGCTCGACGTCGTCGAGGGCATGCAGTTCGACCGCGGCTATCTGTCGCCCTATTTCGTGACCAATCCGGAAAAGATGACCGTCGAACTCGACGATCCCTATATCCTGATCCACGAGAAGAAGCTGTCGAACCTGCAGTCGATGCTGCCGATCCTCGAAGCCGTGGTGCAGTCGGGTCGTCCGCTCCTCATCATCGCCGAGGACATCGAGGGTGAGGCGCTCGCCACGCTCGTCGTCAACAAGCTGCGCGGCGGCCTGAAGATCGCGGCCGTCAAGGCTCCCGGCTTCGGCGATCGCCGCAAGGCGATGCTGCAGGACATCTCGATCCTCACCAATGGCGAGATGATCAGCGAAGACCTGGGCATCAAGCTCGAGAACGTGACCCTGAACATGCTGGGCCAGGCCAAGAAGGTCAGCATCGACAAGGACAACACCACGATCGTCGACGGCGCCGGCGATGCCGAGGGCATCAAGGCCCGCGTCGAGCAGATCCGTGCGCAGATCGAGTCCACCACCTCGGACTACGACCGTGAAAAGCTGCAGGAACGTCTGGCCAAGCTGGCCGGCGGTGTTGCGGTCATCAAGGTCGGCGGCGCTTCGGAAGTCGAAGTGAAGGAACGCAAGGACCGCGTTGACGACGCGCTGCACGCAACCCGCGCAGCCGTCGAAGAAGGCATCGTCCCCGGCGGCGGCACGGCGCTGCTGTACGCCACCAAGGCTCTCGAAGGGCTCAAGGGCGACAACGACGACCAGACCCGCGGCGTGGACATCATCCGTCAGGCCATCATGGCCCCGGTGCGCCAGATCGCGACCAATGCCGGCTTCGACGGTGCGGTCGTCTCGGGCAATCTGCTGCGTGAAAACGACGAAACGCAGGGCTTCAACGCCGCGACCGACGTTTACGAGAACCTCGTATCCGCCGGCGTGATCGACCCGACCAAGGTCGTTCGCACGGCGCTGCAGGACGCGGCTTCGGTCGCCGGCCTGCTGATCACCACCGAAGCGGCGATCAGCGAGTTCCCGGAAGACAAGGCTGCCCCTGCAATGCCCGACATGGGCGGAATGGGCGGCATGGGCGGAATGGGCGGCTTCTAAGCCAACCCTCCGTCCGACCGGACCAGCGAAGGGGCGCCCCGCCACGGGGCGCCCCTTTTCTTTTGAAAATCATAAATTAAGTTAAGCCGCGAAAGACCTCTCGGGCACAATTCGTCGCATCGCTCGTTGCATGTCCCTAGGTCTAATTTTTTTCCCGGAGAATAATCGATGCGACTCCCCCACAAGGCCCATCTGGCTATCGTAGACGGAGAGCGCTTCGTGCTGATGATCAACAACGGATCGCCCGACGAGCCCTCGCTGGGCGAGGTTGCCAGCCCCGAACTCGACGGCCAGAACTACAGTGCGGGCGTGCGCCATCAGGACGAGGTCGGCCAGCGCCACGGCCGCACCGATCTGGACGAGCTGGCCCATGCCGCCGCCGTCGCCGAATGGCTGAACCGGGCCGCACTCGACGGCATGTTCGAACGGCTGGCGATCGTTGCCGATCCCAAGTCGCTGGGCGAGATGCGCCGCCATTATCACAAAGCCCTGCAGGACGTGCTGATCGCCGAAGAAGCCAAGACCGTCGGCGGCGAACCGCTGTCGCGGATCGAATCCAAGCTTCTCTCGGCCTGATCGCAGGCAGGCCCGACCCATGCTCTCTGTCGATCATCAGCGTAGCGCGGGGCCCGATGGCCCACTGACGCACGGCCCCTCCCCGAAAGAGCGGGGCAGCCGTGAAGACGCGCCCGCCGATGGCGACAGAGGGCGGCAAACGGCGCGCATGATGCTGCGCGAACGCACCGGCGGGCAGCATCAGGCGACCGAGGATGCCTTCGCCAGTTACGATCTGGCCATCCCTGCCCATTACCGCGCCTTCCTCACCGCCCATGCGGTCGCGCTGCCCGGTCTGGAACTGGCGGTCACGGGCCGCGGCTGGACCGGTTTCACGCCGCGCCTGCCGCTGCTGGCCGACGACCTTGCCGCGATGGGTGCGTGGCTGCCGCCGCCGATGATCGCCAGCGATCTGGGCGATGCGGGCGTATGGGGCGCGCAATATGTGCTGGAAGGGTCCAAGCTGGGCGGGCGGATGCTGGCGCGCATCGTGCCCGAAAGCCTGGCGTCCAGCTATCTTTCGCCCGCCGACAGCATGAGCGCGGACTGGCAGGATTTCTGCGCGGCATTCGATGCTGCGGCCTTGGAAAAAGATGATATATGGCTGGAAGAGGCATGCGATGCGGCCATCGAAACGTTCCAGTTCTTCAGACGTGCTGCAATTGCTGTGGCGGAGGACCTTAATTGAATTTGCATGACCGTGGGACGGGCGCAGCTACTCTCACCGACACCGTCGACCTCACCAATTGCGACCGCGAGCCGATCCATATCCCCGGCGCGATACAGCCGTTCGGCTTCCTGCTGGCGCTGAGCGCAGAGTGGATGATCGAGCGCGCCGCCAATACCGAGGCCTATCTCGGATCGTCGCCGCGCGGGCTGATCGGCATGCCGGCCACGGAAATCCTCAAGACCAGCGCCGTCCGGCTGCTTCGCGACCGCATAGCCAATTTACGGGGCGAGGATTCGGTGGAGCGGATGTTCTCGGTCCATCTGCTGAACGACAACAGCCTGTTCGATGTGGCCGTCCACAGAACGGGGCGCACGATCATCCTCGAATGCGAACCGGCCAAGGGCGACGAGATCGAGGTGTCTTCGATGGTGCGCGGCATGGTCGCGCGGCTGGGCGCGACCGAACAGGTCGGCTCGATCCTGCGCGAAGGCGCGCGGCAATTGCGCATGCTGACGGGGTTCGACCGGGTGATGGTCTATCGCTTCGACCCCGACGGCAGCGGAGAAGTCGTCGCCGAAGCGCTGGAACCCGGCATCGACAGCTTTCACGGTCTGCATTTCCCCGCGACCGACATTCCTCAGCAGGCCCGCGCGCTTTACGTGCGCAATTTCTTCCGCATCATCGCGGATATCGACGACATGCCAAAGCCCATCGAACCGGTCGGCGCGTCCGAACCGCTCGACCTGTCGATGTCGCTGTTCCGCGCCGTCTCGCCGATCCATATCGAATATCTGCGCAACATGGGCGTGCGCGCGTCGCTGTCCGTCTCGATCGTCGTCGACGGCGAGTTCTGGGGCCTGTTCGCCTGCCACCATTACTCGCCCCGCCTGCCCAGCTTTGCCGAACGCAGCGCCGCCGAACTGTTCGGCCAGATGTTCTCGCTCCTGCTCGGCAATGCGCTGCGCAAGGAGGCGTCGGAATACGAGGAACGCGCCCGCAAGATTTCCGACCGGCTGATGGCCGCCGCCGCGCAGGACGCGGCGCGGCTGAACGACGCGGAATGGATGGGCGACCTCGTGCTCGAGGCGATTCCGGCGGACGGCGTCGGGGTCAGCATCGACGGCGGCGCCTCGCTGTCGGGCCTTACCCCATCGAACGACGAATTTCTGCGCATTGTGCAGGAACTGAAAAGGCGTGAGGTGACGCAGGTCTTCAGCACGCAGAACATCGATGCCATGCTGCCCGGCGCGGGCGATTACGCGCATCGCGCGGCGGGGCTGCTGGCAATCCCGATCTCACGGCGCCCCGGCGACTATGTCGTGCTGTTCCGCGCCGAACAGCTGCGCTCGGTCCGCTGGGCGGGCAATCAGGCCAAGCATGTCGAATATGGCCCGAACGGCGCGCGGCTGACCCCGCGCAAGAGCTTCGAGGAATGGTCCAATCTGGTGCGGGGCGAAGCCAAGCGCTTCGAAGGCCCTGAAGTCCGCGTGGCCGAGGCGCTTCGCACCAGCCTGCTGGAAGTCGTGCTGCGCCTGACCGAAGCGGCGAGCGAGGAACGTCGCCGCTCGGGCGAACAGCAGAAACTGCTGATCGCCGAACTCAATCACCGCGTGCGCAACATCCTCGCGCTGATCCGCGCGCTGATCGGCCAGACCAACCGCGAGGCGGTCAGCGTCAAGGAATTCGTCGGCACGCTCGACAGCCGGGTGCAGTCGCTGGCGCGCGCGCATGACCAGCTGACCGCGGAACAATGGGGTCCCGGCCCGCTGAAGGAGCTGCTTTCGACCGAGGCGTCGGCCTATCTCAGCGAAGCGGCCGATCGCCTGATCGTCGAAGGGCCCGATGTCACCGTCGCGCCCACCGCCTTCACCGTCATGGCGCTGGTGTTCCACGAGCTGGTGACCAATGCCGCCAAATATGGCGCGCTCAGCGACAGCGGATCGGTGCATGTGCGCTGGGCGCTGGACGATGCGGGCGATCTCAAGATCGAGTGGGATGAAAGCGGCGGCCCCGCGGTCATGCCGCCCAAGCGCCGCGGTTTCGGCACCACGATCATCCACGATTCGATCCCGCACGAACTGGGCGGAGAAGCGAATATCGAATATCGCACCGCCGGACTGCACGCCCGTTTCAGCCTGCCCGCCCGCTATATCGCGGGCATAGTGGAAGGCGGCAGCGCCAAGATCGAAAGCAAGCCCCGCGGAATGGAGAATCTCAAAGTGATCGAGGGCCGCCATGTGCTGCTGCTTGAGGACAGCGCTCTGATCGCGCTCGACGCCGAGGACAAGCTGCGCGAACTGGGCGCACGCGAGGTTACGGTGACGGCCTCAAACGCCGGTGCCGCCGCCGCGATCGATACGGGCGAGATCCAGCTTGCGATGCTCGACTTCAATCTCGGCAAGGAGAATTCGGTCCCCACCGCCACGCGGCTGAGCGAAGAGAAGATCCCCTTCGTCTTCGCATCGGGCTATGGCGGGGACGATACGATCCCGCAGCAGTTCGCGGATATTCCCGTGATCCTGAAACCCTATGCCCGCCAGCAGATCGCAGAGGCCCTCGCCAAGGTCCATCCCGCCGCGAATGAAACGCCGGACGACGAATAGGGCGCATCCCCTCGCGCGCATCGGGGCCCGTCTGGCGGCCCTGATGCTCGCGGCGGTCGCGGCACTGGCCGCGCTGCCCGCGTGGGCGGCGGTGACGGTCCATTTCCAGAGCTTCAACGGATCGGTGCTGTTCGGCCGCTATCCGCATACCTTTGTGGTGCTCGACGGCACGCTCGACGCGACGGGTCAGCGGATCCACGAAAATTACGGCTTCACCGCCAAACGGGTCAGCCCCGCGATCCTGTCCGGCCCGGTCGAACACGACATCAGCATCGAGAAAGAGAAATACATCACCTCGACCAATCGCCATTTCAGCGTGACCGTGCCCGACGAAACCTATTGGCGCATCCGCCGCGAAGTCGATGCGTGGCGCGACCTGCCGGGCAAGGGTTATGACCTCGAAACGCGCAATTGCATCCATTTCGTCGGCGCGATCGCCGAGATCGTCGGCCTGACGGTCAGCTTTCCCAAGGACCTGATGCGCAAGCCCAAGGCGTGGCTGAACCTGATGACACAGCGCAACCCCTGGCTGAACGCGCCGCAGATCGACTAGGCCGGTTCCGCCGCGGGCATCTGCTGGCTGGCGCAGTGAAAACCCCCGCCGCCGGCCAGCACCGCATCGGCGGGCAGCCCCACCACCTGCCGCCCCGGAAACAGCGAGCCGAGCACCGCGATCGCTTCCTCGTCACGCACGCTGCCGAATACGGGAACCGCGACAAGATGGGTCGTGACGGTAAAATTCATGTAACTCGCTGGCTCGGCGAAATCGCCCGCGCTGATCAGGCCGGGCGACGGCATCTCGCACACCTCCAGCCCGGCGTCTTCGGCGCGCGCCCGCGCATCGTCATAGATCGCGCGATTGGGATCGTCCGCCATCGAAGCGCGCGGAATGGCGATCCGCCCCGGCCCGACAAAGCGCGCCAGATTGTCGATATGCCCATCGGTGTGATCGTTCAGCAGTCCCTCGCCCAGCCAGACCACCCGCGAAAAGCCCAGGTCGCGTTTCAGCCGCTCCTCGATTTCGCCCCGCGACAGCGCAGGATTGCGATTGGGGTTCAAAAGGCATTGTTCGGTCGTGACGACGGTGCCCGCGCCGTCATTGTCGATTGCCCCGCCCTCAAGGATCCAGTCCGACGTCTCGACCGACAGGCCCGCATCGCGCGCGATCTCGGCGCCGATGGTCTGGTCGCCCTCCATCTCGAACTTGCCGCCCCATCCGTTGAAGCCGAACCGCATCGCGCGCCGTCCACCCGCGCCGTCGCAGACCACCAACGGCCCGGTATCGCGCAGCCAGACATCGCCATAGGTGCGCCGCTCCAGCGTGACGGCGGCACTGGTCAATTGCCGCGCCCGCGCCTCGTTCGCGGCGTCGCGGACCAGCAGGCGCACCTCCTGCCCGCTTTCGGCGACGGCATTGGCAAAAGCGGCGATCTGCTCCTGCGCGCGCGGCAATGCTTCGGGCCACTCGACCGGATCGTGCGGAAAGCCGATCCACAGCCAATCCTGCTTCGCCCACTCGGGCGGCATGCGCCAGACATTCGCCATTCGTCACCTCTCTCGCGGAGGGCGGCATGGCGGCCGCGCGCCGCGCTTCGCCCTCGCCTGTGTCAGGCCGCGCTGCTAGAACAATGGCCATGATTGCGAAAGCCCCCGAACGTCCCGCCGCGCCCGCCATATTCGCGGCGCTGCTGCCGCTGGCCGTGCTTGCCGGATGCGGTCAGCCCGCCAGCCAGACCTCCGAAGAGGAGGCCGCGGCCGCCGAGCCCGCGCAGACCGCCTCTGCGACGCCATCGACCGCGCCGCCCGCCGAACAGGCCAGCGCGCCCGGCGACATCGAATCGCAGATCCCCGCCAATTTCCGCGCACTGGGGACCGAGCCGTTCTGGGCCGTCACCACCGGCGGCCCCGGCACGGCGGCGGGCCTGCGCTATTCGACGCCCGAAAACATCGAAGGCACCGAAGTGACCATAGAGGACGAGCGCGTGCAGCCCGCCATGCGGCGCCTGAGCGGCACGATGGACGGCAAGGATTTCAGCATCGAGCTGACCGTCGGGCAATGCTCCGACGGGATGAGCGATCGGGTCTATCCGTTCACCGCCCGAATCGTGCTCGACGGCGAATCGCTGTCCGGCTGCGGTCGTCCGATGGACGGATGATGCTGCACTGCACCATGACCGTGCCGATGCCATTCGAAATAGCGCCAATTTACATCTATGTCAGGACGCCGAACCGGCGCGAAACTGCGGCTCAGCGCCTCGGTTGCATGGAATGCAACTGCATTCGCCCTTTTCGCATTTGCGCAAGAGTCGGCCCTGACCTACATCGGAGGGGCCTTATAGGCATCCTCTCCCAAAACTTTCAGGCCCGGCCGGCAACGGTCGGGCCTTTTTTTTGTTCCGCGCCCCCTGCCCGCCGCCGCGTCCGGCCGGCACGGACGCTGACCATTCTTTCGCGCGCGAACCCTTTGCAACTCGCCCGGCCAGTCCCCATGTCGGCCTTTCCGGACGCCCCGCGCTCCGGGCGACATGACAAGCGAACGGCTGAACTGAGGAATCCTCGATGGCGGATGCGGATACGGCGCTGAATGCGCGCGAAGTGAAATTGCAGGTGGCGGCGGCCCGTCAGGAGGAATCGGGCCACGGCATCGCCCGCATCCCGCGCGAAGCGATGGGCAAGCTGGGCATTACCGAAGGCGACATCATCGAGATCGAGGGCAAGCGCACCACGCCCGCCCGCGCGCTGCTGCCCTATGCCGAGGACGAGGGGCTGGATGTCATCCGGCTCGACGGCCTCGAACGCGGCAATGCCGAGGTGGGATCGGGCGAGCATGTCATCGTCCGCAAGGCCGAGACGCGCCCCGCCACACGCGTCGTCTTCGCCCCCGCCCAGCGCGAGATGCGGCTTCAAGGCCCGCCGCAGGCCTTGAAGCGCAATTTCTTCGGCCGCCCGCTGACACAGGGCGACCTCGTCGCGACTCGCGGCCAGCAGCGCGTGCAGGACATGCCGCCCGAGGTGGCGCGCATGTTCAACGCGCCCGCCTTCGCGCTTACCCAGATCCGCCTCTCGGTTGTGTCGACCAGCCCCAAGGGCTTTGTCCATATCGACGAGAATACCGAGGTCGAGCTGAAGGCCGAGTTCGAGGAACCGCGCGATGCGCGCGCCTCGGTCAATTACGACGATGTCGGCGGCATGGAAGAAACCATCAAGCAATTGCGCGAGATGGTCGAACTGCCGCTGCGCTATCCCGAACTCTTCACCCGCCTCGGCGTCGATCCGCCCAAGGGCGTGCTGCTGCATGGCCCGCCGGGCACCGGCAAGACGCGGCTGGCGCAGGCGGTGGCGAACGAATCGGATGCCAATTTCTTCCTGATCAACGGACCCGAGATCATGGGCAGCGCCTATGGCGAATCGGAAAAGCGCCTGCGCGAGGTGTTCGAGGAAGCCGAAAAGGCCTCTCCCGCGATCGTCTTCATCGACGAGATCGATTCGATCGCGCCCAAGCGCCAGAACGTGCAGGGCGAGGCGGAGAAGCGCCTCGTCGCGCAGCTGCTCACGCTGATGGACGGGCTGCACGCGCGCTCCAACCTTGTCGTGATCGCCGCCACCAACCGCCCCGACGCGATTGACGAGGCGCTGCGCCGTCCCGGCCGCTTCGACCGCGAGATCATCGTCGGCGTGCCGGACGAGAACGGCCGGCGCGAGATCCTGGCCATCCACACCCGCGGCATGCCGCTGGACGAGGATGTCGACCTCAAGGAACTGTCGCGCACCACGCATGGCTTCGTCGGCGCCGACCTCGCCGCGCTCTGCCGCGAGGCCGCGATCGAGGCGGTGCGCAAGCTGATGCCACGGCTCGACCTCGACGCGCGCACCATCCCGCCCGAAGTTCTCGACGATCTGTCGGTCACGCGCCGCGACTTCACCGATGCGCTCAAGGGCATTCAGCCTTCCGCCATGCGCGAAGTCATGGTGCAGGCCCCCACCGTCGGCTGGTCCGACCTCGGCGGTCTGGACGAGGCGGTCGAGATGCTGCGCGAAGGCGTCGAGCTGCCATTGAAGAACCCCGAGGCGTTCAAGCGTCTGGGCATTCGTCCGGCCAAGGGCTTCCTCCTCTATGGCCCGCCCGGCACCGGCAAGACGCTGCTGGCCAAGGCCGTCGCCAAGGAGGCGGAAGCGAATTTCATCTCGATGAAATCGTCCGACCTGCTGTCCAAATGGTATGGCGAGAGCGAGCAGCAGATCTCAAAGCTGTTCGCCCGCGCACGTCAGGTCGCGCCCTGTGTGATCTTCATCGACGAGATCGACAGCCTTGTCCCCGCGCGCGGCAGCGGCGGGGGCGAACCGCAGGTGACGGCGCGCGTCGTCAACACCATCCTCGCCGAAATGGACGGGCTGGAGGAGCTGCAATCGACCGTGGTGATCGGCGCGACCAATCGCCCCACTCTGGTCGATCCCGCGCTGCTGCGCCCCGGCCGCTTTGACGAGCTGGTCTATGTCGGCGCACCGGACGAGCCGGGCCGCCTGCACATCCTCAAGATCCACACCTCGAAGATGCCGCTGGGCAGCGACGTGGAGCTGGCCGACATCGCCGGCAAGACCGAGCGTTTCACCGGCGCGGATCTGGAAGACGTGGTGCGCCGCGCGGGCCTCAACGCCATCCGGCGTCAGGGCTCGAACGTGACCGCCGTCAGCGCGGCCGATTTCGCCGATGCGCTGGAGGATTCGCGCGCGACCGTCACCGCCAAGATGGAAAAGGAATATGCAGACATGCGCGGCGAGCTGAAGCGGCGCGCGGCGGAGACCAATCCCATCGGCTTCATCGCGCCGGGCATGCTGACGCCCAAACGCGACAGCAAGCACGAAGACGAAGGCTGACCTGAACGGGCGGCGGGGACTATCCTGCCGCCCTTTCCCCTGACGCCTTAGCCCATCGCCTGACCGCCGGGACTGCCGACCTCGGCCCCGCTGCTTTCCACCCGCAGCGGTTCGGGCGACGCGATGCGCTGGCGCACGATCGCCTCGGGCATTTCCTCGGCCAGCCACTGGATCAGCGCCTCGCGCACGTCGCAGCGCAGGTCGAACAATGTGGGCGAATCCTTGGCCGTCATCAGAAAGCGCACCTCGATCGCATCGCGGGTCAGCTCGGTCACCTGCATGTGCTTCACCCGCTTGTCCCAGCGGCGGTTGCTCTCGACAATCTCCATGAACTTGGCGCGGATCGGGTCCAGCTTGGTATGCGGATCGACATAGAGCATCACCGTACCCATCAACTGGGCCGTCTTCTTGGTCCAGTTCTGGAAGATCTCATCAAGGAACTTGGACGTCGGCACGACCAGCCGCCGCTCGTCCCACACCTTCACGACCACATAGGTCATGCGGATTTCCTCGATCCAGCCCCATTCGCCGCCGATGATGACGGCATCGCCGATGCTGATCGGCTCGGTCAGCGCCAGCTGGAAACCGCCGATCAGCGATTTCAGCGCAGGCTGCGCCGCAGCGCCCACCGCAAGACCCGCAAGCCCCGCCGAAGCCATCAGCGTGATCCCGATGTCGCGCACGCCGGGGATCGACAGCAGCATCATCGCGATCACGATGAACACGATGATGAATGTGCCGATGCGCGAGAAGATCACCAGCCGCGTCCGCTTGCGCCGCGCGCTCAGATTATCCTCGACCGAGACATCGGCGCGCAGGATCATCGTCTTGATCAGCGCATGGAACAGGGTGATCGCGATCCAGCCGATCAGCGCGGGCATCACGAAGCCCGCCAGCCGCTCCCAGATATGCTCAAGCGCGGGCAATTCGCGCGCAACCAGCACCAGCGCCAGCGCGACCAGCGCATAGCGCGTGGGCCGCGCGATCCGGCGCAGGACGATGTTGTCCGCCTCAAGATCGCTGGCATTGGCAAAGCGCAGGAGAACGTGAAACACCACGCGGTGCACCACCAGCGCCACCAGCACGGCCAGCGCCGCACCGCCAAGGGCAATGATCCATTCGGTCGCGCCATTGCTGCCGACCTGATCCCGGATCCAGCTACGCAATTGATCGAGGTTCATGGCCCCAAGCTAGCCCCAGTCATGCTGCAATGCAACATCGGCCGAAAGTTGGGCCAGCGGCGCTTCGGTCGCGCTTCAGTCCCGCTCGGGGATATGCATCTCGACCACCATGCGGCCCGGTTCGAAGCGGCGCTCGATCTCGCCGTCCAGCTGCCGCGCGGCGCTGCGCATCAGCATTGATCCGAAACCCTCGCGCCCGTCGGGCACCGCGATGGAAGCGCCGGTTTCGGTCCAGCACAGCACGATGCCGCCCTCCGACCGTTTCCAGTCGATGGTGATATGACCCTTGTCGGCGGAATCCCGCTCGCCGGACCAGGCACCGTATTTGACCGCATTGGTCGCCAGCTCGTGCAGCACCAGCCCCACGGGGGTCGCCTGCTTGGCGGTCAGCGACACCTCGTCGCCGCCGATCTCGGCCTTGTTGCCCTCGCTACGATAGGGGGCCAGCACCTTGTCGACCAGCACCGCCATGCGCGCCTCGCCCTCGCCCGCGCCGCCGTCGGGGCCCTGCGTCACATTATGCGCCTCCAGCAAGGCGTGGATGCGCGCCGCGATATTGTCGACCACGGGCGCGGCCTCGGGCTGTCCCCGCCCGCTCATGCGCACGATGGCCAGGATCACCGCGAACAGGTTCTTCACGCGGTGGTTCAACTCGCGCGCCAGCAGGTCCGCCCGGTCGCGCGCTTCCTCCAGTTCCTGCGCGCGTCCCGCCAGCGCCTCGGCCCGCGACGCCCGCATCGCCAGCACGATGCCGAAACCCAGCCCCGCCGCCATCAATACCAGCGTCACCACCAGCAAGGGCAGCACTTGGCGTTCGGAGCGGAACGCCTGCTGCGATGCATTGGACTGGAGGCCGCGCTCCACCGCTTCCAGGCGCGTCAGCGCATCGTTCAGCCGCTCCATGTAGAGCCGCCCCTCATTGCTCAGGATACGCTGCTGCGCGGCAACGATCTCGCCCGCCTCGATCAGCTCGACCGTCTGCGCCAGTTCCTCGATCTTGGCATCGCCTGCGTCCTCGACCTCGGCGACCAGCCGCTCGATCCGCGCATCCTCGCTGCTGCGCGACAGGGTCTTGAGCCGCTCTATCGCGCGCGGATACAGGTCGCGCCCGAATTCGTAGGACGCGCGGTACCGCCGGTCGAGCGTGATGAAATAGCCGCGCTGCCCCGTCTCCGCATTCAGCGCGGCCCGGTTGATGTCGCGCAGCGCCGACACGACCTCGGCATAGCGCGCGGTCTGCAGCCGCTCGGTCCGCTCCTTCGAAATGGTGGACCACACCAGCAGCACCGAAAACAAGATGCCCAGCGCCACCGCGCTGAGCACCAGCAGCGCGGACAGCAGGCGGCGGCGCTTGCCGCGCGAAGGCGGTTTCGGTTCGGGCACGGGGTTCAAGCAATCCTCCAGATGGCGGGCGCGGTTCTTGTGGTCGAGGCCCGCATCCCTTTGCATGGCATAAGTTAATCGCCCCTGCACCTTTTCCAATAGGCGCGGTTGCGGGGAAGCTGCCCGCTTGACCGCATGCCGCCAGTCGCGGCAAGCATCATGGCGTACCGGCAGGGGCCGGATCGGAACAGGCGGGGCACGACATGGCGGACAGTTCGGACAGCATCTTCATCGGCCTCGGCGCCAATGGCGAAAAACAATGGCTGAACCTGAAGCGTGCCAATCGCCACGGGCTGATCGCGGGCGCGACCGGGACCGGCAAGACGGTGACGTTGCAAGGTTTGGCCGAGAGCTTTTCGGCGCGCGGCGTGCCGGTGTTCGTCGCCGACGTGAAGGGCGATCTGTCGGGCATCGCCATGCCGGGCTCCGCAACCTTCAAACACGCCGCTTCGCTGGAAGGCCGCGCGAAGGAACTGGGCATGGACGATTATGCCTATTCCGACAATCCGGCGGTATTCTGGGACCTGTTCGGCGAGCAGGGGCACCCGATCCGCACCACCATTTCCGAAATGGGCCCGCTGCTGCTGGCGCGGCTGCTCGACCTGAACGAAACGCAGGAGGGCGTGCTCAATATCGCGTTCCATTATGCCGACGAACAGGGGCTGCTGCTGCTCGACCTAGACGATCTGCAGGCGATGCTGGTCCATTGCGCCGAGAATGCGTCCGAACTGTCGACGAAATACGGCAATGTCACCAAGGCCAGCGTCGGCGCGATCCAGCGCAACCTGCTGTCGCTGCGCACGCAGGGCGGCGACATGTTCTTCGGCGAACCCGCGCTTGAGATCGACGATTTCCTCACCGTGGACGAACAGGGCCGCGGTACCGTCAATGTGCTCGCCGCCGACCGGCTGATGCGCAGCCCCAAGCTTTACGCCACCTTCCTGCTGTGGCTGCTGTCGGAACTGTTCGAGACGCTGCCCGAAGTCGGCGATCCGGACAAGCCCAAGCTCGTCTTCTTCTTCGACGAGGCGCATCTGCTGTTCGAGGATGCCCCCAAGGCGCTGGAGGACAAGATCGAGCAGGTCGTGCGCCTGATCCGCTCCAAGGGCGTGGGCGTCTATTTCGTCACCCAGAACCCGATCGACATCCCCGAGGAAATCGCGGGCCAGCTGGGCAACCGCGTGCAGCATGCCCTGCGCGCCTTCACTCCGCGCGACCAGCGCGCGATCAAGGCGGCGGCGGAGACGTTTCGCATCAATCCCGACCTCGACGTGGCGCAGGCCATCACCGAGCTGAAGACCGGCGAGGCGCTGGTGTCCACGCTGATGGAGGACGGCGCGCCTTCCATCGTCCAGCGCACTTTGGTCAAGCCGCCGCGCTCACGCCTCGGCCCGATCACCGCGAAGGAACGCGCGATCATCCAGTCGGTCAGCCCGGTCGAGGGCAAGTACGACACGGCGGTCGACCGCGAAAGCGCCGAGGAAGTGCTGCTCGCCAAGGCCGCCGACGCCGCTGCCACGGCAGAGGAAGTCGAGGAAAAAGGCCGCGAAAAAGTGGCCGCGCGTCCGCGCAAGACCACCAGCCTGTGGGAACGCGCGGGCAAGGCCGCGGCAGGCGCCGCCGCCAGCAGCGCCGCCGTCGTGATCGCCGCCAAGGTCCGCGGCCGCAAGAGCAGCGCCAGCGCCACCCGCAGTGCCGCCACCGCAGCGGCCGGGACCATCGCCACCAGCCTCGGCGGCGCGGTCGCGGGGCGCTTCGTGCGCAATCTGATCGGCGGGTTGATGCGTTAGTTAGTTTTTGCGGCCCTCAGACGCCGGGCGGCGGGCATCCGCCCGCCTTGGTTCGACCATCGGCCATCTAAGCTTCGCTTCGATTCCCTCGCATAAGCTCGGGCGCGCGTTCGCGCTTGCCGGTGTCGCTTCCCGCAGGGCCGTAGCAGTTCAGCGCTGGAAACGGGGCGCGAAGCGACTCCCGCAAGGCCGAACGGCCGCCGCGCCTTATTGGCGCGAAGCCAAGAGGCCCGGATGGGCCGCGCCCGGCGTTTGAGGGCCCAATCAAACAGGCAACGCCAGTTCCGCCACGATCCCGCTCTTCCCGTCAGCCCTGTTCGTGATGCTCAGTGTGCCGCCGTGCTGCTCCGCGATCGCGCGGGCGAGCGTCAGGCCCAGCCCCGCGCCACCCGTGCCGCGGTTGCGTGACGGGTCGCCCCTGCGAAATGGCTCCAGCATGAAGGCGATGTCCGCGTCGGGAATGCCCGGTCCCTCGTCCTCGACCCGCACGATGGCCCGGTTGCCGCGGCGCTCCACGCACACCTCGCACCCGCCCGCATAGCGCAGCGCATTGCCGACCAGATTGCGCAGCGCCCGCCGCAGCCACGTGGCGCGCAGCGGCAGCACGATGCGGCTCGTCTCGCCCAGTTCGACGTTCTCGCCCATGTCCTCATATTCCTCGACCACGCTGGCGACGAGGGCGGAAAGTTCGGTCACTTCCAGCGGATCGGACGGACGGCCCACGCGGGCAAGCGAGAGGATGTCGTCCAGCGTCGCGGTGATGTCGGCAATGGTGGCGGACAGCGCCTCGCGCTCGGCATCGTCGTCGACGCATTCGATCCGCACGCGCAGCGCCGCCAGCGGCGTCTTCAGATCGTGCCCGATCGCGCCCAGCATCACGTCCTTTTCGTCCAGCAAAGCGCCGATCCGCGCTTCCATCCGGTTGTGCGCCGCGATCAGCCGCCGCGTGTCGAGCGGGCCTTGCGGCGCCACCTGCCCGTCGGCTGGCAGCGCGGGATTGGCGGCAAACGCCTCCACGCGCTGCGTCAGCGCGCGCATCGGCCCGGTGATGCGGCGCAGCACCAGCGCGACCACGCCCACCAGCACCAGATAGATCAGCAAGGTCTGCGCGATCAGCGGCCAGCCCAAGGCGCGCAGCCGTGGCGGTTCGAATACACGCGCAAGGATCAGGCCTTCGCCGGGGGCCGTGCGCACAGCGGCGACGATGACCCGCGAGGGGCGCGTTTCGCTATCCAGCCGCCGCTCCGCAAAGCCCGAAGCGCGCTCGTCATCCTCCAGCCTACGCGAAAACACGGCCAGCTGCTGTGCCGCCATGCCCTGTTCGCGCAGGATCTCTCGCAGCCGCCTTGTCATGTCGCTGTCGGGCCGGTCGCCCTCGTACCGGTCGAGCGCGTCGACGCGTTCCAGCCGCATCGGACCCATGCCACGCCGCGGTCCCATGTGGCGCGGGCGCATGTCGGGACGCTCGCCGGGGTTCCGCTCGAATCTATCGCGCCGCAGCAGCCGGGCGAACCGGCGCTCGTCATCCGCCGACACCACTCGCCCCGCGACGATCCGGAACGCCAGCGCATGCGCGGTTTCCGCCTCGGCGCGCTCCATCTGCGCGCGCCAGACCAGCACCGCGCCGATGGCCTGCGCCACCAGCAGCGCCGCCGCAATGGCCAGCAGCACCTGCCCCTGAAGGCTGGTCGGCAGCACCCGCCGAAGGCCAATGCTGCGCAGCATGCGCCTCATGTAACGGAATCGTGGCGCGTCACGTCGCTGGCCAGCATATAGCCGCCGCCGCGCACCGTCAGGATCAGCTGCGGATCGGCGCGGTCGACCTCGACCTTGCGGCGCAGGCGGCTGATCGCATTGTCGATGCTGCGGTCGAACAGATGCGCCTCGCGCCCCTGCACCATGTCGAGCAGCCGGTCGCGGTCCAGCACCTGCCGCGGATGGTCGAGAAAGGCCTTCAGCAGCCGGAATTCGGCCGAGGAAATGGCGACAAGCGCGCCTTCGGGATCAGTCAGCCGCCGCTTCAGCGGATCCAGCCGCCAGCCTTCGAACATATAGTCGCGCTCGGTCGCCGGCGCGGCTTCCATGCGGCTGGCGCGGCGCAGCACGGAACGGATGCGCGCAACCAGCTCGCGCGGCTCGAACGGCTTGACCACGTAATCGTCCGCGCCGATTTCCAGCCCGACGATCCGGTCGGTCGCCTCGCCCCGCGCGGTCAGCAATATGACCGGCAGGCTGCGCGTCTCGACCAGATGGCGGCACAAAGACAGCCCGTCCTCGCCCGGCATCATGATGTCGAGCAGCACCAGATCGGCAGGTTCGTCCTGCAGCATGGACCGCGCCTGCGCGGCGCTCTCCGCCTCGCGCACGGTGAAACCCTGCTTGCCCAGATAGGCGGCCAGCGGTTCGCGCAGCGCCTTCTCGTCATCGACCAGCAGGACGCGGTCGGGCAGTGAACCAGCAGAAGGGGGCGCGGAAGCCATCAGCTTCCACGCCCCGTCTTAAGGTCGGTCCTGCAGGCCTTAGCCAGCACCACCCGCACCCCGCATGCTGCGCATCTTGTCACGCGCGGCCTTGCGTTCCGCGGCAGTGACGGTGCCATCGTTATCGGCGTCCATCATGGTGAAATGCTGCGTATGCATCGCGTCGAACTCGGCCTTGGTGATCGCGCCGTCGCCATTGGCATCGGCCATCTTCATCATACCGCCACCACGCTTGTCATGGCCGCGATGGCCCCGTTCGCCGTCGCCGCGCGCCATGCGGTCGCCGCGTGCCGCGAATTCCTCGGGGCTCAGCGAACCGTCGTTATTGGTGTCGAGCATGGCGAAACGTTCCTGCGTCCGCTCTTCGCGGTCGGCGGTGTCGATCTTCCCGTCGCCGTTGACATCCATCCGCTCGAACATCGAATCCGCGCGGGCCTTGGCGTCGGCCATCGTCATGTCGGCATTGCGGTCGTAACCGGCAGGCTGGGCCGCAAGGGCCGCGCCGCTGACCGCGATCAGGGCTGCACCGGCAGCCAGAATGGTCTTTTTCATGGGACTTGCCTCTCTCGTCTTCGCGCCGGCCGAACCGGCGCTTTCGAAATGGGTGAAGCCGCGGAAATAGAGACCATCAGGCTTGGGGGAGGGGGACATCAGGGACAAACCCGGTGGCGGTTCCACTCCGCGACTTCTGAGGATCGTTCTACACCCCCCGTGTCGCAGCATTATCCCCGCGCCCGGCCATTTTGTCGCAAATGGTATCAGCCGGGCGCATCCGTTCATTTCCCCGAAATCCGCCTCAGCCCAGCGGCGCCGTCTGCGCCTGCAGCCATACCAGATCCTCACCCGACAGCTGCGGCGCGACGATCTCGCGCACCTTCGCGTGATAGGCGTCCATCCACGCGATCTCGACATCGGTGAGCAGCGAGACATCGATCAGCGTCCGGTCGATCGGCACGAAGGTCAGCGTCTCGAACCCCAGCATGGCGTTCTCCGCGCCCTCGATGGCGCGCTGCTCGACCAGCACCAGATTCTCGATCCGGATGCCGTATTCGCCCGCCTTGTAATAGGCCGGCTCGTTCGAACAGATCATGCCCGCGATCAGCGCCTGATCGACCGCGCGGGTCGAGATGTTCTGCGGCCCCTCGTGCACCGCGAGATAGCTGCCCACACCGTGACCGGTGCCATGCGCATAGTCGAGGCCCACTTCCCACAGATATTGCCGCGCCAGCACGTCCAGCTGGTGGCCGGTCGTGCCCTCGGGAAACACCGCACGGTCCAGCGCGATATGGCCCTTCAGCACGCGGGTGAAACGTTCCTTCACCTCTTGCGGCGGCGCGTCGGGGCCGACCCAGATCGTGCGGGTGATGTCGGTGGTGCCATCGGGATATTGACCGCCCGAATCGACCAGATACACGCTGTTGGGCTCAAGGGTGCGATTGCTCTGCTCGCTCACCCGGTAATGCGGGCTGGCACCATTGGGACCAGAGCCGGAGATCGTGTCGAACGACAAATCGCGCAGCTGGCCCGTTTCCTCGCGAAAGCTCCGCAGCTTTGCGGCGGCGGACAATTCGCTGACCTTGCCCTGCGGCGCATCGTTCGACAGCCAGTGCAGGAAACGCGACACCGCCGCCCCGTCGCGGCTCTGCGCGCTGCGATGGCCGGCCTTCTCCGCCTCGTTCTTGACCGCCTTGGGCAGCACGACCGGATCGGTCGCCTTCACGACCTTGGCGCCCGCCGCGTTCAGCGCGGCGAAAATCGCCTCAACCCCGCGCACCGGATCGACCGCGACGGTCTTGCCCGCATAGTCCGCCAGCGCGCCTTCGAAATCCATGCGCGGGCGCAATGCGACATGGTTGCCCAGATGCGCCACGAGTTCGCCGTCCACCTTCTCGGGCGCGATGAACAGTTCGGCGCTGCCGTCGCGCTTCACCACCGCGAATGACAATGCGACCGGCGTGCGGTCCACGTCCTTGCCGCGCAGGTTGAACAGCCACGCGATCGAATCGAGCGCGGTGATCACCACCGCATCGGCGTCGTTCTCCTCCAGCCACGCGGCGACATCCTCGCGCTTGGCGCTGCTGGCCTTGCCCGCCAGATCGTCGGGATGCGGCACGGCGGCGGCGGCGGAGGGTTCGGGCCGGTCCTGCCACACCGCGTCGATGGGATTGTCGGCCACCGCGACCAGCGTGGCGCCCTTCTTCTCCACCGCCTTCTTCAATTGCTGCGCCTGCCCATGCGCGTGCAGCCACGGGTCGAAACCGATGCGCTGCCCCGCCTTCACGTTCCTGGCCAGCCAGTCGGCGGGCGAGGTCGCGGGCACGCCGACATAGTCCCACAGCTTCCCGTCCACCTGTTCGCGCACCTGCAGCGTATAGCGGCCGTCGGTGAAGATCGCCGCCCCGTTCCCGCCTTCCTTCGACGTCAGCACGATGGCCGACCCCGCCGACCCGCCGAAACCGGTCAGCCATTCCAGCCTTTGCGCATAGGCACCGACATATTCGCTCATATGCTCGTCGCACAAAGGTACGACGAAACCGTCGAGTTCGCGGCGCTTCAACTCGTCGCGAAGGGCGGCGAGTCGGGCTTCGTGGGTCTGCATCAACATGGGAAATTCCTGAAACGATAGGGGGTCTGCCTTGCGGCTTTCATGCACCGAACATAGTTTCATGCCGCGACGAGTTCCACCCGCAGACGCATGGCGCCCCTGCGGATCACCAGAATATCACAGAAAGCAGGCCGCCCCGTGACCGAGACCGCCAATAATGTTGCCCCGCCCCGTGTTCCCCTGGCCCCCAAGAAGCCGCACAGCTTCACCCATCACGGCATCACGGTCGAGGATCCCTATGCATGGCTGCGCGACCCCGGCTATCCCAAGGTGGAGGACGAGGAGGTCCTGAACCACCTCAAGGCCGAAAACGCCTGGTTCGAAAGCCGCATGGCCCCGCACGAGGGGCTGACCGAAAAGCTGTTCGCCGAGATGCGCGCCCGCATCAAGGAAGACGACAGCTCGGTCCCGCAGAAGGACGGCGACTGGTACTACTGGGTCGAATATGAAAAGGGCGCGCAATACAAGCAGTGGTGGCGCAAGCCCGCCGCCGGAGGCCGCGACGGGACCGAGGGCAAGCAATTGCTGCTGGACGAGGTCGCGCTGGCCGAGGGCAAGGATTACTTCAACCTCGGCAGCTTCTCGGTCTCCGCCGATGGCACGAAGCTGGCCTATTCCGCCGACACCGACGGCTCCGAACGGTTCGAGGCGCGGATCAAGGACCTCGCCAGTGGTGAACTGCTGCCCGACACGATTCCCGGCACTTTGGGCAGCCTGATCTGGACCGCGAACGACAGCAAGATCGCCTATTCGCTGGCGAACGAGCAATGGCGCACCGACAATGTCCGCCTCCACACGCTGGGCACGCCCATCGATCAGGACGTCGAGATCTTCCACGAGGACGACGAGGGCTTCCGCTGCGGCGCATCGCTGTCGGCCAACGAACAATGGCTGCTGATCGCCACCTCTGACCACGAGACGAGCGAGGTCCGCATCGTCCCCGCCGCCGACCCCACCGCCGATCAGCTGCTGATCAGGGCGCGGCAAAAGGGCGTCGAATACGAAGTCGACGTCAGGGGCGACACGATCGTCGTCCTGACCAACGACGACCACGTCAATTTCCGCCTCGCCAGCGCGCCGCTGGCAAGCCCCGACGAGTGGACCACGCTGATCGCCGGGTCGGACGAATTCTACATCACCGGCTTCGAACTGTTCGAGAAGTTCTACGTGGTCGAAGGCCGCCGCGCGGGCCTCGACCAGATCGAGATCCGCGATTACGCCGACCCCGCGAAGATCACCCCGGTCGATTTCCCCGAGGAAAGCTATGTCGCCGCCATGGGCAATAATCCCGAATGGGACATGGATGTGCTGCGCATCGGCTACAACTCGATGGTCACGCCCTCGACCGTCTATGATTACGACGTGGCGAGCGGCGAACTCACCGTGCTCAAGGTGCAGGAAATCCCCTCGGGATACGATGCCGCGCAATATCGCACCGAGCGCGTCGTGATCACCGCGCGCGACGGGACCGAAGTGCCCGTCTCGCTGATGATGCGCGCCGACACGCCGATGGACGGAAGCGCGCCGCTGCATCTTTACGGCTATGGCGCCTACGGCATCGCCATGCCGCCCTATTTCTCGACCGCGCGGCTGTCGCTGGTGGACCGCGGCTTCATCTATGCCATCGCGCATATTCGCGGCGGCGACGATCTGGGGCGCCAATGGTATCTCGACGGCAAGCTCGACAAGCGCACCAATGCGTTCAACGATTTCGTCGATGTCGCCAGGGGCCTGATCGAGCGCGGCTATACGTCCAAGGGCCGCGTCACCGCCTCGGGCGGATCGGCGGGGGGAGAGCTGATGGGCGCGATCCTCAATTCCGATCCCGACCTGTGGGGCGCAATCGTGGCGCATGTGCCGTTCGTGGATGTGCTGTCCACCATGCTCGACGCCTCGCTGCCGCTCACCCCCGGCGAATGGCCGGAATGGGGCAACCCGATCGAGGATGCCGCCGCCTTCGCCCTCATCCAGAGCTACAGCCCCTACGACCAGGTCCGCGCGCAGCCCTATCCGCCGCTGCTGGTGACCGCCGGCCTCAACGATCCGCGCGTCACCTATTGGGAACCCGCCAAATGGGTCGCCAAACTGCGCGAGTTGAAGACCGACGACAACGAGCTGCTGCTCAAGGTCAACATGGGCGCGGGCCACGGCGGCAAGTCGGGCCGGTTCGATTCGCTCAAGGAAACGGCTGAGGAATTCGCCTTCATCCTGTGGCAGATGGGCATGGCGGACGAATGAGCGCCCCTGGCTCGACTTGGCGCATGACATTCACCGCAGGCCCCGAACACATCGACTTCATGGGCCATGTGAACAATGCGATCTGGCTGACCTGGGTGCAGGAGATCGCGGGCGCGCACTGGGAAGCGGTCGCGCCCCGCGAACATGTCGATGCCTATCTGTGGGTCGCGCTGCGGCACGAGATCGACTACCGCGGCAACATCGCCGAAGGGGAGAGCGTCATCGCCGAAACCCGCATCGAACAGGGCCCGAAAGGCGCCCGCTTCGAACGCCTCGTCGACTTCTTCCGCGAGGAAGGCGGCGAGCCGGTTGGCAGGCCCATCGTCTCGGTCCGGTCCAACTGGGGCATGATCGACCGCGAAACCCGCCGCCTGCTTCGCATCCCGGCGGAGGTGGCCGCGCCCTTCGTGGCGCGGCCCTCCGGGCCGGACTAGAGCCGCCGGACTAGACGCCCCGGACTATACCCCGAAGTAGAGCGACCCCAGCCCACAGATATCGACCAGCCCATGCGCGATGATCAGTGCGAAGAGATTGCGCCGCGTCTGGAAGAACAGCCAGCCAAGGATCAGGCCGGTCAGAAAGACCGTCACCATGCCGATCGGCCCCTGTTCGTAATGGGGAACCGCGAACACCGCAGCCGATACGATCACCGATATGGCCTTGGCCCCGCGCCCTTCGCCCAGCAGAGATGTCAGCACGTGAAGCAGATAGCCGCGAAAGACGATTTCCTCGGCAATCGCCGCGCTGACCATCGCAAAGGCGATCATCGTCAGCACTGCCTTCAGATTGCCTTTCAGCGCACCATAGCCCGAATAATCCGGCTCGATCCCCGCCGCCTTTTCGATCAGCGGCAGGACGATCTCACCGATGCCGACCACGATCAGCACCGCGCCCAGCAGCGCCCATGCGAATGTCGCGGACCAGCGCGCCGGCCTGCGCAGACCGGCAGCGGCCAGCCCGCCCGTCTCCAGCCAGACCACGATCAGCGCCAGCGCTGCAAGGATGGGAACCTTGAACGGAAAGGGAATGGGGGCAAACATGCCGCCCCCGACGATCAACGCCGCGACAAGAACGCGAACGACAGGATGCGCGAGCATCGGCACCATTTCGGATATCCTGGTAAAGCAAGGCACGAGGATCCGGCCCGCAACACCGTAATATAACGCGCCCCGCCGCTCAGCAATCGGTCCTGTCGCATGGTAAGGTCACAAGCCGCTGCTTTACCACAGCTATGATCGGCCCGCCGACACCTAGGGCGCTAACCCTCAGCCCCTGCGGCCCGCCGCTCCCCCGCACGCCGGTCGCTCTTGCGCCGCCGGACGGGCGCGTCGAACAGCTGGATGCGCTCGCTCAGCATGCGGTTGCGGCCGCTGTTCTTGGCTTCATAGAGCAGCCGGTCGGCATGGGCATAGACGCGGCGCAAGGTCGTCGCCACGCCCGGTGTCGTATCGACCAGCCCCAGCGAGGCGGTGATCGGCGCCTCGATCCCGTCGATCTCGTTCACGATGCGGATGGAGATCGCCCGCCGCATCCGCTCGGCCCGCTCGACGATGTCGGGGCCGCGCATCAGCATAAGGAATTCCTCGCCGCCCATGCGGAAACTGATCGTGTCGGGATCGCTCGACAGCGCGGCGGCGGTTTCCTGCAACACGCGGTCGCCCATCGCATGGCCATAGCGGTCGTTGACCTTCTTGAAATGGTCGAGGTCGATCACCGCCAGCGCGGTATAGCCCTCGGCTCGCAGGTCCGGATAGCGCGCCTCCAGCGCGCGGCGATTGAACATGCCGGTCAGCGCGTCGCGGTCCACCAGCGAGGCCAGCGAATCGATCCGCGCCTCCGCCTTGTCGCGGTCGCGGCGCAGCACCTCGAACCGGTCCACCACGCCCAGCGCCGCCAGCACGATCTCGAACCCCAGCGTCAGATAGATCAGCTGATCGCCCCATGACGGCACCGCATACAGGCCAAAGCTGCGCACGATCCGCTCTATCCCGACGGCGATGATCGGCGCCCAGCCATAGATCTGGAACCACACCGCCCGGCTGCGCCGCCGGGCCGCGTGCCACATGGCGGCCAGGAACATCGCGATCATGGGCACGAAGCCCAGCAGGTAAAGCTTGTTGCCAAGGCCGCGCGTCGCCTCGATCGGCAGGCTGGCCCATGTGCCGAAGATCAGCGTGGCGACCCCCGTTCCGACCAGCAGGTCGCGCATCCGCCGGCTCATCGCATGCGGTTCGATGAAATTGGCGCAGAACGCCGCGCCCGCCGCGACCATGCACAGAAAGGTCATATGGTTGAGGAACGCCAGCGCCCCGATGCCAAGGTTCATGAACCGGTGGATGATCCCGCTCGACACCAGCAGATAGGCGTTCATGCCCAGCACCATCGCCATGTGCCACAGGATGAACCGCTCGCGCAGCACAAGATAGAACGCGTAATTGTAGATCAGCGGCGCGAACAGCAGGCCGATCAGCATCGCCAGCACGATGATGGTGCGCGGTGCCCAGCCCAGCGTGCCCTTGTCGCCCGTCGCCCGCTGCACCGCGCCCTCGGCCATCAGCGCGCTGCTGCCCGCGCGCTCGAACTCCACCAGCACCGATGTCGTGTCGCCAAGGTCGGGCAGCGGTATGGCGAAATTCGCGCCGTTCACGAACAGGCGGATGTCGTCCATCGCATAGCTGCGCCGATAGCTGACCCGCTTGCCGGAAAGGGCGATCAGCGTGACCCGTTCGAACCGCGCGATGCTGGTGACGAAATGGCTGGGGTTGTCCGCGGCCCGCAGATCCTCCTGCGAAAAATGCAGCCAGCCGCGCGTGGCCCCCGATCCATAATCCAGAGAGCCGCATTTCCATGGAATGGCGGGCAATTGTGCCGCGGAAACAAGCTGTTCCGCCGGAATGCCGCCGTCGGCATGGCAACTGGCGCGAATCGCCGTTTGCGCCCGCGCCTCTGCCGAGACGAAGAGCGCAATGACCAGCAATAACGCTGTCGGTGCGAATCTGCGAACCCGGCCCCACATGGCTGGATATTGGCATCACAGCCCTACGGACCGGTTAACGGGCGCACCTGTTTAAGTAACAATTGAACACATCAGCGCATTATCCGATAGTTTATTTCGTTTTCGGCCGCGCTCTGGTCATTGGGAAGGGCGCTCGCTACTTCCAGTTCCATGAAGTTCGACATGAAACAGATGGCCCCGGCCGATCGCTATCGCCTGCTGGTCAACACCGTCACCCCGCGCCCGATTGCCTGGGTGGTCAGCCGCAATGCGGACGGCCTGCTCAACGCCGCGCCCTACAGCTTTTTCAACGTGCTGGGCAGCGAGCCGCCGCTGTGCGTGCTGGGCATCGGCCAGCGCGCGGAAGGCGATCCCAAGGACACCGCGCGCAATATTGTCGAGGCGGGCGAGTTCACCGTGAACCTGGTGGGCGAACACGATACCCGCATCATGGTCGACACCGCCGCCGAAGCGCCGCGCGACGTCAGCGAGATTGACGTGCTGGGCATCGCCACCCGCCCCGCCAGCCTCGTCTCCACCCCGCTGATCGCCAGCGCCCCCGCCGCGCTGGAATGCCGCTTGTGGAAGCCGATCGACACCGGCGGCAATTTCACCATCATCCTCGGCGAAATCCTCGCACTGCATATCGGGGACGAATTCCTGTCCGGCCCCGACGATCGGCCCCGCGTGAACACCGAAGCCATGGGCCTGGTCGGCCGCGCATTCGGCGCAGGCGGCTATATCCGCAACAAGGACACGTTCGAGGAAGCCCGCGTCGGCTGGCCTCTTCCGGACAGGGATTAAGGCCGGACTGCGATTGAGGCGGGTAGAGGATCAAGGCTCCACCGTCACCACCACGCGCCGATAGCGGGTGAGCGGCGGGCTGCCCTTGTCGGTGACCGCCAGCACGATATGGATCGTCTCGCGCTGCGACACCTGCGGCGCGGTCACCCACACCCCGTCCGCATTCTCCGCACCCAGCGAGATTTCGCCGCGATAGCTGCCCGCTTCGGGATAGTGGAACCAGTAATAGGTCAGGCTGTCGCCATCGGGATCGGTTGTGCCGCGCGCGCTCAGCCACACCCCCTGCCCCGCCTTGACGGTCAGCCGGTCCGGCCCCTGCAGCATCACCTCGGGCGGGTGGTTCGCGGCAGCATAGGGCTTCACCGTCCAGTCCATCCGCGCAGCGAAATCGTTCTGAAACTGGTCGCGCCAGCGCCACAGGGATGCCCGCGCGCTTGTCTCGACCGGCTCACCCTTGCGGACCGACCGCCCGTATTCGGGCCGCTGCGGAGGCCCGAAGCTGTCCTCCGCATTGGTCCAGATCGGCCGCGTCTCCGCGCCGAACACCACTCCCGCAACCGCGTTCACCGGATCGTCCGCCATCGGTTCGGGGGTATAAAGCTCGTACCGCCCGCCCCAGCCGCCCCATGACGGCTGCGTCGGCACGCCCAGCCCGTTGGGTATCAGGCCAAGGAACGACGGCGTGTCGCCCTCCATGCCCCACGCGACATCGGGATAGGCCGCACCCAGCGGGCCGTGCCCCTGCTGGATATTCTCGGCCAGCCAGCGATTGCTGACGGTCTGATTGTCGATCCCGTCCACGACCTGGTTCATGCCGCCCCATGTCGCGCGGCCATAATCGCCGCCGGGCGTGACGATATAGTTCACTTGCGGAAACTGTGCGCGGATCCACGGACCCGCGTCATCCTGATCGGAAATCGCATAGACCCACAGCCTGCCCGACAGCCGCGCCACTTCCTCGGTAGACCGCGTCTCGCGCAGCCGGTAGAGCGCCTGCGCCAGCGTATTCGCCCCGCCCCATGCATTGATCCACAAGGGCCGCTCATCCTCACGCAGGATGGCGTTCAACAGTGCCCGCGATCCGGGCGAATCCATGCCGTCCCCCACGCCTTGCATGCCGTATAGCGGCTGGCTTTCACTGACGAGCGCAGCAAGTGCGTCGGCATCGGGATAGCCCGCATCGTGCAGCCGCAGACTGGGCAGCACCGCGCCATATCGCTCGATGATGTGGCGAATGGCCTCGGGCGCGACCGACGTGCGCTTGTGCACCGACGTCGTCGCGACCAGCCCCTCGATGTCGATCTCGTTGCTGTAGAGCAGCAGCCGGATCAGGCTTTGCGTGTCGTCGGGCTCGTTCTCAATATCAGTCAAGACGAACAGGCGGGACCTGCCCTGCCCGGGCGTATCGGCGCCCGCTTGGGCAATCGCGGCATCGGCGACCAGCAAGCAGGCCGCAGACATCGCAGCGCGTAAAAACATGCCCCCACCCCCTCGTTTTCTTGCCGCCATTGCTCGACCGGGGAAGGCGCGCTGTCAAGCGGATCGGCAGCGTGCCGCAGGACACGGTCCGATGGTGCCGCAAGTCCACCCACGACAGGTCCGGGGAACCTTAAGCAGTGGGCATGCTTGATAGGAGCGGGTGCGGAATACACATGCAAGAGGATACCGATCGATGAAGAATTCAATAGCACTGGCCGGCGTAGCGGCACTCTCGCTTGCGGCTTGCTCGCCAAGCGGTGACGACACCGCCGAGCCTGTCACCGAACAGGCCCAGTCCGACACGGATACGGCAGGCGGTGACATGACTCCTTCGAGCGTGGATGTCGTCGAAGCGGCCAGTGCCAACGGCAATCTGAACACCTTCCTGCAAGCAGCGATTTCGGCAGGCGTTGGCGAAACCTTGGCAAATGCCGATGGCGTGACCATCTTCGCGCCGATCGACGAAGCGTTTGGCGCGGTCGAAAACGTCGATCAGCTCCAGCAGAATCCCGACCAGATGGCGGCTCTTCTGAAACGCCACGCGGTTCCCTCGACCTATATGTCCAGCGCCATTCCGCAGGGTGAAACGCAGGTTCAGACGCTGTCAGGCGAAACCCTGACGATCAATAACAACAATGGCCAGATCGAGGTGATCGGACCGGGCGGAACCCGCGCCATGGTGGTCGAAGCCGACATCGAGGGCGAGAATGGCGTCGTCCATGCGATCAATACGGTCCTGACCGACTGAACGATCTGACACTGTCCTACACCGTCATCCAGCGATATGGCCGGTGCACGCAGCAATATGCATCGGCTCTTTCCAATCGTCCGATTTTCCGCACGCCGACTTTCCTCGGCCCCCGATTTTCCCGCACCCCGCGCGTGTCACTTTTGGCCCGTAGGCCCAGCATTTGCGTGGCATGGCGCAGGGTGACACCCCCTGTAGGACGTGTCACCTTTGTCACTTTTCAAACGGGGCTAATCGAAGGGGGCGAAGCGCGCCCTACAGCGCCTGCCCGTCGCGGTCGCGATAGATCTCGCGCCTTCCGACATGGTTGGCCGGGCCGACCAGCCCGTCCTTCTCCATGCGCTCGATCCACTTGGACGCAGTGTTGTAGCCGACGCCCATCTGGCGCTGGATCCAGCTGGCCGATGCCTTCTGGTTCTCGAACACCATCTGGCAGACCTGCATATATTTGCGGTCCTCCGGATTGTCCCCGGCACCATCCAGATCGTCGAAGGCGAAACCGCCGCCGTCCTCCGGCTCCTCGGTCACGCTGTCGACATAGGCAGGCTCGCCCTGACCGCGCCAGAACTCGGCCACGGCCTCCACTTCCTCGTCCGACACGAACGGGCCGTGGACGCGGGTGATGGGCCTGCTCGACGCCTTGTAGAGCATGTCGCCCTTGCCCAGCAGCTGTTCCGCCCCCTGTTCGCCAAGGATGGTCCGGCTGTCGATCCGGCTGGTCACATGGAACGAGATACGCGTCGGCATGTTCGCCTTGATCACGCCGGTGATGACGTCGACCGACGGGCGCTGCGTCGCCATGATCAGGTGGATGCCCGCCGCACGCGACTTCTGCGACAGCCGCTGGATCAGCACCTCGATCTCCTTGCCGACCGTGATCATAAGGTCGGCCAGCTCGTCCACCACCAGAACGATCTGGGGCAGCACCTCGTAGTCCAGCTGCTCTTCCTCGAACATCTCCTCGCCGGTCTCGGGGTCGAAGCCGGTCTGGACGCGGCGGCCCAGCGGCTTGCCCTTCGACGCGGCATTGCGGACGCGGTCGTTGAAGCTGACAAGGTTGCGCGCCCCGATGCTCGACATCATGCGATAGCGGCGCTCCATCTCCTCGACCGCCCATTTCAGCGCGCGCACCGATTTCGGCGGCTCGGTCACCACCGGCGAGAGCAGATGGGGAATGTCGTCATAGCTCTTGAGTTCGAGCACCTTGGGATCGATCAGGATCAGGCGCACTTCCTCTGGCGTGAAATTGTAGAGCAGCGAGAGGAGGATGCAGTTGAGACCCACCGACTTGCCCGACCCGGTGGTGCCCGCGACCAGCAGGTGAGGCATGGCGGCCAGGTCCGCGACGATCGGCTCGCCCGCAATATCCTTGCCCAGGATGATCGGCAGCATGCCCTTGTGATCGACGAAGGCCTCGCTGGTGATCAGCTCGCGCAGCGCCACGGTCTGCCGGTCGGCATTGGGCAGTTCGATGCCCATGACGGTCTTGCCCGGAATGGCCGAGACGCGCGCCGAAATCGCGCTCATGTTGCGAGCGATGTCCTCGGCAAGGCCGATGACGCGGGCCGCCTTGATGCCGGGCGCAGGCTCAAGCTCGTACATGGTCACGACCGGGCCGGTGCGCACCGCGGTGATCTCGCCCTTGACGTTGAAGTCCTCGAGCACGGTTTCCAGCAGGCGCGCATTGGCCTCCAGGGCGGACTTGTCGATCACCTTGCCGGTCTGCTCGGGCGGCTCGGCCAGCAATTCGGCGCTGGGCAGCTGGAAGTCCTGCCCGAAGAGTTCGCGCTGCTTGGGCTTTTTCGGCGCAGCGGCTGGCCTTGGCGCAGAGGACGGGTCAGCGATCTCCGGCGCGCGGCGAGGCGTCGGTTCGGGCGCGTCGAACGGCGGGCCGTCGTCCTCGTCGTCGGCCGCAGCGCCCCGGTCGACCGCCGGCTTAGGCTGACGCACGGGCTTGGCAGGCCGTGCCGGGACCGCATCATCGGCTGGTTCACGGCGCAGTGCGGCAGGCAGCGTCAGCAGGCCCGCCCAGTCGATGGCGAACACGCGTCCCGCCAGCCCGGCACCCGCCGCCAGCGCCACGATGGAAATCGCCAGCACCGCCCAGTCCGACCACGGCGCCGGCGCCAATCCGCCGAGCGACTGGATCGCCTTGGCCCCCAGCAGGCCCGACAATCCGCCCAGCCCCGCTGGCAGATCCCAGACCGGCCCGTCGAACAGCAGCGCCAGCACGCTGGACAGCAGCAACATCGCCGCCACCAGCATCAGCAGCGGAAGACCCCAGCGGCGTTTCCAACCGATCTGCGCATCCTCTTCCTCATGCTCCGCCATTTGCCACAGGCGGCGCGCAAACACGTAAAGCAGCGGCAGCAACAGCACCGCCATCGCGCCAAACAGCATGAACAGAAGATCGGCGGCCACCGCCCCCGCGCCGCCCATCCAGTTCTGCGCCCTTCCGCCCGCCGCCGTCGAAAGCGACGGATCGGTCTGCGAATAGCTGATCATCGCAAGCGCCAGAAACACGGCCAGCAACACCAGCGCCACCGCACCGACCAGCTCGGCGCTGCGGTTGAAGCTGGCCTTCATGGCCGAACGCCAGTCCAGATTGCTGGAAGACGCCTGATTTGCGCGTGTCGCCATCGCGCGGTCCCTTCAGTTGTGGCCTTCGATTGCGGCGGGTGAACAAAACGCGATTATCGGCGCTGGCGGAAACCCGGTCAATCATGCGGCGCGTTTCGCCGCGATCTGTGGATTACCGACACGGCCCCATGGTGGACAGGGCTGTGGATTGGCCGGGGTCAAATGGTGGAAAGCCCGTCGATAGCCGCCCAGCCGCCGATTTGAGGCGCCCGCGCCAGGGACCGGGCATTCCGCCGGTTCATGCCGCCGAGCAGGATCGTTTGACGGCCCGATCTTTGCGCAAGAAGCAATGCCCGTACCCGGCCAAGCGTCGACCCGCCCGGATGAGAGCGGGTCGGAAAGACCGGCGAAAGAAACAGGGCATCGGCACCGGCCCTCGCGGCAGCGGCGATCTCGGCAAGCGAATGGGCCGTCGCCAATCGCCAGAGCCCGTGGCCATGGGCAATGCGCGCAGGAGGCCCATAGACGGCATCCGCGCCCCATGCCCTTGCCTGCCGCACGCTACCGGACAAGGCAATGACATGCCCCCGCGCCCGTGCACGCCGCACGATGCGATCCCAGCGGGCGCGCCGCTTTGCCGGATCGAGATGGTAGTGCCGGAAGACTAGCCCCGATCCTCTTGGCAATCGGCGCAGCACGCTTTCCAGCACGTCATCATTCCGGGCATCGCTGATAAGCCAGATCGAGGGCAATTGGCGATGTCTGGGGGGCTGGCGGATCGTCACCTGCCCGCTATAGCAGCGCGCCATGACCGTGCCAGCACTTCAGGAAATCCGCGACAAGATCGCGCACGCCGCCAGCATCGCCAGGCGCAAGCCGGATGCCATATCGCTGGTGGCAATTTCGAAAACCCATCCGGCAGAGCGCATCCGGCCACTTTTGGACGCAGGACACCGCCTGTTCGGCGAGAACCGCGTGCAGGAGGCGCAGGATAAATGGCCTGCGCTTCGCGACCAGTTCCCGGACGTGAAACTGCAGCTCGTCGGACAGCTTCAGTCGAACAAAGCCGATGACGCGGTCGCCCTGTTCGACGCGATCCATTCGCTCGACCGATCAAGCCTGGTAAGGGCGCTGGCCAAGGCCATGGACAAGGCAGACCGGCGCGTGCCCTGCTTCGTGCAGGTGAATATCGGTGGCGAGGAGCAGAAGGGCGGCTGCGCTATTGCCGATACGCCCGCCCTTCTGGCGGAGGCGCGAGCGGCCGATATCGAAGTTGCGGGCCTGATGTGCGTGCCGCCCCTCGACGTCGAGCCTGCACCCTATTTCGCGCTGCTCGCAAAGATCGCGCGGGATAATGATGTTACCGGCCTGTCGATGGGGATGAGCGGCGATTTCGAGACGGCGATCATGCTGGGCGCCACCCATGTGCGTGTCGGGTCGGCCTTGTTCGGCCATCGTGGCTGACAATGAGCGGCTGACACGGCGTGGCTGACACGCCGGAACGTCGCCCACGCCCTGCCGTTCTGTTCGAAAGAAGGAGACAGTATGGCAGATCTGGAAATCACGCGTCATGATAGCGAGACAGGCGGCGAATATCGCGCGCATCCCGCCGACAGCGACGCCATCGGGCGCCTGACCTACAAGAAGCGCGGCGATGTCTATGTGGCCGACCATACGCTGGTGCCGCCCGAAATCGGCGGCCGAGGCATCGCGGCCCGTCTGGTCGAAGCGCTGATCGACGATGCACGGTCCGAAGGCTTCACCATCGTTCCGCAATGTTCCTATGTCGAGGCAGCCTTCCGACGGCATCCGGAGTGGTCTGACTTGCGGGCCTGATGGCCGCGGTCTGCAAAACGCAAGGCTTTGGGTGAGACAGATATCGTGCCGGCGATCTAGACATATATCTGTCTGACAATGTCGATCTACTTGTTCTTGCCGTTTCCACCGGCTTTCGGGTTGCCGCCACCGTTTCCGTTGCCGTTGCCATTGTTACCGCTGCCGGTATCGGTGCCGCCGCCCGTGCTGCCGCCCGTGCCGGAACCGCCATTACCGCCAGAGCCGTTGCCATTACCGCCGCCGGCGGAACCGGTGTCCGACCCGCCCGTAAAGCCGGGATCGAAGCTGGCCGCCTTGCCATTCATAGAGGCACCGACATTCGCGCCCAGCATAAGCGTCGCGGCACCGACGCCGACGCCGATCACGCCAAGGATCAGGGCATATTCTGACGAGCTTGCGCCGTGTTCATCGCGCACAAAGTCGCGGATGTTATCTGAGATCGTTTGAAACACCATACGCCCGCAATCCCCCCGGTCCCAAGCTGCGACCTGACGGCAATCCTAGTCGCGCAATGATGTTGATGGGGTTAAAGCCGCAGGCAGCGCGGAGGCAAAACGATTTAGGAAGGTGACCGGCATTGTCACCGAGCTAACGCCAAAAGCACGAACTTCTGCCCCGATACGGAACAGGTTGTTGCGCGATGGTGCTGCTGGGGAGGATTGAACTCCCGACCTCACCCTTACCAAGGGTGCGCTCTACCACTGAGCTACAGCAGCCCGGCGCGTGATGCGGCAAAGCACATCGGCGTCTTGCAGGGGCGCGCTATTGGCGGCGTCCCGTCCGCTTGTCAAGCAAAGCCGCGCATGCTTGTCACGAAGGGGGCCTGATGCGATGGAGACACCGTGACGAACGACCCGAAAAACGCCGGCAGCAAACCGGCCCAGAGCCGTGAGGAGCGGCTGGCCGCGCAGCTGCGAGCCAATCTGCGCCGCCGCAAGGCGCAGGCCCGCGCCATGTCGGGATCGTCTGCACATCCAGCAGATGCCGGCAACGATTCCGCAGGCGAAGACGATAAGGATTAGCCATCGTCCACAAGGCGTTGCGGGATGCTTGAGGAAAATGCCCGCTTCGTTCATCATGCGACAATGGGATTTATGCTAGGAAAGTGCGCATGAAGGGACTGTCATCGCATCATCTGCGCCGCGCAGGCGCTGTCATCCGTCGTTACGGGGTGGGCTTTCTCGCCGCCTCGGCACTGGGATTCGCGCCTGCTGCGCATGGTCAGTCTATTCCTGCCCAGTCGCAGCATCCCCAGGCCCAGTCGTTCGAGGAATTCCTGAACGGCCCCGAAGGCGCCATTCTCGATTCGCATCGGGCGCAGGACCCGGTGCCCGACAATTTCCGGCGTAAGCTGTTCGCGGTCGCTCCGCAATCGCAGGGCCGGATCGGCGTCGCCGCACTTGACCTGACAACGGGCCAGACCGTGTCCATCGAGGGGGACGAACCTTTCCCCATGGCCAGCACGTCGAAGATCGCGATCGCCGCGACCTTCCTCGCGGGCGTCGACGCGGGCAAGTACAGCCTGTTCGATCGCTATCCGCTGATGGTCCCTGTCGCCTCTGAGCCGTTTTCAAGCAAGGTCGCGCCGGTCCGCGCAGGTCAGACGATGACCGCCGAAACGCTGATCGAACGCATGATCACACGCTCCGACAACCAGGCCACCGATGCGCTGCTGGCTGTCGTCGGGGGGCCGCAGGCGGTCAATGCCTGGGCGCGCAAGGCGGGGCTGAACCGGTTCAGGATCGACCGCGACATTGCCACACTGGTGCGCGATCGTTGGGAATTCGACCTGTCCCGTCACGTCGACGTGCGCGACAGCACTCCGCCCGAAGAGATGGTGGAGCTGATCGCCGGACTGCATCAGGGCAAGTGGCTCTCCCCCGCCAGCCGAGGCCTGCTGATCGGCGCAATGACGCGCACCGTGACCGGCAGTTCGCGGATCAAGGCCGGCCTGCCCAGCGGCGTGACGTTCGGACACAAGACCGGCACTCTGAACAAGACCGCCAGCGATGTCGGCTTTGTCACCATGCCTGACGGGCGCGTGGTGGTGATGGCGATCTATGTCACCGGGCAAAGCGGCCCCGCCGCCCGGAACGCCAAGATCGCCGAGATTACGCGCACGATCTATAACGGGTTCTCGGTTCCGCCGGCCCGTCACGCGTCGAACGACAACGCGGTCTACGCGTCGAACTGACTGTAAAGACCGGACCAAAGAAAAGGGCGCGGAAGGATGATCCTTCCGCGCCCTTTCTGTTCGCGTGTCCCGAAGGACGGCGAAAGGTCGATCAGTCAGCCTGAGCTTCTGCGACGCTTTCGTCCTGCACGTCGGCTTCGACTTCAGCAGCAGCTTCGTCGGTCGCTTCGACGGCCGAATCGGCAGCCATTTCGGCATCCATGGCAGCGTCTTCAGCAGTCGCTTCGACGGCGTCCATGTTGGCGTCGGCGTCAGCAGCCATCGAATCCATGGTGGCTTCGGCGTTTTCCTCGGTGCCTTCCGAGCAGGCGGCGAGGGTGAGGGCAGCGCCGGCAGCGGCAGCGGCGAGAATGATCTTGCGCATGAAATGCATCCTTATTCCGAATGAACGTGAAGCTGGATTTATATGGCTTCACGCGAAGCCCGGTCTCCCGAACCTCGTGGCGCACAGATAAACCCATCCGCAAAGGGATGCAAGCGGCAACGCATGGCTCCGCATAATCCGTCTAAAACAGGAATATGGCCAGATTAGGGCGCGTCATCGCAAAAACCGGTGGGCACCCACAAAAATGGCGCCGCAATCGGCGCAGATGGGGCATGATTTCCACGCCCCTCGCTGCTACCGCCGAATGATCATGAGCGAAGCGATCGAAACAGCCCCCGCCCAGCCCGCCGACGGCGACGCGCGCAAGCCGCATCTCTATCTGGTCGACGGCTCGGCCTATATTTTCCGCGCCTATCACCGCCTGCCGCCGCTGACGAACCCGCAGGGAACGCCGGTAGGCGCGGTCTATGGTTATACCACCATGCTGTGGAAGCTGGCGCAGGATCTCGATGACGCCGATGGACCGACGCATCTGGCCGTCATCTTCGACAAGGCCTCGCAGAGCTTTCGCCACGATCTCTATGCCGATTACAAGGCGAACCGCCCGCCCCCGCCCGAGGATCTGGTGCCGCAATTCCCCCTGATCCGCGAGGCGACCCGGGCGTTCTCCCTCCCCTGTATCGAGGAGGACATGCTGGAGGCGGACGATCTGATCGCCAGCTATGCCCGTGCCGCAACGCGCAAGGGCTGGGACGTCACGATCGTATCGTCGGACAAGGACTTGATGCAGCTGGTCGGCAAATGCGGCGATCCCGATGACGGGGTCGAGGGCGGCTGCATAGACATGCTCGACACAATGAAGAACGCGCGGATCGAGATTGCCGAGGTGGTCGAGAAGTTCGGCGTTCCCCCAGAAAAGCTGGGCGATGTCCTCGCGCTGATGGGCGATTCGGTCGACAATGTGCCGGGCGTGCGCGGCATCGGGCCCAAGACCGCCGAAAAGCTGATCAACGAATATGGCGATCTCGAAAGCGTGCTGGCCGCCGCGCCCGAGATGAAGAAATCCAAGATGCGCGAGAATCTGATCGAGCATGCGGATATGGCGCGCCTCTCGCGCGAACTGGTGCAGCTGAAGGAAGACTGCCCGCTTCCCATGCCGCTCGATGATTTCGCGCTCGACGGCATTCCCAAGGAGCCGCTGGCCGACTTCCTGTCGACGCACGGCTTCACCAGCCTGCTGAAGCGGCTGGGCGCAGGCGCAGGCAGCCCTTCGCGGCCGACCGAATTAAACCCTGCGAAACCGGCGAACGCCGCAGCCGACAACGCAGCAGGAACCCGTCAGCCGCTGCCCGAATGGCCCGCGGTCGATCTCGACGCCTATGAATGCGTGACCACGCTCGAGCGTCTCGACGCATGGATCGCGCGCGCCTTCGCGGCGCATGCGGTGGCGATCGATACGGAAACCAGCTCGCTCGATTCGATGCAGGCGGAGCTTGCCGGGATCAGCCTGGCGCTGGGTCCGAACGATGCCTGCTACATCCCGCTTGCCCACGGCAGCGACGACATGTTCGCCGAGAAGCCGCAGCAGATTCCGAAGGCAGAGGCGCTCGCCCGGCTGAAGCCGCTGCTGGAAAGCGATGCGGTGCTGAAGATCGGCCAGAACATCAAATACGACCTGACCGTGCTGCAGCGCTGCGGCATCGAAGTCGCGCCGGTGGACGACACGATGATCCTGTCCTTCGACCTCGACGCCGGGCGCGGCGGCGGGGGCATCGGGCAGGCGCATGGCATGGATTCGCTCAGCCAGACGCATCTTGGCCACACCACCCTGACCTTCAAGGACATCTGCGGAACGGGCAAGAAGCAGATCCCGTTCAGCGCCGTGCCGCTCGACAAGGCGACGCGCTATGCGGCCGAGGATGCGGATGTCACCTGGCGCCTGCACCGAGTGCTCCGCCAGCGGCTGTCGGACGAAGGCGGGACGCGCATCTACGAAAACGTAGACCGCCCGCTGATCCCCGTCATCGCCATGATGGAACGCAACGGCATCAATGTCGACCGCGAGCATCTGGCGCGCCTGTCGGGCGAATTCGCCGAGCAGATCGCAACGCTCGAGGCCGAGGTGCACGAAATGGCGGGCGAAAGCTTTGCCATCGGCAGTCCCAAGCAGCTGGGCGACATATTGTTCGACAAGATGGGCCTGAAAGGCGGGCGAAAGGGCAAGAGCGGCCAGTTCTCGACCGACCAGACCGTGCTGGAAAAGCTGGCGGGCGAAGGCGTGCCGATGGCCAGCAAGGTGCTGGAATGGCGCGGCCTGTCGAAACTGCGCTCCACCTATACCGAGGCTTTGCAGCAGGCGATCAACCCGAACACGGGCCGCGTGCACACCAGCTATAGCCTGGTCGGCGCGCAGACGGGACGGCTGTCCTCCACCGATCCGAACCTGCAGAACATCCCGATCCGCACCGAAACCGGCCGACAGATTCGAGAGGCTTTCGTGGCGGAAGAGGGCAATGTGCTGCTTGCCGCCGACTATTCGCAGATCGAACTGCGCCTTGCCGCGCACATGGCCGACGTCCCGCCGCTGAAGGAAGCCTTCGCCAATGGCGAGGACATCCACGCCCGCACCGCGAAGGAGATGTATGGCGAGGTCAACCGCGATACCCGCGCGCAGGCCAAGACGATCAATTTCGCCATCCTCTACGGCATTTCGCGCTGGGGCCTTGCCGGCCGCCTCGGCACCGATGCGGATGAGGCGCAGGCCGTGATCGACCGCTATTTCGACCGCTTCCCCGGCATCCAGAAATATATCGTGCACACGCTGGAGCGAGTGCGCGAGACCGGCTATTCCGAAACGCTGTTCGGGCGGAAAACCCATTTCCGCAATATCAACGCCAAGAACCCCAACGAACGGCAGGGCGCCGAACGCGCCGCGATCAACGCGCCGATCCAGGGGACCAGCGCCGACATCATCAAGCGCGCGATGGTGCGCATGATGCCCGCGCTGCATGACGCCGGGCTCGGCCATGTCAGGATGCTGCTGCAGGTGCATGACGAGCTGGTGTTCGAACTGCCCGAAGGCGATGTGGCCGCCGCCTCTCCGGTGATCGAGCGGGTGATGGCCGAAGCCGCGCTGCCATCGGTCGAATTGTCGGTGCCGCTGGGTATCGAGATCGGCACCGGCCACAGCTGGGGGGCCGCGCATTGAGCGTGAGCGACGCTGCGCGAGCCCGTGCCCTTGCGCCCGACACGATGCTCATCGAGACGATGGGCTATGATCCGCAAAAGGGCGTCCCCATGATCGAGTTCCATCTCGAGCGGATGAAGCAGAGCGCCGCCGAACTGGGTTTCGAGTGCGACCGCCATGCGATCCGCAACGAGGTGCAGGCGGTGTGCTTTACGCACCGCGAACCGGCGCGGCTGAAGATCGAACTGCAGCGCGGCGGTCAATTCGCGATCCGCCTAAGCAAATATCCCGACCCGCTGATCGAGCCGGTGCCCGTCGCGCTCGTCAGGCTGGACATCGAAGCGAACGATCCGCGCCTGCGTCACAAGACCAGCGACCGGGGCTTTTACGACGAAGCCCGCGTCGAGGCCGAAAACCGGGGCGCGAAGGAAGCGATCCTCATCCGGGAAGACGGGCTGGTGACCGAGGGAAGCTTTACCAGCGTGTTCGTCGATCGCGGCGATTGCCTGCTGACCCCGCCCCTGTCGCTGGGCCTGCTGCCCGGCGTGCTGCGCCGTTCGCTGATCGAGGAAGGCCGCGCGAAAGAGGCGGAATTGCGCGCAGGCGATTTGCAGGAGGGGCTGATTATCGGCAATTCGCTGCGCGGACTGGTGCACGCGAAACTGGTGTCCGCATGAAGAGCCATCCTTCCCTCTCAGCGGCCCTTCAGCGCATCGAGCCGTCGCAGACCACCGCCATGACCGACTGCGCCACCAGCCTGCGCGAGGCCGGGCGCGACATCATCTCGCTGTCGGTGGGCGAACCCGATCTGGCCACGCCGGACCATGTGGTAGAGGCCATGCAGCAGGCCCTGCGCGACGGCCGCACCCGCTATACGCCCGTCGGCGGCACGAGCGAGGCAAAACGCGCCGCGGCGCTGCATTTCACCCGCGATCTGGGCATCGAGGCCAGCCCCGCCAATGTCACGATCAGCGCGGGCGGCAAGCAGGCGATCTTTCATGCTCTATGCGCCACGATCGATCCCGGCGACGAGGTGGTGATCCCCGCCCCCTGGTGGGTTAGCTATCCTGAGATCGCGCGTTTCGCGGGCGCCAGCGTCGTGCCGCTGCCGACCACACCCGCCAGCGCCTTCCGCTTTACCGCCAAGGCGCTAGAAGCGGCGATCACCCCGCGTACCCGCTGGCTGCTGCTCAACAGCCCCGGCAATCCCACCGGCGCGGTCTTCCCGGCGGACGAATTGCTGGCAATAGCCGATGTGCTGGACCGTCATCCGCATGTTCTGGTGATGAGCGACGATATCTATGCGCCCTTGCGCTATAACGGCGGCGACCATGCCACGCTGGCGGCACTGCGGCCCGATCTGGCGGCCAATGGTGACTCGGGGCGCGTCCTGACGGTGTCGGGCGTATCGAAAAGCCACGCGATGACCGGGCTGCGGATCGGGTTCGCGACCGGGCCCGAATGGCTGATCCTCGCGATGGAGCGGCTGCAATCGCATAGCAGCGGAAATCCCTGCTCGATCAGCCAGGCAGGCGCGGTCGCGGCGATGGAGGGATCGCAGGCATTCCTCGGCGACTGGCGCGACATCTTCCGCGCGCGCCGCGATCTGGTGTGCGCGGCGATCAATGCCATGCCCGGCCTGTCGACGCCGGTGCCCGATGGCGCGTTCTATTGCCTTGTCGAAGCCGCGCCCCTGATTGGAGGTAAGATAGCGGACGACGGCGCGCTGGCGCTCCATCTGCTCGAACACGGGGTTGCCGTGGTGCCCGCCTCGGCATTCGGCGGGGCGCATTGCGGGCTAGCGGGATTTCGCATCAGTTTCGCGGCAAGCGAAGACACATTACGCACGGCGCTGCAGCGCATCGAAACGGCGGTCAAAGCATTATGAAAGATATCGATATAGTGTTCGAGGACGGCGAAGCGCTGGTCATCGACAAGCCCGCCGGACTTCCCATCGAACGCCCCCGCGCGGGCGGGCCGAGCCTTGAGGATCATCTCGGCACGCTGCGGCTGGGCTTTCAGCGCGATCCGGTGCCGGTCCACCGGCTCGACACCGATACGTCGGGCTGCCTGCTGCTGGCGCGTAATCCCAAGGCGCTCAAGCGCTTCAACGCCGCGTTCGAGGCGCGCGCGGTGACCAAGCATTACATCGGGCTCGTCGCGGGCGAACTGGCGGAGGAAGAGGGCACCATCGCGCTGTCGCTGTCCAAGATCAGCAGCGCCGAAAAGGGCTGGCGCATGATCGCGGCGAAGAAGGGCAAGCCTTCGGTGACGCATTGGAAGAAGCTGGGCGTGAAGGATGGCGTCACCGCGGTTGCCTTCGCCCCGGAAACCGGCCGCACGCACCAGATCCGCATTCATGCGCTGGCGGGGCTGGGTTTCCCGCTGCTTGGGGATCCGGTCTATGGGGACGGAAAAGGCGCGGGCCGCACCATGCTGCATGCCGCCGAACTGATCGTGCAACGCGACGGCAAGGACCCGATCAGCGCCGCCGCGCCTCTGCCCGCCGATTTCGCGCGGCTGTGCCCCGAATTTCCGGAAACGATAGAATGGCCAGTGGGTAAAGAATGGCCGGCGGAGGAATAATCGACCGCGCTCACGCCTTGGCCGAGGAGCGGTTCGTCACCGCCTCCGGCCCCGGCGGGCAGAACGTCAACAAGGTGGCGACCGCGGTGCAGCTGCGCGTCAATATCTATGCGCTGAACCTGCCGCAGCCGATCTTCCACCGCTTGCAGCGCATCGCGGGCAGCAAGCTCACCGCCAGTGGCGACCTGCTGATCGAGGCGAAACGCTTCCGCACGCAGGACGCCAACCGCAGCGACGCGCGCGACCGGCTGACCGAATTGCTCGAACAGGCGATGGTCCAGCCCAAGAAACGCGCCAAGACCCGCGTCAACTGCGTGGGCAAGGTGAAGCGCCTGAAGTCGAAGAAGGAACGCGGCGAGGTGAAGGCGAAGCGTGGGGCGGTGAAGAGTTGGGATTGAGCAGGGCCGGTTTCGGGGCTTCGGCTAGCGCACTTTTGAGTCAGCTATGGGGTGGGAAGCTGACGTTAGAAGCAATCCTTTATAAGGCGGCATCTTGCTGTATCCGACTACATTTGGAGTCACGATATGGACCAGCGTCGTCGAACTCATTCACTGATTTTTCTCAGCTTGGTTTGTTCGGCTTGCGGGAGATCCCCCAACGATGATGTAGCAGATCGAATGGAGGAAGCTGTTCGGGACAGTGATATATCTTTCACTGAAATTGAAGATTATTCTCAATATTTCTTCGAACGGGAAAACGGCGCGATTATCGGTGTCTTCGTGCGACACTATCCAAACAGTAGCGAGCGGCGAGACTTAGTAAGCGCGGACTGCCTCAGCCGGCACCCAACCGAATATCCTTGTAACGAGCCTAATTATGGCGTTGCCGATCCGGGTGAACGAGAGTGGGTCCCAAGCGAATTCAACCTTCCTGCCGTGGCTGGGGGAGGTTGCAGCGTTATTACGTTCCAAACCGACGCGTCGCGGAACAACATCTCACAGCCGGAATGCAACGGACCCTATTAAAGGTCCGCAATCGGTCGTTGGCAGACGCCCGGCCTTTAACGACCGGCCCTCTAAAGCCCCAATCAATCCCCACCAACCCGCTCCACCTGCGCGCCGACTAGTTGCAGCTTCTCCTCCAGCCGCTCATATCCGCGGTCGAGGTGGTAGAGCCGGTGCACCGTCGTCTCGCCCTCGGCGGCGAGCCCCGCAATCACCAGCGACATCGAGGCACGCAGGTCGGTCGCCATCACTTCCGCGCCGGTCAGCTTCTTCACGCCATGGACCACCGCCGTGTGGCCATTGGTCTCGATATGTGCACCCATGCGGTTCAGTTCGGGCACGTGCATGTAGCGGTTCTCGAAAATCGTCTCGTTCAGCACGCTGGTACCCTCGGCCAGACACAGCAGCGCCATCATCTGCGCCTGCATGTCGGTGGCAAAGCCGGGAAACGGCGCGGTCGAGATGTTGACGGCTTTCAGCGGGCCGTTGGGCGAAATCTGGATGCCGTCCTTGCGCTCTTCCACAACGACGCCCGCATTGCGCAGCGCATGGGTTGTGGCGCGCATGTCATGCGCATCGGCGCCTTTCAGAAACACTTCGCCCCCGGTGATCGCGGCGGCGCAGGCATAGCTGCCCGCCTCGATCCGGTCGGCCATTACGCGATAGGTCGCGCCGTGCAGCCGGTCGACGCCGTGGATCGTCAGTTCGGATTCGCCGATCCCCTCGATCTCCGCGCCCATCGCGGCCAGCAGCTTGCAAAGGTCCACGATCTCCGGCTCGCGCGCGGCGTTTTCCAGCCGCGTGGTGCCCTTGGCGAGCACCGCCGCCATAAGCGCGTTCTCGGTCGCGCCGACGGAAACGACGGGAAAGGTGAAATCACCCCCCGGCAACCCGCCATCGGGCGCATGGGCGCGCACATAGCCCGCCGCCAGTTCGATTTCCGCGCCCATCGCTTCCAGTGCCTTCAGGTGCAGGTCGATAGGCCGGTTGCCGATCGCGCAGCCGCCGGGCAGCGAAACGGTCGCCTCCCCCGCGCGGGCCAGCAGCGGGCCGAGCACGAGGATCGAGGCGCGCATCTTGCGCACGATGTCATAGGGCGCGACCGTGCTTGTCAGCCGGGTCGCCTGCAGCGTCATCACCCGCCCGAAATCCTCGGGCCGCGAACCGGCGATGGCGGTGGATACGCCGAAACCGTTGAGCAGGTGCTGGAACTGGTCGATATCCGCCAGTCGCGGCAGATTGCGCAGCGTCACCGGCTCCTCGGTCAGCAAGGCGCAGGGAAGCAGCGTAAGAGCGGCATTTTTCGCGCCCGAGATCGGCAGCGTACCCGAAAGGCGCTTGCCGCCTTGAATGACAATTTTATCCATCGGGCCGCTTTAGCCCGAAATAGACTGATCGCAAGCCGTATGGGAGCACCGATCCACCGGACACGGACTTGAAACCTTGCGGGCCCAATGCCTAGAAAACGCAAGACTTCGCTTTTGCAGCACAAAGGAATGATGGCACTTATGGCCGAAACCTCTCGCAAGCCGATCCGCAAGGCTGTTTTCCCCGTTGCCGGTCTTGGCACGCGCTTCCTGCCCGCGACCAAGGCGATCCCCAAGGAACTGCTTCCGATCGTCGACCGGCCGCTGATCCAGTATGCCGTCGACGAAGCGCGCGAGGCGGGGATCGAGCAGATGATCTTCGTCACCGGCCGCGGCAAGACCGCGCTGGTCGAGAATTTCGATATTGCCTACGAACTCGAAGCGACCATGAAGGAACGCGGCAAGGATCTTTCGGTCCTCGACCCCACCCGCTTCACGCCCGGCAACCTGATCACCGTGCGCCAGCAGGAACCGATGGGCCTGGGCCACGCGATCTGGTGCGCGCGCGCCATCGTCGGCGACGAGCCTTTCGCCATCCTGCTTCCCGACGAGCTGATGTGGGGCAAGCCCGGCTGCATGAAGCAGATGGTCGAGGCCTATAACGAAGTCGGCGGCAATCTGGTGTCGGTGCTGGAAGTGCCGCACGATCAGGTCTCGTCCTATGGCGTGATCGATCCGGGTGCCGAATCGGGCGCTCTGACCGAGGGGAAGGGGCTGGTCGAAAAGCCGCCCGTCGCTGAAGCGCCATCGAACAAGATCGTGTCGGGCCGCTATATCCTGCAGCCTGAGGTGATGAAGACGCTGGAAACGCAGGGCAAGGGCGCGGGCGGAGAGATCCAGCTGACCGACGCCATGGCCAAGATGATCGGCAACCAGCCGTTCCATGCTGTCACGTTCGAAGGCAAGCGTTACGACTGCGGGTCCAAGACCGGATTTGTCGAAGCAACGCTGGCACTGGCGCTGGAACGCGACGACATGGGCGCCGAGGTGCGCGCCATTGCCGAACGCCTGCTGGCGGAATAATCGCGGGCGGCGGCGGGCAGACAATCCGCCGCCGCCTGTTCGCTTTCGGGACTTAGGGGGTTCCCCTTAGGCCTGCATTCGTACCCTGTTCGTTCCCATCAACCAGCATGGTCCTGCATCGCATAAGGCGCGATGAGCGATCGAAGGGTATCGGCATGGCTATGCCGGAAGGGAAACGGGCGGCGGTGTCGCCCTTGCGAAACGACATCTGGGCAAAGCTGGCGGCCATAATCCTGCCAGCCGCCGCCGCAGGGCTGATGGCGCTTGCGACTCATGCGTGGGCGACCTGGCCTGCGCCGTTCTGGGCGGCCAATGGCTGCGCGGTGGTGGTCGCGGCGTCGCTTTGCAGGCGAAGCGGCGCTGTGTCGGCGGCACTGGGTCTTGCCATCGCGCTGGGATGCGGCGTGTCGCTCATGGCGGCGCAATGGATGGCGGGTGGATGGGCAAGCGGCCCGATCCCGGCGCTGGCTAATGGAGTCGAGATAGCCGCCGCCCTCTCGGCTGCCGAGGCATGGCGCAAGCACGACCGTACCCGCATCGGATCTTTCGTGCTGCTTTTCGCAGGCCTGCTGGGCGCGGCCACCCTGTCCGGTCTGGTGATGTTCGCCGGGGGGGCGGATGCGCTGTTCTGGTGGCCGTCTCACGCTGCCGCGCTGATGGTGATCGTACCCATCGGACTGGCGGGCCTGTCGCCGGAAATGGTGCCACAATCGGCAAGCCGGACCTGCAACAAACGCGCCAGAATGGCTGAGCTTGCGATCCTCGCCGCCGTTGCGGCTGGCGCAGCGGCCATATTATGGCTGGCGCCGCTCCCCGGTGTGCTGCTGCTCTTCCCGCTTGCGCTCTTCGCAGGCTGCGCATTGCCTCCGCGCGGGACGGCTCTAGCCCTGGCAATAATTATCGGCATGGCTTGCTTCTCAAACCTGACAGGGCATGGCCCCATCGAAGATGCCGCGACGCTGCAATTGCTGTGCGCCGCCCTTGTCGCATCCGCACTGCCGGCAGGCGTCCTGCTCGGCCAGACGCGCGGGGAAAACGCCCTTCTCCGGCGGCGTCTCGACGAGAAGGCGCGCATGCTGGACACGGTGGACGAAGGGATCTTCCGCATCGACAACGCTGGCCGCTGGACCATGCTGAACGCGGGGTGGGAGCGCATCACGGGCTATGACCGAACCGCAAGTCTGGGCCGTCCGGTGGTCGATTTCCTCGATGCGCTGGGCGGGCGGGCTGAGCGGGAGAAATTCATCCGGCTCGTCCGCGGCGAACGCGGCCTGATCACCTCGCTGCATACGATTCGGCGGCCCGACGGCGAAACGCGTCATGTCGAGGTGCGCATGCAAGGGGCTTTTGACGAACGGCAAAGGCCGATCGGGCTGGAAGGCCATATTCGCGATGTCACCCAGTCGGCCCGCTATGGCCATGCGCTGGAGGATGCCGAACGCCGGTTCGCGACGCTGGCGGATGCGGCGCCGGTCGGGATCTGGCGCACCAATGCGCGCGGCGACACTCTGTTCGTCAACAGCGCTTTCAAGCGGATGACCGGGCTATCCGACGGACAATGGGAAGGATCGCACTGGATCACCGCCATCCACCCAGACGATTTCGAACGGGTCATGGCCGACTGGAAGGAGATCCTTGCCGCGAAGGCCCCGTTTGAAGCAGAATGGCGCTGGCGCAGGCCCGATGGCGAAATCCTGTGGGTCTCGACGACCGGGGCGCCGCAATATGATCACCACGGCCGCGTCACGGGCTATATCGGCATTAACATCGACGTTTCACGCCAGCGAAGCGCCGAAGCACAACTGGCCGACCAGAGCAGCCGCATGCAGGCTATGTTTGACCGGATGAGACTGACGGGCAGCGTAGCGGCGGACGATTTGACCGACTGGGATGTGATCGCGCGGCAATTGCGCCCCACGGCCGCACCTTCGCGGCGATGGAGCAGACCGCGCAAGAGCGAAGCCGCCTGAACCATACCAACTGAGCCCATACGAAAGGGCCCGGCAGAACCGATCTGCCGGGCCCTTTGTTAAACCGGGATGCGGACGCTTACTCGGGCCCGCCGGCAGCGCTGCTGTCGGAAGACGCGAAGGCTTCGCCGAAGCTGTCGGCATGCAGATAGGGAGTCGGATCGACTGCCTCACCCGCGATACGCACTTCGTAATGCAGATGCGGGCCGGTCGAACGTCCGGTGCTGCCGACGAAGCCGATCAGGTCGCCCTTCTTCACTTCCTGGCCGGGGCGCACGTTCAGCTTGGACAGGTGCCCGTAACGGGTTTCCATGTCGCCGCCATGCTCAAGCTTGATGAAATTGCCATAGCCGCCGAACCATTGCGCCATGTCGACGGTGCCGTCGGCGGTGGCGAAGATCGGCGTGCCCGTGGGCGCGGCCATGTCGATACCCTTGTGATTGGCGCGGCGGCCGGTCACGGGATGAACGCGCGAGCCATACTCGCTGCTGAAGCGCGCGGTGCTCAGCGGCATGCGCGAAGGAATATTGACGGCCTGCCGACCGGCGGCGCGCTGCGGCAGTTCCTGCGCCACTTCGACCGACTTCCAGCGGGCGAAGAGATTGCGATAGCGCGGGTCGGACTTCGCGGCGCTGGTATCTGCGGTGCGGATATCCGCGCCGGCAACATTGGAAGCGACCTCGGTCGAAGCGGTCGCGGCAACGGTCGTTGCATTGGTCCCGGGCTGCGCCAGCGCCGCGGTCGGGCTCATGGCCGCCGAGAACGAGGCGATGGTACCCATGGCGACAAAGCGCATGGTACCGGGAAGAAAGAAACGACTAAAACCTAGCATACTGCCGAACCTCTGTTTCTCGGCACCGCGCCCCATAGTCCGTCCGGGCTGACGATGCCGGGTGATCCCTCCGGCACAGCCTTTCGCATCCCTGCTCTTCCGGTCCCGTCTAAGGGTACGCATCCGGAACAGCGCGACTGGCTGCTTCAAAAATTCTGAGATCGTCGGAACCCCCCGCCGCTCTCATGCGTTACTGGCTAGGGTAAAAAAGGTTAATCAGACAATACCAGCGCGGTAGCTGCGCGGTAGACCGGCTGCCTCACGCGCTGAGTCGTTGAACGGTGGCTTAAGGCTGCCGCCGAAATGCGTTTCCACCAAAAATTGCCATTTTTTCACAGGGTCTTCGTCGCCAGCGCGGCACAGCTCGCCGAAATGCCTTGTTCCGAATCGAACATGTCGGATCTCGTCGTCAAGGATTCGCGACAGGATTCGGGCGCCGTCTTCGTCGCCTTGCGCCCGCACTCTTTCCAGCATCACGGGCGTGATATCCAGCCCGCGCGCCTCAAGCACCATGGGCACCACCGCCAGCCGCGCCGCCACGTCATGCGCGGTTGCGCGCGCCGATTCCCACAGGCCGCCATGCGCGGGCAGCGCGCCGTAATGGCTGCCCATTTTGCGCAGCTTGCGGTCCAGCAGCGCGAAATGCATCGCCTCGTCCGCCGCGACCGCCAGGAAATCGGACACGAAGTCGCGGCCCATGTCCTTTCCGAACCGCCCTGCCATGTCGAGCGCGAGGTCGAGCGCGACGAACTCGATATGCGCCAGCGAATGCCACAACGCGATGCGCGCGCGTTCCGATCCGCCGCGTCCGCGTTTCGGCATGCGGTTGGGGGGCAGCAATTCGGGGCGTTCGGGCCGGGCCGGCTCGTCAGGCATGTCGACATCGAACGCCCAGTCGAGCCGCCCCAGCCGCCATTCGCGCGCGACCCGGCGCGTTGCCATCACCTTGCCATGCGGATCGCCGGTCAGCAGCGCATCGCGGATCGCCCGCGCGACGCTGCGCATCAGTCCAGCGCCTTCGCGGCCTCCAGCACGGCCTCGGCGTGGCCCTTGACCTTCACCTTGCGCCAGACCTGCGCGATCGTGCCGTCGCCCTTCATCAGAAAAGTGGTGCGCTCCATCCCCATATAGGTGCGGCCGTACATGTTCTTCTCGGTCCAGATGCCCAGTGCCTCGGCAAGGCCGTCCTTGCCCGAATCCGGCGCGGTGTCGCTTGCGAGGGGCACGGTCAGCTCCTGCTTCTCGATGAATTTCACATGGCTCTTGGCCGGGTCCTTGCTTACGCCCAGCAGCGCGATTCCCGCTTTGTCGAATTCGGGCTTCAGCGCGCTGAAGTCCTTCGCCTCGTTCGTGCAGCCCGGCGTATTGTCCTTGGGGTAGAAGAACAGCACGGCCGGTTTCCCGGCAAAATCCGCAATCGACACGCTGCCGCCGTCTGGCGTCTCCAGCGCATGGCCGGGAAATGCATCACCGATATCGGGACGGGTGCTGGTCGCGTTCATCGTCAAAGCTCCAAAGTCTCGCCAAAGATCTCGGCCCAGGCCTCTGCCACCGCATGGCGTGCCTTGTCGAGCGCGGCGAGCAGCACTTCCCAATCGCCTTCGCCGCCCAACGCATTGGCAACCAGCACGGCCCGCGCCGCATCGGGCAGTTCCCCGGTATCGGGCGCGACCAACCGCAGCGATACCAGCAGCCGCGTGAGCAGATCATGCGCGTCCACCAGTTCGGATGGCACCAGCCCCGCGCGGCCCAGCGCCGCGACCGCCGCGCGCAGATCGGGCGTCAGGAACGCCCCATCCGGGCCGCCGCCTTCGCGCAATTGCAGAAAATGGGTCAGGAATTCCAGGTCGACCAGCCCGCCGCGCAGCAGCTTGACGTCCAGAGGGCCCGCAGGCGGCTTGTGCCGCGCCATCTCGCCGCGCATTTTTAGCACCGCGCTGCGCAATTCGTCCGGATCGCGCGGGGCCGAGACCAGATCGCGCACAAAACCTGCCAAAAGCGCGGCAGACTCTGGCGGACCATGCAGAACCCGTGCGCGCATCAGCGCCATATGCTCCCACGTCCATGCCTGTTCGCGCTGATAGCGTGCAAAGCTGTCGGTGCTGACGGCCAGCAATCCCTGCGCGCCCGATGGCCGCAGCCGCGTGTCCACTTCATACAGCGCGCCTTCCGCCGTCGGCACCGACAGCGCCGCGCTCACCCGCTGGGCCAGACGGTTGAAATATTGCGTCGCGCCCAAGGGCCGGCGGCCATCCGATTCCGCTTCGTGGTCGCCGGTGAACAGGTAAACCAGATCGAGATCGCTGGCATGGGTCAGCACCCCGCCGCCCAGCCTGCCGAAACCCAGCACCACCAGCCGGCTCCCCTCGATCCGCCCATGATCCTCGGCGAAATGATCCGCCGTGCCGGTCGCCAGCACGTCGATCGCCGCCTCCGCGATGCGCGAAAGCCCCGCGGCGATGGCCAGCGGATCATGCGCGTGGTCGATCAGCTGGACGCCCATCGCAAAGCGGCGCTCGCTGACCTCGCGGCGGACGCGGTCGAGCAGCGCCTCGTAATCCGGCGCATCGACGGCATAGTCCTGCGCCAGCTCCTCCACCGAGGGGGGCAGCGCAAACGCCGTGCGGTCGATCAGCGCGTCGAGCAGGTCGCTCCGCCGCGCCAGTGCATCGGCCAGCGCCGGCGACAGCGCCAATACGCGCGCCAGCGTATCGAGCAGACCCGGACGCGCCGCCAGCAGCTTGAACAGGTTGAACGCCGACGGCAGCCGCGCGAGCATCTGCTCCCAGCGGGTGATTGCGCGTTCGGGCATGGGCGCACCGGCCAGCGCCGTCAGCAATGCGGGTTCGATCTCTGCAAAGGCGGCCAGCGCCGCGTCGGAGCGCAGCGCCTTTACCCGCCCGTCCTTCCATCCGGCGATGCGTTCGGCCAGCCTTGCCGGATCGTCGAAACCCAGTTGCGCCAGATTGGCAGGAGTCGAGGCGGCAGGCGCGTCGCCTTCCGCCGAATGCCCGCCATGCGCTTCCAGCAGCCGGTCGAACCGTTCGCCGACCCGCGCGGTGACATCCTGCAATTCGGCGATCAGCGCCGCGCCATCGGGCAATCCGTCAAGCCGCGCCACATTGTCGATATCCTCTGCCGCATCGGGCAAGGCGTGGGTCTGGCGGTCGCGCACCATCTGCAGGCGGTGTTCGATCACGCGCAGCCGGTCATAGCTTTCGCCCAGTTCCTCCGCGTCCGCCGCGCCGATCAGACCTTCCGCCGCCAGCGCATCCAGCGCCGCGCGCGTGCCGCGCACACGCAGCGCCGGTATGCGTCCGCCATGGATCAGCTGATGGGTCTGCGCATAGAATTCGACTTCGCGAATGCCCCCGCGTCCGCGCTTGAGGTCATAGCCCGGACCGGGGCGGACCGGCCCCGAACAGCTTTCGCGGATCCGCCGGACAAGACGCGAAATCTCGTCGATCGCGCCAAAGTCGAGCGACTTGCGCCAGACGAAGGGCTTGATCGCATTCAGGAAGCGCTGCCCCGCGGCGACATCGCCCGAGGCACTGCGCGCGCGGATGAAGGCGGCCCGCTCCCACGCCAGTGCAGAGCTTTCGTAATGGGTCAGCGCCGCGTCATAGCTGATCGCCAGCGGGCTGACTTCGGATGCGGGGCGCAATCGCAGATCGACGCGCAGCACATAGCCCTCGGCCGTGTTGGCGCCCATCGTCTGCACCAGCCGCCGCGCCGCCATCTGCGCCGCCTCGCCCGGCTCGTCACGCTCTCGCCGCAGCAAGGTCTTTGGATCGTAGAGCAGGATCGGATCGATGTCGGAGGAATAGTTGAGCTCGCCCGCGCCCTGCTTGCCCAGCGCCAGCGCCACCATGCCGACGGGCGCGTCGCCCCACACGTCATGGTCGGGAAGGCGGTGGCCGATCGCCTCGCGCATCGCGGTGTCGAGCGCGCGGTCGGCGAAGGCGCTGAGTTCCTGCATCACGCGCGTCAGCGGAAAGGCGCCCGCCAGATCGCCAATGCCCAGCACCAGCGCCAGCCCCCGCCGCTGGCGTCGCAGGCGTACCGCGACATCCGCATCGTCGCGGGCCAGTGCCTCTCGCAGGGCCGCTTCGCCTTCGCCCCTGCCCAGCAATTCGGCAAGGTCGGCTTCGCGGTTCAGCAGGTCCGAGAGAAAGGGCGAATGCGCTCTCGCCCGTTGCAGCGCGTCATCCCATTGCGATTGATCGGTCATCGGTCCGATGTGGCGCGGCTGCCGATGTCAGGCAAGGCCCGCGCTTACTCCCCGACGATCGTGATCCGGTCGGTCGCGGGCAATTCACGGCCGCCCTCGCCATCGATCCATGCCTCGAACGCGTCGAGATCGACGGGGCCGACAGTCTTGTCGCCGGGCTGCGTAAACACGCTGAACCGGTCTCCGCCATTGGCCAGAAAGCTGTTTACCGTGACGCGGTAGCGGGTTTCCGGTTCGATCGGCTGGCCATCCAGCCGCATGTCCGACACGCGCTGCCCTGCCGGAGCCCCGGGATTCAGCCGATAGGAAAAGCCGTCCGACACGGAGAGGATTTCCGGCGAATCGGGCACGGTGAATTGCTGTTCCAGCGCAGCGGCGATCTGCGCGCCGGTCAGATCCATCGTCATCAGCACATTGCCGAACGGCTGCACCGCATAGATCTGACCGAAACTTACCGTTCCATCGTCTGCTTCCGGGATAAGGTCGGCGCGGACGCCGCCCTCGTTCATGAAGGCGATCCGTGCGCCATTCGCACGCGTCGCGGCAAGCTGTGCGTCGGCGATCATGTTGCCCAGTGCATTCTCCCAACCGTCCTCGCGTGCGGGGCCCGAGATACGCCCGGCGGGCCGATCCGCCTCGGCCCGCGACGCGTCTTCGTAACGGGCGACATAGGCGGCGATCTCGGGATCGGGGGCAAAGCGGCGGTAATTCGGGTCGTCCGACTGCACCAGCACCATCTCGGCCGCCTTGACCCGCACGTCATGTTTCGCGGGATCGACGGTGATAATCATATCGGTCACCATCCCCGATCCATAGCCCGCGCTGGTCACCAGGAAATCGCGCGCGGGGTCGAACTGGCTGTATTCGCAGATATAGCTGCGATGCGTATGACCCGAGATGACAAGGTCGACGCGCGGATCGAGCCTGCGCAATATATCGTTCAGCGGGCCGATCGCCCCGCCGCAATCGTCTCCAGAATCGTAGAAGCCGTCGCGTTCGAACCCCTGATGGATGGCGACGATGATCGCATCGACGCCCTCGTCCAGCAGTCTCGGCACCAGCGCGTTCACCGCCTCCGCCTCGTCCCCGAACCGCAGACCTTCGATTCCGGCTGGCGACACCAGCGTGGGAACGTCGCGCAGCGGCAGGCCGATCACCGCCACGGCGATCTCGCGCTCACCCGATCCAAAGCGCTTGATGCCATAGGCGGGCAAGATCAGCGATCCGTCGGCGCGCGTCACATTGGCCGCCAGAAAGGTGAAATCGGCGCCCGCGAACGGGTTCTCGATCCGGCAGGGCTCGCGCAGGCCGAACCGGTCGCAACCGCCGTTCTGCATGCGCAGCAATTCCTGCCATCCGCGGTCGAATTCGTGATTGCCCACCGCGTTGAAGTCCAGCCCGATGCGGTTCATCACCTCGACCGAAGGCTCATCCAGAAACAACGATGACACCAGCGGGCTCGCGCTGATCAGGTCGCCCGCCGAAATGACCAGCGAATCGCTGTTCTGCGCCCGCAATTGCCGCACCGCGGTCGCCAGTGCCGCCGCGCCGCCGACGGGGGCATCGAAAGCCGGGCCATCGGGAGTCAGCGGTCCTGCGTCGCTCTTGCGCTTGTGCGGCAAGAGATTGCCGTGGAAATCATTGATCCCGATCACCCGCACGGTGAGCGGCGGCGGACCGGGATCAATACTGGCACAAGCCGAAAGGGCCAGCGCCGCCAGCGATGTGAAGAGCGCGCGAATCATAGCGTCGTCTCTAGCCGCATCGGATGGCGGCGCGAAGATCGTCAACCGATGCCGAGGATCCGGCGCAGCCAACCCGTCTGCTGTTCGGCCTTGCAAATTGAGCCCGGCGCGTCGGTCGGTACCGGGCTCTCTGCGGGTTCCGGCTCAGCCCGAACCGGGTCGGCAATGGTATCGGCTGCCGGTGCGAGGATATCTCCCAGCAGCAAGTCGATCGCGACGCGCCGTCCGCCGATGGGCCGGTAGGAAGGTTTCGCCACGCCATAGACCAGCGCCGTACCATCATTGCTCCACACTCCGTCGAAGAACAGCGACTGTTCCTTGCGGCGCCTGCCCAGCAGAGAGGCGGGTTTGGCCCAGTTGAGCATGGCCGCCCGCGCCCGTTCCCGATCCCCCGCCACCGCCAGTCGCATCCATTCCGCGCGTGCTATGCCGCCCGTGTTCCAGTGGAATGACAGTGCGGCGGCAAGTTCACGCTCGGCCACCGGACGGTCGCCGAACGCTGCAATTACGGGCGGCAGATAATTGCGGCGCAGGGCCCAGATGAACACCGCCATGCAATGCGACAGGGACTGCGGATTATCCCGGTAGCGTTCGACCTTGTGGCCCGAGGCGTCGGTCAGCCCGACGCTCCAGGTCCAGACGCCGACCGAATCGCGATAGGCTTCGCCGACGATCCCCTCATGCGCGATCAGCTCGGCGACGATGCGCGGGGTAAGATCGGGCGCGGCGGGATCGTAGGGCGCGGCGGGGGCGGTTTGAGCGGGAACGGGCATGAAGGACGGCTCCTGTTCTGGAAAACCGCCCTGCTGCCCGTTCCGGCAAAAGTAGGAAAATAAAAGCTGGCGCCGCTCAGGCGGTTACGGGAACGGCCAGCGCCTGCTTCAGCTCTTCGACCAGATCGGTCTGTTCCCACGGGAACATGCCGTCCGCAGCGGTCCGGCCGAAATGGCCATAGGCCGCCGACGAGCGATAGATCGGGCGGTTGAGCTGCAAACGGGTGCGAATCGCGCGCGGCGTCAGACCGCCCAGCGATTCGATGCTGCGGATCGCATCTTCCAGTGCCGCATCGCTGATGCCGTCGGCGCAAGTGCCGTGCGTGTCGACATAGATCGACAGCGGATGCGCCACGCCGATGGCATAGGACAGCTGGATCGTGCAGCGCCGTGCAAGGCCAGCCGCGACGATATTCTTGGCAAGATAGCGCGCGATATAGGCTGCGGAGCGGTCGACCTTGGTCGGATCCTTGCCGCTGAATGCGCCGCCGCCGTGCGGAGCCGCGCCGCCATAGGTGTCGACGATGATCTTGCGGCCAGTCAGGCCGGCGTCGCCATCGGGTCCGCCGATCTCGAACGCGCCTGTCGGATTGATGTGATAGACCGTTTCGTCCGACAGCAAATTATGCGGCAGAATATCGGCCACGATGCGGCGCACATAGGCCTTGAGTTCGGCTTCCTTATCGCCGGTGTGATAGCCGGGCTTGTGCTGGGTCGACACGACGATCGCGGTGCAGGCGGCAGGCTTGCCATCCTCGAACCGCAGGGTCACCTGGCTCTTGGCGTCGGGCTCCAGAAACGGCGCCGCGCCCGATTTGCGGTCCTCGGCAAGGCGCTGCAGAATCTTGTGGCTGTAATCCAGCGTCGCGGGCATCAGGTCGGGAGTCTCGTCGCAGGCAAAGCCGAACATGATGCCCTGGTCGCCCGCGCCTTCATCCTTGTTGCTCGCCTCGTCCGCGTCGACGCCCTGGGCGATTTCGGCCGACTGGCCATGCAGGTGATTTTCGAAGGTCAGCGTTTCCCAGTGGAAACCGGCCTGCTCATAGCCGATCTCGCGCACCGTGCGGCGCACCGCCGCCTCGATCTCGTCACGCGCGCCGGGGGCCCAGTAATTGTTGAACTTCCACTCGTCGCGGTCCTTGTCGTACATCGGCTTGCAGCGGATTTCGCCCGACAGCACCACGCGCTGGGTCGTCGTCATGGTTTCGCACGCCACGCGCGCCTCGGGATCCTTGGCGAGCATGAGGTCGACGATGGCATCGGAAATTTGGTCCGACACCTTGTCGGGGTGACCCTCGGAGACGCTTTCCGAAGTGAAGAGGAAATTCTGACGCATGGAGTATCCCGGTATCTTGGGGGCCGGCGGCCCGGATGCACGTATAAAGAGTTCTTTATATCGTCATTAACCCCCGCGCCGCCGCAACGCAACTAGCGCAATTGCGAACAGCAATGCGCCCCACGCCAGAGAGAGCCAAATGCCCATTCGCGCGAACGGCGTGGGTGCCAGCGCAGGCGGCACGTTTCCTTCGATCGACGCCGCGACATGGCGCGGAACATGGGCGCGAACCACGCCGCCCGCGTCGATCACGGCGCTGATACCGGTGGTGGTGGCACGGAGCACGGGAAGGCCTTCCTCGATAGCGCGCAGCCGCGCCTGCGCCAGATGCTGGGGCGGGCCCCATGCGCCGAACCAGCCATCGTTCGACGGGTTCATGATGTAATCGGGGCGGTTGGCGGGATCGACGACCTCGCCCGAAAAGACGATTTCATAGCAGATCTGGATGCCCGCCTTGCCCCATCGCCCCAGATCGAGGGTGCGCGCACCCGGCCCGGCCCGAAAATCGAGCGTGCCCGGCACCAGCCGCGTGAAACCCAGCGGTTCCAGCAATGCGCGAAGCGGGAGATATTCGCCGAAAGGCACCAGATGCGCCTTGGCATAGCTGCCGACGATATCGCCATCGGGTGCAATCGCGGTCACCACATTCTCGGCGCCGGTCGCGCGGTCCCCGCCCGGCGGGATCACGAGGTCGATTGTTCCCGTCAAAAGCAGCGAGCCCGGCCCCAGCAAATTCGCGATCCGCGCGCGGGCAATTTCAGGGTCGGCGGCAAAGGTAGCCTGCCGGTAATAACGGTCGGGATAGCCGGGCTGCAGGAAATCGGGGACGCCCGATTCCGGCCAGATCACCAGCCGGGTCTCGGCCTCTTCGGCCGGCATGCCGGACAGCTGGATCGTCTTGACGAAATTGCGCTCGTAAAATTGCGGCTCGTTCAGCACTTCCTGCCGGATGTCGGGCTGGACGAGGTGGAAAGGCAGGTCGCCTGCCCGCTGGCCGACCACGGGCCATGGAGCCAGCATCAAGGAGGCGGGAAGCACGATGAGCAGCAGGGATGCTATCCGGCGCTCACTCCACCTGACGGCTAGCCACCAGCAGCCCGCCATCAGGACAACAAGGCCCGAAAGCGCATAGGTTCCAAGGAATTGGGAGAGGACCGCAAGGCCCGGACGGTCAAAGCCGCCCAGCGTGACCGCTGCCAGCGGATTCCAGGCAAAGCCCGTGAATATCGTCGCCCGCAGGAACTCGCACCCGATCCACAAGGCCGCAAAGGCAAGCAGGAACGCGGCGGGCGATCGATCCTCTGGCGCTCGCCCGTGCAGCGTGACCGCCCATGCGGCCAGGACTGCAAGACCGGGATAGATCGCCAGGAAAAGCGAAAGCAGGAAAACGCCGACCCAGCCGAGCCAACCGGGCATGGCCGCCTGATAGGTAAAGGCGGTGGCAATCCAGTTCAGGCCAAGCGTGAAATGCCCGACCCCGAAGAACCATCCGCTGCGAAACGCGCTGCCTGCCGAAGTGGCCGAAAAGCCGAGGGCCGTCAGGCCCGCCAGCGCGGCGAGGCACAGAGGCCACCAACCCAGCGGCACGAAACCGGTTGCCGCCGCAACGCCGCACAATAATGCCGCAGCCGGCCGGAACCATCGCGCGTCGACGACAGGCATCAGGCGCGCGGGCACGGCTATGGCTTTCGCCGTTTGCATCGCCGGACCCGCTCGCTAAATTCAGCCGTTGACGGCCTGCTGCATGTCGCTGTCGCCGCTCTCGGATTCCTCCGCCTTGGGCTTGCGCGGACGGCGGGTGCGCTTGGGCTTTTCGGGCGCGGCCTCTGCCGCACCGGTGTCGCCGATCGCAGGGGGAAGCGCCTGCGGATCGAGACCGCCGCTGTTCTTCACCGAACCCTCGGTCTCGTCGCCATCGGAGGATTGCTCCTCGTCGCGCGAACGGCGCGAGCGGCGCTGGCGGTTGTCGCGAACGAAAGGATTGTCGTCGCACGAGCTTTCACGGCGCGAGCGCGGCTCACGCTCGTTCGCGGTTTCATTGCCGCGGTTGTCGCTCTCGTCCTCGTTCGAATCGTCATCCGAATCGCGGCTGTCTCGATTGTCATCACGCCGCTGCCGCTGCTCGTCCTGACGGGTCTTCCCGTCGGCGATCACGCGGAAATAATGGTCTGCGAACTGCAGGTAATATTCGGCCTGGACACGATCGCCGTTACGCGAAGCTTCCTCGGCAAGCTTTTTATACTTGTCGAGCAGCTGCGGCGCGTTGCCGCGTGCCCGGCTGTCGATCCGGTTCATATGCTGTCCGCCACCCTGCGACCGATTATTGCTGCGGCCACGGCGGCGATTATTGCCACGATTGCTGTTCAATTGAGTTGTTTCCTCTGTCCGGCGCGCTGCGGTTAGCACCGCTCGCGTCGCTAACTCAGCCGGAAAACCCGGGGCCTAATGCACCGGGAATGCCCCCTCTTTCAGCGGCAAACGCCAACAAGAGCGTAAGCCGCCCTCTCCGTCTTGCCGGGCCCGCCTTCTTGCGGACGCGGGCTCACAGATAAAGAGGAGTGAAAAGCGATGGGACTACCTCCGATCGCTCGTCACAGGCAGGACTATCGACAAAACCTGCCAGTGCCAAGTCTTTTTACCGGTCATCACCGGTTTCGTGCCACATCGCTACAGCGCGTGGGCGGTGGGCAAGGTCGTCATGCGCTGTCGCCCGAAGGCCCGATTCGCGCGCCATCGCCATGACAGCGGGTGCCTGCCGGGATCCGATCTCGAAGATCGCCAGCCCGCGCGGAGCAAGCAGCCGGGGCAATGCCGGGATCAGGATACGATAATCGGCCAGCCCGTCCTCGCCTGCGAACAATGCCTCGTGCGGATCGCTGGCTGCGACATCGGCGGCGAGGTCCGGGTCGTGCGTTGCGACATAGGGCGGATTGGACAGCACGAGATCGAATTGACCCAGCCCGTCCGACCAGTCGGGCACAGTCCAGTCGCCAGCCCGCATATCGGCACGGTCACCGATGCCCAAGTCAGTCGCGTTCGTCTTCGCGATGTCCAGCGCAGGGGCGCTGCGCTCCAATCCGGTCCCTTGCGCATTCGGCCAGACTGACAACGCCGCCAGCAGCATGGCGCCCGACCCCGTGCCGCAATCGAGGATCCGCTTCGGCGGATGGTCCGCGAAATGCTGGCGCGCAAGATCGACCAGCAATTCGGTGTCCGACCGGGGGACCAGCACGTCGCGGGTGACCCGCAAACGCAGCCCATAGAACTCGGTCTTGCCCGTCACGTGGGCAATCGGCTCTCCCGCCGCGCGCCGCGCCAGAAGCGGCGCAAAACCGGTCGGAGCGGGGTCACCCATGTGCCGCAGCAAGAGATTGGAGCGCGAACAGCCCAGCGCGTGGGCCATCAGCCATTCCGCTTCCAGCCGGGGCGCGGGGGTCACGCCGGAGAGCGCCAGCGCCGCATCGCGAAGCGCGGACGACACGGTTTCAGGCACGGTCATCCATCAGCCATTCTGGGCAGCGAGGCGCTTGGCCTGATCCTCGGCAATCAGCGCATCGACCAGTTCGCCCAGACCGGGACCTTCCAGCACCTCGGGAAGCTTGTGCAGCGTGAGGCCGATGCGGTGGTCGGTCACGCGGCCCTGCGGAAAATTATAGGTACGGATGCGTTCGGACCGGTCGCCGCTGCCGACCATCGCCTTGCGCGCCTCGGCTTCCTCGCCGTGGGCTTCCTCGCGCATCTTCTCGTACAGACGGGCGCGCAGCACCTGCATCGCCTTGGCGCGGTTCTTGTGCTGGCTGCGCTCGTCCTGCTGGGTGACGACGAGCCCGCTGGGCAGATGCGTGATGCGCACCGCCGAATCGGTGGTGTTGACGTGCTGGCCGCCCGCGCCGCTGGCGCGGTAGATGTCGATCTTGAGGTCGCCCGGATCGATCTGCACATCGACCTCGTCCGGTTCGGGCAGCACGGCGACGGTGGCGGCGCTGGTGTGGATGCGCCCGCCGCTTTCGGTGACGGGCACGCGCTGGACGCGGTGCACGCCGCTTTCAAACTTCAGCTTGGCGAACACCCCCTGCCCGCTGACATTGGCGACCACTTCCTTGAAGCCGCCGATGTCGCTGGCGTTCGCGCTGATCGTCTCGACCTTCCAGCCCTGTTCCGCCGCAAAACGTTCGTACATGCGGAACAAGTCGGCGGCGAACAGGGCGGCCTCGTCCCCGCCGGTCCCCGCGCGAATTTCCAGCATGGCGGGACGGCTGTCGGCGGCATCGCGCGGCAGCAGCGCGACCGCCAGCTTCGCCTCGGCACCGGGCAGTTGGCGCTCGATCCGATCGATATCGTCGGCGGCCATCGCCTTCATCTCGGGGTCGGACAGCATGCCGCGCAGTTCGGCGAGTTCGGCGCGCATCGCCGCCACGTCCGCCGCCTCGCGCGCGACGGGCTCCAGCTCGGCGTAATCGCGGCTGGCGGTCACGAAGGCCCCGCCCTCCAGCGTGCCGGACGCGAGCCGCGCCTCAAGCTCGGCAAAGCGCTGTGCGATCTGGGACAGGCGTTCGTCGGAGACGTTCATGGGCAGATCAGTCCGCCAGCGCCTGTTCGATGAGCGCGGTCACATCGCCTTCCGCCCGAATGCGGCGGGCCACCTCGCCCTCGCGCAAGGCGAAAGCGACGATGGCCTCGGCTCCGATCTTCACCGCCTTGTCGAAGCGCTTGCGGGGGCTGCCACTGGCCATCATCTCCGCCGAAATGCCGGCGCGGCGCAGCCTGCCGATCGCGGCGGTCGCATCGGGAATCGCGGCATCGTCCTCGGCCACCACGATGGCGTCGGCGACGGCGTCCGTGTCCCGCTCGCCCACCAGCATCGCCAGCCGCTCAATACCCGCGGCCCAGCCGACCGCCGGGGTCGGCGGACCGCCCAAGGCTTCCATCAGACCGTCATAGCGGCCGCCGCCCAGCACGGTGCCCTGTGCGCCCAGCCGGTCGGTCACGAATTCGAACGCGGTGTGGCGGTAATAATCCAGCCCGCGCACCAGCGAGGCCGCGCGCGTCCACGCCACGCCCGCCGCATCCAGTCCGCTGGTAACGGCGCCGAAGAAATCCTGCGCCTCGCCCGACAGATAGTCGTCGATCCGGGGCGCGTCGGCAACGAAGGCCTTGTCGCGCGGATCCTTGGAATCGAGGATGCGCAGCGGATTGCGCTGCAGCCGGTCCTGCGAATCCTCGGACAAATCCGCGCGGTGCGCCTCGAAATACTCGACCAGCGCGGCGCGCCATGCATCGCGGCTGTCGGCATCGCCCAAGGTGTTGAGCTGCAGCGTCACGCCGTCGGCGATGCCCAATTCCTTTAGCAACTGGTCGGCAAAGGCCAGCAGTTCGACATCTGCCTGCGGTTCCGCCGCGCCGATGATCTCGGCATCGATCTGGTGGAACTGGCGGTAGCGACCCTTTTGCGGGCGTTCGTAGCGAAACAGCGGCCCGTGGGTCGCCAGCCGGACCGGCGCGTACTGCTTCCACCCATTGGTCAGATAGGCGCGCGCGATCCCGGCGGTGAATTCGGGCCGCAAGGTCAGCGATTCGCCGCCGCGATCCTCGAACGAATACATCTCCTTCGACACGACATCGGTCGTCTCGCCCAGCGAGCGCGAAAAGACGGGCGTCTTTTCGAACACCGGCATCTCGACGCGGCGGAACCGGTACAGCCGCCTCAGCCGCTCGAACGTGGCGACGACGAAGGCGAAGCTTTCGGCTTCCTCGAAGATGTCCTGGGTGCCGCGAATGGCCTGAGGTATTTCAATGGTCATGATGGCTGCGCCCTTAGCGGCAAGCGGGGGCGGTGAAAAGCCGAACTGCCCGCGACCCGGATATGCGATGAAGGTTGCATTTGATACGATGAAGCGTCAATTCAGCACGCCATGACGACCAAGACCCTTCGCGCCCGTGCCGCGCTGCTCGCCTCCGCCCCCCTGCTCCTCGGCGTTCTTCCGCTCTCGATCGCGCCTGCCCATGCGCAGGCCGTCCGCTCGGCGCCGACCGCGATGCCGATCGCGCCCAGCGTGCCCGATGCGGTCGACACCCCTTATCCCGGCACGATCCAGATCGACGTCGACGCGACCGACCTTGCCCACCGAGTGTTCCGTACGAAGCAGGTCATCCCCGTCGCTCCGGGGACCCAGACGCTGACGCTGCTCTATCCCGAATGGCTGCCCGGCCATCACGGCCCCGACGGCACTATCGATGCGCTGAACGGCCTGCGCTTCTTCGTCGACGGCAAGCCGGTTCCGTGGACCCGCGACAATGTCGAGGTCTATGCCTTTTACATCGCTCTGCCCGCTGGCGCGCGCGAAGTGACGGCAGAGATCGTCTATACCTCGCCCGTCACCGGCAGCGAGGGGCGCGTGGTGATGACCGACGATCTGATGAACCTGCAGTTCAATCAGATGACGCTTTATCCCGCGGGCCATTACGTGCGCCAGATCCGCGTGAAGCCCAGCGTCACCATGCCCGAAGGCTGGGCGACCGCCACCGCGCTCGACGGGCAGACGCAGGCGGGAAATGTCGTCAGCTTTGCCGAGACCGATTACCAGACGCTGGTCGACAGCCCGATCTTTGCCGGCAAGCACCACAAGAGCTGGACCATCGCCGACGACGTCACGATCGAGGCCTTCGCCCACGATCCCGAAGACCTCGTCATGCCCGAGGGCGAGCAGGAAGCGATGAGCGCCATGATGACCGAGGCGAATATATTGTTCGGCTCGCGCCCCTTCGATCATTACGAGTTCCTGATCGCGCTGTCGGACGAGCTGGGCGGCATCGGGCTCGAGCATCACCGCTCGACCGAGATCACGCTCAGCCCCGGCACGTTCAAAAGCTGGGAAGACGGCCAGTATCCCGACAAATACGGCTTTTCGGTCGATGTCATCCCGCATGAGCTGGTGCACAGCTGGAACGGCAAGTATCGCCGCCCGGCGCTGACCTGGACGCCCGATTACCGCCAGCCGATGCGCAACGACCTGCTGTGGGTGTACGAGGGCATGACCCAGTACTGGGACCTGCCGCTGGCCGCCCGCTCGGGCATCAACACCAAGGACATGACGCTTGCCGAGATTGCCGACGCGGCCGGCAGCTATACGATCGAACCGGGCCGCGAATGGCGAGCGCTGATCGACACCACCCACGATCCGATCACCGCCAATCGCAAGCCTAAACCCTACACCACCTTCTCGCGCAGCGAGGAATATTACAACGAGGGCGCACTGATCTGGCTTGAGGCGGACATGATGATCCGCACCGAGACCAATGGCGCCAAATCGCTGGAGGATTTCGCCCGCCGCTTCTTCGCGGCGCAGGACGGCGATTATGGCGAGCGGACCTACAGCTTCGACCAGCTGGTGGCCGATCTGAACGCGGTCTATCCGCATGACTGGGCCAGCGTCCTGCGCGAGCGGGTCTATACCGCGGGTGCCCCCGCCCCGACGCGCGGCATCGAACTGGGCGGATACGAACTGGTCTTCAAGGAAGAGCCCAACGCGTTCCGCGCGGGCATCCAGGAAGAATACGATTATCTGAACCTGTATTATTCGCTTGGCATGTCGGTGAACGACGACGGCACCGTGCGCGGCGTGTTGTGGGACGGCATCGCCTTCGACAACGACATCATCACCGGACAGGTGATCGAGGCCGTGAACGGCAAAGCCTATTCCGCCGAGGTCATTCAGGACGCAATCACCAAGGCGAAAGACGGCACCCCGATCGAACTGCTGGTCAAGCGGGGCGAGGATTATCGCACCGTGTCGATCGACTACACCGGCGGGCTGCGCTGGCCTTGGCTGGTGAAGAAGGGCGAAGGCGAGACCTTGCTCGACCGGTTCCTCGAAGCGAGGCGCTGAACGCGCACGCGGCTGCGGACGCCCCCGATGGAGCGTTCGCAGCTGCGGCAATTCGGTGGGGCGATGGCGCAGCGGGGTTAACCCCCTTGGCCGGAGCCCTCCACGGCGCTAGAGCCCGCGGGCAATCCTGCGACCTTGGGACCGGCTTGTGCAACGCAGCGCGGCCGGTTCCGGTGACAAGATCATAACAACGAAGGCCCAGAACCCATGCGTATCGACATGATTCCCACCGGTGACAATCCGCCCAACAGCCTCAATGTCGTGATCGAGGTTCCGACCGGCGGTGAACCGGTGAAGTACGAGTTCGACAAGGAATCGGGCGCCCTCTTCGTAGACCGCATCCTGCATACGCCGATGCGCTATCCCGCCAATTACGGCTTCGTGCCGCACACGCTGTCGCCCGACGGCGATCCGCTCGATGCGCTGGTCGTGGCGCGCAGCCCCTTTATTCCGGGCTGTGTCGTGCGCGCCCGCCCCATCGCCGTGCTGAACCTCGAGGACGAGCATGGCGGCGACGAGAAGCTGGTCTGCGTGCCGGTGGATTCGACCTTCCCCTATTACACCAAGGTGGAAGAACTCGACGATCTGCCCGAGATCGTGCTGAAGCAGATCGAGCATTTCTTCACGCACTACAAGGATCTGGAGAGCGAGAAGTGGGTGCGCGTCGGCACCTGGGGCGGGGCGGAAGAAGCGCGCCGTGTCATCCGCGAGGCGATCGAACGCGCCAAGGAAGCAAAGTCCGCCTGATCGGCAGATCAAAGCCATTCGCATGGGGCCGTCCGGAACAATCCGGGCGGCCCTTTTGCGTATCACTCGATGGGCCGTCCCGAATCGAGCAGGTCGCCGCCCGTTTCTGCGCGCTCGCGCTCCACCATTTGCGCGACATGGCTTTCGGGGCGCAGGTCGGTGGCTTCCGCGTCTGCAGGGCGCTGGCCCCTTCCCATGGAAGCCTTCTCGCGGTCCGCATCCTGCGACGTGGCCGTCGTGACGGGGGCGCTGCGCGGATCCATGCGCAGGCGATAGATCGGTTCGGGCAAGGCAAAGCCCGCATCCTCCAGCGCCACCTTGCCGGCCCGGATCGCAAGGCTGCGGCCCTTGTAGAAGTCGGTCTGCTCCTGATCGAGCCATGCGAGGAATCGCAGCACGATGTTCGAATCGCCCACCTCGACGATGCGTGCGACGGGTTTGGGATCGTCGAGCACATAGTCGAGCGCGCTGACCGCCTTCACGCCCACTTCCATCGCATCGACCGGATCGTCATCGGCATCGACGCCTAGGTCGAATTCGAAGCGCCGCTGGGGATTGCGCGTATAATTCAGGATCACCGCCTTGAAGACGGTGGAATTGGGGATGCGCAGATGATTGCCGTCCAGCGTCATCAATATTGTCGCGCGGCTGGTCAGCCGCACCACGCGCCCCTCGTCCTCTCCGATGACGACATGGTCGTTGGCCCTGAACGGCTGGCGCAGCGACAGCATGACCGACGAGATATAGTTGTCGATCGTGTCGCGCACGGCAAAACCGATGGCGATGCCGATGACGCCGCCGATGCCCAGCAGCGCGCCCAGCAAGGCGGTTGCCCCAAGGATCTTGAGCGCAAGGTAGATGCCGAAAAGCACCCCCACGAACTGCACCGCGCTCGACAGCAGTTCGGCGACGAAACCGTTGGGGGACACCCGCCGCCATAGCGCCTTGCGGTTCGAAAGCCACGCGCCGAGCCAGAACACCAGCGCGGCGACGACCAATGCGACTGCCAGCAGGGGCAGCATGCGCACCAGACCCTTCGACTGGGCCACGATATTGTCGACGGCAGGCGCGATATTGGTTGATACGGCGACATCGCGCTCGATCCGGTTGTCGACCGTTACCACCCCGGCCACGCGTCCGGCGATGGCGGCAGCCTGCTCGACCTGTTCCGGCTGGGCGACGGTTCCGCTCAGGCTGACGACGCCCTGTTCTACTGCCACCTCGATATGCGACAGCGAATCGATTGCCGCAAAAATGCCGCGGATCCGTTCGGCTATGCGCTGGTCTTCGTTCGCGTCGCGCTCGGCCTCGATCGCGCCGGTGACCGCCGGTTCGGCCTCGGCAGCCGGTTCCTCGGCGGCGGCGCCCAGTATGGCCGCCGCGCTGGCGGGCAAGGACGGGATCAGCATCAGCGGCGCCATGAGGGATAGAATCACGCGCCGCATCGCCTAGTCTCCCGCCACCGTCATCCCGTCGATCCTGAGGCTGGGCACGTTGAAGGCCTGCACCATTTCCAGATCGTCGGCCGCCCGCATATTGGCGAACATGTCGCGCATGTTACCCGCGATGGTGATTCCCGCAACCGGGCCTGCAATCTCGCCATTGACGATGCGAAAGCCCGATGCGCCGCGGCTGTAGTCGCCGGTCACCACGCTGAACCCCTGTCCGATCAGCTCCGTCACCCAGACCCCGTCGGCAATGTCGGCGATCATGTCCGCAACGGTCTCGCCGCCGGGCAGCAAGGTCACGTTGGACGCCGACACGCCCGGAGACCCGCCGCCGCCGCGCGCCGCATGGCCGGTGGGCCTGCGCCCCAGCTTGCGCGCCGACGCCGAATCGAGCAGCCAGCCGGTCAGTACCCCGTCATCGACAAGGCGGCTGGCGGCGACCGGCAATCCCTCGCCGTCGAACGGGTGCGAGCGCAGACCGCGCTTCAGCAGCGGATCGTCGGTGATCGTGATGCCGGGCGCGAAAATCCGCTTGCCCTCGTCATCGGCCAGAAAGCTGGCCCCACGCGCGATTTCAGAACCGGAGATCGCGTGCACTAGATGACCGATCAGCGACCGGCCAGCCCGGCGGTCGAACACCACGGGCATGGGGCCGCTCTTCATCTTGCCGGGGTTGAGCCGCTCCACCGCCCGGCTGCCGGCCAGACGCCCGATCTCGGCGGGCGAGAGCATGTCATCGACATGATGGGCCATGCGCCACGCCATGCCGCGCTCCATCCCGCTCCCCTTGCCCGCGACCACCGCGCCCGATCGCGAATGATGCGATTGTTCGTAGCCGCCGGAAAATCCGTGACTGGTCGCCAGCGCGACGACGCCCCTGCCAAATGACGCGCTCGCCCCTTCGCTATTGGTCACGCCCTCGACGCTGCGGGCCGCGTCCTCGACCTCAAGCGCCGTATTGCGCAGCGCTTCCGGCTCCGGCGCCGGGGAGATCAGGTCCAGGTCGGCGGGCGGCCCCTTCATCAGCATATCTTTGGGAGCAAGCCCGCCATAGGGATCTTCTGGCGCGCCTTTCGCCATGACGACGGCGCGCTCGGCCAGCTCGTCCAGCGACGCGGAATCGAGCGCGCTGGATCCGACGGTGGCGCTCCGGCGGCCCACGAAGACGCGAAGACCCAGATGCTCCGATTCGGATCGATCCACGCTTTCCAGATTGCCCAGCCGCATCTCCACCGATTGCGAGCTTCGGCCCAGATAGACCGCATCGCCCGCATCGGCACCCATCGCGCGCGCCTTCGCCATCAGATCGGCGCAGCGTTGTTCGGCTTCCTGCGTGCTCAGCATGTCGTCTTTCCTGTCATGGCAACGCGGATAGGGACATGCGGCCGTGTGGGCAATGGGGCGGGCAATGGGATGGATGGCAGACCGGGCGGGTGCCAATCGATCGGGGGAGGATGCAATTATCCTGCCAAATGATCCACCATGGCCGGGATCGGGGCTTCAATCGGCGCGCCAAGATGGTATTGTCGGCCCATTCGATGCGCCTTCGTCAGGCGGCGCTGACAGGCTGGATCAAAAAGGTGGAGGCCCGATCATCGACACGCAGACCACTCTCGACCCCTCGGTGGACCCGGCGGAAACCGCGGCCCCTCCCATTCCGCCAAGCGGCGGGCTGGAAGTGGTGTCGATCGCGAAAAGCTATGACAAGCGGGTCGTCCTGTCGGACATCTCGCTCAGCGTGGCCAAGGGTGAAGTGCTGGGTCTGCTGGGTCCCAATGGCGCTGGCAAGACGACCTGCTTCTATTCGGTCATGGGTCTGGTCAAACCCGATTCGGGACGAATCCTTCTAGACGGCGAAGACATCACCAACCTGCCGATGTATCGCCGCGCGATCCTGGGCCTGGGTTATCTGCCGCAGGAAACCTCGATCTTTCGCGGCATGACGGTCGAGCAGAACATTTCCAGCGTGCTCGAACTGTCGGAACCCGACGCCGCCAGCCGCTCGCGCGAGCTTGAGCGCCTGCTCGACGAGTTCGGGCTGACGCGGCTGCGCGAAAGCCCCGCGATGGCGCTGCCGGGCGGCGAACGCCGGCGGTGCGAGATTGCGCGCGCGCTGGCCGCAAAGCCGTCGATCATGCTGCTGGACGAACCCTTCGCCGGCATCGATCCGCTGTCAATCAGCGATATCCGCAGCCTTGTCATCGATCTGAAGGACAGGGGCATCGGCGTGCTCATCACCGACCACAATGTGCGCGAGACGCTCGAAATCGTCGATCGCGCGGCGATCATCTATGGCGGACAGGTGCTGTTCGCGGGCAGCCCCGAGGACCTCGTCGCGAATGAGGATGTGCGCCGGCTCTATCTGGGCGAAGGCTTCACGCTGTGATGTGATGCGAATGCGCAAGACGATGACCAGCCCTTCCCCATGACACTCGCACCCCGCCTCGACCTCAGACAATCGCAATCGCTGGTGATGACGCCCCAGCTAAAGCAGGCGATCGGCCTGCTGCAATTGTCGAATCTAGAGCTTGAGGCCGTGCTGATGGACGCCGCGGCCGCCAATCCGCTGCTGCGCGTGTCGGGTCAGGAAGGCGAGGTCGAGAAGAAGATCGATCCCAAATCGGAAGAGCCTGCCGAAGCGGGCGCCCCCGGCGGCGAAAGTGCGCTCGATCTCGCGCCCGAATCGCTCGACCGCGATCGAGATACCGGCGATTTCGGCGACTTCTCCTCATCGGGCGCGGGCGGCAGCGGCTTCGATGGCGATTTTTCCGATTTTGCGTCCGGCGGCGGGCCGACGCTGTCCGAACATCTGCACGAACAGCTTTACCTCGTGCATGGCACGCCGGAGCAGATGTTCATCGCCCGCCAGATTATCGGGCGGCTGGACGAGGCGGGCTATCTGACCGTTCCGCTCGAGGAACTGGCGAACGATCTTGGCGTATCGCGCGGCGATGCCGAAACGGCCCTGCGCATGGTGCAGTCGCTGGAACCCACGGGCGTGGGCGCGCGCGATCTGGCCGAATGCATCTCGCTGCAACTGGCCGAGCGGGACCGGCTGGATCCCTGCATCACGCTGATGCTCAACAATCTCGATCTGCTGGCGAAGGGCAATTTTGCGCAGCTCAAGCGCATGTGCCGCGCCGATGACGAGGATCTGGCGCAAATGATCGCCGATATCCGCAGCTGCGATCCGCGTCCCGGCCATATGTTCGGGGTGGAGCCTGCCCCGCCCGTCGTGCCGGACGTGCTCGTTCGCGGCGGCGGCGTGTCGGGATGGCTGGTGTCGCTGAACCGCGAAAACCTGCCACGGCTGGTCGTCGACAGGGCCTATCATGCCCGCGTCAGCCCGTCCTGCCGCGACAAGGCAGCCAGCAGCTGGCTGGGCGAGCAGCTGGCCGATGCCAACCGCCTCGTCCGCGCGCTGGATCAGCGGCAACGCACGATCCTGACGGTGGCGCGTGAAATCGTGCGCAGGCAGGAAGGCTTCTTCCTGCGCGGCGTGTCCGCCCTCGTCCCGCTGACGCGGCGCGAGGTGGCCGAGGCGACCGAGCTGCACGAATCGACCGTCAGCCGCGTCACCGCCAACAAGTTCCTGCACTGCCCGCGCGGCTGTTTCGAATTGCGCTTCTTCTTCGCCTCAGGCGTCAGCTCTTCGGGCGGAGCGGACCCATCAATCGATCAGGGCGCGGCCTCTGCCGAGGCGGTCAAGGCGGCGATCAAGACGCTGATCGATGCCGAACCGGCCGATGCCATCCTGTCCGACGACGCGCTGGTCACCGAACTGAAGAAACAGGGTTACGAAATCGCTCGCCGCACCGTCGCCAAATATCGCGAGGCGGCGGGACTGGGTTCGTCGGTACAGCGGCGGCGTCAAAAGGCCCTGGCCCGCGCAGGCTGAACGCCGAGCTTTCGTCGAAAGATTGCCAGGTCCGATTCGGATCGTGCCGCGCGCGATTCAAAAACGGGTTTTGCGGCCGGAAACTGTTGCAATCATAACTCAAAATTCTCCGTTAAGACCTTTTAAGCTTTATTAACCTTTCTGGGTCACCTTTCGTATGGTTAATTGAACATCGCGTTTACGGTTGGCTCCCGACAGGGTGGATGAGCCGACCTTCAAGGGGGCTAAACCATATGCGTATCCTGCTGATCGAAGACGAGCCGACGACGGCAAAGGCCATCGAACTGATGCTCACAACCGAGGGGTTCAACGTTTACCAGACCGACCTTGGTGAAGAGGGCCTCGATCTCGGCAAGCTCTATGATTACGACATCATCCTGCTCGACCTGAACCTGCCCGACATGCATGGCTATGACGTGCTCAAGAAGCTGCGCGTCGCCAAGGTGCAGACGCCGGTGCTGATCCTGTCGGGCATTGCCGAGATGGATTCCAAGGTCCGCAGTTTTGGCTTTGGTGCCGACGATTACGTGACCAAGCCTTTCCACCGCGAGGAACTGGTCGCCCGCATCCACGCCGTGGTGCGCCGTTCCAAGGGCCACTCGCAGTCGGTGATCCGCACCGGCAAGCTCTCGGTCAATCTCGACACCAAGACGGTCGAAGTCGACGGTGCTCGCGTGCATCTGACCGGCAAGGAATATGCGATGCTGGAGCTGCTCTCGCTTCGCAAGGGCACGACGCTGACCAAGGAAATGTTCCTCAACCATCTTTATAATGGGATGGACGAGCCCGAACTCAAGATCATCGACGTCTTCATCTGCAAGCTGCGCAAGAAGCTGGCGACGGCCTGCAGCGGCGACAATTACATCGAAACGGTCTGGGGCCGCGGCTATGTGCTGCGCGATCCGGGTGCGGAGGCGCAGGCGGCCTGATCGCTCGCCAACGGCTGGACAAACGAAAAGGGGCAGGCGCCGGACGCCTGCCCCTTTTTCCTTGCGCCCTTTCGGCGAAAGGCAATCAATACATGTGCTGGCCGCCGTTGATCGACAGCGTCGCGCCGGTCACGAAGGTGGCCTCTTCCGCGCACAGGAATGCGACACCGCGCGCGATCTCGTCGGCATGGCCCAGCCGGCCGACGGGGATCTTCGCGATGATCTTCTCAAGCACCGGCTCGGGCACAGCCGCCACCATGTCGGTATCGATATAGCCCGGAGCGATGGCGTTGACCGTAACGCCATATTTCGCGCCTTCCTGCGCCAGCGCCTTGGTGAAACCGTGAATGCCGGACTTGGCAGCGGCATAGTTCACCTGGCCGTACTGGCCCGCCTGCCCGTTGACCGATCCGATATTGACGATGCGGCCCCACTTGCGCTCGCGCATGCCGGGAAAGGTCGCCTTGGCCATGTTAAAACAACCGCCGAGGTTGATACGCATCACCTCGTTCCAGTCGTCCCAGCTCATCCTGTGGAGCACGCCGTCGCGCGTGATGCCCGCATTATTCACGACGATGTCGATTTCGCCGACGTCGGATGCAATCTGCTGGCATCCCGCCATGACGGCATCGTGATCGCCGACGTCGAATTTGTAACTGGGAATGCCGGTATTCTCAGTGAATTCCTGCGCCTTCTGCTCATTCCCGCCATAGTTCGCGACCACGGTATAGCCCATATCTTTCAGGGCAAGGCTGATACCTTCGCCAATACCGCGCGTGCCGCCCGTGACGACTGCCACTCTGCTCATCCGTGCTTCCCCTTCAGTTCTGCACCCTCTCCGACCACGAGCCTAGGCACTCGTCAAAAAGGCGGCAAGCGGAATTCCGTTGCGCCGTAAGCCCCGATGGATCAGCAATTTGACGAAGAGGCGACGTTGCGGTCGCAAGCCCCGCAGGTCGACGCAGGTAGACGGCGGTCAGGACAATTGTCCCGCACCTTTAGAAGCGGAAACGGGTCCCGACATAGACGGACTGGTTGTCCTGCTGGCCATCAGCGATGGAGCCCAGTCGCTCACGCTCTGCCGAATAGCGAACGCCGGCCGTCACGCGCAGATTGCCCGTCACGCGATAGGAACCGCTGACATCGACCGATTGCTCACCATCCGCAAAGGTGCGCGGTGCGCGGCCGGGAACGACGCCTTCGTTCAGTTCCACGACACCGCCAAAGCGGCTTTCGCCCGACTTCTTCTTGGCGGGCGTAAACCGCGACAGATCGGGCGCATCAATTTCCTTCACCCCTTCGGGAAGGAAACTCTTGCCCAGACCGGGTTCGATGGCGTCTGAAATCTTCGCCGACTGCGAGAAGCTTTGATAGCCGCGTGCCATGCCCAGGTTGAAGGCGACCGGCGCAACACCGGCGACACCCAGCCCCGTCTCACCCGAAGCGGCGGTCTTGCGCAGCGAATTGGACCGCGCGATCGACGAATCGACGCGAACGGCAACGGTCACCGCACGACTGGCGGCTTCCTTCACCCCGGCGGGCGTAAAGCGGAACATACCTGCATCGCCCTTCGCGCCCTCACGAATGGAAGCCAGCGAGGCGAGCAGGCGCGGATCGGCAGAAGCAGGCGTAAAACCGCCAAGATCACCGCCGGCGGCGATGCTGAGGGAACGGCGCGAATCATCGGCGGCCACAAGATCGGAAACGGCGGCTACGGCGGGCGGCAGAGCGGCACCGAATGCACAGACTGCCGCAGCGGCCATCGCCGCATGCGCCACGCGCTTTCTGCCAAGAGCCCCCAACACGGTCACGTCCACCTCAATCCAATTCCCTGCGATCCCGACGGGTATCGCCCCGCCTTGGACCTAGTTCAGTCGCGGCTCTCACGAACCGCCTGACCGGCACGTTAACCACCTTGCGAATATGCCGATGTGGCCATCAGCCGCGGCGATCGCAAGACCCGCACCCCGCGGTCGTTTGCGAGATTTGCGTCGACTCGACAAGCCAAACGCAAGATGCGGTGTGCAGGTCTGTGTATAAAACGAAAAACCAAAGCCTGCAAAGCGATTTAGGCCGCCACATGTGACTCTTGATTGTTGCTGTTGCATGAAATCGACAGCATGTCCGAGCGGGGCGCCGACGAAACTTACATGCGGGCGTGATAGCGCTCCCATGGATTCCCCTCGCGACTCGTTCAGCCCCGTGTCACACAGGCTCGTGCTGAAAGCTTGCCCGCCGTGCGATCGCGGTGATAGAGCAACCCCCGCCCAGCCGGATGCGCATGCCACAAGGACATGCATTCGGCCGACCGCAAGCAGAACAGGAAGAATTTCGCCATCATGACCGCGACCCCGTTGCACCCCGCCCCCATGGCCGACTCCATGGACGCCGCCAGCGGCCTTAACCTGCGCCGTGCATCGGTCCGCGCCATCGTGGCCGCCGGGATGATTGCAGCACTCGCCGCTTGTGGCGGTGGCAACAAGCGGGTCGAGACGGACCTCGCCGCCGCGAATGTCACCACCATCGGCATCAACGCCTATCTGTGGCGCGCCAGCCTGGACACGCTGTCCTTCATGCCCATGCTGCAGACCGACAGCACCGGCGGGGTGATTGTCACCGACTGGTACACCAATCCGAACAATCCGGCCGAGCGCATGAAGGTGACCGTCACCATCCTCGATCAGGACCTGCGCGCCGACGCGCTGCGCGTGAACGCCAGCCGCGAGGTGATGAGCGGCGGCCAGTGGGTCGGCGCTCCGGTGCAGGCCGCGACGGTGCAGAAGCTGGAAGACATCATCCTGACCCGCGCCCGCGAGATGCGCCGCGACGCGTTGATGGGCTGACGCTTGCAAGTATCAGAGGCAGGCATCAGGCAATGACCGAAGAGCGTTTCGAACCGTCCAGCGCCGACGGACGCTGGCAGCGCGCCTGGGACGAGGCGGGGATTTTTCGCGCCGACAGCGCGAGCACCAAGCCCAAGAGCTATGTGCTGGAGATGTTTCCCTACCCCTCGGGCCGTATCCATATCGGCCATGTGCGCAATTACACGATGGGCGACGTGCTGGCGCGCTTCAAAGCGATGACCGGGCACGAAGTGCTGCACCCGATGGGCTGGGACGCATTCGGCATGCCCGCCGAAAACGCCGCCATGGAAAAGGGCGTGCACCCCGGCGGCTGGACCCGCGACAATATCGCCAACATGAAGGCGCAGCTGCAGCGCCTGGGCTTTGCGCTGGACTGGAGCCGCGAATTCGCGACCTGCGACGCGGAATATTACGGGCAGGAACAGGCGCTGTTCCTAAAGCTGTACGAAGCGGGCCTGGTCTATCGCAAGGAATCGGCGGTGAACTGGGATCCGGTCGACATGACCGTGCTGGCGAATGAGCAGGTGATCGACGGGCGCGGCTGGCGTTCGGGCGCGCTGGTCGAAAAGCGCAAGCTTTCGCAGTGGTTCCTGAAGATCACCCAGTTCGCGGACGAGCTGCTGGAAGGGCTGGATGGCCTCGACAAATGGCCCGAGAAGGTCCGGCTGATGCAGGAAAACTGGATCGGCAAGTCGACCGGCCTGCAGGCCCATTTCAAGGGCAGCAATTTCGACGAGACCATCGAGGTCTATACCACGCGACCCGACACGATCTTCGGCGCAAGCTTCGTCGCCGTTGCGGCCGAGCATCCGATTGCGCAGGCCGTCGCCGCGACCGACCATCTCGCACAGGAATTCATCGAGAAATGCCGCGCGGGCGGGACCACGGCAGCAGAGCTGGAGACGGCGGAGAAGCTGGGTTACGACACCGGCCTGACCGTCGCGCATCCCTTCACGGGTAAGGATCTGCCTGTCTGGATCGCCAATTTCGTGCTGATGGAATATGGCACCGGCGCGATCATGGCGGTGCCCGGGCACGACCAGCGCGACTTCGAATTCGCGACCAAATACGGCCTGCCGATCCCGCGCGTGGTCGCGCCGAACGCCGATGAAGCGGACAAGCCTTTCGCCGGCGAGGCGGAATCGGGCGAAGGGGTGATCGTCAATTCCGATTTCCTGACCGGCCTGCCTGTGGACGAGGCCAAGCGCGCGATCATCACACGCGCTGCCGAGGACGGCTGGGGCACGCCCAAAACGCAGTACCGCCTGCGCGACTGGGGCGTTTCGCGCCAGCGTTATTGGGGCACGCCGATCCCGTTCATCCACTGTGACACCTGCGGCGTGGTGCCGGTGCCCGAAGACCGGCTTCCGGTGGTCCTGCCCGAAGATGTGGACTTCAAGACGCCGGGCAATCCGCTGGAGCGCCATCCGACGTGGAAGCACACCGACTGCCCGAAATGCGGCGGCGCGGCGCGGCGCGAGACCGATACGCTGGACACATTCGTCGATTCCAGTTGGTATTTCCTGCGCTTTGCCAGCCAGCCGGGCGACAAGCCCTTCGACAAGGACGAGATCGCGCAGTGGCTGCCCGTGGGCCAGTATATCGGCGGGATCGAGCATGCGATCCTGCACCTGCTCTATGCAAGGTTCTGGACGCGGGCGCTGGCGCATTGCGGGCTGATCGACGTGAAGGAGCCCTTCGCGCAATTGTTCACGCAGGGCATGGTCACGCATGAGACCTATAGCCGCGAGGAAAACGGCCGGACCGTCTATTATGCCCCGTCAGAGGTGAACCGGTCCAGCGACAGCGCGGTGCTGGTTGATGGCGGCCAGCCGGTCGAGATCGGCCGCGTGATCAAGATGTCCAAGTCGAAGAAGAACGTCGTCGACCCGGACGAGATCATCGCCCAGTACGGCGCGGATGCGGTGCGCTGGTTCATGCTGTCGGACAGCCCGCCCGAACGCGACCTGCCGTGGAGCGAAGCAGGCATCGAGGGCTGCGGCCGCTTCGTGCAGCGCCTGTGGCGCCTGTTCGGCCAGTATGACGCCGAGGCGGCAGGCGACGACAAGGCAGTCGCGCGCAAGCAGCATCAGACCGTCGCCGCCGTGGCCGAGGATATCGAGGCTTTGTCCTTCAACAAGGCGGTCGCCCGCATCTACGAACTGACCGGCGTGGTCGAAAAGGCCGCCCCCAGCGCAAGCCTTAGCGAAGCGATCCTGTCGCTGATGAAGCTGGTCTCGCCGATGATGCCGCATCTGGCCGAAGAGGCTTGGTCGCGCGCCGGACAGGCCGGGCTGGTGGCGGAAGCCGCATGGCCCAAGGTCGATCCCGCCCTGCTGGTGGAGGACGAGGTGACCGTCGCGGTGCAGGTCAAGGGCAAGCTGCGCGACACGCTGACCGTGCCCAAGGGCCTGCCGAAAGAGGAACTCGAGGCGCTTGCCCTCGCCAGCGAGAAAGTTCAGCGCAACCTTGAAGGCGCCGAAATCCGCAAGGTGATCGTGGTGCCCGATCGCCTGGTCAATCTGGTCATCTGATGCGCTGGAACGCCCTTCTGCCGGCTCTTCTTCTCGCATGCTTCGCCGCGCCCATGCTGGGCGGCTGCGCGCTACAGCCGGTCTATGCAGGCGGCGGATCGGGCGCGGTGGCGCAGGGCCTTTCGGCGGTAGAGATCGCGCCCATTCCGGGGCAGAGCGGCTGGCTGATGCGCGATGCCTTGCAGCAGCGCATGGGCACGGACGGCGGGGGGTCGCGCTATCGGCTGGACGTCGTGCTCGACGATCAGCTGACCGGATTGGGCCTGCTGGGCGACGATACGATCGGCCGCGAACGCCGAACGTTGCGCGCACGCTATCGCCTTGTCGATCTGTCGAGCGGCGAGACGCTGCTGGATGCGACCGACGGAGCCGACGCGGGCATCGACGTTGTTTCCAGCGAATATGCCACCATCGCGGCCGAGCAGACCGCCTTGGAAAATCTGACGCGCGACGTGGCGGACAGCATCGTCACCCGCATATCCACCACCCTTCGCCAGCAGATGCAGGCCCCAGTTGAAGATCAATAACGGCAAGTTCGCCCAGACCGCTCCGCGCGCCGCCGGTTCGGTCAAGGTCTTCTTCTTCTGCGGACCGGACGAGGCGGGCGCCCACGGGGCCGCTGCCCGTATCGTCGAATTGCTGCCCGATCCCGGCGAGCGCGTGGAGATCGAGGGCAGCGAGCTCAAGCGCGATCCTGTTCGCTTGTCCGACGAAACCCGCTCCACCTCGCTGTTCGGCGACCGGCGGCACATCATCGTGCGCGCGCAGGGCGAGGAAGCGCATGACGCGCTGAAAATCCTGACCGACGCGCCCGAGGCCGATGTCGCGCAAGGCTGGCCGGTGATCGTCATCGCCAGCGGCGCGACCGACAAGTCACGCAGCGCGAAACTGCTGGAAAAGCGCGACGATTCGCTGGTCGTGATGTTCTATCCGCCCGACCTGCGCTCGGTAACGGCGGAGGTACGCAGGCTGGCCGATACGGCGGGGCTGCGCATGGGTGCGGAACTGGCGCAGCGGATCGCCGCCTCGGTCGCGCTCGACACGCGCATGGCGGCGGCCGAGGTGCAGAAGCTGGCGCTGTATCTCGACGCCGACAGCCATGCGCCCCGCAATGTCAGCGCCGAGGACATCGACGCCATCGGTGCCGAGACCGAGGACGACGGCATGATGCCGCTGGTCGACGCGGTCATCTCGGGCGATGTGATGCGCCTGCCCCATGAACTGGCGCGGTTCCGGCAGCATGGGCTGAACCCCGTGGGCACGGTGCTGGCGATGGAGCGGCGCGTGGCGCAACTGGCGCAGATCGCCGCGCGCATCCGTCCGGGCGAGAATGTCGCGAAGGCGGTGGAGAACGATCCACGCATCTTCTTCAAGGAACGCGCCGCGATTTCGCGTCAATTGCAGCAATGGCACGGACCCAGGCTTGCGCGGCTCAGCGACCGGCTGATGGCGCTGCACCGCGCTTTGCTGGCCGACAGCCAGGCCGCGCCGCTTCTGTTCGCGGCGGGCTGTACCGAAATCGCCCGCGCTGCCGCGGCGCGCCGCTAATTTTCCGGAACCGAGAAGCTGCCCGAAACGCGGCCCCTGGAATTGGTCGCGCCCCCGACGGCGGAGGAACTGCCGGCACTGCTGCCGTCCACGCTCGACACGCCGGTATCAAGATCGATAACCAGCCGCCCGCCGTTGAGCGTATCCGACCCGCGCCGCAGCGCGACGTCGCCGACCAGCGTGATGGTGCGGCGGTTGAAGTCATAGACGCCGACATTGCCGCGCGCCGTCTCCCCCCCGCGCATGACCGAAACGCCGCCGGTCGCGGTGATGCGCTGGATGCGCAGCGTTCCGGCATCGGTGTAATCGACGATGGTCCGCCCCGCCGTCAGCCGCAGATCGCCTTGGTTTACGACCACATTGCCCGACAACACGACGCGGTCGGCCCGGTCCTGCAATTCGATCCGGTCCGCCGCGTAATCGACGGGCTGGCGCGAATTGAAACCGGCGATCGACTGCGCGGACAATTGCTGCGCGCCAAGGATCGCGGCGGCCGACAGGGCAAAGCCGGTGGCGGCGCGAATGGCGATCTTGCGGATGGAGGATGGCTTTGGTGTCATGTTCTTTCCGTCACCGCGTGGTCAGCGCGCCGGGCTCCATGCGAAGCCGTGCATCGCCGATAAGCGAAACCGTGCGCTCCTGCAAATCGGCTTCGAGCCGGTCCGCCGAAAAGGTCCCCGAAGGAACCCGGCCATTGACCCGCCCGTCGCCCACGATCCGCTGTTCGGGAAGCAACACCGAGACATTGCGCGCAATCATGCGATAGCCGTCGGATGCGGTGAAATTGACCGCGCCGGGAAAGCGCACGCTTTCCGCGTCGAGATTATAGGTGCCGTTCTGCGCGGTCAGGACCGCGGGCCCTTCGTTCAGCAGTATGCGGGCGGTGAGATCGTTCATCTCAACCATCTGCCGCTGCTTCGTCCGCTGCAGCGCGCTGCCCGCCTGTACCGAGAACGGGCGGCCGTCATTATCGGCTCCGCGATACATCGCATTGTCGACGGTCATGCGGTTCTCGGTCAGTTCGACTTGGTTGCGATCCAGCAGAAAGCTGACCTCGCCCTGCGACGCGACCGGCGCGAGCACCATCAGCGCCAACAGAACGCCGATGCAGATCGGCAGCGCCACCAGCAGAAAGTGGATCAGTCGGTCGTGCGATCCACCGGGCACCGCCTGTTCGCGGCGCTTGTGGCGGGCAATAGTGGCCTCGACGCTCATGTTTGATCCGTTATCGCCTCAAGGCCTCATGCCTCGTGACTGAAGATGTCCTTTTCGCTCCAGCCTTCAAGGTCCAGCAGTGCGCGCGCGGGCAGGAAATCGAAACAGGCCTGCGCAAGGCCGGTGCGATGCTCGCGCTCCAGCCGCTCGCGGAAGATCGCGACCATGTCGTGCAGATAGCGCACATCGCTGGCGGCATATTCGCGCTGCGCCTCGTTCAATTCGGGCGCGCCCCAGTCGCTGGATTGCTGCTGCTTGGAAATGTCCTTGCCCAGCAATTCGCTGACGAGGTTCTTGAGCCCGTGGCGATCGGTATAGGTGCGCGTCAGCTTGCTGGCGATCTTGGTGCAGAACACCGGCGCGGCCATCACGCCCAGATAGAACTGGATCGCCGCAAGATCGAAGCGGGCAAAGTGATAATATTTCTCACGCGACGGGTCGGCCAGCACCGCACACAGGTTTGGCGCGTGATAGGGGCTGTCGGGGCGAAAACGAACCAGATGCTCGTCCCCGCGGCCATCGCTGATTTGCACGAGGCACAGGCGGTCACGCGGCGTGATCAGGCCCATGGTCTCCGTATCGACGGCGACCGGCCCCGGTCCCAGCACGCTCTCGGGCAGATCTTCTTCGTGGAGGTAGACTGTCATAATTATGTCCTTAGGGGCGATCGGGAATTTGGGAAAGGGGCGAGAGCGGGTCTCGGCAGGGGAAATTGAACATGCGCCGTCTGGCGGCGCGAGTGCGGTAGGCCCTACACAGGCCAGTATGAATGTAAACGTACCCGCCAGCTGGGCCAAAGCACTTGCCCCCGCACTCGCCAGCCCCGACGCACGCGCACTCGATCGGTGGCTGGGCAAACAGGACGATGCGGGCCGAACCGTCTATCCCCCGCGCGAGGAGCGGTTCGCGGCCCTCACCCTGACGCCGCTGGACGAGGTGAAGGTGGTGATCCTTGGGCAGGATCCCTATCATGGACCGGGTCAGGCACACGGGCTGGCCTTTTCGGTGCCCGATGGGATGCGGCTGCCCCCTTCGCTGAGGAACATCTACAAGGAGCTTGAGAGCGATCTGGGCGTGCCTGCGCGGCAAGATGGCGACCTGACGCGCTGGGCCACGCAGGGCGTGCTGCTGCTCAACACCTCTCTGACGGTCGAGGCGGGCAAGGCCGGATCGCATGCTGGGCGCGGTTGGGAGGCGATTACCGATGCCTGTGTCCGCGCCGTGGCCGCGCGGCATCAGTCCAGCGTGTTCATACTGTGGGGCAGCCATGCGCAGCAAAAGGCGCGCCGCATCCCCGAACTCGGTGCCGGCTCACCCCATCTGGTGATCGAAAGTCCGCATCCCAGCCCGCTGTCGGCCTATCGCGGATTCTTCGGATCGCGGCCCTTCAGCCGAGCAAACGCGTTTCTGCGCGACAGCGGCCGCGATCCGATAGATTGGTAGGCGCGCGCCTCAGCGCGGCAGTTCGCTGACGCCCATCAGGGCCTCGTCCACGGAACGCGCGCACTGACGCCCTTCGCGAATGGCCCAGACGACAAGGCTCTGCCCACGGCGCATGTCGCCGCACGCCCAGACCTTGTCCTCGCTGGTCGCGTAGCTTTGCGTATCGGCCAGCACGTTGCCGCGCGCGTCATATTCGACGCCCGCCTGGTCCAGCATGCCGCCCTTGCGCGCGCCGACGAAGCCCATGGCCAGCAGGATGAGATCGGCCTTCAGCGTAAACTCGCTGCCCGGCACTTCCTTCATCTCGCGCCCCTGCCATTCCAGGCGGACGCATTCGAGGCCGGTTACCTTGCCGTTCTCGCCCACCACGCGCTTGGTCAGGATCGCCCAGTCGCGGTCGACGCCCTCCTCGTGGCTGGACGATGTACGCAGCTTGAGCGGCCAGTTCGGCCAGGTCATCAGCTTGTCCTCTTTTTCGGGAGGCTTGGGCATGATCTCGATCTGCGTGACGCTCTTCGCGCCCTGCCGGTTGGACGTGCCGACGCAGTCCGAACCGGTGTCGCCGCCGCCGATCACGATGACATGCTTGTCGGTCGCCACCAGCGTGCCGCGCGGGGCCGCGCGCTCTTCGCTGTCGCCCGCATTGCGCTTGTTCTGCTGGGTCAGGAATTCCATCGCGAGGCGTACCCCGCTCATCTCCGCGCCCGGAATGTCCAGCGTACGCGCGTCTTCCGCGCCGCCCGACAGCACCACCGCGTCGAAGTTTTCCTTCAGCGTCTTCATCGAGATGTCGACGCCCACCTCGGTGCCGGTGCGGATCGAGACGCCTTCGGCCTCCATCTGCGCCGCGCGGCGATTGATGAGATGCTTCTCCATCTTGAAGTCGGGAATGCCATAGCGCAGCAGGCCGCCGATCCGGTCGCTCTTCTCGAACAGCGTAACCGAATGACCCGCCCGCGCCAGTTGCTGGGCGCAAGCCATGCCCGCGGGACCCGATCCCACGACCGCCACCGACTTGCCGGTCTTCTTTTCCGGCGGCTGCGGAACGATCCAGCCTTCTTCCCATCCCTTGTCGACGATCGCGCATTCGATCGACTTGATGGTCACCGGCTGGTCCACGATGTTCAACGTGCAGCTCGCCTCGCAAGGCGCCGGGCAGACGCGGCCGGTGAATTCGGGGAAGTTGTTGGTGGAGTGCAGGTTGACCAGCGCCTCCTTCCAGTTCCCTTCATAGACCAGGTGGTTCCAGTCCGGGATGATATTGTTCACCGGACAGCCGTTGTGACAATAGGGAATGCCGCAGTTCATGCAGCGGCTCGCCTGCCCCTGAAGGGCCTGCGGGTCGTGCGGTACCACGAATTCCTTGTAGTGCTGCAGGCGCTCCGTCGGCGCCTCATAGCTGCGGTCCTGGCGGTCGAGTTCCAGGAAGCCGGTTTCCTTACCCATGTGAGCCTCCCTTATTCCGCCGCAACCGATTCGGCTTCAAGCCGTTCGGATTCCAGCATTTTCAACGCATTCTCATAGTCGCGCGGCATGACCTTGACGAACTTGCCGACCGCATTGTCGAAATCGTCGAGGATCGCCTTTGCCCGGCTGCTGCCGGTGTGCAGCACATGCCGCTCCAGCAGGATGCGGATGCGCGCGCTGTCGTAATAGAGCGGATCGCCCATGCCGAAGTCCTCGACCGAACGGCCGCGCTGTTCGGGGCGGCGGCCATGCGGCACGTCCTCGTCCGACAGTTCGACCTCGCGCAGGTTCACCATCTCGGTGTTGCAGCGCTTCGCGAACTGGCCGTCCTCGTCATAGACATAGGCAATGCCGCCCGACATGCCCGCGGCGAAGTTGCGGCCCGTCGGGCCAAGCACCATCACCACGCCGCCGGTCATATATTCGCAGCCGTGGTCGCCAGTGCCCTCGACAATCGCGATCGCGCCCGAATTGCGGACTGCGAAACGCTCGCCCGCGACGCCGTTGAAGAACGCCTCGCCCGCAATCGCGCCATAGAGCACCGTGTTGCCGACGATGATGTTGTTCGTGGGATCGCGGTCCATGCCTTCAGGCTGCTTCACGATCACACGACCGCCCGACAGACCCTTGCCGACATAGTCGTTGGCATCGCCCGTCAGCTCCAGCGTGACGCCATGCGCCAGCCACGCGGCAAAGCTCTGCCCCGCGACGCCGGTGAAGCCGATGCGGATCGTGTTGTCCGGCAGGCCGGCATGGCCGTAACGCTTGGCCACTTCGCCCGACAGCATGGTGCCGACCGTGCGGTTGACGTTGCGAACCGTGCGTTCCAGCCGCACGCTTTCGCCATTCTCCAGCGCTGGACGGGCTTCCCTGATCAGCTCCTGATCCATCGCGGCTTCGAGGCCATGGTCCTGCGTCTCGGTCCGGTAAAGCTCGTGCCCGGGGACCGGCTTCACCTGATGGAGCAGCTTCGACAGGTCGACGCCATGTGCCTTCCAGTGCGAAACGGCGCGCTTCATGTCGATTCGGTCGACGCGGCCGACCATTTCCTCGACCGTGCGGAAGCCCATGTCCGCCATGATCTGGCGCAGCTCTTCCGCGACGAAGAAGAAATAGTTGACCACATGCTCGGGCAAGCCGGTGAAGCGCTTGCGCAGTTCGGGGTTCTGCGTCGCCACGCCGACCGGACAGGTGTTGAGGTGGCACTTGCGCATCATGATGCAGCCCGCGGCGATCAGCGGGGCGGTGGCAAAGCCGAACTCGTCCGCGCCCAGCAGCGCGCCGATGGCGACGTCGCGGCCAGTGCGCAGCCCGCCGTCGACCTGCACCGCGATACGCGCTCGCAGATCGTTGAGCAGCAGCGTCTGCTGCGTTTCGGCAAGACCGATCTCCCACGGGGAACCCGCATGGGTCAGCGAGGTCAGCGGGGAGGCGCCCGTGCCGCCCTCGTAACCCGAGATGGTGACATGGTCGGCGCGCGCCTTGGACACGCCCGCGGCCACGGTGCCGACGCCCACTTCGGACACCAGCTTGACCGAGATGCGCGAGGTCGGGTTCACGTTCTTCAGATCGTGGATCAGCTGCGCCAGATCCTCGATCGAATAGATGTCGTGATGCGGCGGCGGCGAGATCAGGCCCACGCCCGGCGTCGAGTGGCGGGTCGCGCCGATGGTCTTGTCCACCTTGTGCCCGGGCAGCTGGCCGCCCTCGCCGGGCTTTGCGCCCTGCGCCATCTTGATCTGGATGTCGTCCGCATTGACCAGATACTCGGTCGTCACGCCAAAGCGGCCCGATGCGACCTGCTTGATCGCCGAACGCATCGAATCGCCATTGTCCATCGGCGTGAAGCGCTTGGGATCCTCGCCGCCCTCACCCGTGTTCGACTTGCCGCCGATCCGGTTCATGGCCATCGCCAGCGTCGTATGCGCTTCCCAGCTGATCGAGCCATAGCTCATCGCGCCGGTGGCGAAGCGCTTCACGATCTCGGCGGCGGGCTCCACCTCGTCCAGCGGGATCGCCTTGTCGGCCTTCTTCAGATCCATCAGCCCGCGGATCGTCAGCAGCCGTTCGGACTGCTCGTTGATCGACTTGGCGAACTCTTCATAATTCTTGAAGTCGTTACCGCGCACGGCGTGCTGCAGGTTCGCGATATTGGTCGGCGTCCAGGCGTGTTCCTCGCCCCGGATGCGATACTGGTAGATACCACCGACATCGAGCATCTTCTGATATATCTGCTCTTCCGAATAGGCGGCGGTGTGACGGCGCACCGTCTCTTCCGCCACTTCGGCAAGTCCGACGCCCTCGATCGTGGTCGAGGTGCGGGTGAAGTACTTGTCGATGAACGCGGTCGAAAGGCCGACGGCGTCGAAGATCTGCGCCCCGCAGTATGACTGATAGGTGCTGATCCCCATCTTCGACATCACCTTGCGGATGCCTTTGCCGATGGCCTTGATGTAGTTGTACTCGACATCCTCGGCCGAGAGCGGCGCCTCGCGGTGGACGCGAATGCTCTCCAGCGTCTCGAACGCCAGATAGGGGTTGATCGCTTCGGCGCCGTACCCTGCCAGCACGCAGAAATGATGCACTTCGCGCGCTTCGCCGGTTTCGACGACCAGCCCGGTCTGCATGCGCAGACCCTGCCGGACGAGGTGATGGTGCACCGCCGACGTCGCCAGCAGCGCGGGCATCGCGATGCGATCCGGTCCCTGCGCGCGGTCCGACAGGATCAGGATGTTTTTGTCGGCCAGCACCGCCTCGGTTGCGGCCCAGCACATTTCCTTGATCGCCATCTCCAGCCCCTCGGCGCCGGTGCTGGCGTCCCAGGTGATGTCGATGGTCCCGGTGCGGAACGCGCCGTCGAGGCCCGATTCGACCGAGCGGATCTTGGCGAGATCGCTGTTGGTCAGGATCGGCTGCGTGATTTCAAGCCGCTTGTGCGTGCCGGCGTCGCGGCCCAGCAGGTTGGGGCGAGGGCCGATCATCGACAGCAGGCTCATGACCAGCTCCTCGCGGATCGGGTCGATCGGCGGGTTGGTCACCTGCGCGAAGTTCTGCTTGAAATAGTCGTAGAGCAGGCGCGAACGCTTGGACAGGACGGCGATGGGCGTGTCGGTGCCCATCGATCCGATCGGATCGTCGCCATTATACAGCATCGGCTCGAGGAACTTGGACACGTCCTCCTGCGTGTAGCCGAACGCCTGCTGACGGCGCAGGAACAGCTCGCTGTCGGCGGTGGGATCGACCGGCACGTCGTCCGCCTCGATCTCGACGATGTCGAGGTCTTCCAGCTTGTACTGCGCGTCGCGCAGCCATTTTTCGTAGGGATGCGCGTTCGAAAGCTCGGCCTTCAGCTCCTCATCCTCGACGATGCGGCCTTCCTCGAGATCGATCAGCAGCATCTTGCCGGGCTGTAGTCGCCACTTGCGCGTGATGTCCTCTTCGGCGAACGGCAGCACGCCGCTTTCGGATGCGAGGCAAACGAGATCGTCCTTGGTCACGCAATAGCGCGCCGGACGCAGCCCGTTGCGGTCGAGCGTGGCGGCAATCTGGCGGCCATCGGTGAAGGCGACCGACGCGGGGCCGTCCCAAGGCTCCATCAGGGCGGCGTGATATTCGTAAAAAGCGCGGCGAGCCGGATCCATCTCATGGTTCTTGGCCCATGCCTCGGGGATCAGCATCATCATCGCATGGGCAAGGCTGTAGCCACCCGCCAGCAACAGCTCGAGCGCATTGTCGAGGCACGCAGTGTCGGACTGACCATGCGGAATGATCGGCCACATCTTGTCCAGATCGGCGCCCAGCAGCGGCGATTCCATGGTGCGGCGGCGCGCATTCATCCAGTTCACATTGCCGCGAACCGTGTTGATCTCGCCATTATGGGCGATCAGGCGGAACGGCTGCGCCAGCCTCCAGCTGGGGAAGGTGTTGGTGCTGAAGCGCTGATGCACCAGCGCCAGCGCCGAGGTGCAGTCCGGATCGCGCAGATCGTCGTAGAAGCTGCCGACCTGGTTCGCCAGCAGCAGCCCCTTGTACACGATGGTCCGGCTGGAGAAGCTGGGCATGTACAATTCGGTCAGGCCCGGCAGGCCGTGCTTTTCGGCCAAAGTCGCAAGCGGGTTCTGCGTCTGCTTGCGGATCGAGAGCAGCTTGCGCTCGAACGCGTCCTGGTCCTCGCAATTGCCGCCGCGCGCGATGATCGCCTGGCGGATGACCGGCATCTGTTCCAGCACGGTCTTTCCCAGACCGTCGAGCGTGGTCGGCACATCGCGCCAGCCAATCAGCTGCTGGCCTTCCTTGCCGATGAACTTTTCGAACTGCGCCACCACAAAGTCGCGCGAAGGCTCGTCCTGCGGCAGGAAGCACATCGCGACGGCGTAATCGCCGGCGGGCGGCAGCGTCTTGCCCTCACCCTGCGCCCACTTGCGCAGCAGCGCGTCGGGCATCTGGATCAGAATACCCGCGCCATCGCCCAGAAGCGGGTCGGCCCCCACCGCGCCGCGGTGGTCCAGATTTTCCAGAATGGTCAGGCCTTGTTGAATAATCGCGTTCGATTTCTGCCCTTTGATATGGGCGACGAAGCCCACACCACAATTGTCGTGTTCGTTACGCGAGTCGTAGAGGCCTTGAACCGGCGGAAAACCCATTTTCACCTATCCTGTCGGGGCCGGGCAACATTACCCGTAATGTAAACGCGAATCAGCCCGCCCCAGTGGGGCGCAGTTATTGCGCGTTCGCTCCCAATGACGACAGGAAGCTGTCTTTGCAACTATGCAATGAGAAATCTTGCATCCATTGCCGACGTGGGAGCCAGCTTGTCGCCTAGCCCAGCGGCCTATGGGCGGTCAATCAGACGCGCTTCAATTCCTCGAGAGCCTCTCGCAGCCGGAAATCCTGAGGGCCCGCGCCATTCGGGATGATGTCCCGGCCACGATCGATGTCGAGCAAGGGCATTGGCGAAAGATTCGCTTCCCCCGGACGATGGGTGGCAGGCTGCGCGCGCGGCTTGTGCGTCTTGCCCAGCCCGATTGCCATCAACGAGCCATAGCCCGCCCCGTCGTCATCCGCGTCCTCTTCCTCGTCCGCCTCGCCGGCGAACCAGTCGGCTTCCATGCCGCCGGTCAGGCCGGGTGCGAAGCGCGGGGCGCTGTGGCCGTCATGCCCTGTATCGCGCCGCAGGGAATGGATCTGGGCCGGTGCAGGTTCGAAATCCGGATGAAAGGGATCCTGCCCGGCTTCGGGGCGATCCTGGGGCGGCATGTCGGTCGCCGGCGCCCAATCGCCTGTGTCCGCCCAGTCACCTGCGTCCAGAGCCTGCTCGACCTCATCGCGCGCCGCCGCGCCATCGCGAACGAATTCGGCATCAACATGATCGCGTTCGGCAAACTCAGGATCGTCGGCATGGTCGTCGCCTGCCGTGAAAACAGGCTCTTCGTCACTGACCTCATCCAGAGATTCCGCAGTGGGCGCATCGTCCGGCATCGTCGCGAAGCGGGCAAGATCGTCGTCATCCTCATCGAACCGCACGGGCGATTCAATATCGGCATAAAATCCCGTGTTGGGAATGCGGTCGAAGGTGATCTCGTCATCCTTGGGCGCGGGCGGAATATGGCTGAGGTCGTGCTTGGGCAACTGCTGCCCGGCAGGCGGCGCCGACAGGCGCTCCAGCGGCGTTCCCGTGCGCGAGGCCTTGCCCTGGTTCTCTGCCAGGTGACGGCGCAGGCGCGGCACCGAGGCCGCCGCTTCCTCGCGCGTGCCGACCGGTTCGGTCATCTCGCCGGGAAGGATGCCCGCGATGGCGGAACCGAACAAAAAGCCGAACACCCCGCCCAGCAAGGCGAGTGCGACGCCGGCGGTGACCGGCGTCAATCCCGCCTCTGCGCCGATGCCCACGTCGGCCAGCAGATCCATGAGAATATCGGGCGGCATCTGCAAACCTGCAAACACCCCGCCGACAGCTCCGCCGACACGCAATACGACTGCAATTATGCGACTCATTCCGTTCATTCTTCCAGCATGCACCAAGGCGCGCGAAGGCATCTTAAACGGAAAGGGTAAACACAGGCATAACCCGGCGGCCCCCTCCCCCATGGCAGAGGGGAGAGGATGCGTCAGGAAAGGTGAACGGCGGTCATGCGTGCAAGGGGCTGACCCCGCGGCGTTAGGCCACCGCCTTCAGCCGGGCGCGGGGATGATCGGCCATCCACGTCTCGACGATCGGCGCGATCTGTGCGCGCCATTTCGATCCGTTGAAGATGCCGTAGTGACCGACGCCGGGATGCAGGTGATATTTCTTCAGTTCGTCGGACAGGCCGGGCGTCAGCTTCAGCGCCGCCTTTGTCTGGCCGACACCGGAAATATCGTCGCGCTCGCCTTCGACGCACAGGATGGCTGTATCGGTGATCTTGTCAAGGTCGACCTTCTTCCCGCGGTGGGTCAGCAGGCCGCGCGGCAGCAGATATTCCTTGAACACCGCATTCACCGTCTGAAGATAGAATTCCGCCGTCATGTCGCAGACCGACAGATATTCGTCATAAAAGGTCTTCGTCGCATCGGCGCTTTCGCCATCGCCCGCGACCAGATGTTTGAACATGCCGTACTGGCTCATCATGTGGTTGCTGAGATTCATCGACATGAAGCCCGACAATTGCAGAAAGCCGGGATAGACCTGCCGCCCGCCGCCGGGATAATGCATCGGCACGGTCTGGATCAGATATTGCTTGAACCAATGCATCGGACGGCTCACCGCCATCTCGTTCACTTCGGTCGGGCCTTCGCGCGTGTCGATGGGGCCGCCCATCATGGTCAGCGTGGCCGGACGGCAGGGATTGCCCTGTTCGGCCATGATCGCGGTGGCGGCAAAGGCCGGGACCGAAGGCTGGCACACCGCCATCATATGCGCGCCGGGGCCAATATGCTCGAGGAACTCGACGATATAGTCGATATATTCGTCGAGATCGAAGCGCCCGGCCGTCAACGGCACCATCTTCGCGTCGGCCCAGTCGGTGATATAGACCTCGGCGCCGTGAAGCATGCGTTCGACAGTGCCCCGCAGCAGGGTCGCGTAATGCCCGCTCATCGGCGCGACGATCAGCAGCTTGGGCGCGTCTTTCGGCAGCCCGGTGTGGGTGAAGCGCTTGAGATTGCCGAACGGACGAAACAGCACATCGTCTTCGGTCACCTCATGCGTCTTCCCATCGACCTCTACGGTACCGATGCCGAAGGCCGGCTTGCCACGCGGTTCGGCGGCATGGGCGAATACCTCCAGCGCAGAGGAAAGGCTTGGACCGAAACCCACAGAGCCCATCGGATTCTTGGGGTTGTTCAGCCATTCGACCGTCACCGAAGCCATCGCGGTCGCCGACGAACGCCAAGCCTGCTGAATCTCGTAGAGTGAATAAAGCAAATTCAAATCTCCTCGCCGTGTCATCGCTACAAACGCGTCACGCCAGTGCAGCAATGCTGGCAGCTGATTGGCCGAACGGCCTTTCGCATATTGCCAGTTACGGTACTTGTGGGCCCTTAATAGATCGCCAGAGCCCTACGTTGCAATGCAGCAATCTCGATCTTTATCCCGCATTGCGAGTCCTTCGGGCTCGATTGCACGGGGATCAGCACCTTAACCCGCTTCAATCGACGTGCGCTTTGCTCTACGCGCCTGTCATGACCGAGCAGACCAGCCTATCGAGTCCGCCAAAAGCAACGCCAATAGCTACGGACGAATCGGCCGAGACCGAGGGTATCGCCATGGCGGGCGAGCAGGCCGCTGCCGGCGAAGAGAGCGGCTCGCGCCGCTCGATGGGGTCGCTTTGGACGCTGCTCGGCATGGCCACGCGCTATCCCGGCCACATGGCGGGCGCCGGTCTGGCCTTGCTGACGACATCGGCCGCGACGCTTGCCATTCCGTCCGGGTTCAAGCTGGTGATCGACCGCGGGTTTGGCGATGGTGAAATCGGACGCTGGTTCCAGTATCTTCTCGTCCTCGTCCTCGTTCTGGCGATCGGCACCGCGTTCCGGTACTACCTCGTATCCTGGCTGTCGGAGCGGGTCGTCGCCGACCTGCGGCTCAAGGTCTATGACAATCTCGTCACCCTTCCGCCGTCTTTCTACGAGGAAAACAACCCGCGCGAGATCTCGTCGCGGATGACATCGGATACGGCGATCATCGAACAGGTGGTCGGATCGACCATTTCGGTCGCGCTGCGCAATGCGCTGACGGCGCTGGGCGGCACGATCTACATGTTCTTTCTTGCGCCCCGACTGACGATATGGCTGCTGCTGGCGATCCCGGCCGTCATCATTCCGCTGGTGCTGATGGGCCGCCGGGTGCGGGGGTTATCGCGATCCAGCCAGGACCGCATCGCCGATCTGGGCGCCATGGTCAGCGAGGTCCTGGGCGGCATCCGCATCGTGCAGGTCTTCAACCAGGAATCGCGCGAGGCGATCCGCTTTGGCGGCGCGGTCGAACGGTCGTTCGATACTGCGAAAAAGCGCATCTTGATGCGCGCCCTTCTGACCGCGTTGGCGATGGGGCTGGTGCTGGGCGCGCTTGTGATGCTGATGTGGCGCGGCGCGCTGGACGTGCAGGCCGGCGAGATCACGGGCGGCACCATCGCGGCCTTTGTCATCACGGCAGGGCTTGTCGGAGGCGCCTTCGGGTCGCTGGCCGAAGTCTATGGCGATTTGCTGCGCGCTGCCGGTGCCGCGCAGAGGCTGGGCGAGCTGCTCGCGACCCGCCCCGTCATCGCGGCTCCTGCGCGCCCGCAGGCCCTTCCCAGCCCGCCGCGCGGTTCGGTCGCGTTCCAGAACGTGACCTTCCGCTATCCGACCCGGCCGGACGACAAGGCGCTGAACGATTTTACGCTGACGGTCGAGCCAGGCGAGACGGTTGCCATCGTCGGCCCATCGGGCGCCGGCAAGTCGACCTTGTTCCAACTGATCGCGCGCTTTTACGATCCGCAGGCCGGCAGCGTGCGGATCGACGGCATCGACCTTACCCGCGCCGATCCGCAGGACGTGCGCCAACGCCTCGCGCTGGTGCCGCAGGAAAGCGTGCTGTTCGCGGCGAGCGCACGAGACAACTTGCGCTATGGCGCATGGGATTCCAGCGATGAGGCTATCTGGGAAGCCGCGCGGGCTGCCAATGCGGAAGAATTCCTGCGCGCGCTGCCCGAGGGTCTCGACACCTTCATCGGCGACAGCGGCGCGCGGCTTTCAGGCGGACAGCGCCAGCGGGTGGCGATCGCCCGCGCCTTGCTTCGCGATGCGCCGCTGCTGCTGCTGGACGAGGCGACCAGCGCGCTAGATGCGCAAAGCGAGCGACTGGTGCAATCGGCGCTTGAAACGCTGATGAAGGGGCGCACCACGCTGGTGATCGCGCACCGGCTGGCCACGGTGCGTGCCGCCGACCGGATCGTAGTGATGGAACAAGGCGCCATCGCCGAGCAGGGAACGCATTCGCAGCTCGTCTCGCGCGGCGGCCTGTATGCCAATCTGGCTGCGCTGCAGTTCGATCAGGAACAATAGAACAGCGGAACCAAACAAGCGGCCCCATCGTTTCCAGAACAAACGCAATTGAAGGAAATGTTACGATGGGCATCATTATTATGATCATCGTCGGCGGCATCATCGGCTGGCTTGCCAGCATCGTCATGCGCACCGACGCACAGCAGGGTATCCTCCTTAATGTCGTGGTCGGCATTGCCGGCGCTCTCATCGCCGGTCTTGTGGTCGGCGGCAACACCATCATGAACGGCTTCAGCCTCTCGGCGCTGCTCTTCTCGTTCCTTGGTGCCGTTGTCCTGCTGGCGATCGTCAACCTGTTTCGCCGTGGAACCGTGCGATAACAGCCTGAACACCGGATAGACACGAGTAAATGACGGGGTGGCGGAACTTTTCGTCACCCCGTTTATTTTGGCTTGATGCCGCCTGACAGGCGGAATTTTTCAAAAGGGGAAACCAGATGAAGAAGCTTATTGCCACCGCCAGCGCCGCAGCGGTCGGCCTTGCCCTTGCTGCTTGCGACAGCCCTGCTGAAAACGCGATGGAAGACCAGGCCGAAGCGGTCGAGGACCAGGCCGAAATGGAAGCGGATGCGCTGGATGACGCCGGCATGGAAGAACAGGCCGACATGGTCGAGGAACAGGGCGAAGAACGCGCCGACGCCATGGAAGAGCAGGCCGACGACATGGACGCCGCTCCGGAATAGGCTTTCGTCTTGACGAGTTTGGCGGCGCCGGATCGTTCCGGCGCCGCTTTTCGTTGGTTTGGCGGAACCAACCTTTTCCCAGCGGCTTGATGTGGGAAGGCGAGCATCGGGCTTCTCCGTTCTCGCGACCATTTTGGGAGAAGGTGAGCCATGGTCAGCAATGTCACGGAAATCGTGCGCGGAGAGCGCGAAATGGAAGAGGTGATCGCCTCGCGCTATCGCTCGTTCGAAGCTACGTCGCCTGACAAGGCCGTCGATATCGTGCCGACCGACCCGGTCGAGGCCGATCGTTTCGATTCCATGCGGGCCGATGGCATCATCCGCGGCGCGGAAGGCGGCTTTTACCTCGACGAGAACGAATTGAACCGCGTCCGCAAGTCGCGCAAGAGCTGGCTGTTCGGCGGGGCGGGCACGGCGGCCATTCTGGGCATCGTCGCCGGTGTGCTGATCGGACGGCGGGGCAGGAATTCGGCCTGACGGTTTAAGCTCTGGGCGCCGTGCGGCTTGACTTGCCCGGCCAATTGCAGCAAAGGCCCCCACGCTTTGGCAAGGGCTGGCGCGTGATTCCCGATTGCGGTCACCGACGGGCCCTGCCACGAGATTCGAATCTCAGACTTGAACCGGAACATCGCGCGGTAACGCCAACAGGTGCTGCCCGCTTTAGGATATTTAGGAATACGCCATGGCGAAGCCCGCAACCGTCAAGATCCGGCTGGTCTCCACCGCCGACACCGGCTTCTTCTATGTCACGAAGAAGAACCCGCGCAACATGACCGAAAAGATGGTCCAGCGTAAGTACGACCCCGTCGTGCGCAAGCATGTCGACTTCAAGGAAGCCAAGATCAAGTGATCCTGCGCGCGGGTGGCTTTCAGCAAACCCGCGACCTTGTTTTTACGGGGCTTTTTTCGAAAGCGCCGGAACTCGCCGGTTCACCACGGGTTCAATGGCGACACGCCATGATGCCTGGATGATCTCCGCAATGTTCTCTCGAATCCGTAGCGGGCGCCTGCTCGCTTGTGCCGCCCTTGCCTCGCTGGCGGCGCCTGTTGCCATGTCCGCTGCGGTCACACCCGCATCCGCGCAGCCCAGCGATGAGCTCAGCCGCGCCGTGGCCGCCCTCAGGGCGATCAGCACGATGAGCGCCGATTTCGTGCAGGTCGATCGCAACGGTCAGCAACTGACCGGCAAGATGGTGCTGAAGCGCCCCGGCAAGATCCGGTTCGAATATCAAAAGGACGTCCCTGTCCTGATCGTATCCGATGGCTCGCGCCTGACGATGCTGGATTATGAAGTCCGGCAAAAGCAGGTCTGGCCGATCAGCAACAGCCCGCTTGGCGCGCTGCTCGATCCGGGGAAGGACGTCATGCGCTATGGCAAGCTGATGCCCGTGCGCCACCCCGATCTTGTCAGCGTGCAGGTCAAGGATCCCAAGCATCCCGAATACGGCACGATCACGCTGATCTTCAATCGCGACGCCTCGGCTCCGGGCGGATTGCAGCTTGAAAGCTGGGTCTCGGTGGATTCGCAGAACAAGATCACCAAGATCTTCCTCAGCAACCAGCGCTACGGCATCCCGGTGAGCGACGGGACATTCACCTTCAAGGATGTCCGTCCGAGGAAGAAACGCTGACCGATTCGGCTCTTAAGGGCTAATTAACGGTCAATTGTGCGGGTATAGCGACGAACGGCCCTTCCCCTGTACCTGCCGTTCATCTAATCGACAGGCGTTCGGGCGTAGAAATATCCGAACAAGATGCGAGGGAATCGGGTTTCCCCCCTGTTGCCCGCCCCAACAAACCGCATCTTGCCGAGCGTGACGAACGCGAATGGCAACCCCCGACCCAATGCCCCCGGGTCGGGGGTTTTGCGTGTCTGGCGTCCGTTTCCTGCAACGGCCTTCCGGCGGCGGCTTCTCACTTTCAGACAGATTGGACTTTGCCGCCGAAGGCCTTATGGCGCGCTGCATGGTCACGATCGCAACCTGGAACATCAACTCCGTCCGCCTCCGCCTCGATCAGGTCGAGCGCTTTCTTGCCAAGCAGCAGCCCGATGTGCTGTGCCTGCAGGAGATCAAGGTGGCCGAGCATCTGTTTCCGCATGCCGCCTTCGAACGCCTTGGCTACACCCACCGCGCGGTGCATGGGCAAAAGGGCTATCACGGCGTCGCCACCGTCTCGAAGCTGCCCCTTACCGAACTCAGCCGCCACGACTGGCAGGACAATGGCGAGGCACGGCATGTCGGCGTCGAACTGGGCGGTGCGGGCAAGGGCCTTCTGCTTGAGAATGTGTATATCCCGGCCGGCGGCGACGAACCCGACCGCGAGATCAACCCCAAGTTCGGCCAGAAACTCGATTTCCTCGAACGCATGGCGCATTGGGCCGATACCGTCGACCGCCCCAGCCTGATCGTCGGCGATTTCAACGTGGCCCCGCTGGAACACGACGTGTGGAGCCACAAGGCGCTGCTGAAGGTCGTCAGCCACACCCCGGTCGAGGTGGAGGCGCTGGACCGGTTTCGCCATGCGCATGGCTGGGTCGACCTTGGCCGCGAATATGTCCCGGCCGAGGAAAAAAGCTATAGCTGGTGGAGCTATCGCAACAAGGACTGGAAGGCGTCCAATCGCGGGCGGCGGCTGGACCATATGTGGGCCTCGCCCGATCTGGCGGCGCAGGCGCGCGAGCATCGCGCCCTGCTGGAATGCCGCGACTGGGAGCGGCCTTCGGACCATATTCCGCTGGTCACCCGCTTCGAGATCTAGGCGATGACCGCCCCCTCACCCTCTCGCCGGACTGCGCAGGCGGTCGATGCGCTGCGCCATGGCTGGCCCGTGCGCGTGTCGGGCGGGGATGGCGCGTTGCTGCTGCTGCCTGCAGAGACGGGGCATGACGCGGGCGGGTCGGCGGCGCGGCGGCTGCTGATCTCGGCGGCGCGGGCGGCGACGCTGAAACTGATCAACCAGAAGGACGCTGCCGTCCCCGATGCGCCCGCGCTGATCCGCGCGGCGGAGCCGTTCACCCTGCAGGCTGCGCGCGAACTGGCCGATCCCTCGCGCGATCTGGCCAATCCGCTGTCCGGTCCGTTTCGCGCCGACCCGCTGGAGGCGTCGGAAGCGGCCAAGGCGGCGATGGCGCTGGCGCGGATTGCGGGGATCCTGCCTGCCTTCCTCGTTGCGCCCGAACCGGCGGGCGAAGCGGTGGAATTGTCCGCCAGCGACATCGCCGCGTTCGAGGATCCGGCCCGCCTTACCATTCAGGCCCGCGCCCATCTGCCCACACATGCGGCGGAGCAGGCCGAGATCGTCGCCTTTCGCGCCCCCGACGATCTGCGCGAGCATGTCGCGCTGGTCATCGGCCGGCAGAACGGCGAACGCGTGCCGCTGGTGCGCCTGCATAGCGAATGCCTGACGGGCGACGTGCTGGGCAGCCTCAAATGCGATTGCGGGCCGCAGCTCGACGCGGCGCTGGCCGCGATGGCGGACGAGGCCGCCGGGGGCGGCTGGGGCGTTTTGCTCTATCTGCGGCAGGAAGGGCGCGGGATCGGGCTGATCAACAAGCTGCGCGCCTATCGCCTGCAGGACCAGGGTTTCGACACGGTGGACGCCAACAACCGGCTGGGCCTGCCGACCGATGCGCGCGATTTTCCGGTGGCGGCGCGCATGCTGGAACTGCTGGGCGTGCGGCGGATCCGGCTGCTGACCAATAATCCGATGAAGGTCGAGACGCTGGACGCACTGGGGATAGAAGTGGCGGAGCGGGTGGCGCATGCGCTGCCGGCGAACCCGCATAATGCGCGCTATCTGGATACCAAGCGGGACCGGACCGGGCACCTGCTGTAAGCCGCGAAAAGTGACAAAGGTGACACGTCCTACAGGGTCTGTCACCCTTCTGTGGGCCGCGGAATTGGCGGGTTTGCGGGCCAAAAGTGACACCATGGGGTCCCGCGGGAATTTCGACGATGGGAAGGAGCCTTCGCGCCAACGGCTAGCGCGGCGATGGCGTGTAGGACAGGAAAAGCTGGCGGGCCGCTGCCCCACCGCGATTCGATAATCATTCGGAAACCGGTCAGGAATTAAGCAGGCGGGATGAACGCAATCCCGGACCATTCGGCGCTCACGTCCTTCTCGGTTGACTGGGATGCGATCTATGCAGCCGTCAACGCGTGGCGCGGTGAGTGCATGCATCACTTTTCTGCCGTTGAACTTGCCGTCACCAAGACATTGCTGGCCTTGTCGCAAGCCAGCCCGGATCCGTCCGCGATTGGCTTGCGCCATTTTATCGGCCAGCGCCTGGAAGATCTGGCGGAGGCGATCGGACCGGACGGTCCGTTTGCAGATGCGGGGAAATCCGCTTCAACTTGTCTGGCGGAGTATCGCGAGCGACACGAGGCTTTTCGGAGGCAGCTTTGCCACGGTCTCGTCGTGGTGACGGTGGCACAGAACGGCCATTGGATGATGGTTCTTCGCACGCTGTCGATCCGGGCGCGACAGGGGGAAGAGCGGGAAATCGTCATCGAACAATCGGCAGCAGCGTCACGACTGGTGCAACTGAAGCGCGACGGGCAGAAGCTGGCCGCTTTGCTAGGGCAAGTGCGCAAGGCGGCCGAAAAGACCTAGTCCCTCCCGGCAGGCGCGCGGTTCACCCGAAGCATCCCGCTCTATTCACCCTCTCTCATCGCCAATACGCGCTCGATCGCGGCCAGGTGGCCCGTGACGGGCGCGTTGGCCGGATAGACGTCGAACGGCACCTGCGGGGCAAGCCCGGTCTCCTCGTAAACACTGCCATCGAGGGCGGCGAAGATCTCGTTCGAGAGTTCGAGCAGCCAGCCGTTGGGCAGGCGCTTGGCGAGCGGGGTGGAGAAGGCGCCGCGGGTCGTCCCGCCAAGCTGGATCACGCGCGGGTTCTGGCGCAGCGCCAGCGTGGCCAGCTCTCCGCCGCTGACCGTCACGTCGCTGGTCAGCAGATAGACCGGTCCGGTGAAGCGCAGGCCGTCCGCGGGTTCGATGACATGGTCGAAGGGCGCGAGGCCGGACCCAAGCGCCACCGTCGTATATCCGGTATAGGGCCGGTCGGTGAAGCGGCTCGCGACCGCCTTGGCGATGCGGTCCCATCCGCCGCGATTGTTCGACAGGTCGAGGATGACGGCCCCCGCCCGCGCCCCCGCCCCCGCTGCTTCGAACGCCGCGAAAGCCTCGTCCATGATGCGGTCGAATTCGGCCAGCTCGGCCTCCGCCCATGCGTCGCTGCCGAAATCCTCGCGGTCGGTGAAGCCGCCCATCTGGAAGATCTGCACATAGCCGGTGCGCCCGTCCAGCATCCCCCAGACGATCCGATCGCGCCCCGCCTGATGCGCGCTGTCGCCAAGGCGGGCGAGCGTCTGGTCGATCAGCGCGACCAGCCATTCGCTCTCTCCCCCTTGCGTCGCGCGCATGCGCGGCAGCGTGGTGCCCTGCCCGTCCTGCATGCGGCGGCGTTCGCCTGCGTCACGGCCCGGGATGGCGACCTCGCCGATCAGCTTGGTGTGGCTGTCGGACAGGCCGTGCATATAGGCCGCGAGTGCATCCCACAGCTGCGCCTCGCTCATGTCCGGCGCGATCCGGCTGCGGACCCGCGCGGCCCGCGTCGCATGATCGGGCGGGCGGCGGCCGAAAAAGGCGTAATGCCGCTCGAACGCGTCGAGGAAGGCGTCGGCCACCGTTTGCGGAGTGACGGCGGGTGGCTGGCGGCACGCTTCGGGCAGCGCGTCGAGCCGGTCGAACATCACGTTGGTGTCGCCGCGCAGCAGCTGAAAGATCGCGCTGCGCCCGCCCGGCAGCATGCGGAAATAGCGATAGGAGATCGCATCCATTTCGCTGAAACTGTCGCCCGTGCGCGGCGTTTCGTAGCATGTGGCGCCGATTTCATATTGCGTCACGCCGTCGTCATCGATGTCGAGGATGCGGCCATAGCCCCGGCTTTGCCACACGCCGCGGATCTGCGGGTCGGTCTGATTTGGCGCGTTGGCGATCGGCCTTGCCTCGGCGGCGTCGAGCCAGGGTCTTGCGGCATGCGGAGAGGATTGTGGCGCCAATGATGGCGGCGCACAGCCTGCCGCGAAGAACAGCGCGATGACGAGGAGATGTCGGAGCGGTCCGGGCATGCCGGCCTTGCTGGCAGGCGGGGCGGCCAAATTCAAACGATCCGCGCGTAACGGTCTGCGATTGTGGGGCTCAATCCTCGCCTTCTTCGGGATCGGGTTCGGGGTCGGGGTCGGGCGTTATGTCGCCGTCATCGCCGGGAATGATATCGCCGGGTCCGGAGCCGCCGCCGCTGCCTCCGCCGTCACTGCCCCCGCCGTCATTGGCGCCATCCGATCCGTCCGGCGCGTCGGTTCCGCCGCCCGAAGCCGCCCCGCCCCCGGAATCGCCGCCGCCTGAACCGCCGCCACCACCGCCCGAGCCGTCTCCCGCCGTGCCGCCGCCATCCGAATACGCGCCGCCCGGACCCGCCCCGGTGCCTCCGCCCGATCCGTCCGCGGGTGACGTCTGATCATGGATTCCGTTCGCCGCATTCCCCAGCGCATGTTCGATATTGCTGCCCAATTGGAAGGTCGCATAGCCGAGGCCGAGCACAATGACGCTGAGAATAAGTGCGTATTCGGCCGACGCCGCGCCGCTGCGTTCAAGGAAAAACCTTTGAATTGACGCGCTTGGCTTCAACGACTCACTCCTGCGACAAGTGGGAACTTCGTTATGCCACAAGTTGTCGCCTTATGGGCAATTGTCCCGGTGCCGCCGGACGGGCCGCACGATGTCACGAATGCTGCTGGATCACGTCGAGGAAGTCCTCGCCATATTCGTCCAGCTTGCGCGCCCCGATGCCGGGAAGCTCGCCCAGCTCGTCCAGCGTCTGCGGGCGCAGGCCACACATGTCGCGCAGCACGCTGTCGTGGAAGATCACGTATGGCGGGACGCCGTTGTCCTTGGCGAGATCGCGGCGAAGGCTGCGCAAAGCCTCGAACAAAGGGTCGCCGATGGGGTTGGACGTGGCGTCGCCGCCGCGTCTTTTGGTGCGCTGGCGCTTGGGCGGAAGGACGAGGTCGAGCGGCACCTCGCCCTTCAGAAACGCGCGCGCGTCGGGGCCGAGCATCAGCCCGCCATGCTCGGTCGGGAGCAGCGCGCCGCGGACCTGCAGCGCGCGGCTGACGGGTTTCAGCATCGCAGCTTCCTCCCCCTCGACGATGCCGAAGACAGAGAGGCTTTCGTGCCCGTTCTGGCGGCTGCGATCGGTGGACTGGCCGGTCAGGATGCTCTCCACATAGCCCGCGCCGAACATCTGGCGCGTGCGCGCTACGGCGGAGAGATATTTCTGCGCGATCACCGTGGCGTCGATGGATTTGGGCGGGGACAGGCAATTGTCGCAATTGCCGCAGGTCTCGGGCGGGTTCTCGCCAAAATGGCGCAGCAATATGGCGCGGCGGCAGCCGGCGGTTTCGACCAATGCGCCCAAGGCGCCGAGGCGGGTGCGCTCGCCCGCGATCCGGTCCTCGCCCATTTCGCCCAGCCGCATGCGGGCGCGGGCGAAATCATCGGCGCCCCAGAACAGATGCGCGACCGAAGGATCTCCGTCGCGGCCTGCGCGGCCGGTTTCCTGGTAATAGGCCTCGATCGACTTGGGCAGGCCTGCGTGGATCACGAAGCGCACGTCGGGCTTGTCGATGCCCATGCCGAAGGCGACGGTGGCGACCATCACCATGCTCTCGCTCGCGACGAAATCGTGCTGGTTGCGGGCGCGGGTCTCTGCCGGAAGGCCCGCGTGATAGCAGCGGGTTTCGCGGCCCGCCTTCCCCAGCGTTTCGGCCAGCCGCTCGGTCGCGGCGCGGGTCGGCGCATAGACAATGCCGGGACCGGGCTGCGCATCCATGATCTGCTGGATCTGGCGGGCAAGGCTGTCGCGCGGGGTGATGTGATAGCGGATGTTGGGCCGGTCGAAGCCAGCGACGATCAAACCGTCTTCGGGAATGCCGAGCTGGGCGAGGATGTCGGCCCGCGTATGCGCGTCCGCCGTCGCCGTCAGCGCAAGGCGCGGGACCTGCGGAAACGCATCCATCATCGGGGCCAGCAGGCGGTAGTCGGGCCGGAAATCGTGGCCCCATTCGGAGACGCAATGCGCCTCGTCTATCGCGAACAGGGCGAGGCGGCACTGGGACAACAGTTCGCGGAAATGCGGCTGGCTGGCGCGTTCAGGCGCGACATAGAGCAGGTCGAGTTCGCCGTCCCGCAGGCGCTGCACGGTTTCGGCGCGGTTCTCGTCCACGCTGGTGAGGGTAGCGGCGCGGATGCCGTTCGCTTCGGCGCTGCGCAGCTGGTCGTGCATCAGCGCGATCAGCGGGCTGACGACGACGCAGGTACCCTCCAGCATCAGCGCGGGCAGCTGGTAGCACAGCGACTTGCCCGCGCCGGTCGGCATCACCGCCAGCGTGGAGCGACGGTCCAGCACGCGGTCGACCACCTGGCTCTGCACCCCGCGAAAGGCGGAGAAGCCGAAAGTGCGTTTGAGGGTGTCGAGCGCGCCTGCCATGTTCTGGGCCATGACAGATCGCGCCCCCGCATGGAACGGCTGCGGGCGGATATTCCTCAGTCCAGGTTGGGGCGCAGCCAGCGTTCGGCGGTGGCGATGTCGACGCCGCGCCGCGCCGCATAGTCCTCAAGCTGGTCGCGGCCGATGCGGGCGACTCCGAAATACTGGCTTTCGGGATGCGCGAAGTAGAAGCCCGACACCGCCGAGGTCGGCCACATCGCGTTGGATTCGGTCAGCGTGATGCCGGCCCTGTCCTCGACCTGCATCAGGTCCCACAATATGGGTTTCAGCGAATGGTCGGGGCATGCCGGATAGCCCGGAGCGGGGCGGATGCCGCGATATTGCTCCTTGATGAGCGCCTCGTTTGTCAGCTGCTCCTGCGGGGCGTATCCCCACAGCGCAGTGCGGACATGCTGGTGCAGGCGTTCGGCGAAAGCCTCGGCAAAGCGGTCCGCCAGCGCTTTCAGGAGGATGTCGGAATAATCGTCATGCGCCGCGCGGAAGCGGGCGGAGTGGTCGTCGATCCCGTGGATGGCGACCGCGAAACCGCCCAGCCAGTCGCCCGCGGGGTCCACGAAATCCGCGAGGCAGAAGTTCGCCCTCTCCCGCGATTTCTTGACCTGCTGGCGCAGGAAGGGAAGCCGCGTGCCGCCGTCCAGAACGACGTCATCGCCCTCGCGCCGGCAGGGCCAGAATTCGCACACGCCGCGTGCGGTAAACCATTGTTCTTCGATGATTTGCTGCAGCATTTTCCGGGCATCGGCGAAGAGGCTGCGCGCGCTTTCGCCCACCACCTCGTCGTCGAGGATCGCGGGGTAATTGCCCGCCAGTTCCCATGCACGGAAGAACGGCGTCCAGTCGATATATTCGGCGAGATCCGCCAGGTCCCAGCTGTCGAATACGTGATTGCCGGGCTGCGCCGGTGCGGCGGGCTTGTCGGCCATGTCGGCGGCAAAGCCGTTCTCGCGCGCTTCGGCGATGGGCAGCAGCGCGCTCTGCCCCTTGCCCGCGCGCTTGACGCGCACGTCTTCGTATTCGTCGGCGATCTTCACGACATAGGGGTCGCGCTGGGTGTCGGACAGAAGCTGCGAGGCGACGCCCACCGCGCGGCTGGCATCGAGCACGTGGATCACCGGCCCCGCATAGGCGGGATCGATGCGCAGCGCGGTATGCACCTTGCTGGTGGTCGCGCCGCCGATCAGCAGCGGGATCGCCATTTCGGCGCGGGCCATTTCCTCGGCCACGGTCACCATCTCGTCCAGCGAAGGCGTGATCAGGCCCGACAGGCCGATGATGTCGGCGTCGTTCTCGTTCGCGGCCTTGAGGATATCGGGCCACGGCACCATGACGCCCAGGTCGATGACTTCATAGCCGTTGCACTGCAGCACGACGCCGACGATGTTCTTGCCGATATCGTGCACGTCGCCCTTCACCGTCGCCATGACGATGCGGCCCTTCGCCTTGGCGCCCTCTTCCTTCTCCGCCTCGATATAGGGAATCAGGTGGGCGACGGCCTTTTTCATGACGCGGGCGGATTTGACCACCTGCGGCAGGAACATCTTGCCGCTGCCGAACAGGTCGCCGACGACATTCATCCCGTCCATCAGCGGGCCTTCGATGACCTCGATCGGGCGGCCGCCGCGTTCCGCCACGGCGGCGCGCATTTCCTCGGTATCGTCGACGATATGCGCATCGATGCCCTTGACCAGCGCGTGTTCCAGCCGCTTCTCGACCGCATAGCCGCGCCATTCGGCGGCCTGTTTCTCGGCCTCCGGGCTCTTGCCCTTGTAGCTTTCGGCCAGCGCAATCAGCCGTTCGGTCGCGGTTTCGAAACCGCTGTCCGCCGGGGGATCGCGCATCAGGATCACGTCTTCGCACGCATCGCGCAGCACGTGATCGATCTGGTCATAGACGTCGAGTTGCCCGGCATTGACGATCGCCATGTCGAGCCCCGCGGGGATCGCATGATAGAGGAACACCGAATGCATCGCGCGGCGCACCGTCTCGTTCCCGCGGAAGCTGAAGGACAGGTTCGACAGCCCGCCGCTGAAATGCACATGCGGGCAGGTTTCGCGCAGCACCGACACCGCCTCGATGAAGTCGAGCGCGTAGCGGTCATGCTCCTCGATGCCGGTCGCGACCGCGAAGACATTGGGGTCGAAGATGATGTCCTCAGGCGGGAAGCCGATGCCGGTGAGGAGCTTGTAGGCACGCTCGCAGATCTCGATCTTGCGCTGCTTGGTGTCGGCCTGTCCGGTTTCGTCGAAGGCCATCACCACGACCGCCGCGCCGTAATCCATGCATTTGCGCGCAGAATCCAGGAAGGGCGCCTCGCCCTCCTTCATGCTGATCGAATTGACGATGGGCTTGCCCGACACGCATTTGAGGCCCGCCTCGATCACTTCCCACTTGGACGAATCCACCATGATCGGCACGCGCGCGATATCGGGCTCGGCGGCGATCAGCTTGAGGAAGGTGGTCATCGCCTCGACCGCGTCGAGCAGGCCTTCGTCCATGTTGACGTCGATGATCTGCGCGCCGTTCTCGACCTGCTGGCGCGCGACTTCGACGGCGGCGGGATAGTCGCCCGCCATCACCAGCTTCTTGAAACGTGCAGAGCCCGTGACATTGGTACGCTCGCCAATATTGACGAAGCGGCTTGCCGCTGCGGCAAAGTCCTGATCAGACATGATATTTCCTGTTTGGCCGCTCAGGCAGCCATGATGAAGGGTTCAAGTCCCGCCAGCCGCGTCTTGCGGGTCGGTTCGGGGATCTGGCGCGGGGCGATTCCCTCGACAACCTTGGCCATGGCCGCAATATGCTGCGGCGTCGAACCGCAGCATCCGCCCAGCACGTTGACCAGCCCGCGCTTCGCCCAGTCGAGCACGAAGCCCGCGGTGGTGTCGGGCATTTCGTCATATTCGCCCAGCTCGTTCGGCAGGCCCGCATTGGGGTAATGCATGGTGCAGCAATCGGCGATCTTGGCGAGCGTCGCGACATGCGGCGCCAGCTGCGTCGCGCCGAACGAGCAGTTCAGCCCGACGGTCAGCGGGTTGGCGTGGCGCGCCGCGTACCAGAACGCCTCGACCGTGTGGCCCGACAGGTTGCGGCCCGACAGATCGGTCAGCGTCATCGACAGCATGATCGGCACCTCGCGGCCCAGCGCCTGTTCCATCTGGCGCACGGCCATGATGCCCGCCTTGGCGTTGAGTGTGTCGAACACCGTCTCGATCAGGATGAAGTCGGCTCCGCCCTCGACCAGCGCCTCGCACTGTGCGCGGTAAACCTCTGTCAGATAATCGAAATCGATCTCGCGATAGCCGGGATCGTTGACGTCTGGCGAGAGCGAAAGCGTCTTGTTGGTCGGCCCGATCGCGCCCGCCACGAAGCGGGGACGTCCGTCGCGATCGGCAAACTCGTTTGCCACGCGCCGCGCCAGCGCCGCGCTTTCGCGGTTGATGTCGGCGACGAGGTCTTCCGCCGCGTAATCGGCCTGGCTGATCTTGTTGGCGCTGAACGTGTTGGTCTCGGCGATGTCGGCCCCCGCCTCGAAATAGGCGCGGTGGATCGATTCCGGCACCTCGGGCTTCGTAAGCGCGAGGATGTCGTTATTGCCCTTCTGGTCCTTGGTGAGGCCCAGATCGCCCGCGTAATCGGCCTCGACCAGTCCCTTGGTCTGGATCTGCGTGCCGAACGCGCCATCGGTGATGAGGATGCGCTGCGACGCCTGTTCGAGGAACGCGGCGCGCGCCTTGCTTGGGGTAATCGTCATGCTGCGGTCTCCTGCAATCCGGAAGCGTTCCGGGCGCTTTCCTTCGGGCGCATGCCGAGAAGATGGCACACCGCGTAGGAAAGCTCAGCGCGGTTGAGCGTGTAGAAATGGAAGTCGCGCACGCCCTCTGCATACAAAGAGCGGCACATTTCGGCGGCGATGGTGGCCGCCACCAGCTTGCGCGATTCGGGCCGGTTGTCGAGCCCTTCGAACAGTTCCTCCATCCACTTGGGAATCTCGGCTCCGCAGGCCTTCGCGAACTTGCGCGTCTGGGCCACGTTGGACACCGGCAGGATGCCCGGCAGGATCGGTGCGTCGATCCCTTGCGCGGCGGCAAGGTCGCGGAAGCGCAGGAACTTCTCGGGCGCGAAGAAGAACTGGGTGATCGCGCGCGATGCGCCCGCGTCCAGCTTGCGCTTGAGGTTGTCGAGATCGGATTCGGCGCTCGCCGCCTCGGGGTGGGTTTCGGGATAGGCGGCGACCGAGATGTCGAAGGGCGCGATGTCCTTAAGCCCCGCGACAAGGTCGGCGGCGCTGGCATAGCCGTCGGGATGCGGCACGAATTTCTGGCCCATCGTCGGCGGATCGCCGCGCAGCGCGACGATATGGCGCACGCCCGCTTCCCAATAGGCTTCGGCCACTTCGCGGATCTCGTCCTTGCTCGCCTCTACGCAGGTAAGATGCGCGGCGGTGGGGAGGCCGACTTCGCGGATGATGCGCGCGACGATGTCATGCGTGCGGTCGCGGGTGCTGCCGCCCGCGCCATAGGTGACCGACACGAAATCGGGCCGCAGCGGGGCAAGCGCGAGCACGGTTTCCCACAAATGCTGCTCCGATTTCTCGGTCTTGGGCGGGAAGAATTCGAACGACACGTCGATGTCGCCGGGAAGCGAGGCGAAGAGGGGCCTGCCGATTGTCGAGACGGTATCGTTCATGGTGTTGTCCGCGCTGTGGTGTCGGCCCGCCGGGTTCCGGCCTTACGGGCGACGATATGGGGAATTGGGTTGCGGCGGGTGCCGGTCCAGATGCGGACCGTCAGTTCCTCGCCTTTCAGGGATGCTGTGTCGCCTAGTGCGAAACCGGCATCGCCCAGCAGCTTGTCCATCTGCGCATCGGTAAAGCCGAGGCGGGCGTGGGCGTCGCGTTCGCGCAATTCCTCGAACGCATGGGCGGCGAAATCGACGATGGCGACGCGCCCGCCGGGGCGGGTGACGCGGGCCGCCTCGGCCAGTGCGAGTTCGGGCAGTTGCGCGTAATGCAGCACCTGGTGGAACAGCACGGTGTCGAAGCTGGCGTCCTCGAACGGCAGATCGGTGAAGTCGCCCTGCAGCAGGTTGAGCCGCGAGGGCGGCAGGTCCTGCAGCCGCGCGCGGGCGACGCGCAGCATGTCGTTGCTCTTGTCGATGGCGCTGACATGGCTGGCAAAGGGCGCGAAGAGTTCGGCGATGCGGCCCGTGCCGGTGCCGATGTCGAGCATCCGGCCCAAGGGCGCGTCTCCGTCGCCGCTTTCCACATCGAGCAGTGAAGCCAGCTTTGCCTCGACCAGCGCGTCGTCGCTGTGGAGGGTGCGCAGCCGGTCCCATTCGTCGGCGTGGCGGGCGAAATAATATTCGGCGCTGGTTTCGCGCGCGGTGCGGATCGCGGACAGGCGGCGCATGTCGCCATCGCACAGCGCGGCGAAATCCTCGTCCTCTCCTTCCGCCGCGGCCAGCATCCGGTCCGCCGCAGCCAGCATCGGCGAATCGCTGCCCGCCATCCGCGTTTTCAGAAACACCCAGCTGCCTTCCTTGCGCTTTTCGACAAGGCCTGCTTCGGTGAGGATGCGGATATGGCGCGAGATGCGCGGCTGGCTCTGTTCCAGCACTTCCGCCAGTTCGCCCACCGCCAGCTCCATGCGCGAGAGCAGGCGCAGCAGCCGCAGGCGCGACGGATCGTCGATCGCGCGCAGCAGTTCCACGAGAGGCGGAGCGGTGGTCATGGCGGTGCATATAAAGAAAGCTTTATATGTTGGCAATCATTGCCTGCCCGCCTTCTCGCGCCTAGATTCCCGCCGCGCCCCATGGCGTCCAGACGAGGGAGTTACCCGTAACATGAAGATGATTATCGCCCGTGCCGCGCTTGTCGCCGCACCCGCCCTGCTGCTTGGCGCATGCGGTTCGACCGATGAAGCCGATGCCCCTGCCGAAGCCGACAATGTCGAAATGCCCGCCGCCGAAGTGATGGCGCAGCCCGGCATGGAGGACGATGCCGCCGTCGATCCGATGGCTGCCGACGTGATGGACGAACCGGCGATGGCTCCGGCCGAGCCTGCGCCGCCGATCGTCGACCCGACGGCCGAGGACGCCGCAGATGCGGCCGACGACGCCGCCGCCGATCTGTCGGCAGCGATGGAAGGCGAATAATGCGCCTGCGCCTCGCCGCGCCGGGCATGGCGGCCCTGATGGCCGTGCTGCTGCCCGGCTGCGGCGAGGCGATTGACGATCCGCGTCCCGCCGACGCCACCGAGCGGCAGGTGCTGTCCGATGCCGCCGAGATGCTGCCGCGTGCAGACAACGAGCCAGAGCGTTCATCCGCTGCGCCCGCCGATGCGGAAACATCGCGAACCGATTGAAACGAAGCCCTGCGCCGAGCGTTGATCTTCCAAAAGGAGAATTTCAATGGCTTTGCTTAAACTCGCCGCACTGGGCGCAATCGGATATGCCGGTTACCGCTATTTCCAGAACAACCAGACGGGTTCGTCGCCCGCCTATGCCGGCGGTACGCCGCGCGACAAGAGCACGAGCGACGAAATCACACCGATCCGCGATGCCGGTCCGTCCTCGATGCGCGACACGCCGCGCCGCAAGTGGACCGAAACCGACGAGGCCAGCGACCAGAGCTTTCCGGCAAGCGACCCGCCGGCGAATTACTGATCGGGTGATGAGTCGGCGGGTTCTGCCTTCCGGCTCGCCAGCCATAATCTGATCGCGCTGGCGAGGCCCGGAGGGGTTTCGCTCGCGATTCTTTCGGCGTCGATCCGCGCGACAATCGCGTTGATCGGCGCCTTTTCGCGTTCGGCGGCCTCTCGCAGCATGTCCCAGAACAGCGGTTCGAGGCTGATCGAGGTCTTGTGCCCGGCGATTTCGACCGAGCGTTTGACCGGCGGATGGTAGAGCGACGTCATATCCGTGGCGAATAGCGCAAACCCGATTTCGACGCACGCTCGCTCTCGACGCAGGGGCGTTCGGACGCTAACGGCCTCGCCCATGACTGCGCACAAGGAAGGCGATCCCACCACGCTCAGCCGGCTGTATGGCCGGTCGAAAGGCAAGGCGCTGCGCGCGTCGCAGCAGGAGCTGGTCGACCGGCTGCTGCCGCAGATCGCGGTGCCGGACGAAGGGCCGGTGTCGTCGCAGACGCTGTTCGGCGATGACCGCCCGCTGCATTTCGAGATCGGTTTTGGCGGGGGCGAGCATCTGGCTTATCGCGCCGACATGCTTCCCGACCACGGCTTCGTGGGGTGCGAGCCGTTTTTGAACGGCGTCGCGCAGGCGCTGACCCATGTGCGCGACGATGCGCTGGGCAATGTGCGGCTGCACATGGGCGATGCGCTGCAGGTGCTGGCGCGGGTGCCGGACCGGGCGCTGTCCTTCGCCTATCTGCTGCATCCCGATCCCTGGCCCAAGGCGCGCCATGCCAAGCGGCGCATGATGAACGACGGCCCGGTCGAAATGATCGCGGCAAAGCTGAAACCCGGCGGCGAGTTTCGTTTCGGCACCGATCACCCCGTCTATCTGCGCCACGCGCTGATGGTGATGCAGCGGCATACGGACGCATTCGAGTGGCTATGCGAGACGCCGCAGGACTTCCTGACCCGCCCCGGCGGCTGGCCCGAAACCCGCTATGAGGCCAAGGCCCGCAGGCTGGGGCACGAGGTGTGGTACTTTCGATTCAGGCGACGCTAGACTACGCTGATGTTGTAAAAACAACGACTTAGCTCAAAACACTTACGCCAGAATTGCCTCCAATTCGCCCCTTTTTCCGCTTGCGTGATTACCCGGTGATTGCCAGAAAAAGGCCACGAGGTATCGCATGGCAACAGGAAAAATCAGCAAGCGCACGGTCGATTCGCTCCCGGTTGGACCAAAGGAAAACTATCTTTGGGACACCGATCTCAAGGGCTTTGGCGTCAAGATTACAGCTGCTGGATCAATCAGTTACATAATCCAGTTCCGAATGGGCGGACGAGAAACGAAGACCCGTCGTTTCACGATCGGATCCCATGGATCGCCTTGGACACCGACTACGGCACGCTTGGAAGCTGAGCGATTGTTGGTGATTGTTGCGCAGGGCATTGATCCGGTTGATGCGGAAAAGCAGCGCCGCCGGGAAGCTGTCGACCTCGCCTTCTCGAATTACGCTGACCTCTTCACTCGCTCCTGCAAACGCGAGGGATGGCGTCGCCTCGTGGAGCGATCCATTCGCCTCTACCTCAAGCCCACATTCGGAATGAAGGCGCTGCCAGCGATTACGAAGATCGACGTCGTATCGGTTCTCGATCAGATGCCGCCCAAGCAGGTGGCAAACCGGCGAAATGTCTTTGCCGTTATGCGCCGCCTGTTTCGCTGGGCCGTGAGTCGCGGAGATATTGATCGCAGCCCGATGGAGGGCATGGAAACTCCGCCTCCGGTCAAGCCACGAGAGCGCTGGCTCAAGGATGGCGAACTCCGCCATATCTGGAATGCGGCGCCGGAATGTCATCGCTGCTTTGGTCCAATTGTCAGGCTTCTGATCGTAACCGGACAGCGCCGTGAAGAAGTCTCCGGGATGCACTGGCAGGAGCTCAGTCGCAGCGAAAGATTATGGACCCTGCCCGGATCTCGAACCAAGAACGGAGAACCTAACTCCATTCCCCTCAACGATCTTGCAATCGCCGAACTCGACCGGGAGGCTCGCGGCGAGAAGTGGCCGCGCAAAGGCCGTGTTTTCGCTACAGCAACCGGGGCGGGCTTTACGGGATATGCCAAAGGGAAGGTGAAGCTCGACAGCCTGATCGAGGAGCGTTGCGAAGAGCCGCTAGAAGCCTGGCGCCTTCATGATCTACGACGAACCCTCGCCACGAACTTCCAGCGGCTTGGCGTTCGGTTTGAAGTCACCGAAGCCGTTCTCAACCACGTCGGCGGATCGCGCGCCGGAGTCGCCGGCATCTACCAGCGACACGATTGGAGGGACGAGAAACGCCAGGCACTCGATGCCTGGAATGACCACCTCGCGACGGTTCTGACCGAGAATAGAGAGACGACCTAACTCATTGGCGAGGGCTAGGCGGTCTGCTGGTTCAAACGTCTGACCAGAGCGGGTACCAGAGCCTCAATGTGTTGATGATATGCGCGTACCGCTCGGTTTGAGCCATCGAACCCCTGCTGAGCTGTTAGCTCAATTTGCTCAAGAGCCTGCGATGCCCCAAGCCAAATCTCCGGCTCGAGTTCACGTAGCGGGTGGAGTCTGTCGCTAATGCGTTCGACCAAATGTACGCGAAACCGATTGCCTGAGTTTGCCGCGATGTTTCTGAAGACGTGCGCCAATCGGTCGGCATAAGCACCCTGAGTGTCGCTGGATCCTTCGTCGATTTGCAGTGATTTGCGGTCGGTGTCGGGAGCCTGCTCCAAAAGCAGGGCGTTGACTTGCAGGATGTCGCGCAAGGCCTGTTCGGTAAGCAGCGGTACGCGAAATCCTTCGCCGGGCGTGAGGTCGACCAGCCCTTCGCCGACAAGCTGGTTCAGGCTGTCTCTTACCGGCGTCATGCTTACTCCGAAATCGTCAGCCAGTCGCATCGCCTCGAGCTTCGCACCGGCCCGGAAGCGCCCTTCCAGCAATGCATTTTTAAGCCGCCTGTACGTAGGCTCGAGGACGTGAGCGGGACTCATCGCCCGCTGCGGCGCGTCTCGGCGAACTCACGAACCGCTTCTTTCTGGTCGGGGCGCAGACTATCGGTTGCCTGCGGGAATTCGGGCACCTCGTCACGCAGCAGAACCGACGGGCATTGCCCTTCGAAATTACCCAGGTTCGGGCGGTGCTGCACATAACCGGCCAGTTCGGCGAGTTCGGGCGAAAACTCTTTTGCTACTGCTGGCGGATAGGCCAGCCAGAGATTCTCGTAGGGTTTGAGCCAGCCGAGACTGTAGCCGATTACGACACCGCGGC